>NZ_JAUZDX010000001.1 GCF_030704685.1 Acidovorax sp. A1169
GGGTGCGCCGCCGGGCGCACACCCCGGCCTCCGCCCTCAGCAAAGGCAAGCGGCTGGAAAACGACACTCAATACCGAGGCTGAAACCGCTCAATGGCCGAGCGCGCCGCAGCATCCAGCGCAAACCCAGCCCCGAACCGCTGCGCCAACTCATCTGCCCGCGCCAGGAATGCTTCGACCCCTGTCCCATAGATGAACTGCATCGCCCCCCCAGTCCACGCCGGAAACCCGATCCCGAAGATCGACCCGATATTCGCATCGTGCACGCTCGTGAGCACCCCCTCCGCCAGGCACCGCGCCGTCTCCACCGCCTGCCGGTACAGCAACCGATCCTGAATCTCCTGAACGCCCAGAACCTCGGAGCCAGCAGCCGGCGCCTTCTCGAACAGCGAACGCAGCTGAGGCCACAACTGCTTGCGACCGCCCGCAGGGTAGTCATAGAAACCGCCCCCACCCGCACGGCCAGGGCGCTTGAGCTCCTTGACCATGCGCTCCACCAGCAACTCCCCGGCCGTGGCCTGGTAGCTGCGGCCCTCCGCCGCGTAGTCCGCGCGCGTCTGGTCCAGCACGTGTACGCTCAAGGTCAGCGCCGTCTCGTCCAGCACGGCCAGCGGCCCCACCGGCATGCCGGCCTGCATCGCCGCGTTCTCGATCAGCGCGGCGGGTACGCCCTCGCCGAGCAGGGCCGCGCCCTCCATCACGTAGGTGCCGAAGGTGCGGCTGGTATAGAAGCCGCGCGAGTCGTTGACCACGATGGGCACCTTGCCCAGGGCCTGCACGTAGTCGAACGCACGCGCCACGGTCTCGTCGTCGGTTTCCTTGCCGCGGATGATCTCCACCAGCTTCATCTTGTCCACGGGGCTGAAGAAGTGGATGCCGACGAACTTGTCGGGCCGGCGGCAGGCCTGGGCCAAACCCGTGATGGGCAGGGTGGATGTGTTGCTGGCGAAGAAACCGTCTTCGGCGAGCTGGGGCTCTGCTTCGCGCGTCACGTTCGCCTTGAGCTCGCGGCTCTCGAACACCGCCTCGATCACCAGGTCGCAGCCGGCCAGGTCGGTGGCATCGGCGGTGGCCTTGATCTTGCCGAGCAGCGCCTGCTGCGCCGTGGCTTCCATGCGGCCCTTGTCCACGCGCGCCTGCGAAAGTTTGGCGCTGTAGGCCTTGCCCGTATCGGCCTTCTCCTGGCTCACGTCCTTGAGCACTGTGGCGATGCCCCGGCTGGCCTGGGCCCAGGCGATGCCGGCGCCCATCATGCCGGCGCCCAGGATGCCGACCTTCTGCGGCTTGTAGCGCGGGGATTGGCCGGGGCGCGACTGGCCGCTCTTGATCGCGTTCATGTCGAAGAAGAACGTATTGATCATGTTGCGCGCCACTGGCCCGGTCATCAGGCGCGCGAGGTAGCGGCTCTCGATGCGCAGTGCGGTGTCATAGTCGACGATGGCGCCTTCGACCATGGTGGCCAGGATGGCCTCGGGCGCTGGGTAGCGGCCGCGCGTGGTCTTTTTGAGCATGGCGGGCGCCACGCTCAGCGCCGCAGCCACCTTGGGGTTGGCGGGCGTGCCGCCGGGCATCCTGTGGTTCTTGTCGTCCCATGGCTGCACAGAATGCGGGTGCGTGGCGATGCGTGCCAGGGCGGCGGGCAGCAATTGCTCGGGCGTGGCCACCAGCTCGTGCACCAGCTGCAGCTCCAGCGCCTCGCGCGGGTTGAAGAGCTTGCCTTCGAGCAGATAGGGCTGCGCACCCATCAGGCCGAGCAGGCGGGTCATCTTGGTGATGCCCGTGGCGCCCGGCATCAGGCCCAAAGTCACCTCGGGCAGGCCGAACAGGATGCGCTGGTTGTCCACCGCGATGCGGTAGTGGCCCACCAGCGCCACCTCCCAGCCGCCCCCCAGGGCCGCACCGTTGAGGCAGCTGACCACCGTGATGCCCAGGGTTTCCAGCGTGCGAAAGTGCTGCTTCATGCGCTCGATCTCGCCAAAGGCCGTGGGCGCATCGGCCGGCGTGAGCCGCATGGTGGCCTTGAGGTCCGCGCCCGCGAAGAAGCTGGTCTTGGCCGATGCCAGCACGATGCCCTTGAGCTGGGCGCGGTCGGCAACCACGCGGGCCGTGGCCTGCCCCAGGTCTGCCTGCCACTGGCGGCACATGGTGTTGACGCTGGAGTCCGGTTCGTCGAAGGTGATGAGCGCCACCTTGCCGTCGGCGGCGTCGAGGAGTTCGTAGCGGATGGTCTGCATGGTGTTCTCCATCGTCGTCGTCATCACACGCGCTCCACGATGGTGGCAATGCCCATGCCGCCGCCCACGCACAGGGTGGCCAGGCCATAGCGCAGTTGCCGGCGGTGCAGCTCGTCGATGAGCGTGCCCAGGATCATTGCGCCCGTGGCACCCAGGGGGTGGCCCATGGCAATGGCGCCGCCGTTGACGTTGACCTTCTCGTGCGGCACGCCCAGCTCGCGCATGAAGCGCATGGGCACGGCCGCAAAGGCCTCGTTCACCTCGAACAGGTCGATCTGGCCGATGTCCATGCCGGCCTTGGCCAGCGCCTTGCGCGCCGCCGGCATGGGGCCGGTGAGCATGATGGTCGGGTCGGCGCCGCTGAGCGCTGTGGCCACGATGCGCGCGCGCGGCGTGAGGCCGTGGGCCGCAGCGGCGGCCTCGTTGCCGATCAGCACCGCCGCTGCGCCATCGACGATGCCCGAGGCATTGCCCGCATGGTGCACATGGTGGATGCGCTCGACCTCGGGGTAGCGCTGCAGCGCCACGGCATCAAAGCCCATGCCGCCCAGCTGCTCGAACGAGGGCTTGAGCGCCGCCAGCCCCTCCAGCGTGGTCTGGGGCTTGATGAACTCGTCTTCCTCCAGGATGGGCAGGCCCAGGAAGTCCTGGACGGGCACCACGGATTGCTTGAAGTACCCTGCTGCACGGGCGGCGGCGGCGCGGCGCTGGGATTCGACGGCATAGGCATCGACGTCGGAGCGCGTGAAACCGTCCAGCGTGGCGATCAGGTCAGCGCCGATGCCCTGGGGCACGAACAGGGTGGCCGAGTTGGTGTCCGGGTCCTGCGCCCAGGCGCCGCCGTCCGAGCCGATGGGCACGCGGCTCATGCTCTCCACGCCGCCGGCCACCACCAGGTCTTCCCAGCCCGAGCGCACCTTCTGCGCAGCCAGGTTCACGGCCTCCAGGCCCGACGCACAAAAGCGGTTGACCTGCAGGCCCGAAGCGCGAAAGTCCCAGCCCGCCTTGAGTGCCGCCACCTTGGGCAGCACCGAGCCCTGCTCGCCCACGGGCGAGACGATGCCCATCACGATGTCGTCCACGGCTGCGGTATCGAAGCGGTGGCGGCGGTGCAACTCGGCCAGCAGGCCAGTGAGCAGGCTGATGGGCTTGACCTCGTGCAGGCTTCCGTCCTTCTTGCCCTTGCCCCGCGGTGTGCGGATGGCATCGAACACATAGGCTTGTGTCATGGCGTGTCTCCAGTTGTCGCCGCAGTATAGGGCGGGACAGCTTTATACAGATCACCCGCTTTGTATAAATGGTGGCAGTTGGAGAACGCACGGGTGACGACAGCCGCTGCTGCGGCGGAGCGCGGCGCCCGGTGTGCCGGGTTTCAGAACTTGTAACGCACGCCCACGGTGGCCATGTCGGCGGGGGCGGTGTCGTCCGAGAAGCGCAGGCGATGGCGCTCCCATTCCAGCACGGCGGCAATGTTCGGTGTGAAGCCCCAACTGGCGCCGACGCCGTAGGACAGGCCCATGCCGCTGTTCTTGCCGGCGCGCAGGCCGTACACGGGCTGCGCGGAGGTGGAGGTCCGGCTGTAGGTGGTGCCGGCCTTGGCGAACAGCTCCAGGCGCTCGCCTATCGGTGCGCGCCCCACCAGGCTCAGGTTGATGCCCTGGGCCTTGGTGCGGCCGTCCAGCCGGTAAGCGCGGCCGAAATCGAGGTAGCCGACCTCGACCCCGACATTGCGGTGGAAGTACCCGCCGGCGCTGAGCTTCCAGGCCGTGTCGGTGTCGTCGTAGGCCAGGCCTGCGGGCCCCGTCGCCAGGTCGTACTGGGAACGCCCGCCCGACAGGCCGATATAGCCGGACTGGGTGAAGGGCAGCACCGAGCGCGAGGGCATGGGCGCATCGGCTGGCGCCTGCGCTCGGGCCATGCCGCACACCACGCCGAAGAGGGCGCCGCTGATGGCGGCAATGAGCCAAGGGGAAGTGCTGCGCCGTACATGTCTCATGAAGTCTCCTGGAAAGAGGACACCGTTCTCGGCGCCCGCACGCGCAGGGAGCCTCACTTCCCAATTTATGCGGCCCATCTGTAACAGCACGTGGGATTTGGTAAGCGGAGTTTGTAGGACTTGGCCTGCAGGGAACTGCGCTGCCAACGCGCTATCCTGTTGTCTTCCGGGCCGGGCCTGCACGGGACGCGCTGCCGACATTGGCGGATCGTGCCGTACCCTGTGGACACTGGCTGCTTTCTGATCCTCGACAATCCAGAACATGGCAAAAACCCTTTCTGAATCCCTGCAACTCCTGGCGCGCGACGCCATCGAGTACGACGACGCGCGCTCGGGCTTTTTCCTGGAGCACCATCTGGCGCTGGCCGCAGGCGCAGGGCTGGCCGTGTCGGCATTCATGGCCCCCAGCCGCGGTGCAGCAGCCGCACGCGGGATTGCTGCGGGACTCTTGCTGGTGCGCGGTCTCAGCGGCCGCGATGGCGTGCGCGACTGGCTGCAGGTGCGCGGAACCGCGCCGGCCCCGCGCAAGCTCAGCCCCGAAGAGATCCGCGAGACCTGGCTGCTCTAGGACGACAAGCAGGCCTCTGATGTCGAGGGGCGCGGCTACTTGCCCAGCCCCATCGCGCGGGTGATCACTTCTTTCATGATCTCGTTGGTGCCGCCGTAGATGCGCTGCACGCGGGCGTCGGCATAGGCCCGGGTGATGGGGTATTCCCACATGTAGCCATAGCCGCCGTGCAGCTGCAGGCATTCGTCCATCACCTTGCACTGCAGGTCGGTGGTCCAGTACTTGGCCATGCTGGCCGTGGCAGTGTCGAGCTGGCTGGCCACGATCAGTTCGCAGCATTTGTCCACGAACACCCGGGCCACCTGCACCTCGGTCTGCAGTTCGGCCAGGGTGTAGCGGGTGTTCTGGTAGCTGGCCACGGGCTGGCCGAAGACCTTGCGCTGCTTGACATAGTCTACCGTCCAGTCGATGGCCGCCTGAGAGGCTGCCACGGCGGTGATGGCGATCTGCAGGCGCTCCCACGGCAATTGCTCCATCAGGCAGATGAAGCCGCGCCCCTCCATGGCCGGGCCGCCCAGCAGATTGTCTGCCGGCACCTTCACGTCGGTGAAGAACAGCTCGGAGGTGTCTTGTGCCTTCATGCCCAGCTTCTTGAGGCGCTGGCCCTTCTCGAAGCCCGGCATGCCGCGCTCCACCAGGAACAGGCTGGTGCCCTTGGCGCCCGCCGCCGGGTCGGTCTTGGCGACCACGATCACCAGGTCGGCATGCCAGCCGTTGGTGATGAAGGTCTTGCTGCCGTTGAGCACATAGTGCGAGCCGTCGGCGCTCTTCACGGCCGTGGCCTTGATGCCCTGCAGGTCACTGCCGGCGGCCGGCTCGCTCATGGCGATGGCGCCTACCATGGCACCGCTGGCCAGCTGCGGCAGGTAACGGCGCTTTTGTTCCTCGGTGCCGTAGTGCAGGAGGTAGGGCGCCACGATCTCGCTGTGCAGCCCGAAGCCGATGCCGGTGAAGCCGGCACGCGCAATCGCCTCCATCTGCGCCACCGAGTAAAGCTTGTCGGCGCCCGCGCCGCCGTACTCCTCGGGCAGGGCCATGCACAGAAAGCCGTTCTCGCCGGCCTTGGTCCACACGGCGCGGTCCACATAGCCCTGTTCCTCCCACGCGGCGTGGTGGGGTGCCACCTCCTTGTCGAGAAAGCGCGCAAAGCTCTCGGCAAAGGCCTGGTGGTCGGCGTTGAAGAGGGTGCGTTCGATCATGGTGTTCGTCTCCAGCGTAATTTTGAAAAGCAGGTGCTTTCTAAAATTCTGCCATGGGTTTGCCACAGTAAAAAGGCCGCCCTTGGGGGGCGGCCTGGCAGGCAAGCGCGGGCGCTGCTTACTTGACGTAGTCCGACACCACCTTCCACTTGCCTTCCTGGATCTGCGACAGACGCGAGAGGTCGCTGCCCAGGCGCTTCTGCGGTCCGTAGGTCGCCTCGGCGCTGCCGAACATGTCGGGCGGGATGACCATGGTGTCCATGGCCTTGATGAAGCTCTCGGTGGTCAGCGAGGTGCCTGCCTTTTGCGCCGCGCGGATGAAGGCATCGATGGCGCCATAGCCGTAGACCGAGAACACCGTCGGGTCTTCATTGAACTTGGTCTTGTACTTGGTGGCCCAGAAACGGATGGGCTGCGAGGCCTCGTCCAGATAGGGGTGCTGCACCGTCATGGTGGCGTACAGGCCGTCCATGGGCTTGCCGCCCAGCTTGTGGATCAGGTCGGTGTAGGCCGCGCTCGAACCCAGGAAGGTGGGATTGAAGCCGGTCTTGCGCGCCTCGCCGATGGTGCCGATGGTCTCGCGGATGATGGTGCCCAGGACCACGAAGTCGCACTCCGCCGCCTTCATCTTTGCCACCTGGGACGAGAAGTCGGTGGCGCCGCGCTTGTACGAGGTCTTCTCGGTGAAGTCCATGCCCATGGCCTTCAGGGCCGCTTCACCGCCGCGCATCACCTCCAGCCCAAACTCGTCGTCCTGGTAGATGGTGCAGATCTTCTTGGCGCCCTTTTCCTTGATGAGTTTGGGCGCTGCCAGGCGGATCTGGTCGTAGTAGGTCGCGGCGAACGAATACTTGAGCTTGTGGAAGGGCTCGTACATCTCGCGCGCGGCCGTCACCGGAAAGAAGTTGATCACGTTCTTGCTGAACTGCACCGGCATCGCCGCCAGGTTCTGCGCCGTGCCGATGTGCGCCACCATCATGAAGATCTTGTCCTGGTTGACGAGCTTCTGCGCCGCCAGCACCGCCTTCTTGGGGTCATAGCCCGAGTCCTCCACCTTGAGGTCAAGCTTGCGGCCGTTGACGCCGCCTTGCTCGTTGGCCTCGTCCACGCGCAGCATCATCCCCAGGCGCACCTGCTTGCCGAAGCCCGCGAGCGGCCCCGACAGATCCTGGATGGAGCCCAGCGTGATGGTGTCCTTGGCCACGCCCTGCGGGGCCTGGGCCTGCGCGGCGCCGCCGGACATGGCCATGATGGCCAGCACGGCAATGGGATGAAGTTTCATGGCACGTCTCCTTGGATGGATCGGATTCGTCGTTATAGAACGATGCCCGGTACCGGGCACCAGCACTTTCCCTATGGAACCGGGGCCCGGCACGGCTCAGCGGTACATGGCCTCAATGCGTTCCGCATACTTCTGCTGCACGAGCTTGCGCTTGAGCTTCATGGTGGGGGTTAGCTCCTCGTCCTCGGCCGAGAGCTGCGTGTCGAGCAAGAAGAACTTCTTGATCTGCTCCACGCGCGCGAAACGGGCGTTCACCCGGTCCACCTCGGCCTGTATCAGGGCTTGCACCTCGGGCGCGCGCGTGAGGCTGGCGTAGTTGGAGAACGGCACGTCGTGGTCCTGCGCATACTTTTCCACGTTCTCCTGGTCGATCATGATGATCACCGTGAGGTAGGGGCGGGCATCGCCGATCACTACTGCGTCCGTCACATAGGGGCTGAACTTGAGCTCGTTCTCCAGCTCGCTCGGGGTGATGTTCTTGCCGCCGGCCGTGATGATGATGTCCTTCATGCGGTCGGTGATGCGCAGGTAGCCGTCGGCGTCGATCACCCCCACGTCGCCAGTGTGCAGCCAGCCATCGGCATCGATGGTCTCGGCCGTCTTCTCGGGCTGGTTCAGGTAGCCCTTGAACACGTTCGGGCCGCGCACCTGGATCTCTCCGGTGGCCGGGTCCACGCGCACCTCGTTGTAGCTGGCGGCCGGGCCGATGGAGCCGGGCTTGATGCGGCTGGCGGGCACGCCGGTGGCGGCGCCGCAGGTCTCGGTCATGCCCCACACCTCCAGCATGGGCACGCCCAGCGCCAGGTACCACTTCACGAGCTCGGGCGAGCTGGGCGCCGCACCCGTGACCAGGAAGCGCGCGCGGTGGATGCCGATGAGCTTGCGCACGTTGTTGAGCGCCAGCCAGCGCGCCAGCTGGAACTGCAGCTTCTGCACCGCCCCCACGGGCTGCCCGGCCAGCACCTGGTCGGCAATGCGCGTGCCCACGCCGATGGACCATGCGTAGGCCGCCTGCTGCAGCGCCGTGGATTCCTTGAGCGCGATCATCACGCCGGAATAGAACTTCTCCCACACGCGCGGTACGGCGGTGAACACGGTGGGGGCGATCTCGCGCACGTTCTCGGGCACGGTGTCGGGGTTCTCCACGAAGTTCAGGCGCGAGCCGGTGTACAGCGAAAAGTATTCGCCCCCCATGCGTTCGGCGATGTGGCACAGTGGCAGGAAACACATGGCCTCGTCGTCCTCGGTGCGCGAGATCAGCGTGTTGTAGCCGCGCACGGTGTAGGTCAGGGCGCCATGGGTGTGCATGGCGCCCTTGGGCTTGCCGGTGGTGCCCGAGGTGTAGACCAGAATGGCCACGTCCTCGGGCCGGCAGGCCTGCACGCGGCGCTCCAGCTCGCCCGCATGCCCCTGGCTCCACTCGCGGCCCAGCGCGCGCAAGGCCTGCAGGCTGATGATGCCGGGGTCTTCCAGGCTGCGCAGGCCCTCCATGTCGAAGACCACGATCTTGCGCAGCAGGGGCAGGGCGCCACGCACCTCCAGCGCCTTGTCCAGCTGTTCATCGTCTTCCACGAAGAGCACGCTGGTGCGCGAGTCTTCGCTCAGGTAGTGCACCTGGCTGGCCGCGTCGGTGGGGTAAATGCCGTTGGAGACACCGCCGCAGCTCAGCACGGCCAGGTCGGCCAGCACCCATTCGATGTTGGTGTTGGACAGGATGGAGGCGCATTCGCCCGGCGCGAAGCCCAGCGCCATCAGGCCGCCTGCGATCTCGCGCACGGCATCGGCCGTCTGGTTCCAGGTCCAGCTCTTCCAGATGCCGAGCTGCTTCTGGCGCATCCACACCCGCGGGCCGCGCTGGGCCACGCCGTTCCAGAACATCGCGGCAATGGTGTCGCCCGCGAGCACGTCGGTGCCGGCCGGCTGGATGTGGGAGAGGTCCCATAGATTGGACATGCCGGTCACCTCCAGTTCTTCTTCTTTTTCCAGCGCCGTTCGCCGCGCACGCCAGCGTCCTTCATGCCCAGGTAGAACTCCTTGATGTCGTCCTTTTCGCGCAGGCGCTCGCAGCTGTCTTCCATCACGATGCGGCCGTTCTCCAGCACGTAGCCGTAGTCGGAGGCATTGAGCGCCATGTTGGCGTTCTGCTCCACCAGCAGGATGGTGGTGCCGCGCTCGCGGTTGATGCGTACCACGATCTCGAAGATCTCCTTGGTGAGCTTGGGCGACAGGCCCAGGCTGGGCTCGTCGAGCAGGATGAGCTCGGGGTTGGCCATGAGCGCGCGCGAGATCGCCAGCATCTGCTGCTGCCCGCCCGAGAGCAGGCCCGCGTCCTGCCCGGCGCGCTCCCTGAGGATGGGGAAGTAGCCGTACACCAGCTCCAGGTCGCGTGCCACGGCGTCGGCATCGCTGCGCGTGTAGGCGCCCATGAGCAGGTTGTCGCGCACCGAGAGCAGTGCGAACACCTCGCGCCCCTCGGGCACATGCACCAGCCCCCGGCGCACGATGGCGGCCGGATCGGTGGCCGCAATGTGGGCGCCCTGGAACTCGATGGTGCCCCGGCGCGGATCGATGATGCCCGAGATGGTCTTGAGGATGGTCGTCTTGCCCGCGCCATTGCTTCCCAGCACGGCGGCGATCTCGCCGCGCTGCACCTGCAGGCTCACGCCGCGGATGGCCTTGATGGGGCCGTAGGCGCTCTCCACGTTCTGCAGGCGCAGCAGCGGCGTGCCCTCGGCAGCGCTGGCGCCGGATGGTCCGGGAAATGGAATGACGGTCATCGTGCCATCCTTGCCGGTGCGCTGCCCGCCGGGCGGCGCAGGTTGCTCACGTCGTCGATGGTGCCCAGGTAGGCCTCGATCACGCCGGGGTGCGACTGCACCTCGCGCGGCGTGCCCATGGCCACCACCTCGCCCTGGTTCATGGCCAGCACGCGGTCGGACACCTTGGACACCAGCGACATGTCGTGCTCCACCATCAGCACAGTGATGCCGAGCTCGTGCTGGATGTCCTGAATCCAGAAGGCCATGTCATCTGTCTCCTCCACGTTCAGGCCCGACGAGGGCTCGTCCAGCAGCAGCAGGCGCGGCTCGGTGCACAGCGCGCGGGCCAGCTCCACCACCTTGCGCACGCCGTAGGGCAGGCCGGCGACCAGGGTGTCGCGGTAGTGCTGCAGGTCCAGGAAGTCGATGACCTCTTCGGCCTTCTCGCGCGCACGCACCTCGGCGTCCCGCACGCGGCGCGTGAACAGCATGTCGGCCCACAGGCCCGTCTCGCGGCGCGTGTGGCGGCCGATCAACAGGTTGTGCAGCACGCTGGCGTGCTCGAACAGCTCGATGTTCTGGAAGGTGCGCGCAATCCCCAGGCCGGCCACCTTGTGCGGCGGCTGGTCGCTCAGCGGCAGCATGCCGTCCGGGCCGGCGTAGTGGATGGTGCCGGTGGTGGGCGTGTAGATGCGGCTGATCAGGTTGAACACCGTGGTCTTGCCCGCGCCGTTGGGTCCGATCAGGGTGAACACCTCGCCGCGGCGCACCTCGAAGCCCACGTTGTTCACGGCCAGCACGCCGCCAAAGCGCACGCTCAGGTTCTGCGCGCTGAGCAGGATGTCGTCGGTCATGGGTAAAGCAACGTGGGTCATTTCTGTTGTCTATTGCGCTGAACGCCATTCGCAGCCGTTGAAACCGGCGCGCCCGAGGCCAGTGCCCCCGCGCAAGGGCCGCCCCGCCGCGCTGGGGGCGTCCCCCTCCCAGATTGCGAAGCAATATGAGAGAGGGGTGAAGGCGCGAAGCGACTCAGGGGGTGCTTCATCTCAGCCTATCGGACTTCTGGAAGGACTTCTGCCGCTTGAACAGGCCCTTGCGGTAGAACGGAAACAGCTGCAACCAGGTGCGCACCTTGAGCCAGCGGCCATACAGGCCCATGGGCTCGAACAGCACGAAGAGAATCAGCACGGCGCCGTAGACCACGGCCTGCAGGCCGGGCGCCTGGCCGATGCTGGCCGGCAGCCAGTCCTTGCCCAGCGAGATCAGCTGCGGCATCGAGATCAGGAAGATCGCGCCCAGGAAGGCCCCATGCACCGAGCCCAGCCCGCCGATCACGATCATCAGCAGCAGGTCGATGGATTGCAAAATGTTGAACTGGTCGGGCGAGATGAACTGCAGCTTGTGCGCATACAGCGCGCCGCCGATGCCGGCCAGCGCCGCCGAGAGCGAGAACGACAGCGTCTTGTAGCGCGCCAGGTGGATGCCCATGCTCTGCGCCGAGATCTCCGAATCGCGGATGGCCACGAAGGCCCGGCCCGTGGGCGAGCGCAGCAGGTTCAGAATGGCCAGGGTGCTGACCACGGCAATCACCAGACACAGGAAGTAGAAGGATTCGGTGGATTCGAACTTGAAGCCCCAGATCTCGGGTGGCACCAGGTGCTTGCCCGAGTTGCCGCCCGTGACCGACTCCCAGCGCGCGAACACCTCCTCGACGATGAAGCCGAACGACAAGGTGGCCATGCCCAGGTAGATGCCCTTCACGCGCAGCGCCGGCAAACCCACCACCACGCCCACGGCGGCCGACAGCCCTGCCGCGCAGGCCAGCGACAGCGCAAACGGCCAGCCCATGCCGGTGAGCACTGCCTGCGTGTACGCCCCCACGCCGAGAAAGGCCGCATGCCCGAGTGAGAACAGCCCCGTGAAGCCCGCCAGCAGCATCAGCCCCAGCCCGACGATGGCGTAGATGAGCACGAAGGTCAGCTGCGCCAGCCAGTACTCGGGTGCCACCCAGGGCGCCACCACCAGGGCCAGGCCCAGCAGCCCGTACCAGAACAGGTGCCCGCCATGCTTGGCCAGGCGCAGGTCCTGCTCGTAGGAAGTCTTGAAAAGAAAGCGCATGGGGTCAGACTTTCTTTCTCAGCTTTTCGCCAAACAGTCCGTTGGGCCGCACCATCAGCATGACCAGCACCACGATGTAGGCGGCGGTGTCCTTGAAGCCGTCGGGCAGGTAAAAGCCCGAGAACGATTCGACGATGCCGATCACCAGGCCGCCGACGATGGCACCGGGCAGGCTGCCGAAACCGCCCACCACGGCGGCCGGGAAGGCCTTGAGCCCGATCAGCCCCATGTTGGCGTGCACGAAGGTGATGGGCGCCAGCAGCAGCCCGGCCACGGCCGCGACAGCGGCCGCCAGGCCCCAGGCCAGGCCGTTGAGGCGCTGCACGGGGATGCCCATGTAGTAGGCCGCGAGCTGGTTCTGCGACGAGGCCTGCATGGCGATGCCGAGCTTGCTGTAGCGGAACAGCGCGAACAGCAGCACGCACAGCACGCCGGTGGCGCCGATCACGGCCAGTTGCTCGGCGTTGACCACCAGGGTGCCCAGGCGGAACGACAGGTCCTTGTAGGGCACGGGCAGGGTGTGCGTCTCGGTGCCGATGGTGGGGATCATCGTCACCAGGCCACGCAGCACATAGCCGATGCCGATGGTCAGCATGACGATGGAGAACGCGGGCTGGCCCAGGATGGGGCGGATGACGGCACGTTCGAGCACCGTGCCGAACAACCCCATGGCCGCAATGCTCGCGAGCACCGCCACCCAGAAGGGAAAGCCGAGCACCGTCATCAATGCCAGGCCGCAGAAGGCGCCCAGCATCATGAGTTCGCCCTGGGCGAAGCTCACGGTTTCGGTGGCCTTGTAGATGAGCACGAAGCCGAGCGCGATCAGGCCGTAGATGCACCCCTGGGCGACCCCGCTGATCAACAGTTGCACGAATTGCACACTGGCTCTCCAGAATATTTATACAAAGCAATTGCTTTGCATAAATAATGGTGCCTGTGCACGGCCCTTACCGCACTCGGGGCTAACCCTGATGGGGGGATCAAGGCGCATGTTGTCCCTTTGCAGGCGTGCGCGCAATAAGGGTTGCGTCCTATGCGGCGCCAGGAGAAACCGATGGCCATAGAGGTAGAGAAGCAAGGCCGTGTCACGCTGGTGACATTGCGCCGACCCGGCGTGCGCAACGCGGTGGACGCCGCCACCGCCCAGGCGCTGCATGCGGCCTTTCTGGATTTCGAACGCGACGATGGCGCCGACGTGGCCGTGTTCCATGGTGCCGGCGGGCATTTCTGCGCCGGCTGGGACCTGCAGGCAGGTGCCCGGCTGCAGGCCGAAGGCACCTCGCCCGACGCCCTGGCCGAGGGGCTCGACTACGCGGCCGGTACGCACAATCCACCGGGGCCCATGGGCCCGAGCCGGCTGCAACTGTCCAAGCCCGTGGTGGCGGCCATCAGCGGCGCTGCCGTGGCCGGCGGCATGGAGCTGGCCCTGTGGTGCGACCTGCGCGTGATGGAGGAGGACGCCTACTTCGGCGTGTACTGCCGCCGCTTCGGCGTGCCGCTGATCGACGGCGGCACCGTGCGCCTGCCGCGCCTCATCGGCCTGTCGCAGGCGCTTGATCTGATCCTCACGGGCCGCAAGGTGGAGGCGCCGGAGGCGCTGCGCATGGGCCTGTGCAACCGGGTGGTGCCGCCGGGCCAGGCGTTGGCGGCTGCCTTGCAACTGGCGCGCGAGATCGCCGCCTTTCCGCAGGCCACGCTGCGGGCCGACCGTGCCAGTGCGCTGGCGCAGGAGGGCCTGCCCTTGCCCGAAGCGCTGCTGCAGGAGTGGCAGGGCGGCCGTGCCTGCCTGGCCGATGCGCTGCGGGGCGCGGCCCGTTTCAGCGCAGGCCAGGGACGCCATGGCGCGTTTTGAGTCAGAATGGCTGCTGTTGCTATCATTTAAAGAGCGCGTGAGCGCAAGCGCATGGGCTGCCAGCGCCGAGGGCGCTGGCAGACCGTACAGGAACAACCCACACCATGAGCAAGACCCCCACCGCACTGCCGCAGGAGTTCGAGCCCGAATTCGTGGCCGGCCTGAAATCCATCTTCGAGGAAAAGATCGTCTTCAACCAGGTGCTGGGCCTGAAGATCACCGGCCTGCACCCCGACCGGGTGGAGGGGCGCATCGAGATGAAACCCGAGCTGGTGGGCCACTATGCCTACAACCGCGTGCATGGCGGCGTGATCAGCGCCGGGCTCGATGCCATGGGCGGCCTGGCCGTGATGGCGGCCATCGGTGCGCGCCACATGGATGAGGCGCCCGACCAGCGCCTGCACCGCTTTGCCAAGCTCGGTACCATCGACCTGCGCATCGACTACCTGCGCCCGGGCATTGGTAGCCATTTCACGCTGCATGCCGAGGTGCTGCGGCTGGGCTCGCGGGTGGCGACCACGCGCATGGAGTTCAAGGGGCCGAACGGGGAGATCATGTCGGCAGGAGCTGCCGCCTACATCGTCTCCTGAACATCTGTCGGCCAAGGATGTAACAGACGCATGTGTGATCCCGCAAGCCTTGCAAGTGCATGCTACGGGTGAACCGTTTGGTTACCGTTCTTGCGTAAAGCGCGCATCCATCGCGTAGGCCCCCTCCTACGATGAAGCCTCTTTTCAAGGAGTACCGATGGCCGTGCAAAACCCCTTCTTTGGCAAGCGTGAACCCGAGTCGTTTCAGCCCCGCCACAGTCCTTCCAATTCCACCGGCCTGAACAGTTCGGTGGCCAACTCCTCTGCAGCTGCCACCAGCGCTGCGGCGGCATCGGCCCCCGCCAGCCCGGCCCTGGCCAAGCCCTCCCCGGCCTCGGATTCCACCGGCAGCAAGCTCACGGTGGGCCCCAACATCAAGCTCAAGGGCGTGGAGATCACCGATTGCGACACCCTCGTGGTCGAGGGCACGGTGGAGGCCACCATGGATTCGCGCGTGATCCAGATCTCCGAGCACGGGGCTTTCCGCGGCTCGGCCGAGATCGACATCGCCGAAATCCATGGCGAGTTCAACGGCACGCTCACCGTGCGCCAGAAACTCGTGATCTACAGCACCGGCAAGGTCAACGGCAAGATCCGCTATGGCAAGCTGGTGGTGGAAGAGGGTGGTCAGCTGGCGGGCGAGATCGAGTCGGGCATCGGCTCGGGCAGCTCATCGTCCGCATTGCGCAGCGCGCCGGTGCAGCAGCCTGTTCGGGCCGAGCCCACGGCGATGGCCGTGGCCGCCTGAACGCTTGCACGCCCTGACCGGGGCCGCGCAGGTCCCGGTTTCCTTCAGTCCGCCGATCCGGCCTGATCGCCCTCTTTTTTGGGGCGCGGCACTGGGCGCGGGCGGCCTTCGTCGTCGATGGCCACATAGGTCAGGCGCGCTTCCGTCACCTTGACGTAGCGCCCCTGGTCGGAAAAGCGTTCGGCATACACCTCCACTTGCACGGTGACCGAGGTGTTGCCCACGCGCGTGATCGACGAGAAGAACGACAGGATGTCACCCACGCGCACGGGTTGCTTGAAGATGAATTCGTTGACCGCCACGGTCGCCATGCGGCCCTGCATGTAGCGCGCCGGCAGCACCGAGCCGGCCAGATCAACCTGCGCCATCACCCAGCCACCAAAGATGTCGCCATTGCCGTTGGTGTCCGCCGGCATGGGGATCACCTTGAGCACCAGCTCCTTGTCTGTGGGCAATAGGGCGGCGGGTGGGCTGAAAGTCGCGGACATGGGCACAATCTCGGTTGGGGCTGGCACGGATGCTGGAGGACACCATGGGTGGTTTCCAGGGCCAACCCAAAGAAAACCCTCCGGGCGCCAGCCGGGTCGGTAAGAACAACAACCGGAATTGTCCCCCATGCGCCCTGTCGGCGAACCCACCCCCCTCCAAACACCGGCTTCCGCAGCCACCGCCCCCTCTGACTGGGCCACCATCGGCCGCCTGCTGCCCTATCTGTGGCAGTACAAATGGCGCGTGGTCGCGGCCATCGTCTTCATGGTGGGTGCCAAGGTGGCCAACGTGGGCGTGCCCGTGCTGCTCAAGACTCTGGTCGACACCATGGACCTGAAGCTGGGCGACCCGGCCACGTTGCTGGTGGTGCCGGTGGGCCTGCTGCTGGCCTACGGGGCGCTGCGACTGTCCACCTCGATCTTCAGCGAGTTGCGCGAACTGGTGTTTGCCAAGGCCACGCAGGGCGCTGCGCGCTCCATCGCGCTGCAGACCTTCGAGCACCTGCACGCTTTGAGCCTGCGCTTTCACCTGGAGCGGCAGACCGGCGGCATGACGCGCGACATCGAGCGCGGCGTGCGCGGCATCGAGTCGCTGATCTCCTTCACCCTGTTCAACGTGGTGGCCACGCTGGTCGAGGTGGCCCTGGTGCTCACGGTGCTGGCTGTCAAATTCGACGCCTGGTTCGCCTGGATCACGCTGGCGGCGCTGGCGTTCTACATCACCTTCACGGTGCTGGTCACCGAATGGCGTACCCAGTTTCGCCGCGAGGCCAATGAGTTCGACTCGGCCGCGCACACCAAGGCGGTCGATTCGCTGCTGAACTACGAGACCGTCAAGTATTTCAACAACGAAGCCTTCGAGGCCCGGCGCTACGACGAAAGCCTGGAGCGGCTGCGCCATGCGCGCCTGAAGAGCCAGACCACGCTGTCCATGCTCAACGCGGGCCAGCAGCTCATCATCGCCATCGGCCTGGTGGCCATGCTGTGGCGCGCCACGCAGGGCGTGGTCGACGGCCGCATGACGCTGGGTGACCTGGTCATGGTCAACGCCTTCATGATCCAGCTGTACATTCCGCTGAACTTCCTGGGTGTGATCTACCGCGAGATCAAGCAGAGCCTGACCGACCTGGACAAGATGTTCGTGCTGATGGACAAGGAGCGTGAGGTGGCCGATGCCCCCGGGGCGCAGCCACTTGCGGGCCTGGGCCAGGCCACGGTGCGTTTCGAGGACGTGCATTTCGCCTACGACACGCGCAAGGGGGAGGGCGTTGCCCGTGGCCGGCCCATTTTGCAGGGCGTGAGCTTCGAGATCCCCGCCGGCAAGACGGTGGCCGTGGTCGGGCCCTCGGGCTCGGGCAAGTCCACGTTGGCGCGGCTGCTCTACCGGTTCTACGACATCCAGCAGGGGCGCATCACCATCGCCGGGCAGGAGATCCGCTCGGTCACCCAGGCCAGCGTGCGCCAGGCCATCGGCATCGTGCCGCAGGACACGGTGCTGTTCAACGACACCATCGCCTACAACATCGCCTACGGCCGCCCGGGCGCCAGCCAGGCCGAGGTGGAGGGCGCAGCGCGTTCAGCGCGCATCCACGACTTCATCGCCGGCACGCCAGCCGGCTATGGGGCCATGGTGGGCGAGCGCGGGCTCAAGCTCTCGGGCGGTGAAAAGCAGCGCGTGGCGATCGCCCGCACCCTGCTCAAGAACCCGCCGATCCTGATTTTCGACGAGGCCACCTCGGCGCTCGACTCGGCCAACGAGCGCGCGATCCAGTCCGAGCTGCAGAGCGCGGCCCAGAACAAGACCACGCTGCTGATCGCGCACCGCCTGTCCACCGTGGTCGATGCGCACGAGATCCTGGTCATGGACGCCGGCCGCATCATCGAGCGCGGCACCCATGCCGAGTTGCTGGCCCAGCGTGGGCGCTACGCCAGCATGTGGGCGCTGCAGCAAAGCGATGGAGCGGCATGAAGCTTGCCTCCATCCATCGGAACCGCCTTTGATTTCCCTTTGATTCCACTGCCATGAAACCTGTCCTGCTTGCCCTGTCGTTCCTCTCGGAAGAACACTGCGCCCAGTTGTCGGAAACCTTCGAACTGGTCTATGTGCCGGATGCATCCCAGCACCAGGCCGCCATCGCAGAGCATGGCAGCCGCGTGCGGGTGGTGCTCACCATAGGCTCCATCGGCATCACGCCCGCGCAGATCGATGCGCTGCCGGCTCTCACGCTGATCTGCGCCCTGGGTGCGGGCTACGAGAACATCGCCGTGGCGCATGCCAAGGCGCGCGGCATCGTGGTGGCCAATGGCGCCGGCACCAACGACGACTGCGTGGCCGACCATGCCTTCGGCCTGCTGATCGCGGCCGTGCGCGGCATTCCCAAGCTGGACGTCGCCACTCGCCAGGGCGTGTGGCGCACGGCACTGCCGCTGCCACCGAATGTTTCGCACAAGCGCATCGGCATCATCGGCCTGGGCACCATCGGCAAGAAGATTGCCCAGCGCGCGCTGGGCTTCGATCTGCAGGTGGGCTACCACAACCGCAGCGAGCGCACGGACGTGCCTTACCGCTATTTCGGCGACGTGAAATCGCTGGCCGAGTGGGCCGATTTTCTGGTCGTGGCCACGCCCGGCGGGCCAGGCACGCAGCACCTGGTCAATGCCCCGGTGCTTGATGCCCTGGGGCCGCGCGGCTACGTGGTCAATATCGCGCGCGGCAGCGTGATCGACACCGCAGCGCTGGCCCAGGCGTTGCGCGAAGGTCGCGTGGCGGGGGCAGGCCTGGATGTCTACGAGAGCGAGCCCGCGCCACCGGCCGAATTGCTGGACCTGGACACCGTGGTGCTCACCCCGCATGTGGGCGGCTGGTCGCCTGAGGCGGTGCAGGCCTCGGTCGACCGTTTCGTGGAGAACGCACGCCGCCACCTGGCGGGCGAGGCGCCGGTTTCGCCTGTCTGAACGCGCGCTGTAGCAGGGGGCTCAGCCCCCGCCGAGCACCTTGTACAAGGTGATGCGGTTGGTCTGCTCGGCCAGTTGCAGGCTCAGCAGGGTCTGCTGGGCCGCGTACAGCGAGCGCTGCGCGTCGAGCACCGTGAGGTAGTTGTCGGCGCCGGCCTTGAAGCGGGCTTCGGACAGGGCATACACCCGCTCCGTCGCCGCCAGCAGCGAGGTCTGCGCCGTGATGCGGTCCGTCAGCGTGGCGCGTTCGGCCAGGGCGTCGGCGGCTTCGCGGAAGGCGGTCTGGATGACCTTCTCGTACTGCGTAAGGGCAATGCGCTGGTTGGCCTGGGCCACGTCCAGGTTGGCCTGGTTGCGGCCGCCGTCGAAGATCGGCAGGCGTATCTGGGGCACGAAGCTCCACAGCAGGTTGCCGCTGCCGAACAGGCCCGAGAGCTCCGTGCTCGCCGTGCCCAGGTTGGCGGTGAGCGAGATGCTGGGGAAAAAGGCCGCGCGCGCGGCACCGATGTTGGCGTAGGTGGCCTGCAGGCCGCGCTCGGCCGCCATCACGTCGGGGCGCGAGAGCAGCACGCTCGAAGGGATCTGCGCGGGCACGGCCAGCAACTGCAAGGCGCTCTCGCGCAGCATGGGCACGGGCGCGGCGGCCTGCGTGACGCGCTCGCTGCGCCGTTCGTCGGGCACCTTGGCAGCCGCCGGCACAGCGGGCGCGGGTTGTACCGCAGGCAGCAGGGTGGCGGGAACGGGCGAACCCACCAGCAGCTGCAGCGCATTGCGGTCGCGCGCCACCTGGCTGGTGAAGGCGGCGACGTCGGCGCGCGCGCTGTCCACCGTGGTCTGGTTCTGCGCCAGCACCAGGCCCGAGGTGCCGCCCAGGCGGTGCGTGCGTTCGGTCAGGGAATAAGAGGCTTCGCGCGAGCGCAAGGTTTCCTTGGCCAGCTCCAGGCGTGCCTGGTCGGCCGCGAGGTTGAGCCAGGCATTGGTGACCTCGGCCACCAGGCTCAGCTGCACGCTGCGCTGGGTATCGGTGACGCGCAGCACCTCCTGCAGCGCGGCTTCGTTGAGGTTGCGCACGCGGCCGAAGAAGTCGAGTTCGTAGCTGGTGATGCCCAGCTGCGCGCTGTATTGCTCGCCGATCTGCGAGCGGCCGGCGGTGGTCAGGTCGGCGGCGGTGCGCGCACGGCTGCCCTGGGCCGTGCCGCTCACTGCAGGCAGGCGATCGGCGCGGCTCACGCCGTACTGGGCCTGGGCGCGCTCGATGGCCAGGGCCGCAGCGCGCAGGTCGCGGTTGTTCTGCAGCGCGAGCGCGATGACATCGCGCAACTGTGCGGACTGCACCACCGCGTCCCAGCCCAGCGGGGCATAGGCCTCGCTGGCGCCTGCCGTCGTGGCGGTGTTGTCCAGTGCCGCGGGAACCGGGGCTGCAGGGCGGTCGTAGCTGGGTGCCAGATTGGTGCAGCCGGCCAGCATCAGCAGGGCGCACAGGTGAGTCAACAGGGCTTTGGACATGCCGATGGACACAGCAGGGTGGGTTGCAGGGGCGGTACGCAATGTCATGCCTGCGCCTCCTTCACATCGGTCGGGACGTGCGGGGGCGTGGCCGGCTTGCGCGAGGCGAACCACGAGCGCACCAGCAGGAAGAACACGGGCACGAAGAACAGCCCCAGGACGGTGGAGGCCACCATGCCGCCGAGCACACCGGTGCCGATGGCCTGGCGGCCGCCCGCGCCGGCACCCGTGCCGATGGCCAGGGGTAGCACGCCGAAACCGAAGGCCAGCGAGGTCATGAGGATGGGTCGCAGGCGCATGCGCACGGCTTCCACCGTGGCGTCGTAGAGGTTCTTGCCCTGGGTTTGCAACTGCACCGCGAATTCGACGATCAGGATGGCGTTCTTGGACGCCAGCCCCACGGTGGTGAGCAGCCCCACCTGGAAGTACACGTCGTTGGTCATGCCGCGCGTGTAGGTAGCCAGGAGGGCCCCGATCACGCCCAGCGGCACCGCCAGCATCACCGAGAACGGCACGCTCCAGCTTTCGTACAGGGCCGCCAGGCACAGGAACACGAAGAGGATGGAGACGGCGTAGAGCAGCGGGGCCTGCGAGCCCGAGCGGCGCTCCTGCAGCGATGCACCCGTCCACTCCATGCCGATGCCGGGCGGCAGCTTCTTCATGATTTCCTCAATGGCCACCATGGCGTCGCCCGAGCTCGCTCCGGGCGCCGTTTCGGCCTGCATTTCCAGGGCCGGGCTGCCGTTGTAGCGCATGAGCTGCGGCGGGCCATTGGTCCACGACGTGGTGGCAAAGGTCGAGAAGGGCACCATTTCGCCATTGCGGTTGCGCACGCTCCAGTGGCCGATGTCCTGTGGCAGCATGCGGTAGGGGGCGTCGCCCTGCACGTACACGCGCTTGACCCGGCCCTGGTGCACGAAGTCGTTCACGTAGGTGCCGCCCATGGCGCTGGAGAGCACGCCATTGATGTCGGCCGTGGTCAGTCCCTGGGCGGCGGCCTTGCGGTCGTCGATGGTGACCTTGAGCTCCGAGGTGTTGTCGAAGTTGGTGGTCCGCACATTGGTGAGGATAGGGTTCTGGCGGGTCAGCTCGATCAACTGGTCCTTGGCAGCGACGAGGGCGTCCTGCCCCAGTCCGTTGAGGTCCTTGATCATGAAATTGATGCCCGCGCTCGAACCCAGGCCGCGCACGGCCGGCGGCAGCGATACGAAGATGCGTGCGTCGCGGATCTTGGCGAGGTCCTTGGTGGCCTGGCTGGCGATGACCTCCGCCGACTGGCTGCGCAGCGGGCGTTCTGCCCAGGGCTTGAGCCGGATGAACATGTTGCCGGAGTTCTGGTTGCCGTTGTTGCCGGCAATCGAATTCACGCGCAGCACTTCGGGCTTGGCCAGAAAGTAGTCCTTGATTTCATCGAGCACCACACCCAGGCGCTCGTCGGTGGCGCCAGAGGGCAAGGTGATCGAGGCCGTGACGAAACCCTGGTCCTCATTGGGCAGAAAGGAGGTGGGCAGTACCTTGAACAGCAGCCCCACGCCCACCAGGATCGCCAGGTAGATCACGACCATGCGCAGGCTGCGCTTGAGCAGGCCGCCCACGACGCGCTGGTAGCGGTTGGCCGTGCTGTCGAACGTGCGGTTGAACCAGGCGAAGAAGCGGTCGCTCAGGCCGAACAGTCCACGCCTTGGCGGGCCGTCGTGCGCCGCGTGGTGGCCCTTCTCGATGGGTTTGAGCAGGGTGGCGCACAGTGCGGGCGTGAGCGTCAGCGCCACGAACACCGACAGGGCCATGGCCGAGACGATGGTGATCGAGAACTGCCGGTAGATCACGCCGGTGGAGCCCGTGAAGAAGGCCATGGGAATGAACACGGCCGACAGCGTGAGGCCGATGCCCACCAGCGCGGGGGTGATCTCCTTCATGGACTTGCGCGTGGCTTCCTTGGGCGAAAGCCCTTCCTCGCTCATCACACGCTCCACGTTCTCCACCACCACGATGGCGTCGTCCACCAGCAGGCCGATGGCCAGCACCATGGCGAACATGGTCAGCATGTTGATCGAGTAGCCCAGCGCCGAGAGCACGCCGAAGGTGCCCAGCAGCACCACGGGCACGGCGATGGCCGGGATCATCGTGGCGCGGAAGTTCTGCAGGAAGATGAACATCACGATCACCACCAGCAGCATCGCCTCGGCCAGGGTCTTGACCACTTCCTCGATGGAGGCGCGTACGAAGGGGGTGGAGTCGGAGCTGACGACACCGTTGATGCCGTCCGGGAAGAAGGGTTCGAGCTCCTTCATCTTGCGTGCCACGGCGTCGGCCACTTCCATGGCATTGGCGCCGTCGGCCAGCACGATGCCGATACCGGCGCCCGGCTGCCCGTTCAGGCGCGACTTGACCGTGAGGTTGTCCGCCTCCAGCGCCACCCGTGCCACGTCGGCCATGGTGACCACCGAGCCATCGGTGCCGGACTTGAGGACAATGCGCTCGAACTCCTCCACCGTCTGCAACTTGGTGCGCGCGGTGATGGTGGCGTTGAGCATCTGCCCGGCGGGCGCGGGCTGCTGGCCCAACTGGCCAGCCGAGACCTGCGCGTTCTGGGCGTTGAGCGCGTTGATCAGGTCCGACGGCATCAGCGCGAACTTCTCCATCTTGGCCGGGTCGATCCAGATGCGCATGGCATAGGATGTGCCGAACACGGTCACGTCACCCACCCCGTCCAGGCGGGCGATCACGTCCACCACGTTGCTGGAGATGTAGTCGCCAATGGCCACCTGGGTCACGGTGGGGTCGGGCGAGGTGAACACGTAGGTCACCAGGAAGTCCTGGCCGCCCTTGTTCACGAACACGCCGCGGCTCTTGACCGCCTCGGGCAGGCGGTTCATGGCCGCCTGCAGCTTGTTCTGCACCTGCACCTGGGCCACGTCGATGTTGGCGCCAGGGGCAAACGTGAGCGTGGTGCGCGAGCGGCCTGCAGAGTCGCTGGTCGAGCCCATGTACAGCAGGCTGTCGATGCCCTTGAGCTGCTGCTCGATCACCTGGGTCACCGAGTTGTCGACCGTGCCGGCCGAGGCGCCGGTGTAGGTGGTGTTGATGGTCACGCGCGGTGGCGCGATGTCGGGGTACTGCTCCAGCGGCAGCGTGAAGATGGACATCGCCCCCGCCAGCATGATGACGATGGACAGCACCCAGGCGAAGACCGGGCGGTTGATGAAGAACTGGGCCATGGATCAGCGTGGGTGTGGTGGGGTCGCAGGTCGGTCGGGTGAGGCGTTGCGCGCAGCGCGCCTCAGGAACTGGCTGCGGCCGACGAGGCCGTGGCCGCCGCTGGCGCGGCCTTGTCGCGTGGCTTGACCACCGTGGGCTTGACCGTCTGGCCCACGCGGGCCTTCTGGAAGCCGTCCACCATCACCTTTTCACCGGCTTTCACGCCCGAGATCACCAGCCAGCGATTGCCCACTGCCTGGCCCAGCTCCACCGGGCGCTTGGTGAGCTTGTTGTCCTCGCCCACCACCTGCACGCTGGGCTCGCCGGCGGCGTTGCGGATCACGGCCTCCTGGGGCAGCAACAGTGCCTGGGGCGCCACGCTGGTGGCCAACTGGGAGCGCACGTACATGCCGGGCATGATGAAGTGATCGGGGTTCGGGAAGGTCGCGCGCAGGGTGATCGCACCCGAGGTCGGGTTCACGGCGGTGCCGGTGAACTGCAGCGTGCCTTCCTTTTCGTAGGTCGAGCCATCCTCCAGGATGAGCTTCACCTTGGCCTGGTTGGAATCCACGCGCGTGAACTTGCCTTCCTGCCATTGCTTGCGCAGCTGCAGCAGCTCCGCGCTGGATTGCGTGATGTCCACCTGGATCGGGTCGAGCTGCTGGATGGTGGTCAGCGCATTGGCCTGGTTGGCCGTGACCAGGGCACCGGCCGTGACGGCCGACAGCCCGATGCGCCCGGAGATGGGCGCGACGATGCGCGTGTAGCGCACGTTGATGCGCGCGGTGTCCAGGGCTGCCTGCGCCACGCCCACGTCGGCCTGCGTCTGCTGCACCGAAGCCTGGCTTTCGTCGAACACTTGGCGGCTGATGGCGTCGATCTCGACCAGTTCCGCATTGCGTTTGGCGTTGACCTGGGCCGTGCGCGCCGTGGCCTGCGCCTTGGCCAGGGCTGCCTGGGCGCTGGCCTGGGCGGCTTCGTAGGTGGCCGGGTCCACCTGGTACAGCGGCTGGCCGGCCTTGACCAGCGCGCCCTCGGTGAACAGGCGCTTCTGGATGATGCCGTTGACCTGCGGGCGGATATCGGCGTTCTGGAAGGCCGCCGTGCGGCCCGGCAGCTCCGTGCTCAGCGTCTGGCTTTCGGGGGCCAGCACCACCACGCCCACCGCTGGCTCGCCTGCGGGCTTGCCCGCGCCGGCCTGGGCCGGCTGGTCCTTGCCGGAGCAGGCCACGAGGCCACCGATGCACAGGGCCGCGATGCAGGTTCGTGCCCAGGCCGGGCTCAGCCGGGACAAGGGGAGAACAGCAGTGCGGACGGAGGAGGAGGCCAGCGTCAGCGAGCCCGTGGCAGCCGGGCGGGCGGCATTCAGAAGGAACGGCATGGGAGACGGTGAGTCAGAGTTGAAGGCATTGTGGGGGCCATATGTGTACGCACGATAAAGTTGGCAAAGCCGGAGCCCGTTGGCGGGTTTTTCAGGTGGATGCGCGTCCCCCCACCGCGTTGGCGCTTGCAAGCATCGGGCCAGCAAATGGCTGGCCACCCCTTCGGGGCCGCCCATGAAAAAGGCGCTTCCCTGTCACGGGGAGCGCCTTGGAGATTGTGCCGGCGGCCCTTTTCGGCTGCCGGTATGTGCTTATGCGCTTATTGCTTGCGCGCAGCAATCGCCTTTTCGGCCTGGGTCACCAGGTCGGCGCCGATCTGGCCTTTCCACTTCTCGAACACGGGGCGCGTGGCCTTCACGAAGGCCTCGCGCTCGGCGGGGGAGAGTTGGGTTACGGTCACGCCATTGGCGGCGATGTCCTTGAGCAGGGGCTTGTCGGCTTCGACCATGCCCTTGCGGGCGATGGCGATCTCTTCCTTGCCGGCGTCGATGGCGGCCTGCTTGACGATCTCTCGATCGGCCGGCGTCCAGGAGTTCCAGATGTCCTTGTTCACCACGAAGATCAGCGGGTCGTTGATGTAGCCCCACATGGTCACATGCTTTTGCGCCACGGTGTGCAGCTTGGCAGCCATGTACACGGCAATCGGGTTCTCCTGGCCGTCCACGGCGCCACTGGCCATGGCGGGCTGGGCATCGGCCCAGCTCATCTGCGTGGGGTTGGCGCCCAGCGCGGTGAAGGTGTCCAGGAACAGGGGCGAGCCCACCACGCGGATCTTCAGGCCCTTCAAGTCTTCAGGGGTCTTGATGGCCTTCTTGGAGTTGGAGATCTCGCGGTAGCCGTTCTCGCCCCAGGCCAGGGGCACCACGCCGGCCTTGTCCAGCGTGGCGAATATGTTCTTGCCGACTTCGCCCTGCGTGAGTGCGTCCACGGCGGCGTAGTCGGGCATCAGGAAGGGCAGCGAGAACAGGTTCAGCTGCTTGACCTGGGGCGACCAGTTGATGGTGGAGCCCACGGCCATGTCGATCACGCCCTGGCGCAGCGCCGAGAACTCGCGCGTCTGGTCGCCCTGGATCAGCGAGACACCGGGGTACAGCTTGATGTTGATGCGGCCCTGCGTGCGCTCGCGCACCTTGTTGGCCCACAGCTCGCCGCCCTTGCCCCAGGGGAAGGCAGTGCCCAGCACCAGGGACATGCGGTATTCGCTCTTGTAGGCCGTCTGGGCAATGGCGGCCGGGGCGGCGAAGGCCAGTGCGGCGGCAGCGGCCACGGCGGAAGTCAGAAAGGTGCGCAATTTCATGGTTTCAGTCTCCTGGGTCAATTTTGTAGGTTCAAGGGCAAATCGGTCTCGGGGGTTACTACGGGTCAGTAGCCCAGTCGCGCTGGCAGCCACAGCGCCAGTGGCGGGAAGGCGATCACCAGCACCATCACGAGGAACATGGCGAACAGCATCCAGCCCACCCAGCGCACGGTCGATTCCATGCGCACGCCGGCGATGCGGCACGAGACCATCAGGTTCACCGCCAGCGGCGGGGTGAACTGGCCCAGTGCCACCTTGAGCGTCAGGATCACGCCGAACCAGACGGGGTCCCACTGGTAGTGCTGCATGATGGGCAAGAGCAGCGGCACGAAGATCAGGAAGATGGAGATGCCATCGAGGAACATGCCCACGGTGATGAGCAGCACGATCAGCAGCGCCAGCACGCCGTATTCGCCCAGGCCCGAGTTCACGATGGCCTTGGCCACCGGGTCGATCACGCCCAGGGTGGACAGCGAGTAGGCAAAGATGCCTGCGAGCGAGACCACGAGCAGGATCACGGCCGACAGTTCGCCCGATTCGCGCAGGATGGGGAACAGGTCGCGCACCTTGATCGTGCGGTGCACCACCATGCCTACGAAGAGGCCGTAGAACACCGCCACCACGGCCGCCTCGGTGGGAGTGAACCAGCCGGCGCGCATCCCGCCCAGGATCAGCACCGGTGCTGCCAGGCCCCACAGGGCTTCGCGCAGGCTCTTCCAGAACGGAGGGCGGGGCATGGTGGCTTCAAGCGCACCCATCTTGTGCCTGCGGGCCATCCACACGGCCGGCACGATCAGTGCAATACCGGCCAGGATGCCGGGGATCATGCCTGCCGCAAACAGCGCGGGCACCGAAGCGCCGGGCACCAGCATCGAGTAGATGATGAAAGCCACCGACGGTGGGATCAGGATGTCGGTGGCGGCGGCCGCCCCCACCACGCTGGCCGAGAACGAAGGCGGGTAGCCCGCGCGGGACATGGCCGCGATCATCACGCCGCCCACAGCGGCGGCGTTGGCCGGGCCCGAGCCCGAGATGCCCCCCAGGAACATGGCCACGGCAATCGCCACCAGCGGCAGCATGCCCGGGCCGCGCCCGATGACGGCCACGGCGAAGTTCACCAGGCGCAGGGCCACGCCCGAGCGGTCGAAGATGGAGCCGACCAGCACGAACATCGGAATCGCCAGCAGCGGGTACTTGCCCAGGCCGGCGTAGAAGTTCTGCGGCACGGCCAGCAGGCCGAACCACTGGCTGTCGGCATTCGCCAGCGCAATCGCAGCGGCGCCCGCCAGGCCCAGGGCAGCGCCGATCGGCACGCCCACGAACATCAGGCCCAGAAAGGCCACGAACAGCAGCGTGGCGATCATGGCTGGGCGCCCTCGGCGGGGCCTTCGGGCCGCAGCGCTTCACGGCTGCGGCGCAGCAGCAGGCCGACGGCCCGCGCGGCGATCAGCGCCGAGATGATGGGCAGCCAGATGGAGTACCACCACTGCGGAACGCCAATGCCCGGCGAGGTCTCGCCAAAGCGGTAGTCGTCCCAGACCACGCGCACGCTGAGCACGGCAATCAGCCCGAACAGCAGGGCCACGGCCACGGCGCCCAGCTGCGCCAGGCGCTTGCGGCGGGCGGCCGAGCCGCCTTCGGCAAAGTATTCGATGCGGATGTGCTGGTCGCGTGCCACGGCGGCGGAGCCCGCCACCAGGGCCAGCACGATCATCAGGAAGACGGAGATCTCTTCCGTCCAGGCAAAGGAGGAACTGGTGAAATAGCGCACCAGCACGTTGGCAAAGGTGATCAGCGCGAGCGCTGCCATGACGATGACGGTGAGCCAGTCCTCGATGCGCAGGGAGCGGGGTTCTTCGGAGGCAGGGGCGGCGACGGGCACGGAGGCGTCGGTCACCGGCCCTTGGGGAGGGGTGGAGGACATGGGAGCGGCGGTACAGGAGAACAAACAGGACGGGGCCGGTCGCTCTGCCCGCCGGTGTTGTGCACCTGGGGCCGTGACGCGGGAGCGCGCTTTGGACGCAGCTTTCCCTATTATGCGGTGCGTTGCTATGTGTGCACACCAATGGTGCGCTATGGATAAACCCTTGTACAGGCTTTCCATGACCGGCCGGCACGCCGCAGGGCTGGAAACGATAATGCAGCGATGGAAACCAAGTGGCTTGAAGATTTCGTCAGTCTTGCAGAAACCCGCAGCTTCAGCCGGTCCGCCCAGTTGCGGCACGTGACGCAGCCTGCCTTTTCGCGGCGCATCCAGGCCCTGGAGGCCTGGGCCGGCACCGATCTGGTGGACCGCAGCTCCTATCCCACGCGCCTCACGCCGGCCGGCAAGACCCTGTACGACCAGGCGCTTGAGATGCTGCAGGCGCTGCAGAACACCCGAGCCATGCTGCGCGCGCACACCAGTGCGGGCAAGGACATGATCGAGTTCGCGGTGCCGCACACGCTGGCCTTCACCTTCTTCCCGGCCTGGGTGTCGAGCCTGCACGACAAGTTCGGCCCCTTCAAGAGCCGGCTGATCGCCCTGAACGTGCACGACGCCGTGATGCGCCTGGTGGAAGGGGGTTGCGACCTGCTGATCGCCTACCACCACCCCTCGCAGCCCTTTCAGCTCGATGCCGACCGCTACGAGATGGTGAGCTTGGGCCAGGAGGTGCTGTCCCCGTACTCCAAGGCCGACGCCGACGGGCAGCCCCTGTTCCGGCTACCGGGCCGGGTGGGCCAGCCGCTGCCCTACCTGGGCTATGCGCCCGGTGCCTACCTGGGGCGGGTGACGGAGCTGATCCTCAAGGAGTCGGGCACGGCGATCCACCTGGATCGGGTCTACGAGACCGACATGGCCGAAGGACTCAAGGCCATGGCGCTCGAAGGGCATGGCGTGGCCTTCCTGCCCCACAGTGCGGTCAAGAAGGAGTTGCGCACGCGCAAGCTGGTCAGTGCTGCCCCGCCGGACACCGAAGGCCTGCAGATGACCATGGACGTGCGCGCCTACCGTGAAAAGCCCTCAGGCAAGGAAGCGCCCAAGGGCACGGCCCAGGCCCTGTGGACTTATCTGCAGGCTCAGGCGGCGTGAATGGCCAGGTTTTTCATGCCTAGGGTAAATACGGATATAAACAGTTTGCATAGTTGTCCGCGCAAACGGCATTGGAATTTGATGGTAACGACACGTACAGTCGGCGCCATCGACGGATCAGGAGCAGCAAGGGTTGCCACTGAGGGCCCCACGGTGGCACGAAGATTGCAGATCTGATTCCACTTCATTAACCGAGACACCGCATGAAAGTTCAGCATTGGGGATTGGCCTGGGGCATTGCTGCCTTGTGCTGCGCATCCGCAGCGTCTGCACAGGGGGTGCTCGAGCGCGTCAGTGGCGGCGGCAAGATGGTGATCGCGCACCGGGAGTCGTCGGTGCCGTTCTCCTACATCGACACCAAGACCGGCAAGCCGGTGGGCTACGCCATGGACCTGTGCCTGCGCCTGGCCGACGTGGTGAGGAAGAAGACCGGCAAGAAGGACATGCAGGTCGAGTTCCTGGCGGTCACGCCAGCCAACCGCATCGCCATGATCGAGCAGGGCAAGGCCGACATGGAATGCGGCTCCACCACCAACAATGCCGAGCGGCGCCAAAAAGTGGCTTTCACGGTGCCGCATTTCATCACCGGCGCGCGCCTGCTGGTGAAATCCGCCAGCACCATCGACCGCGTGGAAGACCTCAATGGCAAGAAGCTGGTGTCCACCAAGGGGACCACGCCGCTGAAGGCGGCCGACCAGGCCAACCGCGAACGCCTGATGGGCATCACCATCCTGGAAGCGCCCGACCATGCCAGGGCCGTGGAGATGGTGGAGAAGGGCGAGGCCGATGCCTTCGTAATGGACGACGTGCTGCTGTACGGTCTGGCCGCTGGCCGGCCGAACCCGAGCGCCTTGAAGGTGGTGGGCCGGTTCATGACCACCGAGCCGCTGGCCATCATGCTGCCCAAGAATGACCCCGAATTCAAGAAGCTGGTGGACGAGGAGATGCGCCGTCTCATTACCAGCCGGGATATCTACCCCATATATGAGAAGTGGTTTGCCAAACCGATTCCCCCGAACAACACCACGCTGAACCTTCCGGTCAGTTATCTGTTGCGGGACTTCTGGAAATACCCTACCGACCAGGTCCCGTTCTGACTAATATCGCTGGTTGCGTGGTTCCTTTTTTGGTTGTTTGCCCGCCGGTGCTTCCGGCTGGATAAATCTCTAAAATCCCCCCTTTTTTCGTTTTCACACAAGGAGATCCCAATGAAGAAGCATTTGCTCGCGGTTGCCGTGACCGCCCTGGCTGCAGGCAGCGCATTCGCCCAAGCCACCGACACCCTGGCCAAAATCAAGGCCTCGGGCAGCGTGACACTGGGTGTGCGCGAGTCATCGGGTCTTTCTTACACCCTGGGCAATGGCAAGTACGTGGGTTTCCACACCGAAATGGGTGAAATCATCCTGGCCGACATCCAGAAGCAACTGGGCCTGGCCAAGCTGGAAACCAAGTACCAGCCCGTGACCTCGCAAAACCGCATTCCCCTGGTGACCAACGGTACGGTGGACCTGGAGTGCGGCTCCACCACGAACAATGCCGCACGCCAGAAGGATGTGGCCTTTGCCGTGACCACCTACGTCGAAGAAGTTCGCACCGTCGTGAAGGCCAACTCGGGCATCACCTCCATCAAGGACCTGAACGGCAAGACCGTGGCCACGACCACGGGCACCACCTCGGTGCAGACCCTGCGCAAGCATGAGCGCGCTGGTGGCGTCGACTTCAAGGAAGTCTTCGGCAAGGACCATGCGGACAGCTTCCTGATGCTGGAAACCGGCCGTGCCGACGCCTTCGTGATGGACGGCTCGATCCTGGCCGCCAACATCTCCAAGTCCAAGGCACCTGCCGATTACAAGATCGTCGGCGAAGTGCTGTCGGTGGAGCCTATCGCCTGCATGCTGCGCAAGGACGACCCGGCATTCAAGAAGGCCGTGGACGACAGCATCAAGCGCCAGATCGCCGACGGCTCGCTGACCAAGCTGTACGACAAGTGGTTCATGCAACCTGTGCCTCCAACCAACACCAAGATCGGCCTGCCCATGTCCGACGCCACCAAGGCTGCATGGGCCACTCCTAACGACAAGCCCATGGAAGACTACGCCAAGAAGTAATCTTCGGGATGCTTGCGCCCCTTCGGCCACGGCGGTTTGAAGGGGCTTTTTTGTTGGGTGGGCAAAGGATTGCGCCCAATGCAATACCAAAAAATAAAGGGGTGATCCTATGAGTTGGGATTGGCAGGTGTTCTGCCAGGACACCATGGACAGGGAAGTCGTGCAAAGCTGCTTTGGCAAGGGCGGCGACATCACTTACCTGGACTGGATGCTGTCGGCCTGGGGCTGGACGGTGTCTGTTTCGCTGCTGGCCCTGGTGCTGGCTCTCGTGTTGGGCTCCGTCATTGGCACGCTGCGTACCTTGCAGGACCGGCCGGTGATCGTGCGCCTGGGCAATGCCTGGGTCGAGCTGTTTCGCAATATTCCACTGCTGGTGCAGATCTTCCTGTGGTACCACGTCCTGCCCAGCCTCTTTCCGGTCCTGAAGGGCGTTCCCGGCTTCACACTGGTGGTGTTGGCGCTGGGCTTCTTCACGTCGGCGCGCATTGCCGAGCAGGTGCGCTCGGGTATCAACACCTTGCCGCGCGGCCAGCGCTATGCGGGTCTGGCGGTGGGTTTCACCACCTTCCAGACCTACCGCTACGTGCTGCTGCCCATGGCGTTTCGCATCATCATCCCGCCGCTGACCAGCGAGACGATGAACATCTTCAAGAACTCCTCCGTCGCGTTTGCCGTTTCGGTGGCGGAGCTCACGATGTTTGCCATGCAGGCGCAGGAGGAAACTTCGCGCGGTATCGAGGTCTATCTGGCCGTGACGGCGCTGTACGTCATCTCGGCGTTTGCCATCAACCGCATCATGGCGTTCATCGAGAAGCGTGCGCGCATTCCCGGGGTGGTTGTGCCCAGCGGCGCAGGTGGGGGGCACTGACCAATGAATCTCGATTTTTCCTTCTACAACTGGGACCTGATCTCCAACTTCGTGCTCAAGGGGCTGTACTTCAGTCTTTTCCTCACAGTGGTGGCCACGATCGGTGGCGTGCTCTTCGGTACCGTGCTGGCGCTCATGCGCCTGTCGGGCAAGAAGTGGTTGGACGTGCCTGCGACCATCTACGTCAACGGCATGCGCAGCATTCCGCTGGTGATGGTGATCCTGTGGTTCTTCCTGCTGGTACCGGCCATCATTGGCCGGCCGATCGGCGCGGAAGTGTCTGCCGTGGTGACCTTCATCGCCTTCGAGGCCGCCTACTTCAGCGAAATCATGCGCGCCGGCATCCAGTCCATCGCGCGTGGACAGGTCCATGCTGGCCAGGCGCTGGGCATGACCTACGGGCAGAACATGAAGCTCGTGGTGCTGCCCCAGGCATTTCGCAACATGCTGCCGGTACTGCTCACGCAGACCATCATCCTGTTCCAGGACACGTCGCTGGTCTACGCCATCGGCGCCTACGACATGCTCAAGGGCTTTGAAGTGGCCGGCAAGAATTTTGGCCGCCCCATCGAGGCTTACCTGGCCGCAGCGGTTCTGTACTTTGTGATGTGCTTTGCGCTGTCCTGGATGGTCAAACGCCTGCACCAGAAGATCGCGATCATTCGCTGATGCAAAAGAGATTGGATTGAGGAACAAGAAATGATCGAACTCAAGAACGTATCCAAGTGGTATGGCCCCGTGCAGGTGCTCAACGAGTGCTCGGCCGTCATCAACAAGGGTGAAGTGGTGGTGGTGTGCGGGCCTTCCGGCTCGGGCAAGTCCACGCTGATCAAGACCATCAACGCGCTCGAACCCTTCCAGAAGGGCGAGATCACGGTGGACGGCATCAAGTTACACGACCCCAAGACCAACCTGCCCAAGCTGCGTAGCCGCGTGGGCATGGTGTTCCAGCACTTCGAGCTGTTCCCCCACCTGTCGGTGACGGAGAACCTGACGATTGCGCAGGTCAAGGTGCTGGGCCGCAGCCCCGACGATGCCAAGAAGCGTGGCCTGAAGATGCTGGAGCGTGTGGGCCTGATGGCGCACAAGGACAAGTTCCCTGGCCAGCTCTCGGGCGGCCAGCAGCAGCGTGTGGCGATTGCCCGCGCCCTGAGCATGGACCCCATCGTGATGCTGTTCGACGAACCCACTTCGGCGCTCGACCCCGAAATGGTGGGCGAAGTGCTGGACGTGATGGTGGGCCTGGCCAACGAAGGCATGACCATGATGTGCGTGACCCACGAAATGGGCTTCGCCCGCAAGGTGAGCAACCGCGTGATTTTCATGGACGTGGGCGGCAAGATCCTGGAGGACTGCTCCAAGGATGACTTCTTCAACCACCCCGAGGCCCGCCAGCCACGCACCAAGGACTTCCTCAACAAGATCCTGGCGCACTGAGTTGCGCACGCATTGCGGCCCCTGGGGGCGCACTGCGGTAGACGGTACAAAAGGCGCCCTGGGCGCCTTTTGTCTTTTCTGCCTGCCGGCTCCTGCCGCTCTTGCCGCTACTTGCGCGAAGGCTTGCGCACAGGGGTTTCGCCCACGATGAGCTGCTGGTCCTCCACATCCTTCCACAGCGTATCCCGGCGCTTGAGTGCTTCCGAAACGGCCTCGTGCCGCAACTGCGCCACGGCCGACACCAGCGCATTGCACAGGAAAAAGGCGGCGGTGTACGAGTCGAACGGCGAGGCGTTGGAGGTGCGCACCAGGATGCGTTCATGGGCCAGCACGGCCAGCGGGGCCGAGGCGCTGTCGGTGATGGTCAGCACCTGTCCACCGGCTTCGCGAAAGCGCTGCGCCACCTTCACCGGCCCGCTCGCGTAGCGGCGGATGCTGAAGGCCAGCAGCACATCGTCGGGTTGCACCCAGAGCAATTGGTCGGTGGCCGCCACGGCGCCTGCGCCCAGCTCATGCACGCCGGGGCGGCACATGTTCAGATGCAGTGCCAGCCAGGCCGCCACGGGCGCGCTGTTGATCTGTGCCAGAACGAAGACCCGGCCTTTCTCCTGGGCCAGCCGGTTGGCGATGGCTTCGAAGGCCACCATGTCCAGCCCGTCGCGCGTAGCGCTGATGTTGTGCTGGTCGTGCAGCAGGGCGTCGTCCACGCACTGCTGCAGGCTGCGCCGGGTGCCGATGGTCACGGGCGCGCGCTGGCCCGCCGTCTGCAGCAGGGCCGTGACCTCGGCGCGGGCCTCGCGCTGGGCCTCGGCGTAACTGCCATAGCCCAGCTTGGCGAACAGCCGCACCACGGTAGAGGCACTGGTGCCGGTGCGGGCGGCCAGCGAGGTGGCCGACTCCAGCAGCGCGTGGGGGTAGTCGCGTTCCAGCGCCTCGGCCAGCGCACGCTCGCTGGCTGTGAGGCCCGCGCCCTGGCGTGCCAGGCGCTCGGGCAGCAGGCCGTCAGCAGTTTGCAATGGTAATTTCATGAATATCCATTTTATGAAAAATGTATTGCAAACAAGGCAACTGCATGCAACACTTTCGCCCCATCACCATGCCGTTCCCGGGCATGGTCGCAAAGGACGACATGCAGGATACCCTTGAAGAAAGCCGCACACGGGTGCGCGAACGCATCCTGGCCTGGCTGGCAGGCCAGCAGCAGGCCATGCAAGATCTGTTGCAAAAGGTGGTGGACATCGACAGCGGCAGCCGCGACGAAGCGGGCGTGACGGCCGTGGCCAGCGCGCTGCGCGAGCGGCTAGTGGCTGCCGGTGTGGCGGTGGAATTCGTGCCCGTACCCGGCTATGGCGTGCTGCTGCAGGCCCAGGTGCCTGGTCCCACCGAGGGCGCACCCATCCTGCTCATGGGCCACATGGACACCGTGTACCCGGCCGGCACCGCAGCGCGCCGCCCCTTCCGCGTGGAAGAGGGGCGGGCGTATGGCCCCGGCGTGGCCGACATGAAGTCGGGCCTGGTGATGAATGCCTTCGTGGCCGAGGCCTTTGCGCGCTGCGGCGGGCTCACGGCGCCGCTGCGGCTGTTCTTCTCGTGCGACGAGGAGATCGGCTCGCCCGCCACGCGCGAGCAGATCATGGCCGCAGCCCGTGGTGCCCGCGCCGTGCTCAATGCCGAGCCAGGCCGTGTGAGCGGCAACCTGGTCACCAGCCGCAAGGGCTCCATGGCCGTCGAGTTCGAGGTGCAGGGCGTGGCCGCCCATGCCGGCATCAACCATGCGGCCGGCGCCAGCGCCATCGGGGCATTGGCGCACAAGATCCTGGCGCTGCATGCGCTGACCGACGTGGCTGCGGGCATCACCACCAACGTCGGCGTGGTGCAGGGCGGCATCGTGCCGAACATGGTGGCGCCGCACGCCAAGGCCGAACTGGACGTGCGCTACACCGCCGAGACCGACCCCGACGAACTCTTCGAGCGTGTGCGCGCCATCGTCGAGGCCGAGAGCCTTCCCCGCACCCAGGGCCGCGTGACCGCCGTGCGCCGCACGCTGCCCATGAAGCCCACGCCGGATGCACTGCTGGCGCTGTACCAGCGCGGCGCGCAATCGCTGGGCTTTTCGGTGCAGGGCGAGTTCACCGGCGGCGCGGCCGACAGCGGCCTGACGGCCTCGGTGGGCGCGCCCACGCTGTGCGGCACCGGCCCCGTGGGCGGCCACCCGCACACCGAGCGCGAGTACTGCGAGCTGTCCACCCTGGTGCCGCGCGCGCAGGCCGTGGCGCTGGCCGTTCTCGACCATCCCTGATTTCCGATCCCTGCAAGACCCTGAGAGAAGACCCTGTGAACCCCTTCATGCAACCCAATCGCCGCCACATCCTCAACGCCGGCCTCGGGCTGGGCCTCGCGGGCCTGGCACCGCTGGCCGCACAGGCCCAGGACAAGTACCCCTCGCGTCCCATCACGCTCGTGGTGCCCTTTCCGCCCGGGGGCTCGGTGGACATCATGGCGCGCCAGTATTCGGAGCCGCTGTCGCGCATCCTGGGCGTTCCCATCGTGGTGGAAAACCGAGCAGGGGCGGGCGGCTCTGTCGCGTCGCTGGGCGTGGCCCGCGCCAAGCCTGATGGCTACACCCTGGTTGTGTCCTCGCAGAGCAGCCACCTGGCCAACCCGCTGACGCAGCCGAAAGTCGGCTACGACCCCATCAAGGATTTCGAGAACATCGCCATCCTGGGCCGCCAGCCCAATGCGCTGGTGGTGCATTCGAGCCTGCCCATCAAGTCCGTCAAGGAGTTCATCGACTACGCAAAAAAGAACCCCGGCAAGCTCAACTACGGCAGCGGCGGCGTGGGCAGCATGGGCCAGCTCAACGTGGAGATGTTCAAGGCGGTCACCGGTATCTACACCACGCACATCCCCTACCGCGGCGGCACGCCGCTGATCACGGCCGTGCTGGCCAACGAGGTGCAGTTCATCCTCGACAACCTGGTCATCATGCTGCCCCATGTGCAGGCCGGCAAGGTGCGCGCGCTGGCCGTCGCTTCCGAGCAGCGCCTGCCGCAACTGCCCGATGTGCCCACCATGGCCGAGGCCGGCTATCCCGAGCTCAACCTCAGCTCCTGGACCGGCCTGGCCGCCCCCGGCGGCACGCCCGACGCCATCGTGCAGACCTTGTACAAGGCGGTGCGCCAGGCCGCCACGGCACCGGCCATGGTGGCCAACCTCAAGGAGCGCGGCGTGATCGTGCCCGAGGAAATGCCACCCGCCGCCTTCGAAAAGATGATGGCCGAGCGCCTGGTGAAGTTCGGCGACGTGGTGCGCAAGGCCGGTATCACGGCCGAATGAGTGGTGATGGCCGGGGGGTGATGCGGGGAATGGGAGAATATCGCCCATGACTGCAGCAGCCCCCACCAACACCCTCACCATCACCCGCCCCGACGACTGGCACCTGCATGTGCGCGACGGGCAGCCCCTGTTCACCGTCGTGCCGCACACGGCCGCCCAGTTCGGCCGCGCCATCATCATGCCCAACCTGCGCCCGCCCGTCACCACGGCCGAGCAGGCCCTGGCCTACAAGGAGCGCATCCTGGCTGCCGTGCCCGCAGGCGTGCAGTTCGAGCCGCTGATGACGCTGTACCTCACCGACAACCTGCCGCCCGAGGAGATCGTGCGCGCGCGCGAAGCGGGCGTGGTCGCCGCCAAGCTCTACCCCGCCGGTGCCACCACCAACAGCGACGCCGGCGTGACCGACCTGCGCAAGACTTACAAGACCCTCGAAGCCATGCAGAAGAGCGGCATGCTGCTGCTGGTGCACGGCGAGGTGACCAGCAGCGACATCGACCTGTTCGACCGCGAGGCGGTGTTCATCGAGCAGCAGCTGATCCCGCTGCGCCGCGATTTCCCCGAACTCAAGATCGTCTTCGAGCACATCACCACCAAGGATGCGGCCGATTACGTCAACGCGTCCGACCGCTTCACGGCCGCCACCATCACGGCGCACCACCTGCTGTACAACCGCAACGCCATCTTCATCGGCGGCGTGCGCCCACACTACTACTGCTTGCCCGTGCTCAAGCGCGAAACGCACCGCGTGGCCCTGGTGCAGGCAGCCACCAGCGGCAGCGCCAAGTTCTTCCTGGGCACCGACAGCGCGCCGCACCCCGCGCACCTCAAGGAGCACGCCAGCGGCTGCGCCGGCTGCTACACCGCCCACGCAGCGATGGAGATGTATGCCGAGGCCTTCGACAACGCAGGCGCGCTCGACCAGCTCGAAGCCTTCGCCAGCTTCAATGGCGCCGACTTCTACGGCCTGCCGCGCAACACCGGCACCATCACGCTGCAACGCGAATCGTGGACGCCGCCCGACAGCTTCGCCTTTGGCGAAGCCGAGCTCAAGCCTTTGCGCGCGGGTGAAGCGCTGCCGTGGCGGCTGGTCTAGAAGCCATCGATTGGTCAGCCGCTTGGCTGGCCCCGTGGCGAGCCTCCGGGCAGCCGGTGGCGCAGCAGGTGCTGCAGCACGGCGCGCCCGTGCACCGCGCGCTGCAGGGCGCCATGGCTGCGCCCGTGCAGTTTGTCCCCCAGGACGACCTGCCCGAAGGCGCCGCCTATGAGCAGCATATCTTCGAGACGCGCCGCGTGCCCACGCGCGACAACCTGCACGATTTCTTCAACGGCCTGGTGTGGCTGCAGTTCCCGCAGGCCAAGCGGCGGCTCAACGAACTGCAGGCCGGTGCCATAGTGGCCCACGGCATTGGTGCGGTGCGCGGCCCGCTGCGCGATGCGCTCACGGTGTTCGATGAGAACGGCGCCTTGCTCGACGCCCCCGCGCCGATCTGGCAAGCGCTGCAGGCGCGTGAATGGACGCGGCTGTTCGTGGACCTGCGCCCGCTGTGGCACGAGGCCCGGCTGCTGCTGTTCGGCCATGCGCTGCTCGAAAAACTGGCAGCACCCCGCAAGCCCATCGTGGCGCATGTGTATCGGGCACAGTGTGCTATGGATTCGGTAGCGAATGCCGACGCATGGCTGGCCCAGCAGATGGAGCCAGGGCACTGGGCTGGCAAGCCGTTCTCGCCGCTGCCGGTGCTGGGTGTGCCCGGCTGGTGGGCGGCCAATGAGGATCCCAGTTTCTACGCCGATGCACAGGTGTTTCGCCCGCCCCGCGTGCTGGCGGGTCCAACCTCCTAATTCCCGTCGGCGACTGTGTGATAAGGGCCTTCCAGGCAATTCGCCCTACCATACCGCGACGGGACACTGCGGCATGCAGACCGGGGTGCGGGGCGCTTGAATCGGGCCATTCCACCCCCCATCTAGACCGCAGTTCCTTGTTTACCCCACGGAGAGAACATGAAGCGGATATTTTTGTTTGTATTGACCAACCTGGCCGTCGTCGTCGTGCTGGGGGTGGTGGCGAGCCTGCTGGGCGTCAACCGCTTTCTCACGGCCAACGGCCTGAACCTGGGCGCATTGCTGGGCTTCGCGCTCATCATGGGTTTTGGCGGCGCCATCATCTCGCTGCTGATCAGCAAGCCCATGGCCAAGTGGACCTCCGGCGTGCGCGTGATCGACGGCTCCGGCTCGGCCGATGAACGCTGGATCGTCGAGACGGTGCGCAAGTTCGCCGACGAGGCCAAGATCGGCATGCCCGAAGTCGGAATCTTCGAAGGCGACCCGAATGCCTTCGCCACGGGCGCGTTCAAGAACTCGGCGCTGGTGGCGGTGTCCACCGGCCTGCTGCAGGGCATGACGCGTGAAGAGGTCGAGGCCGTGATTGGCCACGAGGTGGCCCACATCGCCAACGGCGACATGGTCACCATGACGCTGATCCAGGGCGTGATGAACACCTTCGTGGTGTTCCTGTCGCGCGTGGTCGGCTATGCGGTGGACAGCTTTCTGCGCAAGAACGACGAGAACAGCTCGGGCCCCGGCATCGGCTACTACGTGACCACCATCGTGCTCGACATCGTGCTGGGCTTTGCCGCGGCCATGGTCGTGGCCTGGTTCAGCCGCCAGCGCGAGTTCCGCGCCGATGCGGGTGCCGCCCAGCTCATGGGCCGCCGCCAGCCCATGATCAATGCCCTGGCCCGCCTGGGCGGCATGCACCCGGGCGAACTGCCCAAGAGCGTGGCCGCCATGGGCATCGCCGGTGGCATCGGCAAGCTGTTCAGCACCCACCCGCCCATCGAAGAGCGCATTGCCGCGCTGCAGAACAAGGCGTGATGCGTTGAACGGCCCCGGGGCCTTATGGCTCAGTTAAAAAAGCCGCCGGGTGTGAACCCGGCGGCTTTTGTTTTTGGGGCCTGCCTCAGCCTGCGTAGGCCGGAGTGGCGCTGGAGAGTGATTGCTTCACATGGCGCGTGGTGTCGTCCGCCAGCACCTCGGCAAGGCCCGCCTCCACACCCTGCAACGCCAGGCGTGCTACGTCGAGCGGGGCGGCCTTGGGGGCGTCCAGGCCGCGCGTCATGTCTGTGTCCATGTAGGCCACGTGCAGGCTGGTCACCTGCGTGCCCTGGGCGCGCAATTCATTGCGCAGGCCATTGCTCAGCGACCAGGCCGCAGCCTTGGAGGCGCTGTAGGTGGCCACACCGGGAATCGTGAGCCAGCTCAGCACCGACAGCACGTTGAGCACCGCGCCCCCGCCGTTGGCCTGGAGCACCGGGGCAAAGGCCTGCGCCACGGCCCAGGGGCCGAAGAAGTTGGTTTCGAACTCGGCGCGTGCGGCTGCCATGGCATCGGTGCCCAGGAAGCTCGATCCGCGCGAGATGCCGCTGTTGTTCACCAGCAGCGTCACATCGGGGCAGGCGGCCACGGCGGCCGCAATCTGGGTGGGGTTCGTGACATCGAGCTTGACGGGGGTGACGCCGGGCAGCGTGACGGTGGCGGGGTCGCGTGCCGCCGCGTAGACCTTGCGGGCACCAGCGGCAAGGGCCGCCTGGGCAAAGGCCAGGCCCAGGCCCCGGTTGGCACCTGTGATGAAGACGACGGAGTTCTGGAGGTTCATGGAAGCAGTCCTTGGAGCAAGAGGGTGAGGTGGGGGTGGGAGAAATGGTTGGTGGCTGTCACAGCGCCTGCAGCACCGTGGCAATGCCCTGGCCGCCGCCGATGCACTGGGTGGCCAGCGCGTAGCGCCCGCCCTGGCGCTGCAGCAGCGCGGCCGCCTTGCCGGTGATGCGCGCGCCGGTGGCGCCCAGCGGGTGGCCGATGGCCAGGCCGCCGCCGTCGAGGTTGATGGTCTCGGGCCGCAGGCCCAGTTCGCGGATGCAGGTCAGCGCCTGGGAGGCGAAGGCCTCGTTGATCTCGACCACGTCCATGTCGGCTGCGGCCAGGCCCGCGCGCGCCAGCGCCTTGCGCGACGCGGGGATGGGCCCCAGGCCCATGAAGGCCGGGTCCACGCCCGCAGTGGCCATGGCCACGATGCGGGCCAGCGGTTGCAGGCCATGGCGCGCGGCGTAGGCCTCGCTGGTCACCAGCACGGCGGCTGCGCCATCGGTCAGCGGTGACGAGGTGCCCGCCGTGACCGAGCCGGTCTCGCGGAATGCGGGCTTGAGGCCGGCCAGCGCTTCGAGCGAGGTGGCGGGGCGGATGCAGCCGTCCTCGGCCACCACCTGTCCGTCGGGCAGGGCGATGGGCACGATCTCGTTGCGCAGCAGGCCGGCTTCGCGCGCTGCGGCGGCCTTGCGGTGGGATTGCAACGCCAGTTGCTCCTGATCGGTGCGCGACACCGCATAGCGCTCGGCCACGTTCTCGGCCGTCTCGCCCATGGCGATGTAGGCGTCGCTGGTTTCGTAGAGCGTGGGGTGGGGCGAGAAGGTCAGGCCGCCCTGCGGCACCATGGTCATCGACTCCACCCCCAGGCACAGGTAGGCCTCGCCCAGCCCGGCCTCGATCTGCGCGGCGGCAATGTGCACGGCCGACATCGACGAGCCGCAAAAGCGGTTCACCGTCATCCCGCTGACCCCGTGCGGCAGCCCCGCCAGCAGCGATGCGATGCGCGCGATGTTGTTGCCCTGCGCGCCCTCGGGGTAGGCGCAGCCGGCGATCACGTCTTCCAGCGTCGCCGGGTCGATGCCGGTGCGCTGCACCAGGCTCCTGATGAGTTCGGCGGCCAGCGTGTCGGGCCGCACCTGGGCCAGGGCGCCTTTGCGTGCGAAGTGGAACGGAGTGCGCGCATAGGCGGTGATCAATGCTCTCATGGGGATGCCTTTTAAATGTTGACCGACATGAATAAATATAAATGTCGATCAACATGTAAAATAAGTCAAGCACAAGGAGAAGCCATGAAAGTGACGAGGGCGCAGGCCGAGGCCAACCGCGAACGCATCGTGGATGTGGCAGGCGAGTTGTTCCGTGAAAAAGGGTTCGACGGCATCGGCCTGAACGAGTTGATGCAGGCCGCCGGGTTGACCCGGGGCGGCTTCTATGGCCATTTCGAGTCCAAGGATGAACTGGCCGGCCTGGCATGTGAGCGCGCACTCATGGCCAACCAGCACTACTGGGAGGAGCTGTCTGCCAAGCCGCCGGCCGAAGCGCTGCAGTCGCTGGTGGGGTTCTACCTCTCGGATCTGCATTGCCAGCACACCGCCAAAGGCTGTGCGATGGCGGCCCTGGCCGGTGACGTGGTCCGCGCTGGTCCAGCGCTGAAGGGCACGTTCGAAACCGGGATCGACAATTTCCTGCGCATGCTGGAACCGCTCATGCAGAGTGACGAACCCGCCGAGCGGCGCGAGAAGGCCTTGGCTGCGCTGTCGCAACTGGTGGGGGCACTGGTGCTGTCACGCGCCGTCCGCAGCCCGGAACTGTCCGGCGAACTGCGTGCCGCAGCGGCGGCGAGCGTGCTGAGGGGTGCGGCGGCAGGGTGACCTTGAAAAACGCCCTTTCCTGCCATTTGGCAGGAACGAGGCTGGCAAGGGGCTGGCAGAAGGCACGCTGGGTTCAAGTATTCGTCTCATATTGACGATATAAGGGATAACCCGTATTTGTTGCAATCTGCTACAGATCCAGTATTCACTGACCCCACCAACAGGCCTGCACCATGTCCCTCACCCAAACGCGTGTCGCGTTCCGCCTTGCCCTCGCCTTTGGCGTCGTATGCCTAGTAATGTTCCTGTCGTCAGCAGTGGGGATTTGGCGGCTGGCGGAGCTGCAGGACATCGCCGATGACCTGGGCGGCGCCTCCTCCGAGCGGGCCCTGCTGGCCCGCGAGCTGCACGCCATCGTGGTGCTCAGTTCGGTGCGGGCCGAGACCCTGCTGGAGATCGACAACCCGGCCTACACAGCGCGCATCGACGCCGACCGCAAGGTCACGTCGGCGCGCTCCAGCGAGGTGCGCAAACGGCTCGACGAGCTGACCGAAGACCCCGCTTCGCAACGCATCTTCGACACCATCGACAAGGCGGGCAATCAGTTCCGCAGCGTGCGCGACGATCTGGTCAAGCGCCGCAAGGCCGGCGAGGCCCTGCCTGCAGACGCCATTGCCGGCACCCTGCGCCCAGCGGCGGATGCCTATGCCAAGGCGGTCGACGAGCTGGCCGAATACCAGCGCCAGCGCGTGGCCGATGCGCGCGCGGCGGCCACCCGCAGCGAGAAGATGGGCACCCTGCTGTTGGCCGCAGGCTCCGCGCTGGGGCTGCTGCTGAGCCTGGTGTGCGCCTGGTTGCTGTCGCGCTCCATCCTGCGGCCCCTGGCACGGGCCTCGGACGTGACCGACCGCATCGCCGAGGGCGACCTGACCTCGCACCTGCCCGCCGCGGACACCGGCAACCGCGATGAACTGCAGGCCCTGGTGGCCCGCCTGGGCGACATGCAGGCACGTCTGGCGGCGCTGGTCGTGGGCATGCGCGGGGCCAGCGCCTCGGTGGCCGATGCCAGCGGCGAGATCGCGGCGGGCAACAGCGACCTGTCGGCCCGCACTGAGCAGACGGCCTCGAACCTCGAAGAAATCGCCGCCAGCATGGAAGAGCTGCTGGCCACCGTGCGCCACAGCGCCGACGCGGCCGCGCAGGCCAGCGGCCTGGCGACGGGTGCCAGCGGCGTGGCCCAGCGCGGGCGCGACGCGGTGGACCGGGTGGTGGGCACCATGGAGGGCATCGCCCAGTCGTCCCGCCGCATTGCCGACATCACCAGCGTGATCGATGGCATCGCCTTCCAGACCAACATCCTGGCGCTCAATGCCGCCGTGGAAGCCGCCCGCGCCGGTGAGCAGGGCCGGGGCTTCGCCGTGGTGGCTAGCGAGGTGCGCAGCCTGGCCCAGCGCTCGGCCACGGCCGCCAAGGAGATCGGCGGCCTGATCAGCGACAGCGTGCGCCAGGTGGATGAAGGCTCCGCACTCGTTCACGCGGCTGGCAGCACCATGGGTGAGATCGTCGACTCGGTGAAACAGGTGGCGACCATCATCGGCGAGATCAGCACCGCCGCGCGCGAGCAGACCACGGGCCTGAGCCAGGTGGGCGAGGCCGTATCCCAACTGGACCAGATGACGCAGCAGAACGCCGCGCTGGTGGAGGAATCGTCGGCCGCCGCGCAGGGCCTGCGCGTACAGGCGCAGCAGCTGGCCGAACTGGTGGAGGCGTTTCGCCTGCCCTCGACGGGCACGCTGCGATAGGCGCGGCCAGGCAGCCCAACCGCCCGGTCTCAACCCACTTCCACCCGCCAGCGCCTGCGCGGGGCGCGCAAGGCATGGCGCTTGCGGTACTCGGCCGGTGGCATGCCAGTGTGCCGCACGAAGATGCGGCGAAAGGCCGCGGGGTCCGCATAGCCGCAGGCCCCGGCGATGCTGGGCACGCTCTCCAGCGTCACTTCGAGCATCACCTTGGCGCGCGCGCAGCGCAGGGCATGCAGGTAGTCGAGCGGCGACTGCGCCAGCTCGGCCTGGAAATGCCGCAGCAGGGTGCGCGTGCTCACTGATGCGGCCTGCGCCAGGCGTCCCAGTGAATACGGCTCTTCCAGGTGGGCCTCCATCCAGGCGATGGCGCGCGCCAGGGTGCTGTCGCGCGTGGCCGGGATGTGCTGCTGTGCATTGGCCTGCAGGGCGGCCTGCGCGCGCTGGTGGTCGGGCGCCATCACCGTGGCGCAGGCCCGGGCCATTTCCTCGCCAAAGGCGTGGCGCACCAGGGCGATGGCCAGGTCCACCAGGTTGTGGGGCAGGGCGCCGCTCAGCCAGGGGCCATCGTCGCTCCAGTCCCGCCCCGGCACCAGCGGGATGCCAGGGAAGTCCCGCGCAAAGCCAGCCATGTAGAACCAGGGCAGGCTGGCCGTGCGCCCCTGCAGGCGGCCGCTGGCTGCGGCCAGCCAGGCGCCGTCGCCCATCGTCAGCAGCTTTTGCCCGGCATCCACTGCAATGCCGACCTGCCGCACCAGCGCGGGGTGGCGCGCCACCACCTGGCGGATGGCCGGGATGTCGGCCGCGAGGAACGAGGCAATGAACACCGCCTGTGCCGGGCCGCTGTGCACGTCGGTGGACGGTCCTGCAGCGGTGTAGTGCGCCCACGGTCCGGTCAAGGCGGGCAGGGGCTGGCCGTCGGCATCGAGAAGCTGCCAATCCATGCGCGGCGCCTGGTTCCCCGACCGCAGGCGGGCCAGCAGGTTGGCGCTGCGCAACAGGTCGATGAAGTGCAGGGCAGTGCCCAATGAGGATTCAGGCACCAGCGGAATGTCGATGCGGAAGGTGGGTGCGGGCATGGCGGTATCGGCTCTGTAGATGGCGATTTTCGCTTGTCATGAAACATCTGGGCACCCGTAGCATGAACGCTCGTTCTTTTTTATCCCCCTTGCACGGACCCTCCTCATGCACAAAACCCTCTCGTCGATCGCCATTGCCGCCGGCCTCGTGGCCGGCAGCCTGGCCCTGGTGTCTTCCGCACACGCCCAGGCCCTGGATGCCGCTGGCCTGCAGGCCATTGATGCTGCCGTGAACGGCGTGGCCGGCAAGATGGTCGGCTGGCGCCGCGACATCCATGCCCACCCCGAACTGTCGGGCCAGGAAGTGCGCACCGCCAAGCTGGTGGCCGAGCACCTCAAGCGCCTTGGCATGGAGGTGCAGACCGGCGTGGGCGGCACCGGCGTGGTCGGCACGCTGCGCGGGGGGCTGCCGGGCAAGGTGGTGGCCCTGCGCGCCGACATGGATGCGCTGCCCGTGCCCGAGAACACCAACCTGCCGTTCGCCTCCAAGGTCAAGGCCAACTACCTGGGCAAGGAAGTGCCGGTCATGCATGCCTGCGGGCACGATGCCCACGTGGCCATGCTCATGGGCGCGGCAGAGGCCCTGGCCGGCATGCGGGCCACGCTGCCAGGCACCATCAAGTTCATCTTCCAGCCCGCCGAGGAAGGCGCGCCGGTGGAGGCCGACGCCAGCGGCAAGGTCCCCAGCTTCGGCGCCAAGGCCATGGTGGAAGAGGGCGCGCTGAAAGACGTGCAGGCCATCTACGGCCTGCACATCACGGCCAACCTGCCGTCCGGCGTGGTGGGCTACCGCAGCGGCCCGCTGATGGCGGGCTCGGACAACATCAGCATCCAGGTCGAAGGCCGCGGCGGTCATGGCTCGTCGCCCTGGAACGCGGTGGACCCGGTAGTGGCTGCCAGCCAGGTGGTACTGGGCCTGCAGACGGTGGTGAGCCGCCAGCTCAACATCAGCCAGGAGCCGGCCGTGATCACCATCGGCTCCATCCATGGCGGCACGCGCTACAACATCATTCCCGACAACGTGGAGCTGCTGGGCACGCTGCGCACCTTCGATGAAGGCATGCGCCAGGAGGCACTCAAGCGCATCACCACCACGGCCGAGTCCATCGCGGCATCGAGCGGTGCCAAGGCCAAGGTGCGCTTCGGCCCCGTGGCCTACCCCGTGACCTCCAATCCTGCGGCGCTGACCGAAGCCTCGCTGCCTGCGCTCAAGCTGGCCACCGGTGGCAAGGCCATGATCATCCCCAAGGTCAGCGGTTCGGAAGACTTCTCCGAGTTCCAGAAGGTGGCCCCTGGCTTCTTCTACTTCCTGGGCGCGCCACCCAAGGGCGCAGACTTCACCAAGGCACCGTCCAACCACTCGCCGTTGTTCGACATCGACGAAGACCAGTTGCCTGTGGGCGCGCGCACCCTGGCTGCGCTGGCCGTCGACTTCCTGCAACGCAAGTAAGCAAGCGCGTCAGTGAAGAGCCGCTGCCCTGCTGCCGATGAGCAGGCGAAAGGGCAGCAGCAGCGCCACGCCCAGCGCCAGCTTCACGGCCAGGTCGCCCAGGGCCCAGGTGATCCACGGGTCGCTGGTGCCTGCAAAGGCAATGCTCCAGAAGATGGCCGTGTCCAGCACGGCCGCCAGCAGCGTGGCGACCAGCGGCGCGCGCCACCAGCTGCCGTGGCGCAGGCGGTCGAACACGCCAATGTCCAGCCACTGCGACAGCAGGAAGGCCGTGCCCGAGGCCACCGCGATGCGGGCCGGCGCCAGCACCAGCGAGGCCGCCACGGCCACCGCGAAACCCACCCAGGCCACACGCCGCGCATGCTGCGGGCCATGGCGGCGGTTGACCAGCTCGCTCACCAGGAAGGCCACCGGGTAGGTGATGGCACCCCAGGTGAGCCAGTCGTTGATCGGAAACTGCACCAGGATGTTGGAGGCCAGCACGACTGCGGCCATAGCCAGTGCGGCGGTGATGAACTGTGCGCGCGTGGGCGCTGGAAGCAGGATGGCCATAGGGGCCGTGGACTCAGGCCGTGCCCAGCAGGGCGCGGGCCACGGCCTCGCCGACCTTGATTCCATCGACCCCGGCTGAGAGGATGCCGCCCGCGTAGCTGGCACCCTCGCCTGCCGGGTAGAGCCCGCCAGTGTTCAGGCTCTGCAGGTTCTCACCGCGCCCGATCTTGAGGGGGGACGAGGTGCGCGTCTCCACCCCGGTGAGCACCGCATCGTGCATGTCGAAGCCCTTGATCTTGCGGCCGAAGGCCGGAAGTGCCTCGCGCAGTGCCTCGATGGCGTAGCCGGGCAGGGCGGCATGCAGGTCGCCCAGGGCCACGCCGGGCTTGTACGAAGGCTCCACGTCGCCCAGCTGCTTCGAATCGCGCCCGGCGATGAAGTCGCCCACCAACTGGCCGGGCGCACTGTAGTCGCGGCCGCCCAGCACATAGGCATTGGATTCGAGCTGGCGCTGCATCACGATGCCTGCCAGCGGGTGGTGCTGCCCGGCCGGCTGCGCTTCGGCGCCATAGGTCGCGCCCAGGTGCAGCGCAAAGGCCTCGGCATCGGTCGGGTAGTCGGTGGGGTCGATGGCCACCACCATGCCAGCGTTGGCATTGCGCTCGTTGCGCGAATACTGGCTCATGCCGTTGGTGACCACGCGGCCCGGCTCGCTGGTGGCAGCCACCACCGTGCCGCCGGGGCACATGCAGAAGCTGTAGACCGCGCGCCCGTTGGCCGCGTGGTGCACCAGCTTGTAGTCGGCAGCGCCCAGCAAGGGGTGGCCGGAATGGCGGCCCCAGCGGGCGCGGTCGATCACGCCCTGCGGATGCTCCACGCGGAAACCGATGGAAAACGGCTTGGCCTCCATGGCCACGCCGCGCTCATACAGCATGGAAAAGGTGTCGCGCGAGCTGTGGCCCAGCGCCATCACCACATGGTCGGCGCGCAGTTCGGTGGTTTCGCCCGTGGCCTGGTTGAGCACCGTGAGGCCGCGCAGGTGGCGGCTCTCCCCCGTGCCTTCGACGACCACGTCGGTCACGCGCTGTTCGAAGCGGATCTCGCCGCCCAGGGCGATGATCTGCTCTCGCAGGTTCTCCACCACCTTCACCAGCTTGAAGGTGCCGATGTGCGGGTGCGCCACATAGAGGATTTCCTCGGGCGCCCCGGCCTTGACGAACTCGCCCATGACCTTGCGGCCCAGGTGGCGCGGGTCCTTGATCTGGCTGTAGAGCTTGCCGTCGCTGAAGGTGCCGGCACCGCCTTCGCCGAACTGCACGTTGCTTTCGGCATGCAGCTCGCGCTTGCGCCACAGGCCCCAGGTGTCCTTGGTGCGCTCGCGCACCGGCTTGCCGCGTTCCAGCACGATGGGCTTGAAGCCCATCTGCGCCAGCACCAGTGCGGCAAAGATGCCGCAGGGCCCGAAGCCCACCACCACGGGCCGCAGCGCCAGGTCGGCGGGCGCCTGGCCCACCGGCTGCCACACCATGTCGGGCGTGGGCTGGATGTGCGGGCGGCCGGCATGCTGGGCGAGCAGGGCGGGTTCGCGCACTGGGTCGGCCAGGGCGAGGTCGATGATGTACACCGCCAGCAGGTCGGCCTTGCGCGCGTCGAAGCTGCGCTTGTGCACGTGCACGGCGGCAATGTCGGCCGGGGCGATGCCCAGGATCTGAACGGCCTGGGCGCGCAATGCGTCCAGCGGGTGCTCGGCGGCGTCGGCCGGCACGGCTGCCAGCGGCAGCTTGATTTCGGAGAGGCGGATCATGGTCTTGCAGGCCCGTGTCGATCGGGCGGTGGCAATGTCGTGGGGCTGGTATTTTAAAGGAGGCGGTCCTGCCATGCCCGCCAGGGTGCTCAGTCCGGGTCCAGCATGTCGGCGGCCTGTGCCTTGAGCCATTGCTTGAGGTAGTCGTTGTCGGCTACCGCCTGCACCTCCCGCTGCAGCAGCGGAATGTCGTGCTCAAGTGCCTGGACCTGGCTGCGCAACTGGGCCATCAGCTGGCCGGGCTGCAGCTTGCGCTTGGATGCAACGCCCAACTGCAGCCGCATCGTGTTCTCCAGCGTCACCACCTCTTGGCGCAACTCGGCCAGTTGGTCGGTGAGGACCTGGTTGTAGCGCTGCAGGTGCGTGTCGCCCACGCCCGCCATGTGCTGCGCGTCGATCTGCTCCACCTCCAGCTGCAGTTGCAGCAGGTCGAGCAGGCTGTTGGCGGCATAGGCCAGGTTCACGCGCTGCATGAGCGCGGTCTTGCGCAGGCGCTCGGCTTCGTCGGGCTCGCGGTCGGGGTGCAGGGCACTGGCCAGCTTGCGGTACACCGCGCGCACCGACTGGCTGGCCTCCTGGGCGGCTTCCTGCTGCTCACGCTCCTGCGCGCTGGGCTTGCGGGCGCGGCCGGCACGGTGGCGCTCACGCTCCTGTTGCGCGCGCGCCTGACGGGCCTCCATTTCCTCCTCCACACGGCGCACGATGTCTTCGGGGGATTCCGGCTCGGTTGCGGATGGCAGCCGCAGCGCGTCGGTGCTGTCGGGTGTTTCCTCGGTGCCGAGCGGCTCCTCGGTGTACTGGGCGTGCAGCGTCTGCATCGTTGCGCGCGTGGCGGCATCGCGCACGTTGTGGGCCAGGTCTCCAGCGAGCCGGGCGATCACGGCATGCAGGTCCCGCAGCAGCGTGCGGCCCAGGCCCTTGCGCGCCGAGGCCTCCACCACGGCGTTCACCAGGCCGGCGTGCGCAGCGTAGTACCTGTCGAGCAGGGGGGCGACGTCTTTGGCGTAGCGCTGGTGGTAGGCGTCGATGGCCTGGTTCCATGCAGCCAGGATCTCGCGCTGTTCTGCGATCTGCGCGAGCAAGCCGTTGAACGACTGTTGTGCCAGCGAGAGCGGTGCCTGGCCTTGCTGCGCGGTGATGCGCAGCGGGGTGGCGGGGAGGGAAGAGGACATGAAGCGCGTGGCAGGGGCAAAAGGCCCTCGATTTTGCCCGCACGGGGGCTGTTCAGTTCGAAGAGGTCGCCGAGGCCGGTGCCGGCGTGCTTGTCCCACCCTTGCGCCAACGCAGTTCCACCACCCCGAAGGCCAGCGCGGCGACGGCCAGCGGCGCAAAGAAGTAGAGCGTGCGGTAGGCGAGGATGGCGGCCAGCGCCTGGGGCGCCGGCATATAGGCTGACAGCACGGCCGTACCCACGGCCTCCAGCACGCCCAGGCCCGCGGGGATGCGCGAGATCAACCCGGCAACGGCACCCAGCAACACCGTGGCCAGGGCCGCCACATAGGGCGCCTGCTGTTGGGTGAGCAGCCAGATCGCTGCGCCCATCACCATCCAGTTCACTGAAGACACTGCAACCTGCAGCAATCCCACCGACCAGTGCGGCATGGGGAAGCTGTGGCCCCGCAGCGTGAGCGGCTGGCCCCGGCGCCACACGCAGGCCACCAGGTAGGCTGCGGTGACGCCCGCCATGGCGGCGCCAATCCAGCGCAACTGGCCGGAGGCCATGTCCCAGCCCTCGGGCAGTTGCGGCGTCCAGAGCCAGAACACCGCGCCCGCCAGCACGAAGTAGCCGAGCCAGTTGGTGATGATGCTGATTGCCACCACCTGGCCGATGTCGCCCACCGACAGGCCCTGGCGCGAGTACAGCCGGTAGCGCACCGTGACCCCGCCGATGAGGGAGCCCAGGTTCAGCGTGAACGGGTAGGCGATCAGTGTGGTGCCCACGGTGTGTGCCACCGGCAAGCCATGCCGGGTGTAGTAGCGCCCGAACAGGTCGAAGCTGCTGTAGATGCCGTGGCTGGCGAACGCCAGCGCAGCGCCACCGAGCAGCGCGGCCATGGGCAGGTCGATCAGCGCATTCCACACGGCGCCCCAATCCACGCTGCGGGCCTGCCGGAACAACAGCGCGCCGATCAGCAGCACGAATGCGCCGGTAACCAGCGTGATGGCCCACGGCCACCAGCGGCTGTTGCGCAGGGTGCTCCAGCGGCCAGTCCCCTTGTGCGGGGCTGCGGTGGAGGGTGGCGTGGCAGTCCCGCGCAAAGGGTGGGTGGCGGGAGCGCTCATGGGCGGTATCCTAAGTGGCCGAAGCCGCCTGGGGATTGTCGGCTGCCAGCGCACTGGCCTTGACCAGCGAGATGGTGGGCTCGTGGCGGGGCAGCCAACCGGCCCAGGCCGGGAACCAGCGCATCAGGTGGAACACGCAGTAGCTGCGCACCAGCCGCAGGCCTTCCCAGCGGCTTTTGGGCGTGGGCTCCACCTGCTTGCAGGAGTTCTCCATCAGGTGTGCAAGGCGCGCGTAGAGGTTGGCATTGAAGGCCCGGTCCCGGATGATGACATTGGCTTCGAGGTTGAGCGACAGGCTCAGCGGATCCAGGTTGCTCGATCCCACGGTGGACCATTCGTCGTCCACCAGTGCCACCTTCCCGTGCAGCGGCCGGTCGCAGTATTCGTAGATGCGCACCCCGGCCCTCAGCAGGTGGTCGTAGAGCAGGCCTGCCGCCGTCTTCACGATGGGCATGTCGGGCTGGCCCTGCAGGATCAGGCGCACGTCCACCCCACGCCGCGCCGCGCGCCGCATCTCGCGGATGAAGCGGTAGCCGGGGAAGAAATAGGCGTTGGCGATCACCACCCGCTTGCGCGCCGAGCGCAGCGCAATGCGGTAGTGGCGCTCGATGTCGTTGGTATGGCCGTGGTTGTCGCGCGTGACAAAGATGGCATGCGCCGTGCCCTCGTACGGCAACCCGCGCGTGTTGGACGCCTTGTTGCGGCGGCGGTCATCGGGGTCGAGCACCGCTTCACGCGTGAAATGGTGCATCTGGGCGACGATGGGGCCGCGCACTTGCACGGCGTAGTCCTGCTTGGCTTCCGGCCCGAAATCGGCCACGTGGTCGGCGGAGTAGTTGATGCCCCCGATGAAGCCGAGTTCGCCATCCACCACCACGATCTTGCGGTGCATGCGGCGCAGTACGTTCAGGCGCTGGCCCATCACGCGCTTGCCGGGGTCGAAAACGCGAAAGTGAACGCCGGCTTCCACCAGGGCACGCAGGTACTGGTCCGACAGGTCGGGCGAGCCGAATCCATCTACCAGCACATGCACCTGCACCCCGCGCTGCGCGGCAGCCAGCAGCACGGCATGCAGTTCCTGGCCGATCTTGTCGTCGAACAGGATGAAGGTCTCCAGCATCACCTCGCGGCGTGCCTTGCGAATGGCATCGAACACCCGGGGAAAGAAGTCCTCCCCGTTCTCGAGCAGCTCGAACTGGTTTCCAGGGACCCAGCGAGGGGACTGTGATGCGCGCGTCATAGCGAAATCTCCGCAGCCAGGGGTGCGTGGTCCGACAGCTTGTCCCAGGGCTTCTTGGGCAGGTTCAGCGGCGTGTGCACCGAGGCATTGCGCACGTAGATGCGGTCCAGCGCGAGCAGGGGCATCGATGCGGGGAAGGTGCGTATAGCACGCCCGGTGGACTGCACGAATACCTCGTGCAGGTTGGCCCGCTCGCGCAGGACTTCATGGGCGCGGCCGCGCCAGTCGTTGAAGTCACCGGCCACTACCACCGCCTCGTCGGGATCGAAGCTGTTGACCAGATCGCACACGCTGCGCAGCTGGCGCTGGCGGTGGGCTTCCTGCAGGCCCAGGTGCACGCAGATGGCATGCACGGGGCTGTGGTGCTTGGGCGGCTGCAAAATGCAATGCAGCATGCCGCGCCGCTCGGGTCCGCTCACCGAGATGTCGTGGTTCTCGTAGTGCGTGATCGGGAATTTGGACAGCAGCGCATTGCCATGGTGGCCGTTGTCGTACACCGCATTGCGGCCATAGGCGAACTGGGTCCAGATGGTGTCTGCCAAGAACTCGTAATGGGGCTCCTGGGGGAAGTTTTCCACCCGCCCCGCATGGCGGTGGTGTGTGCCCAGCACCTCTTGCAAGAACACGAGGTCCGCCGCCACGTTGCGCACGGCATCGCGCAGCTCGTGCAGCATGAAGCGCCGGTTGAAGGTGGTGAAGCCCTTGTGCACATTCACGGTCAATACCTTGAAGGCAATGGGCTGGGATGCGGAGGTATGCGCCATGGAAACAATCTGAAAAGGTACCGCACCCCCTTGGTGCGGTCCACCGCCCGGATGCACTGGCAGCCGAGGGTGGTATCACCTTGATTGTTCCGGCCGCAGGCCGGTGACGCTGTAGGACGGTGGGCCGTCAGCCTGTGCAGCACCGGCCCACCCCAGGGGGTTAGGCAGGCAGGAAGCCTTCGACCGACAGGTAGCGCTCGCCCGTGTCGTAGTTGAAGCCCAGCACGCGCGCGCCCACCGGCAGCTCGGGCAGCTTCTGGGCAATGGCTGCCAGCGTGGCGCCCGAGGAGATGCCCACCAGCATGCCTTCTTCGCGTGCGCAGCGGCGTGCGTACTCGCGGGCCGGTTCGGCATCGACCTGGATCACGCCGTCGAGCAGGGTGGTGTCGAGGTTCTTGGGCACGAAGCCTGCACCGATGCCCTGGATGGGGTGCGGCGAGGGCGCGCCGCCCGAGATCACGGGCGAGGCCGAGGGCTCCACCGCGAACACCTTGAGTTGCGGGAACTTCGCCTTGAGCACGCGCGCCACACCCGTGAGGTGGCCGCCCGTGCCCACGCCGGTGATGATGGCGTCGAGCCCGTCGGGAAAGTCCGCCAGGATCTCCTGCGCCGTGGTGCGCACGTGTACGTCGATGTTGGCGGGGTTCTCGAACTGCTGGGGGATCCAGGCGCCCGGCGTCTGGGCCAGGAGTTCCTGTGCGCGGGCGATGGCTCCCTTCATGCCCTTTTCCTTGGGGGTCAGGTCGAACGTCGCGCCGTAGGCCAGCATCAGGCGGCGGCGCTCGATGCTCATGCTGTCGGGCATCACCAGCACCAGTTTGTAGCCCTTGACGGCGGCCACCAGCGCCAGGCCGATGCCGGTGTTGCCCGAGGTGGGCTCGATGATGGTGCCGCCCGGCTGCAGCGCGCCCGAGCGCTCGGCGTCCTCCACCATCGACAGTGCGATGCGGTCCTTGATCGAGCCGCCGGGGTTGGCGCGCTCGGCCTTGACCCAGACGTTGGCGGCACTGCCGAACAGGCGGTTGATGCGCACGTGCGGCGTGTTGCCGATGGTCTGCAGAATGGTGTCGACTTTCATGGCGTCTCCTGGTCAGGCGAAGGATGGAAGGGGAAATGCAAAAGGGCCATTTTGGCCCAGTCCGGAGCCCATGGGCACGGCTGGGCCTTCAGGGCACGGGCAGGGGCTCGATGCGCACCAGGCTGGCACCGCCCATGGCCTCGGTCGCCACCCGCACCGGCAGACAGGCGTTGATCACCGCCGCGTTCGTGCGCGTGTGGTCCGTGAGCTCGCTGGCCGTGTAGCTGGCCGCCCTGCCAGTGCGCCACACGGCCAGTGCCAGCGGCAGCATCCACTGGTCGGCCAGGTGCGGGCCGGTGGCCGCCGTGCTGCGCTGGAAGGCCAGCACCTCGTCGGCCAGCCGGCGTGCCACGAGTTCGGACGACACCCCGCGTTCGCCGAACTGGCAGAACACTTCGGTCACCTGCGCATATTCCAGCGTGGCCAGCAGCACATTGCCAGGCCCTTCGTGCTGGCGCACGCCAGGCGCGCGCAACTGATCGGCCTCGTGCGTCCAGCCCAGGCGCCGGCCCAGTTCCTCCAGTTCGCGCGCAGCCACGCTGCGCGCCAGGCCCGGGGCCAGCGCCTCGGCCCAGGCGCTCACGGGCGCGCCGCGCTCGGTCAGGTCAAACGGTGTCAAGGGCTGCGATGCAGGCGTGATCTGCGCATGCAGCAGGCCCCCGCCGGCCGGATAGAAGCCGCGCCGCTCCAGCGTGAGCGCCAGCCCCACGCCCAGGCGCGCCAGCAGCGGCGCGTAGGAGCGCTGCAGAAAGTCGAACGGCGGTGCCATCGGGTTGTGCGTGCCACCCGCCAGCTGGATCCGGCTGGGCGCATCGGCCAGCATCAGCGCGGGCAGCACGGTCTGCAGCACCAAGAGGCAACTGCCGGCGCCGGCGATGCGGAAGGTGTAGTCGCCCGCACGCACCGCGCCGGGTGTGAACTGCAGCGACTGCGAGCCCAGCTCTGCCCCTTCGGCCTGCCCGCCACTGACCTCCACGGCGGCTTGGACGCAGGCCAGGTGCTGGCGCATCAGCCCCGGCTTGGCGCGGCCGGCGCGGATGCGCTCGATGCGCAGCGGCCGGCCGGTGACCATGGACAAGGCCAGCCCCGTGCGCAGGATCTGGCCACCGCCTTCGCCCTGGGAGCCGTCGAGTGTCAGCATGGTGCCTCCTTGGCTGGGGGCGCGTTGAAGCGCAGCACCGTGTCGTGCAGCAATGCATCGAGCGCGGCATGGCCCGGCACGGGCAGGGGCTGCACGGGCTCGGCCGCATTGCGTGCCAGCTCCGCTTCGATGAAGGCGTGGATGCCGGGCCAGCGCGGGCTGGTCGCGGCCTCGCCCGCGCGCATCTTCACCTCCAGCAGGGCGTTGATCTCGGCGATCAGCACGGCGTCGCCCACCGGGTCCAGCGTGTGCTGGGCCAGTTCGGCAAAGCGCATGGGCGGCACGCCCGGGCGCGCGCGTATCCAGCGCGCGGCCAGCAGCGGGCGCAGCACGTACAGGTACTTCTTGTAGCGCACCTCGTCGGCCTGCAGGTGCTCGCGGAAGTTCTTCTTGGCCATGGAGGCGTAGTGGTGCCAGCCCTTGGCGTTGGAGAACACGGTCTCGGCCAGCGCGCGAAAGCGATCCATGGCGGGCCCGTCCTCGCGGTAGACCACGGGTGAGCGCAGCCATTCGAGCAGCGTGGGGTTGGACTCGCGCATCAGGCCCAGCGCCTTGCGCAGGTCCCAGCCGTTGATGTCCAGGTCGCCGCTGATGGGCACTTCGATCACGTCGCGCCCTGGCGTGACCGTGAGGTACCAGGGCAGGCGGTTGACATAGATGAAGCGCACGTCGTAGTCGCTGTCGGGCGAGGCAAAGCCCCAGCCCCGGCTGCCCGATTCGCAGGCAAACAGGATGGTGACCTGGTGCTGCGCCTCGATGGCGCTGAGGTTGTCCATGATCTGCACGCGCATGGCGGGATCGATGGGGTGGGCCGATTGCAGGAATTCCTGTTGTTCTTCTTGCTGTTCTTTGTGCATGTGCTGATGCCGGCGCTGGTCTGGCCAGCGCCGGCTCCGTTCAATGGTTGCGATGGAGGTGCAAAGGGGTCTATCCCTTCACGCACACCACCTGCTTCAAGGTATAGACCACCTCCACCAGGTCTTCCTGGGCGGCCATCACGGCGTCGATGTCCTTGTAGGCCATCGGGATCTCGTCGATCACGTCGGCGTCCTTGCGGCATTCCACGCCCTCGGTGGCGGCGATCTGGTCGGCGATGGTGTACATCTTCTTGGCCTTGGTGCGGCTCATCTTGCGACCCGCGCCGTGGCTGCAGCTCATGAAGCTATCGGGGTTGCCCTTGCCACGCACGATGAAGCTCTTGGCGCCCATGCTGCCGGGGATGATGCCCAGCTCGCCGGCCTTGGCGCTCACTGCACCCTTGCGGGTGATGAGCACGTCCTCGCCGAAGTGCGTCTCGCGGCTCACGTAGTTGTGGTGGCAGTTCACCGCCTCCACATGCGCCTCGAACGGCTTGGTGATCACCTTGCGGGCCGCTGCGATCACGCGCTGCATCATCACCTCACGGTTGGCGCGCGCGAACTTCTGCGCCCAGCCCACGGCGCGCACGTAGTCGCCGAAGTATTGGGCGCCTTCCTCGAAGTAGGCCAGGTCCTGGTCGGGCAGGTTGCGCTGGTGCAGCTCGGCATCCTTCTTGGCCAGCTCGATGAAGTGGGTGCCGATGGCATTGCCCACGCCGCGCGAGCCCGAGTGCAGCATGAACCACACGCTGCCGTGCTCATCCAGGCACACCTCGATGAAGTGGTTGCCGGTACCGAGCGTACCCAGGTGCTTGTGGTTGTTGGTGTTGCGAAAGCGCGGGTAGTCCTCGCAGATCGCATCGAACTCGCCCTTGAGCGCTGCCCATGCCACATCGGTCTCGTCGGGCGGCGTTTCCCACGCGCCCTTGTCGCGGCCCATGCGGCGCGGGTTGCTGCCGTGCGGCACGGCCTTCTCGATCGCCGAGCGCAGGGGCGCCAGGTTGTCGGGCAGGTCGTTGGCATGCAGCGTGGTCTTGCAGGCCATCATGCCGCAGCCGATGTCCACGCCCACTGCGGCCGGGATGATGGCCTTGAAGGTGGGGATCACCGAGCCCACCGTGGCGCCGATGCCGTAGTGCACGTCAGGCATGGCCGCCACGTGCTTGAACACGATGGGCAGGCGTGCCGCGTTTTCCAGTTGCTTCTGGGCCTCTTCTTCCACAGGGACGCCCTGGGTCCACATCTTGATGGGGACGCCGTTTTCCACGTTGCGTTGCAGGTAGCTCATTTCTTTTTCCTTCTATTCGTTGTTGTTCTGTTGGTTGATGTTCATTCGCTGATCATGTCAAACACCGATTCCAGCACCTGGCGCGGGCCCATGCAGTTGCCGCAGGTGCAGTGCGCGGGCGGGCCCATGGCGCTCGTATCCATCGCTAGGATCTTCTTCGCAAAGCGCTGCCGGTTGCCCGCGTCGAGCAGCCAGGCCTTCATCGTTTCGCGAAACTCCGGCTGGTCTTCTGCGAAGGCATTCTGTATTTCACGCTGGCCCCAGAAATCCCAGTAGCTGGCATTGGCGTAGTGCAGCACAGCGCTTTCCCGATCGTCCTGCAGCCAATGTGCCAGCAGGGGAGCGATGGACACGCCGCCCTTGTGGAACATCAGCAGGATGTCGAAAGCGTTCGCGCCATTGAACGGGCTGGGCTCGCGCCCGACCTGGCCCAGTCCTTCGCGGAAGAAAGCCAGCGCGAACGCATCCACGGCAGCCCGCTCACGGGGCGACAGCGCATGGGCGCCGCAGTTGCCCAGCCGGTCCAGGTACAGCTCGGTCGAATGGTGCAGTTCATCGCCCTGGGCCAGCAGTTCCAGCATCCGGGGCAGGAAGTAAGCCAGTTCCTCTGCGGGTTGCTCGCTGCTCTTGGCAGAGCCGTTGTACTCGTAGAAGTGCCGGGTCGAGATCTGGCGCAGCGGCAGGCGGCGCATCTCGCGCTCCATCGCCTCGTCCATGCAGCAGGCCAGGCATACGTCCAGCGTGCCCGTGGGGGCTCCGTAGTGCTGGAAAGCGGCGTACGCAGCTTCCACCACGGTGCGCAGGGCAGGGGGCAGTACGGTTCCGCTCGCGGTTGCTTGTGCTTTCATCTTCGTTCTCTCCATGGCGCGTTGTGCGCCGTTCCGTCCTTCGTATGGCGCGGCTACTGCACCATTCCCTGGGCCGCGGCGCGCGCATAGTTCCTCAGCTCCTCGTCATGCGCCGGCACGCTGCGGATGAATTGCTCCACCCGCTCCTGCAGCTCCCGGGGGCGCAGCAGGGCGCGGCCTTCGTGGCCGATGCCGTGCAGGGCCGAGACCTGCACGTCGCGGCAGGGCACGTCCAGCATCTGGCAGAACACCTGCCACATCGCATCCCGCCATTCGGGGATGTGCCTGGCGTTCCAGAAGGTCGGCCAGACGTCGAACCACATGTAGCAGACAAAGCCCAGGCGGCCGCTGCTGGTGCCGATGGTCTCGTACACGTGGGCCCTGCGCGGGCCGATGCAGTCGCTCCACAACCGGGGAAAGGCCTGCAGCATGCGCACCGCATCCGCCAGTGGCACCGAGGGGTCGAGCACCTGCAGGGGGATGTCGCCGGCATTGGTACTCATCACGCAGTTCAGGCCCATGCCCACCTGCTCGTCGCTGTAGGGCGCCAGGTCGGCGCCCGCGTTGGCGAACAGCGCGGTCTGGATGTGGGTCCATTGCAGGGGCGTTACCTTGAATTCCGGTTCATCGTTGTCCCAGTACCACTCCTGCTCCTTCTTGCCCGGTACAGGGCGATCGAAGAGGTAGCGCACGGCATCGGCATACAGCGTGGCATCGAGTCCGATGGACTCGGGTGTGAGCGGCGACGGTGCCTGCCTTGCCAGGCGCTTCTCGCGTGCGGTCTGTTTCATGGTGTTCCTCTTGTTCTTCTTTCTTTTCCTATCTGGTGGACGCGACGGGATTGCTCGGGCTGCGCCCTCGGCCTTCGGCCCGTGGCTTTGCCACGTCCAGCGCCGCTTCGCAGCTCTGAGCGAACCCGCATCTTTGCAGCGACCAGGGTGCTTTACTCCGCTGGCCCAGTGAACGGTTGGAAACGCGCGCCAGTGGCAGACCCGTCATCAGAGCCAGCACCTGCATCCTCAACCTTGCCCGCTCACCGACTCTCCCGCTGCACTCGGTGTTACCCGACCTGCCGGCAATAACAACATTTTTGGCAGTGGCGCTCCCTTCTGTGCCAGCGCGCCCGTAAAAAAGAGAGGTGACGAGGAGCGGAGGGTTGTGAACTGAGCTATCTGCCAAAGCAGACCGGGATTCGGACCCGGGACCTCCGTGACCGAGGCCACGACGCTCTACCTGTAAACCTACCTGCATTCACCCCATAAACTGCATCCTGGCCATCTCTTTGCGACAAGGGGGGATGGAACGGCTTGCTCTACCAACTGAGCTACCACCGCTGTAGCCAGCGGGCGGACGGGGATCGAACCCGCGACACAGTAGTTCCATCTGCATTCGTCAAAGAAACGCCAAACTCCTCGGTTGATGAAGAGCAGCGACAAGATCGGTGAAACGTTTTACGTGCTCTATCCACTGAGCTACGGCTTTGCAGCCGGCAGGATTCGAACCTGCGACCCCGAGATTAATAGTCTGTAGTTCCACCAGCATTCGCTGCAAAAAACAGTGCGACAAGAACGGCAAGACATCGACCACGCCACCGAAGCGGCGCTGGGATTCGAACCCCGGTCCAACCAGATGTAGTCCTGCCTGCATTCGCACATAACCTGGGTCCCCGTTCGGCGACAAACGGTTGGTGTGACTGGCTTTGGATGTAGTCACACCTGCATTCGCCGAACGACGACGTTCAATCATTCCTCCGAATCGGGAGCCGCAGACGCTGGTCCGCGGCTCCCTCTCACTTCAGATCGCGGTTTCCTCGATCACTCCCACCCAGTGGTCAGCGCCCAGCCCGCCAGCCGCATACAGGGCCAGCAGGGTGAACACCTCGTCGCTGAAGCCGCCGATGTTCAGCACATCGTCGCGCTCCTGCGCCTGGGTGGTCGCACAGGGCTGGATATCGATGCACACGAGTCGTGCCGCCGGATTGCGCGACTTGAACTGGGCCCATTCGTGCATCGTTGCCGTCGAGCGGCCACGCGCCGCATCGGCCCACGACTCGTTGTCGGACACCAGCACCACCAGATCGGCGCGTGCCTTCTCCTGGTTCAGCAAGGCCAACGGAGCGCTGCATGCAGTACCGCCGCCGCCGATCGCAGCCAGCTTGGACGCATTGGTCATCACCGAGTCCCGCGGATTGAGTCGCAGTGCAACCACTTTCGTTTCGAACGGCAGCACACGGGCATCGGCGTTCTTGCGCAAGACCGCAGCAGCCACCAGGGCTGCGACGTCGATGCAACGCACCGCCGTCGTGGCGCCCTTGCGGTAACCCGTGACTGGCGAGCCCATGGAGCCGGACACGTCGGGGCAAACCACCACACGGCCCGCGAACTGCGGTACGTTGGCAAGTGCCAGTTCCATCGCATCCTGCAACGCTTCCTTCACCACCGTCGGCACCTCAGGGCCGGCAGCGGTGTAGGCCGCCATCAACTGGTACGGCAGCACCCGTGCCTTGGCCACGGCCTGCGGATCGCGCAGCTTCGCGGCCACCGTATCCGCCACCCCGGGCAGTGCGAACACGCCGTGGCGGGCAAAGGTGTTCAGGTTCTGGCGCACCATCTGCCACGAGCCGCGCTCTGCGATGCGTGCCCAGGCCTGCGTATCCAGGTCGAGAGCGGTCAGCATCTGGAAGGGGACGTCCGGCACCTCGGCGGCCCGGTTGCGCTTGTAGCACTCGAAGGACAGCGTCAGCGGAGGCAGGGCTGCGGTGTCGTAGGGACGGCCGATCAGCCAGGCAAACCAGGCTGCGCGCCATGCTTCAGCAGGCTTGGGGTGAACCATCTTCACCACATCCGCCAGCGACGGCGTGGTACCCACCGATGCGTTGAGCAACTGCGCTTCGGTAGCCGACAGCAGCCATTGCTGCACCAGCTTCTTCGGGCGGGTTCCCAGCGACTTTCGACCCACCGCGCCGGAGCGCAGCATCTGCACGAAGTTGCGCAGCATCTTGCCGTTGTCTATCACCCGGCCAAACACCTGCGTCAGCAGTCCCACGTCACGCTGGGCCAGCGAAGCGGCCAATAGCGCCGGCATGTCCTTCATATGGCCAGCGCGACGTGCATACACCGCAGTCTTGGCCACGAACACAGGATCCACCTCGCTGGCCAGGGCCAGAACGGTGTCGAGTTGACTTTCGGCCTTGGCGTAGAAGGTGTGGCTCAGGCAACCGGTGGCGGCCAACTGAGCCAGTTGGTGCTTGGGCGATAGCAGAAAGGCCGCGCCGCCGGCTTCGTTCAGTGCGTTGGCGGTGGGCATCAGCGTGCCGCGCAGCGTCTGGAACAGTTGGGTGTTGACCATGTGGAACTCCTCTGATGTTGTCTTTTTGTCGATCTCGGTACTGTGATCGCAATGGGTGTGCCAGCTCGCCGGTGTGGCGTGAGGAAATTCGCAAGCAATTGATTTGATTGAGGAATTTTCGAATGTTTCTGACAGGTACTGTTTGATTGATGGAGTGTTTAAAATGAGAAATTATTTTTTGAGCTAGTAATTTATCCATGAAGAGTGTTGTGGTGATGGGCTTCATCGGTACCCAGCTAGATTCCGGCAAGGGCGCGGGCCGCTGGGAGAAGTGGCGGCCCACCGTCTCGCTGGTGCAGCACGAGGACATGGTGGTGCACCGCATGGAGCTGCTGTACACGCCGGCCCACCAGGAGCTGGCGCACCAGGTGCGCAACGACATCGCCATTGCCTCGCCGGAGACCACGGTGCGGCTGGTGCCCATGGAGATCGCCGACCCCTGGGACTTCGGCGAGGTCTATGCCCGGCTGTTCGATTGGGTGCAGACCTACCGCTTCGACACCGAACGTGAGGAGTACTGGACCCACATCACCACCGGCACGCACGTGGCGCAGATCTGCCTGTTTTTGCTGGTGGAGTCGCGGCGCATCCCGGGCGTGCTCGCGCAGACCTCGCCGCCCCGGCGCCAGCAGATGGGCGATGCGGGCAGCTATGCGCTGATCGACCTGGACCTGTCGCGCTATGACGTCATCGCCCAGCGATTCGGCGCCGAGCAGCGCGATGCGGTGGACTTCCTCAAGAGCGGCATCGCCACGCGCAATGCGCGCTTCAACGCGCTGATCGACGAGGTGGAGCGTGTGGCGGTGCGCTCGCGTGCGCCCATCCTGTTCACCGGGCCCACGGGTGCGGGCAAGTCGCACCTGGCGCGGCGCATGTACGAACTCAAGAAGGCCCGGCACCAGGTGGAGGGCGAATTCGTCGAAGTGAACTGCGCCACCCTGCATGGCGATGGGGCGGCGTCTACGCTGTTCGGGCACAAGAAGGGCGCCTTCACGGGGGCCGCCGCCGACCGCGCGGGCCTGCTGCGCACGGCACACAAGGGCGTGCTGTTCCTCGACGAGATCGGCGAGTTGGGCCTGGACGAGCAGGCCATGCTGCTCAAGGCGGTGGAGGAAAAGCGCTTCTACCCCATGGGCAGCGACCGCGAGGTGGCCAGTGATTTCGAGTTGATCGCTGGCACCAACCGCGACCTGCGCACCGAGGTGGCGGCGGGGCGCTTCCGCGAAGACCTGTACGCACGCATCAACCTCTGGAGTTACCAGCTACCGGGCCTGGCCCAGCGCCCCGAGGACATCGAGCCCAACCTCGATCACCTGCTCGCGCGCACCGGCACGGAGCTGGGCCGCACGGTGCGCCTGTCGGCCGAGGCGCGCACGGCCTATCTGCGCTACGCCCAGTCGCCCAATGCGCTGTGGAGCGGCAACTTCCGCGACCTCTCGGCCAGCGCCACGCGCCTGGCCACTCTGGCGGACAGCGGGCGCATCGGGCTGCCCCTGGTGGAGGCCGAGATCGCGCGGCTGCAGTGGCTGTGGCAACCGGCCAAGGATGCACGCGATGGGCTCTTAGGCGCGAGGGCTGCTGATGCGATTGATCTGACTGCCCTGTTGGGCGAAGAAGCCGTGGACGCCATGGACCTGTTCGACCAGCTTCAGCTGGCCGCCGTGCTGCGCGTGTGCCGCCAGGCGCGAACCCTGTCCGATTCGGGGCGCCAGCTGTTCCAGGCCTCGCGCGCGCAGCGCACGGTGATCAATGACGCCGACCGCTTGCGCAAATATCTGGCCCGGTTTGGCCTGGATTGGGAGTCGGTCATCCGCAGTGAACGATAATCGCCCTGTGAAGCGCGCCAGACCGCCGCTGGTGCAATCTGGGAAACCAGGCACTGGAGGAACGTCCGGACTGCACAGGACAGCGTAGCAGCTAACGGCTGCCCACCGTGAGGTGAGGATTAGAGCAACAGAGACGAGCCGATTAAGTTCGGATGAAACGGGCAATCTCTACGCGCAGCAATACCAAGTAGGCCAACGTTGATGTGGTTCCGCAGAGTTGGCGGGTAGGTAGCATCGAGCCGTGGTGGCGACACCCGGCCCAGAGTAATGGCGGTCACGCCGCGGGCAACCGTGGTGCACAGAATCCGGCTTATCGGCGCGCTTCACACTTTTCATGCGGTTTTGCCTTCGACCGGCTAGCGTCGTTGGGGAGCCTTGCCGTGCTACAGCACTGTCTGCGGTTCCCCGCCTAGCCATCCGATCGAATTCAAATCCGCGGCGACGGCAGTCGTCAATGCCGCGCAGGCCTGCCCTGTGCGGGCGACACGCTGATCAACCCCGCTTGGGGCAGTGCAAGGCATGCCCTTGTTCCAGTTCGGTAGCGCGCTCCACGGTATCTGGGTGGCTGCTGAGCAAGGACCACACGGGGCCCAGTGCCTCCGGCGCCTTGGGTTCTGCGGTGGTGGATGCAGAGCCTTCGGCCGGTGCGCTGGCGCTTTCCTTGGCGGCTGTGGCGGCCTTCTTCCTGGCCGCCTTTTCCTCATCGTCCTCGTCCTGCGCAATGGCCAGCAGCAGCTTGCCCATGGGCGCCGTGGGCAGCTTCGCATGGGACATGACGGCGATGGCAAAGCAGTCGGCCTCGCGCTCGTGGTTGCGGCTGTAGGCCAGGCCGGTGAGCACCGATGCGCCGGTGGAGACGATGCCCGATACATCGCCGAGCGCCAGGCCCATGCCCATCTGCAGCACGCCTTGCTGCACCACCATGCGTGTGGTGTGGCGGTGGGCCACGTGGCCGATCTCATGGGCCAGCACGCCGATGAGGGCGTCGTCGCTGAGCCCTTTTTTCTCTGCCGCCTTGGCCAGGCCATCGGTCATCACCACCGTGCCGCCGGGCAGGGCGAAGGCGTTCGCCCCCATGCCGGAGCGGAACGACAGCGTGTAGGTGGGCGCGTAGCCAGGGTAGCGCTGCAACTGGGTGGGCAACTGCTGCACCAGCGTATCAAAGCGTGCTTTCAGCTCGGCCTGGCGCTCCTGGGGCAGCTTGCTGGGTTTGAGCGTGCCCTTGTCCATCTGCGTGAGCACATTGCTGGCCACGCTGTTCTCCCAGGACACGGGCACGAAGCGCGTGAGCTCCGTGGCCGCCCAGGGCGTACCGTAGCGGTAGAAGAGGGTCAGCCCGACAATGGCGACTGCCGTCACGCCAAGCAGCACGGGCCAGCGGGTCTGCATGCGCCCCGCCAGGCTGGGGCGTGCGCCTGCGGCGGCAAGGGCTGCGTGCCACTGCGCCACGGCATCGATCTCCAGGCTGCCGTGGTCGCGCAAGTCCACCACCACCCGCTGCTGCGGGCGGCGCTCGCTCCAGGCTTCGGGCCAACCCACCTCGCCCCAGGGGAATACGGTGGGGGCCGCACCAGGCTGTGACAGCGGGTGCAGCGCCAGCGACGGGCCCCTGGGCGTGGGCTGCAGGCCCACGAGCACCGGCCTGGCCTGGCTGCTCAGCCCATCGAACCAGCGCCCTGGCACCAGGGTGCTGGGTGTTGCAGCAGGGGAGAGGGGGGCGTTCATCAGCCGATCAGGTCCAGCCCGGCCGCATCAGCCAGCGCATCACCAATACCGCCTTCTTTCTGCTGGCGCACCATGGCACTGGTGACCTGGTCCACGCTGCCCTTGACGTGCAGGGTTACGGACTCGGCCTTCATGCGGTACTCGCTGACCCGTGCGAACGGGCGGTACAGGCCCAGCGTGAGCAGGGTCAGGAACAGGTTCTTGACGCGCAGCAGCACGAAACGCCCAGTGCGCAACTGGCACTTGAAGCGCGCTACCTGGCTCAGGCCGATGTTGTCCCACATCAGTTGGAACATGCGGGCTTCGCGGTAGGCGCGTGCAGGCGCCGAGGTCAGGAGCAGCATGAAGATACCGCCGAATATGCCCACGACGATGGCCACCATGATCAAGGCGAACGAGCGGTCCTTGGCATCGTCGATGAACAATGCCGCAGTCCCGCCGGCCAGCACGCCCAGCAGCAGGGAGACCCCCAGCACGAACAGCAGGAACACGGCGACCGTGGCCAGCCAGACCTTGATGAAATCCAGGTACACCGGTTTCCAGCGGCCGGCCTCGGCGCCCACCTGGGTGCGCAGCACCAGCAGGCTTTTGTAGTTGTATTCGAGGCGGATGAAGCACATCACCGACAGCAGCAGCCCCAGCACCAGCAGGCCCCAGATGCCGGCCGTCATGGTTGGCAGGTCGGCGTCGCCGCTCTCGTCGGCAGCCAGTTCCTGCAGGGCGCTGGCCGATTCGGGCGCCAGGTACTGGATGCCGAAGAACACGCCGAACCACACCAGAGCAATGGCGAAAACTGGCCAGCTGGCCTTGTACACCTCGCGCCACGAGGCGGTGAACTGCAGGCGCAGGCCGCGCCAGCGCGTGGAGCCCAGGCGAAAGCGCATGGCGCTGCCCCAGATGAAGGGGGACAGCAGTGCCCCGGCGAGCAGAAAGACCCCGACAGCCGTGTCCTGCCCGGTATTGACGGCGATCTGGTAGGCGATGCTGATCATCACCAGCACGATGAAGCCCTTGACCATGCGACCTTGCTGGGCCGTGAATTCGAGCGGGCTGCCGGCGACCACGGTGTGGCCGTAGAAATACTGCGCAGTGCGCCGCCGCGCCCAGGGCGTGTAGATGCCCAGGGTGAGGATGGTCAGCAGCACGTTGACGATCCATACCCGGAAGTATTCGCCGCCGCTGCCGGTGAATTCAAGCGGGTGCGCGTTGATGTCCTGCGCCGCGAAGGCCGAGACGGGCGCCGCATCGGCCCCTGATTGCTGATAGTCCATGGACTCCCTCCTGTTATGGAGGGCAGTGTATCAGCGGCCTGTGGCGTATCGCCATCCCTCGAAATGGTGATTGCTCACCTTTTAATAGCTGTCGAGTGCTGCTCAGAAACGCTCCCAGGGCTGCAGGTAGCGCCACTGTCCCTCAGGCACCTTGGACAGTGGCACGCGGCCGATGCGGATGCGCTTGACGGCCACCACGCGCAGGCCCACGGCCTCGCACATCGCCGGAATCTGCCCCGGGCGTATGCCCTTGAGCGCAAAGCGCAGCCGCGTCTCGTTCTGCCAGCTCACCTTGATGGGCGGCAGCGCGCGGCCATTGAATGACAGGCCGTGGCACAGGCGCTGCAGGCCGTTGGGCGCGATTTCGCCAGCCACCTCCACGATGCACTCCTGCTCCAGCGATTCGATGTCCTCGGCCAGCTTGCGCGCAATGCGCTTGTCCTGGGTGTAGACCACCAGGCCGCTGGCCTCGGTGGGCAGGGGGGTGAAGCATTCGAGCTGGCGGAAATGGCGCTGCAGCACGCGAATGCCCGAGGCATCCTCGGGCAGGTGAGAGGCGAGAGCCAGCAGCGTGACGGCGGGCGTTGCACCCTGGCTACGGCTCGCATGGGCGGCACCAGCCTGCCCTGGCGCACCCAGGCCCGCCTCGAAACCGGCGGGCTTGTGCAGCAGCAGGGTGACGGGGGTCAGCTCCAGCAGGCTCGCGTCCGGGTCCACGGCCACGCTCTGGTGCGGCGCCACGCGCGCGCCGGGCACCTCGACCACGGCGCCCTCCACGCTCACGAAGCCGCCCTCGATGAATTGTTCGGCCGTGCTGCGCGAGCAGTTGAGTTGCTCGGCCACGCGCTTGGCCAGCCGGACATGGCCGGCTTCAGGGTTTTTTTCAGTCATTACCGGGTTCCATGGCGCGGATGCGCTCTACATGTGCAAGCAGCGAACGCTGGGCCACAGGCCACATGCGCGGGGGCACGTCGTCGTAGGCGTGCCGCACCCAGTCGTCCATGCTGCCCTGGGGCAGGGCCTGCATGGCGGCCAGTACCTTGGCCTCGCGCGCCAGGCGGTGGGCCTTCAGGCGGGCGATCGCGCTGCGCGCCTCGCCCAATACGTAGCCGTGCGCGGGCAGGATGAAGTTCACGCCCTGCTTCTCGCAGGCCGCGTCCAGCGCGTCCAGCGAATCGAGGTAGTCGGCCATGTTGCCGTCCGGTGGGTCGACCACCGTGGTGCTGCCGTTGAGGATGTGGTCACCGCTGAACAGCAGGCCATCCTCCTCCAGCAGCAGGCACAGGTGGTTGGCCGCATGGCCGGGGGTGTGGATCACCTGCAGGGTGTGGCTGGTGGCGGCATCGGCCACTTGGGCAGACAGCACCAAGCGCTCGCCATGGGCCAGCTCGCGCTCGGGCGTGAAGGCGCTGGCCACGCGGGCTGTGGGGGCCGAGCGCAGGCCCAGGATGGCGGGCGCTGGCTGGCCGGCCTGCACGCACAGCGCCTGCAGCGGCGCCGCGCCGGGAGAGTGGTCGGGGTGCGAGTGCGTGCAGACGATGGAGCGGATGTCGCCACCGGCGGCGCGCCAGAGCTTTTCCAGGTGCTCGGGGTCGGCCGGCCCAGGGTCAATGGCGATATAACCCGTGGCCGGGTCGCCCACCAGGTAGCTGTTGGTCCCCGGGCCGGTCATCACGCCCGAATTGGGGGCCGTGAGGCGCTGCACGTTCTTGAGCAGGGGTACGGGGTGGTCGGTCTGCCAGTCGAGCGGGTGAATGATCTGCCCGTCGGGGCAGACCAGCGCCAGTTCGCCGAAGGGCATCTCGTCTTCCATGTAGCGCGCCTCTTTGCCGCCCAGCAGGCCAGCGCGCGGGCAGCTCACCCACAGGGGCTGTTCGTTGGCCAGGGCGCCGAGCACGGCGTCGGTGTTCTTGAATTTCGCCAGCCGCTGCAGCGTTCGGATGGTCGGGAAGATCATGAAGAACTGGCCTGCCTCGTGCCGCGCCAGCGCATCGGCCGGGCGCACCCACACGGGCTCGAACTGCTCGGCCTCGTCGGCCACCGGGGTCTGGCCTTCGGGCATGCGTGCGGCCAGGAAGGGCACCTCGAAGCGGCGCGGCAGGTCGCGGTCGGCCGTCCAGTAGGCCAGCAGGTACACGCTGTCGGTCGCCAGGCGCAGGCCCCGGGCTTCGCACTGCGCGGCAAACGGCGCGCTGCGGTCCAGCGCGGCAATGTCGGCGGCATCGGCCATGCGGCCGTCGGCGTGGCGCGCCAGCAGCACGCCCAGTTCCTCGAAGCTCTCGCGGATGGCGGCGATCGCCTGGGTCAGGTGCAGGTCGTTCTGCGCAGGGCGGCGGTCCGCCACGGCGTGCGATTGGGCATCGAGCGCATCGATACCGCCGCCCGGGAAGACGTAGGCCCCTGGGGCAAAGCTCGCGTTCGGCGAGCGCCGCGTCATCAGCACCTCCAGCGCCCCGTCGCCCTCGGCGTCGCGCAGCAGCAGCACGGTGGCGGCCAGGCGGGTGGGAACGGGTTCGCGGTGGGGATGGAGTTGCTGGCTGATGCGGGGCATGGGGCCATTATCCGGCTTTGACCGCAGCCTGCCGGGCGCGCCATGCGGGAAAGCGCGGGGCTTTCCCGCAGATCAGTACTTGCCCGAGAGCAGGGCGCCGGCATGGGGCACCCGGGTCTCCAGCCCCAGGCGCCTGAGCATGGCCCAGGTGGTGCAAGCCGCCGCCGACACCACGGGGATGCCCAGCCGGTCCTGCGCCACCTGCACCGATGCCAGCGAGGGCATCTGCACGCAGGCCGAGATCACCACCACGTCCACCCCGCGCGTGTCCAGGCGCTGCACGATCTGGGCCGGGGCCGCAGGGTCCTGCGCGCCCACCTCCAGGTTGTCGGCGATTTCCAGCGACAGGCTGTCGTGCACGGCGATGCCCTCGTGCTCGATGTAGTCCACCACCAGCTGGGTGAGCGGCTTCATGTAAGGGGTGAGAACCGAGACCTTCTTCGCGCCCATGGCCTTCAGGCCTTCGACCAGGGCGCCGGCACTCGACACCACGGGCGCTGGCTTGCCGTTGGCGACCGTGACCTCGTGCAACCGCTTTTCGGACGTGCGGTGGTAGCCCAGGCCCATGCTCATGATGGCCACCAGGCAGGCATAGCCCATCACGTCCATCTTTCCATCCGAAAGTTCCAGTGCGCAGCGGTCGGAGTCGCGGTCCATGGCGGCCAGCTGTTCCTGGGTGACCTTCTGCATGCGCATGCGGCTGGCATGGAAGCTGAAGCGCTCGGGCAGGATCTGCTCGCGGGCGCGCAGCATGGCGGGGATCTCGGTCTCCATGGTGGTGTTGGAGCTGGGCACGATCTGCCCGATGCGGTAGGTGCGTTGCATGGCGGTCTTTCACGAAAAATGGGCAAAGCGCTGCCCCGCCCGGCGCGCGGGGCGCCGGGAATGGGATCACACAGGGGCGGGGTGCTGGCGGGTCAGTCGGCCTTGATGCCGGCGCCCTTGATGGTCTTGGCCCAGTAGGCGGTCTCGGTCTTCACCAGGTCACCAAGCGCATCGGGCGCCAGGTAGCGCAGCTCGATGCCAGCGGCGTCGGCGCGCTGGCGCGTCTCGGGCATCTCCAGGGCCTTCTTCACGTCGGCCGTGAGCTTGGCGATCACCGCCGGTGGCGTGGCCGCCGGGGCGAACAGGCCCACCCAGGCTTCGAGCTTGAAGTCGGGCATCCCGGCCTCGGCCACCGTCGGCACGTTGGGCAGGCCCGGGTGGCGCTTGGTGCCGGTCACGGCAAAGGCCTTGAGCTTGCCGCTGACCACATGCTGCATGACGGAGGGCGGCGTGGTGATGAACACCTGCACCTGGCCGGCCAGCACGTCGGCCACGGCCGGGCCCGAACCGCGGTAGGGGATGTGGGTCATGAAGGTGCCGCTCTGCTGCTTGAAGATCTCGGTGCCGATGTGCGAGAGCGAGCCATTGCCTTGCGATGCGTAGTTGACCTTGCCGGGGTTCGCCTTGAGGTAGGCGATGAACTCCTTGAGGTTGTTGCCCGGCACCGAAGGGTGGGCCGCAATCACGTTGGTGGCCACGGTGAGCAGGGCCACGGGGGCGAAGTCCTTGGCCTCCCAGGGCAGGCTGGGGGCCAGTGCCGGGTTGCCCACATGGTAGGCCGAGTACGAGATCAGCAGGTTGTAGCCGTCGGCCTTGCTGCGGGCCACGGCACCGTAGGCCACGTTGCCGCTGCCGCCTGCCTTGTTGTCGATCACCACCGGCTGGCCGAGCACGCGCGCCAGGGGTTCGTTGAGCAACCGGGCCGAGGTGTCCACCACACCGCCGGGCGGGTTGGGCACGGTGAGCGTGATGGCCTTGCTGGGGTAATTGTCCTGCGCCGAGGCCAGGCCCGAAAGGGCCAGCGTGGCAGCCAGCAGGTTGTGCTTGATCGTCATGTTTGTCTCCGCCTGGATGTTGTAGTCAGGGTATTGTGGAAACAAGCGAACCAACAGTCCAATATATTGTTGGTCTTGATCAAGACTTGAAAAGTATCAATGGAACTGCGGCATCTGCGTTACTTCATCGCCCTGGCCGAAGAGCTGAGCTTCACGCGCGCTGCGCAGCGCCTGCATGTGTCACAGCCGCCGCTGAGCCTGCAGATCGCCCAGCTGGAGCAGGAACTGGGTGCGCAACTGTTCGTGCGCACCAGCCGGCGCGTGGAGCTGACGCTGGCGGGCCAGGCCTACCTGGTCGATGCGCGCGCGGTGCTCGAGCGGCTGGACACGGCGCGCCAGCGCGTGGCAGCCATCGGCCAGGGGCAGGCAGGGCGCATCGAGGTGGGGCTGTCGGGCTCGCATTTCCTCGGGCCGTTTCCGGCAGCGCTGGCGCGCTACCGGCACAGCCACCCGGGCGTGGACGTGGTGCTGCACGAGATGCAGCCCTCGCTGCAGCAGGCGGCCCTGCGCGACAAGCGCATCGACGTGGGCATTTCGCGCACGGCGGTCAACGACGACCAGCTTTCCAGCACCCTGCTGTGGCCCGACCCCGTGGTGGCCGCCTTGCCGCCCGGCCACCCGCTGGCGGCGCGCAAGGCCCTGGCCCTGAAGGACCTGCGCAGTGAGGCCTTCGTGATGCTGCGCCGCGATTCATCGGCCCATGCCGAGCACATGGTGCAGTGCTGCGTGCAGGCGGGCTTTGCGCCCCGGGTGGCGCAGACCACGGTGGAGCTGGCGGCCTTGCTGAGCCTGGTGGCCGCAGGGCTGGGCGTGGCGCTGGTGCCGTCGTCGCTCGGCAGCCTGTTCGGTGCCCGCGTGGTGCTCAAGACCCTGGGGGCCAAGGCACCGCGTGCCGACGTGCATGCGCTGCAGCGGCGCGGCGACCTGCTGGGGGTGGTGCCGGCCTTCGTGCGCGTGGTCGCCGGCTGAAAGGATCGGTCAATCCCAGGCGGGAGCCAGGCCGTCGGGGTCGACCAGCCGGCCGCCTCGGTCCAGGGTCGCGATCTGCGCCATCTCCGTGTCCGTCAGGCGCAGCTGCTGCGCCTTCAGGTTGCTGGCCAGGTTCTCGCGCCGGGTGGACGAGGGGATCACGGCGTAGCCCAGTTGCAGCGCCCAGGCCAGTACCACCTGGGCCGCGGTGGCCCCATGCGCGCGGGCAATGGCTTCGATCACCGGTTCGTTCAGCACCTTGCCGTAGGCGAGGGTCATGTACGAGGTGATGGGGATGCCCTGGCTTTTCGCGAAATCCGCCACGCTGCGGTTCTGCAGGTAGGGGTGCAGCTCGATCTGATTGGTAGCGATGGTGTCCGCGCCCACGGCGGCAATGGCCTGCTGCATCAGCGCCACGGTGAAGTTGGAGACGCCGATGTGCCGCGCCAGGCCCTGGGCCTTGGCTTCGGCCAGGGCGCCCATGTACTCGGCCACGGGCACGGCACCACCCGGGGAGGGCCAGTGGATCAGGGCCAGGTCCACCTGCTCGGTGCGCAGCTTGGCGAGGCTGTCCTTCAGGCTGGGGATGAGCTTGTCCGCCGCCAGGTTCTCGGTCCAGACCTTGGTGGTGAGGAACAGCGCGCTGCGTGGCACGCCGCTTTCGGCAATGGCCTGGCCGACCTCGGCCTCGTTGCCGTAGATCTGCGCGGTGTCGATGGCGCGATAACCCAGGTCGAGCGCATTGCGCGCCGAGTCGACGACGACCTGGTCCTTGAGGCGGAAGGTACCCAGGCCGAAGGCGGGGATGGAAGAAGAATGCATGAAGAAAGACTCCGTGTGGATGTGCAGGAAAAAAGGGTGATCAGTGGCCGACGGGGACCGGGCCACTGGAGCGCACGGGGATTCCGGCTCGGCGGTCCAGCACGCCGCTGTAGTGCGTCAGGGCCAGCGAACCCAGCACCACCACGGCGCCTATCCAGGGCGTGTGCATCAGGCCCAAGTGCGTCACGATCAGGCCACCGGCCCAGGCGGCACCGGCAATGCCCAGGTTGAAGGCGGCGATGTTCAGGCCCGAGGCCACGTCCACCGCCTGGGGCGTGAAACGCTCGGCCTGCTTGACCACGTAGACCTGCAGCCCCGGCACGTTGCCGAAGGCCACGGCGCCCCAGAGCAGCACGGTCACCAGCGCCAACCAGGGGTGCGGCGCGGTGAACTGCAGCAGCAGCAATACGGCGGCCAGCAGCGCGAACACGATGCGCAGCGCGGGGATCGGACCCAGCCGGTCGGCCAGCCTGCCGCCCCAGATGTTGCCCACCGCGACCGATATGCCATAGACCAGCATCACCCAGCCCACCGCACCGGCGCTGAAACCAGAAATGTCGGTCAGGATGGGTGCAAGAAAGGTGAAGGGAATGAAGGTGCCACCGTAGCCGATGGCCGTCTTGGCATACACCAGCAGCAGGCGTGGCTCGGCCAGCACCTTGGCCTGCTGCAGCAGCGAGGCCGGTGGGGTGTGGGCGATATTGCGCGGCACGAAGAGGGCGCTGCCGATGAAGGCGACCACGCCCAGTGCCGAGACGGCCAAAAAGGTCTCGCGCCAGCCGAAGTGCTGGCCGATGAAGGTGCCCAGCGGCACCCCGGTGACCAGCGCCACGGTGAGCCCGGTGAACATGATGGCAATGGCGCTGGCGGCTTTTTCGCGCGGCACCAGGCCCGTGGCGATGGTCGAGCCGATGGAGAAGAACACCCCGTGCGCCAGGCCGGTGAGAATGCGCGCGGCCACCAGCGATTCATAGCTCGGTGCCTGCCAGGCCAGCAGGTTGCCGGCGGTGAACAAGGCCATCAGCGACAGCAGCAGCGCCTTGCGCGGCAGCTTGCCGGTGAGGGCCGTGAGCACCGGGGCGCCGACGGCGACCCCCAGGGCATACAGGCTCACCAGCAGGCCCGCAGAGGGGATGCTGATGGACAGGTCGGCCGCCACGGTGGGCAGCAGGCCAACGATCACGAACTCGGTCGTGCTGATGGCAAAAGCGCTGAGCGTCAGCGCGAGCAAGGCAATGGGCATGGAAACACTCCTGTGGGGATGCAGGGAAGTGTCGGATTTGCAGCCTTGCAGAAAAAGACGGTTACAAGCCATAGATAGTTGATTTGGAATCAACAATCGGCGAGCATTGCGCCCATGAAATCCACCCTGGAAGAGTTGCAGGCCTTCGTGGCCGTGGTCGACGGCGGCTCCATCACGGCGGCGGCGGACCAGTTGGGTCAGACGGTCTCGGGCATCAGCCGGGCCCTTGGGCGCCTGGAAAAGAAGCTGGAGACCACACTGCTGCGCCGCACCACGCGCCGCACCGAGCTGACCGAGGAGGGCCAGGCCTTCCTGCAGCGCACGCGCGCCATCCTGGCCTCCATCGACGATGCGGAGGAAAGCATGGCCGCGCGGCGCCAGCAGCCCGCCGGCCGGCTGCGCGTGAATGCGGCCACGCCCTTCATGCTGCACGCCGTGGTGCCGCTGGTACCTGCGTTCCGCGCGGCCTATCCGCAGATCACGCTGGAGCTCAATACGGACGAGATGTACATCGACCTGCTGGAGCAGCGCACGGACGTGGCCATCCGCATAGGCCGGCTGCAGGACTCGACCCTGCATGCGCGCCCCCTGTGCACCAGCCGCCTGCGCGTGCTGGCCAGCCCGGAGTACCTGGCGCGCGCCGGCAAGCCCAAGGGCGTGGCCGACCTGGCCGGGCACACGCTGCTGGGCTTCAACGAACCCGAGTTGCTCAACCGCTGGCCGCTGCGCGGCACGCACGGAGACGAATGGCGGATCGTGCCCAGCCTCACCGCGTCGAGCGGCGAAACATTGCGCCAGCTGGCGCTGGAACATGTGGGGCTGGTATGCCTGTCGGATTTCATGACCGCAGGCGACCGCGATGCCGGCCGCCTGGTGCAGGTGCTGGCGCGCGACACGGTGGACGTGCGCCAGCCCATCAATGCGGTCTACTACCGCAACACGCAACTGGCGGCGCGCATTGCGTGCTTCCTGGATTTCCTCCAGGAGCGCATGGGTTAGCCTCGTGCCGGGATGTTCAGGCCCTTGACCACGGCCGGGCGCGCTACGAAAGCCTCCAGCACGCGCTTTATTTCCTTGAACTGGTCGAAAGCCACCAGCTCGCCCGCGCCATAGAAGCCCACCAGGTTGCGCACCCAGGGCAGGATGGCGATGTCGGCAATGGTGTAGGTGTCGCCCATCACCCACTGGCGTCCGGCCAGGCGCTGGTCCAGCACGCCGAGCAGGCGCTTGGACTCGGCCACGTAGCGGTCGCGCGGGCGCTTGTCCTCGAAGTCCTTGCCGGCGAACTTGTGGAAGAAGCCGAGCTGGCCGAACATCGGGCCCACGCCGCCCATCTGCCACATCACCCACTGCAGGGTTTCATAGCGGGCCGCTGCGTCCTGGGGCACCAGTTGGCCGGTCTTGTCCGCCAGGTAGATGAGGATGGCGCCCGACTCGAACAGCGCCAGTGGTTTGCCGCCGGGGCCGTCGGGGTCGAGGATGGCGGGGATCTTGTTGTTGGGGTTGAGCGACAGGAACTCGGGCGAGGTCTGGTCGTTAGTCTCGAAACTCACCAGGTGCGGCTCGTAGGGCAGGCCCAGCTCTTCCAGCGCGATCGAGGCCTTCACGCCATTGGGCGTGGGCAGCGAGTACAGCTGGATGCGGTCCGGGTGCTGGGCGGGCCACTTGCGGGTGATGGGGAAAGCGGAAATGTCTGCCATGGGCTCCTCGTTCGTTGTTTTCAAAGACGCATGAGCCTAAACCGCTTGGCCGCCCTGTGCTGGATGGGGGCATTGCGATTGCCACGGCGGTTGGCAGGGCCGCCCCGCCACCGACGATAATCCGGAGCATGAAGATCCACTTCACCAAAATGCAGGGCGCGGGCAACGACTTCGTCGTGCTCGACGAGACCCGCTCGCGCCTGAACCTCACGGCCGGCCAGTACCGCTACCTGGCGGACCGCCATTTCGGCGTGGGCGCCGACCAGATCCTCACCGTGCGCCCCTCGCCCGCCGCGGGCATCGACTTCGAATACGTGATCCACAACGCCGACGGCGGCGAGGTGGGCCAGTGCGGCAACGGCTCGCGCTGCTTTGCGCGCTACGTTTACGACAAGGGCCTGACCACCAAGGACACCATCCGCGTGCAGACGCTCAGCGGCGTGCTCTCGCCCAGGCTCAATGCCGATGGCCGGGTCACGGTAGACATGGGCGTGCCGGTGCTCGACGAGCCCCGCGTGCCTTTCGATACCACTGCCCTGGCCCCCACGGTGCAGGGCAACGGCCGCACCTGGCCCCTGGCGTTCGATGTGCAGGGCATCCCCGTCACCGTGCCGGTGGCCGTGGTCTCCATGGGCAACCCGCATGCGGTGCAACTGGTGGACAGCGTGGACACGGCCCCGGTGGGTCTGTGGGGCCCGCTGATCGAGAGCCACTCGCGCTTTCCGGAGCGCGTGAACGCGGGCTTCATGCAGATCGTGGACCGTGGCCATGTGCGCCTGCGCGTGTTCGAGCGCGGCACCGGCGAGACCCTGGCCTGCGGCTCGGGCGCCTGCGCGGCCGTGGCCGCCGGCATCTGCCTGGGGCTGCTCGACAATGAGGTGCATGTGGACATGCACGGCGGGCGCCTGACCATCGCCTGGAGCGGCGAGGGCACCGATTCCCTTTTCATGACCGGCCCGGCCACCACCGTATTCGAAGGCCAGATCGACATTCCGGACGCAGCATGACCAACCCCAGCACCCACATCCCGCCCATCACCGAAGACGACATCGCCCAGTTCCTGGAGAACACGCCCGGCTTTTTCGAGCGCCACGCCGAGGTGCTGGCCAGCGTGCAGATCACCAGCCCCCACGGTGCCCGTGCCGTGAGCCTGCAGGAGCGCCAGGCCGAGATGCTGCGCGAGAAGATCAAGGGACTGGAGCACCGCGTGATGGACATGGTGCGCAACAGCGGCGAGAACACCGCCATTGCGGCCAAGGTGCACCAATGGACCAGCGCACTGCTGCAGGTCAAGGACCCGTTCGACCTGCCCGAAGCAGTGGTGGAGGGCATCCGCACCCTGTTCGACGTGCCCCAGGCCACCGTGCGCGTGTGGGAAGTGGCCGGCCCCTATGTGGACGCCGACTTCGCCCAGGGCGCCAGTGAAGACGCGCGGGCCTTCGCCTCGTCGCTGACCATGCCCTTTTGCGGCCCCAACCTGGGCTTCGAGCCGGCCGGCTGGCTGAGCTCTCCGGACGGGGTGCAGGCCCAGTCGCTGGCCCTGCTGCCGCTGCGCCAGGGCGCCATCGACAGCGCCACGCCAGCCTTCGGGCTGCTGGTGCTGGGCTCGCACGATCCCCAGCGCTTCGATGCCACCATGGGCACCGAATTCCTTTCGCGCATTGCCGAGCTGGCCAGCTCGGCGCTGGTGCGCCTGCGCTGATCTGCCAAGCGGACGGCTGTCCTCGTGACCACCGCCACACCCATCGCCCCTGACGTCGGCACCCCGGCACCGGATCCTCTGGTGCTGCGCTACCTGGAGCATGTGCGCGTGGAAAAGCGCCTGGCGGCGCGCACGCTCACGCTGTACACGCTGGACTTGGAGAAGCTGGCGCAGTTTGCAGCCGGCGTGGGCCTGCCCCTGCTGCAGCTGCAGACGGCGCACATCCGCCGCTTTGTAGCGCAGATGCACAGCAGCGGGCGCAGCGGGCGCGGCATAGCGCTCATCCTTTCGGGCTGGCGCGGCTTTTTCATCTGGGCCGGGCGCCAGGGCCTGGTGCCGCACAACCCGGTGCAGGACGTGCGTGCTCCCAAGGCCCCTAAGCCCCTGCCCAAGGCCCTGGGCGTGGACGACGCCGTGCGCCTGGCCGAGTTCGACAACACCGGGGCCGACCCCTGGCTGGAGGCGCGAGACGCCGCCATGGTGGAGCTGCTCTACGGCTGTGGCCTGCGCGTGGGCGAGCTCGCGGGGCTTGATGCCGTGCCCGGTGCCGAAACCCAGCGCCAGGGCCGCGGCTGGATCGACCTGCAGGCGGGCGAGGCGCATGTGTTCGGCAAGGGCAGCAAGCGGCGCAGCGTACCCGTGGGTCGCTCGGCCCTGGATGCGCTGCAGGCCTGGCTGGCGCTGCGCGCCGGGCCGTTCGGCGGCGAGGGGGCGGCGCGCCTGGATGCCGCACTGTTCCTGGGTCAGCGCGGCGCGCGGCTCACGGCACAGTCCATCTGGCTGCGGCTGCGCCAGCGCAGCCAGCAGGCGGGGCTGACCACGCCGGTGCACCCGCACATGCTGCGCCACTCGTTCGCCAGCCACCTGCTGCAGTCCAGCGGCGACCTGCGCGCCGTGCAGGAGCTGCTCGGCCACGCCAACATCACTACCACGCAGGTCTACACGCGCCTGGATTTTCAGCACCTGGCCAAGGTGTACGACGCGGCCCATCCGCGGGCTCGGCTCAAGCCAGGCGCGGGCTCTGAATAGAACGGGTCAGGTGAGCGCCGCAGGCTGCGCTGCAATGAAGGCCGTGACCGCCGCCAGGTCCAGCGGGCGGGCAAAGTAGAAGCCCTGGCCCGTCACGCAGCCCAGGCCCTGCAGCAGGTGGGCCTGCTCGGCGGTTTCGATGCCCTCGGCCGTGGTCTCCATGTGCAGCGCCTGCGCCAGTTCGATCACCGAGTGCACGATGGCCTCCGACTCGGGGCTGCTCTGGATGGGGGCGATGAAGGAGCGGTCGATCTTGAGCCGGTCGAACGGAAAGCTGCGCAGATAGGCCAGCGAGGAGTAGCCCGTGCCGAAGTCGTCCAGCGCAATGCGCACCCCGGCATGGCGCAGCCGGTGCAGCGTGGCCATCACATCGTCCGTGTCCTGCAGGAAGACAGATTCGGTGATCTCCAGCTCCAGCCGCTCGGGCGGCAGGCCGCAGCGCTCCACCACCGCCAGGATCTTGTCGGCCAGCAGGGCATCGTCGAACTGGCACACCGAGAGGTTGACCGACATCACCAGCTCGCCCGGCAACTGGAGCGCCGCCAGGCAGGCGTGTTCCAGCACCCACAGGCCTATATCGCGGATCAACCCCGCCTCTTCGGCCACGGGGATGAATTCCACGGGCGACACGCTGCCAAAGCGCGTGCTGTTCCAGCGCAGCAGGGCCTCCAGCCCCGCGATGCGGCCCGAGGCCAGGTGCCATTGCGGCTGGAAGGCCAGGTGCAGTTCGCCCTGGGCCAGGGCAGAGCGAAGGCCGTCCTCGAGCGCGATGCGCCGGTGGGCGCGCTGGTCCATCTCGATGGAAAAGAACTGCACCTGCCTGCGGCCGCGCTGTTTGGCTTCGTACAGGGCCAGGTCGGCATGGTGCAGCAGGGCGTCCACGTGGGTGCCATCGCGCGGCAGGAAGGCCACGCCGATGCTCAGGTGCGGGGTGGTGGCCAGGCCCGAGAGGTCGCAGGGCTGCTCTACGGCGCGCATCAGCCGGTCGCAGAACACCTGCACTTCGGCCCGTGTGCTGGCACCGTCGAGCAGGATGGCGAACTCGTCCCCACCCAGTCGGGCCACCAGGTCGCGGCTGCGGATCTCCTGGTCCATGCGCTGCGCCACGGTCTTGAGCAGCAGGTCGCCGTTGCCGTGGCCATAGGCGTCGTTGACGCGCTTGAAATTGTCCATGTCCAGGCACAGCAGGGCTGCTGCGCCGGTGCCGGCGCTGTCCAGCGCACACTGCTGCTGCAGCCGATGCTGGAAGTGGCGGCGGTTGGCAAGACCGGTCAGCGAGTCGAAGTGCGCCAGGCGGTGCATCTCGTCCTCGGCGTGCTTCTTGTGGGTGATGTCCACCCCCACGCCGCGCCAGTCCTGCAGGCTCTGGTCCAGCCGCCAGGTGGGTTTGGCAGTAAGCGCCCACCAGCGCAGCTGGCCCTCGATCATGATGGGTACGGGCAGGTCGCGAAACGGCTGCGGGCCCCTGAGCGCGGCCTGCAGCGCCTGCAGGTGGGCGGCCGGGTCCACGCCATGGGTGGCGCCCTGGTGGGTGCGGGCGATCAGCTCCACCAGGCCCAGGTCCGGGTCGTCCTGGCGGCTGTAGCGCAGGGCTTGGTCCAGGCGGTTGGATGAGTGGCGCAGCGTGCCTTCGCTGGAAACCTCCCAGAGGAAGTCGCTGGTGTTTTCCTCGAAATCGCGCAGCAGCAGGCCCACGATCTGCTGCTGGTGGGCGGCATCGGCCTCGGCCGCCAGGCGCGACCCATAGGACCGGGCCATCACGCGCACCGAGGCGATCACCACCAGGCCGTAGGTTACCAGCAGCACCAGCAGTGTCAGCGTGCCCGGCTGGTCCGCCGCCCGTGCCAGCCCCACGGCCGAGCCGCCCGCGAGCAGCAGCACATAGCTCAGGGCCGCCTCGGGCACCGTCACCAGCGCAAAGCCCCCCGCGCAGATCATTCCGCAACTGATCGCCAGGATCATCATCTGGTCTGGCGCCGTGGCCGAGGCGAAGAGCGCCGCCGGTATGGCGCCCCACAGCAGGCCCAGCGCGCCGGCGTGCCGGGCGGCGCGCTGGATCGCCTTCTTCGACGCCAGCAGGCGGGGAGGGTGGTTGCGTGCGCGCTGCCAGGCACGCAGTCCCTGTGCCGCCACAAACAGCAGCGCCAGCATCCAGGCCCAGAGCCAGGGGGGCACCGTGGCGAGGCGCCAGGTGATGAAGCACCCGTTGAAGACATTGACCGCCATGGCCAGCGGGGTCAGGCGCAGCATGGCCTGCAACTGCTGGGCGCGAAAGCTCGCGGCCAGCGGTTCATCTGCCTCGTAGGGGGCTAGCCATTGCTGCACGCGCGCGGGCAGGAGTGTCAAAAGGCGGGGTTCTGCCATGCAGGCGGGTCCGTTGGTGCAGCCACCGGCCCTCTGCGCTCGGGCGGCTGCGTCATCACACAGGTTTCGGCAAAACACACTTTGCAACCATTGTGCACCCTCGGCTGTGTCCCTGCCCAGGGGTCAAACCAGGGGCCGCAGCTGTCCGTTGCGCCGACCGCACGGCGTGCGGGCTGCATGCGCATGGCTGGCCGGGAACCTTTGGCGCCGTGGCGGGCTCCGAGCGCTGTGGCCGTGCAGCGCAGGGCCACACGAAAAGCCGTTCAAGGGACAACCCGAGGAGAAGAAACGATGGGACGCTGGATCAAGGCCAACAAGGGATTTCTGGTGCTGCTGATGTGCTTCGGCCTGTTTCGCACGGCCGTGGCGGACTGGAATCCGATTCCCTCGGGCTCGATGCGGCCCAACCTGGTCGAGGGCGACGTGGTGTTCGTCAACCGCCTGGCCTACAACGTGAAAATCCCGCTGACCGACGTGGTGCTGGCCCCGATGGGTGAGCCTCAGCGCGGTGACGTGGTGACCTTCTCTTCGCCGCTGGACGGCACGCGCCTCATCAAGCGCCTGGTGGCAGTGCCCGGCGATACGGTGGAGATGCGCGACGAAGTGCTCATCATCAATGGCGAAGCCGCCCGATACGAGGCACCGCAGGCGCTGCAGGAAGCCACGGGCCTGGGCCGCACGGTCGACGCCACGCGCCTCACGGAGCAGGTGCAGGGCCACGAGCGCCGCGTGCAATGGCTGCATGGCGTGACGGCGCGTAGCAGCTTCGCCCCCGTGGCGGTGCCCGAGGGTGAGTACCTGGTGCTGGGCGACAACCGCGACAACAGCGCCGATTCACGCTACATCGGCCTGGTGCCGCGCCACCTGCTGATCGGCCGGGCCCTGGGCGTGCTGGTGTCGGCCGATACCGAGCGCTACTTCATGCCGCGTTTCGAGCGTTTTGGCAAGGCGCTTTGACAGGCCGCTGAAACTGGCTGCGGATGGTATCCGCACATGCCGCTTCCTGCGGCATCAGCCGTTCAGGAGCGCTGGGCGAGCGCTTGTGCCCGGCAGCGCCAACGTTGGGGCGCGCATTCCCGGCAGCTTGAACACCGCCACCGTCGCCACCAGCCCGTCGGCCCGGTGGCTCAGGCCGGCGGCGGCTGCTGCCATCTCTTCGACCAGCGCTGCATTCTGCTGGGTACCCTGGTCCATCTGCATCACGGCTTCGTTGATCTGGTCAACGCCCGTGCTTTGCTCGCTGCTGGCCGCACTGATCTCTCCCATGATGTCGGTGACCTCGCGGATGGAGTCCACCACCTGGGTCATTGTCTGGCCCGCACGATCAACCAGTGCCGTTCCGGCCTCGACGCGCTCCACGCTCGCGCCGATCAGGGTCTTGATCTCGTGCGCCGCCGCTGCGGCCCGGCCGGCGAGGTTGCGCACTTCCGTGGCCACCACTGCAAAGCCCCGGCCCTGATCGCCCGCGCGGGCGGCCTCTACCGCCGCATTGAGTGCCAGGATATTGGTCTGGAAGGCAATCGAGTCAATCACGCCGATGATGTCGGCGATCTGGGCCGAGCTCTCGTTGATGCGCCTCATGGTATCGACCACCTCGGCAACCACGGTGCCGCCCTGTCTTGCCACCGTGGAGGCGCAGAGCGCCAGTGCGCTGGCCTGGCGGGCGCTGTCGGCGTTCTGGCGCACGGCGGAGTTCAATTGTTCCATGGAGGCCGCAGTCTCTTCCAGGGCGCTGGCCTGTTCTTCCGTGCGCGAGGACAGGGCGGTGTTTCCCTGGGCGATCTGCTCGGCCGCACTGGCAACGCTTTCGGAGCTCTGGTGCACCAGGGAGACCATGGCTGCCAGGCTGTCCTGCATGCGTTTGAGTTGTGCCATCAGGCTGGTGGTGTCCCCGGTCTTGAGCGCGATGGGCACCGTGAGGTCACCGTGTGCCACGCTGCGTGCCAGGTGGACGGCGGCGCTGGGCTCGGCGCCCAGCTGGCGGATGATGCTGCGTGTCACCAGGTAGCCCAATACCAGGGTGAACGCCAGGCCCGTGGCAATCGCGCTGGCCACGAAAAGCCAGGTGCCGTGATAGGACTCCACGGCGCGCTCGTATTCGTTGCGCGCGGTATCGAGTTGCACCTGCACCAGGTCCCCGAGCACGTTCTGCAATGGATCCAGCGCGGGGTACATGTCCCTGGCTGCAAACGCGGTCAGGGCCGCTGTATCGCCACGCTGGAGGTGGGCTTTCAGGGCTGCGACGGCCGCGTCCGCCGTGGGCTGCAGTTGCCGGAACTGCTCGACCAGGCGCGTTTCCTGGGGCACGAGGCTGGTGGCGAGGTAGGCACTCCAGTGCTCGTTGATGTCCTGGGTCGCCTTGCCAATGGAATCGAGGCCCTGCTGGGCCGTCAACGCGCCGTCACGGACCTTGTGCGCCGTATCCACGATGTTGACCGCATAGGCGTCCGATACGAGCTTGATCTGCTTGAGTGGGACCACACGGTCCTGGTAGACCGTGTCGAGTCCGACATTGGACCGTTGCATGCCCATCAAGCCGGCGCAGCCGATCACGACGGTCAGCGCGCACAGCACCACCAGCAGCAGCGACAGGCGGGTAGACACTTTCATCTGGTGGAAGTTCATGGCATCAGGCCGGTTGGTTGATCGGAGGTCCGGAGCGGGTGTGGTGCGCAGCGTGGAAAAGGGGACCTGCGTCGCGTGGGGTGGGGCGGTGTAGAGAAACTCCGGTAGAAACGTCGGCGTTTTGTACCACTTAAGGTCTTTGCTGGCGAAAGGAAATTGGCAACCCTTTTGGGTGAGAGTCCCGAAGGGTGGGAGCTCGTTTCTTGTGTCCCATCAGGTGGTGTTGGGGCGCGCGGCCTTGTGACCAGGGGGAACGGGGGGGGCGTGGTACGCGGTGCGGTCCCCAGCCTGCACAATCGGACCCATGAAAACCCTTCGCCTACGCCCTGGCAAGGAGCGCTCGCTCCTGCGTCGTCACCCCTGGATCTTCGAGTCGGCCATTGCCAAGGGTGGTGGAGACAGCGGCGAGACGGTGCGTGTCGAGTCGCACGAGGGCCAGTTCCTGGCCTGGGCCGCGTTCAGCCCCAGCTCGCGCATCCGTGCCCGGGTGTGGAGCTTTGACGAGGCGCAGCGCATTGACGAGCCCTTCTTCATCGCCGCCTGCGCGCGCGCCATCATCGCCCGCGCCCGCTTCGACGTGCAGAGCGACGGCATCCGCCTCGTGCATGGCGAGTCCGACGGCCTGCCCGGCCTGATCGTGGACCGCTACGGCGATACGCTGGTGGCGCAGTTCACCAGTGCCGGCACCGAGCGCTGGAAAGACGTGCTGGCCGATGCCCTGCTGCGCGAGACCGGCCTCACCCGGCTGTACGAGCGCTCCGATGCGAGCGTGCGCGCTCTGGAGGGGCTGGAGCCCGCCACGGGCTGGCTGCGCGGCGGCCCGGTGGCCGGTGGCGAGGCGCCACCGGTCGAGCTGACCATCCACGAGCACCAGTGGCAGCTCACGCTGAACATCGCCGAAGGCCACAAGACCGGCTTCTACCTGGACCAGCGCGACAGCCGCAAGCGCTTTGCCGACTATGCACGCCGGCTGGGCTTCCAGCATGTGCTCAACTGCTTTTGCTACACCGGCGGCTTCAGTGTGGCGGCGCTGGCCGGCATGCGTGCGGCCGAGGCGGCGGGCGGGCCGGGCGGCGGCCACGTGACTTCCATTGATTCCTCCGGCCCCGCGCTGGAGCGGGCGCGCGCCCATGTGGCGCTCAACGGTTTCGACGTGAACCGCGCGAGTTTTCTCGATGCCGATGTGAACGCCTCGCTGCGCCAGTTCCTCAAGGAAGGACAGCGTTTCGACGCCATCGTGCTCGATCCGCCCAAGTTCGCGCCCACTGCGGCGCATGCCGAGCGTGCCGCGCGCGCCTACAAGGACATCAACCGCCTGGCGCTGCAACTGCTCACGCCCGGCGGCGTGCTGTTTACCTTCTCGTGCTCGGGCGGCATCAGCGCTGACCTGTTCCACAAGATCGTGGCCTCGGCCGGGGCCGATGCCGGGGTGGACGGCTACATCGTCGAGCGTCTGGCGGGTGCGCCCGACCACCCGATGACGCTGGAGTTTCCCGAAGGCGAATACCTCAAGGGGCTGGTGGTGATGCGCAAGTCCTGAGGCCCGCAGCCCTTTGCACGGGTGTTAACGCAACTTCCTTACGTCAAGGGATGCTTTTTTGCTCATCTATCCATAGCTGAAAGTCAACGACTGGTATTCGATGGGGCACAAAAATGGGGTATCCCCATCGGTGCGGGTGCGCGGTGTGGTCTTGATTTCGTGGCTAAACTGCCGCAAGTCGTCCCCCTTGGCACCCGCATCCTTTTCTAGGCTTTTTTCCATGTCCCTCATACCTGCCACCATCCTCACCGGCTTCCTGGGCTCGGGCAAGACCACCCTGCTCAAGCGCCTGCTCAGCGAAGCCCACGGCCAGAAGATCGCCGTGATCGAAAACGAGTTCGGCGAAGAGAACATCGACAACGACATCCTGGTGACCGAGTCCAAGGAGCAGATCGTGCAGATGAGCAACGGCTGCATCTGCTGCACCATCCGCGAGGATCTGCGCGAGACGTTGCAACTGCTGGCCGCGAAGAAGCGCAAGGGCCTGCTCGATTTCGACCGCATCGTGATCGAGACCACGGGTCTGGCCGACCCTGGCCCCGTGGCGCAGACCTTCTTCATGGACGAGGAGATTGCCGAGACCTACCTGATCGACTCCATCATCACGCTGGTGGATGCCAAGCACGCACCCCAACAGCTCAACGACCGCCAGGAGGCGCGCCGCCAGGTGGGCTTTGCCGACCAGATCTTCCTGTCCAAGACCGACCTGGTGAGCGCCGAGGAGACCGACGCCCTGATCCACCGCTTGAAGCACATGAACCCGCGCGCGCCCATCAAGGCGGTGCACTTCGGCGAAGTGCCGCTCAAGGAAGTTCTGGACCTGCGCGGCTTCAACCTCAATGCCAAGCTCGACATCGACCCCGACTTCCTCAAGGAAGAGGGCGATCACGACCACCATGACCATGGGCATGACCACTCTGGCCATGAACACGGCGAGCACTGCGACCACCCTTCGCACCAGCATGGCCACGAAGGCGGCGGGCACCACCACCACCACGATGACGACGTCAAGAGCTTCGTCTTCCGCTCGACGCGCCCATTCGATCCTGCCAAGCTCGAGGACTTCCTGGGCGCCATCGTCAACATCTACGGTCCGCGCATGCTGCGCTACAAGGGCGTGCTGTACATGAAGGGCACCGAGCGCAAGGTGATCTTCCAGGGCGTGCACCAGCTCATGGGCAGTGACCTGGGGCCGCAGTGGGCCGAGGGCGAAGAACGCCTGAGCAAGATGGTCTTCATCGGCATCGACCTGCCCAAGGACATCCTTCTGCAAGGGCTGGAACAGAGCCTGGTCTGAGAGGCTGAGAATCTCTCGTCCATGCCCGCCTTGCACGCCAAAATACCCCGGTTCGTCGTTGCAAATGCTCGCCATAGCCCGAGCTATGGCTGTGCTTTGTGCCTAGATCCGAGGCGTTTTGACGCGCCCCTGGGTCACGGCCAAAAAATTCCCAGCCTCTGTCCGTGCGCAGTGGGTTCGGAATGGTCAAAGATGGTTCCGGCACCCCGATTTCCCTGGGAACAGGGTGATATGGGTGGCAAGATGTGTCGTATCTGCAACGTTTCCGTTTGCGTCAGCCCAGGTCGATACAATCGCGCCCCGGTAAAACCCCGGAAGGCTTGCCATCCGCCCTTGGCTGCCAGCGCAGCCTGGGCCCGCCCGTATAGCGAGGAGACCAGGAAGTGAAAGCCGAAACCAGCAAATCCAAGGCGGCTGCGAAAGCAGCCCCGAGCGCGGGTAAAAGCGCTGCCGCACCAGCGGCAGCCAAAGCTGCTGCAAAGGCCTCTGCCAAGGCTGCTCCCAAGGTGACAGCCGCCCCGGTGCCCGTCGCCCCCGAACCTGTTCTGCAGGCGGGATCCCATGTACCCGTGCGCACGACCCGGCCTTCTTCCCGATTGGCCCAATTGACCGTACCATCCATGGCACAGGCAACGGCTTCCACCGCTGCCAAAGCCAGCTACCAACAGACCATGCCCACGACCGCGCAAGTGCATCCCACTTTCACTGCTGCCAAAAAAGACCCCAAGCTGGCCAACAACTGGAAAGCCAAGACGGCCCAGGAGCTGACCGACGCTGAAGTCCTGGCCATGCCTGACAGCGAATACATGAACGAAAAGCAGATGGCGTTCTTTCGCCTGAAGCTGGTCCAGCTCAAGCAGGACATTCACAACAGTGCCGGTGAAACCACCGAGCACCTGCGTGAAGACACCGTGGTGGTGCCGGACCCTGCCGACCGCGCCACCATCGAGGAAGAGCATGCCCTGGAGCTGCGCACGCGCGACCGCGAGCGCAAGCTGCTCAAGAAGATCGAGCAGTCCATCGCCCGCATCGATGCCGGCGACTACGGCTACTGTGACGAGACGGGCGAGCCCATCGGTGTCGGCCGCCTCATCGCCCGCCCCACGGCCACGCTGTCGCTCGAAGCGCAGCAGCGCCGCGAACTCAAGCAGAAAATGTTCGGTGACTGAAGGCCGCCCGGCCTGAACGCACCCATGCGCACGCACCCTCTCTCGCCTACCCCATGAGCAAGGAAGAAACCACGCCCGGCGGCCTGCTGTCCAAGATGGTGCGGTTTGTGCGCAACCCGACGACGAACTGGACCGAGCTCGACTCGCTCCAGGACGACCGGGAGAGCCAGTACAGCAAGCAGATGCTCAAGGAGATGATCGAGCGCAAGCGCCGCAACGATTTCGTGCGCCGCCGTGAGTTCGATCAGCTGCGCAAGTTGCGCCAGCGCGAAGTGCTGCAAGGCCAGCGCACCGAAGACCCCACCGCACGCCCCTCGTTCTTCCAGAGCAGCATGGCCTCGCCCGACGAGCGTGCCGTGACTCTCAAGAAGATCGATGAGATCGAGGCGCAGATGTCGCAGCAGTGGTGGAAGAGCAAGGCCAACGCCGACGCCCCCACCCAGCCTGCGGATTTTCGCGGGGAGGACGAGGCCGCTGCACGTGCCTTCGCGCCCACCGCGCCCGTCAGTCTGGCCGCGCCCATTGCCGCCGCCCCTGCGGCGGTCAAGCCCCTTTTTGACGACGACAGCATGGCGATCGGCCAGTTTGGCGGCACCGATGCGACCATGCGGGGGGAGCCGCCGCGGCAGGACGTACTGGCATCGTTTGACCCGAGTCCGGCGCCAACGCCCGAAACCGCATCCGCACCGGAGGAATTCGTGCACGAACCCGACCTTGAAGAGGCCGCCATCCGCTTCGCCAACGGCGATCACGCAGGGGCGGAGTCCGGCTTGCTCGATGTGCTGGCACAGCACCAGCAGGACGAGCCGGCACAGCAGCTGGAAATCTGGATGACGCTGTTCGACCTGTACCGCGCGACGGGCCAGCACGACCGCTTCGACACCCTGGCCATCGATTTTGCCGCCGGCTTCAGCCGCTCGGCCCCTCTGTGGTTCTCCATGCCCGAGCAACTCGGCCTGGTGCAGGAACAGGCGCCCGCAGCGGGTGCGGCCCGCCGGGATTTCAGCTGGAATGCGCCCCCACGGCTTACGGTATCGTCGGTAGCGGCGCTGCAGGCCTCCATCGAGCGCTCTGCCGCGCCCTGGACTCTGGCCTGGACGCGCATCGCCGGCATCGACGATGCCGCCGTGCCCTTGCTGGCGGACCAGTTCACCAAGTGGGCGGACCGTGCGGGCCAGTTCGTGTTCTCGGGCGTGGACCGGCTCACGACGCTGATGGAGATCATGACCCAGTCGGGTGACCGCGCCTCGGGCCCCGAGTGGTGGCGCCTGCGCATGGCAGCGCTTCGCCTGATGGGCCGGCCGGACGAGTTCGAACTGGTGGCGCTCGACTACTGCGTGACCTATGAGGTGTCGCCGCCCTCGTGGGTGGCGCCCAAGATGGGCTATTCGGACGATGCCACAGCGGCCAGCAGCCAGGCTGCGGCGCCCGCTGAGCGCGACATGCTGGCGTCGGACTTCGGTTTTGATGCGTCCATTCCCGCTACGCTGGACGCGACCCCTGTGGCCTCGCTCAGCGGGCACATCGATGGCGATGCCACCCCGCTGCTCGAGCCCTTCCAGGCGCTGATGCGCCCCGGGGTACCGCTCACGGTGTCCTGCGACAAGCTGATCCGCGTCGACTTCGCTGCGGCCGGCTCGGTGCTCAACTGGGCCGCAGAGCAGCAGGGCCAAGGCCATGAGGTGCATTTCCACAACCTGCAGCGTCTGGTGGCCATCTTCTTCAACGTGATCGGTATCAACGAGCACGCCTGGGTGATCCCCCGCAAGAACTGACGGCCTGCGTGCCGGTGCCGGGCGCGGGTGCTGCCCGGCTTGAAAGCAGTGCCGGCGCCCCCATCTGCGGCAGTTATGGATTCCTCAAACAACCACCCGGTGTTTCACGGCACCACCATCCTGAGCGTGCGCCGCCAGACCCCTGCTGGCGTGCAGGTGGCCATTGGCGGCGACGGCCAGGTCACCCTGGGCAACATTGTCGTCAAAGGCACCGCCCGCAAGGTGCGCAAGCTGCACCACGGCAAGGTGCTGGCCGGCTTTGCGGGCGCGACGGCCGATGCGTTCACCCTGTTCGAGCGCTTCGAAGCCAAGCTCGACAAGCACCAGGGCCACCTGGTGCGTGCCGCCATCGAACTGACCAAGGACTGGCGCACCGACCGCGTGCTGCGCCGTCTGGAGGCCATGCTGGCCGTGGCCGACCTGGAGGCTTCGCTCATCATCACCGGCAACGGTGACGTCCTGGAGCCCGAGCAGGGCATCGTGGCCATCGGATCGGGCGGTGCTTACGCCCACTCGGCCGCCAAGGCGCTGCTCAACCACACCGACCTGCCGGCGCAGGAGATCGTCAAGAAGTCCCTCGAGATCGCGGGTGAGCTGTGCATCTACACCAACATGCACCACACCATCGAGACGCTTTGATGGCTTTGCCCGGTGCGCGGCCGCGCGACCCGGGCCCTCCCTTTCATGGTGCCGGCCGCAGTGTGATGCGGCGGCCGGTTCCCCCACCGAACCCAGGCGGATCTCCATGTCGTCCATGACCCCCCAAGAAATCGTCTCCGAACTCGACCACCACATCGTCGGCCAGGCCAGCGCCAAGCGTGCGGTGGCCATCGCGCTGCGCAACCGCTGGCGCCGCCAGCAGGTAGAGGGCGCGCTGCGCCACGAGATCACCCCCAAGAACATCCTCATGATCGGCCCCACGGGCGTCGGCAAGACCGAGATCGCCCGGCGCCTGGCGCGCCTGGCCGATGCGCCCTTCATCAAGGTCGAGGCCACCAAGTTCACCGAGGTGGGCTATGTGGGCAAGGATGTCGACTCCATCATCCGCGACCTGGCCGAGATCGCCGTCAAGCAGACCCGCGATGCCGAGACCCGCAAGGTGCGCGCGCGTGCCGAGGATGCGGCCGAGGAGCGCATCCTGGACGTGCTGATCCCCGTGGCCCGGTCGGCCGCAGGCAGTGAAGCAGCACCCCCGGCCACCGACAGCACGGCGCGCCAGGTGTTCCGCAAGAAGCTGCGCGAAGGCTCGCTCGACGACAAGGAGATCGAGATCGACGTGGCCGAGAGCCGGCCGGCGCTGGAGATCATGGGCCCTTCGGGCATGGAGGAGATGACCGAGCAGTTGCGTGGCATGTTCAGCCAGATGGGCCAGGACAAGCGGCGCACGCGCAAGCTCAAGATCGCCGAGGCGCTCAAGCTGCTCACCGAGGAAGAAGCCGCCAAGCTCGTCAACGAGGAAGAGATCAAGACCCGCGCCATCGCCAACGCCGAGCAGAACGGCATCGTCTTCATCGACGAGATCGACAAGGTGGCATCGCGCCAGGAAAGAAGTGGCGCCGATGTTTCGCGCCAGGGGGTGCAGCGCGATCTGCTGCCGCTGGTGGAGGGCACCACCGTGTCCACCAAGTACGGCATGGTCAAGACCGACCACATTCTGTTCATCGCCTCGGGCGCCTTTCACCTGGCCAAGCCCAGCGACCTGATTCCCGAACTGCAGGGTCGCTTTCCGATCCGGGTGGAGCTGGGCTCGCTCTCCGTGCAGGACTTCGAGGCCATCCTCGTGCAGACCCATGCCTCCCTGGTCAAGCAGTATCAGGCGCTGCTGGCCACCGAGGGGGTCACGCTGGAATTTGCCCCCGAGGGCATCACGCGCCTGGCGCACATCGCGTTCGAGGTGAATGAGCGCACCGAGAACATCGGCGCGCGCCGCCTGTCCACCGTGATGGAGCGGCTGCTCGATGAGGTGAGTTTCGACGCCACGCGCCTGTCGGGTCAGACTGTCACCATCGACGCGGCCTATGTCGACGCACGGCTGCAGACCCTGAGCCAGAACGAGGATCTCTCGCGCTACATCCTGTGACCTTGGGAGCTGCCTTGAGGTATCACTTGCATAGGCTGCTCTAAGTGGTTCTTTCTCAACGACTTTTGCTTGTTTGGCTTCTTCGGAGTCGCGCCTAAGTCCTTGATTTCATTGCAAAAGTTTGTTGTGCACCCCCTTGCTCGGTGTGCTTTTCCTGCTACAGTGCAAAAAAGTGCAATTAAGTGGTGAAAAGTGCCCTCGAAGACCCTTTGCACGGGTTGAGTGGATCCATACCGAGTGGGGATTTTTTTCGTGTTCCAAGGTGCCTCGTCGCTGAGTCTCGATGCGAAGGGTCGGCTGTCCGTGCCGACCCGGCATCGTGACGTCCTCGCCGCGACGGCCGCCGGGCAACTCACGATCACCAAGCACCCCCATGGCTGCCTGATGGTCTTCCCCCGCCCCGAGTGGGAAAAATTCCGCGAGCGCATCGCCGAGCTGCCCATGTCCGCCCAGTGGTGGAAGCGCATTTTCCTGGGCAATGCCCAGGATGTGGAGATGGACGGCACGGGCCGGGTGCTGGTGTCGCCCGAACTGCGCGAGGCCGCAGGGATCTCGCGCGAGACCATGCTGCTGGGCATGGGCAACCATTTCGAACTCTGGGACAAGGCCACCTATGACGAGCAGGAGGCCAAGGCCATGCAGGGTGAGATGCCCGACGTCTTCAAGGACTTCTCTTTCTAAAGGCGCGCGGTGACCGAGGCTTTGCAACATACGACCGTCCTGCTTGAAGAAGCGGTGGACGCGCTGCTCGGCGGCGCGGGCCCCGAGCCGTCCGGCACCTTTGTGGATGCCACCTTCGGGCGCGGGGGGCACTCGCGCCGGATCCTGCTGCGGCTGGGGCCAGAGGGGCGTCTTGTGGCATTCGACAAGGACCCCGAAGCCATCGCCGAAGCAACGCGCATCAACGATGCGCGTTTTTCCATTCGGCACGAAGGATTTCGCCACCTCGGTGAACTGCCTGCGGGCAGTGCCGCAGGCGTGCTGATGGACCTGGGCGTGAGCTCGCCCCAGATCGACAGCCCCGAGCGGGGTTTCAGTTTCCGTTTCGATGGCCCGCTGGACATGCGCATGGACACCACGCGCGGCGAAAGCGTGGCCCAGTGGTTGGCAACTGCCGAGGTTCAACAGATTGCGGAGGTGATACGTGACTACGGTGAAGAACGGTTTGCTGGCCCCATTGCAAAGGCGATTGTTGCGCGGCGCGAAGAGCGGGGGCCTGTTGCAACCACCGGTGAACTGGCCAGTCTCGTGGCTGGCACGGTCAAAACCCGCGAGCAGGGCCAGAACCCTGCAACGCGCACATTTCAGGCTCTTCGGATTTTCATCAACGCCGAGCTTGAAGAGCTGCAACAGGCGCTAGAGGCCAGCCTCTCGGTGCTGCAGCCGGGCGGGCGCCTGGCGGTGATCAGCTTCCATTCGCTGGAAGACCGCATCGTCAAGCAGTTCATCGCCAAGCACTCCAAGGAGGTCTACGACCGCCGCGCGCCCTTTGCCGTGCCCCAGGCGATGAAGCTGGTGGCCCTGGACCGCATCAAGCCCAGCGCGGCCGAAGTGGCCGGCAACCCCCGTTCGCGCAGCGCCATCATGCGCGTGGCCGAGCGCACCGAGGTGCCCGCATGACCCGGTTGAATCTGGTGCTGCTGCTGGCGGTGCTGGCCAGCGCGCTGTTCCTGGTGCACACCCAGTACCAGTCGCGCCGCCTGTTCACCGAGCTCGACCGGGCCACGGCCGAGGCGCGCCGCCTGGAAACCGAGCACCAGCGCCTGCAGGTGGAAAAGCGCGCCCAGGCCACGCCGCTGCGCGTGGAAAAGCTCGCGCGCGCACAACTGCAGATGCGCACGGCCACGCCGGCCATCACCCAGTACGTGTCCGACCCGGCCGGTGTCACCGTTGCCGCTTCGCCGTCGCCGGCAACACCACCCGCCGCAGGAACGCAGCCATGAGCCGCAGCGTTCTGTACACCTCCAGCCCGCTGCTGGCCAGCAAGACGCCGGTCTGGCGCAGCAAGTTCATCGTGGCGATGATCGCGCTGGGCTTCCTGGGCCTGGGCGCGCGGGCGGCCTACGTCCAGGTGTTCGGTAACGCGTTCTTTCAGCGCCAGGGCGAGGTGCGCTTTGCCCGCACCCTGGAGATGCCGGCCAACCGCGGCAAGATCCTCGACCGCAACGGCCTGATCCTGGCCTCCAGCGTGCCGGCCGCCAGCATCTGGGCCATCCCCGAGGACGTGGAGCAGGACCAGCCCGAAGTCAAGGCCAAGATGAAGCAACTGGCCAAGCTGCTGGAGATGCCGCTGTCCGAGCTCAACGCCAAACTGGCCGATGAGGACAAGACCTTCGTCTGGATCAAACGCCAGCTCGACTGGGACGTGGGCCAGCAGATTGCCGCCCTGGGCATCAAGGGCATCTACCAGCGCAAGGAATACCGGCGCCAGTACCCCGAGGGCGAGGCTGCGGCCCACGTGGTGGGCTTCACCAACGTCGAGGACCATGGCCAGGAGGGCATGGAGCTGGCCTTCAACAAGGAGCTGGCCGGCAAGGCCGGCTCGCGCCGCGTGATCAAGGACCGCCTGGGCCGCGTGGTCGAGGGCGTGGGCGAGACCGTGCCGCCCGTGGACGGGCGCGACATGCAGCTGTCCATAGACAGCAAGGTGCAGTTCTTCGCCTACCAGAAGCTGCGCGACCAGGTCGCCCTGCACAAGGCCAAGGCTGGCAGCGTGGTGGTGCTCGACGCGCACACCGGCGAACTGCTGGCCCTGGCCAACTACCCGAGCTATGTGCCCGACAAGCGCCAGAACCTGACCGGCGAGCAGTTGCGCAACCGCGCGCTGACCGACGTCTTCGAGCCGGGCTCGACCATGAAGCCCTTTACCATCGGCCTGGCGCTCGAGAGCGGGCGCGTGCGCCCCGAGACGCCGGTGGACACGAATCCCGGGCGCATCACCATCACCGGCTCCACCATCTCGGACACGCACAACTACGGCCTGCTCACGGTCGAGGGCGTGATCCAGAAGTCGAGCAACGTAGGCACCACCAAGATCGCCATGCAGATGCCTGCGCGCGAGATGTGGGAGACCTTCTCGGCCGCGGGCTTTGGCCAGAAGCCGCAAATCACTTTTCCTGGGGTCGTCACCGGCAAGCTGCGTCCCTACAAGACCTGGCGCCCCGTGGAGCAGGCCACCATGTCCTATGGCTATGGCCTGTCGGCCAGCCTGTTCCAGATGGCGCGCTCGTACACCGTGTTTGCCAACGGCGGCAAGGTGATCCCGGCCACCATGTTCAAGACCGATGAGCCCGCCATCGGCGTGCCCGTGTTCTCCGAGCGCACGGCCGATCAGGTGCGCAAGATGCTGCAGATGGCCGCCGGACCCGGCGGCACCGGGCAGAAGGCGCAGACCCTGGGCTACTCGGTGGGCGGCAAATCCGGCACGGCGCGCAAGCAGGTGGGCAAGAACTACGCCTCCGGCAAGTACCGCGCCTGGTTCACCGGCATGGCGCCCATCGACAAGCCGCGCATCATCGTCGCGGTGATGATCGACGAGCCCAGCAACGGCGTGTTCTACGGCGGCGCCGTGGCCGCGCCGGTGTTCAGCGAGGTGGTGCAGCAGACGCTGCGCATGATGGGCGTGCAGCCCGACATGGCCGTCAAGCCCCAGATCGTGGCCAACCCCGTGGAGGAGTCCCTGTGACCCAGGTGCTGAACTCCCCCCGCGACGCCGTGCAGTGGCTGCGCGGCCGTGTCACCGGCACGCTGCAGACCGACAGCCGTCTGATCGGCCCGGGCGACGGCTTCATTGCCTGGCCCGGTGCGGCCACCGACGGGCGTGCCCATGTGGCCGATGCGCTGGTGCGCGGTGCCACGGCCTGCCTGGTGGAGCATGCGGGCGTGGAGGCGTTTGCGCTGGAGGGTGAGCACATCGCCGCCCTGCCGGGCCTCAAGGCCGCCACGGGTCCGATTGCGGCCGAGTGGTTCGACTATCCCACCAAGCGGTTGGACGTGCTCGCCGTGACGGGCACCAACGGCAAGACCAGCACCGCCTCGTGGCTGGCCGATGCGCTCAACCTGCTGGCGGGCCCGCAGGACGGCAAGGGCTGCGCCATCGTAGGCACCCTGGGGCTCGGGCGGCCACCGGCACTCACCTACACCGGCATGACCACGCCCGACCCCGTGCGCCTGCAGCGCGCCTTCGCGCAGTTCGCGGACGAGGGCCTCAGCGCCTGCGCCATCGAGGCGTCGTCCATCGGTATCGCAGAGCGGCGCCTGGATGGCACGCGCATCCGCGTGGCCGTGTTCACCAACTTCACGCAGGACCACCTGGATTACCACGGCAGCATGGCCGACTACTGGCTGGCCAAGCGCGAACTGTTCGGCTGGAGCGGTCTCCAGGCTGCGGTGCTCAACGTGGACGACCCTGCCGGTGCCCAGTTGCATGCCGAACTGGTCGGCTCGGGCCTGGACCTCTGGAGCATTGCGCTTGAGGCCGACGCGCGCCTGCGTGCCCGCGACGTCACATTGGGAGAGCAGGGCCTGCGCTTCACCGTGGTGGAGGGCGCAGAGCGGCAGGTCCTGCAGACCCGCGTGATTGGCCAGTACAACATTCTGAACCTGCTGGGTGTGTTGGCCACGCTGCGCAGCCTGGGCGTGCCCCTGGCCGATGCGGTCGATGCCTGCAGCCGCCTGCAGCCGGTGCCCGGGCGCATGCAGCGCCTGGTGGCGCCAGGGCAGCCCCTGGTGGCTGTGGACTACGCCCACACCCCCGATGCGCTGGACAAGGCGCTGCGCGCGCTGCGCCCCCTGGCGCAGGAACGCGGTGGTCAGCTGTGGTGTGTGTTCGGCTGTGGCGGCGACCGCGACGCCGGCAAGCGCCCGCTGATGGGTGCCGTGGCGCAGCAACAGGCCGACCGCGTGCTGGTGACCAGCGACAACCCGCGCAGCGAAGACCCCGCCCTGATCATCCACCAGATCCTGCAAGGCACGATCGCTGGCGCCTCGGTGCTGCCCGAGCCCGACCGCGCTGCCGCCATCGCGGCTGCCATCGGCCAGGCCGATGCCCTGGACGTGGTGCTGATCGCCGGCAAGGGACACGAAGACACCCAGGAGACGGCCGGTGTGCGCCTGCCGTTCTCCGACATGGCCCATGCGCAGGCTGCGCTGCAGGCCCGAGGAGCCCGCACATGGGCATGATGATGAACCTGCGCCAGGCGCATGCCCTCATCCACCCGCGCATCCCATCGGCGCGCCTGGTGGGCGATGGCGAAATAGCGCTGCAGCGTGTGCACACCGATACCCGCAGCCTGCAGTCCGGCGATCTGTTCGTGGCGCTCAAGGGTGAGCGCTTCGACGCCAATGCCTTCCTGGAGCAGGCTCGCACGGGCGGAGCTGCCGCTGCCATCGCGCACGGCGGCCTCGAAGCGGCCGGCCTGCCAGGCATCGAGGTGCCCGACAGCCTGGCTGCACTTGGTGCGCTTGCCACCGGCTGGCGCGCGCAGCTCGGTCTGCCGCTGATCGGTGTGACCGGCAGCAACGGCAAGACCACCGTGACGCAGATGATCGCCTCCATCCTGCGCGCCTGGCAGGGCGAGGCCGCCTTTGCTACCGAGGGCAATTTCAACAACGACATCGGCGTGCCGCTGATGCTGCTGCGCCTGTGCGAATCGCACCGCGCCGCCGTGATCGAGATGGGCATGAACCACCCCGGCGAGATCGCTGTGCTGGCCGCCATGGCCCAACCCACGGTGGCCCTGGTGAACAACGCGCAGCGCGAGCACATGGAGTTCATGCACACGGTGGAAGCCGTGGCGCGCGAGAACGGCGCGGTGTTCGCGGCGCTGCCTGCCGATGGCGTGGCGGTGTTTCCGGCTGCCGACCCGTTCACGCCGCTGTGGCGCGAACTGGCCGAATCCCGCCGCAGCCTCACTTTCGGCGAGGGCGGCGATGTGGCCTGCGCGTCTGCCGAATGGACACAGGGCGCTTGGGTTGTGCAGGTGCAGACACCGTCGGGCGCCATGGATTGCCGCCTGCAGATCGCCGGCCGCCACAACGTGACCAATGCGCTGGCGGCCACCGCCTGCGCCCTGGCCGCCGGTGCGCCGCTGGCCGCCATCGCCCGGGGGCTCGATGCCTTCGTGCCGGTCAAGGGCCGCTCGCGCGCCTTCAGCGTGCAGCACGCCGGGCGTGAGATCACCGTGGTGGACGACACTTACAACTCCAACCCCGATTCGCTGCAGGCCGCCATCTGCGTGCTGGCGGCCTTGCCCGGCCCGCACCTGCTGGTGGTGGGCGATATCGGCGAGGTGGGCGAGCAAGGTCCGCAGTTCCACACCGAGGCGGGCACCCAGGCCCGGGATGCCGGCATCGCCACCCTGTATGCGCTGGGAACGCTGTCGGCGCACACCGCGCGGGCCCATGGGGCCGCCACGCATTTCGAAGGCATGGAGCAGCTGCAGTCTGCGGTCTGCGCCGCCTTGCCCACGGTGGGCAGCGTGCTCGTCAAGGGTTCGCGGTTCATGAAGATGGAAAGGGTGGTGCAGGCCATTGCCGCCGCCACCGCCCCGCAAGCAACACAACAAGAACAACAAGGAAAGTCCGAGGGAACCCATGACGCAACGCACTGAATCGACAAGCGCTCGCCGGGCGCGTTGCCTCTTGCAGGGAGGTGCCGCATGCTGCTGATCCTGTCGCAATGGCTGCAGGGGCTGTCGCCCGAGCTCGGCTTTTTCCGCGTGTTCCAGTACCTCACCTTCCGCGCGGTGATGGCGGCGCTCACGGCGCTGCTGATCGGCCTGGTGGCCGGCCCCAAGGTGATCCGCGTGCTCACCTCGCTCAAGATCGGCCAGCCCATCCGGGGCTACGCCATGCAGTCGCACCTGTCCAAGAGCGGCACGCCGACCATGGGTGGGGTGCTTATCCTGCTGTCGATCGCGATTTCCACGATCCTGTGGTTCGACCTGTCCAACCGCTTCGTCTGGATCGTGCTCATCGTGACGCTGGGCTTTGGCGCCATCGGCTGGGTCGATGACTGGCGCAAGGTGGTCAACAAGGACCCCGAGGGCATGCGCTCGCGCGAGAAGTATTTCTGGCAGTCCGTCATCGGCCTGATCGCCGCTGTCTACCTGGTATTCAGCATCTCCGAGAGCTCCAACGCCAAGGTCTTCGAGCTGTTCATGACCTGGGTGCGGTCTGGCTTCTCGCTGGACCTGCCGCCCAAGGCCGGGCTGCAACTGCCTTTCTTCAAGGAAGTGAGCTACCCGCTGGGCGTGCTCGGCTTCGTGATCCTGACCTACCTGGTGATCGTGGGTTCGAGCAATGCCGTGAACCTGACCGACGGCCTGGACGGGCTGGCCATCATGCCGGTGGTGATGGTGGGCTCGGCCCTCGGTGTGTTCGCCTATGTCACGGGCAGCTCGGTCTATTCCAAGTACCTGTTCTTCCCGAACATCCCGGGGGCCGGTGAATTGCTGATCTTCTGCGCTGCCATGGCCGGTGCCGGCCTGGCCTTCCTGTGGTTCAACGCCCATCCTGCGCAGGTGTTCATGGGCGACGTGGGCGCGCTGGCGCTGGGCGCGGCGCTGGGCACCATCGCCGTCATCGTGCGCCAGGAGATCGTGCTGGCCATCATGGGCGGCATCTTCGTGGTCGAGGCCCTGTCGGTGATGTTGCAGGTGGTCTGGTTCAAGTACACCAAGAAGCGCTACGGCGAAGGCCGCCGCCTGCTCAAGATGGCGCCCCTGCACCACCACTTCGAGAAGAGCGGCTGGAAGGAGACCCAGGTGGTCGTGCGCTTCTGGATCATCACCATGCTGCTGTGCCTGATCGGCCTGTCCACGCTCAAGCTGCGCTGACCATGACGACCACGCCCCACGATCCCCACGCCAGCGGCATCGAGCGCGGTGATCACCTGCCTTCGTCGGTAGGCGATCACCTGCCTGTGCCGGCCGGTGCGCAGGCTGAGCACGTGCCCGGGGTGGTGCCGGAGGCCGATGCGCAGGAAGAGGGCGTGGACGTGACCGGGGCCGAATCCACGGCTTCGCCCGACGACGCACCCGTAGAAGAGGTCCACGGCGGAGAGCCGGCAGCTGAGCTGACGCCCACGCCGCCGGTCACCGCCCACGCCGCCGATGGCTATGTGGCCCCCGCCATTTCTGCCGCCAAGGCGGCCGCTGATTTCGTGGCACAGATCTTTGCCGAGGTGAATGCGCCAGACACGACAGAGCCATCGCCGCTGTTGGCCGTGCCCGTGGACGCGCCCGATGGCGAGGCCGAGCCAGCGGAACCCCTGGGCCGGCCGGGTGAGGGCATGCTGCCTTTTGAGGGCAAGCACTTCCTGGTGCTGGGCCTGGGTGCCTCGGGACTGGCCATGGCACGCTGGTGCGTGCGCTGCGGCGCCACCGTCACCGTGGCCGATACCCGCGCCGCGCCGCCTCAACTGTCGTTGCTGCAGCAGGAACTGCCTGGCGTGCTTTTCGTGGCCGGCCCGTTCGAGGCCAGTCTGGTCGAAGGCGGCGCTGGCGTGCACGCCGTCTACCGCTCGCCCGGCCTGAGCCCGGCCACCGTGGCGCCTGTCTGGTCGGCGGCGCAGGCCATCGGCCTGGTCACGGGCGGCGAGTTGGGCCTGTATGCTGCGGCGCTGCAGTACCTGCGCACCTCGCACGGCTATGCGCCGGCGGTGCTGGCCATCACCGGCACCAATGGCAAGACCACCGTCACCTCGCTCACCGGGCAACTGGTGGAACGCGCAGGCAAGACCGTGGCCGTGGCCGGCAACATCGGCCCCACGCTGCTCGACACCCTGGCCGGGCACATCGACGCCGATACCCTGCCCGAAGTCTGGGTGCTGGAGCTTTCGAGCTTCCAGCTCGATGGCGCCACGGGCTTCGAGCCCACGGCCGCCACCGTGCTCAACATCACGCAGGACCACCTGGACTGGCATGGCGACATTGCCGCCTACGCCGGTGCCAAGGCGCGCATCTTCGGCGACACGGCCCTGATGGTGCTCAACCGCGACGACCCCACCGTCATGGAGATGCTGGGCACTGCGTCCGCCGCTGCGGCCCAGGCAGCGCAGGCTGCTGCACTGGCAGCATCCGGCAAGCCCGCCCCGACCTCGCGCAGCAAGCAGCCTGCGAAGGTGCCGCTGCGCGAGCACCTGAGCTTCGGCATCGACATGCCCCGGCGTCCGGGCGACTTCGGCATGGAGATCGTGGGCGGTATGCCCTGGCTGGTGCGTGCCCTGGAGGCCGACGAAACGCGCAAGCGCAGCACGCGCCGCCGTGCCGTGGTGCCGGCACAGGGCGATGCAGCGGCCGCCGCTGTTGCGATGGATGAGGAAGATCTGCACATCCAGCGCCTGATGCCCGCCGACGCACTGCGCATCCGCGGGCGCCACAACGCATCCAACGCGCTGGCGGCGCTGGCGCTCGCATCGTCGGCAGGCTGCACGCTGTCGGCCATGCTGTTCGGCCTGCGCGAGTACCGGGGCGAGCCGCACCGCGTCGAGCCCGTGGCCTTGATCGACGGTGTGGAGTATTTCGACGACAGCAAGGGCACCAACGTGGGTGCCACTGTGGCCGCGCTCAACGGCCTGGGGGCCGACCGGCGCATCGTGCTGATCCTGGGCGGCGACGGCAAGGGCCAGGATTTCGCGCCCCTGGCGACGCCCGTGGCGCGCTATGCCCGCGCCGTGGTGCTCATCGGGCGCGATGCGCCGCTGATCCGCACGGCCCTGCAGGAGGCCGGCGTGCCGCTGCTGGATGCGGCCACGCTGCCCGAGGCCGTACACCAGGCCGCGCAGCGCGCGCGTTCGGGCGATGCGGTGCTGATGTCGCCCGCCTGCGCAAGCTTCGATATGTTCACCGGCTACGAACACCGCGCACGCGTGTTCTGCGACACGGTGCTGACCATGGCGCAGGACGCCGGCCAATCCCTGGAGGGCATGTGATGGCTGCAAGCAGCGCCAGCGCCCCCATCAGCTTCCCGCAACGCCTGGCCGGCTGGCTCGGCCGCCTCACCGGCAAGGCCGGCGAGGTGCTGCCCGTGCGCGTGGGTGGCACCGAATACCGCCAGTCGACCACCACGCCCGCGAGCGTGCTGGGCTTTGACCAGGCCCTGTTGTGGGTGGTGGTGGCACTGCTCGCCTGGGGGCTGGTGATGGTGTATTCGGCATCGATTGCCATGCCGGACAACCCGCGCTTCGCCAACTACGCGCCCACGCACTTCCTCACCCGCCACATGATGTACCTCGTGGTGGGTTTCGTCGCGGCCCTGCTGACCTTCCAGGTGCCCATGAAGCTCTGGGAGCGCGCGGCGCCCTGGCTCTTCGTGGCGGCGCTGCTGCTGCTGGTGGCCGTGCTGATCCCGGGCGTGGGCAAGGTGGTCAACGGGGCCCGGCGCTGGCTGTCCATCGGGCCGGTGGGCTTTCAGCCGTCCGAGGTGGCCAAGTTCGCCGTGCTCATCTATGCCGCCGACTACATGGTGCGCAAGATGGAGGTCAAGGAGCGCTTCTTTCGCGCCGTGCTGCCCATGGGGGCGGCCGTGGCCATCGTCGGTGTGCTGCTGCTGGCCGAGCCGGACATGGGTGCCTTCATGGTGGTGGCCGTGATCGCCATGGGCATCCTGTTCCTGGGCGGCGTCAACGCACGCATGTTCTTCCTGATTGCGGCCGTGCTGGTGGGCGCCTTCGCCCTGATGATCGCCAGCTCGCCCTGGCGCCGCGAGCGGGTGTTCGCCTACCTCGACCCCTTCAGCGAACAGCATGCGCTGGGCAAGGGTTACCAGCTGTCGCACTCGCTGATCGCCATCGGGCGCGGCGAAATCTTCGGCGTAGGCCTGGGCGGCAGCGTCGAGAAGCTGCACTGGCTGCCCGAGGCGCACACCGACTTCCTGCTGGCCGTGATTGGCGAGGAATTCGGCCTGGTAGGCGTGCTGGTGCTCATCGTGCTGTTCCTGTGGATGACGCGCCGCATCATGCACATCGGGCGCCAGGCGATCGCGCTGGACCGCGTTTTTGCCGGCCTGGTTGCCCAGGGCGTGGCGATCTGGATCGGCTTCCAGGCCTTCATCAACATGGGCGTGAACCTGGGGGCGCTGCCCACCAAGGGGCTCACCCTGCCGCTGATGAGTTTTGGCGGCTCGGCCATCCTGATGAACCTGGTGGCGATTGCGGTGGTGTTGAGAGTCGACTATGAGAATAAACACATGATGAGGGGGGGGCGGATATGAGTGCCCCCAAGACCGCCCTCATCATGGCCGGTGGCACCGGCGGCCACATCTTCCCCGGCCTGGCCGTGGCCGAGGAACTGCGTGCGCGCGGCTGGCGCGTGCACTGGCTGGGCGCGCCCGGCAGCATGGAGTCGCGCATCGTGCCCGCGCAGGGCTTTGCGCTGGAGACCATCGACTTTTCGGGCGTGCGGGGCAAGGGCCTGGTCACGCTTGCCTTGCTGCCGCTGCGTTTGCTGCGCGCCTTCTGGCAGGCGCTGCAGGTGGTGCGCCGCGTGAAGCCCGACGTGGTGGTGGGCCTGGGGGGCTACATCACCTTTCCGGGCGGCATGATAGCCGTGCTCTGCGGCAAGCCGCTGGTGCTGCACGAGCAGAATTCCGTGGCCGGCATGGCCAACAAGGTGCTGGCTGGCGTGGCCGACCGCGTGTTTACCGCCTTCCCGCATGTTTTCAAGAAGGGCCAGTGGGTGGGCAACCCGCTGCGCGCCCCGTTCACCCGCCAGAGCGAGCCGGCCGAGCGGTTTGCCGACCGCAGCGGCCCGCTGCGCCTCTTGGTGGTAGGGGGCAGCCTGGGCGCACGTGCGCTCAACGAGATCGTGCCGCAGGCGCTGGCCCTCATCCCGGCCGAGAACCGGCCCGTGGTGACGCACCAGAGCGGCGCCACCCAGATCGACGCGCTGCGCGCCAACTATGCCGCCGCAGGCGTCGAGGCCGAACTGACACCCTTCATCGACGACACCGCCAGCGCGTTTGCGCAGGCCGACATCATCGTCTGCCGCGCGGGCGCCAGCACCGTGACCGAGATCGCCGCCGTGGGCGCCGCCGCCCTGTTCGTGCCTTTCCCCTCGGCGGTGGACGACCACCAGACTACCAACGCCCGTTTCCTCGTGGATGCCGGGGGCGGCTGGCTGGTGCCGCAGCGCGAGCTCACGGCCCAGGGCCTGGCGGCGGTGCTGCGCAACACAGAGCGCCCGGAGCTGCTGCGCCGGGCCACAGAAGCCAAGAAGATGCAAAAAACCAACGCCACCCATGAGGTGGTGACTGCCTGCGAGGAGCTTGCAACACCATGAAGCACGCCATTCGCCATATCCATTTCGTAGGCCTGGGGGGCGCCGGCATGAGCGGCATCGCCGAGGTGCTGTTCAACCTGGGCTACCGCATCTCCGGTTCGGACCTGGCCGACAGCGCAACCTTGCGCCGCTTGCAGGGCCTGGGCATCAAGACCTGCCTGGGCCACGCGGCCGCGCACATCGATGGTGCCGACGCCGTGGTCACTTCCACCGCCGTCACGGCCGACAACCCCGAGGTGCTGGCCGCGCGCGACAAGCGCATCCCCGTGGTGCCGCGCGCGCTGATGCTGGCCGAGCTGATGCGCCTCAAGCAGGGCATCGCCATTGCCGGCACGCACGGCAAGACCACCACCACCAGCCTGGTCACCAGCGTGCTGGCCGAGGCGGGGCTGGACCCCACCTTCGTGATCGGCGGGCGCCTGAACAGCGCTGGTGCCAACGCCAAGCTGGGCAGCGGCGACTACATCGTGGTCGAGGCCGACGAGTCCGATGCCTCGTTCCTGAACCTGCTGCCCGTGATGGCGGTGGTGACCAACATCGATGCCGACCACATGGAGACCTACGGGCACGACTTCGGCCGGCTCAAGGGGGCCTTCGTCGACTTCCTGCACCGCATGCCGTTCTACGGCACGGCCATCCTGTGTGTGGACAGCCCGGCCGTGCGCGACATCCTGCAGAGCGTGACCTGCCCGATCACGAGCTACGGCTTTTCCGAAGATGCCCAGGTGCGTGCCATCGATGTGCGTGCCGAGGCCGGCCAGATGCGCTTCACCGTGCAGCGGCGCAACGGCGTCACCCTGCCCGACATGGAGATCGTGCTCAACCTCGCGGGCGAGCACAACGTGCTCAACGCGCTCTCGGCGATTGCCGTGGCGGTGGAGCTCAATATCCCCGACGAGGCCGTGCAGCGTGCGCTCGCCGGCTTCAAGGGCGTGGGCCGGCGTTTCCAGAGCTATGGCGACCTGCCCGCCAGGGACGGCGGCAGCTTCACCGTCATCGACGACTACGGCCACCACCCGGTGGAGATGGCAGCCACGCTGGCGGCAGCGCGTGGCGCCTTCCCCGGGCGGCGCCTGGTGCTGGCCTTCCAGCCGCACCGCTACAGCCGTACGCGCGACTGCTTCGAGGACTTCGTGAAGGTCATCGGCAACGCCGACGCCGTGCTGCTCACCGAGGTCTACGCCGCTGGCGAAGCCCCCGTGGTGGCGGCCGATGGCCGCTCGCTGGCACGCGCGCTGCGTGTGGCCGGCCGTGTGGAGCCGGTCTTCGTGGACGACGTGGCCGAGCTGCCGCAGGCCATTGCCGACAACGCGCGCAACGGCGACGTGGTGATGTGCATGGGCGCAGGCTCCATCGGTGCCGTGCCGGCCAAGGTGGTCGACATGCTGCAGAACAACAACCAATCCAAGCACAAGGCGCTGGCGGGGAGCGCGACATGACCATGACGACGAAACTGGGTTCCAACGTGGATGTGAAGGCACTGGGCAAGGTCGCCGTGCTGATGGGTGGCGCGTCTGCCGAGCGCGAGGTGTCGCTGATGTCCGGCACCGGCGTGCTGCAGGCGCTGCGCTCGCGTGGGGTGGACGCGCATGCCTTCGATCCCTCGCAGAACGACCTGGGCGAGTTGCGCCGAGACGGCTATGCGCGCTGCTTCATCGCGCTGCATGGGCGCCATGGCGAGGACGGCACCGTGCAGGGCGCGCTGGAGTTGCTGCGTATCCCTTACACCGGCCCGGGCGTGATGGCCTCGAGCATCGCGGTGGACAAGATCATGACCAAGCGCATCTGGCGCGCCGAAGGCCTGCCCACGCCCGACTGGCGCCTGGTGGGCAGCGTGGCCGAGACCACGGACGCTCTGGCGGCGCTGGGCGCCCCGATGATCGTCAAGCCCTCGCGCGAGGGCTCCACCATCGGGCTGACCAAGGTCACCTCGCCTGAGCAGTGTGCACAGGCCTATGCCCTGGCTTCGCGCTACGACCCCGAGGTGCTGTGCGAGCAGTTCATCGAGGGCGAGGAAACCACCTGCCCGATCCTGGGCGAGGGTGCTAGCGCGTATGCGCTGCCGGTGATCCGCATCGTGGCGCCCGAGGGCAACTACGACTACCAGAACAAGTATTTCACCGACGTCACCCAGTACCACTGCCCGAGCGGCCTGCCCGAGGCCGAGGAGTGCGAGATCCAGCGCCTGGTGGTGGCAGCATTCCGCTCGCTGGGCTGCCGCGGCTGGGCGCGTGCGGACATCATGATCCGCGCCAGCGACCGCCAGCCCTTCCTGCTGGAGATCAACACCTCTCCCGGCATGACCGGGCACTCGCTCGTGCCCATGTCGGCACGCGCATCGGGCATCAGCTACGAAGACCTGTGCGTGGGGGTGCTGGCCACGGCCACCATGGACACGCCTGCCGGAAGCACCCTGGGAACCTGATGAACAACACGCTGCCCGCACCGCTGGACGTCAAGCTCATGAACATGACCGCATCGGTCCTGTTCGTGGGCTGCGCCATGCTCGTGCTGGCAGCGGGTGCCTGGTGGGTGCTGCGCTACCCGGGCTTTGCCATCGCGCGCATCGTCGTGCAGGGCGAGTTGGTGCACAACAACGCCGTCACCCTGCGCGCGAATGTGGCGCCGCACCTGGTGGGCAACTTTTTCACGGTGGACCTGCGCAAGGCGCGCGAGGCCTTCGAGCAGGTGCCCTGGGTGCGCAAGGCGTCGGTACGGCGCGAGTTTCCGGGCAGCCTGCATGTGGTGCTCGAAGAGCACGACGCCGTGGCGTACTGGGGGCCCGAGTCGGGCTCGGCCATGGTCAATACGCAGGGCGAGGTGTTCGAGGCCAATGTCGGCGACGTGGACCAGGACGGCCTGCCGCGCCTGCAGGGGCCGGGCGGCAGTTCGGGCGAGGTGCTGCAGATGTACGGCCTGCTGCAGCCGGTGTTCGAACCGCTGGGCATGGACGTGGAAGAGCTGGCATTGACCGGCCGGGGCGGCTGGCGCGCCACGCTGGACACCGGGGCGGTGGTGGAGCTGGGAGGCGGCACACCGCAAGAGGTGGTGGCCCGCGCCAAGCGCTTTGCGCGCACGCTGACCCAGGTGGCGGCCCAGTACAAGCGCCGGGTGGACGCGCTCGAATCGGCGGACCTGCGGCACGCGGGGGGGTATGCGCTGCGCCTCAAGGGCGTGACCACCACAGAGGCGGCCGCAGTTGCCGCCCCCCGGAGGTAGCCACCATGCATGAACGAACCCGCAGCCGGCGCAACAGAACAACGAAGGGCAGTGACTGAATATGGCTAGAGAATACAAAGACGTGGTGGTCGGCCTGGACATCGGCACAGCCAAGATCATGGCGGTGGTTGCCGAAGTCCTGCCCAATGGCGAGCTCAAGCTCGCGGGCCTGGGCGTGGCCCCGAGCAATGGCCTGAAGCGTGGCGTGGTGGTCAATATCGACGCCACGGTGCAGAGCATCCAGCAGGCGCTCAAGGAGGCCGAGCTGATGGCCGACTGCAAGATCCAGCGCGTGTACACCGGCATCACGGGCAGCCACATCCGCGGCCTCAATTCCAGCGGCATGGTGGCCGTCAAGGACAAGGAAGTCACCTCGGCCGACGTGGCCCGCGTGGTGGAGACGGCCAAGGCCATCAACATCTCGTCCGACCAGCGCTTGCTGCTGGTGGAGCCGCAGGAGTTCGTGATCGACGGGCAGGATGTGAAAGAGCCCATCGGGATGAGCGGCATCCGCCTGGAGGCCAAGATCCACATCGTGACCGGTGCCCAGAGCGCGGCCGAGAACATCATCAAGTGCGTGCGCCGCTGCGGGCTGGAGGTCGAGCAACTGCTGCTCAACCCGCTCGCATCGAGCCAGGCCGTGCTGACCGACGACGAGCGCGAGCTCGGCGTGGTGGTGGTCGACATCGGCGCCGGCACGACCGACGTAGCCATCTTCACCGGAGGCGCCATCCGCCACACTGCGGTGATCCCGATCGCAGGCGACCTGATCACCAGCGACATCGCCATGGCACTGCGCACGCCAACGAAGGACGCCGAGGACATCAAGGTCGAGAGCGGCTACGCCAAGCAGCTGCTGGCCGACCCCGAGAGCCAGGTGGAAGTGCCGGGCCTCGGTGACCGCAGCCCCCGCATGCTGAGCAAGCAGGCCCTGGCCGGCGTGATCGAGCCGCGGGTGGAAGAGATCTTCTCGCTGGTGCAGCAGGTGATCCGCGAGTCGGGCTATGAAGAAGTGCTGTCCTCGGGCATCGTGCTCACGGGCGGCAGTGCCGTCATGCCCGGCATGATCGAGCTGGGCGAGGACATCTTCCTCAAGCCTGTGCGCCGCGGCATCCCCAAGTATTCGAGTGCCCTGTCGGACATGGTGGCCCAGCCCCGTGCCTCCACCGTCATGGGCCTGCTCGAAGAGGCGCGCCTGGCGCGCCTGCGCGGCTTCAAGGTGGCCCAGAAGAGCGGCTCCATGAAGACCGCATTTGGCCGGTTCAAGGACTTCATCGTGGGGAACTTCTGATGACCATGAACCAATGCCACCGATTTGCGCGCGCAGGCCCCCGATTGTCCGGCGGGCGATGGCGATGTACAGGACCGCCATGCCGCCCGCGCCACCAGACAACACCGAACCCCATTTTGCAATTGCGTACGAAGACAGAACCAGGAGCTCCAACATGTCCATCGAAATGATCGAAGCCGAAACATTCAACCAGGGCACGCAGATCAAGGTGATCGGCGTGGGCGGCGGCGGCAGCAACGCCGTCGAACACATGATCGCCCGCAGTGTGCAGGGCGTGGAATTCGTCTGTGCCAATACCGATGCGCAGGCCCTCACGCGTAGCTCCGCCCACAGCGTGATCCAGCTCGGTGCCAGCGGCCTGGGAGCCGGCAGCAAGCCCGACAAGGGCCGTGATGCAGCCGAGGCCGCAGCCGAGGACATCCGCGCGGCCATCGACGGCGCGCACATGCTGTTCATCACCGCCGGCATGGGCGGCGGCACTGGCACGGGCGCAGCGCCCGTGATCGCGCGCATCGCCAAGGAAATGGGCATCCTCACCGTGGGCGTGGTCACCAAGCCCTTCGACTGGGAGGGCGGGCGACGCATGACCAACGCCGACAACGGCCTGGCCGAACTCGAAGCCAACGTCGATTCGCTGATCGTCGTACTCAATGAGAAGCTGCTGGAAGTGCTGGGCGACGACATCACCCAGGACGAAGCCTTCGCGCACGCCAACGACGTGCTCAAGAACGCCGTGGGCGGCATTGCCGAAATCATCAACGAGTACGGCCAGGTGAACGTCGACTTCGAAGACGTGCGCACCGTGATGGGCGAGCCCGGCAAGGCCATGATGGGCACGGCCACGGCCAGCGGCCCCGACCGCGCCCGTATCGCAGCCGAGCAGGCCATCGCCTGCCCGCTGCTCGAAGGCATCGACCTGTCGGGCGCCAAGGGCGTGCTGGTGCTGGTCACGGCCAGCAAGGGCAGCCTCAAGCTGTCCGAGTCGCGCCTGGCGATGAACACCATCAACGCCTACGCGTCCAAGGATGCGCACGTGATCTTCGGTGCCGCCTACGACGACACCCTGGGCGACGAGATCCGCGTGACCGTGGTCGCCACCGGCCTGTCGCGCCAGAACGCCCGCCGCCAGCCCATCTCGGTGGTGCAGGGCGGCCTGCGCACCGGCACCGACAACATGGCCTACCAGATCCCCGTGGCAGGCGTTGCCGGTGCGATTGGCAGTGCCATGGGCGTGCCCTCGGGCCAGACCGGCCATGGCGGCGGCGGCAGCTCGCAGGCCGACTACGGCAGCATGTCGGTGCCCAGCGTGTGGCGCACCAACCGCACGCAGGCAGCCGCCCGCGTGGACGCGCTGTCCTCGGGCGGCATGGACGACCTGGAAATCCCGGCCTTCCTGCGCAAGCAAGCCGATTGATACGGATTTGCATTTGATCGTATAGCTAGGCGGGAAGCCGCAGACAGTGCTGTAGCACGGCAAGGCGAACCAACAAAGCTAGACGGTCAAAGGCGAATCCGCATGATGGAGTACCGGGCCGCCAAGCCCGGATTCTTCAGGGGCCTTCGGGCCCCTTTTTCATGGCCGATCTCCCGGGAGATATCAGGCTGCCGCGAGGGCAGGTGCATCCAGCGGCAATGACAGGCACACCGTGGTGCCACCGCTGTCTTCAAGGCGCAGCTCCAGCGCCGCGCCGATCAGCCCCGCCCGCTCGTGCATGGTGCGCAGGCCATTGCCGCAGGCGCCGTCCTGCCTGCCCACGCCATCGTCGCGCAGGTGGATGGTGATGGCCTGGCCGTCGGCGCGGGCGGTCAGTGCCAGCTGCCGCGCGCGGGCGTGCTGCAGCACGTTGGAGATGGCCTCGAACACGATGTACTGCAGGTGGCGCATGGCCTCCTCGCTGCTGCCGGGCCACAGGGGCAGCAGCGCCACGTCCCACATCAGCTCCAGACCCGAATCGCGGATGCGCTGCTCCAGGCGGAAACGCAGGCTTGCCAGCAGTGCGTTGATGTCGCCGTTCGGCAAGGACATCGCGTCCACCGACAGGCGCAGCTGGTCCAGCGACTCGCGCAGCGTCTGCATCACCTCGGCCTGCGATGCCACCCCGCCTTCGAGCTGGCGCATGGCCGTGATCAGGTGGGCGCCCGCGCCATCGTGCATGTCGCGCAGGATGCGTGCGCGTTCTTCGGATTTGGCGCTGATGCGCTCAAGCTTGCGCAGCGCCTGGTGCTGCTCGGCCAGCTTCTCCTCGCGCTGCAGAACGCGCTGCTCCAGCGACGCCGTGAGGTCGATCAGCGCATTGCGCGCCTGCTGAAAGCGTTGCCCCACGATGGCCAGCACGGCCACGCCAGCGAAGGCGGCTGCCCATTGCGTCCAGCCGCCATCCATGTACTGCGCAGGCGCCAGGCGTGCCGCCGCGATATCGCGTACCAGGGCCGCCCAGCAGACACCGAGGGCCACCAGCATCCACAGCCGCGGGCTGTCGCGGGTGTGCCTGCACTCCCAGCCCAGGCGCAGGATCAGTGCCGCCCAGGCCACGACCAGCACCACGGTCCAGCCCAGCACCCAGTCGGCGCCGCCTGCCACGGCAAAGGGGCACAGCACGAAGATCGCTGACGCGACATACAGCTCTGCCCGTGGCCGGGGCCCCCACACGGTGCGCGTGAGCCAGTAGGTGGCAAGGCAGCCGGCCCAGAACAGGCCCTGCACGGCCTGGAACCAGGCGGGCCAGGCCAGAAAGATCTCCTCCAGCCAGGCTGCGGTGATGCGGCAGGCCCATGCAAGCTCGCACAGCGCCGCAAACGCATACAGCGCTTGGCGCTGCTGCCACCACAGCAGCAGGCAGAAGATGCCCACCACCAGGCTGAACAGCGAGACCGCGCGCGGCAGCGTCACGCGCTGCCACTCCAGCGCGTGCCAGCTGCCCTGCAGCGCCGCCTCGGGTCCGAACTGCACGGGTGAGATGCCGGCGCGCCGCAGGTAGTCCGCGCGGATGTGGATCTCCAGCACGTTGTGCGCCTGCAGCAGCGTGCCCGGCAGCCGGATCCACAGCGGGCGCCGACCGGTCCAGCCGTCGTTGGGCAGCAGCAGTTCTCCGCCGGTGGCCAGTTCCATCCCGTTGAGCGAGATGCGGTAGGCATTGCCCAGCCGGGGAATCAGCAGGGCCTGGGGCTGCAGCCGCTGGGCATCCATGGCGTCGAAGCGCAGCGTGGCAGTGGCCCAGCCGGCCTTGCGCCGGTGCAGCACGTCCCAGTGCAGCGGAAGTGTGTGGGCCGTCGTGGTCTGGGCGGCGCTCTGGCGCAGGCGCACCGTCAGTTCGGCGTCGCGCAGCACCTGCACGCCCGGGGGCGGGGCGGCGTCCTGCGCCAGCGCCGGCAGAACCTGCATGCTCCAAAGGACCAGGCCGCACAGCAGGTGGCCGATGAACGACGCGGGCAGGCCGAGGGTGCGCTGCATGGCCGGTGAACTGTCAGGGAGCGCGACGGTGGCGGTCCAGCAGGCCCATGCGGCTGGCCTCGAAGACCGCTTCGCCACGCGAGTGCACGGCCAGCTTGCTGTACAGGTTCTTGATGTGGCTTTGCACCGTGTGCTTGGAAATGTCCTGCAGGCGCGCGATCTCGGCGTACGAGTAGCCGCGCGCGATCAGCTCCAGCACGTCCGACTCGCGCGGCGTGAGTTCCAGGCTGGGCAACGCCGGGTCAACAGGCTGGGGCTGAGGCTCCTCGCGCGCGCCCCGCTGGCGCAGCCGGGCCAGCAGCTTGCGCGCGATCATGGGCGAGATGGGCGACTCGCCGTGCTTCACGCCGACGATGATCCGGCCCACGTCCGCGGGTGTGGAGTCCTTCTGGATATAGCCCACGGCACCGGCTTCCACGCAGGCGATCACGGTGTCCTCGTCGCCGAAGACCGACACCACCAGCACCTCGCATGCCGGCTGCGTGCGCACCACATGCTGCAGCAGCGCCAGGCCATGGCCATCGGGCAACGCCAGATCGGTCAGCAGCACGTCGGCAGGGTGCTCGTCCAGCCAGCGGCGCGCAGGCGCCAGCATGCCAAAGGAAGCGGCCAGCTCCAGATCGGGGTGGGCGGTGACGCAGCCTTCGAAGAATCTGCGCATCTCGGCATCGTCCTCTATCAGTGCGACGCGCCAGCGGGGTGTGCTCATGAGTGGCAGGGTAGGGAGGTCGGTGGGGGTGCGTCGCGCCATCTTAGCGCCCGCCTGCGCTGCGTCATCCCATCTTCGCGGCGGCGCCCCTCCCATGTTCATGGGGTGCGGGCAAAGCGCGCGGAACCTACGATTTTCCCGGTGCTGCAGGAGCCACAGGGCCTCGGCATGGGTGCAGGTCGAGATCACGAAAAAGTTTTCTGCCCCCTGCATCCAAACGCTGCACCGCGCCGTTCCACAAGCAGGACGCCATGTGGCGCTCTTCAACCGGACCTACCGAGATACAGGAACCAACATGAAACAGCTCAAGTACTTCGCACCCGCACTGCTCCTGGGCCTGGCCACGCTGACCGCGCAGGCGCAGCCCGTCTTTCAGCAGGGCGTGCTTACCGATGCCGCCGGCCGCACGGTCTACACCTTCGACAAGGACGCTGCTGGCAAAAGCAACTGCAGCGGCGGCTGCGTGGCCGCATGGCCGGCCTTTGCAGCCAAGGCCGGTGCCAAGGCCGAGGGCGACTTCGGCGTCATCGAGGCCGGTGGTGCGCGCCAGTGGAGCTTCAAGGGCAAGCCCCTTTACTACTACGCCAGCGATGCCAAGGCCGGCGACCGCCTGGGCGACGGCATGGGCGGCGCATGGCACGTGGTGCCCAAGCCCTGACCTGTTGCCACCCAACGCCTTTCACCGATTGCATTCCCCCATTTCCCGAAGGACACCACCATGAAGTTCTCTTCCATCGCCATCGCCTGCCTCACCCTGGCCGGTGCCGCCGTTTCCACCTCCGCCTGGGCCGACAAGGCCTCGCTGCTGCGCGCCACCGGCAACGTGCCCGAGCGCGCTGAATGCCCCGCCAACACCGAGGTCAACCGCGCCGGCGGCGTGCTCAAGTGCAGCGTCACCCTGGTGTTCGAGCGCGGCTCGATCTGCCCGCCTGCCAACAAACCCAACTACGTGACCATCCAGATGGCGGGCGCCGACAAATGCCTGCCCGCCGTGACGGGTGACGTGGTCAGCGTGCCGTCGGCCATGAACCCGGTGGCCGGGCCCCCCAAGCTCAAGGGCCAGTCGGGTCTGCCGGGCGACATCATGGGTTACCTGACTGCCGTCGGCCCGGCCGCGCTGCTCGGGCCTGACGAAGGGCGCTACCAGCGCGTCGTCAACCCCGGCGGCGCCGACAAGTTCGTGGCCGAGAAGATCGTTCACCTGTGGCCCGCCAGCTACCCGGTGCACTACACCCTGGGCAAGAACCCGGCCAACGGCGTCAGCTGCCCCAATGGCTACAACGACGTCACCGGCCGCAGCCAGGACAGCCTGGGCTGCGAAAAGATCGAGAAGAAAAGGCCCATGTGCCAGAACGTCAACGGCATTGGCTGGCGCCTGGAGGTCAAGCGCGGTGAAGACCGCTGCCAGGGCCCCACCGAAGGCCCGACCAAGCCCGATGGCGAGCATGCCGGCCCAGGCAATGACTGGGACTTGGACACCGACGCCGTCGGCAACGAGGACCGCTGGGTGCGCGTGTCCTACACCCGCCCCGTAGGCCGCTGACTTTCCGCACCAGCCCGCGCTGTGCGTGCACCGGCTTGGGTGCGCACTGCGGGCTGGCCTGTGCACGCCCATCCCCTTTGCCGAGATTGCCATGACCTTCAACCACTCCCCCGTGCACAGCCGTGCACGCCGCGCGGCCGCTGCGGCCGCCGTGCTGGCCCTGGCGGCGGCTCTGGCCGGCTGTGCCGGGGCACCCGACCGCGCGGCCCTCAACGAGGTGCGCGCCCAGGCCAACCCCACGGACAAGGCGCGGCGCACCATCACCAACTTCACGCCCGCGCTGCGCTGCATGGACGAAATGATGTTCGACATGGGCACGCGCGACGTGACCATGATGATGGAAGAGTTTCGCGATGCCACGCAGAAGGTGCCCATATCGGCGCGCGACATGCTGACCTCGGCCGTGTCGGACATGACGCGGCGCTCGCGCGGCGTTCGCCTGTCGGTCTTCGGCAGCGACCAGCAGAACCTCGCCCAGGTGCTGGCGCAGGCGCAGCGCACCAGCGCCTTCGGTGTGGTGCCGGCCTACAACATTCGCGGCACGGTGAGCCAGCTCGACGAGTCGGTGCTCAAGAACGGCAGCTCCTTTGGCGCCACGCTCGCGCAGTCTGTGTTCGGCGTGCGTTTTGGCAGTGAGACCAAGTTCTCGGTGCTGGGCCTGGACGCCGCCGTGGTGGAGACCGCGAGCATGACGCTGCTGCCCGGCGTGTCGTCCAAGAACACCACCGTGCTGGCCAGCCGCGACGCCAGCGCGGCCGATGGCCAGGCGCAACTGGTCAATCCCGGCATTGGCGTGGTGTTCTCGTTCTCGACCTCGCGCGCCGATGGCCCTTCGCAAGCGGCGCGCAACATGGTCGAGCTGGCCGCCGTGGAACTGGTGGGCAAGCTGCTGCGCGCGCCCTACTGGCAGTGCCTGGGCACCACCGACAGCGATGCCGAGGTGCAGCGCGAACTGGCCGACTGGTTCCTGTCCATGGACGAGGCCGAACGCATCGCCTTCTACAAGGAGCGCATGCGCGAGCGGCGCTACTACGACGGCGCCATCGATGACCAGGCCGACGCCGCCTTCGCCACGGCGCTGCGCAGCTACCGCCAGGCGCTCGGCCTGCCTGCCCAGGGCGCGTTGGACGAGGGTTTTTTTCGCTCCTTCGTGCTCGCCAAGGTGCCACGCGGCCCGCTGAAGGCGCTGCCGCGCAATGCCTCCACGCGCGCATCGGGCGCCGCATTGGCCGCCGTGCCCGCCGCAACACCCACGCCCGGCGACGCCAGCGCAGCGGCGGCCCCGCCACCGCCTGCACCCGTTGCAGCGCCCGAGGTTGCGGCCCTTGCCGTGGCGCTGGGGGCACCGCAGCGCGGCAGCGCCAGCCTGGACATTGCGGTGCTGCGCCCCGGTTATGTGTACTGCTACTCGCAAGACCCGGTGACGCGGCGCATCCAGCGCATCTTTCCCAACCGCTTCACGCGCGACCCGCGCATGGTGCCGGGCAAGCCGCAGCGCCTGCCGGGCAACGAGCGCTTCGTGCTCAACCCTGCGGCCGAATACGCCTGCCTGCATGCGCCGAGCGAGGTCTATGGCGACCTGCCGCCGCCGCTGCGCTGGGGTGATTTCGAGGACATCCGCGTCGGCACGTTTGACGAGATCCGTGCCGGTTTCGCACAGGCTTCGGGCATGCCTGTGCAGCTCTTCGCGGTGCCACGATGACTGCCGCTGCATTGCCCGCCGATGAGCTGCCCGACGCCGTGGCGCAGCTGCTGTCGCGCGTGGTGCTGCGCGACACATCGGCCTTCCAGCGCCTGTACCAGCTGGTGGCCAGCCGCCTGCTGGCGGTGGCCGTGCGCGTGGTGCAGGACCGGGCCCTGGCCGAAGACGTGCTGCAGGAGGTCTTCGTGCACCTGTGGAACCGGCCGCAGACCGGTGCGCAGGGGCAGGCGCTGAGCCTGTCGTGGCTGTGCGTGGTCACACGCAACCGCGCCATCGACGCATTGCGCAAGCGCCGCCCCGAAACGCCGCTGCACTGGCGCGATGCCGATGGCCAGGAACAGGTGCACGATGCCGCAGCCGAAGGCGGCTCGCCGCTGGAGCTGCTGCTGGCCGAGGAGGATGGCTCGCGCCTGGGCCGCTGCATGGGCCAGATCGACAGCGAGCCGCGCAGCGCGCTGCTGCTGGTCTACTACGAAGGGCTCACCCATGCGGAGCTGGCCCAGCGCCTGTCCCGCCCCCTTGGCACGGTCAAGGCCTGGATGCGCCGCAGCCTGGCGCGCCTGCGCGACTGCATGGAGTCCTGCGCATGACATGGCACCAGAACCCCCGGCTCGTGGACCTGCTGGCAGGCGAGTACGCCCTGGGCACGCTGCAGGGTGGCGCCCGCCGCCGCTTCGAAAAGCTGCTTGCGCGGCGGCCCGATCTGGCCGAAGCCGTGGCGCGCTGGAACGAGCGCATGGCGCCCGCGCTGCTGGCCCTGCCACCCCAGGCGCCGTCACCCGCTACCTGGCGCGCCATCGAGCAGCGCCTGGGGTTTCCAGTCCCTGGGATGCGGGTGCCGTGGTGGAAACGGTTGCTGCAGCCAGCCCCGGCGGGCGCGTTGGTACTGGGCCTGATGGTGGGGGTGCTGCTGCCGTCGCTCTGGCAAGCCCGGCACGGTGGGCCGGATGCACCGGCATCCACCCAGTTGCCCGAAAGCTATGTCGGCGTGCTGGGGCTGGCGGATGGACGCCCCGGCCTCATCGTCTCCAGCCTGCGGCAGGGCCGCACGGTGGACATCAAGCGCGTAGCCGCAGTGCCGGTGCCCGCCGGCCAGGTGCTGTACCTGTGGTCGCTGGATGCGGCGGGCAAGGCCAGCCCCGTGGCGCCGCTGCCGCAAGGGGCTTTCGTGCATCTGCAACTGGGCGCCCCGTCTGAAACCGTGTTTGCCAAGGCGGTGGAGCTGGCGGTGAGCATGGAGCGAGAGGGCAGCAGCCCCGCAACGCCCTCCAGCGCTTATGTTTACCGGGGCCTTTGCGGGAAACTGTGGCGGGTGCCGTAAGGCCTTGCCATGGTCTTGCGGCGAGCAGGGACGGGCCCACCCTTTTACAATGCGGGAATGCTCCAGCAACGCACCCTCAAGACCTTGACCCGCGCCGTCGGCGTGGGGCTGCACAGTGGCCAGAGGGTCGAGCTGACCCTGCGGCCTGCGCAGCCCGACACCGGCATCGTGTTCCGCCGGGTTGATCTGCCCCAGCCCGTGGACATCCCGATCCGTGCCGACGCCGTGACGGACACGCGCCTGGCCTCCACCATCGGGGTCGGCAGTGCCAAGGTGCACACCGTGGAGCATCTCATGTCGGCGTGCGCGGGCCTGGGGCTCGACAACCTCTACGTGGACATCACGGCCGAAGAGGTGCCCATCCTCGATGGGTCGTCGTCCTCCTTCGTGTTCCTGCTGCAAAGCGCGGGGATCGAACTGCAGAAAGCCCCCAAGCGCTTCATCCGTGTGAAGCGCCCGGTGGAGGTGCGCGAGGGCAGTGGTGCCCAGGCCAAGTGGGCGCGCCTCGTGCCCTACCATGGCTACAAGCTGAGCTTCGAGATCGATTTCGACCACCCTGCGGTGGACTCCACTGGCCAGCGCGTGGAGTTCGACCTGGGTGAGGGCAACTACAGCCGCGACATCGCACGCGCGCGCACCTTTGGTTTCACGCGCGACGTGGAGATGATGCGCTCCAACGGCCTGGCCCTGGGCGGCGGGCTGGACAACGCCATCGTGATGGACGACTACAAGGTGCTCAACAGCGACGGGCTGCGCTACGACGACGAGTTCGTCAAGCACAAGATCCTCGACGCCATGGGCGACCTGTACATCATCGGCAAGCCCCTGCTGGCGGCCTACAGCGCCTTCCGCTCGGGCCACGCGATGAACAACCTGCTGCTGCGCGAGCTGCTGTCCCAGCCCGACGCCTGGGAAGAAGTCACCTTCGAGGACGAGCGCCAGGCACCGCGCGGCTTCGCCCAGCCGGCGCGCGCCTGGTAGGCGCATCCCCATGCTGCTCTTTCGCTGGGCCGTCATGGCGCTGCTGCTGGCAGCGGCCGTATCGTTCGCGTTCTACGCGGGCACTGGCCAAGCGCACTACAAGCGCTGGGGGCTGGTGGTGCTCAAGTGGACCGTCATCGCAGCCGTGTTCTTCTTCGCCGTGGCGATCATCGGGCGCATCTAAGGCGGTGTTGCAGGCCGGTATCGATATACTGGCACTTGCTCCGGGGTGTGCGAAAGCGCTGAGATGCATGGGGCCTGACCAACAATCAGGCTGCCTGCGAACCCGACGAACTTGATCCGGTTCATACCGGCGGAAGAAGAGCCGACCTCCATGCCCCTGCGCGCCCTTGCTGGCCCGCAGGGCGTGCTGTACATGCGCCATGGCGCGTGTGCGGGGCGCAGGTCCATTCCGGAGCAATTCCCTTTGCCACCGGAACTGGAGACCTGCCCCATGAATGCACCCGATCCCCTCGCCCGTGAAAAATTCGCCGAGCTGCTGGCCGCCACGCGCGAGCCCTTTCCGGCCTCGCGCAAGGCCTACCTGCCAGGCCACCTGCACACCGACCTGCGCGTGCCCGTGCGCGACATCGCGCTGACCAATGGCGAGCAGGTCAGCGTCTACGACACCTCCGGCCCCTACACCGATCCCGACGCCGTAATCGACGTGCGCCGCGGCCTGGCCAGCGTGCGCGGCGGCTGGATCACCGGCCGTGGCGACGTGGAGCACTACGAGGGCCGCGCGCCCGTGGCGCTCGACGATGGCCAAAAGAGCGAGGACGCCGTGCGCCTGGCACAACTGCGCGCCGAAGCGGCCGCGCTGCAGCGCAAGCCCCTGCGCGCGCGCAGCGGTGCCAACGTGACACAGATGCACTACGCCAGAAAGGGCATCGTCACCCCCGAGATGGAGTACGTGGCCATCCGCGAGAACGGCAAGCGCGAGTGGATGGCGCAGTACCTGGCCGATGCCGGGCGCGAGCAGCGCCTGGCGGGCAACCCGATGGGCGCGAGCATCCCGCCCACCATCACGCCCGAGTTCGTGCGCGACGAAGTGGCGCGCGGGCGCGCCATCATCCCGGCCAACATCAACCACCCCGAAGTGGAGCCCATGGCCATCGGGCGCAACTTCCTGGTCAAGATCAATGCCAACATCGGCAACTCGGCCGTCACCTCCAGCATCGAGGAGGAGGTCGAAAAGCTCGTCTGGGCCATCCGCTGGGGCGCCGACAACGTGATGGACCTGTCCACCGGCAAGAACATCCACACCACGCGCGACTGGATCGTGCGCAACAGCCCGGTGCCCATCGGCACCGTGCCCATCTACCAGGCGCTCGAGAAGGTCGGCGGCGTGGCCGAGGACCTGACCTGGGCGATCTTCCGCGACACGCTGATCGAACAGGCCGAGCAGGGCGTGGACTATTTCACCATCCACGCTGGCGTGCGCCTGGCCTACATCCACCTCACGGCGGCGCGGCGCACGGGCATCGTCTCGCGCGGCGGCTCCATCATGGCCAAGTGGTGCATGGCGCACCACCGCGAAAGCTTTCTGTACGAGCATTTCGAGGACATCTGCGACATCTTGAAGGCCTACGACGTGTCCTTCAGCCTGGGCGATGGGCTACGACCGGGCTGCGCCTCGGACGCCAACGATGAGGCGCAGTTCGCCGAGTTGCACACGCTGGGCGAGCTGACCCAGGTGGCCTGGAAGCACGACGTGCAGACCATGATCGAAGGCCCTGGCCACGTGCCCATGCACATGATCCAGGCCAACATGACCGAGCAGCTCAAGACCTGCCATGAGGCGCCGTTCTACACCCTGGGCCCGCTGACCATCGACATCGCGCCCGGCTACGACCACATCGCCTCGGCCATCGGCGCCGCCATGATCGGCTGGATGGGCACCGCCATGCTGTGCTACGTGACCCCCAAGGAGCACCTGGGCCTGCCCGACCGCGACGACGTCAAGCAGGGCATCATTGCCTACAAGATCGCGGCGCATGCCGCCGACGTGGCCAAGGGGCACCCGGGATCGCGCGCGCGCGACGATGCACTGAGCCAGGCGCGCTTCGATTTTCGCTGGCAGGACCAGTTCAACCTGGGCCTGGACCCCGAGACCGCCAAGGAATACCACGACGAAACCCTGCCCAAGGACAGTGCCAAGGTGGCGCATTTCTGCTCCATGTGCGGGCCCAAGTTCTGCTCGATGAAGATCACGCAGGAAGTGCGCGAATTCGCGGCGCAGAAGGGTATGGCGGACAGCGAGGCACTCGCCAGCGGCATGCAGGCCAAGGCCGTAGAGTTTCAGCGTGCAGGAGGGCAGCTTTACGTGCCGCTCACGCCTGTCAAATAAGTGTCGCTACTGCCTTCATAGAATGGCTACTGAGCCCGTGGAGGCGGTACATACCCTGTGCGACGGAGGTAGCGGGGGCGCATACAGTCGCGCCCATACACGCCCCGTAGGGACAACTAGAACCTATGGCACCAAATTTGCTATGCTGTAGTTGTCAATAAATGTAAGGAAGAGCGATGAACCTGCTCAGCCGTCTTTCCATCCGCGCACGTCTTTATTTCGGCACGATCTTTTCCCTGGTTCTGCTCGTGGTCATCGGTGCCATGGGGTATCTGGCGCTGGAGCGCACCCGCAGCACCCTGGACCAGCTGTTCTCCCAGCGGGTGCAGACCCTGACCGATGTGGCCGAGTTGCGCACCACCCTGGGTGACCTGCGCCGCTCCGAAAAAGACATCATCATCAGCTTCAACAACTCCGTCGAGGTCGCAGCCCTGCGCGAGAGCTGGAAGAAATCGCTCACCGCGCTGAACAAGGGCATGGCCGATGTGCGCCAGGTGCAGTCGGGCGATGCGGCCTTCGTCGAGTCCATCGACAAGTCCCTGGCCGAGGTCAAGGAATACGAGGCCGGTATCTCTCCCGTGTTCGAGCAGATCGAGCGCGCCCAGATCGACGGCGCCGTGGGCGGTGCCTATGCCGACCGCCTCAAAAAGCACATGGAGGCCACCGACAAGCTGCTGTCGGACCTCTCCGTGACGGCACGCACCAAGATGGACGAGGCGCGCGAAGGCGTGAACATGTTGACCACCACCATGTCCGGCCTGATCGGCATAGTGCTGGTGCTGGCGCTGGCCGTGCTCATCCCGCTGACCTTCTTCAGCGTGCGCTCCATCACCCGCTCGATCGCGCAGGCCAGCGAGCTGGCTGAACGCATTGCCGGCGGCGACCTGTCGCAGGACGTGCAGGTGACTTCGCAGGACGAGGTGGGCCAGCTCGTGGCCTCCATGGCACGCATGCAGGACGCCTTGCGTGGCCTGGTCCAGCAGGTGCAGGAGGCGGCAAGCAACATCTCCACGGCCAGCACCGAGATCGCCTCGGGCAACCACGACCTGAGCCACCGCACCGAACAGACGGCCGCCAACCTCGAAGAGGCCGCTTCGTCGATGGAGCTGCTCACCAGCACCATCGGCCAGAGCGCCCAATCGTCACGCCAGGCCAGCGACTTCGCCTCGTCGGCCGCCGAGGTGGCCGGGCGCGGCGGTGTGGTCGTCTCGCAGGTGGTGACCACCATGGACCAGATCACCACCAGCTCGCGCAAGATCGCCGACATCACCGGCGTGATCGATGGCATTGCCTTCCAGACCAACATCCTGGCGCTCAATGCGGCGGTGGAAGCCGCCCGTGCCGGCGAGCAGGGCCGGGGCTTTGCCGTGGTGGCCAGCGAGGTGCGCAGCCTGGCCCAGCGCTCGGCTGCGGCTGCCAAGGAGATCAAGGGCCTGATCGGCTCCTCGGTGGAGCGTGTCGAAGACGGCTCGCGCCTGGTGAGCCAGGCGGGCGCCACCATGAACGAGATCGTGGGCAGCGTGCGCCGCGTCTCGGACATCATCAGCGAGATCACGGCGTCGTCCGCCGAGCAGCGCGACAACGTGGGCCACATCAGCCAGTCGGTGAGCCAGTTGGACAACATGACCCAGCAGAACGCCGCGCTGGTCGAGCAGTCCACCGCAGCGTCGGAATCCTTGCGTGAGCAGGCTTTGCAGCTGACCCAGGCCGTGAGCCAGTTCAAGCTGCAGCCGGGAGCCAGGGCCGCCAGCCCGGGTGCAGGTGGCAGCATGCCGACCCCACGCCAAGGCATCCCTGCGCCGGCCCAGCGGCCTGCCGTTCCGGTGCGCGCGCCCAAGCAGGCATTGCAGATCCGCTGACGGTCTGCCGGCTGGCAGAGCCACCGGCTGCGCCCAGCAAAAAGCCCCTGTCGCCGGTTGGTGACGGGGGCTCTTTTCTTGGGGCGCTTACGATGCGAAGGTCTGCTAATCCCTTGTGACGCGCAGCACTTCTTCGCGGCTGGTGATGCCGGCGGCAATCAAGCGCTCGCCGTCTTCGCGCATCAGCGCCATGCCTCCCGCGAGGGCCGCCGTGCGGATGTCCGCCTCGGAGGCCTGGTTGTGGATCTGCGCGCGGATGGCATCGTTGGTCACCAGCAGCTCGAACAGGCCGGTACGGCCGGTGTAGCCGGTCTGGCCGCAGTGCTCGCAGCCGGTACCCTGGCAGTGGCTGCAGTATTTGCGCACCAGCCGCTGGGCCAGCACGCCGAGCAATGAGGACGACAGCAGGAAGGGCTCCACGCCCATGTCGGTCAGGCGCGTCACGGCGCTGGCCGCGTCGTTGGTGTGCAGCGTGGCCAGCACCAGGTGGCCGGTGAGCGAGGCCTGGATAGCAATCTGCGCGGTCTCGAAATCGCGGATTTCGCCGATCATGATGATGTCCGGGTCCTGGCGCAGGATGGCGCGCAGGGCCTTGGCAAAAGTCAGCTCGATCTTGCTGTTGACCTGGGTCTGGCCCACGCCGGGCAGCTCGTACTCGATGGGGTCTTCCACCGTCATGATGTTGTTGCGCGAGGCGTCCAGCCGCCCCAGGCCCGCGTACAGCGTGGTGGTCTTGCCCGAGCCCGTGGGCCCGGTCACGAGGATGATGCCGTGCGGCTGGGCAATCAGGCCCTCGAAGCGGCGCAGCGTGTCGCCCTGCATGCCCACGGCTTCCAGGCTTAGCTTGCTTTCGCTCTTGTCCAAAAGGCGCAGCACGGCCCGCTCGCCATGGGCGCTGGGCAGGGTGGAGACGCGCACGTCGATGGCGCGCGTGCCCAGGCGCAGGCTGATGCGCCCGTCCTGCGGAAGGCGTTTTTCCGAAATGTCGAGGTCGGCCATGATCTTCAGGCGCGAGATCAGGGCGGCGTGCAGTGCGCGGTTGGGCTGCACTACCTCGCGCAGCGAGCCGTCGACGCGAAAGCGCACGCTCGAATGCCGCTCGTAAGGCTCGATGTGGATGTCGCTCGCGCCATCGCGCGCGGCCTGCGTGAGCAGGGCGTTGAGCATGCGGATGATGGGCGCGTCGTCGGCCGTTTCCAGCAAATCTTCCACCGCCGGCAGGTCCTGCATCATGCGCGAGAGGTCGGCGTCGGACTCGACTTCGCTCACCACGGTGGCGGCGCTCGATTCGCCCTGGGCATAGGCGGCGCTGATGCGCTGGGCCAGGGCCGGGGCCGCCAGCGACTGCAGGTGGCGGATCTTGTGCTTGCGCATCACTTCCGACAGCGCGGTCACGTCGGGTGCAGGGCCGTGCCACAGCACGAGCTGCTGGCCATCGTCCTCCAGCAGCAGCTGCGAGGTGCGGGCAAAGGCGTAGGGCAGGGGGTGGCGCATGGGTCAGAGCGTCTGGCGGGTCACCGTGGCGGCGGGCGCGAGCTCGCGCACCATCGCGGCAGCGGAGTCGGCCGAAGCCGGGTTGTGGTACGGGCCTACACGCACGCTGGTGCGGGGGCCCTGGCTGGTGTCCACCGGCTGCTCCGAGATGGGGAGCGCCGAATTGCGCAGCCTGGCCAGTGCAGCCTGCGAGGCCGAGTCATCGCCGAACACGCCGGCACGCACGTAGTAGGTCGGTGCGGTGGCCGCAGCGGGAACAGGTGCTTCGCTGATGGGTACGCCCGCAGGCGTCAGCCGGGGCGCCGGCTGCACAGGCGTAACCAGGTCCTGCAGGGGGGCAGGCTGTACGCGCGTTGCCGGGGCGCTACGCTGGGGCAGTTCCGGCAAGACAGGAGCGCCCGATATCGACCGCAGCGGCAGGCTCGACGCGGGTTGCGTCACCTGCTGCAGCCCGCGGATCGCGTCGTAGCGGTCTGCCATCAGGGCTTCGCTGGTGGCCGCATCACGCACCACCACGGGGCGCAGGAAGACCATCAGGTTGGTCTTGTTGCGCGTGCGGTTTTCGCTGCGGAACAGGCCGCCAACCAGGGGCAGATCGCCCATCACCGGCACCTTGTCCTCGCCCTGGGAGTAGCTGTCTTCGAGCAGACCGCCGAGAACGATGATGTTGCCATCGTCCACCACCACGTTCGACTCGATGGAGCGCTTGCTCGTCGTGGGGCCGTTCACGTCAGAGAGGGTCGCGCGGTCGATCTTGGAGACCTCCTGGTAGATCGACATCTTGACGGTGCCGTTCTCGCTGATCTGCGGGCGCACTTTGAGCATCAGGCCCACGTCCTTGCGCTCCACCGTGGTGAAGGGGTTCACCGTGTTGCTGCCGCCGGTGTTGGCATACGAGCCGGTCGGGAAGGGCACGTTGTTGCCGATCACGATGCGCGCTTCCTCGTTGTCCAGCGTCATCAGGTTGGGGGTGGACAGCACATTGGCATCACCGCTGTTCTGCAGGAAGTTGGCCAGGGCGCCCAGGTAGTACTGGCCATTGATGCGCGGTGCAAGGGCCAGGTTCAGGCCCTTGCTCAGCGTGCTGGCTGCCGAGGTGATGGCGCTGGTGCTTCCACTGGCCAGTGCTCCTGTGACATTCAGGATGTTCGCACCTCCACCTTGGACCGAATTGGTGCCGATGACGCCGACGGTGCCATCGCCCTGCTTGCCCAAAACCCCTTGCCACTGGATGCCGAACTCCGCCAGCTTGGTAGCCGAGACCTCTACGATCATGCTTTCCACCAGAACCTGGGCCCGTCGACCATCGAGCTGGTCGATCACTGCGCGCAGTTGGCGGAACAGCGGCTCGGGCGCCGTGATGATCAGCGAGTTGGTGGTGGGGTCGGCCTGGATCAGGCCGCCGGTGGAGGGCTGGTTGCTGTTGGCGCTGCCCATGCCCGAGCCGGCGCCCATGCCGGAACTGCTGCCCAGCCCGCCAAGGCTGCTGTTGCTGCTGCTGTTGGAGCCGCCGCTCAGGCCGCCGCTGTTGCTGCCGCCGCCCGACAGTGAGCTGGACGGTGCACCCCCACCGGAAATCGCCGGCGTGCTGGCGCCGGCACCGCCACTGGAGTTGCCGCCCATGCTGGCCATGGCCGCGCGCAGGGTGGTGGCGAGCTTGGTGGCATCGGCGTTCTTGAGGTAGACCACATGGATGTTGCCCGTGGAGGCGCTGCTGCCCGGCACCGGGGGCTGGTCGAGCTTGTCGACGAGGGCACGCACCATGGCCACCCGTGCAGGGTTGGCTGCGCGCAGGATCAGCGAATTGCTGCGCGGCTCGGCCAGCAGCGTGGTCTTGAACGAGGTATCCGCCTGGCCCTGGGCAGCGGCGGGCGCGGCGCCACTGCCGCCATCGATGAGGCGTGCCACCAGGGGTGCGAGGTCGACCGCCAGGGCGTTGCGCAGCGGGATGATCTCCACATCGCTGGCGTTGGAGACGTCCATCGCCGCGATGATGCGGCCCAGGCGTTGCAGGTTGTCGGCGTAGTCGGTGATCACCAGCGAGTTGTTGCCGGGGTTCACGTTGATGGTGTTGTTGGGGCTGATCAGCGGGCGCAGCACCGGCACCAGGTTGCCCGCGTTTTCGTAATTGAGCTTGAAGATCTGCGTCACGATCTGCCCGCCGCCGGGCGTGCCGCGCGCAGAGCCCGACTCGCTCACGCCCACGCTGCCGCTCTGCAGCTTGGCGTCGGCCTCGGGCACCACCTTGTACAGGCCGGCCGATTCGACCACCGTGAAGCCCTGCAGGCGCAGTGCGGCCAGAAACTGCTGGAACGCGGCCGAGGGGGGCACGGCGCGCTCGGTGATCAACGTGAGCTGGCCCTTCACGCGCGGGTCGACCACCACGTTGCGCCCGGTGATGGTGGCCATGGTGCGGGCCACGGCTTCGATCTCGGCGTTGGCGAAGTTCAGCGTGACGGGTTCGTTCCCGCGCACGCTGCTGGTGCCCGTGCCAACGGCCGTCTGCGCCAACGCCAGCGGGCTGCTGGTCAGCAGCATGGCAGCCAGGGTGATCGAGCTGACGGCGCATTGCAGGTGCGGCGAAAGGGAGGATGCGGAAGTCGTCATAGGGTCAACCCACGGTGATGAGGGAGCGCGCGCCGTTGCGCCGTCCGATGATGTTCAGAAGATTGGTGAGCGCCGCTTCGCGGTCGGGCGCTGCACTGGCCTCGCCCGCAAAGCGCAGGCGCTGGCCTACCCATTGGCCGGTGCCGCTCAATTGCAGGTGGCCGCTCAGGGTGGTCAAGGTCAGGATGGGCACCTCGCCGCCCTGCACGGCCAGCCGGTAGCTGCCCATGGGGCGCAGGGTGGACAGGCGCGAGGACATGTCCAGCGCATCGAGCTGCACCTTACCATCCAGCACCATGCGGCCGGCCTGCCAGGCAGCTTGCAGCCCCTGGGTCTGCAGCACCAGCTGGCCTTGCGGCTGCAGCGTGTTCCAGGGCGTGCCCAGGCCCGAGAGCAATGCGGCGGGCCAGTTGCTCTGGCCGTCGCCCACCGTCAGGCGCAGTTGCGAGAGGCCCAGCGCCAGCCGTGCCTGCAGCGGCTGCACGGTGCAGCAGGGGGCCTGCACCTGTGCGCGCACGCCATTCAGGGTGGGGCGCAATGTCCATTGCAGGCGCCCGGGCAGTGAGGTGCGGTCCTGGCTGGCGGTGCCGCCGGTCAGCACCAATTGGGCCGAGCCGTTCCAGACGGTGCCACGCGCTTCGGACAGCAGCAGTTGCCCACCCGTGGCCCGGGCCAGGCCCTGGGCCAGCCATTGCGCCGGCGCAAAGACCACCAGCGCCGGCAGCAGGCCGGCCAGGGCACCGCCCACCGCCCAGCCCCAGGGCGAGCGCGGTACGGCACCGGTGGTGCGCGAAGAGGTGCGTGTGCTGCGGGCGGGGGACACAGGGCGTTCCGTGGGGTTCACCGTGCAGGCAGGGCCAGCACCAGCGTGCCGTCCCAGCGCGGGGTCCCGGGGGCCGCGCCCTCGGGGGCGTTGCCCTGTACAGGGTTGGCACCCATGGCCGGCATGCTGCCGGGAATAGGGGGCATCAGAGGGCCCGAAGGGGGCGCACCCGCACCCGCCGCCGGCAAGGCCGGCGCCGCGGCGGGGCCTTGCGGGCCCGGGCGGGCATTGCCTGTCGTTGCGGTAGTGGTCGGGTTGGCGGTGCGGGTCAGGCGTGCCTCGATGGGCACGGCCCGGGCATTGCTGCGCGCCAGGGCCAGCCACTGCGCCAGGGCATCGGCAGGGGCGGCCTTGAGCGTCACGGTGGCACGGTCGCCGGTCACGTTGAGCTGTGCGGCCGTGCCCATGCGCTGGGTCAGGCCGTTGCGCAGGGCGCCGGTGGGGTCGCCCGTGCTGCTGCGCGGTGCGGCCTGCAACTGCTGGGCCTCGGCCTGCAGGCTGCGCATGCGCTGCAGCTGCGTGTCCAGTTCGGCGTGACGCTTGGGGGCGGTGCGCAAGGTCTGCAGGGCCGGTGAAATGGCCACCCACCACACCAGGGCCAGGCCCACCAGGGCGGCAGCACCCAGCACGAAGTTCTGTTCGCGCGGGGCCATGGCCTGCCATTGCGCTTTCAAGGGGGCGAGCTGGCTCATGGGGCGGTCTCCGCACGCAGCACCAGGCTGCCATCGTCCAGGCGGCCGGTGTAGCCGGCAGCCCGCAGTCGGGTTGTGAGCACGGGTTCCTCTTGGGGTGCAAGCGGCAGGCCGCGCAGGCGCAGCTCGCCGGTGGTGAATTCCAGGCCAGTAGGGATGCGGCCATCGGGCAGCACGCTGCCGGCAGCGGCCATCATGGGCTCCAGGTCGCGCGGCGAGAAGCTGCCGGACGCCTGGCGCAGAAGCGCCATCTCGCGCTCCATCTGCTCCAGGGGGGCTATCACCGCCTGCACCTGCGGGAAGGTCTGCGTGAAGGTGCTGCGCAGGCTGGTCTGTTTGGCGGCCAGGGCCTGCCGCTCCTGCCAAGCCCAGACGTTCAGGCCCGCCAGGTGCGCCAGGACGAGCACGCCCAGCGCCCAGCGCGCTGCGCGCCACTGGGGGGCGTACAGCAGGGCGCTCAGAACGCCGCCGGCCTTGCGCAGGGCGCGCGATCGGCTGGTGCTGGACAGGTCGAACTGCGCCAGGTCCCAGTCGCTGCGGGCGGCGTCCAGGGCGCGGGCGCTGGCCGTGTGCAGGTCCACCGGGTGACCCAGTGCGCGTTCGGCCAGTTCCGCCACGGCCGGGTCGGCGCGCAAGGGGGTGGGCGGCGCATCGCTGCCGGCAGCGCCAAGGCCTGCCAAGGCCAGCGTGGCCGGCGTCAGGGGCAGCACCGAAATGCCCTGATCTGCGCCCAGGCCGCACAGGATCAGCTGGGGGTCGTCCGCAGTGCCGATGGCCGACACCTCGGGGCCGCCACTGGCCGTGGGGCCGGGCGCGAACTCGGGCACCACGCGCGACACGCGCCGGCCGGCGGCCTCCAGGGCCTGCAGGTGGGCGCGCAGCCAGGCGCGGTCGCACACGGCCACCCACACCGGCACGCCGGCCTGGGCGCCTGGCTGCAGCGCAAAGTGCAGCTGGGCCGTGTCGTCGAGCAGGCGGTCTTCAAGCAGGCCGTCCAGCACCGAGCGCAGGCGCGGTGTCTGCTGGCTGGCCCCCAGGGGCAGGCCGGGCGGCAACTGCACCTTTTGCCAGGACAGCGCCTCTATCGGCACCACGGCCACGACCTCACCAGGGCGCGCGGTCTCGGGCAGCAGGGCGGCCTCGGTGAGCGCGTGGCGCTGTGCGGTGTGCCCGTCCGCAGTCAGCGTATAGCCGTACTGGGTCGATATCCCCGGAAGGGAGGGCGGCAGGGAAAGTATCAGCGTGCTCATGGGCGGGTAGTGCGGGCCATTTTAGGGTGTGCTGGGAGGGCTGCGCGCATTCAGCGCAGGCCCTGTTGCGCCGGGGCGGCAGTGTCCCGGTCGAAAGCGCCGCGTTCCCGCCACAGCGTCGTCACTTCCAGGCCCAGCTTGCGGACCAGGGAGCGCTCATCCACGGTGGTGTTGTCCATGCGCAGCCGGCCGCGCACCTCGAAATAGGCCGAGGCGATGGCCAGGTCATTGGTCTCGAACGGGACCTTGCCCAGCGCATCGACCACTTCGGCCATGGAACGGAAATGTTTCGATTCGCGGGCCTGCACCAGCTTCTGTGCACCGGCCATGTCCAGCCCGTCGATGCTGGCCCAGACCACGTCGATGCCCGCCGTGTTGAGGTTGACCGGCGTGCGCACCGGCAGGATGGTGACATGCGGCAGCAACGCCGCCACGGTGGGCGGCGACAGCCCCAGCCAGCCCAGCTGCGAGACCGTCTGCGGCATGAGCGGGGCGCTGCCATCGGCCCCCGTGCGGGCCTGGGCCTTGCGCAGGTTGTCCACCAGCAGCGCCAGCTCTTGCGAGGGCAGCCCCAGCCGCTCGAACAGCCGGGTGAACTGTTTGAGAGAACCGGCCTGCACCTGCCCGCCTTCGGCCAGGCTGGTGATGTTCAGGCGCGATTGCAAGTCGGTGATCTGCCCCGAAAGAAAGGCATCGGTGGTGTCGGTGCTGGCGTCGTCCACCTGCGCCACGCCGCGCTCGGCCGCGAGGAAGCTGGACAGCCGGGCTTCCTGCAGCGGCACCGCCCAGGGCTCGGCCAGGTGGTCGGCGCCGCCGGCACGGCCATCTTCGCGCAGGATCAGGCGCGACCAGTCCAGCGCCCCCACCAATATCCAGGCGGCCTGCACCCGGGCGCGCTCGGCGGTCTCGACCTCGATGGCGCGCCACTGCTGCCACAGGGAGGCGGCGGCAAACGTGGCCACCAGCGTCACGGTGAGCATGGCTGCGAGCAGAGCGGCGCCGCGCTGGGCCAGCGTTCGCCGTTGCCGGATGTTCGGTGTGCGGCGCATCAGGTGCGTCCCCCACCCAGCGTCGGGTTGACCCAGTCGCGCACGATGGCGCCGCTCAGTGCCTGGCCGGGTGAAAGCGTGATCTGCAGCCGCACCCCATCGGGCAGGGTGGAGGCCGGGGTGCCTGCGGTCTGGCCGGCGCTCGACAGCGGGTTGGACCATGCGCCGCCGCGGAAATAGAACAGCTGCCAGTTGGTGATGGGCACCAGGCTGATCTCGTAGCGCCGCGCCTGTTCGTCGGGCGTGCGCGCCCACTGCTCGGCCTGTTGCCAGGCCTGCTGCCATTCGGTGCGGTTGCGCACGGGGGGGGACTGCCAGCGCATCCACTGGCCTGCGCCCTCCATGCCAGGCATGTCGCGCCGGGTCCAGGCCACCACCAGGGCGCCTTCGTCGGGCACGGCCGTGGTGCGGCGCGTGATGCGCAGCACCTGCCCGTCCCAGTCCATCGGCGTGGTGCTGGCCAGCGGCAGGATGGCATCGAGGTCGGCGCCCCACTGCCCCAGGGCCGACTGGATCACCAGCATCTCGTCGGCGCGCAGGCGCGTCTGCTCCTGCGCGCGCACCATGCCGTCAATGCCGCGCCAGCTCATGATGGCCAGAATGGACATCAGCGCAATGGCGACCAGCAGTTCGATTAGCGTGAAGCCGCCCGATGCCGCCGGCAACGGGCTGCGCTCGCGGCCTGGTGGCACAGCGAGGCGCGCAGGGTGGGTCATGGGCCTGGAGAGCATTGTCAATAGCGCCCCAGGATGGTCGATATGCGCAGGACGGAGTTTTCGCCATCGAGCACCTGCGCATCCACCCGCCGAAAGCTCGGGTTGGGCGTGGGCCGCACGATCAGGCGCACGTCCAGGCGCCGGCCCGCCTGCTCGCAGGGCTGGGTGCTGTCACCCACGCTGGGCATCTGGCGCGACAGGCGCACGCGCACCAGTTCGTTCTCGGCGCACAGCTGTGCCAGCACAATGTCGGACTGGCGCAGCGCATTGCGCGTGAGGGCATTCGTGGACTGCAGCCCGGCCATCAGCGCGATCGCCACGATGCTCAGGGCCACCAGCACCTCCACCAGCGTGAACCCCTGCTGGCGTGCGTTCATGGAAGTGCGGGTCATTGCGCGGACTCCACACTGAAAGGCCGCAACCCGTCCGTCACCACGCGCAGTGCCTGGTCGGGGTGGTCCTGGTGCGTGAGCAGCACCTGCTGCGCACCGATCACCGGCTCGGGCCCGAGCAGCAAAACGGCATTGCCGCGCACCAGGGTGCCGGTGGCCAGCCACTGGTGCGGCAGCGCATCGGGCGGCAGCCCATCGAAATTGAAACCCTGAGGCCCGCCGCGCCAGCGCACCGGCACGCCACTGGCCCGCGACTGCGCCCGCCCCGACTCCAGCAGGGCAGCCAGCCGCGCCGCCTCGCGCTCGAGCTGCGTCTGCCCGTTGTCGCGCAGCGCCAGCGAAATACCCGCCGTCGCCAGCGCCATGATGCTGATGACCACCAGCAACTCCAGCATGGTGAATCCACGTGTACGGCGGGTCATCAGGTTACGCGGCACAAATGGTGCGCACAGCGCAGTCAGGAGGGTCACGGTTTCACCACCGAGCGGTCCGCAAGTGACCCTCGGTCACGGCGGGGCGTGGCTGCAACGGTCACGGTGCTCCCTCAGGGCGCGCGGCCGCCGCGCCGGGCCGCCCCAAGCAAGGCCCGGCCCCCCTGGGGGGCAGCGACCACACGAAGTGAGGGAGCGTGGGGGCGACGGTCACTGCCAGCTGCCGATATCGGCATCCTTGCCTTCGCCGCCCGACTGCCCATCGGCACCGAAGGACATCACGTCGATCTCGCCCTTGATGCCGGGGTTCAGGTACTGGTAAGGGCGGCCCCAGGGGTCGTTGTTGAGCTTTTCGAGGTACAGCTTCCAGTTGCCGGGAACCGGGCCGGACGTGGGCTTGGCGACCAGCGCCTGCAGGCCCTGCTCGGGCGTGGGGTAGCGCTGGTTGTCCAGCCGGTACAGCTTGAGCGCCTGCATGATGTTGGTGATGTCCGTCTTGGCGGCAGTGCTGCGCGCGTCGTCGGCGCGGTCGAGCACGTTGGGCACGATCAGCGCGGCCAGCACGCCGATGATGACCACCACCACCATCAGCTCGATCAGGGTGAAACCCCGGGCCAGGCTGCGGCGTGCGGAGCCCAGGGAGGCGGAGGAAGACAGGAAAGAAAGAGTGTTCACTGCAGGCGGTCTCGCTAGGGTCGTATCGGGTGAATCATAATCCCCGCATGGTGACCAATTCATACAGTAAATGGGGCGTGCGCCTGGGGACTCTGGCGTTCTGGGTCGCTGCGGGCGCCAGCGTGGCCTATTGGGGCCTGCGCCTGTCGAACCGGCCGGTCGCGCAAGCCTTTCCGGCGGTGGCGTCCATGGCGGCGGTGCCCGATGCCCAGGCGGTCGCCCGGGTGCTGGGCGCCGTGCCGGCCGGCGCGGTGGCGGCCGTGGCGGCGCCAGTGGCCTCGCTGGCCAGCCGCTTTGCCCTGATTGGCGTGCTGTCCGGGCGCCAGAGTGGGGGCGGCGCCGCGCTGATCGCGGTGGATGGCAAGCCGCCCAAAACCTTCCGTGTGGGCACCCTGGTGGACTCCGGCATGGTCCTGCAGTCCCTCGGCCCGCGCCAGGCGCAACTGGGTGCCGATGTGGGCGGCCCGGCCATGCTCACGCTGGACATGCCGCGCAAGAACTGACCCCTTCGGGGCGCAGCCGGCCTCGGGCTTGGACGCCCGCGTTTTCAGGGCTTGCTTCTGCTTACCCTGCGGACTGTTGGTATTTTGCCAATCGAGGGCGCGCGCGCCTTTATCCCAGGTCGACGGTATCCCATTCACCCCAGGCGGGGGCATGCACGGGCCATTGGTCGGCGTACGGCGTGGCGTTGTCGCCATGGCGCAGCAGCCAGTCCACGCAGCGGGCCACGCCCGCATGGGTGAGCCACACCGCATGGGCCAGGCCGGCGGCCCGCGCCGTTGCCCGCGTGTCCTGCAGGGCCTGGGCCACGCGCTCCAGCATCTCCGCCAGCGGCTCGCCGCCGCCCGGGCGGTGGTGGGCGAAGTCGGCGGTCCAGGCATCGATGTCGGCCTTGGCCAGGCTGCTCCAGGCGCGGCCCTCCCAGGCGCCGAAATCCATTTCGCGCAGCCGGGCGTCGGGCCGGGGTTGCCAGTCGGGGCGGGTGGCCTGCACGGCCTGGGCGAGCTGCACGCACCGCTGCAGGGGCGAATGCCAGACCAGTGCCGGGCCGGTCAGGGCCTGGCCCAGGCGCTGTGCACAGGCCAGGGTGGGGGCACTCTCTGCCGGCATGTCGAGCATGCCGTAGCAGGTGCCGGTGGCGACCACGGGCGGCGCATGCCGCACCAGCCAGAGCTGCACGGCCAGGCCCTCAGCCCGGCCCCAGGGCCAGCGCGGCACCCAGGTAAAAGCCGATCTCCCCGATCTGCTGCGTGGCGCCCAGGCAGTCGCCGGTAAAGCCCTGCAGGCGCCGTGCGAACCACCGGGCCATCCAGGCCGCGCCCAGCGCGCTCAGCGTGACGGCGGCGAGGGTGACGGCCGTTGAGCTCCAGAACCAGGCCAGCGCCAGCGGGGGCAGGCACCAGGCCGCCGCCACCACCAGCGCCGCGCCGGTGATCTGGTCGGCCAGCGGCTTGCTCTTGGAGCGGGCGGTGTCGCCCACATGCGGCAGGCGGCGCACGATGAACAGCGGCCACAGGCGCGACAGCACATGGCCGCCCACCAGGGCCGCCAGCGCCGTGGCCAGGCCGTGCACGCCGAGCAGCGCCAGCAGGCTCACCTTGGCCAGCAGGGCCAGCACCAGCGCCATGGCACCGAAGGCACCGACGCGCGAGTCCTTCATGATGTCCAGCGCCCGCTCGCGGTCATAACTGCCGCCCAGGCCATCGGCCACGTCGGCCAGTCCATCCTCATGGAAGCCCCCGGTGAGCAGCACCGTGGCCACGGTGCAGAACACGGCTGCCACGGCCGGGGCCAGCGGGTTGGGCGCCAGGGCCAATGCCAGGGCCGCATACACCCCCGCCGCCACGGCCGCCGCGAGCCAGCCCACGCCGGGCAGGTGCGCGGCGCTGGCGCGCAGCATGGCGGGGCTGAAGCCCACCCAGCCGGCCAGCCGCCCGGTGATTGGGATGCGGGTGAAGAACTGCACGGCCAGCAGGTAGTGGCGCAGGGCTTGCATGGGGTGGCGCGGTGCGGGCCCTCTGGGCCTATTTGGCGCGCAGGAACAGGCGGTAGGCCGGGTTCAGCGTTTCTTCCACATAGGGGTAGCCCAGGGTGGCGAGGAAGGCGTCGAAGGTGGCCGAATCTTCGGGCGGTACCTGCATGCCCACGAGAATGCGGCCGTAGTCCGCGCCCTGGTTGCGGTAGTGGAACAGGCTGATGTTCCAGGTCGGCTGCATCAGGCTCAGGAACTTGAGCAGCGCGCCCGGCCGCTCGGGGAACACGAAGCGCAGCAGGCGCTCGTCCTGCGCCAGCGAAGAGTGCCCGCCCACCAGGTGGCGCAGGTGCTCCTTGGCCAGTTCGTCGTGCGTGAGGTCCAGCGCGCCGAAGCCATGCTCCGTGAAGATCTGCGCGAGCTTTTTCGACTCGCCCTTGCCCTGGGCCGTGAGGCCCACGAACACATGGGCCTCGGCCGAGTCGCTGATGCGGTAGTTGAACTCGGTCACGTTGCGCGGGCCGCCGGGCAGCCCACCCACCACCTCGCAAAAGCGCCGGAAGCTGCCGCGCTCTTCGGGGATGCTCACGGCCAGCAGGGCCTCGCGCTCCTCGCCCACCTCGGCGCGCTCGGCGACGAAGCGCAGGCGGTCGAAGTTCATGTTGGCGCCGCACAGGATGGCGGCGTAGGTCTCGCCCTCGGTCTGGTGCGTTTCCACGTACTGCTTGATGGCCGCCACGGCCAGCGCGCCCGAGGGCTCGACGATGCTGCGCGTGTCCACAAACACGTCCTTGATGGCTGCGCAGACGGCATCGGTGTCCACGGTGATGAACTCGTCCACCAGGCCGCTGGCGATGCGGAAGGTTTCTTCGCCCACCAGCTTGACGGCCGTGCCGTCGGAGAACAGGCCCACGTCGGCCAGCGTCACGCGCTGGTGCGCGCGCACCGACTGGATCATGGCGTCCGAGTCGTTCATCTGCACGCCGATGACCTTGATCTCCGGGCGCACGGCCTTGATGTAGTTGGCCACGCCGCTCACCAGGCCGCCGCCGCCGATGGCCACGAACACCGCGTCCAGGCGGTTGCTGCCCAGGCGCTGCAACTGGCGCAGGATCTCCATGGCAATCGTGCCCTGGCCGGCAATCACATCCGGGTCGTCGAACGGGTGCACGAAAGTCAGGCCTTCCTTGGCCTGCAACTCGGCAGCGTGCTGGTAGGCGTCGGAATAGCTCTCGCCATGCAGCACCACCTCGCCACCCAGCGTGCGCACGGCATCCACCTTGACCTGGGGCGTGGTGGTCGGCATCACGATCACGGCGCGCGCGCCGAGCTTGCTGGCGCTCATGGCCACGCCCTGGGCATGGTTGCCGGCCGACGCGCAGATCACGCCGCGCTGCAGCTGGCCGGGGGTGAGGTGCGCCATCTTGTTGTAGGCGCCGCGCAGCTTGAAGCTGAACACGGCCTGCTGGTCCTCGCGCTTGAGCAGCACGCGGTTCTTCAAGCGGCGGCTGAGGTCGCGGGCCGGCTCCAGGTCCGACTCGATCGCCACGTCGTACACACGGGCGGTGAGGATTTTCTTGAGGTAGTCGGCGGGGGTCAGGTCGTGGGTCATGGCAAGGGGCAGGCTGTGGCGCGCGCCGCCCATGCGGGCGGGGCACACATCATAGGTGTTCGTCCTTGCCGCCCGGGATGCAGGCGGTGCCGATGGTCCCGTCCGGGCAAAAAAAAGCCCCAGGCCGCAAAGCCCGGGGCTGAATCCATCCTTTGAGGAGATGGAGGAGACAATCGGCGCGTTGGAGGTGGGGGAGATAACTCTCCAGACCCCGTCCCTTTTCGATAAAAGGGCAACGCATGGCGCAATATTAGCGCAGAGGATGCTGCGATGCAGCAAAATCCAACGCATTTTTTGGAGTGGCCCGTCCATTTCGTGAAAAAAGCCACGTTTTTTTGATGAACTACTGAGGAGAAACACACATGGAATGCACAGTCAGCTGGACCGGCGGCGCCGGTACCCGCTCGGGAATGGGGTTTGTGGCGGAAACCGGCAGCGGCCACGTCTTGACCATGGATGGCGCACCCGATGCGGCCAACCCGGCCAATGGCGGGCAGAACCTGGCGCCCCGCCCCATGGAGACCGTGCTGGCCGGCACGGGCGGCTGCACCGCCTATGACGTGGTGCTGATCTTGAAGCGCGGGCGCCACGACGTGCGCGGCTGCAGCGTCAAGCTGACCACGGAGCGCGCGCCGGTCGATCCCAAGGTGTTCACCAAGATTCATATGCAATTCACCGTCACCGGCAAGGGCATTGCCCCCGCAGCCGTGGAGCGCGCGATCGCCATGAGCCACGAAAAGTACTGCTCGGCCAGCATCATGCTGGGCAAGACGGCCGAGATCACCACCGGCTTCGAGGTGGTGGAGGGCTGAAACCTCATCCTCGGGCGCCCGCGCAGACGCCAGCGTCAGATGTGGTGTGCCGTGGTCGTCATGACCTTGGCGGCGGCCCGCATCAGGGCCCGGGCAGGCGGGGGCAGCACGGTGGCGCCTTCGGCCAGGGCCTGCGCCGCATGGCGCTCCTCATCGTCCCTCATGCGCGCCACCACGGAGCGCGAGGCCAGGTCCTCAGCAGGCAGGCGCGCCAGGTGCCCCTGCAGGTGGGCGGCCACCTGGTTCTCGGTTTCCGCCACAAAGCCCAGGCTGACCCGGTCGCTGACCTTGGCCGCGACGAGGCCCAGGGCGAATGCCCCTGCGAACCACAGGGGGTTGAGCACACTCGGCCGAGCGCCCAGGGCGTCCAGCCGCTCCTGGGTCCAGGCCAGATGGTCGGTTTCCTCCCGCGCGGCCGCGAGCAGGTGCTGGCGCAGCGGTTCATCGCGGGTGACGGCGGCCTGGGCGGTGTAGAGCGCCTGCGCACAGACTTCGCCCACGTGGTTGACGCGCATCAGGGATCCCGCCAGCTTCCGCTGCGCCGGGGTCAGTGCGGCCTCGGCATGGGCGGCGGCGGGTGAGGCCTGTGATGCGCGGGGTGTGGCAAAAAGGGTGCGCAAGGCGTTGTCGGCGGCGGTCAGGAAGGCGTCCATGGCGGGCGTGAAGGGATGATGGATGTGGAAACAGGTGTTGCACATGGACACAAATGCTGCCAGGTCGCAAAACGGCTGGAAGGCACTTTGCTGGTGCACAGGTGAGGGATTTTGCCGGGGTGCACTGAAATGTTGCAACACTGCAACGAAATCTCCCTTTCGGGCCAATTGTGGGTGAATTCCTTTGCGAAACGGGTCGGGCTCTGGTGCAATAAGAACAACTTCCCCACCAGGAGGTTGGCCCGGGGAACCGGCGGGACTGAGCAGGTGCAAGGCACTCCTAGACCCCCCGTACCGGCGCCCTATGTTTAACCTTGGAGTAACTCGCAATGAAAAAATCCCTGATTGCCCTGGCTGTGCTGGCTGCTTCCGGCGCTGCAATGGCTCAATCGTCCGTGACGCTGTTCGGCGTGGTTGACGCAACCTACGCCTACGGCAACGGCAGCGTTGCTAACAAGTCGCAACTGACGAACTCCGGCTACAACAGCAGCCGTCTGGGTTTCCGCGGCGTTGAAGATCTGGGCGGTGGCCTGTCTGCTTCGTTCTGGCTGGAAGCCGGTCTGAACAACGACAACGGTACCGGCGGTTCGACCACCCTGAACAACCAAACCACGGCTCCTACCCAAGGCGGCCTGGTGTTCAACCGTCGTTCGACGGTCAGCCTGAACGGCGGCTTCGGTGAAGTGCGTCTGGGCCGTGATTACACCCCACAATTCTGGAACCTGACCGTGTTCGATCCGTTCGGCACGAACGGTGTTGGCACGACCCAAACGCTGAACTCCAGCCTGGGTGGCCCAACCACCATCCGCGCTTCGAACGCCATCGGCTACTTCCTGCCAGGCAACCTGGGCGGTTTCTACGGCCAGGCACAGTACTACATGGGTGAAAACCTGAGCAACGTTGCCAACAAGAAGGACGGCAACGGCCTGGCACTGCGCGCTGGTTGGGCCAACGGCCCCATCAATGTGGCTCTGGCCGTGTCGCAAACCAAGTTCCTGAATGCCGACATCAAGGCTTGGAACCTGGGTGGTCAGTATGACTTCGGCATGGCCAAGGTCATGGCTCACTACAACAGCGACGACATCAAGAACGGCGCTGAAGGCCAAGGCTGGCTCATCGGTGGTCTGATCCCCGTGGGCGCTGGTGAAATTCGCCTGGCTTACTCCACGTACGAAGTGGACGTCGCTGGTCCTGACCCACGTAGCAACAAGTTTGCTCTGGGCTACGTGCACAACCTGTCGAAGCGCACCGCCGTGTACGCAACGGCTGCAGCTGTGAAGAACAAGAACGGCGCTGCTCAAGCCCTGAACGGTTCCGTGACTGCAGCTGGCCGCAACTCCAGCGGTTACGACTTCGGTATTCGCCACAGCTTCTGATATTGACGGTTGGCTATATGCCAACCATCAATGGATGAATACAAAAAAGCCGCCTTCGGGCGGCTTTTTTTATTTCTGGCGTCGATTGGCTTTATTGCGCGGTGCCGTCGATTGGCCAATGGAGCGCGCTGGTCGGGCATTTTTAATGGGTCCGATACGACTCTCCCTGGCCATGCGGCGCAAGGGAGATTGCGCGGGTGGAGGATGGGCTTGCGGCAGGGGGGCGATGGCGGCTTGGCCCCGGCCCGGCAGGGCGAAATCCCAAGCCGTGGGCCGCCGTGGTGCAAATGCCCAAATCCAGGCCCTGCAAGGCCTGCCGACGGGTAGCCCAGTGGTCGTGGAGGCGGCACGGGGCTGGCACCTTACTTGCTTGCCAATGTGCTTCACCGGGGCACAAATAGTCCCTCGCGAGGGGGCGGGATTCAGGGATTTCCCGTTGGCCGATGGCCGCTATTTACTGCATAGTAAAACTTTTACATTGTTGAAGAGGTTTCATGAAACTCAATCTCAGCCTGCTGTCGATTGCCGCAGCTGCCGCCATGCTGATGGCCACGGGAGCGCATGCCAAACCATTCAAATGGGCGAGCCAGGGCGAAATCGCCACGTGGGATATTCATTCCCAAAACAACGCGTTGCAAAACGGCATCCATGCCAATGTGTATGAAAGCCTGGTGTACTACAACAGCAAGACCTTCGAGGTGGAGCCCATCCTGGCCACGGCCTGGAAGGAAGTGACCCCCACGCAGGTGCGTTTCACGCTGCGCCAGGGCGTCAAGTTCCATGATGGCTCGGCATTCACTGCCGACGATGCTGTGTACTCGCTGCAGCGGGCCATGGCCAAGACCTCCAACTTCACGCCCTATGTCCAGGGCATCAGCAAGGTCAACAAGGTCGATGCACAGACCGTTGACGTCATTCTGTCGGCGCCCAACCCCGTGCTGCTGCGCCAGATGACCGAGCTGCGCATGATGAGCAAGGCCTGGGCTGAAAAGAACAAGTCCGTGGAGCCCAAGGACATCAAGGGCACGGACGAGAATTTTGCCCACCGCAACGCCATGGGCACGGGCCCCTACACGCTCGACTCCTGGCAGCCCGACGTGAAGATGGTGTTCAAGCGCAACCCCAACTGGTGGGGCAAGATGGACGGCAACGTGACGGAGATCATCTACACCCCCATCAAGTCGGCCGCGACCCGCATCGCCGCGCTGCTCTCGGGTGAGGTGGACATGGTGCTCGACCCCGCACCCCAGGACCTGGGCCGCCTGCGCCAGGACACCAACCTGAAGGTGATCGACGGCCTCGAAAACCGCACCATCTTCCTGGGCATGGACCAGTTCCGCGAAGAGCTGCCCGGCTCCAACATCAAGGGCAAGAACCCGCTCAAGGATGTCAAGGTGCGCAAGGCGCTGTACCAGGCCATCGACACGGCCGCACTGGAGCGCGTCACCCTGCGCGGCCTGGGCAAGCCCACCGGCACGCTCGTGGCACCGCAGGTGGCTGGCTACACCGAAGCCGTGGGCAAGCGCTTCCCCTACAGCGTCGATGCCTCCAAGAAGCTGCTGGCAGAAGCCGGTTACCCCGATGGCTTCGAGGTGGACTTTGCCTGCCCCAACAACCGCTACATCAACGACGAAGCCATCTGCCAGGCCGTGACCGCCATGTGGTCACGCATCGGCGTGAAGGCCAAGCTGCGCACGTTGCCGCTGGTGACCTACTTCCCCATGATCCAGCGCTACGAAGCCAGCATCTACATGCTCGGCTGGGGCGTGCCGACCTTCGATGCGCTGTACAGCCTGCAATCGCTGGTGCGCAGCGTGGGCCAGGGTGGCGACGGCAACTACAACGTGGGCCGCTACAGCAACCAGCGCATGGACTACCTGGTGGACCGCATCAAGGCTGAGACCGATGCCCCCGTCCGCACCCGCATGCTGACCGAGGCGCTGCAACTGTCCAACGACACCGTCTCGCACATTCCTCTGTATGACCAGGTGATCCCATGGGCCATGAAGAAGAACGTCGAGGTCGTCCACCGCGCCGATAACCGCGTGGACATGCGTTTGGTCAAGGTGAACTGATCTATCCTTGCAGAGGGAGGGCAAGGGCCTCAGGGCCTTTGCTCTCCCTGGTTTTTTTTCGACACGACCCCCACGAGCGCCCCGCCACCAAAAGTGGCCAAGGCGTCCCATCGAATACACACTCGACTCTCTGATGCTTGCCTTTATTTTGCGCCGCCTGATCCAGGCCGTGATCGTCATGGTCGCCGTGGCCTTCATCTCCTTCATGCTGTTCCAGTACGTCGGAGACCCCGTGGTGTTCTTGCTGGGCCAGGACGCAACCCCCGACCAGATCCGCGAATTGCGCGTGGCGCTGGGCCTGGACAAACCTTTCTTCGTGCAGTTCGGCCACTTCCTCGTGAATGCGGCCCAGGGCGAATTCGGCCTGAGCCTGCGCCAGGGCGCCAAGGTTTCGCGCCTGATCGCCGAGCGCTTTCCCGCCACACTGGAGCTGTCGCTGGTAGCGGCCGTGATGGCCCTGGCGATCGGCGTGCCCATGGGCGTGTACGCAGCCTTGAAGCGCGGCACCTTCACCAGCCAGCTGTTCATGACGCTGTCGCTGCTGGGCGTCTCGCTGCCCACCTTCCTGATCGGCATCCTGCTGATCCTGGTGTTTGCCGTGCACCTGGGCTGGTTCCCGAGCTTCGGTCGAGGCGAGGTGGTGCAGATGGGCTGGTGGAGCACCGGCCTGCTCAAGGCCAAGGGCTGGCACCACATCATCCTGCCGGCGGTGACGCTGGCGATCTTCCAGCTCACGCTGATCATGCGCCTGGTGCGCGCGGAAATGCTGGAGGTGCTGCGCACCGACTACATCAAGTTCGCGCGCGCCCGCGGCCTGTCCAACCGGGCCATCCACTTCGGCCATGCGCTCAAGAACACGCTGGTGCCCGTGATGACCATCACCGGCCTGCAGCTCGGTGGCCTGATCGCCTTCGCCATCATCACCGAGACCGTGTTCCAGTGGCCAGGCATGGGCCTCTTGTTCATCCAGGCAGTGACCTTTGCCGACATCCCCGTGATGGCCGCCTACCTGTGCCTTATCGCACTGATCTTCGTGGTCATCAACCTGGTGGTGGATCTGCTGTATTTTGCGGTGGACCCCCGCCTGCGCGTGGGCAAGGCCGGAGGCCACTGACATGCAGGCTCCCCGACTCAAGGCGGGCGGCCGGGCCTTTGCGCACATCGCCCAGTTCCATCCGGAGCTGACGGCCCTGCGCCGCGACCTGCACGCGCACCCCGAGCTGGGCTTCGAAGAGGTCTACACCAGTGCCCGGGTCAAGGAGGCGCTCAAGGTCTGCGGCGTGGACGAGATCCACGACGGCATCGGCCGCACCGGGCTGGTGGCGGTGATCCGCGGGCGCAGCACAGCCAGCGGCTCCATGGTAGGCCTGCGTGCCGACATGGACGCGCTGCCGCTCACCGAGCACAACGACTTTTCCTGGAAGTCCTGCAAGCAGGGCCTGATGCACGGCTGTGGCCACGACGGCCACACGGCCATGCTGGTGGGCGCCGCCCGCTACCTGGCCGAAACCCGCAATTTCGACGGCAAGGCCGTGCTGGTTTTCCAGCCTGGCGAGGAAGGCTTTGCCGGCGCCCGCGTGATGATGGAAGACGGCCTGTTCGAGCGCTTTCCCGTGCAGTCGATCTTCGCCATGCACAACTGGCCGGCCATGGCGCCCGGCACGGTGGGCCTGAACTCCGGCGCCATGATGGCGGCGGCCGACCGCATCACCATCGAGATCACCGGCCGCGGCGGCCATGGCGCGCACGCCTACCAGACGGTGGACGTGATGCTGGTGGCCGCGCACATCATCACCGCCGCGCAGACCATCGTCTCGCGCAACGTGCGCCCGCTCGATGGCGCGGTGGTCAGCCTGTGCGCCATGCAGGCCGGTGACCTCGGGGCCTTCAGCGTGCTGCCGGGCTCGGCCACGCTGGTGGGCACCGTGCGCACCTTCAATCCGCTGGTGCAGGAGATGGTCGAAAAGCGCCTCAAGGAGCTGTGCAGCGCGATTGCGCTGGGCTTCGGCGCCACGGCCACCGTGCACTACGAACGCATCTACCCGGCCACCATCAATTCCGAGGACGAGGCGCTCTTCGCCGGCAACGTCGCCGAGTCGCTGCTGGGCGCCGACCATGTGGTGCGCGACCTGGAGCCCAGCATGGGCGCCGAGGACTTCTCCTTCATGCTGCAGGACAAACCCGGGGCCTACCTGCGAATAGGGCAGGGCACGGGCGCCAGCGGCAGCGCGCTGCACAACAGCCGCTACGACTTCAACGACGACATCCTGCCGCTGGGCTCGGCACTGCACGCCAGCCTGATCGAGCAGGCCATGCCCCTGCCCACGCTCTGACGGAGCACCAGGTACCGGCGCCTTTTTTCCTCTTGTACCGCCACCCCCTTTCACCCACCAGGAGCATTGCATGACATTCCAGAAAAAAATCGCCATGACGGCCTTGTTCGCCGCGCTGGCTGCATCCAGCGTGGTGTCCCATGCGCAGACCATCCGCGTGGCCAACCAGGGCGACTCGCTGTCCATGGACCCGCATTCGCTCAACGAATCGCTGCAGCTGAGCGTCACCGGCAACGTCTATGAGCCGCTGGTCGGCCGCAACAAGGACCTGAGCCTGGCCCCGGCCCTGGCCACCAGCTGGAAGCAAACCTCCCCCACCGTGTGGCGCTTCGAGCTGCGCAAGGGCGTGCAATTCCACGACGGCACCCCCTTCACGGCCGACGACGTGCTGTTCAGCTTCGCCCGCACCCAGGTCGAAGGCTCGGACATGAAGAGCTACACCAACGACTTCAAGGAAGTGCGCAAGATCGACGACCACACCGTCGAGATCGAAACCAAGAGCCCCTTCCCCATCCTGCCCGACGTCGTCTCGCTGGTGTACATGATGAGCAAGAAGTGGTGCGAGACCAACCAGGCCACCGTCCCCGTGGACCGCCGCAAGGGTGTCGAGAACGCCGCATCGTTCAAGGCCAACGGCACGGGTCCCTTCCGCCTGCGCGAGCGCCAGCCCAACGTGCGTTCGGTGTTCACGCGCAACGGTAGCTACTGGGGCAAGATCGAAGGCAACGCCACCGAAGTGGTGTTCACCCCCATCGGCAACGACGCCACGCGCGTGGCGGCATTGCTGTCGGGCGAAGTGGACGTGATGGAGCCGGTGCCCGTGCAGGACATCGAACGCGTCAACACCAGCGCCAACACCCGTGCCATCACCGGCCCCGAGCTGCGCACCATCTTCCTGGGCATGGACCAGAAGCGCGACGAGCTGCTGTATTCCAACGTCAAGGGCAAGAACCCCTTCAAGGACAAGCGCGTGCGCCAGGCCTTCTACCAGGCCATCGACATCGAAGGCATCAAGAAGACCGTGATGCGTGGTGCGTCCAACCCATCCGCACTGCTGGTGGGCCCTGGCATCAACGGTTTCGAGTCCGAATCCAAGCGCCTGCCGTATGACGTGGAAGCCGCCAAGAAGCTCATGGCCGAGGCCGGCTATCCCAACGGCTTCGAAGTGTCGATGAACTGCCCCAACGACCGCTACGTGAACGACGGCCGCATCTGCCAGACCGTGGCCGCCAACCTCTCGCGTATCAACGTCAAGATCAACCTGCAGGCCGAGACCAAGGGCACCTACTTCCCCAAGATCCTGCGCCGCGACACCAGCTTTTACATGCTGGGCTGGACGCCTGCCACCTACGACTCGCACAACGCCCTCAATGCGCTGGTGGCCTGCGTGGACGACAAGGGCACGGGCCAGTTCAACCTGGGCTCGTACTGCAACCCCAAGGTGGACGAGCTGACCAAGAAGATCCAGTCCGAGACCGACAAGACCAAGCGCAACGCCATGATCAAGGAAGCCTTCGACATCCATGCCGCCGACGTGGGCACGCTGCCCCTGCACCAGCAGGCGCTGGCCTGGGGCGTGAGCAAGAAGGTCACGCTGGTCCAGCTGGCCGACAACTTCATGCCCTTCAAGTGGATGAGCATCAAGTAAGCCCACTGCCGTTGACCGAGTTAGTGAGTTAGTTAGAGACGGACATTTCAGCAGACAGCCACCACGACCGCTACCCGCGCCGTGCGTGCTGTCTGCCCACTGGTTTCCCACAATGAAAACAACCCTTGCCCGCTGGTTTGACAGCGACGTTGGCTACAGCTTCCGCACATCGCCCATGGCCATCGTTGCGGCGGTGATCGCCCTGATATGCCTGTTCTGCTCCCTGTTTGCAGGATGGGTCGCCCCCCACAACCCCTTTGACCTGGCGACGCTGGAGCTCGGCGACGCCCGGTTGCCCCCTGCCTGGATCGCGGAGGGCTCCATGAAATACCCACTGGGCACCGACGACCAGGGGCGCGACATCCTCTCGGCACTGATCTACGGCGCACGCATCTCCCTGGTGGTGGGCTTTGCCTCGGTGCTGCTGTCCGTGGTGGTTGGCGTGGCCTTCGGCCTGCTGGCCGGCTTTCGCGGTGGCTGGATCGACGCGGTGCTCATGCGCCTGTGCGACGTGATGCTGTCCTTCCCCGCCATCCTGGTGGCGCTGCTGATCGCCGGCGTCGGCCGGGCACTGTTCCCCAACGCGCACGAGTCGCTGGCCTTCGGGGTGCTGATCATCTCGATCTCGCTGACCGGCTGGGTGCAGTACGCGCGCACCGTGCGTGGCTCCACCCTGGTCGAGCGCAACAAGGAATACGTGCAGGCCGCCCGCGTCACGGGCGTGTCCTCGCTGCGCATCATGCGCAAGCACGTGCTGCCCAACGTGATGGGCCCGGTGATGGTGCTGGCCACCATCCAGGTGGCCACCGCCATCATCACCGAGGCCACGCTGTCCTTCCTGGGCGTGGGTGCGCCGCCCACCTCGCCCTCGCTGGGCACGCTGATCCGCATCGGCAACGATTACCTGTTCTCGGGCGAATGGTGGATCACGGTGTTCCCCGGCGCCATGCTGGTGCTCATCGCCTTGTCCGTGAACCTGCTGGGCGACTGGCTGCGCGACGCACTCAACCCGCGTCTGCGTTGAACAAGAACAAGAAAAGCGATATTCCCATGAGTCTTCTAGAAGTCAAAAACCTCGTAGTCGAATTCCCGAGCCGCCGCGGTACCCTGCGCGCCCTGGACGACATCTCCTTTTCCATCGCGCCCGGCGAGATCCTGGGCGTGGTGGGAGAGTCCGGCGCGGGCAAGTCGCTCACTGGCGCGGCCATCATCGGCCTGCTCGAACCGCCGGGCCGCGTGGCCTCGGGCCAGATCCTGCTGGAGGGCCAGCGCATCGACAACCTCAGCAACGACCAGATGCGGCACATCCGGGGGCGGCGCATCGGCGCCATCTTCCAGGACCCGCTGACCTCGCTGAACCCGCTGTACACCGTGGGCCGCCAGCTCACCGAGACCATCCTGGCCCACCTGCCCGTGAATGCCGCCGAAGCGCGCCAGCGCGCCATCTCGCTGCTGCAGGACACCGGCATCCCGGCGGCCGCCGAGCGCATCGACCACTACCCGCACCAGTTCTCTGGCGGCATGCGCCAGCGCGTGGTGATCGCCCTGGCCCTGGCGGCCGAGCCCAAGCTCATCGTCGCCGACGAGCCGACCACGGCCCTGGACGTCTCCATCCAGGCGCAGATCATCACGCTCCTGAAAAACATCTGCAAATCGCGCGGTGCCGCCGTCATGCTGATCACGCACGACATGGGCGTGATCGCCGAGACCTGCGACCGCGTGGCCGTGCTGTACGCCGGCCGCGTGGCCGAGATCGGCCCCGTGCACGATGTCATCAACAAGCCCTCCCACCCCTATACCAGCGGCCTGATGGCCTCCATCCCCGATATGTCGGTGGACCGTGAACGCCTGAACCAGATCGACGGAGCCATGCCCCGCCTCAACGCCATCCCCAAGGGCTGCGCCTACAACCCGCGCTGCCCCAAGACCTTCGACCGCTGCATGGTCGACCGCCCCGACCTGATGCCTGCCGGCTCCACCCGCGCCGCCTGCTGGCTGCACGCCCCTGCCACGGCGGAGGTGTCCGCATGAGCGCCGTGCCTTCCTCCACCGCAAGCCCCGGCAAGCCGCTCGTGCAGGCGCACGATCTGGCCAAGACCTTCGACGTTTCTGCCCCCTGGCTCAACCGCATGATCGAGCGCAAGCCGCGCACCCTGCTGCATGCGGTGGACGGCGTGAGCTTCGAGATCGAAAAGGGCAAAACCCTGGCCCTGGTGGGCGAGTCGGGCTGCGGCAAGAGCACCGTGGCGCGCCTGCTGGTGGGCCTGTACGAGCCCACGCGCGGCGGCCTCACCTTCGACAACCAGGACGCCCACGCCGCGTTCAAGGGCAACGATGCGCGCGCCATGCGTCGGCGCATCCAGATGATCTTCCAGGACCCGTACGCCAGCCTGAACCCGCGCTGGCTGGTCGAGGACATCATTGGCGAGCCGCTGCGCGAGCATGGCCTGATCACCGACAAGGCCGAACTCAAGCAGCGCGTGGGCGAGTTGCTGAAGTCGGTGGGCCTGTCGCCGCTGGACATGGTCAAGTACCCGCACCAGTTCTCGGGCGGGCAGCGCCAGCGCATCTCGATCGCGCGCGCCCTGGCCACCGAGCCCGAATTCCTGGTGTGCGACGAGCCCACCTCGGCGCTCGACGTGTCGGTGCAGGCGCAGGTGCTCAACATCATGAAGGACCTGCAGCGCGAGCGCCACCTGACCTACCTGTTCATCTCGCACAACCTGGCCGTGGTGCGCCACGTGAGCGACCAGGTCGGCGTGATGTACCTGGGCCGCCTGGTGGAGCTGGCCGACAAGCACACCTTGTTCGACCACCCGCGCCATCCGTATACGCGCATGCTGCTCGACGCCATCCCCAAGATGCACGACACGGGCAAGGCGCGCACCCCCGTGCAGGGCGAGGTGCCCAATCCGCTCAATCCGCCACCCGGTTGCGCCTTCAACCCGCGCTGCCCGCATGTGAACGACCGCTGCCGCACCGAGCGTCCCCAGTTGCTCAACATCGGCGGTATCCGCATTGCCTGCCATGCGGTGGAAGAGGGGCGCATCCAGTAAGCACGCCTGGGCCTCTGGATGACCACTGCAAGGGCTCCTTCGGGAGCCCTTTGCCATGGGGCTGCTCCATTCAACGGCGCCGCGTTTCAGCGGTGTTGGGGTTGTGCGGTCAGGTGTTCGCGCAGTGTCGCCAGGATCTCGTCGGACAGCGCAGGCCGTCCCGCCGCCGTGGCACGCGCCAGCACCAGCCCGCCCACCATGGTGGCCAGCATCTGCATCGCGCGCACGCGGCCCTCGGCGCTGGGCTCGTCGCCCTGGTCCAGGCCTTCGATCACGCGCGCAAAGCGCTCGATGTTGCGCTCGATGCCCTGGGCGAACACCTCCGACAGATCGCTGCCCGCGCGCGCTGCATCCACCGCCAGTGCCGCTGCGGGGCAGCCTTCACCCGGGTGGTCGCGGTGCTGGGGGGAAAGGTAGCTCGTCACCCGCGCCGCAAGGCCTGCGGTGCCTGCATCCATGCCGTCAAGCGGCGCAATCGACCAGTCGAAGGCGCGCGCGCAGGCTTCGCGCACCAGCGCATCCTTGTTTTCAAAGTGCCGGTACAGGCCGCCGTGGGTCAGGCCCGCATCGCGCGTGATATCGGCCACGCCTACGCCCGACAGGCCGCGCTCGCGGTACAGGCGCGCCGCCGCATCCAGGATGCCCTGGCGGTTTTCTGCGGCCTGCGCCTTCGAGACTTTCATGGTGGAAACCTCTTTTTGATGATGGTCGTACGCAAAATGCACCAACACACTTATGATGACGCCCGCAATCATAAATGCGTGGCCTGCGCCGCGCACTGAAAGGGTAAAGCGATGGTGAATGAACACAAGGGAACACAGGAACCGGGCCAGGGCCTGCGCCTGCCGCGCGTGGTGATCACGGGCATGGGCCTGGTTTCGCCCCTCGGGGTCGGGGTGGAACTGGCCTGGCGCCGCCTGCTGGCGGGCGCCTCGGGCCTGCGCCGCCTGCCCGATGCGGTGGTGGAGGGGCTGGCGGCCAAGGTCGGTGGCGCTGTGCCCACGAAGGAGCAGGACCCCGAAGGCGGCTGGGACCCCGACACCGTGGCTAGCTCCAAGGACCAGCGCAAGATGGACCGCTTCATCCCCTTCGCCCTGGGCGCCGCACAGCAGGCTCTGGCGCAGGCCGGCTGGGCGCCGACAGGAGAGAGGGAGCAGCAGCGCACGGCCACCGTGATTGCCTCGGGCATCGGGGGCTTCGGTGCCATTGCCGAGGCCGTGCGCACCACCGACACGCGCGGTCCGCAGCGCCTGTCGCCGTTCACCATACCGTCCTTCCTGGTCAACCTGGCGGCCGGCCAGGTCTCCATACGCCATGGGCTCAAAGGGCCCATCGGTGCACCGGTGACGGCCTGCGCGGCCAGCGTGCAGGCCATTGGCGACGCCGCACGCATGATCCGCTGCGGCGAGGCCGATATCGCCGTCTGCGGCGGCACCGAGGCCACCATCGACCGCGTGAGCCTGGGCGGTTTTGCGGCGGCCAAGGCGCTGTCCACCGGCTTCGCGGAGCATCCCGAGCAGGCCTCGCGCCCCTTCGATGCGGGCCGCGATGGCTTCGTGATGGGCGAGGGCGCGGGAATGCTGGTGATCGAATCGCTGGAGCACGCGCTGGCGCGTGGCGCCACGCCGCTGGCCGAGGTCGTGGGCTATGGCACCTCGGCCGACGCCCACCACATCACCTCCGGCCCGGAGGACGGCGATGGCGCGCGCCGTGCCATGGAGATCGCGCTGGCCCAGGCGGGCCTGGCGGCCAGCGAGGTGCAGCACCTCAACGCCCATGCCACCTCCACCTATGTGGGTGACCGGGGCGAGCTCGCTGCCATCCGGCGCGTGTTCGGCACCGGCAAATCGGTGGCCATCGCCTCCACCAAGGCGGCCACGGGCCACCTGCTCGGCGCGGCCGGTGCGGTGGCGGCCATCTTCACCACGCTGGCCCTGCGCGACCAGATCGTGCCCGGCACGCTGAACCTGGAGCAGCCCGATGAGCTGGCCCAGGGGCTGGACATGGTGGCGCTCAAGAGCCGCCCCATGGCGCTGGAGCATGCCATGCTCAACGGTTTTGGCTTCGGCGGGGTGAACGCGACCCTGGTGCTCAAGCGCTGGGCACCGGTCGCTGCGTAAAAGGCAAGGGGCTGCCTACGCGTAGCGTTTGGCGCGCAGGTTCTCTTTCATCTGCTGCAGGATGGGTTGCAGCGGCGCGCCGATGCGCAGGGCCACGCAGGTGGCCAGCACGTCGATGATCAGCAGGTGCATGAGCCGCGACACCATGGGGCTGTAGCGGTCGTAGCCCTCGGGGTGGTCGGCGGCCAGGTGGATCTGGCAGGTGCTGGCCAGTGGCGAGCCGCTGGCCGTGATGGCGATGGTGGTGGCGCCGTTCTTGCGCGCGATGTCGGCCGAATCCATCAGGTCGCGCGTGCGGCCCGAGTTGGAGATGATCACCAGGCAGTCACCCGGGCCGAGCAGGGTGGCGCTCATCACCTGCATGTGGCCATCGCTGGTGGCAATCGAGGTCACGCCCAGGCGAAAGAACTTGTGCTGCGCATCCTGGGCCACGATGCCCGAATTGCCCACGCCATAGAACTCGATGCGCCGCCCCGTCTTCCAGGTGGCGGCGATGGCTTCTGCGGCGCGCTCCAGCGCCACGGTGCTGGCGGCATTGCGGTACTGCAAAAAGGCAGCCACGGCGTTGTCCACCACCTTCACCAGCACGTCGCCGGTCTTGTCGTCGGCATCCACGCTGCGGTGGATGAAGGGCACGCCCTCGCTCACGCTGCCCGCCAGCTTGAGCTTGAAGTCGGCCAGGCCGTCGTAGCCCATGCTGCGGCAAAACCGCACCACGGTGGGTTTGCTCACATGGGCGCGCTCGGCCAGCTCGCGCACGGGCAGGCGCGCAAAGCTGCGTGGGTCGGCCAGCACGAGCTTGCCCACGCGCTGCTCGGCCGGGGCCAGGGAGGTCAGGGAGGCGGTGATGCGGTCCAGCATGTCAGCAGCCCCCGCGGCCACAGGCCGGACGGCACCCGGTGCCGGATGGTCCAGCAGGGCGCACAGGTGCGGGAGTTGAAGCGTGTGTGTTCATGAATGCCTGTGTGACAACAATTGATGGTAACTGGGTTCCTTCAATATTGGTAACTGCGGTTCACCCTCGGGATGTGAATCGCACTTCTCGTTATCCCCCTGGCCGTTGGCATGGGAGTTCACTACGATGTTTGTCATCATATTGACACATAACAGACGATCACAGAAAGAGCATCGATGCAGAAATTTATCGCGGGTACTGCGCTGGCCCTGGCGGCCTGCGGCGCCATGGCCCAGGGCCAGGTCAACATCATCTGCTCCGTGCAGGCCGAGTGGTGCAACCTGATGTCCACCGTGTACGCCAAGACCACGGGCACCAAGGTCAACATGACGGCCAAGGGCTCCGGCGAGGCGCTCGCCCAGCTCAATGCCGAGAAGGCCAACCCCAAGACCGACATCTGGTTCGGCGGCACGGGCGACCCGCACCTGCAGGCGGCCGAGCAGGGCCTGACGCTCGAGTACAAGTCGCAGCAGCTCACGCAGCTGTACCCCTGGGCACAGAAGCAGGCCGCAGACTCCAAATACCGCACGGTGGGCGTGTACCTGGGCCCGCTGGGCTTTGGCTACAACAAGGAGCTGCTGGCCAAGCGCAAGCTCAACCCACCCCAGTCCTGGGCCGACCTGCTCAAGCCCGAGTTCAAGGGCGAGGTGCAGATGGCCAACCCCGCCTCCAGCGGCACGGCCTACAGCATGATCGCCACGCTGGTGCAGATCATGGGCGAGGAAAAGGCCTTCGACTACCTCAAGGCACTGCACCCCAACATCAGCGCCTACACCCGCTCCGGCACGGCCCCGGTAAAGGCCGCCGCGCGCGGCGAGACCACGGTGTCCATCAGCTTCGTGCACGACGTGACCACCGAAGCCGTCAACGGCTTCCCCGTGGGCTCGGTCACGCCCTCCGAGGGCACGGGCGCCGAAGTGGGCTCCATGAGCATCGTCAAGAACGGCCCCAACACCGAGGCGGCCAAGAAGTTCTATGAATGGGCGCTCACACCCGGAGGCCAGCAGTTCGGCCTGGCGGCCAAGCAGTTCCAGTTGCCCAGCAACACGCTGGTGCCCAAGGATCCGCGCATGACGGACCCCTTGAAGATCAAGCTCATCAACTACGACTATGCCAAGTACGGCGCCAGCACCGAGCGCCGCCGCCTGATCGCCCGCTGGGAAAAAGACGTCCAGAACGCCGGGCGCTGATGTCGGCGCACGCTTTGCAGTCACCGCCGGCCGGCAGGCCTGCGGTCAACCAGCCTGTGTGGGTGTGGCTGGCCCTCGGCCTCGCGGGCTATGTGGCGCTGCCCTGGTATGCCCAGCAGGACGCCAATGGCCTCACCGTGCTGGGCCAGGTCTTCAGCCAGGCGCAGACGGGCAGCGGCCTCATGCAGGCCGCTGCCTTCGGGCGGCCCTGGCTCTGGCTGGCGCTGCTGGGGCTGGTGATCGCCGGCTTCGGCGCATTGCTGCCCGCCGGGCGCAGGCAGGGCGGTTTCCTGGTGCTGGGTGGCGGCCTGGGCCTCGTGTCCCTGCTGGTCAGCGGCTTTGCCATCGGCGCACGCGGCTGGGCTTTCGATTGGCTCAATGCCAGCTTCGGCGAACTCACCATGCGCCAGCCCGGCGTGGGCTGGGGCGGCTTCGTGGTGCTTACGGCCCTGCTGGTGCTGGCAGCGTTCGGCGTGGCGCGGCGCGGCTACTTCAAGGGCGACCTGTTCGTGGCAGCGGCTGTGCTCGGCATGGGCAGCCTGCTGGCACTGTTCATCGTGTTTCCGGTGCTCAAGGCACTCAGTGGTGCCTTCTTCCTCGAGGATGGTCCGTTCTCGCTGGCCGTGCTGTGGGAGCGCGTGGCGCACGAGCGCAACTTCGGCCTCGCGTGCCTGGCCGGCGGGCAGCGCTGCGGCGTGGCCTGGAACACGCTGTTCCTGGGCCTCATGACGGCGGCCAGCACCACGCTGCTCGGTACCTTCATGGCGCTGATGGCCGAGCGCGCCTCGCGCCGCTATGCACGGCCACTGAACATCGTGGCGCTGTTGCCCATCATCACGCCGCCCTTCGTCGTGGGGCTGGGGCTGATCCTGCTGTTCGGCCGCGCGGGCGTGTTCAACCAGTTCCTGGAATACGCCTTCGGCATCACGCCTTCGCGCTGGTTCTATGGCTGGCTCGGCGTGTGGGTGGCGCAGACCTTCGCCTTCACCCCCATCGCCTTCATGATCATGCGCGGCGTGGTGCAGGGCGTTGCGCCCAGCCTCGAAGAGGCGGCGCAGACCCTGCGCGCCAGCCCGCACCAGACCTTCATGACGGTGACCTTGCCGCTGCTCAAGCCCGGGCTGGCCAACGCCTTCCTGGTGGGCTTCATCGAGAGCATGGCCGACTTCGGCAACCCCATCGTCGTGGGCGGGCAGTTCTCGGTGCTGTCCACCGAGATCTTCTTTGCCATCGTCGGGGCGCAGTACGACCAGGGGCGCGCGGCCTCGCTGGCGTGGATCCTCACGCTGTTCGCGCTGGCGGTGTTCGCCATCCAGCGCGCGCTGCTCGGACGGCAGAACTTCACCACGGTTTCGGGCAAGGGCGATGCAGGCATTGCCATGCCGCTGCCCACCGGCGTGCGCCGCGTGGTGCATTCGGTGGCGCTGCCGTGGATGGCCTTCACCCTCATCGTCTACCTGTTCGCGCTGGCTGGCGGCTTCGTGCAGACCTGGGGCCGCGACTACACCATCACGCTGAACCACTTCCGCACCGCGTTCAATGTGGAGTGGGGCGAGTTCGGCATGGTCTGGGCCGGCACGGCCTGGAACTCGTTCTTCACCACCATCAAGCTGGCCGCGCTGTCGGCGCCGCTCACGGCCACGCTGGGCATCGGCATCGCCTGGCTGCTGGCGCGCACCGAGTTCCGGGGGCAGGGGCTGTTCGAGTTCTCGGCGCTGCTGGCCTTTGCCATCCCCGGCACCGTGCTGGGCGTGAGCTACATCCTGGCCTTCAACGTGCCGCCATTCGAGCTCACGGGCACGGCGCTGATCATCGTGCTGTGCTTCATGTTCCGCAACCTGCCGGTGGGGGTGCGCGCCGGCACAGCCGCATTCAAGCAGCTCGACCGCTCGCTCGACGAAGCCTCGCTGATGCTGCGCGCCGGCAGTGTGCAGACCCTGCGCCACGTGGTGCTGCCGCTGCTCAAGCCGGCCCTGGTGGCCGCGCTGGTCTACAGCTTCGTGCGCGCCATCACCACCGTGAGCGCGGTGATCTTCCTGGTCACGGCCGAGAACGAGCTGGCCACCACCTACATCATCGGCCGCGTGGGCAACGGTGACTATGGCGTGGCCCTGGCCTATTGCACGGTGCTCATCGTGCTGATGTCGCTGGCCATTGCCCTCATCCAGTGGCTGGTGGGCGAGCGCAAGCTGGGCCGGCGATCCGGCGCGGCCGCCATGCCCGCCCCCCACTGAACACACGCTGAATGCGGAGAGAAACGACACCATGAACAACAGCGGCGCGGGCATCGTGTTTCGCCACATCACCAAGCGCTACGGGGCCGACGCATCTGCGCCCCTGGCCGTCAAGGGCATCAGCTTCGAGGTGCCGCGCGGCACGCTGACCACCATCCTGGGGCCCTCGGGCTGTGGCAAGACCACCACCCTGCGCATGATCGCGGGGCTGGAGTCCCCGACCTCGGGCGAGATCTTCATTGGCGGCAAAGACGTCACCACCCTGGGCCCGGCCCAGCGCAACGTGAGCATGATGTTCCAGAGCTACGCGCTGTTCCCGCACATGAACGTGGTGGAGAACGTCTCCTACGGCCTGCGCATGTCCGGCCTGGCGAAGGACGTGGCGCGCAGCAAGGCTGTGGAGGCGCTGCGCGGCGTGGGGCTTGTGGGCTATGACGACCGCCTGCCCAGCGAGCTTTCGGGCGGCCAGCAGCAGCGTGTGGCCCTGGCGCGCGCCCTGGTGCTGGAGCCCGAGGTGCTGCTGTTCGACGAGCCGCTGTCCAACCTCGACGCCCGGCTGCGCCGCGAGATGCGCGAGGAGATCCGCGCGCTGCAGCAGCGTCTGTCGCTCACGGTGGCCTACGTCACGCACGACCAGGCCGAGGCCATGGCCGTGAGCGACCAGATCATCGTCATGGACCAGGGCCTGGTCGCGCAGGCCGGTACGCCCCAGGCCCTGTACGAGACGCCGCGCACCGAGTTCGTCGCGGGCTTCATGGGCGAGGCCATGCTGTTCCCGGGCACCGCACTGGCCGATGGAACGGTACAGCTCGGCCCGCTGGCGCTGCGCCCGCGCACGGCAGCCGCGCCGGGCCCGGTGAAGGTGGCGGTGCGCCCCGAGGCCTGGAGCATCCGGCGCCAGGGCGAGGGGCTGCTGCCCGCCACACTGCGCAAGCGCGCCTACCTGGGCGCGGTGCATGAGTACACCTTCGACACCGCGCTCGGCAGCATCTTCGTCGCCTCGTCGGACCTCGACGACGTGCTGACCGTGGGCGACCAGGTGCAACTGGGCCTGGGTGCGCATGGCGTATCGGTGGTTGAAAGTACAGGTGCCTGACACGGCGATACGGAATAATGGGGGCATGAACCAACTCGACGCCCTCAAACAGTTCACCACCGTGGTTGCCGACACTGGCGACTTCAAGCAACTGGCCCAGTTCCAGCCCCAGGATGCGACGACCAACCCGTCGTTGATCCTCAAGGCCGTGCAAAAGCCCGAGTACGCCCCCCTGCTCACCGACACGGTGAACCAGTTCCGTGGCCGCCCCATGGATGAGATCATCGACCGCCTGATCGTGCGCTTCGGCCGCGAGATCCTGGCCACGATCCCCGGCCGGGTCTCCACCGAAGTGGATGCACGCCTGAGCTTCGACACAGAGGCCACCATCACCCGCGGCGAGCGCATCATCGAGCTGTACCAGGCCGAGGGCATCTCCATCGACCGCGTGCTGATCAAGGTCGCTGCCACCTGGGAGGGTATCCAGGCCGCCGAGAAGCTTGAACAGCGCGGCATCCACACCAACCTCACCCTGCTGTTCTCGTTCTGCCAGGCCGTGGCCTGCGGCCAGGCCAAGGTGCAGCTGATCTCCCCCTTCGTGGGCCGCATCTACGATTGGTACAAGAAGCAGGCCGGCGCCCAGTGGGACGAAGCCGCGCGCTCGGGCGCCAACGACCCCGGCGTGCAGTCCGTCGCGCAAATCTACCACCACTACAAGCACTTTGGCATTGCCACCGAAGTCATGGGTGCGAGCTTTCGCAACACCGGCCAGATCACCGCACTGGCCGGCTGCGACCTGCTCACCATCGCCCCCGACCTGCTGGCCCAACTGGCCGCCAGCGATGCGCCTCTGGCCCCCGCGCTCGATGCCGCAGCCGCCAAGGCGATGGACCTGCCGGCGGTGAACTACGATGAGGCGGGTTTCCGCTTCGCGCTCAACGAAGACGCCATGGCCACCGAGAAGCTGGCAGAAGGCATTCGCGGGTTTGCCGTGGATGCGATCAAGCTCGAGAAGCTGATCCTGTCGGCTTGATTCCGGGTCGCGCCGCTGCTGAGGTCAGGAGCGCGGTGCCGCCGCGCTGAGCGGCACCTTCAGGCCCACGCGCAGGCCGTGCGGCAGCACCGGGTCGACGAAGGTCTGGCCGGCGTGCTGCAGCGCGATCTCCTCCACGATGGACAGGCCCAGGCCGCAGCCGCCGGGTTTGTCCGATCCGCGCCAGAAGCGCGCGAACATGTCGCGCAGGTGGGCAGGCTCCATGCCGGGTCCGTCATCCTCTACCGCCAGAGTGGCCATGCCCGCACCCGCAATGTCCACCCGCACCGTCACGGTGGCGCCGTGGCCTGCGTAGTGCAGGGCGTTGTCGATCAGGTTGTTCAGGGCCTCGCGCAGCAGCAGCGGGTGTCCTTGCACGGCCAGTTGTTCCTCGCCCTCGTAGCCCAGGTCCACGCCGCTGGCCACGGCGCGCGCGGCCCAGTCGCGGGCCACCTCTCGCGCCAGGGCCGGCAGGTCCAGCGTCTGCATGGCCACACTGCTTTCCGAGCGTGCCAGCTGCAGCAACTGGTGCACCAGGTGGGCACTGCGCCGCGCAGCCGACAGCACCTTGTGCAGGCGCTCCTGCACGGCTGGCTCGCGGCTCTCGTGCAGCGCCAGCTCGGTCTGGCCGATCAGGCCGGCCAGGGGCGTGCGCAGCTGGTGGGCCGCGTCGTTGAGAAAGCGCTTTTCCTTTTGCTGGCCGCGCGCCACGGTCTCCAGCAGGCCGTTGATGGTGCTGGCCAGCGAATGCACTTCCTGCGGGGCCGAGGTGAGCTCGATGGGCGGTAGCGGGTCGGCCGTGTTGTGTTTGCGCGCGCCGGCCTTCTCGATCTGCGCCTCCAGGCGCTTCAAAGGCTGCAGGCCGCGCAGCACGCCGGCATACACCACGGCGCTGAGCGCCAGACCCATCAGGCCCATGGGCAGCAGCATCTGTTCGAGCAGTTCCTGTGCGATGCGCTCGCGCACCGTGAGGCTTTGCGCCACCTGCACGCGCAGGCGCTGGCGTGTCTGTGGCGTGCCGTAGTCCACGTCGAGCAGGGCCACGCGCACCGGGCGGTCGTCCACCCGCGCCTGGTACAGAAAGGGCTCGCCCACGTCCACGTTCACCGGCGGGGGCGGGGGCAACTGGGCATTGCCCAGCAGGAAGCGACCGGGCGGCGAAGACACCATGTAGGTGATGCGGTCGGCCGGGTCCTGCTCCAGGATGTCCTGCGCGGCCTTCGGGAAATCGACCAGCAGGCCGTCGCCGATGGGCTTGATCTGCCGCGCCAGTGCGCGCACCGACTGGGTCAACGTCTGGTCGATCCCTTTCTCGCCGTTCTGCAGCGCGATGCGCCAGGCCAGGAAGCCGCCCGAGAGCCACAGCACGAGCTGCGGCAACAGCAGCCACAGCAGCAGCTTGCGTTGCAGGGAGACGCCGGGAATCGGGCGCATCAAGGTCATTCGGGGGCGGGAAGGAGCGCGGCGGTCGCGTTCATTCCGCAGGCTTGGCCAGCATGTAGCCCAGCCCGCGGATGTTGCGGATCACCAGGTTCGATGCGTCGAGTTTTCTGCGCAGTCGGTGCACATACACCTCCAGCGCATTCGAGTTGAGCGGGGCTGCTGCGGCCTGCCCGGGCTCGGGCGGGCCCGCGCGCCAGGCGGCGAGCACATCGTCGCGCGTGACCACTTCGCCACAGCGGTTCACCAGCAGTTCCAGCAACTCCCATTCGCGCTGCGTGAGCTCCAGCGGCTCGCCGCCGAGCACCGCGCTGCGGTTGCCATGGTCGATCTGCAGGCTGCCGATGGCGGTGCTGGGCCCCCCGGAGGCGCTGCTGGCCTGTGTGAATGCGGGCTGCCGCGCGCGGCGCAGCATGGCCTGCAGGCGGGCCTGCAGCTCCTGCATGTTGAAGGGCTTGGTGATGTAGTCGTCGGCCCCGGCGTTCAGGCCGTGGATGCGGTCGTCGATGCCGTCGCGTGCGGTCAGAATCAGCACCGGCAGGCCGGCAATGTGGGTGCGCGCCCAGGTCAGCAGCTCCATGCCGTCCGCACCGCCCGGCAGACCCAGGTCGAGGATGATGCCGTCCACCGCCTGGCCCTGCAGCAAGGTGGTGGCCTCGGCCACACTGGAGGCGGTGTACACGCTGAACTCCAGTTGCTGGAGTTGGCCCGTCAGTGCGTCAAGCAGCAGTGCATCGTCTTCGACTATCAGGATGGTGGGCATGGATAGAGGATAACAAAGGGTTTTGCGGCGAGCCTGTCGCAGGAGTGCACAGCAGGGAAAGCACCGAGACGCAGGAAAACAGGGTGGTAATTCGATAACAGCCAAATTCCATTGGCACGTAACCCACACCCTCGGGAAAGCCCTGATATGTTCATTAATTATTGTAATTAAAGTACCGACTGCGCTGAACGCCACCGGTAAGCTGGCGCACAAAACGGATTCACACAAACGAGGAGACAAGGGTATGTGGAAGTTGACAAAAGTCGCCGCCGTCGCGGCGGTCCTGGCGGCATCGGCGTCCGCCGGTGCCGGGGAAGTGGAGGTCCTGCACTACTGGACTTCTGGCGGAGAAGCCAAGTCGGTGGCCGAACTCAAGAAGATCATGCAGGGCAAGGGCCACACCTGGCGTGACTTCGCCGTGGCCGGCGGCGGTGGCGACAGCGCCATGACCGTGCTCAAGAGCCGCGTGATCTCGGGCAACCCGCCGTCCGCAGCCCAGACCAAGGGCCCGGCGATCCAGGAATGGGCGTCCGAAGGTGTGCTGGCCAACATGGACGCACTGGCCAAGGCCGAGAAGTGGGACGACCTGCTGCCCAAGGTGGTCGCCGACATCATGAAGTACAAGGGCGCCTACGTGGCGGCCCCGGTCAACGTGCACCGCGTCAACTGGATGTGGGGCAGCTCCGAGGCCCTGAAGAAGGCCGGCGTTGCCGCCATGCCCAAGACCTGGGACGAGTTCTTTGCTGCGGCCGACAAGCTCAAGGCCGCAGGCCTGGTGCCCGTGGCCCACGGTGGCCAGAACTGGCAGGATTTCACCACCTTCGAATCCGTGGTGCTCGGAGTCGGCGGTCCCAAGTTCTACCAGGACGCCCTGGTCAAGCTCGATGACAAGGCCCTCAACAGCGACACCATGAAGAAGTCGCTGGAGACCTTCCGCCGCATCAAGTCGTACACCGACCCGGGCGCTCCCGGCCGCGACTGGAACCTGGCCACGGCCATGCTGATCCAGGGCAAGGCGGGCTTTCAGCTGATGGGCGACTGGGCCAAGGGCGAGTTCCTGGCGGCCAACAAGGTGCCGGGCAAGGACTTCATGTGCGCCGCAGCACCGGGCACTACCACGTCGTACACCTTCAACGTGGACTCGTTCATCCTGTTCAAGCTCAAGGATGCTTCCGCCCAGAAGGCGCAAAGCGACCTGGCCAGCTCCATCATGAGCCCCGAGTTCCAGGAGGTGTTCAACCTCAACAAGGGTTCCATCCCGGTGCGCGCCGGCCAGAAGATGGACAAATTCGACGACTGCGCCAAGGCCTCCGCCAAGGACTTCGCCGACACCGCCAAGAGCGGCAGCCTGCTGCCCAGCGTGGCCCACGGCATGGCGATTGCGCCCGCCACGGAAGGCGCCATCAAGGACGCCGTCAGCCAGTTCTGGAATGACGACAAGGTGAGCGTCGCCGACGCCATGAAGAAGATCGCGACCGCCGCGAAAACCAAGTAAACCACCACTGAGGGATCCCATCATGATGAAAAGAAACCGCCTCACGGCGGTGGCTTTGGCCGCCGCATGCGCGATGAGTAGTGCCATGGCAATGGATGTTGCCGGCTTCGAGTTCAACGGTTACTCCCGGGGTGGCCCGGTGTTCAACCACTCCGACGGCGTCAAGGGCAACCTGGCCCTGGGCGGCGAGCTGCAGAAGTACCGCCTGGGCAACGAAGGCGACAACGGCATCGAAGTCAACTTCGCCCGCAGCTTCGAGGCTGGCGGCATCAAGTGGAAGTTGAACTACATGCCCGCCAAGTGGGGCAGTGGCGACATCAGCACCGAGCAGGCCTACGTGGAAATGAGCGGCTTTTCGTTCTCTCCCGAAGCCAAGTTCTGGGTCGGCCAGCGCCGCCTGCGTATCCAGGACGTGCACATCGTCGACTACTTCCTGCTGAACTACGGCGACAACGTCGGTGCCGGCATGACCGACATGCCGATTGGCGGCATGAAGCTCGGCGTGGGCCTGTTCAGCGGCGACAAGTTCGATGCCAACCTGCCCAACAACGTCAAGGCCCAGCGCCTGAACGTCGACCTGTCCGAGATCAACACCAACCCCAACGGCAAGCTGCGGGTACTGCTGACGGCGGTGGGCGGCAAGAACCAGGTCAACGGCGGCTCGGGTTCGGGCGTCTCGCTGATGCACACGCAAAAGGACTTCCTGCTGTCCGGCGTGAGTAATACCCTGTACCTGCAAGGTTCGCGCGGCCATGCCCGCATCGATGGCGAGTTCGAGGCCATCGACGGCACCCGTGCCGGCCGGCGCTCCACGCGCATCGCCGACTCCATCAACTGGCAAAGCGGCCCCTTCGGCGGCCAGGCGCTGATTGGTTACCAGACCAACAAGACCGACCTGACGAATGTGGAGACCAAGGACTTCTCGCTGGGCGGACGCGGCTCGTACGCCATCACGCAGAACTTCAAGGCCCTGGCCGAAGTGTCGACCACCACGCGCAAGGGGACCGGTCCCGATCAGCGCCTGAGCAAGGTGACGCTGGCTGGCGCTCTGGCCATGAACCAGGACTTCTGGTCGCGCCCCGAGCTGCGCCTGTACGTGACCAAGGCCAACTGGAACCAGGCCGCCGCCGTGGCGAATGCCGCGACCTTCGGTGCCAATGGCAAGACCTCGCGCACTCTGGTGGGTGTGCAGTATGAGATCTGGTGGTAAGGAGGGAGAGTGAAAGCGAGTTAAGTCAGAGGTGACTTTGTTCTTGGGGGGCACTCCCTGTGTGCCCCCCTTTTTTCCTTGTTGTTTTTCCTGTTGACGTGTTGATGGTCGGCGTGGCCGTCGCCCATGTCCCAGCCAGCGTATGCACCCGATTCCTCTTTTGCAATGACGACCAAGAACTCCTTTGAATCCTGGCTGCCCAAGCTGGTCGTGGCACCGGCCTTCGTGCTGGGTTTTGCCTTCATCTACGGCCTGATGGTGTGGAACGGGGTGCTGAGCCTCTCCGCATCGCGCATGCTGCCCAACTACGAATGGGCGGGCCTGGCGCAGTATGAAAAGCTCTGGGAGATGGACCGCTGGTGGGTCGCCCTCAAGAACTTGGGCATCTTCGGCGTGGGCTACGTGGGTGGCTCCCTTGCCATCGGCGTATTGCTGGCCGTGCTGCTGGACCAGAAGATCCGCGCCGAGGGCGCGCTGCGCACCATCTACCTGTACCCCATGGCACTGTCGTTCGTGGTCACCGGCACGGCATGGAAGTGGCTGCTCAACCCGGGCCTGGGCATCGAAAAAATGGTGCGCGACTGGGGTTTTCCCAATTTTGAATTCGGCTGGCTGGTGGACACCGACATGGCCATCTACTGCGTGGTGATCGCTGGCATCTGGCAGAGCGCAGGCTTTGCGATGGCGCTGTTTCTGGCCGGCCTGCGCGGCATCGACGACAGCATCATCAAGGCCGCCCAGGTCGATGGGGCCTCGCTGCCGCGCATCTACTGGCGCATCGTGCTGCCGGCGCTGCGGCCGGTGTTCTTTTCCACGCTGATGGTGCTGTCGCACCTGGCGATCAAGAGCTTCGACCTGGTGATGGCGCTCACGGCCGGCGGGCCTGGCTATGCCACCGACGTGCCCGCGACCTTCATGTACACCATGTCGTTCTCGCGCGGCCAGATCGGCCTGGGCGCGGCCAGCGCCACCATGATGCTGGCCACCGTGGCAGCCCTGGTCATCCCCTACCTGTACAGCGAATTGCGCAGCAAACCCCATGACCGCTAAGCCCTCCATTTTCCCTTCGGTGGGCCGCCTGCTGGTCTACGCGGTGCTGGCCCTGGCCACGGCCTTCTTTCTGCTGCCGCTGTACGCGATGCTGGTCACTTCGTTCAAGGATGCCGAGGAGATCCGCAGCAGTTCGCTGCTGGCGCTGCCCGCTGCGCTCAACCTGTCGTCCTGGAGCACGGCCTGGTCCAGCGCCTGCACGGGGGTCGATTGCAACGGCCTGCGCCCCTTCTTCTGGAACTCGGTGGCCATGGCCGTGCCGGCCGTGATGATCTCCACCGTCTGGGGTGCGCTCAATGGCTATGTGCTCAGCCTGTGGAAGTTCCGCGGCAGCGACGCGTTGTTCGGCATGCTGCTGTTCGGCGTGTTCATGCCCTTCCAGGTGGTGCTGCTGCCCATGAGCCAGGTGCTGGGCTGGCTCGGGCTGTCGAGCTCCATCACGGGCCTGGTGATGGTGCACTGTCTGGCGGGCCTGGCCGGCACCACGCTGTTCTTTCGCAACTACTACGCGGCGATACCGAAGGAGCTGGTGAACGCGGCGCGCATGGATGGCGCGAGCTTCTTCCAGATCTTCTGGCGCATCGTGCTGCCGCTGTCCACGCCCATCATCATGGTCACGCTGATCTGGCAGTTCACCAACATCTGGAACGACTTTCTGTTCGGCGTGGTGTTCTCGGGCACCGACTCCAAGCCCGTGACGGTGGGCCTGAACAACCTGGCCAACACCAGCTCCAGCGTGAAGGCATACAACGTGGACATGGCGGCCGCCATCATCGCGGGTCTGCCAACCATGGTGATCTATGTGCTGGCGGGTAAATTTTTCGTGCGCGGGCTGACGGCCGGCGCGGTGAAGGGATAAGGAATCATGGCGTCTTCATTGGACATAGTGGGCATCAACAAGCGTTTCGGCAAGGGTGACAAAAGCGTGGAGGTGCTGCGCAAGATCGACATCCATGTGGCACCGGGCGAGTTCCTGATCCTGGTCGGGCCCTCGGGCTGCGGCAAATCGACCCTGCTGAACATCATCGCGGGGCTCGATGAGCCGACCGAGGGCGAGATCCGCATCGCCGACAAGAACGTGGTGGGCATGCCCCCGCGCGACCGCGACATCGCCATGGTGTTCCAGAGCTATGCGCTGTACCCCACGCTGAGCGTGGCGGACAACATCGGCTTTGCGCTGGAGATGCGCAAGATGCCCAAGCCCGAGCGCAAGAAGCGCATCGACGAAGTGGCCGCCATGCTGCAGATCACCCACCTGCTGGACCGTCGGCCCAGCCAGCTGTCGGGCGGACAGCGCCAGCGCGTGGCCATGGGCCGGGCCCTGGCGCGTCAGCCGCAGCTGTTCCTGTTCGACGAGCCGCTGTCCAACCTCGACGCCAAGCTGCGCGTGGAGATGCGCGCCGAGATCAAGCGCCTGCACCAGGCCAGCGGCATCACCAGCGTCTACGTGACGCACGACCAGGTCGAGGCCATGACGCTGGGTTCGCGCATCGCGGTGATGAAGGGCGGCGTCGTGCAGCAACTGGGCACACCCGACGAGATCTACAACCACCCGGCCAACACCTATGTGGCGACCTTCATCGGCTCGCCCACCATGAACCTGCTGCGCGGTACGCAGGCGGCCGGTCACTTCGCCATCCAGGGCGTGTCGCTGGACCTGGCGGCCCCTCTGGCCGCCCCCGAGGTGCTGCTGGGCGTGCGCCCCGAGCACCTGGTGATGCAGGACAGCTCGCCCTGGCGCGGCGAGGTCAGTGTGGTCGAGCCCACCGGCCCCGACACCTACGTGATGGTGGACACCGCCGCAGGCAGCATGACGCTGCGCACCGACGCGCAGACGCGCGTGAAGCCCGGTGACCGCGTGGGCCTGGCCGTGGCGCCAGCGCACGCGCACTGGTTCGACACCGGCACCGAGCAGCGCATCGCCTGATCCCGCAAGGCGGCAACCCCCGCCTGCCTTCGGCCTCGCTGTATGGGGGCTTTGACCCGGCTGCTGTGGGCGTTCTGGGTTAAAAACCTGTTTGCGTCGGCTCTGCCGTTTTCAGCCATCCAATTCCGGGTGAGCGGTCCGCTGCCTTGTGGTGGACGCATTGCCCCTTCGACCATGCCCGCAACACGCCTTCTCGCCGACATCGGCGGCACCAACATCCGCCTGGCCTGGCAGGCCCCGGGCGACGACACGCTGCACGACACGCGCGTGCTGCAGTGTGCCCAGTACCCCACGGTGGATGCCGCCATCCGCACCTACCTGGCCGAGGTGGGCATTGCCGCGCCGCAGGAGGCGGCCTTCGGCATTGCCAACCCCGTGACGGGTGACGCCATCCGCATGACCAACCACAGCTGGAGCTTTTCGCAGAAGGCGGTGCGCGAGGCCTTTGGTTTTGCGCGGCTGGTGGTCATCAACGACTTCACCGCGCTGGCCCTGGCGCTGCCCCTGCTCACGCCCGACCTGCTGCGTCAGGTGGGCGGCGGCCAGCCCGTGCCGGGCGAGGCCATTGGCCTCGTGGGGGCAGGCACCGGCCTCGGTGTCTCGGGCCTGGTCTTCCCGCCCCACTCGCCGGCCGGCGTGCCGCTGTCGGGAGAGGGGGGCCACGTCACGCTGGCGGCCGATACGCAGCACGAGTTCGACGTGCTGCGCGTGCTGCACGAGCGCTATGGCCATGTGTCGGCCGAGCGCGCCGTCTCTGGCGCGGGCCTGGTGGACTTGTACCACGCGGTGCGCACCGTGGCGCACGCCGGTGGCACCGAGGTCAGCTCGGCCGCGCAGGTGACCGAGATGGCCCTGCAGGCCAAGGACCCGCTGGCACTGCAGGCGCTGGACCTGTTCTGCGGCTTTCTGGGCAGTGTGGCCGGCAACCTGGCGCTCACGCTGGGCGCGCGCGGCGGGGTGTACATCGGCGGCGGCATGGTGCCGCGCCTGGGCGAGTGGTTCGACCAGTCTTCCTTTCGCCAGCGCTTTGAAGCCAAGGGCCGCTTTGCGCCGTACCTGGCGTCGATTCCGTGCTGGATCATCGACCCGAGTGCCACCCCGGCTCTCTACGGGGCCTCGCGCGCGCTCGACATCGCGGGTGTCTGAGTGGCGAGCGTGCCGCCGCTGGCGCTTGCGGGCGTGCACCATGTGGCCCTCATCTGCTCGGACTACGCACGCTCCAGGCGCTTCTATACCGAGGTGCTGGGCTTGGTCATCGTGCACGAGACCTACCGTGCCGAGCGCCAGTCGTACAAGCTCGACCTCGCGCTGCCCGATGGCACGCAGATCGAGCTGTTCTCGTTTCCCGAGGCGCCGCCGAGACCTTCCTACCCTGAGGCCTGCGGGCTGAGGCACCTCGCGCTGCGGGTGGACGACCTTGAGGCCAGCCTGCAGGCCCTGGCCGGCCATGGTGTCGCTGCCGAGCCCGTGCGCATGGACCCGTTCACGGGCTGCCCTTTTACCTTTATTGCGGACCCCGACGGCCTGCCTATCGAACTGGTAGGCCCGCGGCCGGCATAGTCAGTCTTTTTGGAGAGAGCGATGCCGCGCAGGGAAACCTGGGCGGCATTTTTCATGGCGGTGCATGCATAGCCGCCGTCGCATTGTTTTCAAAACTGGAATAGTCAGTTCGCGACTGGGTGGTTTTTCTTTGATCACCTGCGGCGTACAGTTCAACCCATCGATGAGCCGATCCCGCAAGGCGACTCACCGAACCCGGTTCAGAGTTGTTTTTGCTCCGGTTTTTTTGAGTCACTTTTTTCTTCCAAGGATTTCATCATGAACACGACCGCACGCTTCCTCTCCATCGCCGCTGTTGCCGCTTTCGCTTCTTTCGGTGCCCAGGCCGACGAAGCCGATGCTTCGCAATTCGCCACGAAGTTCGAAACCAACCGCACTCGCGCCGAAGTGGCCGCTGAAGCCGCTACCGTGGCACAGACCCGCAGCATCGAACCCGCTGGTTCACGTGTGGTGACCTACAAGTCCACGGCCGACCGCGCTGCTGTGCGTGCCCAGGCTGCCGATGCAGTGCGCACCGGTCAGATCTCTTCCGGCGAAATCGGCGCTCTGTAAGCCGCTCCGGATTGAACTGACCTGACCCCCATCAAACCCAATAAAGAATCGAGATCATCATGAACAAGACCGCACGTTTCCTCTCCATCGCCGCTGTGGCTGCTTTCTCCGCTTTCGGTGCCCACGCTGACGAAGCCGACAGCTCGCAGTTCGCCCTGAAGTTCGACACGAACCGCACCCGTGCCGAAGTGGCTGCTGAAGCCGCTACCGTGGCACAGACCCGCAGCCTGGAACCCGCTGGCTCGCGCGTCGTGACCTACAAGTCCACCGCTGACCGTGCTGCCGTGCGTGCCGCTGCTGCCGAAGCCGTGCGCACCGGCCAGATCCCTTCGGGCGAAATCAGCGCCATGTAAAGAATGCGGGCCTTCCCATGGTGGTGGTATCTCACGGTCGTGGGTGCCGCCACCATGTGGAAGTGTTTCCCCCCAATGCCGTAACCCGGCATGAATGACAAAAGGCTCCAACCGGAGCCTTTTTCGTTGTGGGGCCGCGCGAAGAGCGTCAGACCTCCTCACTCCAGCAGTAGCCGTCGCGCGCGATCATCGCGCTGGCGGCGCTCGGGCCCCAGCTGCCGGCTGTGTAGGGCCGCGGGCCCAGTGCATCGTTGCGCCAGTGCTGCAGGATGGGTTCCACCCAGCGCCAGGCTTCCTCCTGCTCGTCGCTGCGCACGAACAGGTTCAGGCGGCCGGCGATCACGTCGAGCAAGAGGCGTTCGTAGGCGCCCACGCGCTCGGTGCCGAAGCGCTGGTCGAAGTCCAGGTTCAGGTGCACCTGCGACAGGGCTGGTTCGGTCTGGTGCTGGGCCGCGCCCTGGGCCAGCAGGTGCAGCTCCAGCCCGTCCTTGGGCTGCAGGTTGATCACCAGGCGGTTGGCCGCGCCGGCCGAGGTACGGAAGATCGGGTGCGGCACGGGCCGGAAGTTGACCACGATGTGCGCGTCGCGCCCCGCCAGCCGCTTGCCGGTGCGGATGTAGAAGGGCACGCCGGCCCAGCGCCAGTTGGAGATCTCGGTGCGCAGAGCGACGAAGGTCTCGGTGGTGCTGCCGGCGGCCACGCCTTTTTCCTGCAGGTAGCCGGGCACGCTGGCACCGTGCGTCTTGCCGGCCACGTACTGGCCGCGGATCACATGCTGGCCGATGGTCTCCACGCTCCAGGGCTTGAGCGACTGCAGCACCTTGAGCTTCTCGTCGCGGATGGCGTTGGCGCTGGCGTTGATGGGCGGCTCCATGCCGATGGCGCACAAGAGCTGCAGAGCGTGGTTCTGCACCATGTCGCGCAGGGCGCCGGTCTGGTCGTAGAAGGCGCCGCGCGTCTCCACGCCCAGTTCCTCGGCAATGGTGATCTGGATGTTGGCGATGGTTTCGCGCCGCCACAGGGGCTCGAACAATGCGTTGCCAAAGCGCATGGCGAACAGGTTCTGCACCGAGGGCTTGCCCAGGTAGTGGTCGATGCGGAAGACCTGCTCTTCCTTGAGCACGCGGCGCAGCGTGTCGTTGATGGCCTGGTTGGAGCGCAGGTCGTGGCCCAGGGGCTTTTCGAGCACCACGCGGGTGGTCGGGCCGTTCAGGCCCACGGCGGCGATCTGCTCGCAGACATTGGTGAACAGGCTCGGCGCCGTGGCCACGTACATCACCACCGACTCAGCATTGCGCTCGTGCAGCATGTCGGCCAGGCGGGCATAGTCCTGGGTTTGCGACAGGTCCATGCGCAGATAGTGCAGCAGGGCGCCGAAGCGTGCGAACTCGTCGGGGGTGGGGCGCTTGGCCAAGTCCACGCCATCGAAGCGCGACTGGATCAGGCTGCGGTATTGTTCATGGCTGAGCTCGTCACGGGCCACTGCGATGATGCGGCCCCCTTCGGGCAGCGTTCCGTGGCGGAACGCCTGGAACAGCGCCGGCATGAGCTTGCGCCAGGCCAGGTCGCCGGTTCCGCCAAACAGGACAAGGTCAAAACTCATGGGGTCTCCGTATTCAGTGCATTGGTCGTCGTGCGTTTCCCTCGAAATTGTAATCACGTTACATCGATTTGTGTAGGACTGCAGAGCAACTGGCGTTCCAAGCTGTGTCTGCAACAAAAAAGTACCAGCCTTTTTTGGTAATCAAGTTACTATTTCGCCGTTTTCCATTTTCCTGTCCAGGTAGCTCTCTCATGCCCCTCCGTTGTGACCAGACTCCCCAGTGGCCCGCGCTGCAGGCCTTGTTCCAGGCGCAAGGGCGCGCACTGGACCTTCGGCAGGCCTTCGCCGAGGATGGAGAGCGTTTCTCGCACTTCAGTCAGGCCGCCCCCGAGGTGTTCGCCGACCTCTCCAAGAACCTGTGGGACCGGCCCACCGAGTCCCTGTTGCTGGGCATGGCCGAGGCCTGCGGCCTCGCTGCGCAGCGCGATGCCATGTTGGCGGGCCAACCCATCAACCACACCGAGGGCCGCGCCGTGCTGCACACGCTGCTGCGCCGCCCTGAGGGCCTGGCGCTGCCCGGTGACGGTCCCGATATCTCGGACAAGCTGGCCGAGGTGCATGGCACGCTCGATGCCATGCTGCAATACGCCGAGCAGGTGCGCGGCGATGCCGCCATCACCGACGTGGTGAACATCGGCATCGGCGGCTCGGACCTGGGGCCGCACATGGCGGTGCTCGCGCTCGATGCCTTTCGCGCTGCGGGCAAGCGCCTGCATTTCGTTTCCAATGTGGACGGGCACGAGCTGCATGGCGTGCTTCAGGGGCTCAAGGCGGAGAGCACGCTGTTCCTGATCGCCTCCAAGACCTTCACCACGGCCGAGACCATGGCCAATGCGCGCTCGGCGCTGGCGTGGTTCGGCGCACAGGGCGGCAGCGACGTGGCACGCCATTTCGCGGCGCTGACCACCAACGTGGAAGCGGCAGGTGCCCTGGGCATCACCACCACTTTCGGCTTCTGGGACTGGGTGGGCGGGCGCTATTCGCTGTGGTCGGCCATCGGCCTGCCCATCGCCATCGCCATCGGTGCTGCCGGCTTCCGTGAGCTGCTGTCCGGCGCGCATGCCATGGACGAGCATTTCCGCACCACGCCGCTGGCTGCCAACCTGCCGGTTCGCCTGGGTCTGCTCGACCTCTGGTACCGCAATTTCCACGGTTTCACCAGCCGCTGCATTGCGCCCTACCATGCGGCACTGGGGCGCTTGCCGGCCTATCTGCAGCAGCTGGAGATGGAGAGCAACGGCAAGCGCGTGGGGGCTGATGGACAGGAACTGCCCTATGCCACCTCGCCCGTGCTGTGGGGCGAGCCCGGCACCAACGGCCAGCACGCTTTCTTCCAGATGCTGCACCAGGGCACCGACGTGCTGCCGCTGGAGATCGTGGCCGTGCGCCAGGCGGCGCACCCGCTGCCGGGCCATCAGGACAAGCTGCTTGCCAACGCCCTGGCCCAGGCCCAGGCGCTGATGGTGGGCAAGGCCAGCCTTGAGGACGGGCACCGCCACTTCCCGGGCAACCGGCCCAGCACCTTTCTGTTGCTCGACTCGCTTACCCCGGCCTCGCTGGGTGCGCTGATCGCGCTGCAGGAACACCGCGTCTTCGTGAGCGGCAGCCTGTGGGGCATCAACAGCTTCGACCAGTGGGGCGTGGAGCTGGGCAAGGTGCTGGCGCGCGACCTCGAATCCCGTCTGGCTTCGGGCGACGCCACGGGGCTCGATGGCTCCACCGCGGGGCTGCTGGCGCGCCTGCGCGGCGGCTGAGCCGCAGCGCCGCGCTCATCGCATTTCGCAACGAGGCGCCTTGAGGCGCCCAGGCCGCACCCCTGCGGCCCAACGAGGAGACAAGCCCATGACTGCACCGCAGCCGCCCGATTTCCGCTCGCCCGAATTCCTGCACGCGCACATCCGCCAGACCATGGCGTTCTACGAGCCCGTGGCCACCGATGCGGGGGGCGGCATGTACCATTTCTTCCTCGACGATGGCACCGTCTACGACGAGCGCACGCGCCACCTGGTGAGCGCCACGCGCTTCGTGGTCACGCACGCCATGCTGTTCAAGACCACCGGCGAGGCGCGCTACCGCCACGGTATGGAGCATGCGCTGCAGTTTCTGCGCACCGCCTTCCTCGACCCGGCCACCGGCGGCTATGCCTGGCTGATCGACTGGCATGGCGGCCACGCCACCTTGCTCGACGCCACGCGCCATTGCTATGGCATGGCCTTCGTGATGCTGGCCTATGCCCAGGCGCACGAAGCGGGCGTGCCCGAGGCCCGCGAGTGGCTGGCCGAGGCCTTCGACACCGCCGAGCGGCATTTCTGGCAACCGGCCGAGGGCCTGTATGCCGACGAGGCCACGCGCGACTGGGCACTGTCGGACTACCGCGGGCAGAACGCCAACATGCATGCCTGCGAGGCCATGATCTCGGCCTTCCGCGCCACGGGCGAGCGGCGCTACATCGAGCGCGCCGAGTTGCTTGCGCAGAACATCTGCCAGCGCCAGGCCGCGCTGGCCGGTGGCTGGGTGTGGGAGCATTTCCGCGCCGACTGGTCGGTGGACTGGGACTACAACCGCCACGACCGCAGCAACATCTTTCGCCCCTGGGGCTACCAGATCGGCCACCAGACCGAATGGGCCAAGCTGCTGCTGCAGCTCGATGCGCTGGCGCCCGCGCCCTGGCACCTGCCGTGTGCCCGCTTCCTGTTCGACGCCGCGATGGACAAGGGCTGGGACACCGCCCATGGCGGCATCGTCTACGGCATGGCGCCCGACGGCAGCATCTGCGACGACGGCAGGTACCACTGGGTGCAGGCCGAGAGCATGGCCGCCGCAGCCGTGCTGGCCTTGCACACCGGCGAACAGCGCTACTGGGATTGGTACGAGCGCATCTGGGCCTACTGCTGGCAGCACTTCGTGGACCACGAGCACGGTGCCTGGTTCCGCATCCTCGACGGGCGCAACCTCAACCACACGCGCGAAAAGAGCAACGCAGGCAAGGTCGATTACCACAACATGGGCGCCTGCTACGACGTGCTGCTGGCCTTGGGGGCGCAGCGCGCGCCCTGACGCCGCCTTCTCCTGGTCACATCGCCGCGCTGGCCTGGAAGAAGTTCACGGGCAGGCCCGGCACCTCCACGGGCAGGCTGAACAGCGAGCCCGCCGGAATGGCCGCATCCAGCTCCGCTTGCGGCCGGCCGGCGCGCGCCGAGGTGATGTACAGCGTGCGCAGGTCGTCGCCGCCAAAGCAGACCATGGTGGGGCACTGCACGGGCACGGCAATGCGCTGCAGCACTTGGCCCGTGGGCGAGAGCTGCAGCACGCAGCCGCCCTCGTACATGGCCACCCAGTAGTTGCCCTGCACGTCCACGGCCGCGCCATCGGGGCGGCCGCCATAGGGCTCGCCCGCCACCTTGGGCGGGAAGGTCGCCCACGGCGCACGGCTTTCGATGTTGCCGGTGGCGGTATCGAACGCAAAGCGGTCGATGCGGTGCTCGGGCGTGTTCGACCAGTAGAGCCAGCGGTCGTCCGGGCTGAAGGCCAGGCCGTTGGCGGTGAAGTTGTCACCCGCCATCTTCTGTACCCGAAAGCCGCCGGGTGCCGCCTCCAGACGCCAAAGCGCGGCATCGGGTGCCGTGCGCGGGCTGATGACCGAGCCGGCCCAGAACCGGCCCGCCGAGTCGCAGCGGCCGTCGTTCAGGCGCAGTACCCGGGTATCGTGTGCGTCGCCGGGCAGCAGCGCCAGGCAGGTGAGGGCGCTGCTGGTGGTGTCGAGCAGGTAAAAACCGTCCCGTAACCCGATTACTAGTTTCTTGCCTGCCACAGGGGCACAGCAACCTGGTTCGGAGGGCATGTCCCAAGTACGCAGTTGCCCGCTGGCCGGCGCCCAGGCGTTCACCCGCTTTCCTTGGATGTCACACCAGTAAAGGGATGTTTCATGGGGATGCCAGAACGGCGATTCGCCCAGTTCCGAGGGGGGCAAAGGCAGGGTCTGCAGGGACATTGGCTTGATCCGGGGTGGTTATCGAGTTACATTCTAGAGGCTCCCGTTGGAGCTGTAATCTCTTTTTCCCCACTATCCAAGTCCACCCCCGATGGAGCATCCCATGCATTCAGTCGTAGCGCGCGTGACGGCCCGCATCATCGAGCGCAGCAAGGACACCCGCGCCGCCTACCTGGCCGCGGTCGACGCCATGGTCCAGCGCAAGCCGCCGCAGGACCGCATGGGCTGCGCCAACCTGGCCCATGCCTACGCGGCGCTGCCGGGCTCCGAAAAGTTCAAGGTCACGGTCGAGAAGGCGCCCAACATCGGCATCGTCACGGCTTACAACGACATGCTGTCGGCCCACCAGCCCTACCAGAGTTACCCGGCGCTGCTGCGCGACGAGGCCGCGCGCCACGGCGCCATGGCCCAGGTGGCCGGCGGAGTGCCCGCCATGTGCGATGGCGTGACGCAGGGCACGCCCGGCATGGAGCTGTCGCTGTTCTCCCGCGACGCCATTGCCATGGCCACTGCGGTAGCGCTGTCCCATGATGTGTTCGACGGCGTGCTGCTGCTCGGGGTGTGCGACAAGATCGTGCCGGGCCTGCTGATCGGCGCGCTGCACTACGGGCACCTGCCCTGCGTGTTCGTGCCCGCCGGCCCCATGGGCTCGGGCCTGCCCAACAAGGACAAGGCCAAGGTGCGCGAGCTCTACGCGCAGGGCCTGGTCGGCCGCGACGAACTGCTCAAGGCCGAATCGGCCGCGTACCACAGCCCCGGCACCTGCACCTTCTACGGCACGGCCAACAGCAACCAGATGCTGCTGGAGGCCATGGGCCTGCACGTGCCCGATGCCGCCTTCACCCCGCCCGGCACGGGCGAGCGCGAGGAATTCACGCGCCAGGCCATGCGCACCGTGCTCGACATCGGCAAGCGCGGCAAGCGCTTCTCCCCCATCGGCCATGTGGTGGACGAGCGCTGCATCGTCAACGCCATGGCCGCGCTGCTGGCCACGGGCGGGTCCACCAACCACCTGATCCACTGGGTGGCGATCGCGCGCAGCGCCGGCATCCTGATCGACTGGACCGATTTCGACGACCTGTCCTCCGTCGTGCCGCTGCTGGCCCGCGTCTACCCCAATGGGGATGCCGACGTGAACCAGTTCCAGGCAGCGGGCGGCCCGCCCTGGATCCTGCGCGAGTTGCTGGCCAACGGCCTCATGCACCCCGACGTGCTGAGCGTGAACGAGGGCGGCATCGCGGCCGGGGGCGCGCCTGCGCCCGCCACCTCGGGCGACGAGGCGGTGCTGCGACCCGTTGCCCAGCCGTTTTCGCCCACGGGCGGCCTGCGCCTGCTGCAGGGCCGCCTGGGCCGCGCCGTGATCAAGGTGTCGGCCGTGCCGGAAGACCGCCACATCATCGAGGCGCCGGCGCGCGTGTTCGACTCGCAGGAAGAGCTGCTCGCGGCCTTCAGCGCGGGCGAGGTGCAGCAGGACATGGTGGCCGTGGTGCGCTTCCAGGGCCCGCGTGCCAATGGCATGCCCGAGCTGCACAAGCTCACGCCGCCGCTGGCCGTGCTGCAGAACCAGGGCTTCAAGGTGGCGCTGGTGACCGACGGCCGCATGAGCGGTGCCTCGGGCAAGGTGCCGGCCGCCATTCACGTCACGCCGGAGGCGCTGGGCGGTGGCCCGCTGGCCAAGGTGCGCGACGGCGACCTGCTGCGCGTGGACGCCGTGGCGGGTACGCTCGACGTGCTGGTGGACGAGGCCGAATGGGCCGCGCGCACCCCCGACGAATGCAAGGCGCCCGTGGCCACCGGCTTCGGGCGGGAACTGTTTGCCAACTTTCGCCGCCATGCGGGCGGCGCTGAACAAGGAGCCTGCACATGGCTGTGAATGCCCCCGTCCTGAACCCCCTCGATATCGCCAGCTACGGCCCGGTGATCCCGGTTATCGTGATCGACCGTGTCGAAGATGCGATTCCGCTGGCCGAAGCCTTGCTCGCTGGCGGCGTCAAGGTGCTCGAAGTCACGCTGCGCACGCCCGCAGGCCTGCCCGCCATCGAGGCCATCGCGCGCCAGTTGCCCGAGGCCGTGGTCGGCGTGGGCACCGTGCTCAATGCCGAGGATGCGCGCCGCGCCAGCGAGGCTGGCGCCCGTTTTGCGGTGAGTCCGGGCTATACCTCGGCCGTGGGTTCGGCCTGCAAGGGGCTGAACCTGCCGCTGCTACCGGGCGTGGCCACCTCCAGCGAGATCATGCAGGCGCTGGCCGATGGCTTCCAGTTCCTCAAGCTGTTCCCGGCCGAGGCCGTGGGCGGCATCCCGCTGCTCAAATCCTGGGCCAGCCCGTTCGGCCAGGTGAGTTTTTGCCCCACGGGCGGCATCACCAACGCCACGGCGCCCAATTACCTGGCGCTGCCCAACGTGCGCTGCGTGGGCGGCTCCTGGCTCACGCCGGCCGACGCCGTGCGCTCGGGCGACTGGGCGCGCATCACGCAGCTGGCGCAGGCCACGCAGGCGCTGCGGCAAGCCAGCTGAAGCAAGCCGGTTTCGATCGCTGCCCGAGGCGTGCTTGGGGGAGGTCATCCTTGCCGCTTATCATGGAGCGGGGGCATTCGCTCCGCAATCAGCAAGTACTCAATATTTCACCAAGAGAGGGCTTCTCCATGGATTTTGCGCAAGCTATCAAGTCGTGCTTCAGCCAGTACGCGGGCTTCACCGGCCGGGCGCCACGCTCCGAGTTCTGGTGGTTCGCCCTGTTCCAGATTCTGGTGTTGCTGGTTACCGCCTTCATCAGCGAGATCGCCTACGCCATCGCGGCGCTGGCGCTGTTGCTTCCCGTACTGGCCGTTGGCGCCCGCCGGCTGCATGACATTGGCCGTTCGGGCTGGTGGCAACTGCTGTCGCTGACTGGCATCGGCGGCCTGGTGCTGCTGTACTGGTGGGTGCAGCCCAGCGGAGAGTGATCGATTCCGCATGAGGGATGTCAGCGCGCGGTACCAGAACCGCGCACCATGAAAAAAGCCCGCAGACCGTAAGGCCTGCGGGCTTTTTGCTGGTTGGCAGCGCAGTGAACGGGTCACCGCGCCGGGCCGGGCAATTACATGCCCATGCCGCCCATGCCACCCATGCCGCCCATGTCGGGCATGCCGCCGGCACCGGCTTCATCCTTGGGGGCTTCAGCAACCATGCACTCGGTCGTCAGCAGCAGCGATGCCACGGAGGCAGCGTTTTGCAGGGCCGTGCGGGTCACCTTCGTGGGGTCCAGAATGCCCAGTTCGAGCATGTCGCCGTAGCTGTCGTTGGCAGCGTTGAAACCGAAGTTGCCCGAACCGGCCAACACGGCGTTCACCACCACCGAGGCTTCGCCGCCGGCGTTGTTCACGATTTCGCGCAGAGGCGCTTCGATGGCCTTGAGCACCAGCTTGATACCGGCTTCCTGGTCAGCGTTGTCACCCTTGACGCGGTCGCCCACGGCTTGCTTGGCACGCAGCAGGGCCACGCCACCACCGGCCACAACGCCTTCTTCCACCGCGGCACGGGTAGCGTGCAGTGCGTCTTCCACGCGGGCCTTCTTTTCCTTCATTTCGACTTCGGTGGCAGCGCCGACCTTGATCACGGCCACACCGCCGGCCAGCTTGGCCACGCGTTCCTGCAGCTTTTCGCGGTCGTAGTCGGACGTGGCTTCCTCGATCTGCACGCGCACTTGCTTGACGCGGGCTTCGATGTCACCAGCAGCGCCAGCGCCGTCGATGATGATGGTGTTTTCCTTGCCCACTTCGATGCGCTTGGCCTGGCCCAGGTCGGCCAGGGTCACCTTCTCGAGGGTCAGGCCCACTTCTTCAGCGATGACCTTGCCGCCCGTCAGGATGGCGATGTCTTCCAGCATGGCCTTGCGGCGATCGCCGAAGCCAGGAGCCTTCACAGCCACGACCTTCAGGATGCCGCGGATGGTGTTGACCACCAGCGTCGCCAGGGCTTCGCCTTCGACTTCTTCTGCCACGATCAGCAGAGGACGGCCGGCCTTGGCCACTTGCTCCAGCGTGGGCAGCAGGTCGCGGATGTTGCTGATCTTCTTGTCGAACAGCAGCACGAAGGGGTTGTCCAGAATGGCGGATTGCTTTTCTGGGTTGTTGATGAAGTAGGGCGACAGGTAGCCACGGTCGAACTGCATGCCTTCCACGACGTCCAGTTCGGAGTCGAGGGACTTGCCGTCTTCCACGGTGATCACGCCTTCCTTGCCAACCTTGTCCATGGCGTCAGCGATCAGCTTGCCGATGGTTTCGTCGGAGTTGGCCGAGATCGAACCGACCTGGGCGATTTCCTTGGAGGTGGTGGTGGGCTTGGAAGCCTTCTTCAGCTCTTCCACCAGGGCCGTCACGGCCTTGTCGATACCGCGCTTCAGGTCCATCGGATTGATGCCGGCGGCCACGTACTTGAAGCCTTCGCGCACGATGGCCTGGGCCAGCACGGTGGCGGTGGTGGTGCCGTCACCAGCGTTGTCGCTGGTCTTGGAGGCCACTTCCTTCACGAGCTGGGCGCCCATGTTCTGCAGCTTGTCCTTGAGTTCGATTTCCTTGGCCACGGACACACCGTCCTTGGTCACGGTAGGGGCGCCGAACGAGCGCTCCAGCACCACATTGCGGCCCTTGGGGCCCAGGGTCACCTTGACCGCGTTGGCCAGGATGTTCACGCCTTCAACCATGCGTGCGCGGGCTTCGCCGCCGAAAACTACGTCTTTTGCTGCCATTTGGAGCTCCTGAAAATTAACTGAATCAATTACGACTGTCTTGGGGGAGAGGGGAAAGCGTAGCGAGCAGGTGCCAAGCTAGGCGCACGGAGCACAGCAACCGGAACGTACTTCCTGTACGTGAGGATTGCGAGCACCGCGCAACGACGCATGGCGCCTGCGCAGTAGCTTTACTTCTCCACCACTGCGAACAGGTCGTCTTCCTTCATGACCAGCAGCTCGTCGCCCTTGATCTTGACGGTCTGGCCCGAGTACTTGCCGAACAGAACGCGGTCGCCGACCTTCACGTTCAGGGCGAGCAGTTCGCCCTTGTCGTTCTTCTTGCCGGGGCCGACGGCCAGCACTTCACCTTGATCGGGCTTTTCAGCGGCGTTGTCGGGGATCACGATGCCGGAGGCGGTCGTGGTTTCGCTTTCGATACGCTTGACGATCACGCGATCGTGCAGGGGGCGAAGATTCATTGCATTGCTCCTGGGTCAAAAAATTACCGACAGTACGAAGCGCTTGAACAGGGCCAGGCGCTACCAAACTCCATCCAGCAATGGAGTGTTAGCACTCCATTGCGGTGAGTGCTAATGATACGGGCATTTGTTGCCGTTTCAAGACATGGGGTGATTGGAAGGGTGCCAAACACGCTTCCAGTTGTGCCAATGGCTTGCAAGGGGCCGGGCCGATCCATCCCATTTTTGCGCAGGAGCAGGGAAATCCCTCACCCCGCCGGGGTGGGGCGCAGGAAGCCATTCATGGGTACCTTGCGCTGTCTTGACGCTCGTCGCCATCGCATTGCGGCTTGCCGTTGCGCGCCCCTGGCGCCGCTGGCTGGCTGATGGGCCACATGGGGCGCATCCCGCCACGGTCCGGCTCCCGGAGGTTGCGGTACGGCTTTTCCACCCAACGCGATCAGGCGCCAAGGCTCCAGCCAAGCTTTCATTTTTATTTTTTGAGGGAACCGATGAAACATCTGATGACAAAAAAGCCTATGAGCACCGCCGTTGCCCTGGGTGCTGCTGCCCTGTGCTGTGCTTTCGCGATGACTTCTGCCCACGCTGTGCAGCCCGCCATCTCCATGGGCTACGACCACGCCCTCGTGTTGCGCGCCGACGGCACGGTCTGGTCGTGGGGTTACGGCAATGGCGGGCAACTGGGCCTTGGCAATTCCAGCACCCGCACGTCGCCCACGCAGATCCCCACGCTGCAGAACGTGGTCCAGGTGGTGGCACGGGGCTCGTTCTCGATGGCGCTCAAGGCCGATGGCACCGTCTGGGCCTGGGGCGACAACTCCGGTGGCCGCACCGGCGGCAGTGGCACCAGCGTGCCGGTGCAGATCAACGGCCTGTCGAACATCGTCAGCATCAATGCCGGGACCAACACGGCGGCGGCTTTTGCCACCGACATGTCTGGCCAGGTCTTCGCGTGGGGCAGCAACAGCACGGCGCAACTGGGGTCCGGCCAGACCAGTGGCGGCGGCAACCCCGTGCCCCGCCTGGTGGCCGGCGCGCAGGGCGCTGTGGCGGTGAGCGCATCGGACGCGGCCGTGCTCGCGCTGCGCCAGGACGGCAAGGTGGTTGCCTGGGGATCCAACGGCAACAGGGCTCTGGCCCCTGTTGCCGGCACCGCCACGGCGCCGGTCGTGATCGACGCCCTGGGCACCGTGCAGGCCGTGGCCTCGACCTCCATCAACATCTCCGGCCAGTACTATGCGCTCAAGAACGACGGGACTGTGGTGGCCTGGGGTCAGGCCTTGACCAATGCCCCCTTCTGCGGTCAACCGGGTGTACTCAACTCGCAGTATGCGGTGATCGACATCTCGCCCATCCAGGGCCTGTCGCGCATTCAGCAGATCGAGCCGGGCGACGGCCACACCTTGTTCGTCGATGCCGATGGCGCCGTGCATGCCTGCGGCGTCAACAGCGCTGGACAGCTGGGTGATGGCACCTTGGTGAATCCTTCCAGAGAAGCGCCCAAGATCGCCCGCGTCGCGGGCCTGCCGCCCGTGGTGGCCGCTGCAGCCGGTTCGGCCAATTCCGCTGCCATCGGCGTGGACGGCAGCGTCTGGGTCTGGGGCAAGACCAGCAACCTGGGCGGTACCGACAAGTCCACCACAGCCGTTCGCGTGATGCAGGGCAACGGCGCCCCATTCGATGCCGGTCGGGTGGGTGACGCCGCCGGCACCTTTGCCGGCGGGCAGACCGGCCCCCTGAGCAATGTGACGGTGGACGTGGGCGCCACGGTCTCCACACTGCACCGCGGCAAGACGGGCCGCGTCTACGTGGCCGCGCTCGCGGGGTCGATCTTGCTGTTCCTCGGCCCGAACGGCTGGACGCCCTACACCGGCGGCGCCGTGCCGGCCTACCTGGGCGGCCCGCTGCCCCGCACGGTGCCCGTGCGCATTGCTTCGGGCCTGAACTTCAGCGGGCTGGAGGGCGTTCAACTGGTGGTGGGCTACGGCGTGGGAGACGATGCCTCGGCCGCTGCGGAAATGGTCCGTGCAGGCCGCTACAAGGTCGTGCACACGCTGAACTGAGCGGCACGCGCGTGAGTTCGCCTGGCGGGGCTGCGGAAAGTGCCGTCAGCGGCTTTCCGCCGGACGGTCCGATGGGATGCAAATCCGTACCGGAACGGCGGCGGACCCGGGGCCCGCTGCGCCATGGCGTTCAGTGCTTGTGCGCACCGTGGGCCGCTGGTGCAGCCGTCGCGTTGAGTGGGCGCACGGGCGCCTGGACTTGCACCGATTCGCGCTTGCCGTCCTTGCCCTCGAAGACCAGGGTGATCGGCACGGTGTCGCCTTCCTTCACCTGCTGCCTGAGGTTCATCAGCATCACGTGGTAGCCGCCTGGTTTGAGGTCCACCGCCTTGCCGGCGGGCAATTCGACGGCGGGCACCTGGCGCATGCGCATCACGTTGTCCTGCATGGCCATCTCGTGGACCTCGACGGCGTTCGTGAGCGGGGAGCTGGCAGACACCAGTTTGCTGTCCTTGGCGGCCTGGATCTGCATGAAGGCACCCGTGGCCTGCTGCTGGGGCACGGTGGCGCGCACCCAGGCGTCTTTGACGGTGACCTGGGCCTGGGCTGCGAAGGGCAATGCGGCGATGGCAGCGGCGGCCAGGAGCGATCGGTGGATGAAAGGCATGAAAAATCTCCTTGGGTGGAATGGGGTTCAGGCGGATTGCTGGAGCAACTGGCGCAGGTCGTCGGCGCAGTCCTTGGCGCTTTGTTCGTGGCGCAGCACCAGGCGAGGCTTGCCTTGCGGGTCGAAGACATAGCTGAACGCGGAGTGGTCCATGGTGTAGGAGGCGCCCGTGGGCACTTTCTTGTAGTAGACCTTGAACTCCCTGGCCGTCGCGGCGGTCTGCTCCAGGTCGCCATACAGGCCGACGAAGCTCTCGTCGAACACCTGCGTGTAGGCGCCCAGCACGGTCGGGTTGTCGCGCTCGGGGTCGATGGTGATGAAGACCACCTGCAGCCGCTGGCCGTCGTCGCCGAGCAGGCGGCGGACCTCGGTTGCGCGGGCGAGGGCCGTGGGGCACACGTCGGGGCACTGCGTGAAGCCGAAGAACAGCATCACCGCCTTGCCGCGGTAGTCGGCCAGCGTGCGCACCTGGCCCTGGGCATCCTTGAGCTGGAAATCGCGGGCGTACTCGGCGCCGGTGATGTCCATGCCCTTGTAGGCCACAGGGGCCTTTTTGCAGCCCGCGAGCGTCGCAGCCAGCAGGGGCGCGAGCGCCAGGGCCAGCAGGCCGCGGCGGTGGTGGTAGGGGCCCGGCGCTGCGGCAGCGGCCAGGCGTGGTGGTGTCGATGGGGTGTTCATGGGGCTCGTATCGGAGGATCGGACGGCGGGCTGCCGCCGGGGCGCGCACCGGCGCCGTCAAGGCGCGGTGGCTACCGCTCAAAGCACGCGCATGCCCTTGGTGGGCATGCAGCAGCGCAGGTGTCAGGCGAGGGAGGTCGGTGGCCCGCGGGCGGGCAGGGGGGCGCCAACGATGGCGGCGATGGTGGCAGCCACAGTGGGCGCGAGCGCGTGCGCCAGGGGCTCATGGCGCTGTGCATGCTGCTGCGCGGGTGGCGGCGGTGCACTGGCGCCCAGGCACATGGCGCAGTCGAGGGTGTGCTGCCCCAGTTCGGTGGCGCCGCCATCTTCGCCCATCACCACCAGCTTGACGCTGCTGCCCGTGGTGCAGACCACCTGCAGGGCCTGGGGGTGGACGATGGGCGACGCGATGGCCGCGCCCACGGTCAACACGAACCACGCCAGGATCAGGCGGGCCAGCAGTGACGAGGTGCGCAGCGCGTGCATGGCCGCATTATCGTCCCGGGCCCCTGTGCGCGGGTGGGGGTGGGGCAATTTGTCCCACCCCACAGGGCGGTCCAGGGTAGTCCAGGGCAGTCAGCGCGTCGCCGGCCGCCCGCGCCCCACGGCCAGCACCATCAGCACCGCCGCCAGCACCAGGGCGCCGCTCAGCAGGTACAGGCTGAGCGTGAAGCCGCCGGTCGCCGTCTTGATGGCGCCCACCATCACCGGCGCCACCACGCCGGCCGTGCCGCCGAGGGTGGTGATGAGGGAGATGCCCATCGCCGCAGCGTTGCGGCTCAGCAGGCTGCCGGGCACGGCCCAGAGGATGGCGAAGGCGCTGGAGATGCCGATGGAGGCCAGCGACAGGCACGCCACTGCGGCCACCGGGCTGTGCATGAACAGGGTGGTGAGCGACAGGCCCGCCGCGCCGATGCAGGCCGTCACCGCGAAGTGCCAGCGCCGCTCCTGCCGTCGGTCGGAATGCCCGGCGATGAGCAGCGTGGCCACGATGCCCGTGACTGCCGGCACCACCGAGTACAGGCCGATCTGCATGACCGACAGGCCCATGGACTGCAGCATGGTGGGCTGCCAGAACGACATGGCGTAGATGCCCAGGATCACCAGGAAGGAGACGAAGCCCAGCAGCCACACCTGCCCGTTGCGCAAGGCGCTGCCGAAGCTGCTGCGCGCATCCGCGCCGCTGGCGGCCTGGTCGCGCGCCAGGTCGTCCTGCACCTGGCGCTTTTGCGCGGGCGTGAGCCAGCGGGCGGCCTGCGGCCCGTCGTCAAGCAGGCGGTAGGCGAGCACGGCCAGCAGCACGCAGGGCAGGCCCTCCACGATGAACAGCCACTGCCAGCCTTGCAGCGACAGCAATCCATCCAGGTAGGTCATGGTCACGCCCGCCAGCGGCCCGGCGACGATGGGCGCCGCGCCGTAGGCCATGAAGAACAGCGCAGTGACCTTGGCCCGGCGCTGCGAGGGAAACCACAGCGTGAGGTAGAACAGCACGCCGGGTGCAAAGCCCGCCTCGAACACCCCCACCAGGAAGCGCAGCACATAGAACTGCGCCGGCGTGGCCACCCACAGCGTGGCGGCCGAGGCCAGGCCCCACAGCCCCATGATGCGCAGCAGCGTGAGCCGAAAGCCCACGCGCGCCAGCAGCATGTTGCTCGGTATCTCGAACAGCGCATAGCCGATGAAGAAGATGCCCGCCCCCAGACCGAACACCGCGTCGCTGAAGCCCAGGTCGCTCTTCATCTGCAGCTGGGCATAGCCGATGTTGGTGCGGTCCAGGTAATTGAACACGTAGCACGCGAACAGCACCGGGATCAAGCGCCAGGCGATCTGGCGGTAGGTGGCGTCGTCGGTGGCGGTTGCGGGCGTTGGCGAGGCGCCCGCCTCGGCGGGAAAGAGGGCGGCGGGGGAGTTCATGGCGTTTGTCTCGTGTTGTGTGTTTTATGTGGGGGAAATCAGCGCGCCGGATCAGGTGATCTGCTGCAGCGCGCCGGACGTGGTGGCACCCCACAGGTGGCTGGTCGGCGCCCCCGGAAACAGCCAGTGCGGCGAGCACTCGCTGGACGGCACCACGTTGCTGAAACCGTGCGTGGCCGACATGCCGGCGATGGTCTTCTCCAGCACCATCGACAGGTACTGGTCGACGCTGCCCTCCTGCGTGTTGCCGTTCAGGATCACCTCGGAGCCGGTGGCCTTCGCATAGCGGCGTATGCCGTTGTGGCGCGAGGCCTCGGGCGCCCAGCTGTCGGCGCTGACGCCGTTCTCGCTGCTCACGCGGATACCGTCGCCCGTGCGGTACACCAGCGAGTGGTTGCCCTCGGTGTGTCCCGGCGTGTGCACCAGTGCAATGCCGCGCCCCAGTTGCACGCTGCCGTCGAAGGGCACGATGCGTTCGGGCGCCACGCCTTGCAACCCCTCGGGGCAGTACCAGTCGGCCTGCGTGGGCAACAGGCCCGCCACGCTGGCCAGCTCCTGGCGGTGCACCAGCAGGCGCGCGTTGGGCAGCAGGCCGCGCTCGCTGCCCGTGCCCAGCCAGCGGCGCAGGTTCTGGGTGTGCAGATGGTCGTAGGTGATGAAGTCGATCTGCTCCGGTGCCACGCCCACCGAGGCCAGGGCCTGCAGCACCGTGCCGTGCACCGGCGCGATCACGCCGTGCAGAAACTTCGGGGTCTGCTCGCTCAGGCGCTTGAAATAGGGCGTCTCGCTGCCGGTCTCGAAATCGGCGGGGGTGAACAGCAGGTTTCTGAGTTGCCCCTCAAAGTCCTCGAACTGCACGAGCACCGTGCGCGCCAGCAGGTGCACCATGAGCGGCTTGAGCAACTGCTGCGAATACACGCCGTTGAAGGCGTACCAGGCCGGGTAGGGGATGCGCAGCAGGTCGAAGCTGCGCGCATAGCGCACGGCCGGTTCGCCGAGAAAGCGCTCGCGGAATTGCTCGCCCGCGCGGCGCAGCGCGCGCAGTCGGTCCTGCGGCGTGGGGGCGCTGCGTGCGCCGTCGAAGTCGGCCACCGGCTGCAGCAGACTGGCCGGCGAGAGGGGTTCGGTCATCATGTTCATGGGGTCTCCTCAATACAAAGAGCGGCCGCCCGATATGTCGAAGACCGCCCCAGTGCTGAACGAGCAATCGGCTGACGCCAGCCAGGCCGCCATGGCGGCCACCTCGGCTGGTTCGACGAAGCGGGCCATGGGCACGCGCGACAGCAGGGCCTGGTGCAACTGGGCGCGGTGTTCTTCGGGAACGCCGTCGAACACGCCGGTCTCGGCAGCCGACGGGGTGATGCAGTTCACCAGCACGCCTGCGGTGGCCAGCTCCTTGCCCAGCGACTTGGTCAGCGCGATCAGCCCGGCCTTGGAGGCCGAATACGCAGCATTCAGGCCATTGCCCTCCTTGCCCGCGACCGAGGCGATGTTGACCACGCGCCGCCCGAGCGCGGGTGCGCGCTGACTGGCCAAGTCGGCCAGCATCTGCGGCACCAGCGCGCGGCAGCACAGGAAGGCGCCCGTGAGATTGATGTCGAGCACCTCACGCCACTGGGCCGCGCTGTGCTCCCAGGTGGGGACCAGCGGGCCCAGCACGCCGGCGTTGTTCACGAGCACGGTGGCCGCGCCCAGTGCTACGGCGCTGGCCTGGGCGGCGGCCAATATGGCGGTCTCATCGCGCACGTCGGCGGCGGCGGTGAACACGCGGCCCGGCGCGTCCAGCGCCTGCGCTGCGGCCTGCAACTGGCGGTCGCTGATGTCCCAGAGCGAGACGCTCGCGCTCTCGTGCAGGAAGCGGCGCGCAATCGCCAGGCCGATGCCCTGGGCCCCGCCGGTCACCACCGCGTGGTGGCCCTGCAGGCGTCCCATCATGCCGTGGCCTGTTCGGGCACCGGTGCTTTGCCGGAGGTGGCCGCCTGCCCGCCCAGCAGCGAGCCGATGATGCCGGGCAGCGCGGCCGGCGGCACGCCCACCAGCAGCTGGCGCAGCATGGTCAGCGTGTCGAAGTACACGCGCTCGCAGACCAGGTTTTCGGCCTCGTCGAAGATGAACAGCGCGATCATCCGGCAGCGGAAGGTGTTGCCCGTGGCGGGCAGGGCAGCGAGCGGCCCCTCGTGCGTGCCCAGCAGCCAGAACTCCACGATGACCGAGTCACCGGCATGCCGCAGCTCGATGATTTCGTGCCGCTGGTCTGGGAATGCCTGGCGCGTGGCGGTGTAGTAGCGGCGCACGTCCTCGTTGCCGTCGTGCACCTCGCCGGTGGGGATCAGCTCGTAGTGCGGGTGGGGGAAGGTGCCGAGCACGGCGTCGAAATCCTGGCGGGTCTCGTCGGCGAAGTGGTCGAGCACGGTCTTCTCGCGGCGGGCATTGCGTTCGGTGGTGGGGGTGGTCATGGGGGCGTCCTTCAGGTCGATGGCGGTTCAAGTAGTGCGGCGACCCGAGGGGCTTGCCGCGCACCGGTCCACTATCCGCAGGCCGCCCCGGCGAGACTGTCCGGTGTTGGCAATTGGGGGTTGGTACAAACCCGGGGATGTCCGCTGCGCGTCGCCATGGTTACCCCCCTTGCCCACACAATGGCTGCCGCCAGCCACCTCGCCCCGAGCGCACGCCATGCCTTCCCAGTCCGAACCGGCACCCGATACCGACCTTCCGGCCCACCTCGGGCACCGCGCCGACGAGCGATTGCGCTTGCCGAAGGAGGTGCAGGACGCCCTGCTGCAGGTGGCGCACCGCCGGCAGCTGCAGCGCGGCGACTCGCTGTTCCTCAAGGGCTCGGCGCCCGACGCGCTGTTCGGCATGGTGCAGGGCGCCCTGCGCGTGAGCGTGGCCGCGCCGGACGGGCGCGAGGCCGTCATCGCCGTGCTGGAGCCGGGCCACTGGTTCGGCGAGGTCTCGCTGTTCGTGGGCCAGCAGCGCGTGTACGACACCTGCGCCGTCGAGCCGTCGGAGGTGGCCGTGGTCCAGGCGGCAGATTTCCACCACCTGATCGCCACGCAGCCGGCGCTGCACATGGCCTTCACGCGGCTGGTGTGCCTGCGGCTGCGCCAGGCCCTGGCCTGGATCGACGACGCCATTCTGCAGCCGCTGTCCGTGCGGCTGGCGCACCGGCTCGTGACGCTGGACAGCCGGCCCGCCAGCGCGGAATCCACCACGGTGGTGCTGGCCGTGTCGCAGGAGGATCTGGCCTTCATGCTCGGCGTCTCGCGCCAGAGCATCAACCGCCAGCTCAAGCAGTGGGAAGAGGAGGGGATGCTGCGCGTGGGCTACCGCGTGGTCGAACTGCTCGACCGCGAACGCCTGGCCCGCTACGTGGCACAGGCCGCTTGATGCCGTCCTTCAGTCCGCCCCGGGCGGGTTGTCCAGCGCCGCGTCAGGCTCCAGTGCCTTGATCACCATGCGGCAGATCAGCTCCTCGGCCTTGCCGTAGTCGCGTTCGGTCAGCGCGGGCTTGCCCAGCAGCAGCGCGAACTGCGCCTCCTGCTCGGCATAGGCCTGGGTCACCGACCAGATGATGAACATCAGGTGCGTGAAGTTCACGCGCGCGATGCGGCCCTCGCGCGCCCAGCGCTCGAAGGTGCGCACCTCGGCCTTGAGCAGCGGCCCCACCCGCGCGGCGATGGCCTTGCCATAGCGTGGTGCACCGGCAATCACCTCTTTGGTGAATACCTTTGCACCATTGGGGCGCTCGCGCGAGTAGCGCAGCTTGGCGCGGATGTAGCGGCGCAGCGCCTGCTGCGGGTCGTCGCTGTGCGACAGGTCTTCCATCCCGGCCAGCCATTGGGTCAGCACGTCGTCCAGCACGCGCTGGTACAGCGCTTCCTTGTTCGGAAAGTAGTACAGCAGGTTGTGCCGGCTGATGCCGATGGCCGCCGCGATGCTCTCAAGAGAGGCGCCCTCGAAGCCGAACTGCGCGAAATGGTTTTCCGCCTCGGTCAGTATGCCCTGCTCCTTGAGCAGGCGCGACGCGGTGGGCGCCTTGGCGGCGGTCTCCGCGGCAGGGGCGGCCGTCGGGGGGCTGAGGGCTTCCGGGCGCCGCCGGGTGGGGGCGGGGGAGGGCTGTCGGGCGTCGGTCATTGCACCATTGTGTGTCAATGTGGCTGGCAAAAGCCTGGCATGCGGCTTGCTGTAGGGATTTTACTTATTGGTAAATTTTTACTGGTTGGTAAATTCAACGACAGCAGGGCACCGGTGCAGCCAAAGCACCGGGCACCTGCAACCCCTAGCGAGGCCCACGATGAAACCTCCGGAATTTGCGGCTGCATGCCCTTGTGCATGCACTGTTTGCGCAGCCCCCTGCCGCCGTCCGTGCGGATCGGGCTACGCCGCTGCGTTGCCGGCGTGCAGCGCCCCCGCCCCCACCCTGACCCTGCCGGAGGAAATCTGATGGACACACCCGCAAGCCACGCCTGCGGCATTCATGCCGCACGCCTGAACCTGGCCGACTACGCCACCCGCTTTGGCGACGCCCACCCGCCCTTGACCCGCCCGCAGGCGCTGATCGAGGCCGAGCGCTGCTACTACTGCCACGACGCACCTTGCGCCACGGCCTGCCCCACGGGCATCGACATCCCCTCCTTCATCCACCGAATCGCGCAAGACAACAACCGCGGCGCCGCCCGCGCCATCCTGGAGGCGAACCCCCTGGGCGGCATGTGCGCCCGCGTCTGCCCCACCGAGGTGCTGTGCGAACAGGCCTGCGTGCGCAACACCAATGAGGACAAGCCGGTCGAGATCGGCTCGCTGCAGCGCTACGCGACCGACGCCTTCTTCGCCAAGCCCGGTGCCCCGCTGTTCCAGCGTGCCGCGCCCACCGGCAAGCGCGTTGCCGTGGTCGGTGCCGGGCCCGCAGGCCTGGCCTGCGCCCACGGACTGGCGGTACGCGGCCACGACGTCGTGCTGTTCGACGCCCGCCCCAAGCTCGGCGGCCTCAACGAGTACGGGCTGGCCAGCTACAAGACCACCGGCAACTTCGCCCAGAAGGAGGTCGAGTGGCTGCTGTCGGTGGGCGGTATCGAGGTGCGCACGCGCCAACTGCTGGGCCGCGACATGACCCTCGACAGCCTGCTGGCCAGCCATGATGCAGTGTTCCTAGGCGTGGGCCTGTCGGGCGTGAACGCTCTGGGCATCGCCGAGCCCACGGCCACCGGTGTGCGCAATGCCGTGGACTTCATTGCCGAGCTGCGCCAGACCAGCGACCTGTCCACCCTGCCCGTGGGCCGCAGCGTGGTGGTCATCGGCGGCGGCATGACGGCGGTGGATGCCGCGGTGCAGTCGCGCAAGCTGGGTGCCGAAGAGGTGACGATTGCCTACCGCCGCGGGGCCGAGAGCATGTCCGCCTCGCACGTCGAGCAGGAGTGGGCGCAGACCAACGGCGTCACCATCCGCCACTTCGCTGCGCCCAAGGAGGTGCTCAGTGCCGATGGCGCTGTGACCGGCGTGCGCTTTGCCGCCACGGCCCTGGAAGGCGGCCGGCTCATTGAAACCGGTGAGAACTTCGTGATCCCGGCCGACATGGTGCTCAAGGCCATTGGCCAGACCTATGTGCCCGAGCCCGTGGGCCAGGCCATCGCCCTCACCGGCGGTCGCATCGCTACCGACGCGGACGGCCGCACCAGCCTGGCCCGGGTGTGGGCCGGCGGCGACTGCCGGGCCGGCGGGCGCGACCTGACCGTGGAGGCCGTGGAGCACGGCAAGGTGGCAGCCGTGTCCATCCACGCCGCGCTGCAAGGCGCCTGAGCCCGCGCCACTGCGCAACCATCCCTACACCGGAGCACCACACCATGGCCGACATCCGCAGCAATTTCCTGGGCATCAGCAGCCCCAACCCCTTCTGGCTGGCCTCAGCGCCGCCGACCGACAAGGAAGTCAACGTCACCCGCGCCTTCGAGGCCGGCTGGGGTGGCGTGGTCTGGAAGACCCTGGGCGAGGACCCCTCGGTCGTCAACGTCAACGGGCCGCGCTACGCCACGCTGATGTCGCAGGACCGGCACGTGATCGGGCTGAACAACATCGAGCTCATCACCGACCGGCCGCTGCACACCAACCTCGAAGAGATCAAGCGCGTCAAGCGCAACTGGCCTGACCGCGCCATGATCGTCTCGCTCATGGTGCCCTGCGAGGAGCAGAGCTGGAAGAACATTCTGCCGCTGGTCGAGGACACTGGGGCCGATGGCATCGAACTGAACTTCGGCTGCCCGCACGGCATGAGCGAGCGCGGCATGGGCGCCGCCGTGGGCCAGGTGCCCGAGTACATCCAGATGGTGACGGCCTGGTGCAAGCACTACAGCCGCCTGCCGGTGATCGTCAAGCTCACGCCCAACATCACCGACGTGCGCCAGCCGGCGCGCGCGGCCAAGGCCGGTGGGGCCGATGCGGTGTCGCTGATCAACACCATCAACTCCATCATGGGCGTGGACCTGGACCGCATGACCATGAGCCCCAGCACCGACGGCTGGGGATCGCACGGCGGCTACTGCGGCCCGGCCGTCAAACCCATCGCCCTGAACATGGTGGCCGAGATCGCGCGCGACGCGCAGACCGCGGGCCTGCCCATCAGCGGCATCGGCGGCATCACCACCTGGCGCGACGCGGCCGAGTACATCGCGCTGGGCTGCGGCACGGTGCAGGTGTGCACCGCCGCCATGGTCTACGGCTTCAAGATCGTGCAGGACATGTGCGACGGCCTGTCCAACTTCATGGACGAGCGCGGCTACAAGACCATTGAAGACTTTAAGGGCCAGGCCGTGCCCACCGTCAAGGACTGGAAGAACCTCAACCTCAACCACATCGACAAGGCCGTCATCAACCAGGACGCCTGCATCCAGTGCGGCCGCTGCCACGTGGTCTGCGAGGACACCTCGCACCAGGCCATCACCTTCACCAAGGAAGGCGGCGTGCGCAAGTTCGAGGTCAACGATGCCGAGTGCGTGGGCTGCAACCTGTGCGTCTCCATCTGCCCGGTGCCCGAGTGCATCACCCTGCGCAGCCTGGAGCCTGGGGAGGTGGATGTGCGCACGGGCAAGGTCGTGACCGGCGAGTACGCCAACTGGACCACCCATGCCAACAACCCGCAGCGCGTGGTGGCTTGAAATGGCTGGCCACCGGTGCTCAATCGCAACGCAGTGTTGCGCTGCATCTGGCGCAGTGCCCCGCCGGTCGATAGCATCGCTCGCTTCCCCCGGAACGTGAATATGTTCCTGCCCGCCATCTGCCAGCACCGGAGCGCCGAACCAGACAGCGGGTTGTGTGCAACCCCAACGAAGTCTTTCACAGGAGTACAGGCATGACCAACAGTACCGGCAGCACCGCCCACGCGGCGGGGCATTTGCCCGGCGCAGCATCCAATTCGCTCGCCAACGAAGATCTGCTCCCTACCACCCCGGCGCAGCGCCACTGGGCGTGGAAGGACTATGCCGCCCTGTGGGTGGGCATGGTGGTCTGCGTACCCACTTACACCATGGCCAGTTCCATGCTGGACCAGGGTTTCACCTGGCAGATGGCGGTGTGGCTGGTGTTTTTGGCCAACTGCATCGTGCTGATTCCCATGGTGCTCATCGGCCGCGTCGGGCCGCGCTACGGCGTGCCGTTCCCGGTGCTGGCGCGCGCCTCTTTCGGCGTCAAGGGCGCCAACCTGCCGGCCGTGCTGCGCGGGCTGGTGGCCTGCGGCTGGTTCTCCATCAACTGCTATTTCGGCGCACTGGCGCTGCACGGCTTCCTGAACATCCTGGGCATGGGGCTCGCGGGGCCGGCCGACGGGCAGACCATCAGCACCTCGCAGTTCATGTGCTTCTTGGCGTTCTGGGCGGTGCACCTCTGGTTCATCTGGAAGGGGCCGGAATCCATCCGCCTGCTGGAGGTGATCGCTGCGCCGCTGATGGTCGGCGCCTCGGTGCTGCTGGTCGTGGTGCTGATGATGAAGGTGCCCGCTGGCCAGCTGTTCAACCTGCCCGCCAAGGTGGTGGAGGGCGGGCCCAAGACCTGGGCGGCGCTGACCGGGCTGGTGGGCTTCTGGGCCACGCTGGCGCTGAACATTCCCGACTTCACACGCTTTGCGCGTTCGCAGAAGGACCAGGTCATCGGCCAGGCCATCGGCCTGCCCATTCCCATGGCGTTGTTCTCCATGGTCGGTGTCATCGGTTTCTCGGCCTCGGCCATCCTCTACGGCAAGGCGCAGCTGTTCCCTGACGGACTGCTCACCCAGATGGGCAGCCTGGCCGCCGGCATCGGCCTGCTGGTCATCCTGCTGGCCAACCTCACCACCAACGTCGCGGCCAACCTGGTCTCGCCCTCGTACGACTTCAGCCAGATCGCGCCATCGAAGATCAGCTTTCGCATGGGCGGCATGATCGCCGCGCTCATCGGCCTCCTGTTCATGCCCTGGAAGCTGCTGGCCACCTCGGGCGGCTACCTGTTCACCTGGCTGGGCGGCTACGGCACGCTGCTGGGCGCCATCGCCGGCATCCTGCTGGTGGACTACTACCTGGTGCGCAAGGGCGAGCTCAAGGTGGACGACCTGTACCGCCGTGGTGGCGAGTACGAGTACAGCAACGGCTGGAACATCCATGCGCTGGTGGCGTTCTTCCTGGGCGTGCTGCCCTGCCTGCCGGGCTACCTGGCGGTGTCGGGCGTGCTCGACAAGGGCTCCGTCCCGGGCCTGCTGCAGTCGCTGTTCGACTTTGGCTGGTTCTTCAGCCTGGCCGTCGCCGGCACCTACTACTACCTGACCGCGAAGAAGAAATGATGACCCGCCCTGCAGCCGGACTTTGCGGCCGGCTGCAGGCTGGCCACCCCTGCAACCCCTGAAGGAGAACCCCATGAGCCAAGCCCTTGTGATCCGCGGTGGCACCGTGGTCAATGCAGACCGCGAGCAGCGCGCAGACGTGCTGTGTGTGGATGGCCGCATCGTGGCCGTCGGGGAGGGGGCGGCCGGGCAGGCGCCTGCGGGCGCGCAGGTGCTGGACGCCAGCGGCCAGTACGTGCTGCCCGGCGGCATCGACCCGCACACCCACATGCAGCTGCCGTTCATGGGCACTGTCACCATGGACGACTTCTTCACCGGCACGGCGGCGGCCCTGGCGGGCGGCACCACGAGCATCATCGACTTCGTGATCCCCGACCCGCAGGAGCCCATCATGGACGCCTACCGCAAGTGGCGCGGCTGGGCCGAAAAATCGGCGGCCGACTACAGCTTCCACGTCGCCATCACCTGGTGGAGCGAGCAGGTGCGCGCCGACATGGGCACGCTGGTGCAGGAAGAGGGCGTGAACAGCTTCAAGCACTTCATGGCCTACAAGAACGCCATCATGTGCGACGACGAAACCCTGGTGAACAGCTTCAAGCGCGCGCTGGAGCTGGGCGCCATGCCCACGGTGCATGCCGAGAACGGTGAGCTGGTGTACCTGTTGCAGCAGGAGGTGGCCAAGATGGGCATCACCGGCCCCGAGGGCCACCCGCTGTCGCGCCCGCCCATGGTCGAGGCCGAGGCCGCGAATCGCGCCATCGCCATTGCCGACGTGCTGGGCGTGCCGATCTATGTGGTGCATGTGAGCTGCATGGAATCGGCCGACGCCATTGCCCGTGCCCGCGCGCGCGGCCAGCGGGTGTACGGCGAGGTGCTGGCCGGCCATCTGTTGATCGACGACAGCGTGTACCGCGACCCCGACTTTGCCAAGGCCGCCGCCTACGTGATGAGCCCGCCCTTTCGCCCCAAGGGCCACCAGGAGGCGCTGTGGCGCGGCCTGCAGTCGGGCCAGTTGCATACCACGGCGACGGACCACTGCACCTTCTGCGCCGCGCAGAAGGCCATGGGCAAGGAAAGTTTCGCCAAGATCCCCAACGGCACGGGCGGTGTGGAAGAGCGCATGGCCGCCATCTGGGATGGCGGTGTGAACACCGGGCGCCTCACGCCCAGCGAGTTTGTGGCCATCACCTCGGCCAATGCGGCCAAGCTGTTCAACATCTACCCGCGCAAGGGCTTCATCGGCGAGGGTGCCGACGCCGACCTGGTGCTGTGGGACCCCGAGGGCACCAAGACCTTCTCGGCCAAGACCCAGCACAGCAAGGGCGACTTCAACATCTTCGAAGGCCGCACCGTGCGCGGCATCCCCAGCCACACCGTGAGCCAGGGCCGCGTGGTGTACGCCAACGGCGATCTGCGCGCCGAGCAGGGCCAGGGCCGCTACCTCAAGCGCCCGGCCTTCGGCGCCAACTTCCAGGCCGTGCAAAAGCGCGCCCAGGACCTGGCGCCCACCGCGGTCGCCCGCTGATAGAACCGCACTCCGGAGAACACCATGGACACCCAAGTCAAGACCGACATCGACAGCCTGCGCATCAACGGCGAGCGCCTGTGGGATTCACTCATGGAGCTGGCCCAGATCGGCGCCACGCCCAAGGGAGGCGTGTGCCGCCTGACACTGACCGACCTGGACAAGCAGGGCCGGGACCTGGTCACGCGCTGGGCGCGCGAGGCCGGCATGAGCGTGACCATCGACCAGATCGGCAACGGCTTCATGCGCCGTCCCGGGCGCAACAACAGCCTGCCGCCCATCATGACCGGTAGCCACATCGACACCCAGCCCACGGGCGGCAAGTTCGACGGCAACTACGGGGTGCTGGCCGGCATCGAGGTGGTGCGCACCCTGAACGACCACGGCATCGAGACCGAGGCCCCGATCGAGGTGGCCTTCTGGACCAACGAAGAAGGCTCGCGCTTCGTGCCGGTGATGATGGGCTCGGGCGTGTTCGCCAAGGCCTTCACGCTGGAGCATGCCTACGCCGCCACCGACACCGAGGGCAAGACCGTCAAGGGAGAGTTGGAACGCATCGGCTACATCGGCGAGCAGGTGCCGGGTGACCACCCCATCGGCGCGTACTTCGAGACCCACATCGAGCAGGGCCCGGTGCTGGAGGACCACGACAAGACCATCGGCGTGGTGACCGGCGTGCTCGGCATCCGCTGGTACGACTGCACCGTCACCGGCATGGAGGCCCATGCCGGGCCGACGCCCATGGCCCTGCGCAAGGATGCGCTGCAGGTCGCCACGCACCTCATGCAGGAGGTGGTGGCCTGCGCCCACCGCCACCCGCCGCACGGGCGCGGCACGGTGGGCATGGTGCACGTGCACCCCAACAGCCGCAATGTCATCCCGGGCCAGGTCAAGTTCAGCATCGACCTGCGCAATGCCACCGATGCGCTGTGCGAGAGCATGGACCAGGACATCCGCGCCGTGGCCGCTAAGTTGAGCGCCGACACTGGCCTGCCGATCGTGATCGAGCAGGTTTCGGCCTACCCGGCGCAGGTGTTCCACGCCGACTGTGTGGACGCGGTGGCGCGCGCTGCCGCCAAGCTGGGCTACTCCAACATGCCCGCCGTTTCGGGCGCGGGGCACGACGCCGTCTACATGGCGCGCCTGGCGCCCGCCGGCATGGTCTTCATCCCCTGCAAGGACGGCATCAGCCACAACGAGATCGAGGACGCCAAGCCCGAGCACATCACGGCGGGCTGCAATGTGCTGCTGCACGCCATGCTGGAGCGCGCAGGCACCTGAGCCTGCCCACCCTCGCCGTCGTTGTGGCTGCGCGACACGCCGAGCGGGTTTTACATTTGGCGCTTTGGCTGAGCCTGAGAAGCTGTCCTGGCCTCGCCGCGTTTGTACACGCGGTTTTGCGGCCTGCTGCGCCCGTCATTCAGATGTGACAAAACCGTGACAAACACGGGTTTTGATTAAAAATTGGGCAACTCGGGTGTATCTTCTGGTTACGTCTTGTTCCGTATCCTGAGAGAGAAAGCCCGCCCATGAAATTGCGAACCCGAATCCTGTGGCTGTGTGCGGCCACCCTGCTAGGGTTGGTCGTGCTCTCCGCCGTGGCGTTGACCACGCTGTACCAGTCGATGATGAAGGAGCGCACGGCGCAGCTGTCCAACCTGGTGGTGCTGGCCCATGCGGCGGCGCAAAAGGCCCATGACCAGGAGAAAAGCGGGGCGCTCTCCAAGGAGGATGCGCAGAAGGAGGCCAAGCGCAACATCGGCAGCTTCGTCGACAAGGACAAGTACTTCTTCGTCCGCGGCTTCACCGACGACGTGAACTACGTGCATCCCAACCCCAAGCGCATCGGCATCGTCGATGAAAAGGGCGGCAAGGAAGCCGGCGTGCGCTACCGCGCGGCGCTGCAGGGCAAGACCATCGGCACCGTGATCGCCAAGGGCACGCGCCCAGGTGCCAAGGACGAGGTGGAAAAGCTCTACGCCGTCATCAAGTTCGAGCCGTGGGACTGGACGATCGGCTTTGGCGACTACATCGACGACATCGACCACGCCTTCTGGCGCGAGACGGCCATCCTGCTGTCCATCGGCGCCGTGCTGATGCTCGTCATCGCGCTCATGGCCTGGCAGATGCTGCGCACGCTGGTGCACCAGCTCGGCGGCGAGCCCCAGTACGCGGCCGACGTGGTCACGCAGATCGCCGAGGGCAACCTGGCCGTGGAGGTGATTACCCAGCCGGGCGACCAGACCAGCATCCTGCATGCCATCCGCGCCATGCGCGACAACCTGGCCCACCTGGTGCGCCAGGTGCGCGACAGCACCGATTCGATCAACACCGCCTCGGCCGAGATCGCTGCCGGCAACGGCGACCTGTCGGGCCGCACCGAGTCGCAGGCGAGTGCCCTGCAGGAGACTGCGGCATCGATGGAGCAGCTGACCTCCACCGTGCAGCAGAATGCAAACAACGCGCGCCGTGCCGACGAGCTGGCGCGCGCCGCCTCCGACATGGCCGTGCGTGGTGGCGACGTGGTGCAGCAGGTGGTGGGCACCATGGGCTCCATCGACCAGTCCTCGCGCAAGATCGTGGACATCATCAGCGTGATCGACGGCATCGCTTTCCAGACCAACATCCTGGCCCTGAATGCGGCTGTCGAAGCGGCACGCGCAGGCGAACAGGGCCGGGGCTTTGCCGTGGTAGCCAGCGAAGTGCGCAGCCTGGCGCAGCGCAGCGCCGCTGCCGCCAAGGAGATCAAGGGCCTGATCGACGACTCCGTGGCCAAGGTCGGTGTGGGCACCCAGCTCGTCGAGCAGGCCGGCTCCACCATGCGCGAGGTGGTCGACGGCGTGAAGAACGTGACCACCATGGTGGCCGAAATCAGCGCTGCCAGTGCCGAGCAGAGCGCGGGCATCGCCCAGGTGAACCAGGCCATCTCGCAGATGGACCAGGGCACGCAGCAGAACGCCGCGCTGGTCGAAGAGGCCTTGGCAGCCGCCCAGTCGCTGAGCCAGCAGGCCGTGGCGCTGGCGCAGACCGTGGGGCAGTTCCGCGTGGCTTGATCCCTGTCGGGCCTCTCCAAAGGCAGGGCTCGCCCTGCCTTTTTCGCTTCCAGGCGCTATGCGGTTTGCGTGGCCGATCCGGTCAGCCCCAGAAAGTGGTCCAGCATGTGGAAGTGGTCTTCGAAGAATTCCTCTTCCATGCCCGCCAGCTCGGCAATCGGCGTCCACTGCACCTGCTGGGCATCGTCGTCGGCCTGCACGGTGGGGAATGGGGCCTTGCCCAGATCGAAGTAGTGCGCATGCGTGAGCGTGCGCCCGCGCTGGCTGCGGTCGGGGTGGTCGAACACGGCTACGGTCTGCAGCGCGGCACGCATGGTGGCCTCGGGCAGATTGCAGTGGGTTTCTTCCACCAACTCGCGCAGGCAGGACTGCCACACCGTCTCGCGCTGCTCGATGAAGCCGCCGGGCACGGCCAGTTGGCTCTTGCCGGGCGCATGGGCGCGGCGGATCAACAGCACATGGTCCTGGCAGCGCAGCACGGCGTCGACCGTCACGAACACGGGCGGGTAGGGTGCTGCGGACCAGGCCTCGCGGTAGCGGCGCAGCATGCGCCATTCTTCCTGCAGGGCCGCGAAGTGCGGCGTCTGTGCAAAGCGTTCGAGAAAGGCCAGCGTGCTCGCGGGCATCTCGCCGCGCAGGTCGTCGAGTGCCGTGCGCACGGTGGTCGGCGTGGCACCGAAGTAGGCGTCGCGGATGGCCGTGGCGTCGATGCGGCCCTGGCGCTCCATGTGGATCAGCTCCCAGCCCGGGAAGGCACCCAGGTAGCTGCTGGTCGCGTCCTTGAAGTGGCCGACCAGGCCGATGCGGCCTGCCTCGGGCGCGATGCGGGCCACGCCCTCGCGCACGGCCTGTACCCACACGGCCTCGTTGTAATAGTCGCGCACGGGCAGCACCTGCACGCGGGTTCGGTCGGCCTCGGGCAGGGCCTCGCGCAGCATCTGCTCGCGTTCGGCCGCGGTGAAGGGGTTCTTGGGCGAGCGGGCCTGCCAGGCCGAGCCCATGACCACGATGACCCGGTGCGCGCTGTCCAGCGCACGCTGCAAAAGGGCCATGTGGCCCTGGTGGACCGGCTCGAAGCGGCCGATATAGAGGGCGGTGTCGTACATGGGGTGTATTGGATCAGACATAGCGGGCCGCGATCGGCATCTGCCGGCCGCTGCCGAAAGCGCGTGCGCGCACGCGCACGATGGGCGGCGCCTGGCGGCGCTTGTACTCGTTGCGGGCGACCATCATGCGCACGCGCTGCACCAGCGTGCGGCCGTCGTCACCCTGTTCGAGCTGCTGTACGAAGGCCCGGGCGGCATCGTACTCGGCAGGTGCCAGACGGTCGCCTTCGATCAGCATCTTCAGAACCTCGTCGAGCACCGGGTAGGGTGGCAGGCTGTCCACATCGCGCTGGTTCGGGGCCAGCTCGGCCGAGGGCTCCTTGTCGATGATGGCCTCGGGGATCAGCTCACGGCCGGCATGCGCGTTGATGTGGCGCGAGAGGGCGAAGACCTCCGTCTTGTACAGGTCGCCAATCAGCCCCAGGCCGCCGTTGGTGTCGCCGTACAGTGTGCAGTAGCCCACCGAGATTTCGGACTTGTTGCCCGTGGTCAGCAGCAAGTGGCCGAAGGCGTTGGAATACTCCATCAGCACCGTGCCGCGGATGCGGGCCTGCAGGTTTTCCAGCGGCAGTCCTTGCAGCACCTGGCCGAAGCTCGCCTCGAACTGCTGCGCATAGACCGCCACCAGGTCGGCGATGGGGTGGGTGAGCAACTGCACGCCCAGGTTGCGGCACAGGGCCACCGAGTCGTCCACCGAGCCGCTCGATGAAAAGCGCGAGGGCATGGTGATGCCCACCACGTTGTCTGGCCCCAGCGCCTGGGCGGCCAGCGCCAGGGTCAGCGCGCTGTCGATGCCGCCCGAGCTGCCCACTACCACCTGCTTGAAGCCGCAGCGCCGCGCATAGTCCGCCAGGCCCAGCACGATCTGCTGGCGGTAGAACTCCATGGTGGGCAGGCCTTGCGCGGGCACGGGTTCGGGCGTCTCACCTTCGGCGGTGGAAAAGCGGCCGTTGTCGAACTGCAGGGTGCACACGTCTTCCACGAAGCGCCGGGCCTCAAAGACGATGCCGGCCTCGGGCTCCACCGCGAACGAGGCGCCGTCGAACACAATCTGGTCGTGCCCACCGATCTGGTTCACGTACAGGATGGGCAGGCCGTTGCGGCGCGAGGCGTCGCCGAAGATCTGGTGGCGCTGCTCGCGTTTGGCGATGTGGCTGGGGCTGGCATTGATGCTCACCACCAGGTCGGGGGCAGCGTCGCGCATGCGGTCGAAGGGGTTGGTCGCGTAGTCGGCGCCGCTGTCGTTCCAGCCGTCCTCGCAGATCAAGAGGCCCACCTGGGCATTGCCGATGCGCAGCACCTTGGCCACGTCGGGCCCGGGCTCGAAATGGCGGCGCTCGTCGAAGATGTTGTAGGTGGGCAGGAGCTGCTTGGCATAGCGCAGGCGCACCTCGCCGGCTTGCAGCACCAGCAGGCTGTTGTGCAGCCGCTTGCCGGGCCCTTGCGCGGGCGTGGGCGCGCCCACCACCCAGTGCAGGCCGGGCAGCTCGGCCGATGCCTGCTGCAGCGCGGCCAGCCCGGCGGCCACGCGCTGCTGAAAGGCGCTTTCCTCGAGCATGTCGCTCGGGTAGTAGCCGCACAGCGCGAGTTCGGTGAAGACAGCCAGATCGGCCTGCTCGCTGGCGGCCTGGCGCGCGGCGGCCACCATGCGCGCGACATTGCCTTCGATGTCGCCGACGGTGAAGTTGAGTTGGGCAAGGGTGATGCGGAGCATGCGTGCTTTTCCTTGTGGCGAATCTATGTGCTTGCAGAGCGCTGAAAAACTCAGCGAAGCGGTCCTGGCTAGGCGTTTCGTCGCAGACAGTACTGAAAGTACGGCAAGACGGAACAACGACGCCAGGAGAGTTTTCTCAGTCGCTCATCCCTTGACATTGAATACTTGGCGCAGGTAGGCCAGAAAGGTCTCATCGTCGCACAGGGTCTTGCCGGGCGTGTCCGACAGCTTGGCCACGGGCTGGCCGTTGGCGCGCGTGAGCTTCATCACGATGTTCAGTGGCGTCTGCCCCATGTCGTTGGTGAGGTTGGTGCCGATGCCGAAGCCCAACTGCGTGCGGTCGCCGAAATGGCGGTAGAGCATGAGGGCACGCTCCAGGTTCAGGCCGTCCGAGAACACCAGCCGCTTGGTGTGCGCATCGATGCGCAGCCGCGCATAGTGCGCCAGCGCCTTCTCGCCCCAGGCCACCGGGTCGCCCGAGTCGTGGCGCAGGCCATCGAACAGCTTGGCGAAGTACAGATCGAAGTCGGCCAGGAAGGCGTCCATGCCCACGGTGTCGGTCAAGGCGATACCGAGGTCGCCCCGGTACTCCTGCACCCACTCTTCCAGCGCGGTGTTCTGAAAGTCGCGCAGCCGCACGCCCAGGGCCTGGTAGGTCTGCAGGTACTCGTGGGCCATGGTGCCGATGGGCACCAGGCCGAGGTCGCGCGCCAGCAGCACGTTGGACGTGCCCTTGAACCACTGCGGTGTTTCTCTTGCAAACGTCTGCACCACCTCGCGCTGCCAGGCGCCGCTGTAGCGCCGGCGCAGGCCGAAGTCGAACAGCTCGAAAGGGTGGCGCAGCGTGGCTTGCTGGGCCAGGTCCTTGAGTGTCTGCACCTTGGCGGCCAGGCGGCGGCGCCCTTCGGCCAGCGCCGAGGCCGGGTCGAAGCGGCGGAAGTACAGCTCGTTGACGATGGCCAGCACGAAGATCTCGAAGCCCATCACGTGCACCTGCGGGCCGCGGGCCACGATGTGCAGTTGGCCGTTCACTGCAGAGGCCTCGATGAAGTTGCGCTGGAACTGGAAGATGCGCAAAAAGTCGATGAAATCGCTCTTGATGTAGCGCAGCCCACCCACATAGGCCAGTTCGTCGGGCGCAAAGCGCAGCGTGCACAGGTGGTCGAGCTCGGCGTTCACCTCGTCCAGCAGGTCGGTGAGCGGGTAGGCGCTCTGGTTGCGGCAGACGAAGCGGTACTCGCTCTGCGTCTGCGGGTGGCCGTGCAGCAGGGCCTGCCACATGGTGAACTTGTAGAGATCGGTATCGAGCAGGCTTTGGATGACGTGGCTCATGGTGGTTCCTCGTGAATGGGGTCGCTGGGGTCTAAAGGGCGTCGGTGCTCTGCGCCAGCCGCACGCCCTGGGCGCGCATGGCATCGAGAAAAGCCGTGTGCTGCGCCTCGAAGCCGCCCACGGGGCTCATGCAGTCGGTCAGGAGGGTGATGCGCGCGGGCGTCCAGCCCGGCTGCAGCTGAGGCAGGTGCTGCACGATGTGTTCGGTGGTGGCGCGCACGCAGTGGCTGCTGGCCTCGCCGGCGATGAGCAGCCGGTCGGCAGTGCCCAGCGCTGCAAGCAGGCGGCTGTTCAGGGCCGTGTCCGGGTCGCTCGCATCGGGCACCTCGGCTTGGATGGCGCTGTAGTGCTCGGTGAAGGGATTGGTGCCCTTGAAGACGTTACGCACCGCGCGCTGGCGTTGCAGCTGCCACTCGCCGCAGGCGGCCAGCACTTCGGCATGCACGCCATGGCCCCAACTGCCGATCTCGCAGTGCACGGGCCACACCATGTGGGTATAGCGGCCTTGCCGTTCGAGCGCGTCCAGGTACTGCAGGGTGCGAGGGAGCAGGGCCGCGTTGCGGGGTGCGAAGGCGCCGGCGCGTACCTGGGCGGCGGTGATGGGTGTGAAGGCCGCCACGGCCCGCCCATCCATCTGCTGCCAGTAGCCGGGGTGGGCGATGTCGAACTGCTGGTGTGAATCGAGGGTGACGGTGATGCCGTCGAGCAGTGCACCGCAGGCACGGACGAAGGCGGCCGTGCGCTGCATGTCGGCATGGGCCCCCGCGACCGGCAGCGAGGGGGCGGTGCGCATGCCGGTTACCGGGTCGGCGGGTTGCCAGGCAGCGGGCAGGTCGCAGAAATCGTTTTGCGGGTCGATCACCAGAAGCTGGGTGGTGTGTGCCATGGTTCTTGTCCTTGTCTGTCGGTGGCGCCAGTGTAAATCAGTTAATTCAACTGTGCAACTAAGTTATTCGAAGCCAATGGTGGATGCGTGGCCGGATGACCGGATCGCGCCCCAGGGTGGAGAGGGAGTTCCACCCGGCGCGCCCCTGGGCGAATTTCATTGGACCGGGCGTGCAAAATCTGGCACAAACGAAAACTTTGTGTCTTGTTGCAATGGGTCTTTGGGTCCTGGGATGGGCACGACACCACCACGATGGGGTGCGCCGCGGGCTGCCAAAGCTTGCTTGCCATCCGTCACACATGCTGGCTACAGTCGGCTACGAGGGTTATCCATGTCATTGCGGCTCAAATTCAATCTGGTGCTGGCCTGCGTGCTGCTGGTGGCGGCGGCAGGCACGGGCCTGTACGTGCACCGCTTTCTGCAGAAGACGGCCATCGAAGAGGTGCAGCACAACTCGCAGCTCATGATGCACGCCGCCATGGCCATCCGCGACTACACGACCGAACTGGTCAAGCCGCACCTCGATGTGACGCTGGCCGAGCAGTTCCTGCCGCAGACGGTGCCGGCCTTTGCCGCCACCGAAACGCTGCGCCGGCTGCAGAACCGCTTTCCGGGCTATGAGTACAAGGAAGCGGTGCTCAACCCCACCAACCTGCGCGACCGTGCCAACGAGTGGGAGGAGCGCATCATCAAGGACTTCCGCGAAGGCCGGGCCGATCTCAAGAAGGAAGTGACCGGTGAGGTCGGCGAGGGCATGCACCGCACGCTCTACGTGGCCCGCCCGATCACGATCAAGCAGCCCCAATGCCTGGCCTGCCACAGCACGCCCGCCGCTGCGCCCCCGACCATGCTCAAGATCTACGGCGACAAGAACGGCTTTGGCTGGCAGATGAACGAAACCATCGGCATCCAGGTGGTGCGGGTGCCCATGTTCTACCCGCTTGAGAAGGCGCGCACGACCTTCAACACGGTGATGACGGCGCTGGCGGGCAGCTTTTTGCTGCTGTTCGCGATATTGAACCTGTCGCTGTCGTCGCTGGTGATCGAACCCATGGCGCGGCTGAACCGCAAGCTCGAAGACCTGGCCACCAAGGATTTCCTGACCGATCTGGTGAACCGCCGCAAATTCTTCGAACGGCTGGAGGCCGAGATGGCCGACACGCGCATCAAGAAGAGCAGCCTGTCGGTGGTGATGTTCGACATCGACTTTTTCAAGCGCATCAATGACACCTTCGGCCACGATTCGGGCGACGTGGTGCTCAAGGCCACGGCCTTGCGGGTGCGCGAGCTGCTGCGCTCGTCCGATTGCGCGGCGCGCTTCGGTGGCGAAGAGTTCATCCTGCTGCTCAAAGAGACGCCGGTCGACGCCGCCATGGCCATGGCCGAAGCCGTGCGCGCGCGCATCGCCACCGTGCCATTCGATGCGGTGGGCCATGTGAGCGCAAGCTTCGGTGTGGCCACCTGGAACCAAGTGGAGGATGCGCATGCACTGATCAAGCGCGCCGACACGGCCCTGTACGTGGCCAAGTCCAGCGGCCGCAACTGCGTGGTGCAGGCCAAGGACGCGGTCTGAGCCTGCCGCCTGCAACGCCACGGAACGATCAGGCCGTGGCTGCCTTGGCTTCGTCGTAGTCGGTCAGGTAGTCGCCGGCCAGGGATGTCTTCTGCTTTTCGGTCAGCAGCTTGCCGGCCATCTGGAAGAAGCGGTGTTCCTCTTCCTGGAGATGGTGTTCCACCTTTTCGGCGAGCTTTTTCGCGAGGGGAAGCCAGGCAGGGGTGGCAGGATCGGCCTTTTCCAGTGATTCCACCAGCTCATCGATCTGGTGGTGCTCCGAAATCGCGTGGCGCGACAGGTCCATGCCGGCGTCGAGCTGCATCAGCGGCGCATAGAAATTCCGGTCCTCCGCCAGCTCGTGCGCAGCCAGCTCGGTCTTGAGCTGCGTGAACAGCTCCTGCCGCTCAGGATTATCGCCACTGGTTTCGGTCAGGCGGCGGTACAGGTCGCGCTGCAGTTCGTGGCTTTCGCGCAGGGCTTCGAAGATATTCTGTTGGCTCATGGGGATCCTTGGCGATGAGTGTTGCAGGCTGGGCGGCTTACTTGAGGGCCTTGCGGGCCGCGCCGACACCGATGGCCGCCAGGACCACGAAAATCACCGCCAACACCAGGAACAGCACGAACAGGATCTTGGCAATGCCTGCCGTGCCCGCCGCCACGCCGGTGAAGCCCAGTGCACCGGCGACCAGCGAGATCAGGGCAAAAATGATGGCGTACTTGAGCATGTTGGTTCCTTGCAGTGGGGCAGCATCTGCTGCGAATGGGTGTGAGTGAAAGATACCGGGGTGGGCGTGCGAGGAGCGTCGGCAGGTGCGGAGTGTGGGTGTAGGAGAGCGCCGATCCGATGGAGCGCGGGCCCGGAAACGACAAAGCCGCAGCGCGGTGAACGCTGCGGCCTTGTTTTACAGAAGTTTCCCGAAGAGGGGGAGCGGCGGGCTTACAGCCCGGCTGCAGCACGCAGTGCTGCAGCTTTGTCCGTACTTTGGTCTGCGTTCACATCGCTTACGCGATATGAACTTCGCCCGAAGACCGAAAACCGCGCTATTCGCGTGGCGGGCTTACAGCCCGGCTGCTGCGCGAAGCGCAGCAGCTTTGTCGGTCTTCTCCCAGGTGAACTCGGGTTCTTCGCGGCCGAAGTGGCCGTACGCGGCGGTCTTTTCGTAGATCGGGCGCAGCAGGTCCAGCATCTGGATGATGCCCTTGGGGCGCAGGTCGAAGTGTTCCTGCACCAGTGCGGCGATCTTGTCGTCGGGGATCACGCCCGTGCCTTCGGTGTAGACGGTCACGTTCATGGGGCGTGCCACGCCGATGGCGTAGGCCACCTGGATCTGGCACTGGCGCGCCAGGCCGGCGGCGACGATGTTCTTGGCCACGTAGCGGGCGGCGTAGGCGGCCGAGCGGTCTACCTTCGTTGGGTCCTTGCCGCTGAAGGCACCGCCGCCGTGGGGGCAGGCACCGCCGTAGGTGTCGACAATGATCTTGCGGCCGGTCAGCCCGCAGTCGCCTTGCGGGCCGCCGATGACGAAGCGGCCGGTGGGGTTGATCAGGTATTTGGTGTCCTTGAGCCACTCGCTGGGCAGCACGGGCTTGATGATCTCTTCGATCACGGCCTCGATGAAGCTGGCTTTCATCGTCTTGGCGGTTTCGCTCTGGTCGGGGTGGTGCTGGGTGGAGAGCACCACGGTGTCGATGCTGTGGGGCTTGCCGTCCACATAGCGCATGGTGACCTGGCTCTTGGCATCGGGGCGCAGGAAGGGCAGGCGCCCGTCCTTGCGCAACTGGGCCTGGCGCTCCACGAGGCGGTGCGCGTAGTAGATGGGCGCGGGCATCAGCTCGGGCGTTTCGTCGCAGGCGTAGCCGAACATCAGGCCCTGGTCGCCGGCGCCGGTGTTCAGGTGGTCGTCGCTGGCCTGGTCCACGCCCTGGGCGATGTCGTTCGATTGCTTGTCATAGGCCACGAGCACGGCGCAGCCCTTGTAGTCGATGCCGTAGTCGGTGTTGTCGTAGCCGATGCGCTTGATGGTGTCGCGTGCCACCTGGATGTAGTCCACGTGGGCGTTGGTGGTGATTTCACCTGCGAGCACCACCAGGCCGGTGTTGGTCAGCGTTTCGGCGGCGACGCGGCTGCGGGGGTCCTGCTTGAAGATCGCATCGAGGATCGCGTCCGAGATCTGGTCAGCCACCTTGTCGGGATGGCCTTCGGAGACGGATTCCGAGGTAAAAAGAAAATCGTTCGCCATTTGAATAAACTCCTGTGTTCCGGCATTTGGGGCGTTGCCCTCACCCCGAAGGAGCTTTGGCGAACGCTTTAGCAGATTTATTTAACGTCGCCCTGCAAGTTGCTCATTTAACTCAGCGACCCCGTCATTTTAATGCCATCTTTGTTCCGTCTCTTTTCCGTGTTTCCACTGTGGTTGCTCCACGGCCTGGGCGCAGCCATGGGCTGGGTGGCCTTTCTGGCCTCTGCGACCTACCGGGGGCGCTTTCGCGCCAATGCGGCGCGGGCCGGCTATCGCTTTGGCGAGGTGAGCGCTGCCGTGGGCCATGCGGGCCGCATGGTGGCCGAGTTGCCGCGCCTGTGGCTGGGGGCGCCGCTGCCGTTTCGCATCGAGGGCGGGGCCTGCGTGGAGGCGGCCTATGCCCAGGGCCGCGGCATCCTGTACCTCACGCCCCACCTGGGCTGCTTCGAGTTCTCGGCCCAGGCGGCCGCCCAGCGCTGGAGTGCCGATCACGGCCCCATCACCGTGCTCTACCGCCCTGCGCGCCAGCCCTGGCTGGCCAAGGTGATGGAGACGGCTCGCAATCGGCCCGGCATGCAGGCCGTGCCCACCAACCTCTCGGGCGTGCGCCAGATGATCAAGGCGCTGCGCCGGGGCGAGGCCGTGGGCCTGCTGCCCGACCAGGTGCCGCCACAGGGCCAGGGCCAGTGGAGCCCTTTCTTCGGCAAGGACGCCTACACGATGACGCTGGCCGTGCGCCTGGCGCACCAGACGGGCGCGGTGGTCGTCCTGGCGCGCTGCGAGCGCCTGTCCTGGGGCCGTGGCTACGTGGTGCATTTTGAACCCCTGCCCGCCGCCCCGTTGGCGCAGGACGCTGACGCAGCACTGCTGCAGATCAACCAGGCCATGGAACATCTGATACGACAATCCCCGGGCCAGTACCTCTGGGGCTATGGCCGCTACAAGCAGCCCCGGGTGGAAGCCGCTGCCACTGCTGCAACGCCTGCCGGAGGTGCCGCATGACCGGGCGCCTGGGGGTGTTGTTCATGCGCCTGCTGGCCTTGCTGCCGCTGCGCGTGCTGCGGGGCATGGGCTGGCTGATCGGCCAGGCGCTGTACCTGCTCGCGGCGCCGCGGCGCAAGGTGGCGCTGCGCAATCTGGCGCTGTGCTTTCCCGATGCCACCGAGGCCCAGCGGCGCCAGTGGGCGCGCGAAAGCTTCGTGGGCTTCTGCCAGACCTGGCTGGACCGCAGCTGGCTGTGGTTCGCCCCGCGCGAGGTGGTGCTCGACCGTGTGAAGCTGCAAGGCGCGCTGGACGAGCTGCTGGGCGACACGCCCACCATCATCTTCGCGCCGCACTTCTACGGCATGGACGCAGGGGGCTCCGCCCTCACCTTGCACACCGACCGGGCCTTCACCTCCATCTTCACGCCCCAGCCCGATCCGGCGGTCGACGTCTGGATCCGCAATGGGCGCCAGCGCTTTGGCAATGTGCGCATGCTCAACCGGGGCGATGGCGTCAAACCCATCCTGAGCGGGCTGCGCAAGGGCGGCCTGCTGTACCTGCTGCCCGACATGGATTTCGGGCGCAACGACTCGCTGTTCGTGCCTTTCTACGGCGTGACGGCGGCCACGGTGCCTTCGCTGTCGCGCTTCGCCCGGCTGGGGCGCGCCAAGGTGATCTCCATGGTCACGCGCATCACGCCCACGGGCTATGTGGCCGAGCTCTCACCCGCCTGGCCTGGCTATCCGACGGACGACGCCGAGGCCGACACGGCGCTGATGAACCAGCACCTGCAGTCGTACATCGATGTGACGCCGGGGCAGTACTACTGGGTGCACAAGCGCTTCAAGACCCGCCCTGAGGGCGAGCCTTCGATCTATTGAAGCGAAGCGGGGGCTCCGCTCCCGCGCAGAAAGCCCGCGAGCGCGCTCGCCACCCGATCCGGTTGCTCATTCACGACCCAGTGCGATGCGCCTTCGACCCTGTCGATCTGCAATTGTGGAATCCAGCCCGGCAGGCCATCGAGCAGTCCGGGCAGCAGGGCGGGATCGTCCATCGCCCAGACCACCAGGGTGGGCACCGACACGCTGAGCATGCTGTCGGGCAAGGTGATGCCGGCGATGGCGTTGTCGTCCCCTCGCGGCGGGCGCAGCGGGCTTGCGCGGTAGTAGTTGCAGGCGCCGGTCAGGCCCTGCTGCCACAGCGCGCGGTACTGCGCGCGCACCTCGTCGGTCAGCCACTGCGGCGCCCGGCCTTCGGGGTTGTCAAAAAACGCGAACAGGCGCGCGAAATCATTCTCGGCCAGCAGGGCTTCGGCATCCGGCCTGCACAGGAAATGCATGTACTGGCTGCTGGCCTGTTGCGCGGCGTTGTGCTGCAGTTCGCGCAGAAAGGTGCCGGGATGGGGGGAGTTGACGATGGCCAGGCGCTTCATCCGCTGCGGCTGCTGGTTGGCCAGATTCCAGGCCACGGCGCCACCCCAGTCGTGGGCCACCAGGCATTCGAGTGGCTGGCCGGGGCTGATGGTGTCGATGAGTGCGCCAAGGTCCTGTACCAGGTGCTTGGCGCGGTACGCATCCACCGCAGTGGGACTGCTCGATTCGCCGAACCCGCGCAGGTAGGGGGCCACGCAGTGGTAGCCGCCGTTTTCGGGCTGCGCGAAGTGCGACAGCATGGCGTCCCAGATGAAGGCGCCTTCGGGAAACCCGTGAAGGAACAGCAGCACGGGCCTCCCGGTGGCGCCGCTTTCGCGGCACTGCAGGGTCGTGCCGTGGGGTAAAGGAATGGTGCGGTTGCTGATCATGGCGCTATTGCTATCGTTTTTGTAGCTGCCAGCGCGCATGGGTCCAGCACTGGCGTTCAATCTTCCTCGGGTTCCTGGTCGTCGGCGCTGTCGGCGTCCGGCGCAGGTTCGTCGCCCTGCGCCAGCTCGGCACCAGGCACCGGGTGTGCCCACTGCCACAGCAGCTGGGCCACCTCGTCTACCCCCTGCTTTTTGAGGGCAGAGAACATCTTGACGTCGCCGCCGCCGGCGTGCAGTCGCGTAATCGACAGTATCTTGGCCTGCTCGGCACGGGTGAGCTTGTCGGCCTTGGTCAGCACGATGAGGAACTTGAGCCCTTCCTCGACCCGGGGGCGCACCACTTCGAGCAGGGCTTCGTCGAGTTCCGTGAGGCCCAGGCGCGGATCGCACAGCAGCACGATGCCCGTGAGGCCGGGGCGGCTGACCAGGTAATTGACCATCACCTGCTGCCAGCGCACCTTGTCCGAGCGCGAGACGGCGGCGTAGCCATAACCGGGCAGATCGGCCAGCACGGCGTCCATCACACCCTGTTTACCCAGGGAAAACAGGTTGATGTGCTGGGTGCGGCCGGGCCTCTTGGAGGCGAAGGCAAGCTGCTTTTGCTGTGTCAGCGTGTTGATGCAGGTGGATTTGCCGGCATTGGAACGGCCCACGAAAGCAATCTCAGGCACCGTGATGGGTGGCAGGTGGTGCAGTTGCGCAGCCGTGGTGAGGAATTTGGCCGTGTGCATCCAACCCATGGCGATCTTGGCGTCGGGTGCAGGCGGAAGAGAGCCAGCAACTGGCGCGATAGGGGTGGTCGTCATGAGAAGTTGAGATGCGTGTGGGGCCTCATTGTAGAATCGCGGAGATTTTGCGCACATAAACACACAGACCCTCGATATGAAGTTGCTCGCCTCTATGCTGATGGCTGCCGTGCTGGCAGCACCTGCTTTTCCGGCTTTTTCTGCGGGCGAGACACCCGCGACGCCGCCCAAGGCGGCTGCCAAGCCTGACCTGGTCAAGGGCGAAGCCAGCTTCACGGCGGTGTGCGCGGCCTGCCACGGGGCGGACGGCAACTCGGCCATCGCTGCCAACCCCAAGCTGTCGCAGCAGCATCCTGAGTACCTGGTCAAGCAGCTGCAGGAGTTCAAGTCCGGCAAGCGCAACGATCCTGTGATGAAGGGCTTTGCCATGGCCCTGTCCGACGAGGACATGAAGAACATCGCGTACTGGGTGACGGCCAAGGCGGCCAAGCCCGGGTTCGCCAAGGACAAGGCCCTGGTCTCCCTGGGCGAGCGCATTTACCGCGGCGGCATTGCCGACCGCCAGATCGCCGCCTGTGCGGGTTGCCACAGCCCCAATGGCTCCGGCATCCCGGCCCAGTACCCGCGCCTGTCCGGCCAGCATGCCGACTACACCGCGACGCAGCTCGTCGCCTTCCGCGATGGCAAGCGCGCCAACAGCCTGCAGATGACGCAGGTGGCGGCCAAGCTGAACGACCGTGAGATCAAGGCTGTGGCGGACTACATCGCCGGCCTGCGGTGATGGATCGACTGGCTGACTGATCTTTCTCAAGCAAGGCCCACACAGCGCGGGCCGACCGGAACCAACCGCCAATAACAAACCCAAAAAGGGCGGGTCCATCGAACAGATGGTCCCGTCCTTTTTCTTTGCCTGCCCCATCGCCCCTCTTTCCTCCATGTCTGACAACACCCAAGGCGTTCGCGTCCAGTACGGCTCCAAGGCCTTGCGCGCCGTGATCGAGATGCTGTCTTCGATGCGTTTCGCGATCTCGCTGCTGACGGTGATCTGCATCGCCTCGGTGATCGGCACCGTGCTCAAGCAGCACGAGCCGGCGGCGAACTATGTGAACCAGTTCGGCCCCTTCTGGGCAGCGCTGTTCGGCGCCATCCGGCTCAATGCGGTGTACAGCGCCTGGTGGTTCCTGCTGATCCTGGCCTTTCTGGTGCTGAGCACCTCGCTGTGCATCGCCCGCAACACGCCCAAGATCCTGGTGGACATCCGGGTGTACAAGGAAAACATCCGTGAGCAGAGTCTCAAGGCCTTCCACCACAAAGCCGAGGCCGATCTGCCCGAAGGCGCCGAGGCCGAGGCGAAGCGCATCGGCTCCCTGCTGGCCGGCGGCGGCTGGAAGGTGCGCCTGCAGCAGCGCGACACGCCGGCCGGTGCCGGCACGGGCTGGATGGTGGCGGCCAAGGCAGGTGCGGCCAACAAGATCGGCTACATCGCTGCGCACAGCGCCATCGTGCTGGTGTGCGTGGGCGGGCTGCTCGATGGGGACCTGATCGTGCGTGCGCAGATGCTGCTGGGCGGCAAGACGCCGTATACCGGTGGCGGGCTGATCGCGGACGTGAAGCCCGAGCACCGGCTGTCCGAGCGCAATCCGACCTTTCGCGGCAACCTGCTGGTGGCTGAGGGCACGCAATCGAGCACGGCCCTCCTGAACCAGTCCGATGGCGTGCTGCTGCAGGACCTGCCGTTCGCCATCGAGCTCAAGAAATTCATCGTGGAGCACTATTCCACGGGCATGCCCAAGCTGTTTGCCAGCGAGATCATCATCCACGACAAGGCCACGGGCGAGAAGACGCCGGCCCGCGTGGAGGTGAACCACCCGGCCAGTTACAAGGGCGTGGAGATCTACCAGTCGAGCTTCGACGATGGCGGGTCGCACCTGAAGCTGCGCGCCGTGCCCATGGCGCCGGGCGCCAAGGCCTTCGACGTCGAAGGGGTGGTGGGTGATTCGACCCAACTGACCAACAAGGGCGGTGTGGCGGGCAGCGACACCATGACGCTGGAGTTCACGGCGCTGCGCACCATCAATGTCGAGAACTTCGGTGGTGCCGGCCCGGGCGCCACGGGTGTGGACGTGCGCAAGGTCGACCTGCGCGAGGCCGTAGAGTCGCGCCTGGGCGCCGCCAACAAGACCGTGACCAAGAAGGAACTGCGCAACGTGGGCCCGAGCGTGAGCTACAAGCTGCGCGATGCGGCAGGCCAGGCGCGAGAGTTCCACAACTACATGCTGCCCGTGGACACGGGCGATGGCGTGCCGGTGTACCTGCTGGGTGTGCGCGAGATGCCGGCCGACCCGTTTCGCTACCTGCGGGTGCCTGCCGATGACCAGGGCGGGATGGACGGTTTCCTGCGCCTGCGCGTGGCACTGGCCGACCCGGCGGCGCGCGAGCAGGCGGTGCGCAGCTATGTGGCGCAGGCCATTGACCCCTCGCGGCCCGACGTGGGCGAGCAACTGGCGCAATCGGCCCTGCGCGCGCTGGCGCTGTTTGCCGGTAATGGCATTGTGGACGGCAAGCCCACGGGCGGGCTGCAGGCGATTTCCGACTTCATGGAATCCAACGTGCCGGAGGCCGAGCGGGGCCGTGCAGGCGAAGTGCTGATCCGCATCCTGAACGGCACCCTGTTCGAGTTGGCGCAACTGTCGCGCAAGAATGCGGGCCTGCAGCCCCTGCCGCCGGACGACAAGACGCGCGGCTTCATGACGCAGGCCGTGCTGTCGCTCAGCGATGCGCAGATCTACCCGGCGCCGGTGGCCTTCGAGCTCAAGGACTTCACGCAGGTGCAGGCCAGCGTGTTCCAGGTGGCCCGCGCGCCCGGCAGGAACATCGTCTACCTGGGCTGTGCCTTGCTCATTCTGGGCGTTTTTGCCATGCTCTACATCCGCGAACGCCGCATCTGGGTCTGGGTGGCGCCGCAGGGGGATGGCACGCATGCCATGATGGCGCTCTCGACGAATCGCAAGACCATGGACGGCGACCGGGAGTTTGTAGAGCTCGCAGAAAAACTGATCGGGGCACCGCCCCTGCAAGGCAACCCATGAACACGGCCACCCGCAACACCACGATCACCCTGAACGAAGGGTTTTTCTCCCGCCGCAACTGGCTGGACTGGGCCTTTGCGGCCATCGTCGCTGTGGGGGCGCTGTATGCGCTGCAGCGCTATGGCAACTTCATGGATGTGTACGAAAAGGGAATCCTGCTCGGGGCCATTCCGTCGACCATCTGGCTGGGCTGGTTCTGGCGCCCGCTGCGCACGCTGATGCTGGTGGTGACCGCAGTGGCGCTGATGGCCATCGGCCTGTACCAGGTCGATGGGGTGGGCAGCCTGGCGCGTGCCGACACGGTGTTCGGGCTCAAGTACTTCCTGTCGAGCCAGTCGGCCATTCTGTGGATGAGCATGCTGTTCTTCATGAGCACGGCGTTCTACTGGATTGGCATGTTCGCGCGTGGCGAGGGCCACACCATGAATCTGATCGGCTCTCGCCTGGCCTGGGTGGCCGTCGGCATGGCGCTGATCGGCACCCTGGTGCGCTGGTACGAGAGCTACCTGATCGGGCCCGACATCGGCCACATCCCGGTGAGCAACCTGTACGAGGTGTTCGTGCTGTTCTGCTGGATGACGGCCGCCTTCTACCTGTACTACGAAGCCCAGTACAAGACACGCGCCCTGGGCGGCTTCGTTATGCTGGTGGTGAGTGCAGCGGTGGGCTTTCTGCTGTGGTACACGGTGGTGCGCGAGGCGCACGAGATCCAGCCGCTGGTGCCTGCGCTCAAGAGCTGGTGGATGAAGCTGCACGTGCCGGCCAACTTCATCGGCTACGGCACGTTCGCGCTGTCGGCCATGGTGGCATTTGCCTACCTGATCAAGCAGCAGGCCACGGAGACGCGCTGGTACAAGCTGGCGCCGCTGTGGCTGCTGGGCGTGGTACTGTGCTTCGAGCCCATCGTGTTCCGCCAGGGCGCGACGGAGAACGGTGGCAGCTACTGGATGGTGTATTTCGGCATTTCGGCGCTGATCGTCGCGGGCATTCTGCTCGGTCGCCGGCGCATCGCCGAGCGCCTGCCTTCGTTCGAGATCCTGGACGATGTGATGTACAAGGCCATCGCCGTGGGCTTTGCGTTCTTCACCATTGCCACGGTGCTGGGCGCGCTGTGGGCGGCCGAGGCCTGGGGCGGCTATTGGAGCTGGGACCCCAAGGAGACCTGGGCGCTGATCGTCTGGCTCAACTATGCGGCCTGGCTGCACATGCGTCTCATGAAGGGCCTGCGTGGCACGGTGTCAGCCTGGTGGGCTCTGGTGGGCTTGGCGGTCACGACCTTCGCCTTCCTCGGGGTCAACATGTTTCTGAGCGGGTTGCACAGCTACGGGACGCTGTAGGACGAGCACGCGACGGCGGAGGATACGGGGAGCGGGTCCTGCAAAGATTGCATCCACGGTGTAACCTGATCCGTATTTGGAACGAACTAGGGGTGGTATCGCTCTACCCGTAGACGATTCCATCACCGCCTGACCGGAGCCCCCCATGCCATTTCACTCCCGCGACTCGGGTTTCAACCACCCGCATTCCTCCGACATCACGCCGCGCGCGGCTTACGAAGGGCGCCGCGACATGCTGCGCCTGATGGCCGGTGGCGCAGCCGGTGCGGCCATGGCCTCCTGGGCCGGGCGCGAAGCCCTGGCGCAGGCACCGGCCCGACCCGGCAAGCTGGCGGCGCTGGCGGGCAGCAAATCTTCCGTGGCGGGCGCGGTGTCGATGGAGAAGGTGACCGATTACAAGGACGCCAGCACCTACAACAATTTCTACGAGTTCGGTACCGACAAGGCCGACCCGGCGCGCAATGCGCACACCCTCAAGACCGCGCCCTGGACAGTGGAAGTGGATGGGCTGGTCAAGAAGCCGGGCAAGTACGGTATCGAAGACCTGCTCAAGCTGAGCGCGCAGGAAGAGCGCATCTACCGCCTGCGTTGCGTGGAGGGCTGGTCGATGGTGATCCCGTGGGTGGGTTACTCGCTGGCCGAACTCATCAAGCGGGTGGAGCCGCAGGGCAGCGCCAAGTATGTGGAGTTCGTGACTCTGGCGGACAAGGCCACCATGCCCTTCGTGGGCTCGCGCGTGCTGGACTGGCCTTACGTGGAAGGCCTGCGCATGGATGAGGCCATGCATCCACTGACGATGTTGGCCTTTGGCATGTACGGCGAGGTGCTGCCCAACCAGAACGGTGCACCGGTGCGCTTGGTGGTGCCGTGGAAGTACGGCTTCAAGAGCGCCAAGAGCATCGTCAAGATCCGCTTCACCGACAAGGAGCCGGGTACGGCCTGGAACAAGGCGGCGCAGCAGGAGTACGGCTTTTACTCCAACGTGAACCCCAACGTGGACCACCCGCGTTGGAGCCAGGCGACCGAGCGGCGCATTGGCGAGGATGGGCTGTTCGCCAAGAAGCGCAAGACGCTGATGTTCAACGGCTACGAGGCCCAGGTCGGCCAGCTGTACGCGGGCATGGACCTCAAGAAATTTTTCTGAGCCTGCCTGAAACTGACCCCTTCGCCGCCATGCGAAAGTTCCTGCTCCACCCCTTGGCCAAGCCTGTGGTGTTCGTGCTGTGCCTGCTGCCGCTGGCGTGGCTGGTGTATGCCACGGTGGCCAACCAGCTGGGCGCGAATCCAGCCGAGGCGCTGATCCGCGCCACGGGCGACTGGACCCTGCGTGCGCTGTGCCTGGTGCTGGCGGTGACGCCTGTCCGCGTCATGACGTCCACACCCCAATTGGCGCGCTTTCGGCGCATGCTGGGGGTGTTCGTGTTCTTCTATGCACTGCTGCACCTGCTGAGCTATGGCTGGTTCGACATGGGCTTCGAGGTGAACGACATTGCCGTGGACATTGCCAAGCGGCCTTTCATCCTGGTGGGTTTCCTGGCGTTCGTGCTGCTCACCCTGATGGCGGCCACCTCGTTCAACCGCGCCATCCGCGCGCTGGGTGCCAAGCGCTGGCAGGTGCTGCACCGCACGGTGTATGCCGTGGCGGGCCTGGCGATCCTGCACTTTTTCTGGATGCGCGCTGGCAAGAACGACTTCGGCGAGGTGGCGGTGTACGCGGCCATCCTGGCGGTACTGCTGGGCTGGCGTGTGTGGCAGGCCTTGCGCAAGCGGGCAGCCAAGGCGGCTATCGGCGTCGCAGCAACGCGGCAAGGTGCCGCGGCGCAGCGCTAGCGGCGTCAGCCGACGGTACGCAGCGCAGGCCGCATCTGGCGGGTGACGGGGTCGATGAAGGCCGTCGGGATCTGGTAGGCGCGGTCGTCGAAGAGGTCGATGCCGCACATCAGGTTCTCCACCCAGTCGAAGAAGTCGTTGATGGCCTTCTTGCCCAGGATGGGGGCGCCATGCTGCGGCACGAGCATGGCAATGTCCAGCTGCCGCGCCATGCGCACCCACAGCCGCAGGATCTTGTTGGAGACCATGTAGCGGCGGTGGAAGCCCTCCATGCGCGGAATGTGCGCAGCCAGGTCGGTGACCGGAATACCCGCTTGCGCGCCCGAGGTCATCGACACGGCCAGGTCACCCGTGAAGAGGATGCGGCTGATGGGGTCGTAAAAGTGGAAATTGCCTTCGGAGTGCAGGAAATGCGCGGGCAGCAGCACCAGCTCGCTGCGGCCCAGCGGCAGCCGGCCGCCGCTGTCGGGCACGCCGATCACCCGGTTCTCGGTCTTGCCGACCTTGGTGAAGTGCGGTGCGAAGCGCTCCCAGACGCGCGAGATCACTAGCGAGGCCTTGGTGATGGTCATCCAGCGGTCCAGCGAGGCGATGATGTCCGGGTCGGCGTGCGAGGCGATCAGGTAGGACAGCTTGTGCGGCGGGAAGTGCTGGGTCATGCCCATGAACAGCTCGTTGAACGCGAGGTTGCCGCCGGGGTCGATGATGGCCCCGGTGCCGTCGTCGACGATCAGGAACTGGTTGGCCTGTACCGCCTGGCCATCCTCCTCGATCAGATCGGTGAACATCAGGCAGGCGTGGTTCTTGTCTCGGTACAGTTCGATGGCCATGGCAATGCCGCAGTGCAGTGAAAAACCGACTGTAGGATGGCGCATGGCCAAGCGGCTTGATGGAAATCAAGCCATTGGCAATCAGGGGCCAGGGGATGCCCTGTTGGCGAAGACGGGGTCAGCGTGCCGTAGAGGCGGGGGGCTGGGGCGCCGATGTGGCCGTCGAGGGAGTGGCGCCAGGCGTGAGGGTTTCGGGAAGGGTGGCGCGCTGGGCGGCCGCGGGACCGGAGGGCAGGAACAGCGGGCCGCGCTGACCGCAACCCACGATGGCCGCCGCACTGGCAGCAAGGACAAGCGTCCTGACTAGAATTTGGGATGCTTTCAACATGCGCGAATTGTAATGACTGACCTTGAATTCCAGGACCATGCCGAGAAACTGCTGGCGGCCGTTGAGCGCAGTTGCGACGAACTCAATGACACCACGGATGCCGACATCGACAACCAGCGCTCGGGCGGCATGATTACGCTGAGCTTTGCGAACCGCAGCCAGATCGTCATCAACCTGCAAAAACCGCTGCACGAGGTGTGGATGGCTGCGAAGTCCGGCGGCTACCACTACAAGTTCGATGGCTCGGCATGGCAGGACACGAAGGGTGGCGGCGAGTTCTTTGAGCGGCTGACCGAGGATGCGCGCACCCAGTCGGGGATGCCGCTGGCCTTTTCCGCCTGACGCGCGCCAGCGGCGCGCAATGGGAAAGGGCCGCACGCGGCGGCCCTCGATCTCCAGCGGTAGCGCTCAGTTGCGGAACAGGTCGAGGATGCGGTTGCGCTCTTCCGTCGGTGGCGGCGCGTGCGGCGCCACATCGGGGCCACCGCTGGTGCGCTGCTGCTCTTCCAGTCCGACGCTGGCAATGCCTGCGTTGCGCGCATATTCCTCGTAGAACCATTCTCCGCCGACGTTGACCACGCCGGGCGGCACGACCGGCTCGCTCACGGGAACGCCCTTGAGCGCGCGTTCCATGAAGCTGATCCACACCGGAAGGCTCAGGCCGCCGCCGGTTTCGCGGCTGCCCAGGTTGCGTGGCGTGTCGTAGCCGATCCAGGTCACGGCGGCGATGGTCGGCTGGTAGCCGGCAAACCATGCGTCCACCGAGTCATTGGTGGTGCCGGTCTTGCCCGCAAGGTCGGGCCGCTTCAAGGTGCTCTGGGCACGCGCGGCCGTGCCGGAGCGGGTGACTTCCTGCAGCAGGCTGTTCATCACAAAGGCGTTGCGCGCGTCGATGGCGCGCGGCAGTTCTGCAGCGGTCGGTGGCGTGACCTCGGAGATGACGCGGCCCTTGTGGTCCGTGACCTTGGCGATCAGCCAGGGATTCACGCGGTAGCCGCCGTTGGCGAACACCGAGTAGGCTGAGGCCATCTGCAGTGGTGTGACCGAGCCCGCGCCCAAGGCCATGGTCAGGTAGGCGGGGTGCTTCTCGGCATCGAAGCCAAAGCGCGACACCCATTCCTGCGCGGTCTTGGGGCCTACGGCCTGCAGGATGCGGATGGAGATCATGTTCTTGGACTTCGCCAGGCCCGTGCGCATGGTCATGGGGCCGTCGTACTTGCCGTCGTAGTTCTTGGGTTCCCAGGGCTGGCCGCCGGTGGTGCCCGCGTCGAAGAACAGCGGAGCGTCGTTGATCACCGTGGCCGGGGTGAAGCCCTTTTCCAGCGCCGCCGAGTAGATGAACGGCTTGAAGCTGGAGCCGGGCTGGCGCCAGGCCTGGGCCGCATGGTTGAATTTGTTCTTGTCGAAGTCAAAGCCACCCACCAGCGCGCGGATGGATCCATTGCGGGGGTCGAGGGCGACGAACGCACCCTCGACTTCGGGCAACTGGGTGATCTCCCAGGCGCCCTTGGGGGTCTTGACCACGCGGATCACGGCGCCGCGGCGGATCTTGATATTGGGAGGTGCCTTGTCGCTCAGGCCGGACTGGGCTGGCTTCAGACCGTCACCCGTGATCTCGAGGTTGTCGCCATTGGCCCGGGCAGCAACGATCTTGCGCGGCCCGGCTTCCAGAACCACGGCTGCCAGCACATCACCGTTGTCGGGGTGGTTGGCCAAGGCATCGTCCACGGCATCTTCGACTTCCTGGGCGGCGGTGGGCAGTGCCACGAACTTTTCGGGGCCGCGGTACTGCTGGCGGCGCTCATAGTCCATGATGCCTCGGCGCAGCGCGGTGTAGGCAGCTTCCTGCTCCCCTGCATTCAGGGTGGTGTACACGTTCAGGCCCCGGGTATAGGCCTCGTTGCCATACTGCGTGAAAATGAGCTGGCGCGCCATTTCGGCCACGTACTCGGCATGGATGCGGGTGGCATCCGGGCCGCTGCGGATCTTGAGGTCTTCCTTCTTGGCGGCGATGGCTTCCTGGGAGGTGATGAAGCCGTTTTCTTCCATCCGCTCGATGATGTACAGCTGGCGCGAGCGGGCACGCTTGGGGTTGCTGATGGGGTTGTAGGCCGAAGGTGCCTTGGGCAGGCCGGCCAGCATGGCGGCTTCGGCAATCGAAATGGATTTGAGCGGTTTACCGAAGTAAGCCTCTGCGGCCGCAGAAAATCCATAGGCGCGGTTGCCTAGGTAAATCTGGTTCATGTAAATCTCAAGGATCTGGTCCTTGGTCAACATATGTTCCAGCTTGAATGTCAGTAATATTTCGTAAATTTTGCGAGTAAATGTTTTTTCTGAGGACAGATAAACATTGCGCGCCACCTGCATTGTGATAGTCGAAGCCCCTTGGCTTTTGACGCGGCCCAGATTGGCCAGAGCGGCGCGAATCACACCCTTGTAGTCCACACCGCCGTGCTGGAAGAAGCGCGAATCTTCAATGGCCAGCACCGCGTCCTTCATGACCTTGGGGATCTCCTGGATGGGCGTGAGGTTGCGCCGCTCTTCGCCGAATTCACCCAGCAACGCGCCCTCGGATGAGTAGACCCGCAGAGGCAGTTTGGGGCGGTAGTCCGCCAGATCGGAGATGTCCGGCAGGTTGGGGTAGGCCACCGACAGCGCCACCGCAATGGTCAGCAGCAGGCCGAGAGCGCCCGCGACGGCAAGACCCGTGGTCCACAGCACGAAGCGAATCAACCAGCGAAGCCAGGTGGGGCGGGAAGGCGCGGAAGCGGCAGTCGAAGGGTCGGTTGGCTTTTGCTGAGGAGAAGAGGGCGGCGGCATATCGCTCCGATTGGTGGAGCCTGCATTATAAAAATGTCGGAGCCTCTTTCAGTGCAAACGACCAAAAGGCCCCGACCGGCGGTCATGGCAGCCGCTTTGCGGTCTTGCAATTGCGCTGAAGCCACTCTGGAGATCGTGTGGTTTTGGCAACGCTTCGAACGGATCAGATGGGGAAAATTCTTTGCCGGTGAACTATCTTGCTGATAGCATTCATGTGAAGTGTTAAGTTTTGTTGCGTCATTTAGACAAGTTACAGGGGACCCATCTTGATCTCAACGGGATCTTTGTTCAGTCGCCAGGCTGCGCCTCTGCTGGGTATCGACATCAGCTCATCCAGCGTCAAGTTGGTCGAGTTGGGGCGGGACAAGGCGGGAGGCCTGGTCCTTGAGCGCTGCGCCATCGAGCCGCTCGAACGCGGCTGGATCACCGATGGCAATATTGAAAAATTCGACGAAGTGGCGGAAGCCCTGCGTCGCCTCGTCAAGAAAAGCGGCACCCGCACCAAAAATGTGGCGCTCGCTTTGCCGCCCTCGGCCGTGATCACCAAGAAGATCACGCTGCCTGGCGGCATGACCGAGCAGGAGCTGGAAGTGCAGGTGGAGTCTGAAGCAAATCAGTACATTCCTTTCTCTCTGGACGAGGTGAGTCTGGATTTTTGTGTCATAGGCCCCAGCAAAAGTTCCCCGGGTGATGTGGAAGTGCTCATTGCCGCATCTCGCAAGGAAAAAGTGCAGGACCGGCAGGGGCTGGCAGAAGCCGCCGGACTCAAGCCGGTGGTGGTGGACATTGAATCGAATGCCTCCCGCTTGGCCGCCAGCCGCCTGATCGAAGCCTTGCCCAACAAGGGTACGGACGCACTCGTGGCATTGTTCGAGGTGGGCGCCGTGACCACCAGCATGCAGGTCATTCGCAATGACGAGGTGGTGTATGACCGCGACCAGGCATTCGGCGGTGCGCAACTGACCCAACTGATTGTCCGGCAGTATGGTTTCTCGGTGGAAGAGGCTGAGAACAAGAAGCGCAATGGCGATCTGCCCGAGGATTACCAGGCGGCGGTGTTGCGGCCCTTCGTGGACAACATGGCCCAGGAAATCGCCCGGGCATTGCAATTCTTCTTCACCAGCACGCCGCACAACCGCATCGATCACATCGTGTTGGCAGGCGGTTCTGCTCCGCTGCCCGGCTTGACGGAAGCGGTCACCCAGCAAACAGGTTTCGCCTGCAGTCTGGCCAATCCTTTTGATGGCATGGAAATCGGAAGCTCGGTACGGCTCAAGAAGATGGTGCGTGAGGCACCGTCCTATCTGACATCGTGCGGCCTTGCCATGCGGAGGTTCCTGCAGTGATATTGATTAACTTACTCCCCCACCGGGAAGCCGCCAGAAAGCGCCGCCGCGAAGGATTTCAGGCGACGATGGTGGCTTCTGCCATAGTTGGCCTGCTGATCGCTGGGCTGATTTACTGGGTTCTGCAGACGCTGATTGCGGACCAGCAGGCCAGGAATGGGGTCCTCAAGTCTGAAATTCAGGTGCTTGAAGGCCAGATCAAGGAAATCGCCACTATCGAAGAAGAAATCGCTGCGCTGCGCGCCCGTCAGAAGGCCGTGGAAGATCTGCAGGCAGACCGCAATCTGCCGGTTCACTTGTTGACGGAGCTGGTCAAGCAACTGCCTGACGGGGTATATGTGACGAGTTTGAAGCAGACTAACCAGTCGATCGAAATCAAGGGCGTTGCGCAATCCAATGAGCGCATCTCGGAAATGCTGCGCAATCTCTCCAACAACACGCCCTGGTTGTCCAAGCCTGAACTGGTGGAGATTGTGGCGAGCAACGTGGCGCTGACTCCGCGGGATACCCGTCGGGTCGCGTCATTCAATCTTCGCTTCCAATTGGTGAAATCCAGCGAAGCTCGCAAGGCGATGGAAGCAGCAGCAAGTTCTGCTAAAGGCTGACCCATGGCAAAAAACAAAGTTCAAAAAGTCGATGTATCTGAGCAGTTTGCGAATCTGCAGCGCCAGTTCACCAATCTTGATACCAAGGACCCTTCGCTGTGGCCGCCGCTTCCGCGGGCTATCCTTTGTTTGTTCATTGCTGTAGCGGTTGCTGCTGCGCTTTGGTTCATCAAGTTGACGGACTATGAGACGGAATTGCAAACGGAAAAGGCGACCGAGCTGACGCTGCGCGAGGATTACAAAAAGAAGCTTCAAAAAGCAGTGAGCCTGGATGCATTGAAGAAGCAGCGCGAGCAGGTTCAGCAATACGTGATCCAATTGGAAAAGCAGTTGCCAAGTAAGGCGGAAATGGCTGCACTTCTCTCCGATATCAACCAGTCTGGATTGGGGCGTAGCTTGCAGTTTGAACTTTTCCGCCCAGGGCAGGTTGTCGTTCGCGAATACTATGCAGAGTTGCCCATCGCAGTTCGGGTAACTGGGCGTTACCATGACATGGGGGCATTCGCCTCGGATATTGCGCATTTGTCGCGTATCGTCACTTTGAACGATGTGGCGATTGCCGCACCCCAAGGGGTAGGCAAGGAGCGGGATTTAGCCAATGGTGTTTTGGTGATGGATGCCACGGCGCGGACCTTCCGCTATCTCGACAACGAGGAAATTCAAGCACAGCGCAATACGGCTGCGAAGGGGGCTGCAAAATGAGAGCTCTGAAAAGCGGTCTGATATTTGCATGCGCTGCGGTGCTGACTGGCTGTGTGGCTTCGGGTGAGGATGAGGTGCGGCAGTGGATCAGCGAAGAGCGCGCACAGGCTAAATCCCGCGTCACACCTATCACGGAGCCCAAACAGTTCAAGCCCGAGGCCTATACGGCTGATGCGCAGTTGGAGCCTTTCAATCCCTTGAAGCTGACTCAGGCTTTGCGCAGGGATTCGGCGCAACTCGCCTCCAATGCGGCATTGATTGCGCCGGAGATGGCGCGCCGCAAAGAACCCTTGGAGGCGTACCCGCTGGACACCATCAAGATGGTTGGCAGCCTGCAAAAGAAAGGGCAGCCCGCCGCCTTGGTCACAGCCGACAAGTTGCTGTACCAGGTCACGGTAGGCCAGTACCTTGGGCAGAGTTATGGGCGAATCACGTCCATCAATGAAACAGCCATTCAACTGCGTGAGATCGTGCAGGATGCGACTGGGGACTGGATTGAACGTACGACGTCGCTTGAGTTGCAAGAAGGGGTAAAAAAATGAAGCAGAACAGTTTTGGGATGGTGCGATTTTTTAATCGAAGCGCACTTTTTGCGGCGTCGGTTGCAGCGTCTTCGCTGGCATGGGCGCAAGGCTCCATTGAAAATATCTCGGGTGCGATGCAAGGGGGGGTCGAGATTGTCCGCATTGACTTTTCAGAGCCTGTGGCAGCATTGCCGACCGGCTTTGTGATTCAATCGCCCGCTCGCATTGCCTTGGATTTCCCGGACACGACCAGTGCCTTGAGCAAATCGACAGTCCAGATCAACCAGGGAAATATCCGTTCAGCCAATCTGGTTCAGGCTCCTGGACGATCGAGGGTGGTGCTGAATCTGAAGCAGGCGTCTTCGTACCGCACAGAGCTTCAGGGCAAGTCTGTGCTGGTCTATCTGGATGCCACTGCCACCCCAGTGGCCGCCACCACTTCGCAGCCGGTGAGTTTCGCAGAAAGCGCAAATGCCGAAGTGATGGCCATCAAGGATGTTGATTTTCGCCGTGGTGCGGATGGCTCTGGCAGGGTGGTCGTCACGCTGCCCAGCAACCAGGTCGGTGTGGATCTGCGGCCCGTTGGCAAGGGCTTGACAGTTGATTTCCTGAAATCTTCCCTGTCCGAAGGCTTGCGTAGGCGCCTAGATGTCACGGACTTTGGAACCCCCGTACAGATCATATCGACCACCCAGCAGGGTGAGCGTGTCCGCATGGTGATCGAACCGGTGGGCGATTGGGAGCACAGTGCCTACCAGAGCGACAACCAGTTTGTGATCGAAGTACGCCAGAAAAAGGTCGATTTGACCAAATTGACGCAGGGGCCTGGCTACAGTGGCGAAAAACTGTCGCTGAACTTCCAGAATATCGAAGTGCGCTCTTTGTTGCAGGTGATTGCCGATTTCACCAATTTCAACATTGTGACCTCTGACACCGTGACGGGTGCATTGACTCTGCGGTTGAAGGATGTGCCCTGGGATCAAGCGCTGCAAATCATTATGGATGCCAAGGGCCTTGGCATGAGAAAGAACGGTTCAGTGCTCTGGATTGCCCCGAAGGACGAGATTGACGACAGGACCAAGAAAGATTTTGAAGCAGCGCAGGCCATTCAGAAACTGGAGCCATTGAGGACGCAGGCATTTCAAATGAACTATGCCAAGGCCACGGATATGGTGGTACAGCTTTCCGCTACATCCGGCGGAGCCGGTACTTCCAATCGTTTTCTAAGTGAGCGTGGTAGCGCCATCGCAGAGCCTCGTACCAACCAGTTGTTTGTGACTGACACCGCAAATAAGCTGGAAGAAGTGCGCCAGCTTCTCGCGACTTTGGATGTGGCAGTGCGGCAGGTGATGATTGAAGCTCGCATCGTGGAAGCCTCTGATACCTTTGGACGTTCCCTTGGAGTGCGGCTGGGCGCTACAGATCTTCGCGCAGCACGCGGTGGAGATGGTGGATACTCGTTGGGTACCAGTGGCAATCGGATTGGCTTTGGAACCAACTACAGTAACGCGGTGGCCTCAACGTCTGCGGGTGGCACGATCAACACAAATGGTAACTTTGTCAACCTGCCTGCGACTGCTATTGGCGGGTACGATCCATCCAGCTTCGCGATCTCTATTTTTAATTCGGCTGCCAATCGGTTTCTGAATCTTGAGATTTCTGCCCTGGAAGCGGACGGCAAGGGGAAGATTGTTTCCAGCCCACGGGTTGTTACAGCAGATCAGACGAAGGCCTCTATTGAGCAAGGCACAGAGTTTCCATATCCCGTGACGGCACCGAACGGCGGTACGGTGATTGCGTTCAAAAAGGCGGTTCTCAAATTGGAAGTGCTCCCTCAGATTACTCCCGAGGGAAATATTATTCTTGATTTGGATGTCAATAAAGACAGCCCTGGCGAAGTGCTGAACAATGTCCGAGCAATCAATACCAAACACATCAAGACACAAGTGCTGGTGGAAAATGGTGGAACGGTTGTGATTGGTGGTATTTTCGAACTGTTTGAAGACAATACTGAAACCAAGGTTCCTTTGTTGGGTGATATTCCGGGTGTGGGCAACTTGTTCAAGACACGCACGAAATCAGCCAACAAGCAGGAAATGTTGATTTTCATCACGCCCAAGGTTATTACCGATCGCTCGGCATTCCGTTGAAGTTTTTTGAAATGGGTAAGACAATGAAAAAATTATGGAAAAGTTTGCTTCTGGCATCGGCTGCAGTTCTGTCAGCTTGCGGCGGTGGAGGCGGCAGCGGTGGTGAAGCGGCATTGCAGTACCGTATTACATTGACTACTGCAAAGTCTCAGTTGCCGCTTAACCTCGAGTACTTGCGAGCCAGTCAGGGTGCATTTGCACCCTACACTACGACTTTGTATGTGGATGCGCGAGTCGGTTCCAATCCCATCCCGGGTGGACCGGATATTTTCCAGTGTGCTCTTGTTCAAGGCCTGGATTCTGGTTCATTGTATTATCTCGATGGCGATTCTGAGCATGAGGATGACAATGGGAATGCGGCGGCATTCCGTTCTGTTGTTCTCGATGCAAATTCTGGCGGCGCCTCCTTTCACTTCCATTCTTCTGATCAAGCAGGTACGGCTCGTATAGTTTGCTCTGTGACCGATCCTCGCGACCGCAAGCTTTACAGTGCGAGCGTGGATATTGTTGTCGGCGCAGCCACCGGTAAGGTTGCTAGCGTGGTGGGTATCGCCAATTCGCCTTTCGTGCTGCTCTCGCGAGACGCCAGCGCGCGACTGCCATACCGCAACAATATTAGCGTTCAGGCATTTGTCATGGATGATGCCAATCAGCCGATTCCTGCGCCTTCTGCTCCTAACCTCCAAGTAAGTATCCGCCCTATGGGTCCTGCTGCGGTCGGCGCACGCTTGCTCCAAGCCAACCAGTCGGGAAGCGTGTTGCAAGTGCGCACTATTGGTGGCGTGGGTTTGTTCTCGCTTTCCAGCGGCCCAACTAGCGGTCCGATCGTGCTGGAGTATGTCACCGACCGCTTCGATAATGACATCACCAACGGCATCCAGGATCCAGTGACGTCGCTTCAATCGATTCAGGTCAACGACCAGGTCGCAGCGGCACCGCTAGCGTTGCCAGCACTGGGTGATCAGAACGTAACTATCGGTCTGCCGTTTGCAACCGCCTTCGCTGTGCAAGGGGGCGTTGCACCCTATACATGGTCGGCAGTGGCCTTGCCAGGGGGCCTGAGCATCAGCAATGATGGCATCGTGAGTGGCGCGCCTCAGGGACCTGCTGGTGTGTACAGTGGCGTGATTACCGTGGTCGATGCGGTAGGCACCAAGGTATTTGGCAATGTGAAGTTCACTGTAGCCAGCAGTGGCGGAGCGGTAGTCCCGAATCCCCTGACGATCAACGGCTGTGTGAGCAACGGCAGCGCCACATGCTCTCTGCCCGCAGCAAATGTTGGTGAAGCTTATTTGTACAGCATGTCGGTCTCCGGTGGAAATTCAACCGATCCCGTGGTCTGGACCTACGCTCCCAATCCCCTGCCAGCCGGCTTGAGGGGTGGCAGCACCGGCAACAGCGGTGTGATCAGCGGTACCCCCACTGTATCTTGCAACGCCAGGTTCCTGGTGACTGCGACCCGTGGTACGGTGACCGTGACCCAGCAGGTGTCTGTGCAGATTGGTGCCAACACGGCGGCTTGTGCTTCGTAATCCGCCAGGGGGCGTTCGGCAAGGTTCGATGTTCGCGGACCTGCTGGGCGCATCTCAGCTGAAGTAAAAAACCCCGAGGGTCTTGGACCCTCGGGGTTTTTCCTTTTGGGTGCTCTCTTGCATGCCATCACCTTGGCGGTCCCTGCGCCATTCTTCGTAAACTAGGGCCCTATGTCTGAAACAGTAGTTGATCTGGTCCCCACTTCTCAGTCTGCATCCCCGGCAGAGTTTGCCTCGTACAGAGTCTCCATCGACTTGGGCGATCGCAGCTACGGCATCGAAATCGGTGCAGGCCTTCTCGGCCTCCTGCAAGAGGGTTTGGAGCTCCCTAGCGGTACATCGGCACTGGTCGTCACCAACGATACGGTGGGCCCTTTGTACGGGGCGCAGGTGGTGGAGGCATTGCGCAAGCGCTACCCGGTCGTGCACACGGTGCAACTGCCGGATGGCGAGGAGTTCAAAGGGTGGGAGACCCTGCAGCGCATCTTCGATGCCTTGCTGACCCATGGCTGCGACCGCAAGGCGGTGCTGTTTGCGCTCGGTGGCGGCGTCATCGGCGACATGACCGGCTTTGCCGCCGCGACCTACATGCGCGGCGTTCCCTTCGTGCAGATCCCCACTACCTTGCTCGCGCAGGTGGATTCCTCGGTGGGGGGCAAGACAGCCATCAACCACCCGCTGGGCAAGAACATGGTGGGCGCGTTCTACCAACCCCGGCTGGTGGTGTGTGACCTGGCCACGCTCGATACCTTGAGCCCGCGCGAGATGAGCGCCGGTCTGGCCGAAGTGCTCAAGTACGGGCCCATCGCAGACATGGAGTTCATGCAGTGGCTGGAATCCTCCATCGACGCGCTGCGCTCCCGTGACCGGGCCGCCTTGGCCCATGCCGTGCGCCGCAGCTGCGAGATCAAGGCCTGGGTGGTCAGCCAGGACGAACGCGAGGGTGGCCTGCGGGCCATTCTGAATTTCGGCCATACCTTTGGCCATGCCATTGAGGCGGGCATGGGCTACGGCGTGTGGCTGCATGGCGAAGGCGTGGGCGCAGGCATGGTGATGGCAGCCGAACTCTCGCGTCGGCTGGGCTTGGTCGATGGTGCATTCGTGCAGCGACTCATCACGCTCATCGAGCGTGCGGGGCTGCCTATCAGGGGCCCTGTCCTCGATGCGACGGACAACGCAGGCCGCTACCTGGAACTCATGCGCATCGACAAGAAGTCCGAGGCGGGTGAAATCCGCTTCGTGCTCATTGATGGTCCTGGCAAGGCGATCGTCCGTGCTGCTCCCGACCAGTTGGTTCGGGATGTTATTGATGCGTGCTGCGCGTGACGGGGTTGTCGGTGCCTTGTGCGCGCTGCGGCTTCGGCGTTCCGCCTTGCGCTGAACAGCTGCTGGCATTGTGAGCAGCAGAGCCGATCTTGCCGTCTACGCCAGCCTGTCTGCCATGAGCAGGGGCCGGCGATATCCCGAAGCGCCGGCACCCACGCGGACAGAGTACCAGCGTGACCGCGACCGCATCGTGCATTCCACGGCCTTTCGCCGGCTGGTCTACAAGACCCAGGTCTTCCTCAACCACGAAGGCGATCTGTTCCGCACCCGCCTGACCCATTCGCTGGAAGTCGCGCAGTTGGGCCGGTCGATTGCGCGCTCGCTGCGCATCGATGAAGACCTCGTCGAGGCCATCTCGCTGGCCCATGACCTGGGCCACACGCCCTTTGGCCATGCCGGGCAGGACGCATTGCACGGCTGCATGGCCGACCACGGTGGATTCGAACACAACCTGCAAAGCCTGCGGGTCGTGGACAAGTTGGAGGAGCGCTACCCCCAGTTCGACGGCCTGAACCTCAGCTTCGAGACGCGCGAGGGCATCCTCAAGCACTGCTCCCGCGCACACGCACAACAGCTCGAAGACGCTGAACCCGGTGGGGTTGGTGGGCGCTTCCTGCGCCGCGAGCAGCCCAGCCTGGAGGCCCAGCTGTGCAACCTTGCCGACGAGATCGCCTACAACGCCCACGACATCGACGACGGAGTGCGTTCTGGCCTCATCACTCTGGCGCAACTGTGCGAGGTGCCGCTCTTCGACCAGTACCGCCATGCGGCCCAGGCCACACACCCGCACCTGAACGATGCCGCCATGCACCGCCGCCTGCTGTTCGAGGCCATTCGCCTCATGCTCAGCGCCCAGGTGTACGACGTGATCGACGCCACCTCGGCGGCGCTGGTGCAGGCGGCGCCGGACAGCGCCGACGCGGTGCGGCAGTCTGCGCCGCTGGTGATGTTCAGCGACGCCATGCGGGAGCAGTCCACGGTGCTCAAGCGCTTTCTGTTTAAGAACCTGTACCGCCATCCCCAGGTGATGGAGACCACCGGGCGAGCGCAGCAGATCGTGCGGGATCTCTTTGCCGCCTTTGCGCAGGCGCCGCACGAGATGAAACCCGCATTTGCGCAGCAGGCCAACACCAGCGATGGCTCGGTCAAGGCACGTGCGATTGCCGACTTCATCGCAGGCATGACGGACCGCTTCGCCGCGCGGGAGCACGAGCGCCTTACGGGGCAACGCCTGCTCGACTGACGGGTGGGCGCCGACTCCGGTCGAAAGGGCGCCAAAAGACCTGGTTGGGTCCCGCCCGTTAAAATTGCCAGCCACCCCACGCGCGCGCCCAGCGCCTTTGCATGAAATCCCTTTCTTCTGCGGCCTTGCCATCAACCGAGGTCTCTTCCTCACTTGCCGCGCACCCGGTCGTTCGAGACACGGTGCAATGGCTGGAGCGGGCCGTCATCGGCCTGAACCTGTGCCCTTTTGCCAAGGGAGTGCACGCCAAGGGGCAGATCCACTACGTGGTGAGTGCCGCCGTCGATCCCCAGCAACTGCTGGCCGATCTGCGTGAAGAGCTGCTTGCTTTGGCGGGGATGGCGGCTGCCGTCCGGGACACCACCTTGCTGGTCGTGCCCACGCCGTTGCTGGCGGATTTCCTGGATTTCAACGATTTTCTCGGCGAGGCAGACGCTCTGCTGGAAGAACTCGAACTCGACGGCACGCTGCAGATCGCCAGTTTCCATCCACAGTTCCAGTTTGCTGGCACCCGTGAGGATGACGTGACCAACTGCACCAACCGCTCCCCGTACCCCACGCTGCATCTGCTGCGAGAAGAAAGCATCGACCGCGCGGTGGAAGTCTTCCCCGAGGCCGAGACCATCTACGAACGCAATATCGAAGTGCTTGAAAAGCTGGGCATGCCAGGTTGGGGGGCTCTGCAGGTTGGTGCCGGCTGCGCCGCTGCCCCAGCGGTGGGAGGTGCTGCATGAACGCGCCCCGCAACAAGCAAAGCGCCAAGCCTGCGGGCAAGAGGGCCCCACCTGCGCAAGCGGATCTGCTGTCCGAACTGCGGCCAGGCCAGTCGATCGAGCTGCTGCAGGAGCTGCACATCCTCACCCGCGAAGGGCGGCTCAACCAGGATTCGCGGCGCAAGCTCAAGCAGGTGTACCACCTGTTCAACTTCATCGAGCCCCTGCTCACCGAGTTGTCGGCCGAAGGGCACAGCCCCAGCCTGGCCGATCATGGCGCGGGCAAGTCCTATCTGGGTTTCATCCTCTACGACCTGTATTTCAAGGCGCTCTCGCGCGGCCATATCTATGGCATCGAAACGCGCAGCGAGCTGGTGGACAAGTCGCGCGCGCTGGCCCAGCGGCTGGGCTTTGGCCGCATGTCATTTTTGAACCTGTCGGTGGCTGAATCCGCTGATGCCGCCGAGCTGCCAGCGCAGGTCGACGTGGTCACCGCGCTGCATGCCTGCGATACCGCCACCGACGATGCCATCGCCTTCGGCCTGCAAAAGCGTGCCCGCGCCATGGTCCTGGTGCCCTGCTGCCAGGCCGAAATGGCCGCCTGCCTGCGCCAGGGCAAGGCGCTGCAGCTGGCGCGCACGCCGCTGGCCGAGCTGTGGCGCCACCCCTTGCACACGCGCGAGCTGGGCAGCCAGGTCACGAACGTGCTGCGCTGCCTGTACCTGGAGGCCAGCGGCTACCAGGTCACGGTGACCGAGCTCGTGGGCTGGGAGCACAGCATGAAGAACGAGCTCATCATCGCGCGCTACACCGGCCAGAAGAAGCGCAGCGCCGCAGAGCGCCTGCGCGCCATCCTGCGCGAAATGGGGCTGGAGCAGGCGATGGCCGGGCGGTTCGGACTGCAGCCTCTGACCGAGGCGCAAGCGGACAGCGCCGAAGCCGTCGCGCCCTAGAATCCACTCTGGGTGCCTGTGGGCGGCGGGCACCGCATTGGGTGAAATGGGGGACAGGTATATCATGCCTCTCCGTTCCCTCCAGCAACCCGCCTTCGCCATGGCCCGCCTGCCCCGACTGACACTGCCCGGCTTTCCCCACCATGTGATCCAGCGCGGCAACAACCGCCAGGTGATCTTCCTGGACCGAGCCGACTTCGAGTCCATGCTGGCACTCCTGGATGAAAACGCGCGCAAGTTCCAGGTGGCCCTGCATGCCTACGTGCTCATGGACAACCACTTCCATCTGCTGGCCACTCCGTCCACCGACGATGGTCTGCCACAGATGATGCAGTCCATCGGCCGCAGCTACGTGCGCTACTTCAACCAGCGCCATGGCCGCATGGGCACCTTGTGGGAAGGGCGCTACCGCTCCACCGTGATAGAGGCCGAGCGCTACCTGCTGGCCTGTATGGTCTATATCGACCTCAACCCTGTACGCGCCGGCATCGCCACGCGCGCGGCAGATTACCTCTGGTCGAGCCATGGCCACTGGCTGGGGCTGCGCACCGACAAGCTGCTCACCACCCACGCGTTTTACTGGGCGCTGGGCAACACGCCTTTTGCGCGCGAGGCTGCCTATGCTGCACTGGTGCAATCAGGGCTTGGCGAGAGGCAACTGCATGCGCTGACGCAATCCGCCCTGAGTGGCTGGGCTCTGGGTGAAGCCGACTTCGTGGCCGAGTTGCAGAAGCTGACCCCCCGCCGGGTGGCCAAGGCCAAGCCTGGCCGGCCACCCATGCCCGCGCCCTCCATCGAGTTCTGAACGGGTTTTCAAAGCGCTCGCGCCCGCAACTCGCCTCGATTTAACATGTCCCCAATTAAATCCGACTTATTCAGTTGGATAATTTAATAAGAATCTGACCCCAATTAATATGCTTGCCTTGCATGTTGCAATGCACTAATCTTGCACTCCCTGCGAAAATTCATGAGGAGTGCGCCATGACCACGGCTGCCGAGATCCAGCATCTCCAACAAAACGGTTTGTATTCATCGTCCAACGAACACGACGCCTGTGGGCTCGGTTTCGTCGCCCACATCAAGGGCGTCAAGCGCCACGACATCGTGACGCAGGCCTTGAAGATCCTGGAGAACATCGACCACCGGGGCGCCGTGGGTGCCGACAAGCTCATGGGCGACGGCGCAGGTATCCTGATCCAGATCCCCGACGCGCTGTACCGCGAAGAAATGGCCAAGTTGGGCATCACGCTGCCTGCCGCTGGTGAATACGGCGTGGGCATGATCTTCCTGCCCAAGGAGCACGCCTCGCGCCTGGCCTGCGAGCAGGAGATGGAACGCGCCATCAAGGCCGAAGGCCAGGTGCTGCTCGGCTGGCGCGACGTGCCGGTGAACGTCGACATGCCCATGTCGCCCACCGTGCGCAAAAAGGAGCCCATCCTGCGCCAGGTCTTCATCGGCCGTGGCAACGACGTGATCGTCCAGGACGCGCTGGAGCGCAAGCTGTACGTCATCCGCAAGACCGCCAGCGCCGCCATCCAGAACCTCAAGCTCAAGCACAGCAAGGAATACTACGTTCCCAGCATGTCCAGCCGCACCGTGGTCTACAAGGGCCTGCTGCTGGCCGACCAGGTGGGCACCTACTACATGGATTTGCAGGACGAGCGCTGCGTCTCGGCCATCGGCCTGGTGCACCAGCGCTTTTCCACCAACACCTTCCCCGAGTGGCCGCTGGCCCACCCGTACCGCTACGTGGCGCACAACGGTGAAATCAACACCGTCAAGGGCAACTACAACTGGATGAAGGCGCGCGAAGGCGTGATGGCCTCGCCCGTGCTCGCGGCCGACCTGCACAAGCTCTACCCCATCAGCTTTGCCGATCAATCCGACACCGCCACGTTCGACAACTGCCTCGAGTTGCTGACCATGGCCGGCTACCCCATCAGCCAGGCCGTGATGATGATGATCCCCGAGCCCTGGGAGCAGCACACCACCATGGACGAGCGCCGCCGCGCCTTCTATGAATACCATGCCGCGATGATGGAGCCCTGGGATGGCCCGGCCTCCATCGTCTTCACCGATGGCCGCCAGATCGGCGCCACGCTGGACCGCAACGGCCTGCGCCCCTCCCGCTACTGCATCACCGATGACGACCTGGTCATCATGGCCTCGGAATCGGGCGTGCTGCCCATCCCCGAGAACAAGATTGTGCGCAAGTGGCGCCTGCAGCCCGGCAAGATGTTCCTGATCGACCTGGAGCAGGGCCGCATGATCGACGACGAGGAGCTCAAGGCCAACGTCGTCAACACCAAGCCCTACAAGCAGTGGATCGAGAACCTGCGCATCAAGCTCGACAGCATCGACGCTGCGGCCGAGGCGCCCGCGCCCGAAGCTTCCACGCTGCCGCTGCTCGACCGCCAGCAGGCCTTCGGCTACACGCAGGAAGACATCAAATTCCTGATGGCCCCCATGGCCCGCAATGGCGAGGAAGGCATCGGCTCCATGGGCAACGACAGCCCGCTGGCCGTGCTCTCGGGCAAGAACAAGCCGCTGTTCAACTACTTCAAGCAGCTGTTCGCCCAGGTGACGAACCCGCCGATCGACCCGATCCGCGAGGCCATCGTGATGTCGCTCAACAGCTTCATCGGCCCCAAGCCCAACCTGCTGGACATCAACCAGGTCAACCCGCCGATGCGGCTCGAAGTGAGCCAGCCCGTGCTCGACTTTGCCGACATGGCCAAGCTGCGCGACATCGAAAAATACACGCAGGGCAAGTTCAAGAGCGCCACCATCGACATCACCTACCCGCTGGACTGGGGCCGTGAGGGGGTGGAAGCCAAGCTCGCCTCGCTGTGCGCGCAGGCCGTGGACGCCATCAAGGGCGGCGCCAACATCCTGATCGTCAGCGACCGCGCCGTGAGCGCCACCCAGGTGGCCATCCCTGCGCTGCTGGCCCTGTCGGCCATTCACCAGCACCTGGTGGGCGCAGGCCTGCGCACCACGGCAGGCCTGGTGGTCGAGACCGGCACTGCGCGTGAAGTGCACCACTTCGCCGTGCTGGGCGGCTACGGGGCCGAAGCCGTGCACCCCTACCTCGCGATGGAAACCCTGACCGAGATGCACAAGAACATGCCCGGCGACCTGTCGCCGGACAAGGCCATCTACAACTACGTCAAGGCCATCGGCAAGGGCTTGTCCAAGATCATGTCCAAGATGGGCGTGAGCACCTACATGAGCTACTGCGGTGCGCAGCTGTTCGAGGCCATCGGCCTGAACACCGACACCGTGGGCAAGTACTTCACGGGCACTGCCAGCCGCGTGGAAGGCATCGGCGTGTTCGAGATCGCCGAGGAAGCCATCCGCATGCACAAGGCCGCCTTCGGCGACGACCCCGTGCTCGAAACCATGCTCGACGCCGGCGGCGAATACGCCTGGCGCGCCCGTGGCGAAGAGCACATGTGGAGCCCCGACGCCATTGCCAAGCTGCAGCACTCCACGCGTGCCAACAACTGGAACACGTACAAGGAATACGCCCAGCTCATCAACGACCAGAGCAAGCGCCACATGACGCTGCGCGGCCTGTTCGAGTTCAAGATCGACCCCGCCAAGGCCATCCCAGTGGACGAGGTCGAGCCTGCCAAGGAGATCGTCAAGCGCTTTGCCACCGGCGCCATGTCGCTGGGCTCCATCTCCACCGAGGCGCATGCCACGCTGGCCGTGGCCATGAACCGCATCGGCGGCAAGAGCAACACCGGCGAAGGCGGCGAGGACGCCGCGCGCTACCGCAACGAACTCAAGGGTATCCCGATCAAGCTGGGGGACACCTTGAAGAGCGTGATCGGCGCCGAGAACGTCGAGGTCGACCTGCCCCTGCAGGACGGCGACTCCCTGCGCAGCCGCATCAAGCAGGTGGCCTCGGGCCGCTTCGGCGTCACGGCCGAGTACCTGTCCTCGGCCGACCAGATCCAGATCAAGATGGCCCAGGGTGCCAAGCCTGGCGAAGGCGGCCAGCTGCCCGGCGGCAAGGTCTCCAACTACATCGGCAAGCTGCGCCACAGCGTGCCCGGCGTGGGCCTGATCTCGCCCCCGCCGCACCATGACATCTACTCCATCGAAGACCTGGCCCAGCTCATCCACGACCTGAAGAACGTGGCACCGCACGCCAGCATCAGCACCAAGCTGGTGTCCGAAGTCGGCGTGGGCACCATTGCCGCAGGCGTCACCAAGTGCAAGAGCGATCACATCGTGATCGCCGGGCATGACGGCGGCACCGGTGCTTCGCCCTGGTCGTCGATCAAGCACGCGGGCGGCCCCTGGGAAATCGGCCTGGCCGAAACCCAGCAGACCCTGGTGCTCAACCGCCTGCGCGGCCGCGTGCGCGTGCAGGCCGATGGCCAGATGAAGACCGGCCGCGACGTCGCCATCGGCGCGCTGCTCGGCGCCGACGAGTTCGGCTTTGCCACGGCGCCCCTGGTCGTCGAGGGTTGCATCATGATGCGCAAGTGCCACCTGAACACCTGCCCGGTGGGCGTGGCCACGCAGGACCCCGCGCTGCGCGCCAAGTTCTCGGGCAAGCCCGAGCATGTGGTCAACTACTTCTTCTTCATAGCCGAAGAAGTGCGCCAGATCATGGCCCAGCTGGGCATCCGCAAGTTCGACGACCTGATCGGCCGCTCCGACCTGCTCGACACGCGTTCCGGCATCGCCCACTGGAAGGCCCGCGGCCTCGATTTCGGCCGCCTGTTCGCCCAGCCCAACGTGCCGGCCGACGTGCCGCGCTACCACGTGGACGTGCAGGACCACAACATCGAGAACACGCTCGACCGCAAGCTTATCGAGCGCAGCCGCCCCGCCATCGACAAGGGCGAGCGCGTGCAGTTCATCGAGGTGGCGCGCAACGTCAACCGCTCCGTGGGCGCCATGCTCTCGGGTGCCGTGACGCGTGCCCACCCCGAAGGCCTGCCAGACGACACCATCCGCATCCAGCTCGAAGGCACGGGCGGCCAGTCCTTCGGCGCCTTCCTCACGCGCGGCATCACGCTGTACCTGATCGGCGACGCCAACGACTACACGGGCAAGGGGCTGTCGGGCGGCCGCGTCGTCGTGCGCCCCAGCATCGACTTCCGCGGTGACTCGGTGCGCAACACCATCGTGGGCAACACCGTGATGTATGGCGCCACCACGGGCGAAGCCTTCTTCAGCGGCGTGGCCGGCGAGCGCTTTGCCGTGCGCCTGTCGGGGGCCACGGCGGTCGTCGAAGGCACGGGCGACCATGGCTGCGAATACATGACCGGCGGCACCGTGATGGTGCTGGGCAAGACCGGCCGCAACTTTGCGGCAGGCATGAGCGGCGGCGTGGCCTACGTCTATGATGAAGACGGCCAGTTCGACACGCGTTGCAACATGTCCATGGTCACGCTCGAACGCATCCTGCCCTCGTCCGAGCAGGAATCCACCGTGCCGCGCGCCATCTGGCACAACGGCCAGACCGACGAAGCCCAGCTCAAGAAGCTGCTGGAAGACCACAACCGCTGGACGGGCAGCAAGCGCGCGCGCGAACTGCTCGACAACTGGGCGGCATCGCGCAGCAAGTTCGTCAAGGTCTTCCCGACCGAGTACAAGCGCGCGCTGGCCGAAATTTATGAACGCAAGGTGCTTGAGGAGCCTGCCACCCCCGCGGTGGCGCCGGCCTCCAAGAACGTGGCCGTGCCCGCCAAGTAAGGCGCGGCCCCACCACACACCTGCACAGCATTCATAGACAAGGACACGCAATCATGGGAAAGACCACCGGCTTCATGGAGTACGAGCGCATCGAAGAGGGCTACAAGCCCGTCGGCGAGCGCCTGAAGCACTACAAGGAATTCGTCATCGGCCTGGATGAATCCCAGGCCAAGGTGCAGGGCGCGCGCTGCATGGACTGCGGCACGCCGTTCTGCAACAGCGGCTGCCCGGTGAACAACATCATTCCGGACTTCAACGACCTGGTCTACCAGGCCGACTGGAAGAGCGCCATCGCCGTGCTGCACAGCACGAACAACTTCCCCGAGTTCACCGGCCGCATCTGCCCCGCACCCTGCGAGGCGGCCTGCGTGCTCAACGTGAACGACGATGCCGTGGGCATCAAGTCCATCGAGCACGCCATCATCGACCGCGCCTGGGAAGAAGGCTGGGTCAAGCCCCTGCCTTCCAAGCACAAGACCGGCAAGAAGGTTGCCGTGATCGGCGCCGGCCCGGCCGGCATGGCCGCCGCCCAGCAGCTGGCGCGCGTGGGCCACGACGTGACCTTGTTCGAGAAGAACGACCGCATCGGCGGGCTGCTGCGTTACGGCATCCCCGACTTCAAGATGGAGAAGGCGCACATCGACCGCCGTGCCGACCAGCTCAAGGCCGAAGGCGTCACCATCCGCACCAGCGTCTTCGTCGGTGCCGCCAAGGACGGTCTGGGCAAGGGCTCCAAGGTCACCAACTGGGCCAAGGAAACCATCACCCCCGAGCAACTGCAGGCCGAGTTCGACGCCGTGCTGCTCACCGGCGGCGCCGAGCAGAGCCGCGATCTGCCTGTGCCCGGCCGCGATCTCGACGGCATCCACTTCGCCATGGAGTTCCTGCCCCAGCAGAACAAGGTCAACGCTGGTGACAAGCTCAAGAACCAGCTGCGCGCCGATGGCAAGCACGTCATCGTGATCGGTGGCGGCGACACCGGCAGCGACTGCGTGGGCACCAGCAACCGCCACGGCGCTGTCAGCGTCACGCAGTTCGAGCTCATGCCCCAGCCGCCCGAGGTCGAGAACCGCCCCATGACCTGGCCCTACTGGCCGATCAAGCTGCGCACCAGCTCCAGCCATGAAGAAGGCTGCGAGCGCGAGTTCGCCATCTCCACCAAGGAGTTCATCGGCGAGAAAGGCAAGGTCACCGGCCTCAAGACCGTGCGCGTGGAGTGGAAGGACGGCAAGATGGTCGAGGTCGCCGGCTCCGAGCAGATCCTCAAGGCCGACCTGGTGCTGCTGGCCATGGGCTTCGTGAGCCCCGTGGCCGCCGTGCTCGAAGCCTTCGGTGTCGACAAGGACGCCCGTGGCAACGCCCGCGCCACCACCGAGTTCGACGGCGGCTACGCCACCAGCGCCCCCAAGGTGTTTGCTGCAGGCGACATCCGCCGTGGCCAGTCCCTGGTGGTCTGGGCCATCCGCGAGGGCCGCCAGGCTGCGCGCTCCGTCGATGAGTTCCTCATGGGCTACTCGGATCTGCCGCGCTGATTGCTGGCAAGGCAAGGCTGAGAGCGGCGCCCTGGTGGCGCCGTTTTTCATGGCGTGCAACAGGGTTCCCATCCGGGAAAGACCGTTGCGCACGCGCGACGCTGGATATAGGCACAATTGGAAGCAATGTCCCTCCGGGAATACCAGACACTGATGTCCTAGGCAGGTTCGCACAACCCGTATCGAGAAAGTGCAAACATACATGTATGTATGTTTGTGGATTCGGCTACCATCGCTGCTGTGTTGCGCGCAGGGTTTGCCGTGTGCGCGGACCATCGTTTCTGCATACCACCCTTTTTCTTCTGCATGCCTGAGCCTTCGCCCTTTGCCGAATTGCGCAACGTCACGTTCTCCTACGGTGACCGCGCCATCCTGCGCGACGTGTCGCTGACCGTGCCGCGCGGCAAGGTCACGGCGCTCATGGGGGCCTCGGGCGGCGGCAAGACGACAGTGCTGCGCCTGATTGGTGGGCAGCAGCAAGCGCAGCAGGGCGAGGTGCTGTTCGATGGCCAGAATGTGGGGAAGATGGACGCGGCTGGCCTTTATACGGCGCGGCGGCGCATGGGCATGTTGTTCCAGTTCGGCGCCCTGTTCACCGACCTCGATGTGTTCGAGAACGTCGCCTTTCCGCTGCGCGAGCACACCGACCTGCCCGAGGCGCTGGTGCGCGATGTGGTGCTCATGAAGCTCAATGCCGTGGGCCTGCGCGGTGCGCGCGACCTCATGCCAAGCGAGATTTCGGGCGGCATGGCCCGGCGCGTGGCGCTGGCCCGTGCCATCGCGCTCGACCCCGAGCTAGTCATGTACGACGAGCCCTTTGCCGGGCTCGATCCCATTTCGCTGGGCACCGCCGCCCAACTGATCCGCCAGCTCAACGATGCCATGGGGCTGACCAGCATCGTGGTCTCGCACGACCTGGAGGAAACCTTCCGCCTAGCCGACCACGTGATCATCCTCGGCGAAGGCGTGGTCGCCGCGCAGGGCACGCCCGATGAGGTGCGCGCCAGCAAGGATCCGCTGGTGCACCAGTTCGTGCACGCGCTGCCCACGGGGCCGGTGCCCTTCCATTACCCGGGGCCCACTGCGGAGCAGGACTTCGGCCCTGCCGGGGGGATAGGCCTGTGAGCTGGTACCAACCTTCTGACGTGGGCCTGGCCGTGCGCCAGCAACTGGCCGACATCGGCGCTGCGGCGCACCTGTTCGTGCGCCTGGTGCGCCTGTTCGGTGCCACCTTCATGCGGCCGTCGCTGGTGCGCGACCAGGTGCACTTTCTGGGCAATTATTCGCTGGCCATCATCGCTGTGTCGGGCCTGTTCGTGGGCTTCGTGCTCGGCCTGCAGGGCTACTACACGCTGCAGCGCTACGGCTCGTCCGAGGCGCTGGGCATGCTGGTGGCGCTGTCGCTGGTGCGCGAGCTGGGGCCCGTGGTCACGGCGCTGCTGTTCGCCGGCCGGGCGGGCACCTCGCTGACGGCCGAGATCGGCCTCATGCGCGCGGGCGAGCAGCTCAGCGCCATGGAGATGATGGCCGTGGACCCGGTGCGCCGCATTTTGGCGCCGCGTTTCTGGGCCGGCGTCATCACCATGCCGCTGCTGGCCGCCGTGTTCAGCGCCGTGGGCGTGATCGGCGGCTGGGTGGTCGGCGTGGTGCTCATCGGCATCGACCCCGGCGCCTTCTGGAGCCAGATGCAGGGTGGGGTGGATGTGTGGAAGGACGTCGGCAACGGCGTCGCCAAGAGCTTTGTCTTCGGCATCACCGTCACCTTCGTGGCACTGCTGCAGGGCTATGCCGCCAAGCCCACGCCTGAAGGGGTGTCTCGCGCCACGACGCGCACCGTGGTGATGGCCTCGCTGGCAGTGCTGGCGCTGGACTTCCTCCTCACCGCCATGATGTTCAGTATCTGACGCCGGGCAAAGACCGGCAGATGAAGAAAAGAGACCTTAACGATGCAACGCTCCAAGAATGATGTCTGGGTAGGCCTGTTCGTGATGCTGGGCATTGCGGCGCTGGTGTTCCTGGCCCTGCAATCTGCCAACCTGCTGACCCTCAATTTCCAGCGCGGCTACCAGCTCACCGCGCGCTTTGACAACATTGGGGGCCTCAAGCCCCAGGCGGCCGTGCGCAGCGCCGGCGTGGTCGTGGGCCGGGTCGAGTCCATCGCCTTCGATGACAAGACCTACCAGGCGCGCGTCACGCTGGCCATGCAGGACCGCTATGCGTTCCCCAAGGACAGCTCGCTCAAGATCCTCACCAGCGGCCTGCTGGGCGAGCAGTACATTGGCATCGAGGCCGGCGGCGACGAGAAGAACCTCGCGGCGGGCGACATGATCACCGCCACGCAGTCCGCCGTGGTGCTGGAAAACCTGATTGGACAATTTCTTTACAGCAAAGCCGAAGACGGCAGTAAGCCCGCAGGGGCAGGTAGCAAAAAATGATGAACAGGACGCAAGCGGGCACGGCCCGCGACGATGAAAGCCATCCCGCAGATGGCGCTGCAATGCTGCGGCGCACCGGCCGAGCCCTGGTGGCCGTGCTGGGGCTCGCCTTGCTGGTCGGCTGCGCGAGCGGCCCCCGCAACGATCCGCGCGACCCGCTGGAGCCCTACAACCGCGGCGTCACCAAGTTCAACGAGCAGGTCGATGCCATCTTGCTCAAGCCCGTGGCCACGGCCTACAAGGAAGTCACGCCCGCTCCGGTGCGCACCGGGGTGAGCAACTTCTTCGCCAACCTGACCGACGTCTGGTCCTTCGTGAACAACGTGCTGCAGTTCCGGCTCGAAGGTGCCGCTTCCAGCTTCATGCGCGTGAACGTGAACACCTTTCTCGGCCTGGGTGGCGTGCTGGATGTCGCCAGCGAGCTGGGCATCGACCGTTACCGCCAGGACTTCGGCCTCACGCTGGGCCGCTGGGGCGTGGACACCGGTCCCTATGTGGTGCTGCCCATTCTCGGGCCCTCTACGGTGCGCGATACCTTTGCCCTGCCGGTCGACATGATGGGCAACCCCGTGCGCTACGTGGACCCGACCTCGGCCCGCAATTCGCTGTATGCCTTGCGCGCGGTGGATGTGCGTGCCAACCTGCTGCGTGCGGGTTCCGTGCTCGACAGCGCCGCGCTCGACAAGTACAGCTTCACCCGCGACGTGTTCCTGCAGGTGCGCAGCCAGGCCGGCGAGGCGCCGTACGACAAGGACAAGGATGATGGTGCCCAGGACTCCAAGGACGGCATGCTGCCCGAGGAGCCCCCTGCAGACGCCAGGAAGCGCTGATTTTCCCGCTGGGTGGGTGTTGCACTTGCTTGCAAACCGCAACCTGGCCGAAGCATATGGATGGCCCCTCGGGCCCACAATGAAATCAAGGGTGCCTTGCCCGCCCCAATGAAAGCAGATGACATGATGATGAATCGACGACTCGTGGGCCATATCGCCCTGGCCCTGGCGGCCACCGCAACGCTGGGCCTGCCCCTGTCGGCCCTGGCCGCCGACGAAGCACCCGACGCCCTGATCAAGCGCCTGTCCACCGATGTGCTCAACACGGTCAAGGCCGACAAGTCCATCCAGGGCGGCGACATCGGCAAGGTGATCACGCTCGTGGACAAGACGGTGATGCCCAACGTGAACTTCCGCCGCATGACCGCTGCCGCCGTGGGCCCCGGCTGGCGGCAGGCCACGCCCGAGCAGCAAAAGCGCCTCCAGGACGAATTCAAGATCCTGCTGGTGCGCACTTACGCGGGCGCACTGGCCCAGGTCAACGACCAGACCATCATGGTCAAGCCGCTGCGCGCCGATCCGGCCGACAAGGACGTGTTGGTGCGCACCGAGATCGTGGGCCGCGGCGACCCGATCCAGCTCGACTACCGTCTGGAGAAGACCCCGGGCGATGGCGCCGGCTGGAAGATCTACAACCTCAACGTGCTCGGCGTGTGGCTGGTGGAAACCTACAAGGGCCAGTTCGCGCAGGAAATCAACGCCAAGGGCGTGGATGGCCTGATTGCCTCGCTGGAAGCGCGCAACAAATCCAATGCCGGCACCAAGGGCTGACACAGGGCCTTCCACCGTGCCTGTCCTGGTCCTTCCGCAGGAGCTGACGCACCGCCAGGCACCGGCGTGCCTGCGCATGCTGCTGCAGGGCCTGAAGGTGCACAAGGAGCCGGGCGTGGTGGTGGATGCCCAGGCGCTGTCCGTGTTCGACACCTCCGCGCTGGCGGTGCTGCTCGAATGCCGGCGCGAGGCGCTCTCCGACCGCAAGACCTTTGCCGTGCAGGGACTGCCCGCAGCGCTGACGAGCATGGCCGGGCTGTACGGCGTTGCAGATCTGCTGCCTGCAGCCTGACCCATCTGGCGGGGGCTAACGGGGCCGGCACAGCAGGTTTGTGCACCAGGCCTTAAAATCAGCGGCTCATGCCCGCAGTCTCATTCCAAGCCGTTTCCAAGACCTTTGATACGCCCAAAGGCCCTTTCCAGGCACTCAACCAGGTCAGCCTGGACATCGAGGAAGGGGAGTTCTTCGGACTCCTCGGCCCCAATGGTGCCGGCAAGACCACTCTCATCAGCATCCTCGCCGGCCTGGCCCGGCCCAGCAGCGGCCGTGTGCTGGTGCAGGGCAGTGACGTGCAGGCGCAGTTCGCCGAGGCCCGGCGCAAGCTGGGCGTGGTGCCGCAGGAGCTGGTGTTCGACCCCTTCTTCAACGTGCGCGAGGCGCTGCGCATCCAGTCCGGCTACTTCGGTGTCAAGAACAACGACGCCTGGATCGACGAACTGCTGCACCACCTGGGCCTCACGGACAAGGCCAACGCCAACATGCGCCAGCTGTCGGGCGGCATGAAGCGCCGCGTGCTCGTGGCCCAGGCCCTGGTGCACAAGCCGCCCATCATCGTGCTCGACGAGCCCACCGCCGGGGTGGACGTGGAGCTGCGCCAGACCCTGTGGCAGTTCATCGCCCGCCTGAACAAGGAAGGGCACACCGTGCTGCTCACCACGCACTACCTCGAAGAGGCCGAGGCCCTGTGCAACCGCATTGCCATGCTCAAGACCGGGCAGGTGGTGGCCCTGGCCGATACCAGCGAACTGCTCAAGGCCGCCTCGGGCAATGTGCTGCAGTTCAAGGCCGATGTGGCCCTGCCGCCTGCGCTCGCGCGCCTGGCGCGCGTCACCGGCCGGATCGTGCAGATGCCGGCGCACGACGCGCGCGAGATCGAAGAGCACCTGGCCGCGCTGCGCGTGGCGGGTGTGGAGGTGCATGACATGGAGATCCGCCGCCCCGACCTGGAGGACGTGTTCCTGCAGGTGATGGCCGGCACCTCCGCCTCCCACCCGCTGCCTGCGGCCTCTGCAGCTCCCGCAGCCCTGGGAGCCCACGCATGACCGGCTGGCAAACCCTGTTCTACAAGGAACTGCTGCGCTTCTGGAAGGTGGGCTTCCAGACCGTGGCCGCGCCGGTGCTCACCGCCGTGCTCTACCTGCTGATCTTTGGCCATGTGCTCGAAGACCATGTGAAGGTCTACGACCGCATCAGCTACACCGCCTTCCTGGTGCCTGGCCTGGTGATGATGAGCGTGCTGCAGAACGCCTTCGCCAACAGCTCGTCGAGCCTGATCCAGAGCAAGATCATGGGCAGCCTGGTGTTCGTGCTGCTCACGCCCCTGTCGCACTGGGCCTGGTTCGTGGCCTACGTGGGCTCCTCCATCGTGCGCGGGCTGGCCGTGGGGCTGGGGGTGTTCATCGTCACCGTCGCCTTCGCGCGACCGGAGTTCGCAGCGCCGTTGTGGATCATTGCATTTGCCGTTCTGGGGGCGGGCCTTCTGGCCACGCTGGGGCTCATCGCCGGGCTGTGGGCCGACAAGTTCGACCAGATGGCCGCGTTCCAGAACTTCGTGATCGTGCCGATGACCTTCCTGTCCGGCGTGTTCTACTCCATCCAGTCCCTGCCGCCGTTCTGGCAGACCGTGAGCCACCTGAACCCGTTCTTCTACATGATCGACGGTTTCCGCTACGGTTTCTTCGGCCAGAGCGACACCTCGCCCTGGCTCAGCCTCGGTATCGTGGGCGTGGCCTGGCTCGCGGTCAGCTGGCTGGCCGTGCACCTGCTGCGCACCGGCTACAAGATCCGCCATTGACCGATATTGAACCGCCCGGGAGCGGTTCGCGGTACCCTTGCCGCCCGCCCCGGATGCAGACAACCACGCCCCACCCATGACCGCCGACCAACTCAAAGACCTCATCGCCGCCGGACTGGCCTGCGAGCACATCGACCTGCAGGGCGATGGCCGCCACTGGTACGCCACCATCGTCTCGGCCGAGTTCGAGGGCAAGCGCCTCATCCAGCGCCACCAGCGCGTGTACGCCACGCTGGGCTCGCGCATGCAGACAGACGAAGTGCACGCCCTGTCCATGAAGACCTTCACACCCGCCGAATGGGCGGCGCAGCCGCGCTGATCGGCTGCAACCCCTGCACTTCCAACTACTTTTTCACTGGTTTCGTGATGGACAAACTCCTCATCCGTGGTGGCCGCACCCTGCAGGGCGAGGTGCTGGTCTCCGGCGCCAAGAACGCCGCGCTGCCCGAACTGTGCGCCGCGCTGCTCACGGCAGATCCCGTCACCCTGCTCAACGTGCCGCAGCTGCAGGACGTGAGCACCATGCTCACCCTGATCCGCAACATGGGCGTGGCGGCAGAGCGCAGCCCTGACGGCACGGTGCGCATCGACGCGAGCGGCCTGAACACGCCCGAGGCCCCGTACGAGCTGGTCAAGACCATGCGTGCCTCGGTTCTGGCCCTGGGCCCGCTGCTGGCGCGTTTCGGCGAGGCCACGGTGTCGCTGCCCGGCGGCTGCGCCATCGGCTCGCGCCCGGTGGACCAGCACATCAAGGGCCTGGCCACCATGGGTGCCGGGATCGTGGTCGAGCACGGCTACATGATCGCCAAGCTGCCCGCCGGCGCCACGCGCCTGAAGGGCGCGCGCATCACCACCGACATGGTCACCGTGACCGGCACCGAGAACTTCCTCATGGCCGCGTCGCTGGCCGAGGGCGAAACGGTGCTGGAAAACGCCGCGCAGGAGCCCGAGATCACCGACCTGGCCGAGATGCTGATCGCCATGGGCGCGAAGATCGAGGGCCACGGCACCAGCCGCATCCGCATCCAGGGCGTGGAGCGCCTGCACGGCTGCACGCACCGTGTGGTGGCCGACCGCATCGAGGCCGGCACCTTCCTGTGTGCGGTGGCGGCCACCGGCGGCGACGTGCTGCTGCGCCATGGCCGCGCTGATCACCTGGACACGGTGATCGACAAGCTGCGCGAGGCCGGCGTGCAGGTGCAGGCTGTGGACGGTGGCATCCGCGTGCAGAGCCCCGGCGCCGGCAAGCTGCGCGCCCAGGGTTTCCGCACCACCGAGTACCCCGGGTTCCCCACCGACATGCAGGCCCAGTTCATGGCCCTCAACTGCGTGGCGCAGGGCACCTCCACGGTGACCGAGACCATTTTCGAGAACCGCTTCATGCACGTGGACGAGCTGGTTCGCCTGGGCGCCCGCATCCAGACCGATGGCAAGGTGGCCGTGATCGAGGGACTGGGCAACGCCGAGGCCGCGAATCCGCCCCTGTCGGGTGCCACCGTGATGGCCACCGACCTGCGTGCGTCTGCCAGCCTCGTGATTGCCGGTCTGGTGGCCGATGGCGAGACCGTGGTGGACCGCATCTACCATCTGGACCGTGGCTACGATTGCATGGAAGCCAAGCTGCGCGGCATCGGCGCCGACATCGAGCGCATGGCCTGACAGGGTGAGCCCACCCCTCTTCAAAGAACCCCTATGACCATGATCACCCTCGCCCTGTCCAAGGGCCGCATTTTCGACGAAACCCTGCCGCTCCTGGCCGCGGCCGGCATCGAGGTGCTCGAAGACCCCGAAAAGTCGCGCAAGCTCATCCTGCCGACCAACCAGCCCGACGTGCGCGTGGTGCTGGTGCGCGCCACCGACGTGCCCACCTACGTGGAGTACGGCGGTGCCGACATCGGCGTGACCGGCAAGGACACCCTGATCGAGCACGGCGGCCAGGGCCTGTACCAGCCGCTGGACCTGCAGATCGCCAAGTGCCGCGTGAGCGTGGCCGTGCGCAACGACTTCGATTACGAGCGCGCCGTCAAGCAGGGCTCGCGCCTGAAGGTGGCCACCAAGTACACCTCCATTGCGCGCGACTTCTTCGCCACCAAGGGTGTGCACGTGGACATGGTCAAGCTCTACGGCAGCATGGAGCTGGCCCCGCTGATCGGCCTGTCCGACGCCATCGTCGACCTGGTGTCCACGGGCAATACTCTGAAGGCCAACCACCTCGTGGAGGTCGAGCGCATCATGGACATCAGCTCCTACCTGGTCGTCAACCAGGCCGCGCTCAAGCTCAAGCAGGCGCCGCTGCGGCGCATCATCGATGCATTTGCCGCAGCCACGGCAGCGCGCTCTTGATGCGGCACCCCCCTCCGGCCTGCTGACTTTCTGAGCTACCCAGAAACCCCAACACACGGCAAAATCCGGCTGCGCCCGGAAAATTGTTTCCAGGTGCATCTTTTGTATCTAATTTCTGGGGATTTCATGTTCAAAAAGTCGATGGTGCTGGGTTTGCTTGCACTGTGCTGTACGGTTTCTTTTGCCGCCGATGCAGACTTCACCCTGGTCAACCGCACGGGCTACGCCCTCAATGAGGTCTACATCTCGCCAACCAAGATGGACAACTGGGGTTCGGACCGCCTGGGCCGCAACCAGTTGGCCAATGGTGCCGCACGCAAATTCCGCTTTGGCGACACCAAGCACTGTGAGCAGGACATCAAGGTGGTCTTCGCCGATGACTCCTCGGAAATCGAGTGGGAAGGCCTGAACCTGTGCGAGCTGGACAAGATCACGCTCAAATACAACCGCAAGACGCGCGAGGTTTCGGCAGAGACCGAATAAGCGCTTACGCTTGGGCCTTCCCGTCTTCACACTGCGATAGAAAAAGCCATGAAAGCCACGCCCGTTCGCCTGCGTACCGACAGTGCCGATTTTGAAACAGCCTTTCATGAGCGCCTGCATTGGTCTGCCGACACCGACGCGGCCATTGAGCAGCGCGTGGCTGACATTCTGGCCGACGTGCAGGAACGCGGCGATGCCGCTGTGCTCGACTACACAGCCCGCTTCGACGGGCTGGCTGCCGAATCCATGGCCGGGCTTGAGCTCACGCAGGCAGATTTCAAGGCCGCGTTCGACGCCATCCCCGCGGCCCAGCGCGATGCCCTGCAGGCCGCCGCCAGGCGCGTGCGCAGCTACCACGAGGCGCAGAAGAAGGCCTCGGGCGAGAGCTGGAGCTACCGCGACGAGGACGGCACCCTGCTGGGCCAGAAGGTCACCCCGCTCGACCGCGTGGGCATCTACGTGCCCGGCGGCAAGGCGGCCTACCCGTCGAGCCTGCTCATGAACGCCATCCCCGCCCATGTGGCCGGCGTGCAGGAGATCATCATGGTGGTGCCCACGCCCGTGCGCGGCAGCGTCGCCACCGGGGGCTCGGGCGCGCAGCTGGCGTCCACCAAGGGCGAGCGCAATGAGCTGGTGCTGGCCGCTGCCTACGTGGCCGGCGTGACGCGCGCCTTCACCATCGGCGGGGCGCAGGCCGTGGCCGCGCTGGCGTATGGCACCGACACCGTGCCCAAGGTCGACAAGATCACCGGCCCGGGCAACGCCTACGTGGCCAGCGCCAAGAAGCGCGTGTTCGGCACGGTGGGCATCGACATGATCGCCGGCCCCAGCGAAATCCTGGTGCTGGCCGACGGCAGCACCCCGGCCGACTGGGTGGCGATGGACCTGTTCTCCCAGGCCGAGCACGACGAGCTGGCGCAGAGCATCCTGCTGTGCCCCGACGCCGCCTACATCGACGCCGTGCAGGAGGCCATCGACCGCCTGCTGCCCACCATGCCCCGCGCCGAGATCATCGCCAAGAGCCTGAACGGCCGTGGCGCCCTGATCCACACGCGCAGCATGGAAGAGGCCTGCGCCATCAGCAACCGCATCGCCCCCGAGCATCTGGAGGTGAGCAGCAACGAGCCGCACCGCTGGGAGCCGCTGCTGCGCCATGCGGGTGCCATCTTCCTCGGGGCCTACACCAGCGAAAGCCTGGGCGACTACTGCGCCGGCCCCAACCACGTGCTGCCCACCAGCGGCACGGCACGCTTCAGTTCGCCCCTGGGCGTCTACGACTTCCAAAAGCGCAGCAGCCTCATCGAGGTGAGCGAGGCCGGCGCCCAGGCCCTGGGCACCATTGCGGCCGAACTCGCCTATGGCGAAGGCCTGCAGGCCCATGCGCGCGCTGCCGAGCTGCGGCTCAAGCCCGTGCCGCCAGCCCGGGGCTGATACCCTTCATTCAGGCCGCCTGCAAGCGGATAGGCGCGCCCGGCGCGGGCACATCGGCCGCCGCTGAGCGGTCCGACACATCCGAATTCCGGTGCCGCGCCCAGCTCAGGCGCGCCGGTCGGCTACCCTCGGCGCTCACGCGCAGCCGCACTGGCCCTGCGAACGACAGGCGCTGGCCGGCATCGAGGAAGTAGTCCTCCAGCAGACCATCGCAGGTGACCCAGACCCGGCCCTGCTCGACTTCGAGCAGGCCGGTTTCGCCCAGGCGGAATTCGAGCGCCTGCACGGCCTGCAGAGGCGGCAAGGGTTGGCGGTTCCACTGCAGCGCCAGGGCCTGTGGCCGCAGCGGTGGGACAGTGGGCAAAGCGGGGGAGGGGGTGTGCAGTGAGTTCATGCCTTGCACTGTGCGCGCCCGCGCCCTGGGCCACCAGCCACAGCACGGCGCGAGCTGGTGCAGTACAGATCCCCCGCTGCGGGGCTCTGTGTCGTATTGACTGGGGTCAATCTGTACTGGTCACCGCTGGCCATGCCAGTACAGAATGAAACCATGGACGCCGTGGAAACCACCCCCCTCTACCTGCAGATCGCGGCCCAGCTGGCCGAGCTGGTGCGCAACGGCACCCTGGCGCGTGGCGAGAAGATGCCCTCGGTGCGCGAACTGGCGCGCCAGCGCGGCGTGGCCCAGAGCACGGTGGTGCAGGCCTATCACTGGCTGGAGGATGCGCGGCTGATCACGGCCCGTCCGCGCTCCGGCTTCTTTGTGGCGGCGCGCCCGGTCAACCTGCCCGAGCCCACCACCCCACGCCCGCTGCGCCGCCCGCGCGAAGTGTCGGTGGACTGGCTGGGCCAGCGCATCATGGGCCGTGCCCAGCCGGTGGACATGCTCTCCTTCAGCAGCGGTACGCCGGGGCCCGACATGCTCAACCCCGACCGCGTGCGCCGCGCCGTGGTGCGATCCGTGCAGCGCAACCGCCAGCTGCTGTGCACCTACCCGTCCTCCGCCGGGCAGGACGAGGCGCGGCGCGCCCTGGCGCGTTATGCGGTGGGCCTGGGCTGCAGCCTGGACCCCGAGAACATCGTGATCACTGGCGGCTGCATGGACAGCATCGCCCTGTGCCTGCGCGCCGTCACCCAGCCGGGCGACGTGGTGGCACTGGAGTCGCCTACGCATTTCTCCTTCCTCGAAGTGCTGCAGGGCCTGCACCTCAAGGCGCTGGAGATCCCCACCCACCCGCGCCACGGCATCTCGCTCGATGCGCTGCAGCTGGCGCTCGATACCCAGCCCGTGAAGGCCCTGATGGTGGTGCCCACGTTGAGCAACCCGCTGGGCAGTTGCATGCCCCAGCCCGAGCGCCGGCGCTTGGCGCAGATGGCCTCGCGCCACGGCATGGCGGTGATCGAGGACGCGATCTACGCCGACCTGGCCGAGTCGGACGAGATGCGCCGCACCGTCAAGTCCTACGACACCACAGGCCATGTGATGCTCTGCGACTCGTTCTCCAAGACGCTGGCCCCCGGCCTGCGCCTGGGCTGGGTCGAGGCCGGGCGCTGGACGGAGCAGCTGCGCAGCATCAAGGACATGCAGGCCGGTGGTCAGTCGGCCGTGCTGGAGCTGGCGCTGGCCGACCTCATCAACCAGAGTGGCCATGCGGCCGCCATGCGCCAGCTGCGCGCGGCCGCGGCGGCCCGGCTCGACGAGGTGCGCCACACCATCGGCGCGCACTTTCCACCGGGTACGCGGGTCAGCGACCCGCCCGGCGGCATGCTGCTGTGGGTGGAGCTGCCTCGCGCGCTCGACTCGGTGCAGCTGCACGAGGCCTGCCTGGCCGAGCACATCCTGATTGCGCCCGGCACCGTGTTCAGCGCCAGCGGGCGTTTTCGCAACTGCCTGCGCATCGGCGTGGGCGGCGACTGGACCCCTGCGCATCTGGTGGCCCTGCGCACCGTGGGCGAGATGGCCTGCCGCGTGCTGGAGGCCAGCGGCCGTAAAGTAGCCTGAATTTTTCACACGAACTTCGTGGAACACGAAGTTCGTGTAATATTGCTCCCATGAAAAACGTCACCATCACCATGGACGACGCCGCCGCCGAATGGGTGCGCATCGAAGCCGCCAAGCGCGGCAGCAGCGTGTCGCGCCTGGTGGGTGAGTGGCTGGCCGAGAAGATGCGCCAGGAAGATGCCTATGCCCAGGCCATGCGCGAGGCGCTGGGATTCGAGAGCTGGGGGGCCTCGAGTGGCCCCTATGTGCCGCGCGAGATTCTGTTCAAGCGATGAGTACCACCGTCCCTCTCTTTGTCGACACCGAGTTGCTGCTCGCCAGCGTGGACGACCGCGACCCGGCGCGCCAGGCGCAAGCCCGCGAGTGGCTCGGCTTCTGCTGGCAGACGCGCAGCGGCCGCATCAGCTCGCAGGTGCTCAACGAGCTGTACAACCAGGCCATCCAGCGCTTCGAGGGTCCGCGCACTGTGCCGCTGGTGCGCGCCCAGGTGCGCCGCCTGCGCGTGTGGCTGCCGCCGCACCTCGATGCCTACACCGTGGACGGCGCCTGGGACCTGCAGGACCGCTACGGTCTGGGCTACTGGGATGCGCTCATCGTCTCCTCGGCCCACCAGCAGGGCTGCCGCTACCTGCTCACCGAAGCCCTGCCGCACGACCAAGTGCTGGACGCTGTGCGCTGCATCAACCCCTTTCTTGTCGCCCCCCACGACCTGGATACCGCAGAATGACCACCATTGCCCCGCCCTTGGCCGCCCTGAACCGCATCCGTGCCGACGTTCGCGCCATGCACGCCTATGGCGTGCAGCCGTCCACCGGCATGCTCAAGATGGATGCGATGGAGAACCCGTTTCGCCTGCCGGCCCACCTGCAGGCCGCGCTGGGCCAGCGCCTGGGCGCGCTGGCGCTGAACCGCTACCCCGGCGAGCGTCTGAACGACCTGAAGGCCGCGCTGGCGAAGTACGCCGGCATGCCCGAGGGCCATGGCATCGTGCTGGGCAACGGCTCGGACGAGCTCATCACCCTGCTGGCCCTGGCCTGCGCCCAGCCGGGCGAGCGCGCCACCATGCTGGCGCCCATGCCCGGCTTTGTGATGTACCCGCTGAGCGCACAGCTGCAGGGCCTGGATTTCGTGGGCGTGCCGCTCACGCCCGATTTCGAGCTCGACGAGCCCGCCATGCTGGCCGCCATTGCCCAGCACCGCCCGTCCATCACCTACATCGCATACCCCAACAACCCCACGGCCACGCTGTGGGATGAGGGCGCGGTGCAGCGCATCATCGACGCCGTGGGCGCGCAGGGCGGTTTTGTGGTGATGGACGAGGCCTACCAGCCCTTCGCCAGCCGCACCTGGATCGACCGCATGCGCGCCGAACCGGCGCGCAACGCCCATGTGCTGCTCATGCGCACGCTCAGCAAGTTCGGCCTGGCCGGGGTGCGCCTGGGCTACCTCATCGCGCCGGCGGCCGTGACCACCGAGATCGACAAGGTGCGCCCGCCCTACAACGTGAGCGTGCTCAACTGCGAGGCAGCGCTGTTCGCGCTGGAGCATGCCGATGTGTTCGCCGACCAGGCGGCCGAGCTGCGCGCCCAGCGCACACTGCTGGTGCAGGCCCTCAAGGCCCTGCCGGGCATCGAAAAGTGCTGGGACAGCGAGGCCAACATGGTGCTTGTGCGTGTGGCCGATTCCGCCACAACCTGCGAGGGCATGAAAAAGCGCAAGGTCCTCGTCAAGAACGTTTCTACAATGCACCCCATGCTGGTGAACTGCCTGCGCCTCACGGTGGGCAACGCCGACGACAACGCGCAGATGCTTGCTGCGCTCCAAGCCTCCCTATGACTTCTTCTGCACTCGTAACCTCCGCCTCGACCGATCCCCAGGCCGACCGCACCGCCGAGGTCAGCCGCAACACCGCCGAGACGCACATCACTGTGCGCATCAACCTCGACGGCACCGGCCAGGCCAAGCTGCACACCGGCATCGGCTTTTTCGACCACATGCTCGAACAGATCGCCCGCCACGGGCTGATCGACCTGGAGGTCGACTGCGACGGCGACCTGCACATCGACGGCCACCACACGGTGGAAGACGTGGGCATCACCCTGGGCCAAGCCTTCGCGCGCGCCGTGGGCGACAAGAAGGGCATCACCCGCTACGGCCATGCCTATGTGCCGCTGGACGAGGCGCTGAGCCGCGTGGTGGTCGATTTCTCGGGCCGCCCCGGGCTGCACCTGCACATCCCGTTCACGGCGGGCAGCATCGGCGGCTTCGACACGCAGCTCACCTACGAATTCTTCCAGGGCTTCGTGAACCACGCGGGTGTGACGCTGCACATCGACAACCTCAAGGGCATCAATGCGCACCACCAGTGCGAAACGGTGTTCAAGGCTTTTGCCCGCGCGCTGCGCTCGGCCCTCACGCGCGACCCGCGCGCCGCCGGCACCATTCCGTCCACCAAGGGCAGTCTCTGATTCCCACACGCTGAAAAAAGGCCGCTACCGATTTTTCGCCAAGCGCCGATAGCTATGAATATGGAAGCAAAAACCGTCGCCGTGGTTGATTACGGCATGGGCAACCTGCGCTCGGTGTCGCAGGCCGTGCAGGCTGCGGCAGAGGGCTCGGGCTGGACCGTGGTCGTCACCTCGCGCCCTGAAGAGGTGCGCGCCGCACAGCGCATCGTGCTGCCGGGGCAAGGAGCCATGCCCGACTGCATGCGCGAGTTGCGCGATTCGGGCCTGCAGCAGTCGGTGCTCGAAGCGGCTGCCAGCAAACCGATGTTCGGCGTGTGCGTGGGCATGCAGATGCTGCTGGACCACAGCGCCGAGGGCGACACGCCCGGACTGTCGCTGATCCCTGGCGAGGTGCGCAAGTTCGACCTCGCCGGCCGCACCCAGCCGGATGGCAGCCGTTTCAAGGTGCCGCAGATGGGCTGGAACCAGGTGCGCCAGGTGGCGCACGGCGGTGCGGCACATCCGGTATGGGCCGGTGTGCCTGACGGCAGCTACTTCTATTTTGTGCACAGTTTCTATGCCCGGCCGCAGAATCCAGCGCACTGCGCGGGCGAGGCCGACTACGGCGGTGTGATCGCCGCAGCGATTGCACGCGATAATATTTTTGCCACGCAGTTCCACCCCGAGAAAAGTGCGGAGCACGGCCTGGCGCTGTACCGCAATTTCCTGCACTGGAACCCCTGAGTCTTTATTTTCCAACCCTGTTCGGGCCGAGCCCGGCCTCGCCCTTTTTCACCCGAACCCACCATGCTGCTCATTCCCGCCATCGACCTCAAGGACGGCCACTGCGTACGCCTCAAGCAAGGCGACATGGACCAATCCACCACCTTCGGTGAAGACCCTGCCGCCATGGCGCGCAAGTGGTTGGAGGCCGGCGCACGCCGTCTGCACCTGGTGGACCTGAACGGCGCCTTTGCCGGCGTGCCCAAGAACTTCACCGCGATCAAGTCCATCCTCCAGGAAGTGGGCGAGGACATCCCGGTGCAGCTCGGTGGCGGCATCCGTGACCTGGACACCATCGAAAAGTACATCGACGGCGGCCTGCGCTATGTGATCATCGGCACGGCGGCGGTGAAGAACCCCGGCTTCCTCAAGGACGCCTGCAGCGCCTTCGGCGGCCACATCATCGTCGGCCTCGATGCCAAGGACGGCAAGGTCGCCACCGATGGCTGGAGCAAGCTCACGGGCCACGAGGTGGTGGACCTGGCCAAGAAGTTCGAGGACTGGGGCGTCGAGTCCATCATCTACACCGACATCGGCCGCGACGGCATGCTCTCGGGCATCAACATCGAAGCCACCGTCAAGCTCGCGCAGTCGCTGAGCATTCCGGTGATCGCCTCGGGCGGCCTGTCGAACATGGCCGACATCGAGAAGCTCTGCGCCGTCGAAGGCGAGGGCGTGGAAGGCGTGATCTGCGGGCGCGCCATCTACAGCGGCGACCTCGATTTCGCGGCAGCGCAGGCGCGTGCCGATGAGCTCAATGGCTGACGCGTAAAGCGCGCCCCAACGACTACCTTTGACTGCCATGCTTGCCAAACGCATCATCCCCTGCCTGGACGTGACCGGAGGCCGCGTGGTCAAAGGCGTCAATTTCGTCGAGCTGCGCGATGCGGGCGACCCCGTTGAGATCGCCGCGCGCTACAACGCGCAGGGCGCCGACGAGCTGACCTTTCTCGACATCACCGCCACCAGCGATGGGCGCGACCTGATCCTGCCCATCATCGAAGCGGTGGCCAGCCAGGTGTTCATTCCGCTCACCGTCGGCGGCGGCGTGCGCACGGTGGCCGATGTGCGCCGCCTGCTCAACGCGGGCGCCGACAAGACCAGTTTCAACTCGGCCGCGATTGCCGACCCCGACGTGATCAATGCCGCATCGGACCGGTACGGCGCGCAGTGCATCGTGGTGGCCATCGACGCCAAGCGCCGCTCCGAAGAGGATGCGCAGCGCACCGGTGCCGACGGCAAGGCCGTGGGCCCCGGCTGGGATGTCTACAGCCATGGCGGCCGCAAGAACACGGGCCTGGACGCCGTGGCCTGGGCCACCGAAATGGCGCGCCGCGGCGCGGGCGAGATCCTGCTCACCAGCATGGACCGCGACGGCACCAAGGCCGGCTTCGACCTGGCGCTCACGCGTGCCGTGAGCGACGCGGTAAGCGTGCCCGTGATCGCCTCGGGCGGCGTGGGCAACCTCGACCACCTGGCCGACGGTATCCAGATCGGCGGCGCCGACGCGGTGCTGGCCGCCAGCATCTTCCACTATGGCGAGTACACCGTGGGCCAGTCCAAGCAGCACATGGCGGGGCGCGGCATCCCCGTGCGGCTGTGATGAGGGGCTCCCTGCGGGCTCTGGCCGCTGCCATGGCCCTGTGCGCCGGCTTTGCCGCCATGCCAGCCGCAGCACAGCAGGTGCCGGCGCCGTCCTATGCGCGCGGCTATTTCGACCGCATTCCCTGCGTGGACCGCATCGGTCGTTGCTTTGACGCGACCATCGGCGGCAAGGCGGTGCAGGTGATTGCCGACAAGGCCGAGTACGAAAAGCTCAAGGCCCTCCTGGCCGAGCTCAACGACAACGTGCGCGAGGTCTACTGGATCGTGCGCGAGCCGGTGGACGGCAAGGTGGCGCTTGACGTGCTTACCCGCCCCAACGCCATGGGCCTGCCCCACGTGGGCGAAGAAAAGGAAGAGCCCGACGTCACGATCTACGGGCTTGATGGCCAGGATCTGGAGAGTGAGACCGAAATGGTGGCGCAGCAGAGCGTGCGCATCAACGGCCAGCCCGTGGTCACACAGCAGGAGACGCTGACGCAGGACTTCCTGCCGCCCGGCCGCTACGTGATCGCCATCAAGTACCTGGGCCGCAAGAACTGGGACCGCAAGCGGGTCTTCCTGACGGTGGCCAAGCCCTGAAACCCTGAACGGTCAGGGTGCGGGCCAGCGCGAGTGCCTGAACCCCTCCGCCAAAGGGGGCGGGCCCTGCAGCGGCAGCCATAGCTGCACCACCGTGCCGCCCCTGGCCCCCAGCACGATCCGCGCATGGCCGCCCAACTGCCGTGCGCGCTCCTCGATGTGGCCCAGTCCGCGGCCCTGGTGCCCATCCGGCCGGGCCTGCAGCCCGCGCCCGTCGTCCTCGATCTGCACGCACACCCCCGGCCCTGCGTCCAGTCTGGCCGACAGCGTGACGTTGGCCGCCCCGGAGTGCTTGACCACGTTGGCCAGTGCCTCCTGCACGATGCGCAGCACGTGCAGCGCCGCGGGGGCATCCAGCCAGGGCAGCGGCGGCAGGTCGTCCATGTGCCAGTGCAGGGTGATGCCGCCCTGCGCCAGCCGGTGGCCCACGCGCTGGCGAAGGGTGGCCAGCAGAGTGGTCAGGTCCTGGTCGATGGGCTCCATGGAGTCGATGGTCAGGCGCAGGTCTTCCAGGCAGTCGCGCAGCACCTGCGCCACCTCGGGCTGCGACAGGCGGCCCTGCTCGATCTGGCCGAGCGATGACACCAGCATGGCGCCCAGGCCATCGTGCATGTCGCGCGTGAGCCGCTGGCGCTCTGTCAGCCGCACGCGCTCGTTCTCCACCTCGGCCAGCAGGGCAAAATTGCCTTGCAGCGCGCGCTGCTGTTCCGAGAGCTTGTCCTGCAGCACCTGGGCCGCGCCTTCCGCGTGCTCCAGCGCGCCGATGTAGCGGCGGTTCACGGCGTACAGGAAGGCGCCCAGCACCAGCACCATGGCGTAGGGCATGAGGTACAGGCTCTCGGGCGATATGCGCAGCTGCAGCAGCGCCAGGTCGTGTACGCCCAGGCCCAGGCAGATGCACAGCGCCAGCGCCAGCACCCGCAGTTCGCGGCTGCCGCGCCAGGCCGACCCGGCGATGAGCAGGGTCACGCCCATCGCCACCAGGGTGTTGGCGGTATGCAGCAGCAGCGGCGTATCCAGGGCCCAGGGCAGCACTGGCATGGACACGGCCGAGATCAGGAGAGCGAAGCCCAGCAGCAGGCGTTCTACCCAAGGGAAGCGGCGCGTGGCAAAACGCAGCGAAAACAGATAGACCAGCAGCATGACCCAGGTCATCGAGGCATCGGTGGCCCACCAGAACCAGCGCAGTGCGTCGAGGTTCTGCGGCAGATCGATGCCGTAGTGCAGGTTGCGAAACCACCAAGCCAGCGATGCCAGGCCGAAGTACAGGTAGGCCGTGTCCTTGCGGCGACGCCACCAGAACGCCAGCGAGAACAGCCCGAGCATGACGAGCGTGGTGCTGGCTGCCAGGGGAACGGTGACGACCCAGCGCTGGCGCGCCGACCACAGGCCCTGAATCTCGGGCTCAGGCCCCATCCACAGCCGGCTCAGGGCATAGCTGCCATCGGCGCGCGGCGGCAGCGCGAGGAACAGCCGGCAACTGCCGTTCGGTTGCGAGGCGGCGCTGGGCAGCCTCAGCAGGATGGGCTGGTTCCACTGCGAGGGCCATGCCGGGCTGTTGTCCAGCAACTGCCGCGTGCCCTGCGCGGTGCGCATCCAGACCTGCAGCGGGCCGCCGTTGACGCGCGGCAGGTAAAGGGCCAGGGTTTCCTGCGCCACGGGTGCCGGGCATGCCATGCGGTACCAGACGGTGGGCAGGGGCAGGTTGACGGCAGCGCGGGTGGTGGGGTCGCGCCGCACCGCCTGTGGCAGGTCAACCGGCTGCCATGCGCCTTGCGCAGCGTCCGCCGGCGGACCGATGGAGGGCTCCGCCCCCGGCGCCTGCACCCAGTGCTCCACGCGCGTGACGGCCATGGTTTCGGCAGTCTCGGAGGCGGCCGTGTTGGCCTGGGCCAGCACGGGGCACAGGACCAGGCTGGTGGCTGCCATCCAGCGCAGGCCCTGTCGGTACATCGGTCTGGTGCGGGGGCGGGCCACGGCAATCACGGGGCGGGGGCCTTCAGTCGCCCATCAGCCCGCGCTTGCGGGCTTCGTAGACCGCCTCGGAGCGGGAGTGCACCTGCAGCTTGCGATAGCTGCGCTTGACGTATGTGAGCACGGTCTGCTGGGTCACGCCCATCATCTGTGCGATCTCGCGGTAGCTGTAGCCCTTGGCGGCCATGCCGAGCATCTCGCATTCGCGTTCGCTGAGCAGGCCTGCGTCGGCCTCGCTGGCGACGGTGTCCGACGGGCTGGCCTGCGGGCGCTGGCGCGAGGTGACTGCAGGGGCCAGCCGGGTCAGCAGGCGCCGGGCGATCACGGGGCTGATGGGGCTGCCGCCTGCGTGCACGGCGCGCACCATCTCGGCCAGGTCCAGAGCCGGCGTGTCCTTGAGCACGTAGCCCGTGGCGCCGGCTGCCAGCGCCAGCATGACATGGGCCTCGTCGCCGAACACGGTGACCACCACCACCTCACAGTGCGGGGCGATGCCCGCGCTGCGCGTGATCACCTCGATGCCGTTGAGGTCGGGCAGGCCCAGGTCCAGCAGCAGCACCTGGGGCTGGTGCCGGGCCAGCAGGGCCAGGCCCGAGGCTGCATCACCGGCGGCGCCCACCAGGCGCAGGTCGGGCGCGGCGGCGATGCTGTCGCACAGGCGCTGCCTGAACAGGGGGTCGTCCTCGATCACGAGCACGGAGAGCAGAGCGGACATGGAGGGGCGGGCCTTGGAAGCGCGGCGGTGGATTTCATGATACGCGGGGCCTGCTGTCACAGCTGCTTGCACATGAACCGTTTTGTCCCGTGTTCGAGGGACAGACGGGCGCGGCGCGTGGCGGAAGAATCCGTGCACCTTCACTGCTCGCAGGAGTTGCTCCATGTCTGATTCCTTGAACAGGTTCTTGCGCCGGGCCCTCGTGCTGGCAGGCGCCCTGGCCGGGCTGGCCTGTCCGGCGATGGCCGCCATTCCGCATGTCGTCATCGGCGACTACCACATGCTGCTGCTCCATGCCGATGGCAGCGTCACCTCCTGGGGGCGCGGCGATTCGGGGCAACTGGGCCGTGGCCAGGCCGACCGCAGCAATCCCGCGCCAGCGAAGATCGCATCGCTGGGCACGGAGGTGGTGGCCCTGACCGCCGGGGGGCAACTGTCCGCAGCTGTGAAGCGCGACGGCACCGTATGGGTCTGGGGCAATGTCTCCGACGGGCTGATCGGCTCCAACACTTCGGGCGGGCAGTTCCGCTACGAGCCCGTCCAGGTGCCGGGCCTGTCGGGCATCGTCTCGGTGCTGGCCGCCACCAACGGCTATTCGCTCTACGCCACGGACAGCAATGGCCAGATCTGGGCCTGGGGCTATGACAATGGCTACGGCAACCTGGGCCTGGGCCCCGGTGGGCCGCAGCAGCGGGGCCAGCCGCAACCCGTTGCCGGCGCTACCGGCATCGTGCAGTTGGCCGTGACGGGTACCCAGATGATCGGCCGCCGCCAGGACGGCAGCCTGATCGGCTGGGGCAGCAACGCCGTGCGCGACAACCCCATCCAGGCGGTGGCGGCCGCCACGGACCCCCTGGGCGTGACGGCGCTCAAGCCCACGGGCCTGGCCTTCATCGACGCGACGGCCACGGGCAACGCGGCCGGTCTGTACTACGGCATCAAGAACGGCCAGGCGCTGGCCTGGGGTGACACCAACAGCGGCATGCTGACCTGTGGCCAGGAGAGCGCGCAGACGGCGGCCCAGCCCTACACCATCAAGAACCTGTCCAACCTGCGCCAGATCGCGGCGGGCGGGGGCTCCGCGCTGTTCGTCGACGGTGCCGGCAGCGTGTTTGCCTGCGGTCAGGGCAGCAATGGTCTGCTGGGCGATGGCACGACGGTCTCCACCAATTGGGATTCTGTCCCCGCCAACGCCAAGGTGGGTCCGGTGCGGGTGCAGGGCCTGCCCGGCCCGGTGTCGTACGTTTTCACGGGTGCCTTTGCTGCGGCGGCGCTCATGCCCGATGGCGCGGTCTACACCTGGGGCCGAACCGATGGTGGCCTGCTGGGCAATGGGGTGACCACTTCCAACGGCGTCGTGAGCACACCCACGCCCATCGCGCTCAACGCCGGGGTGGACAACAGCAGCAACCCGGGCAATACCGGCAATCCAGGGACTCCGGGAACCGGTGGCCCTGGCACCGGCACGCCCGCGCCGGGCACCGAGCCCGCCTTCAGCACCGCCCAGAGCGGCCCGCTGAACAACCTGACGGCCCGGGCCGGCGTGACCCTGCCTGCGGCGCACGCAGGCCAGCCGGGCGCGATCTTCGTGGTTCTGGCGCTGGCGGATGGCCGCGTGCTCATGCTGGACGGGGCGCAGTCGACCTTCATACCCTACAACCCCTTCGCGACCGCTGCGCTGTACGTGGGGGCGCTGCCGGTGTCGGCGCCCATCCTCAACATCAACGGCATGGACCTGAGTGCGCTGGTCGGCAGCAGCATCTTCCTGGGCTATGGCCTGGGGGTGAATTCCCAGGCCGCCGTGAACGAGATGCTGCGCGCGGGCCGCTTCTCCAACGTGCTGACCTTGCGCTGAGCGGTCCTCCCTCCACGCGGTCCACGCCTTCGCCCGCATCCGTGTGGGCGAGCGTGGACCGCTTGCGTCGGGAGGCCCGCGCAATGCCCTGCCTGGGGTCGGTCATTCAAATCGCCGACAATCCGGGCCATGAACTGGCTCAACGAAGTGAAATGGGATGCGCAGGGCCTGGTGCCCGTGATCGCGCAGGAGCAGGGCACGGGCGACGTGCTGATGTTTGCGTGGATGAACCGCGAGGCGCTGGAAAAGACCGCAGAACTCGGCCGCGCCGTGTACTTCAGCCGCTCGCGTGGCAAGCTGTGGTTCAAGGGCGAGGAGTCGGGCCACGTGCAGACGGTGCACGAGATCCGCCTGGACTGCGACAACGACGTGGTGCTGCTCAAGGTGACCCAATTGGGCCATGAACCCGGCATCGCCTGCCACACGGGCCGACACAGCTGTTTCTTCAGCGTGCTCAAGGACGGCGCCTGGAAAGCCGTCGATCCGGTCTTGAAAGACCCCGAATCCATCTACAAGTAAGACCATGAGTTCCAACGATTCCCTGGCGCGCCTGGCGGCCGTCATCGAAAGCCGCAAGCCCGCCAACGGGGGCGACCCCGACAAGAGCTACGTATCGCGCCTGCTGCACAAGGGGCCCGATACCTTTCTCAAGAAGATCGGCGAGGAGGCCACCGAGGTGGTCATGGCCGCCAAGGACGTGGACCATGGGGCCGATGCCAGCAAGCTGGTCTACGAGGTGGCCGACCTGTGGTTCCACTCCATGATCGCGCTGGCCCACTATGGACTGACGCCCGCCGATGTGGTCGCCGAGCTGGAGCGCCGCGAGGGCACCAGCGGCATCGAGGAAAAAGCCCTGCGCAAGGCCGTTGCGCGTGCAGCCCACGAGGAAGGATCTCCATGAGCGACATCATCGACGTGCGAACCAACGACCAGAAGGCCGAAAGCCTCAAGAACATCGGCTGGATCAGCTATGCGCTGCACCTGATAGTGGCGCTGGGCGCCGTGTTGCCGGGCACGCAGGCCAGCGCGTTGCTGCTGGTGATTGCCCTGGTGCTCGACCTGGTCAAGCGCGGCGATGCCCAGGGCACCTGGCAGGAGAACCATTTTTCCTGGCGCATCCGCTCCGTCCTCTGGGCCGGCGCGCTGTACGCCGTGACTGCGCCGCTGTGGCTGCTGTTCCTGCTGCCCGGCTGGATCGCCTGGGGCATCATCTCGCTGTGGTTCCTGTACCGCATCGTGCGCGGCATGCTGGCCATGAGCAAGAACCAGGCGGTGGATGGCTGAACCGCCTGCACTGCGGCGCCTGAACCTGGCGTTGCAAGGCGGGGGCTCGCATGGCGCGCTGACCTGGGGCGTGCTCGACGCCCTGCTCGAAGACGGGCGCTGGCAGATCGACGGCATCAGCGGCACCAGCGCTGGCGCGATGAACGCCGTGGCCTTGGCCCATGGTTTTGCCCAGGCGGCGCGGGCCCACAAGGACCCCGAGGAGGCGCGCCAGGCCGGCTGCGCCCTGGCACGCGCGTCGCTCACCCGGCTGTGGGAGGGCGTGGGCTCGCTCGGCAGCCTGACCTGGGGCACGCCGCTGTCGGCAGCCAACCCGCTGGTGGGCATGATGGCCCAGTGGTTTTCGCCCTACCAGACCAACCCGCTCGGGTTCAACCCGCTGCGCACATTGCTCGAAAAAGAGGTGGATTTCGGCCTGCTGTGCTCGGCCCGTTCCAGCATCGAGAGCGTGGTGCCGCAGGTGTTCGTGTGCGCGACCAACGTGCGCACGGGGCGCGGCGAGATCTTCTCGGGCCCGCGGCTGAGTGCCGACGCCGTGATGGCCTCGGCCTGCCTGCCCATGGTGTTCAAGGCGGTGGAGATCGATGGCGAGCACTATTGGGACGGCGGCTACTCGGGCAACCCGGCGCTGCACCCACTGATCTACCAGACCGAGACCTCGGACATCCTGCTGGTGCAGATCAACCCGATCGAGCACTTCTCCGTACCCGACAGTGCGCAGGAAATCGTGGAGCGCATGAACGAGGTCACCTTCAATGCCAGCCTGCTGGCCGAGCTCAGGGCCATCGAGTTCGTTCGCCGGCTGCTGGCCGAGGGCAAGCTCGACGCGCGCCGCTACAAGAACGTGCTGATGCACCGGATCGATGGGGGCGCGGTGCTCGCACCCTTGGGTGCGGATAGCAAGGCGCGTGCCGACACGGCCTTCGTGCGCCAGCTGTTCGAGCTGGGGCGCCAGGCGGGTAAAAACTGGATGAAGGCCCACCGCAAGGACGTGGGCGTGCGCCCGAGCATCAAGATCGCTGACAATGCGTGAATGTGCCGTCTGGCAACGACAACACCGCCTTTTTTCTCACCATGCACGATCCGAACTGCCTTTTCTGCAAAATCATCGCGGGCCAGATTCCATCGAAGAAGGTCCACGAGGACGATGACATGTTCGTCTTCCATGACATCCACCCCTGGGCCCCGGTGCACTTCCTGATGGTGCCCAAGGCGCATATCCCTTCCATGGCCCAGGTCACCGAGGCGGATGCCGGGGTGCTGGGGCGCATGATGGCGCTGGCGCCGAAGCTGGCCCAGGAGCAGGGCTGCAACCCCTACCCGGAAGGCGGCTTTCGCATCGTGGTAAACACGGGGCTTGAAGGCGGCCAGGAAATCCACCATCTGCACATCCACGTGATGGGCGGTCCCCGCCCTTGGCTCAAAGGCTGACCCTGGCTGACGTTCAGGGCCGATAGACCCCTGGTTCGCTACAGGGGGTGTGAACTCCGGTCACGGCCGGGGTCTAAAATGATTGCAATTCGTTAGGAGATATTCCATGGGCTCTTTTTCCATCTGGCACTGGCTGATCGTGCTGCTGATCGTCGTCATGGTGTTTGGCACCAAGAAGCTCAAGAACATGGGCTCCGATCTCGGAGGCGCCGTCAAGGGCTTCAAGGACGGCGTGAAGGACGGTTCCACGACCGACAGCGGTGCTGTCAATCCTCCTGCTGGCCAGGTGACCAGCAGCCAGGCGGCCGACAAGACCACCATCGATGTCGAAGCCAAGCAAAAGAGCTGACCGCTGAGCGGGCACATGCTTCATGATTGATATTGGCCTGTCCAAGATGGCGCTGATCGGCGCCGTGGCGCTGATCGTCATCGGCCCCGAAAAGCTGCCGCGCGTGGCCCGTACGGTGGGCACCTTGCTGGGCAAGGCGCAGCGCTACGTGGCCGACGTCAAGTCCGAGGTCAACCGGTCCATGGAGCTCGACGAGCTGCGCAAGATGAAGGACACGGTGGAAGGCGCCGCACGCGACGTGCAGCAGTCCATCCAGACCGGTGCCAGCGAGTTCGAAAAGGACTGGGCTGCAGCGACGGACATGACCACCCCCGAGCCCTTCGAGACCTCGGTGGTGGTGCCCGCCTACAAGAACCCCGGCAAGAACTGGCGCCTCAAGCGTGGCGCCACACCCCAGTGGTACAAGTCGCGCAGCGGGGTGCGCACCAAGGCGCAGTCCGGCGCGGCGCGCGTCGCCCGGTACCGGCCCCAGAAATTCCATTGACGATGCCGCGCAGCCTTTGGTGCGCGCTGCATGGGCGGCCCCCACGCCCCTGAAAATCCAACATGTCCGAAACTCCCCCCAAAGACGACGAGCTGGCCGGTACCGAGCAGCCGTTCGTGCAGCACCTGATGGAGCTGCGCGACCGGCTGGTCAAGGCCATCATTGCCATCGCCATTGCGGCGGCAATCCTGTTCTTCTTTCCCGGCCCTGGTGCGCTCTATGACTTTCTGGCGGCGCCCCTGGTGGCCCACCTGCCCAAGGGCGCCACGCTGATCGCCACCTCGGTGATCTCGCCCTTCATGGTGCCGCTCAAGATCCTTTTGATGTCGGCCTTCCTGCTGGCGCTGCCCGTCGTGCTTTGGCAGGTCTGGGCCTTCGTGGCGCCGGGCCTGTACTCTCACGAGAAGAAGCTGGTGCTGCCGCTGGTGGTGTCCAGCACGCTGCTGTTCTTCATCGGCGTGGCGTTCTGCTACTACTTCGTGTTTGGGCAGGTGTTTGCCTTCATCCAGAGCTTTGCGCCCAAGAGCATCACGGCCGCGCCTGACATCGAGGCCTACCTGAGCTTCGTGCTCTCGATGTTCCTGGCTTTCGGCATGGCATTCGAGGTGCCTATCGCGGTGGTGGTGCTGGCCCGCATGAACATCGTCAGCGTGGAAAAGCTCAAGAGCTTTCGCGGCTACTTCGTCGTGGCGGCGTTCGTCGTCGCGGCCATCGTGACGCCGCCAGACGTGGTCTCGCAGCTCGCGCTGGCCGTGCCCATGTGCATTCTGTACGAGGTGGGCATCTGGGCCGCGCAGATCTTCATCAAGCACACCAAGGCGCCGGAAGATGCCGACGAAGCTGCATCCTCATCGTCTTCCTGATCGGAAACCGACCTGCCGCCCCTGAGGGCCGTTTAAAAAGCAACTGCCGCTCGAAGCGCCAGTTGCTTTTTTCATGGGGTCGCCAGCGAAAGGCGCTTCCAGAAAACGGCATTCAGGCTTGCCAAGCCACGGGCTGCGGTCCCTGTCGGGCGCGCGAGGCGCCTCAAGGTCTTATCTCTTCACGTTGCGCTGCGGCCGGGGGCGCAGGCCCGGTGTGATGTTCAGTTCCACCAGGGCATCGGCGCGCTTCACGTTGAAGGGGGCGGCCGCTCCGGGCTTGAGGGCCGCCACGGCGGTGAGCAGTTCGGAGACATTGCCCACGTTCTTGCCGTCCACCTTCACGATCACGTCGCCAGGACGCATGCCGGCCTGGGCGGCGGGGCCGTCCTGCAGCACGCCGGTGATGATGACGCCCTCGGAGGCCTTCACGCCGAAGGTTTCGGCCAATTCGGGCGAGAGCTCGTTGGGCTCCACACCGATCCAGCCGCGCGTGACCTGGCCGTCCTTGACGATGCCGTCCAGCACCAGGCGCGCCGTGGAGACCGGGATGGCAAAGCCGATGCCCATGCTGCCGCCCGAACGGGAGTAGATGGCGGTGTTGATGCCCATGAGGTTGCCATTGACGTCCACCAGCGCGCCGCCCGAGTTGCCGGGGTTGATGGCTGCGTCGGTCTGGATGAAGTTCTCGAAGGTGTTGATCCCTAGCTGGGTGCGGCCCAGGGCGCTGACGATGCCACTGGTCACCGTCTGGCCCACACCGAAGGGGTTGCCGATGGCCAGCACCTGGTCACCCACGTCCAGGGCGTCCGAGTTGCCCAGCACGATCACGGGCAGCTTGTCGAGTTCGATCCTGAGGATGGCCAGGTCGGTGTCGGGGTCGGTGCCGATCACGCGGGCGCGGGCGCGCCGGCTGTCGGTGAGGGTGACCTCGATCTCGTCGGCGCCTTCCACCACATGGTTGTTGGTAAGGATGTAGCCATCGGGGCTGATGATCACCCCGCTGCCCAGGCCCGCCTGCTGCTGGCTGTTGTTGCCTTGGTCGCCAAAGAAGAACTGGAACCAGGGGTCGTTGCTGCGCGGGTGGCGCACGGCCTTGCTGGTATTGATGCTCACCACGGCCGGTGCGGCCTTGCGCGCCGCAGCGCTGAAGCTGCCGGCGGCTGGCTGACCGGTGGCGGCGGTGTTCGCGGGTGCTTCGATGAGGGCGATGCCTGCGCCGGATCGGGTGGTACCACGCCGCAGCCAGTCGGGCTGTAGGGTGGCCACTACAAAGTACGCCGCGACAAGCACTGTCACGGTCTGGGAAAACAGCAGCCAGAGTCGCTTCATGGGGTTCGGAGAGGGAGGGCCTGGAAAATGATCGGGGGCGTTCGCGGTACGGGCGTGCAGCCTGTGCCGGGCTGACATTGTCCTCCATGCCCGCTGCCTGTGGCGATCTGGGGGCTCCGCACCCGCGCGACAATAGGCGCATGAGCATTTCCCGGCCCCAACTTCTGCAGGCGTTCGATGCGCTGCTGCAGCCCGCGCGTTTCAAGGACTACGGCCCCAATGGCCTGCAGGTGGAGGGCAAGGCAGACATCGCCCGCATCGTGAGCGGCGTCACGGCCAGCCGCGCGCTGATCGAAGCCGCCATCGTTGCGCGGGCGGACGCGATCTTCGTGCACCACGGCCTGTTCTGGCGCGGGCAGGACGGCCGCGTGGTCGGCTGGATGAAGCAGCGCCTGCAGCTGCTGCTGGCGCACGATATCAACCTGTTTGCCTACCACCTGCCGCTCGATGCCCACCCTGAACTGGGCAACAACGCGCAGTTGGGCCGCGTGCTGGGCCTGGCGGCCGATGCGCGCTTTGGCGAGCAGGAGCTGGGCTGTGTGGCCAGCGCGCAGTTTGCCGATGGCCAGGCCCTGGCCGACCATGTGGCCGGCGCGCTGGGCCGTGCCGTGACCCTGGTGCAGCCTGAAGAAACCCTGCAGCGGCCCATCCGTCGCGTGGCCTGGTGCACAGGCGGGGCGCAGGGCTATTTCGAGCCGGCCATCGCTGCCGGTGCCGATGCCTTCATCACGGGCGAAATCTCCGAACCCCAGGCGCATCTGGCGCGTGAGACGGGTGTCTGTTTCATTGCGGCGGGGCACCATGCGACGGAGCGCTACGGCGCCCCGGCGGTGGCCGCGCATGTGGCGCAGCAGGCGGGTGTGGAGCATGTCTTCATTGAGGTGGACAACCCCGCATGAGCACCGCCATCGCCATTACCCAGGGCGATCCCTCCGGGATCGGTCCTGAAATCATTGCCAAGGCTTTTCGCGATGCGCCGGACGACCTGCGCGGCTGCTTCGTGGTGGGTGACGTGGCCACGCTGCGCCGTGCTGCGCAGTGCATCGAGCGCCCTGGCATGCCGACCCTGCCGGTGGCGGTGATCGATACACCGGCGCAGGCCCTGCAGGCGCCGCCGCGTTGTGTGCCTGTGTTGCCGTTGCCGGGCCTGCCGGGGCTACAGCCCTGGGGGCAGATAGGCGCCGAGGCCGGTCGCGCTGCGGCGGACTGCGTGGTGTGGGCAGCGCGCGCCGCGCTGCACGGCGAAGTGGCGGCGCTGGTGACGGCCCCCCTGCACAAGGAGGCGCTGTCGGCCGCCGGTGTGGACTATCCAGGCCATACCGAGCTGCTGCAGGCCGAGGCAGCCCGGCACCAGGGCGTGCCTTTGGCCGCCATGCCGGTGCGCATGATGCTGGCCAGCGACGAACTGCGCACGGTGCTGGTCAGCATCCACATGTCGCTGCGCGATGCGATCGAGGCCGTGACGCCTGCCAACCTGGCGCAGACGCTTCAGATCACCCATGCGGCCCTGCTGCGCACCCTGGGCCGCGCGCCGCGCATCGGCGTGGCGGGGCTCAACCCGCACGCGGGGGAGGGCGGCCTGTTCGGCCGGGAGGAAATGGACACCATCGCCCCGGCCATCGCGGCGGCCAGGGCGCAGGGCATGGACGTGCATGGCCCTTTTGCGCCTGACACGGTATTCATGCGCGCGCGCCACGCCCCCGGCCACCCAGGCGAGTTCGACGTGGTGGTGGCCATGTACCACGACCAGGGCCTTATTCCCGTGAAGTACCTGGGCGTGGACAAGGGTGTGAACGTGACCCTGGGCCTGCCGCTGGTGCGCACCAGCCCTGACCACGGCACGGCCTTCGACATTGCAGGGCAGGGCATCGCAGATGCCTCCAGTCTGGTGGAGGCCGTGCGCATGGCGCGGCAGCTGGCGCAGTAGCGCCAGGGGCGGTCAGGGCTGCCGGTTTTTCAGGCTGTCGCGGATTTCGCGCAGCAGGGCGATGTCTTCGGGTGGTGCTGCGGGCGCAGCGGGTGCGGCCGGGGTTTCGCGCTTCAAGCGGTTGATCTGCTTGATCATCATGAAGATGATGAACGCGAGGATGATGAAGTTCACCGCCACGGTGATGAAGTTGCCGTAGGCGAACACCGGCACACCCGCCTTTTTCAGGGCATCGAGCGTCATGGCCGTGCCGGCCGGCACATTGCCCAGCACGATGAACAGGTTGGAAAAATCGAGCTTGCCAAACACCAGCCCTACTAAGGGCAGGATCAGGTCGGACACGACCGAATCCACGATCTTGCCGAAGGCGCCGCCGATGATGACCCCCACGGCCAGGTCGATCACGTTGCCCTTGACCGCAAATTCCCGGAACTCTTGTGCAATGCCCATGGATAACCCCTCTTGATAATAGACAAGATGCCGAGTATTGCCCAGGTCTGTGCCCTGTCAAGGCGGACTGTCCGCCTGCAATGCCCCTTTTCACTCCGCTACAATTCGCGGTTGACCCCAATAGCGATGTACATCGAGGATCCCCATGAGTGACACCCCAATCGACTCCAGCAAGCGGACGTGGCTGATTGCGTCCGGCTGTGCTGGTGCGGTGGGCGGCGTGGCAACCGCCGTTCCTTTCGTGAGTACCTTCCAGCCTTCCGAGCGGGCCAAGGCTGCAGGTGCGGCCGTAGAGGTGGACATTTCCGCGCTCAAGCCCGGAGAAAAAGTCACCGTGGAGTGGCGCGGCAAGCCCGTCTGGATTGTCAAGCGCACGCCGGAGCAGCTCGCCGAGCTGCCCAAGCTCGATGGCCAGCTGGCGGATCCCAAGTCCGAGCGCAAGCCCTCGGAGCTGACGCCCGAGTACGCCCGCAACGAAGGCCGTTCCATCAAGCCCGAGATCCTGGTGGCAGTGGGCATTTGCTCGCACCTGGGGTGCTCGCCGTCGGACAAGTTCCAGACCGGCGCACAGGCCTCGCTGCCCGATGACTGGAAGGGCGGTTTCCTTTGCCCATGCCATGGCTCCACATTCGACATGGCTGGCCGTGTCTTCAAGAACAAGCCGGCTCCCGATAACCTGGAAGTGCCGCCCCACATGTACCTGTCGGAGACCCGCCTCCTGATCGGTGAAGACAAGGCTTGAGGGAAATAAAAAATGGCCCACGAATTCAAGGACATCTCCCCCAACGCCTCGGCAGGCGCGAAGGTCACCAACTGGTTCGAGAACCGGTTTCCGACCGCTTTCGATGCCTACCGCGTGCACATGTCGGAGTACTACGCTCCGAAGAACTTCAACTTCTGGTACATCTTCGGCTCGCTGTCGCTCTTGGTGCTGGTGATCCAGATCGTCACCGGGATCTTCCTGGTGATGCACTACAAGCCCGATGCCGCCAAGGCCTTCGAGTCGGTCGAGTACATCATGCGCGATGTGCCCTGGGGCTGGCTGATCCGCTACATGCACTCCACGGGGGCCTCGGCCTTCTTCGTGGTGGTTTACCTGCACATGTTCCGCGGGCTCATCTACGGCAGCTACCGCAAGCCGCGCGAGCTGGTGTGGGTGTTCGGCTGTGCGATCTTCCTGTGCCTGATGGCCGAGGCCTTCATGGGCTACCTGCTGCCCTGGGGCCAGATGTCGTACTGGGGCGCCCAGGTGATCGTGAACCTGTTTGCCGCGATTCCTTTTGTCGGCCCCGACTTGGCGCTGCTGATCCGTGGCGACTACGTGGTGGGCGATGCAACGCTGAACCGCTTCTTCAGCTTCCACGTGATCGCGGTGCCGCTGGTGCTGCTGGGCCTGGTGGTCGCCCACTTGCTGGCGCTGCACGACGTAGGCTCGAACAACCCCGACGGTGTGGAAATCAAGGGCCCCAAGGCGCCCAAGGATGCCAATGGCAAGCCCCTGGATGGCGTGCCCTTCCACCCTTACTACACGGTGCATGACATCTTCGCCGTCAGCGTGTTCCTGATGGCCTTCACGGCGGTGATCTTCTTCGCCCCCGAGTTCGGCGGCTACTTCCTCGAATACAACAACTTCATCCCGGCAGATCCGCTGAAGACGCCTGCGCACATTGCGCCAGTCTGGTACTTCACGCCGTTCTACTCGATGCTGCGTGCCATCACCAGCGAGATGATGTATGCGCTGATCCTGTGCGTGGTGGGCGGCGCCGTGCTGGCGTCGGTCAAGCTCAAGCTGCCGGGCTTCATCAAGGCCGGTGCCGTGGTGGCCTCCCTGGTGGTCGCCGCGCTGATGCTGGCCATCGACGCCAAGTTCTGGGGTGTGGTGGTGATGGGCGGTGCCGTGATCATCCTGTTCTTCCTGCCATGGCTGGACTACAGCCCGGTCAAGTCGATCCGCTACCGTCCCGACTGGCACAAGTACATGTACGGTATCTTCGTGATCAATTTCCTGATCCTCGGTTACCTGGGCGTGCAGCCGCCATCGGCCATCGGTGAGCGCGTTTCGCAGGTCGGTACGCTGTTTTACTTCGGCTTCTTCATCCTGATGCCGGTGTGGAGTCGCCTGGGTACGCCCAAGCCGGTGCCTGACCGTGTGACCTTTGCCGCGCACTGAGCGGGAGACAAGAACAATGAAGAAACTCATCCTCACGCTGATCGCAGCCCTGGGCATTGTTTCGGGGGCGCAGGCCGCTGAAGGCGGCATTGCATGGGACAAGGCGCCCAACAAGACCAATGACCTCGCATCGCTGCAAAACGGTGCCAAGATCTTCGTCAACTACTGCCTGAGCTGCCATTCGGCGGCCTTCATGCGCTACAACCGCCTGCGCGACATCGGCCTGACCGAGCAGGAGATCAAGGACAACCTGCTGTTCGCGACCGACAAGGTCGGCGAGACCATGAAGGCGTCCATCGATCCCAAGCAGGCCAAGGAGTGGTTCGGCGCCAATCCGCCCGACCTGACCGTGATCGCGCGCTCGCGTGCCGGCCATGGCGGCACCGGTGCCGATTACCTGTACACCTTCCTGCGCACCTTCTACCGCGACGAGACCAAGGCCACAGGCTGGAACAACCTGGTTTTCCCGAGCGTCGGCATGCCGCACGTGCTGTGGGAAATGCAGGGCGACCGCCGCCCGGTGTTCGAAGAACATGAAAGCCATGGCCACAAGACCCAGGTCTTCAAGGGCTGGCAGCAGGTGACCCCTGGAACGGTGACGCCTTTGCAGTTCGAACAGAATATCGGCGATCTTGTGAACTACCTGCAATGGATGGGTGAGCCCGCGCAGAACACCCGCATCCGTGTCGGTGTCTGGGTGCTGCTCTTCCTGGGTGTGTTCACGGTCATCGCCTGGAGACTGAACGCAGCGTTCTGGAAAGACGTCAAGTAACACGCCAGATCCATATGCCACGCCCCTTTGCCGGGGTGGGGCGGGGTCTTTACAGAGTGGGTGCTTCAGGCCCCCACTCTTTTGATTTTTAGGAGCCTCCCACCATGATGGTGCTTTACTCGGGAACGACCTGTCCCTTCTCCCACCGCTGCCGCTTCGTCCTGTTCGAAAAGGGCATGGACTTCGAGATCCGCGATGTGGACCTGTACAACAAGCCCGAAGACATCAGCGTGATGAACCCCTACGGCCAGGTGCCCATCCTGGTCGAGCGCGACCTGATCCTGTACGAGTCGAACATCATCAATGAGTACATCGACGAGCGCTTCCCGCACCCGCAGCTGATGCCCGGTGACCCGGTGGACCGCGCCCGTGTGCGCCTGTTCCTGCTCAACTTCGAGAAGGAACTGTTCGTGCACGTGAACATCCTGGAGTCGCGCGCGACCAAGGGCAACGAGAAGGCGCTGGAAAAAGCCCGCGCCCACATCCGCGACCGCCTGACGCAGCTGGCCCCCGTGTTCCTCAAGAACAAGTACATGCTGGGCGACAACTTCTCCATGCTGGACGTGGCCATTGCCCCGCTGCTGTGGCGCCTGGACTACTATGGCATCGACCTGAGCAAGAATGCCGCCCCTCTGCTCAAGTACGCAGAGCGCATCTTCTCGCGCCCGGCCTACATCGAAGCGCTGACGCCCTCCGAAAAGGTCATGCGCAAGTAATGCGTGTGCGTCCCTAGCCTGTCCCTGATTGCCATTTGCCCATGAATGCCACGGAATCCACGTCCACACGCCCCTACCTGATCCGCGCCCTCTATGAGTGGTGCACGGACAATGGGCTCACGCCTTACGTGGCGGTGCGCGTGGACGACTCCGTGCAGGTGCCGCGCGAGTATGTGAACGATGGCGAGATCGTGCTGAACATCAGTTACGACGCCACCAGCTCGCTGCAGCTGGGCAATGACTTCATCGAGTTCAAGGCCCGTTTTGGCGGCAAGCCGCGCGAGATCCTGGTGCCTGTGGGCCGGGTGATCGCGATCTACGCCCGCGAGAACGGGCAGGGCATGGCGTTTCCCCCGCCGGTGGACAACCTGGCGGGCGGTGCCCAGCCGCAGATCCTTCCGTCCTCGGCGCCCGCCGAGCTGTCCCAGGTGCCGATGGCCGTGCCGTCGGCGTCGCCTGCGGACGACCGGGTGGTGCATCTGGTGCCAGGGGAGTCCCCAGCCGCCGATGGTGGAGACGGCAACCCGCCGCGTCCTTCGCCCGCTGGCGGTGGCCGCCCTGCGCTCAAGCGGGTGAAATAAGCCAGCGCACACCTTCCCGGTTCATTTTTCGGGTTGTTTTTGCAGGATAAAATCCAGCCTTCGCCGGTTTAGCTCAGTTGGTAGAGCACCCGCCTTGTAAGCGGTAGGTCATCAGTTCGATTCCGATAACCGGCACCATCTTTCGCCTCTTTTTTCGCCCATTCGCTGCACCTGACAGGCCTATCGCCTGTTTTCAGGTTTGAACTTTCAGCCGAATGGAGTTAACCTCCCACCCCCGGCTGCGCAAGTGCGCCTGCAATGCAGGCAGCAGTTGCCGGATCTTGGCTGCGGCGGCATTGCTCTTGACCAGCAGGCACCAGGTGGACCCATCGATGGGCCCGGCCTGGACGGACTGGCGCAGGCCGGCAGGTATCAACAATTCAATGGCCTTGAGCCGTTCGCTGGAGTCGCGTGTCAATGCGGTGAGCATGTGCAGCGTGGGAGATTCCGCGCTGGCTTGCTGCAGGGTGACGGCGTGGTGGCGGCGGGTCATGGGGATGCGCCGGTGGGCGTGGAGATGTCGTAGTGCACCTGATTATCACGGACGCTCGTTTGGCGCGCAGTCGCGCCATTCACCTTTCCGGGGTTCGCCTTCTGCTGGCGGGCCTGGTTCTTTCCCTCGGACTCATGGTGACGGCCGCCGGCCTGTACCACTGGGTCTTCCTCAAGGGCGCGCGCGAGGGCTGGCCGGTGTTCGGCACCCTGGTGCGCCTGGTGGTGAAGGATGAATTCGCCGAGCGCGACCGCTTCATGCGCGCCAACCTGGATGCCATGGCGCGGCGGGTCGGCGAGATGCAGGCGCGCATGGTGCAACTGGAGTCCCTGGGCGAGCGCGTGCTGGGCCTGGCAGGCATGCCGGCCACCGAGCTGCGCAGCGATGGGCGCGGCGGTGCGCTGGTGAGCGCCCACAACCTGAGCATGGAAGAGCTGCAGGCCACGCTTGATGACCTGGAGCGCCTGACCAACCAGCGCGTGGACCTGATGACGGTGATGGAATCGCGCCTGTTCGACCAGCACATCCGCAAGAAGATGGTTCCCACGCATGCGCCCGTGGCCGGCAAGGCGCCGGGGTCGTCCTTTGGTTGGCGCATCGACCCCATTACCGGGCAGTCGGCACTGCACACGGGGCTCGACTTCCAGGCCGACACGGGTACGGCCATCCTGGCCGCTGCCGGCGGCGTGGTCGTGACGCAGGAATACCATCCGGCCTACGGCAACATGATCGAGGTGGACCATGGCAACCAGTTGGTGACGCGCTATGCCCACGCCTCGCGTACCCTGGTGAAACAAGGGGACATCGTGCGGCGTGGCCAGAAGATTGCCGAGGTGGGCACCACCGGGCGTTCCACGGGCCCGCACCTGCACTTTGAAGTGCTGGTGCAAGGGGTTTTCCAGGACCCGCAGAAGTTTCTCAGTGCCGGCAGCGCCGTTGCGGGAGGCCAGGTTGCCACGGCACAAAGGCCGGGTCTGGTGGCTGCTTCCGGCAGCCCTGCGGCAGGCAGGTAAAATCGCGGGTCCGGCGTTCGCAGCCCTGGGTAGTGCAGTCCTTGCAATACCCGGCGGCGGACCCACCTGATCACAATTCATCTTAGGGGTTTCGGTCGCTTTGCGCGCTGGTTGCAGCGGGTTAAGCGGTCCTGTTCGCATGGCCACCAACTTCCTTACCAAAATATTCGGCAGCCGCAATGACCGGCTTCTCAAGCAATACCGCAAGACGGTGACTCACATCAATGCGATGGAGCCCGACTACGAGAAGCTGACGGACGAGCAGCTCCGCGCCAAGACGCAGGAGTTCAAGGACCGGGTGGCCAAGGGCGAGTCGCTGGACGACATCCTGCCCGAGGCGTTTGCGGTGGTGCGCGAAGGCTCCAAGCGCATCATGAAGATGCGGCACTTCGACGTGCAGCTGCTGGGCGGCATGGCGCTGCACTTCGGCAAGATCGCCGAAATGCGCACCGGTGAAGGCAAGACCCTGACCGCCACGCTGCCGGTGTACCTGAACGCACTGTCCGACAAAGGCGTGCACGTGGTGACCGTGAACGATTACCTGGCCAACCGCGATGCGCAGTGGATGGGCCGGCTGTACAACTTTCTGGGCCTGTCTGTGGGTATCAACCTGCCCAACATGCCCCGTGAGGAAAAGCAGGCCGCCTACCGCTCGGACATCACCTACGGCACGAACAACGAATACGGCTTCGACTACCTGCGCGACAACATGGTCTACGAGGCCGCAGACCGCGTGCAGCAGGGCCTGAACTTCGCCATCGTCGACGAGGTGGACTCGATCCTGATCGACGAGGCGCGCACGCCCCTGATCATCAGCGGCCAGGCCGAGGACCACACGGCCATGTACATCGCCATGAACAAGGTGGTGCCGCTGTTGATCCGCCAGGAAGGCGAAGCCGATGCCCGCACCGGCGAGGGCGTGACCAAGCCGGGCGACTTCACGCTCGACGAAAAGACCCACCAGGTGTTCCTGACCGAGCAGGGCCATGAGAGCGCCGAGCGCATTCTCGCCAGCCACGGCCTGATTGCCGAAGGCGCCTCGGTCTACGACCCGGCCAACATCACGTTGATGCACCACCTGTACGCAGCGCTGCGTGCCAACCACCTGTACCACCGCGACCAGCACTATGTGGTGCAAAACGGTGAGATCGTGATCGTGGACGAGTTCACCGGCCGCCTGATGTCGGGCCGCCGCTGGAGCGAAGGCCTGCACCAGGCCGTGGAAGCCAAGGAAGGCGTGAACATCCAGGCCGAGAACCAGACGCTGGCCTCGATCACCTTCCAGAACTACTTCCGCCTGTACAACAAGCTCGCCGGCATGACCGGTACGGCCGACACCGAGGCCTACGAGTTCCAGGAAATCTACGGCCTGGAAACCACGGTGATCCCGCCGAACCGCCCGAGCCGCCGCGACGACCAGCTCGACCGCGTGTACAAGACCACGCGCGAAAAGTACGAAGCCGCCATCAAGGACATCCGCGAATGCCACGAGCGTGGCCAGCCGGTGCTGGTGGGCACGACGTCGATCGAGAACTCCGAAATCATCGACCAGTTGCTCAACAAGGAAGGCCTGCCGCACCAGGTGCTCAATGCCAAGCAGCATGCCCGCGAGGCCGACATCGTGGCCCAGGCCGGGCGTGCCGGCATGATCACCATCGCCACCAACATGGCAGGGCGCGGTACCGACATCGTGCTGGGCGGCAACATCGAAAAGCTGATCGCTGCTGTTGAAGCCGACGAGGCGCTGGACGCAGCGGGACGCGAGGCACAGATTGCCCAGGTGCGCGCCGACTGGTCCGTGGACCACGAGAAGATCAAGGCCCTGGGCGGCCTGCGCATCATTGCCACCGAACGCCATGAGTCGCGCCGCATCGACAACCAGCTGCGTGGCCGTTCGGGCCGCCAGGGCGACCCTGGTTCCTCGCGCTTTTACCTGAGTCTGGACGATTCGCTGATGCGCATCTTCGCGGGCGATCGCGTCAAGGCCATCATGGACCGCCTGAAGATGCCCGACGGCGAGGCCATCGAGGCGGGCATCGTGACCCGCAGCATCGAATCGGCCCAGCGCAAGGTGGAGGCCCGCAACTTCGACATCCGCAAGCAGTTGCTGGAATACGACGACGTGGCCAACGACCAGCGCAAGGTGATCTACCAGCAGCGCAACGACATCCTCGATGCCTCGGAGCTGTCGGACGTGATTGCCGCCATGCGCGACGACTGCATGACCGATCTGGTGCGCCAGTACGTGCCGGCCGAGTCCGTGGAAGAGCAGTGGGACCTCCCCACGCTGCAGAAGGTGCTGGCCGACGAGTGGCAGGTCGATATCGATCTCAAGGCCCTGGTGGAAGGCTCGAGCGCCATCACCGACGACGAGATCCTGGAAAAGGTCGTGCAGGCCGCCCAGGCCGCGTTCGATGCCAAGGTGGAGCAGGTCGGCCGCGAGAACTTCACGCAGTTCGAACGCGTGGTGCTGCTGCAGAACTTCGACTCCAACTGGCGCGACCACCTGAGTTCGCTCGATTACCTGCGCCAGGGCATCCACCTGCGCGGCTATGCGCAAAAGCAGCCCAAGCAGGAGTACAAGCGCGAAGCCTTCGAACTGTTCCGCCAGTTGATCGACCAGGTCAAGAACGAAGTCACCAAGGTGCTGATGACCGTGCAGGTGCAGTCGCAGGCCCAGCTGGAGCAGGCGGCCCAGGACATGGAAAGCCGCGCCGAAAGCATTGCCAACGTGACCTACACGGCGCCCACCGAAACCGGCGAGGTGGAAACCACGCAGGAGCAGCGCCAGGCCGCAGGTGCCCAGGAGCTGCCTTTGCCCGAAGGCGTGCGCGTGTCGCGCAACGACCCTTGCCCTTGCGGCAGCGGAAAAAAATACAAGGCATGCCACGGCAAGCTGGCCTGATCTTTTGACGATTGCAACACGGGCTTCGGCCCGTGTTTTCATTGGCGCGCCACGGTTTTCCGCATAATCGGACGCAAGTTTTCCTTCAAGAAAGAGCTTCCCCCATGCCCGTCCATCTTCTTGCCCCTGTCGCCGCCGATCTGCATGCGATTGCCGGTGTCCGCATTGGTGTCGCCGAAGCCGGTGTCCGCAAGGCCAACCGCAAGGACCTCACCGTGTTCCTGCTCGACGAGGGCGCCAGCGTGGCGGGCGTGTTCACGCAGAACCGCTTTTGCGCTGCGCCGGTGCAGGTCGGGCGCGAGCACCTGGCTGGCGGGCAGGGCATCCGCGCGATGGTGATCAACACCGGCAATGCCAACGCCGGCACCGGTGCCGACGGCCTGGCGCGTGCGCGTGCCACCTGCGTGGCGATGGCGCGCCAGCTGAACGTGGCGCCCGAGCAGGTGCTGCCGTTCTCCACCGGCGTGATCATGGAATCGTTGCCGGTGGACCGCATCGAGGCCGGCCTGCCCGCTGCCATTGCCGATGCGCAGCCAGACCACTGGGCCCGCGCCGCCGAAGGCATCATGACCACCGACACGCTGCCCAAGGCCTTTTCGGCCCAGGTGCAGATCGCGGGCACGACGGTGTCCATCACCGGCATCAGCAAGGGCGCCGGCATGATCCGCCCGAACATGGCGACCATGCTGGGGTTCATGGCCACGGATGCCTGCGTGCACCCCTCGGTGATGCAGCAGCTGGCGCGCGAGCTGGCCGATGGGTCGTTCAACCGCGTGACCATCGACGGCGACACCTCGACCAACGATTCCTTTGTGGTCGTGGCCACGAACAAGGCGGCGCACGCCCCCATCACCGACCTGGCCAGTGCCGAAGGCAAGGCCTTGCAGGCCGCGATGCTGCAGGTGGCGCAGAAGCTGGCCCAGGCCATCGTGCGCGATGGCGAAGGCGCCACCAAGTTCATCACCGTTCGCGTCGAAGGCGGCAAGACCGGCGACGAGTGCCGCAAGGTGGCCTATGCCATCGCGCATTCGCCCCTGGTCAAGACGGCTTTCTTCGCCAGCGACCCGAACCTGGGGCGCATCCTGGCAGCCGTGGGCTATGCTGGCATCGACGACCTGGACCAGACCGGGATCGATCTGTACCTGGACGACGTGCACGTGGCCGTGAAGGGCGGGCGCAACCCGGCCTACCGCGAGGAAGATGGCCAGCGCGTGATGAAGCAAAGCGAGATCACCGTGCGCGTGCTGCTGGGCCGGGGTGATGCGGCCGACACCGTGTGGACCTGCGATTTCAGCCACGAGTACGTGACCATCAACGCGGATTACCGCTCCTGAACACGCGAGCCTCTGGCACATGCACCAAGCACTGGAACACCTGATCGCGCGCGCGGAGCAACTGATCACCCGCATTGAAGCGGCCTTGCCGCAGCCACTGTCCGCGCCAGACTGGACGGCCTCGATCGCCTGGCGCTACCGCAAACGCAGCAGCGGCCACGGCACGCTGGAGCCCGTGCGCCATGTGGCGGCCATGGCCCTTGATGAGCTCAAGGAGATCGACGGACAAAAGGACAAGATCGAGCGCAACACGCGCCAGTTCGTGCAGGGCAAGCCGGCCAACAATGTGCTGCTCACGGGCGCGCGCGGCACGGGCAAGTCTTCGCTGATCAAGGCCTGCCTGAACGCCTATGCGCCACAGGGCCTGCGCCTGATCGAGGTGGACAAGGCTGACCTGACGGACCTGCCCGACATTGTGGACGTGGTCTCGGCACGGCCCGAGAAATTCATCGTCTTCTGTGACGACCTGAGCTTTGAGGAGGGCGAGCCGGGCTACAAGGCGCTCAAGTCCATCCTTGATGGATCGGTGGCCGCTGCCACGCCGAACGTGCTGATCTATGCCACCAGCAACCGCCGCCACCTGCTGCCCGAGTACATGACCGAGAACCTGACCTACACGCACAGCGAGGACGGCGAGGTACACCCCGGCGAGGTGGTCGAGGAAAAGATCTCGCTGTCGGAACGCTTCGGCCTGTGGGTGAGCTTCTACCCGTTCAGCCAGGACGAGTACCTGGCCATCGTGGCACAGTGGCTGTCCTCCCTGGACGTTGGCGCCGCCGAGATCGCTGCGGCGCGTCCGCAGGCTCTGGTGTGGGCGCTGGAACGCGGCTCGCGCAGCGGCCGCGTGGCCTACCAGTTCGCGCGCGACTATGCGGGGCGCCAGGGTGGCTGAGGCCGTGGCCGGCGAGGCGGCGGTGCGCAAGCACACCGACGTGGCGGTGGGCATCCTGGTGCGCCCGGATGGCGCGCTGCTGTTGTCCACCCGGCCGCCAGGCAAGCCCTATGCGGGCTACTGGGAGTTTCCAGGCGGCAAGCTGGAAGCTGGCGAGACGGTTGAGCAGGCACTGAGGCGCGAGCTGGTCGAGGAGCTGGGCGTGACCATCGGGCCTGCCGAGGTCTGGAAGGTTACCGAGCATGACTACCCGCATGCGCTGGTGCGCCTGCACTGGTGCAAGGTGCACGCATGGATCGGGGAATTCGAGATGCGCGAAGGCCAGGAGATGGCCTGGCAGCAGTTGCCCCTGGAGGTCAGCCCCGTATTGCCAGGGGCCTACCCGGTGATGCAATGGCTGTCCGAAGAGCGCGGCCTGGCGTTCGTGGCGCCGGAACTTCCGAAAGCCTGAGGCCAAGGGCCCCGACCCGCGGCTCAGTGCTGTAGCTTGGGGTCGCCGTACTGCGCGTCTGCTGGCGGTGCTTCGGCGGGCATGCGGAAGTCTTCGCTGGCCCAGGCGCCCAGGTCCACCTGCTTGCAGCGTTGGCTGCAGAACGGCCGGTAGGCGTTGGCGGGGCTGTAGATGCTGTCGCCCCCGCAGGTGGGGCAGACGACGATGCGGGCAGTGGTGCTGCCAGGGGGTGTTTTGGGGGCCATGGTGGGCGTCTCCTTCACGCGCACAGGGTCAGTTCAAACGCGGCATCCTCCGCGCAGGAGTGCAGGCGGCCATCGGCCTCCTGGCGCATGAGCCGCACCGACACGATCAGGCGGTTGCCGCTGATCTCGGGAATGAGCCCCAGCGATGGGTCCATGCGCAGGCGCAGCAACTGGAAGGTGCGACCCTGGGGCAGGTTCTGCTGGAACTGGCCGCGCTCGGCAGCCACCTTCTGCGGCACGCCCGAGTCGCGTAGCAGCTTGAGCAGCACGTAGATGGATTCGGCCATGGGCGCAAGGGTGGAGGCCCATTCCTGCAGTGCGTTCTGGCGGTAGGCCACGTCCCGGTGCTGCCAGGCGTAGTAGGCGGGCAGGTCGAAGCCGCAGGTTCCGCCTGGAATGCCGACACGGCTGCGGATGCTCATCAGCCAGTCGTTCTCGGTGAGGGCATGGCCCGACTTGCCGTTCTGGGTGTTCAGGGCGGTGAAGCAGTGGTCGAGCTGGGCGATCACGGCGTCCAGCGCTGCCTCGGAGATGGAGGGGTTACCGCGGTAGCTGTCGAGCTGGTGCTTGTGCTTTTCGATGTCCTTGAGCACATCCGACTTCAGGTCGGCCCGGGCGGCCACGTCCATGATCTCGAAGATCGTGACCAGCGCAAAATGGTGGTCCAGTGCGTGGGAGCGCGGGATCAGTTCGCCGAGCCGGCGAAACAGCTGCTCCAGACGCAGGTACGTTCTGAGGCGCTCGTTGAAAGGGTATTCGTAAAGGATCACGCTGGCGGGTTCCCGGGGCTCTCAGGGGTATTCTGTGGCACCGTTGGCGTGCACCCGGCAAAAACAGGGCGCAACAGGCTGTGCGTGCATCATAGCCCGAACAGCTGCCCAAGCTGCGCGGCCTGGGCCTGCAATTGCGTCAATGTGCAGTGCGGGCCGTTGAACACCACGGTATCGGCCGCTGCGCGGCGCACTGGGCGGCTCGCCTGGTGGGAGAGGATGGCCTGCACGGCCTCCCTGGTGAGGCCGCTGCGCTGCACCACCCGCTCGATCTGGGTTTCGGGAGGGCAGTCGATCACCACCACGGCGTCGAGCTGCCGGGCCCAGCGCCCCGACTCCACCAGCAAGGGGATGTCGTGAACGATCAGCCGCCTGCCGTCCTGCAGGGCCTGGCGGGCTTCGTCGGCGCTGCGTTGCGTCACCAGGGGGTGCACGATGGATTCCAGGCGCACCCGTGCATTGCCGTCCGAGAAGGCCAGGGCGCGCATGCGGGCCCTGTCGAGCGCTCCGGTCGCATCGACATAGTCTGCGCCGAACGCCTGCCGGATCGCTTGGAGGGCCGCACCGCCGGGCCCTGTGACGCTGCGCGCGATCTGGTCGGCATCGATCAGTGCTGCGCCCATGGACGCCAGCAACTGGCCAAAGGTACTCTTGCCGCTGCCAATGCCCCCGGTCAGACCGATGCGCACGGGCTACAGCCCCATCAGGCCCAGCACCGCCTGGAAGATGGCGTCGGGGGTAAATACCATGGACACCAGGCCCGCGCCGACCAGGAAGGGGCCGAAAGGAATGTAGCCACCTTCGCGCAACCGGTTTCTGAATTTCATGACCAGGCCCACGATGGCCCCGATCACAGAGGCCATGAGGATGATGGGCACCAGGGCCTGCCAGCCATACCAGGCACCGAGAGCGGCGAACAGCTTGAAGTCGCCGTAGCCCATGCCTTCCTTGCCGGTGACCAGCTTGAAGCCCCAGTACACGAGCCACAGGGACAGATAGCCGGCGGCAGCACCTGCCACCGAGGCCGCAGGCGGTATGCCTGTCCACCCCACAGTGGAGGCAATCAGCCCAGCCCAGAGCAAGGGCAGGGTGATGTCATCGGGCAACAGGGTCGTATCCCAGTCGATCAGGGCAAGCGCCACCATGGCAGCGGCAAAGACGCACCAGACCAGGGTCGGAGCCGACAACCCTCCCCAGTGGCCCAGGAAGGCAAACAGGGCTGCGGTGCCCAGTTCCACCAAGGGGTAGCGCACACTGATGTGAACCCCGCAGGAAGAGCATTTGCCGCGCAGGAACAGATAGCTCAGGACGGGAATGTTTTCGTGCCAACGGACCATGTGCCCACAGGCTTGGCAGCGTGACCGGGGAACCATGAGATTGAATGGTTCTGCTGCGGGCTGCTGTTGTCCTGCGGCGACCTCTCCCACCTTGGGGCCATGGGTCTGCCGGGCCGCCTGCTCTGTGGCGTATGCGGCCACTTCGGCATCCCACTGCCGCTCCATCATTTTGGGCAGCCGGTAAATGACCACGTTCAGGAAACTGCCGATCAACAAACCCAAGACGCCGACCAACGCGGCGCTCCACCACGGATCAAGAAGCATTAAACGACCTGGCCGAGCTTGAAGATGGGCAGGTACATGGCAACCACAATGCCACCGATCAACGTTCCGAGGAACACGATGATGATGGGTTCCATCAGACTGGAGAGGCCAGCCACCATTTCGTCCACTTCGGCTTCATAAAAGTCGGCGGCCTTGCCCAGCATGTGGTCGATGGAGCCAGATTCTTCACCGATGGCGCACATCTGCAGCACCATAGAAGGAAAGATATTGGCGTTGCCCATGGCCGCCGTGAGACTGGTGCCGGTGGAGACTTCCTGCTGGATCTTTTCGGTGGCCACAACGTAAACCGAGTTGCCTGAAGCGCCACCTACGGAGTCAAGGGCTTCCACCAGAGGAACGCCGGCCGCAAACATGGTGGCTAAGGTCCGAGTCCAGCGGGCCACGCAGGACTTGTCAATCAATGCGCCAAAGATGGGCATTTTCAGCAAGGCGCGGTCCATGAACTTCTGCATCTTTTCATTTCGACGCCAAGCTTCCATGAAAAAGTAAACACCGCCCCCCAGGACACCAAAAATCAGCCACCACCACTTGACGAAGATTTCGCTGATGGCCATCACAACAAGGGTGGGGGCTGGCAGGTCGGCGCCGAAGGACGAGAATACCTCTTTGAAAGCTGGAACCACGAAAATCATGATCACCGTGACCACCACAAAAGCCACTATCAGCACGGAGATGGGATACATCAACGCAGACTTGATCTTGGACTTGATGGCCTCCGTCTTTTCCATATAGGTGGCCAGTCGGTCCAGCAGAGCTTCCAGAATACCGGCTGCTTCACCTGCCTCCACCAGGTTGCAGTAGAGGGTATCGAAGTACAGCGGGTGCTTGCGGAACGCCGCATTCAGCGAGGTCCCTGTTTCCACGTCGGTGCGGATGTCGTTGAGCAGCTTGGTCACGCTGGCATTGGTGTTGCCGCGGCCGACAATGTCGAACGATTGCAGCAGAGGCACACCGGCCTTCATCATGGTGGCCAACTGGCGAGTGAACAGGGCGATATCCTTGGGCTTGATCCTCTTGCCCGACTTCATCCGCCGTTTCTTGATCTTGGTCGGGAACACGCCCTGGCGGCGCAGCGTGGCCTGAACCTGGTTTTCGCCGCCCGCACGGATTTCGCCGCGCACGATCTTGCCGGCGCGGTCCTTGCCTTCCCATTCGAAGACGAAATCCTTGATGTCCTTCGCTGCTGCTGCTGTCGCCATGGTATTCCCCGTCGCTATTCTGTAGTGTTTATTCGTTGGTCACGGCCAGCACCTCTTCGAGGGAGGTCAGCCCCAGCTTGGCCTTGTGCAGGGCCGAATCACGCAGGGACCGCACGCCTTCGGCCCTGGCCTGCTCGGCGATTTCCAGTGCGCTGCCATCGCGCAGGATGATCCGCTGGATTTCTTCGGAGATGGGCATCACCTGGTAGACGCCGACGCGGCCCTTGTATCCGTTGTTGCAGGCAGAGCAACCCACCGGACGGTAGGGGACCCAGGATCCATCAAGCTCTTCCTCGGAGTAGCCAGCATCCACAAGCGCCTCATGAGGAATGTCTGCAGGCACCTTGCACACGGGGCACAGTCGCCGTGCCAGTCGCTGCGCAGTAATCAGGATCACGCTGGACGCGATATTGAAAGGTGCGATGCCCATGTTGCGCATGCGCGTGAGCGTCGTGGGAGCATCGTTGGTGTGCAGTGTGGACAGCACCAAGTGGCCGGTCTGGGCGGCCTTGATCGAGATATCGGCAGTTTCCAGATCGCGGATTTCCCCCACCATGATGATGTCGGGATCCTGGCGCAGAAAGGACTTGAGCGCCACGGCAAAGGTCAGGCCGGCCTTGTCGTTGACGTTGACCTGGTTCACGCCGGGCAGGTTGATTTCCGAGGGGTCCTCTGCCGTGGCGATGTTCACCCCCGGCTTGTTCAGCAGGTTCAGGCAGGTGTAGAGCGATACGGTCTTGCCTGAGCCGGTAGGGCCAGTCACCAGAATCATGCCGTAAGGGCGACTGATGGCGTCCATCAGTCGCGCTTTTTCTTCGGGCTCGTAGCCCAATGCGTCGATACCCAATTTGGCGCTGGAGGGATCCAGAATACGGATCACGATCTTTTCGCCAAACAGCGTGGGCAGGGTGCTCACCCGAAAATCGATCACCCGGTCGGGGCCGATTTTCAGTTTCATCTTTCCGTCCTGCGGCACGCGCTTTTCGGAAATATCCATCCGCGAGATCACCTTGATGCGCGAAGCCAGCTTGTCCTTGATGGCAATGGGAGGCGATGTGATTTCGCGCAATTCACCGTCAATGCGAAATCGCACGCGGTACTGGTGCTCATAGGGTTCAAAATGCAGATCGGATGCCCGCATATTGAAGGCATCGAGCAACATCTTGTGCAGGAATTTGACAACCGGGGCATCCTCGACGTCGGAGGCGCCTGCATCGGCTGGATCTGCTGCTTCTTCGATGGGGACATCGTCGAATTCAAAATCGCCCCCGCTGGTCATGCTCTCCATCGACTCGCTTGTCGATTTGGTGCTGCTTTCTACCAGTCGATTCAGTTTGTCATATTCGGCAATAATCCAGTCCACCCCCATCTGGGTCGTGAACTTGATTTTCTCGGCGGCTTCCTGGTCCGTAGGATCGGCCGTTGCAACGATCAGGCGGTTGTTGCGCTTGCTCAGCACCACCACCCGGTAGGACTGGCAGATTTTGGCGTCCAGCAGGTCCTTGGGCAGCCGCAGAGGATCGATGGCTTCCAGGTCCAGCAACGGGGCGCCGAATACGGCCGACACCGTGTGGGCCAGGTCCGTCGCGGACACCACCCCCGAACCTGTCAATTCCGCAATAAAACTGGTGCGGCTGACTTGTGACTTTTTGTAAATATCTTCGGCTGCCTTTTGGGTCAGCTTTCCCGCAGACATCAACGCCCGCCCCAAGCCCGGAAGGGCTATTGCAGGTGTTTCTTTCTGAGCAGTATCTACAGCAGCCATGTAACCGGTAATGTGTTAAGGGTGGACAACGAGCCATCCTATCATCGCCTATTGGCATTGACCTGTACAGCGCTGCATATTGGCGCTGGCACCACACCTTGAGCGTGATTTTGTGCAGGCGGGAAGAGGTGGTCGGGGTGAGAGGATTCGAACCTCCGGCCTCTACGTCCCGAACGTAGCGCTCTACCAGGCTAAGCTACACCCCGCATGGCGCCGGCAAGGGGCGCCCTGAACCGCAGGCTGCATGAGGGTGTGGCCTATGCGCGACGGTCCAGCAATTGCGACGCCAAGTGTAGCAAGCCAGCGGTGAAATCGTTGTCGGGCAGGGCCTGCAGGGCGGCGATGGCCCGGTGGGCTTCCGAGACCGCTGCGGCACGGGTAACTTCCAGCGCGCCGGTTTCCCGGACGATGGCGACGATGGCCGGCAACTGCTCGGTGGCCCCTTGCTCGATGGCTTCCCGGATGATGGTGGCCTGGGCGCTGGTGCCGCGCTGCATGGCCGCGATCAGGGGCAGGGTGGACTTGCCTTCGCGCAGGTCGTCTCCGAGGTTTTTCCCCATCTCGCTGGCATCGCCATCGTAGTCGAGCACGTCGTCGACGATCTGGAATGCCGTGCCTAGCGCCTGGCCGTACATGGCACAGGCTTCTTCGAGTTCGGGTGGGCTGCCCGCCAGGATGGCGCCCAGCCGGGCGCTTGCCTCGAAGAGCTTGGCGGTCTTGGAGCGGATCACGCGCAGGTAGCCCTCTTGATCCAGCGAGGCGTCGTGCATGTTCATCAGCTGCTGCACTTCGCCCTCGGCGATCACGTTGGTGGCCTCCGAGAGGATCTCCATGACACGCATGCTGCCGGTTTCCACCATCATCTGGAAGGAGCGCGTGTGCAGGAAGTCACCCACCAGCACGCTGGCCGGGTTGCCGAAGGCTTCATTGGCCGTCGCGCGGCCGCGCCGCAGGGTGGATGCGTCCACCACGTCGTCATGCAGCAGCGTGGCGGTGTGGATCAGTTCCACCACGGCGGCCAGGGCAAAGCGATGCGCGCCTCGGTAGCCGAGGGCGCCGCAGACCAGCAGCAGCAGCGCAGGGCGCAGGCGCTTGCCGCCCGCCGCGATGATGTACTGCGAGATTTGCGCGACCAGGGGGACGGAGGAAGTGAGGCGTGCTGCAATCACCCGGTCCACCTCGTGCATGTCGGCGGCGATGAGCGTGAGTGCGGGCGTGGCGGCTGTTTGGGAGTGATCAGTCAAGATAGGAGCGCTCAGAGTGCAGCGGATTATAGGAACGGCCGTGGCCTTCCCGCCCTGGCGATGCGCTGGGCACGGTGCAGATGTCGTTGGCTTGCTACGATCTGTGGGCTATGCTAAACTAGCGGGCTCTGCAGAAATTCGTCTGCGGAACTCATATCAAGAGGTCAACATGTACGCGGTCATAAAAACCGGCGGCAAGCAGTATCGCGTTGCTTCCGGCGAAAAAATTAAAGTAGAACAGATTGCTGCGGACGTAGGCCAGGAAATTGTGATCGACCAGGTTCTGGCTGTCGGCAACGGCGCTGAACTGAAGGTGGGTACGCCCCTGGTGTCCGGTGCAACGGTCAAAGCCACTGTCGTGGCGCACGGCAAGCACGACAAAGTGCACATCTTCAAGATGCGCCGTCGCAAGCACTATCAGAAACGTCAAGGTCACCGTCAGCAGTTCACCGAACTGCAAATCGGCGTGATCGCTGCTTAACAGGGAGCTGATGTCATGGCACAGAAAAAAGGCGGCGGCTCTACGCGAAACGGACGTGACTCCAAGCCAAAGATGCTGGGTGTCAAGGCGTTCGGTGGTGAACTGATCAGTGCTGGCTCCATCATCGTGCGCCAGCGCGGTACCCGTTTCCACCCCGGTACCAACGTGGGCGTGGGCAAGGACCACACCCTGTTCGCATTGGTGGACGGCCACGTGTCGTTCGGCACCAAGGGTGCACTGTCCAAGTCGACGGTCAATGTGACGGCCGCCTGAGGGTTATCACCCCGGCAGCAAACGAAGCCCCGCCTGGTCGGGGCTTTGTTGTTTGGACGGCCTGGTACTTCCTGCCGGCGCGTCCTGTTGGCGTCCTGCACGCCCCTCGAAAAGAGCAAAGCCCTGCTGCTCCTTCACTGGTGATTTTCTTGCGCAGCGCTCTTTTGTAAACTGGATACCCATGAAGTTCGTCGATGAAGCCTATATTGACATTGCCGCCGGTGATGGTGGCAATGGCTGCGTGTCGTTCCGGCACGAAAAATACAAGGAGTTCGGCGGTCCCAATGGGGGTGATGGCGGTCGGGGCGGGCATGTGTTCGCCGTGGCCGATCCGAACCTGAACACCCTGGTCGATTTCCGCTACTCGCGCCGGCACGAGGCCAAGCGCGGCGAGCACGGCATGGGCTCCGACATGTTCGGCGCCGCTGGCTCGGACATCACGCTCAAGGTGCCCGTGGGCACCATCTTCACCGACGCCGAAACCGGCGAGGTGCTGTACGAGCTGCTCACCCCGGGCGAGGTGGTCACCATTGCCAAGGGCGGCGACGGCGGCTTCGGCAACATGCGCTTCAAGAGCGCCATCAACCGTGCGCCGCGCCAGAAGACGCCCGGCTGGCCCGGCGAGAAGAAGAACCTTAAGCTCGAGCTCAAGGTGCTCGCCGACGTGGGCCTGCTGGGCATGCCCAACGCCGGCAAGTCCACCTTCATCGCCGCCGTGTCCAATGCGCGGCCCAAGATCGCGGACTACCCTTTCACCACCCTGCACCCCAATCTGGGCGTGGTGCGCGTGGCTCCTGAGCAAAGCTTCGTGATCGCCGACATCCCCGGCCTGATCGAGGGCGCCTCCGAAGGTGCGGGCCTGGGCCACCAGTTCCTGCGCCATCTGCAGCGCACCCGCCTGCTGCTGCACATCGTGGACCTGGCGCCGTTCGACGACGCGGTCGACCCGGTGGCGCAGGCCAAGGCCATCGTGGGTGAGCTCAAGAAGTACGACCAGCAACTGCACGACAAGCCGCGCTGGCTGGTGCTCAACAAGCTGGACATGGTGCCGGCCGAAGAGCGTGAAGAGCGCGTGAAGGATTTCGTCAAGCGCTTCAAGTGGAAGGGCCCGGTGTTCCAGATCTCCGCGCTCACCCGCGAAGGCTGCGAGCCGCTGATCCATGCCATCTACCGGCATGTGCAGACGCAGCAGCGTGTGGAGAACACGCCCGAGGAAATCGATCCGCGCTTTGCGGGCGATGCGCCCGACTGAAAAGCCGGGCAGCACGGCCCATGACCATGGGCCTGTACAGAACAATGCAGTGATGGCAGCCATCCTGGCCGCCCAGCGACAGAGGCAAAAGAAGCAAAAATGGTTTCCAGTGTGCTGCGGGATGCCCGCCGAATCGTCGTCAAGGTAGGCTCCAGCCTGGTCACCAACGAAGGCCGGGGCCTTGATGAGGCGGCCATCGGCGAGTGGAGCCGGCAACTCGCTGCGCTGGTGCGTGGCGAGGGCGGTGGGGCGCCGCGCGAGGTGATCATGGTCTCCAGCGGCGCGATTGCCGAGGGCATGAAGCGCCTGGGCTGGACCACCCGCCCGCATGAAGTGCACGAGCTGCAGGCCGCCGCCGCCGTCGGCCAGATGGGCCTGGCCCAGATGTACGAGACCAAGCTGCGCGAGCAGGGCATGGGCAGTGCCCAGGTGCTGCTCACCCATGCCGACCTGGCCGATCGCGAGCGCTACCTGAACGCGCGTTCCACCCTGCTCACCCTGCTGCGGCTGGGCGTGGTGCCGGTGATCAACGAGAACGACACGGTGGTCAACGACGAAATCAAGTTCGGCGACAACGACACCCTGGGCGCGCTGGTGGCCAACCTGGTGGAGGCCGACGCCCTCGTCATCCTCACCGACCAAAAGGGCCTGTACACGGCCGACCCGCGCCGGAACCCGGCTGCACAGTTCGTGCACGAGGCCAAGGCCGGAGACCCTGCGCTCGAAGCCATGGCCGGCGGCGCCGGCTCCAGCATCGGCAAGGGCGGCATGATCACCAAGATCCTGGCGGCCAAGCGCGCGGCCGGCTCGGGCGCCTCCACCGTCATCGCCTGGGGGCGCGAGCAGGACGTGCTCGTGCGCTTGGTCAAGGGCGAGGCCCTGGGCACGCTGCTGGTGGCACAGACGCAGAAAAAGCAGGCCCGCAAGCAGTGGATGGCCGACCACCTGCAGCTGCGTGGTGCCGTGCTGGTAGATGCTGGCGCCGCTGCCAAGGTGCGCGACGAAGGCAAGAGCCTGCTGCCCATCGGCATGACGGCGGTCGAGGGTGATTTCTCGCGCGGCGACGTGATCGCCGTGCGCGACCTGGCTGGCCTGGAGATCGCCCGGGGCCTGGCCAACTATGCCAGCGCCGAGGCCCGCCTGCTGTGCCGCAAATCCTCCTCGGAGTTCGAACGCCTGCTTGGCTACGTGGCCGAGGCCGAGATGGTGCACCGCGACAACATGGTGCTGACCATCAAGTAGGCGATCCACCGCCTGCCAGGGCAATTCTGGTCAGAGAAATGACCCGGCCGGGGCGTATCGCCCCCCAGTACGCTCGGCTGCATGGGGCAGACACCCGGTATGGCTGCCTCGGGCGCGGAGCATGGCAAGCCGCCAAGGCCTGCCTGCACACGCATCGGTGCTTGTTATTTGAGCGTGGGAGGGAAGCTGCTGTTGCTCCCCGTGTCTGAAGAAATGGCAGGCAACTCTTCCAACGCCATGGGTCGGCTGTTTTGTGGATCGGGGTCGAAACTCGCGCCGGGCGGAAGCTCCATGCCCGGGTTCACCAGCAGCGAACCGGTGCGGAACATGGCACTGCCCGCGTGTTCATCGCGCGCACGCATGCCGCTGCGCAGGTAGCGGTTGCGCTGCTCGTTGCGGGGCAGGAAGCGCGCCAGTTCCGTCAGCGCCATTTCATAGACGCCGCGCTTGAACTCCACCACCACGTCCAGCGGCACCCAGTAGTCGTTCCAACGCCAGGCGTCGAACTCCGGGTGGTTGGTGGCACGCAGGTTCAGATCCCAGTCGTGTCCGACCAGCTGCAGCAGATACCATATCTGCTTCTGGCCCTTGTAGTGTCCGCGCGCATCGCGGCGGATGTACCGGTCAGGCACCTCATAGCGCAACCAGTCCCGTGTCCGGGCCACCAAGCGCACATGGTTGGGGTGCAGGCCCACTTCTTCGTGCAGCTCCCTGAACATGGCCTGTTCCGGGGTTTCCCCCCGGTCGATGCCACCCTGTGGGAACTGCCAGCTGTGGGTGCGGATGCGTTTGCCCCAGAACACCTGGTTCTTCTGGTTGAGCAGGATGATGCCGACGTTCGGCCGAAAGCCGTCCCGGTCAAGCATAATCAAACCCCAAATTTTTAAACTGTGTCCATTATGCACGGCGCTTTGAGCGCAGCAAGTGGGCTGCACCCAGACGCCCTCTGCCGAAGCCGATGAAAGCCTCCCAATTCTTTATTTCCACCCTCAAGGAAGCGCCTGCCGACGCCGAGGTGGTCAGCCACCAACTCATGACGCGGGCCGGCCTGATCAAGAAGCTGGGCGCCGGCATCTACAACTACATGCCCATGGGCCTGCGCGTGGTGCGCAAGGTCGAGGCCATCGTGCGCGAGGAAATGAACCGTGCCGGCGCTGTGGAGCTCGCCATGCCCGTGGTGCAGCCCGCCGAACTCTGGCAGGAGACGGGCCGCTTCGAAAAGATGGGCCCTGAGCTGCTGCGCATCCAGGACCGCCATGGCCGCGACTTCGTCATCCAGCCCACCAGCGAAGAAGTGATCACTGACATCGCTCGCCAGGAACTGCGCAGCTACAAACAGTTGCCAAAGAATTTCTACCAGATCCAGACCAAGTTCCGCGACGAGCGCCGTCCCCGCTTCGGGCTGATGCGCGGGCGCGAGTTCACCATGAAGGACGCCTACAGCTTCGACCGCGACCAGGCCGCCGCCAAGGCGAGCTACCAGGTCATGGCCCAGGCCTACCGCCGCATCTTCGATCGCTTCGGCCTGACCTACCGTGCCGTGGCCGCTGACAGCGGCGCCATCGGTGGCGACCTGAGCGAGGAATTTCAGGTGATCGCCGCCACCGGCGAAGACGCCATCGTCTACTGCCCCGGCAGCGACTACGCCGCCAACATGGAAAAGGCCGAGGCCCTGGCGCCCGCCGGCCCGCGCGGCGTCGCCACCCAGCCCCTTGCCAAGACCGCCACGCCCGGCAAGAGCACCTGCGCCGATGTGGCCCAACTGCTGAACGTTCCGCTGAACACCACCGTCAAGTCGCTGGTGCTGGCCACCGACGAGACCAACGAAGCTGGCGAAATCGTCAAGACCCAGGTCTGGCTGCTGCTGCTGCGCGGCGACCACGACATGAACGAGATCAAGGCCGGCAAGGTGCCAGGCCTGGCGGGCTTTCGCTTCGCCACCCTCGGTGAGATCGAAGAGCACTTCGGCTGCAAGCCCGGCTACCTGGGGCCTCTGGGCCTCAAGAAGCCCGTGAAGACCGTGGTGGACCGCGACGTGGCCCTCATGGCCGACTGGATCTGCGGCGCCAACGAGGCCGATTTCCACATGACCGGCGTGAACTGGGGCCGTGACCTGCCCGAGCCCGACGCCGTGGCCGACCTGCGCAATGTCGTGGCGGGCGATGCCTCGCCCGACGGCAAGGGGGAACTGGCGATCGAACGCGGCATCGAAGTGGGCCATGTGTTCTACCTCGGTACCAAGTACAGCCGCGCCATGAACGCCACCTTCCTCGATGAGAACGGCAAACCCCAGCCGCTGGAGATGGGCTGCTACGGCATCGGCATCACCCGCCTGCCCGCTGCTGCCATCGAGCAGAACCACGACGAGCGCGGCATCATCTGGCCCGACGCCATCGCCCCTTTCACCGTGGTCATCTGCCCCATCGGCATGGACCGCAGCGAAGAGGTCAAGGTCGCGGCCGACAAGCTGTACGCCGAATTTTTGGCGGCCGGAGTCGACGTGCTGCTGGACGACCGCGGCGAGCGCCCCGGCGCCATGTTCGCCGACTGGGAACTGATCGGCGTGCCCCACCGCGTGGTGATCGGCGACCGCGGCCTCAAGGAAGGCCAGGTCGAGTACCAGCACCGCCGCGACAGCGCTGCCACCAAGGTGGCGATCACCGACATCTGGGCCCATGTGAAGGGCCGCATGGCGGTATGAGCGGGGTGCACGGCTTCGGCGGTGGGCCCCCTGGCCTGTCCCGCCGCGCATGCCTTGCCGCGTCGCTCGTGGGGCCGTCGGCATGGCTGGCTGCGCCCACGCTGGCGCATGCGGGCGGGCAGCTCGAAGAGCCGTTGATGGACTCGGTGCGCACCGCGCTGAGCTCGGCCATCGCCAACCAGGCGCCGCCCGAGCCCGAGTTCTTCACCACCGATACCCGCCTGCACTACACCCGCTGGCTGGCCGCAATGAGCGACCGCCTGCGCCGGCGCAAGCCCGAGTGGGAGGTGCGCCGCGACTTTCTGCAGACCGTCTGGTACGAATCCAAGCGCGCGGGGCTCGATGTGTCCCTTGTGCTCGGCCTCATCCAGGTGGAAAGCGGTTTTCGCAAGTTCGCTGTCTCCAGCGTGGGCGCACGCGGCTACATGCAGGTCATGCCGTTCTGGACGCGCGTGATCGGCGACGGCGATGCCGGCAAGTTGTTCCACATGCAGACCAACCTGCGCTTTGGCTGCGTGATCCTGCGCCACTACATCGACCGCGAGCGTGGTGACCTGTTCATGGCGCTGGGCCGCTACAACGGCAGCCGGGGGCGCCCGCCCTATCCGAATGCCGTCTTCGGTGCCCAGCGCAGCTGGGAGTACGTCGACAGGCCCGCGGCTGGCTGATCTCTCGCTGGAGCTAGACGATGGTTCCGGGCGTGTTGGCGTTGTCCTGGCTGCCCGCCTGCGACAGTCGCGAGACCATCACCTGGTCGATGCGGTAGCTGTCCACGTCCAGCACCTCGAACTTGTAGCCACCCCAGCTCACACTGTCCGTTCTGCGCGGTACGCGGCGCAGCATCACCATCAAAAAGCCGGCCAGGGTCTCGTACTCCTCTGCATGCGGCAGTTCGTCGAGCGACAGGGCGCGCAGCACGTCGCCGATGGGTGTCACCCCGTCGATCAGCCACGAGTTCTCGTCGCGCCGCACGATCTGCTCCTCGTCCAGCGGCGAGACCAGATCGCCCATCACCGTGCTCATCACGTCGTTGAGCGTGACCACGCCCACCACCAGGCTGTACTCGTTGACGATGACCGCGAAATCCTCGTGCACCTGGCGGAACTGCTCGAGCACCTCGGAGAGGGTCAGCCGGTCCGGCACGATCAGCACCTTGCGCACCAGGCTGTCGTCGGCCAGCGAAATCGGCTGGTTGTTGAGCACGCGCTGGAACAGGTCCTTGGCGTCCACATAGCCCACCACATGGTCGATGTCGCCCTCGCACACCGGGTAGGTCGAGAACGGCTCTGCCGCGATGCGCAGGCGTATCACCGCGTCCGACTCGTCGCGCAGGAAAAAGGAGACCCGGTCGCGCTGCGACATGGCGCTCGACACCATGCGTGTATCCAGCTCGAACACGTTGGTGATCACCTGCTGCTCGCGCGCTGCCAGCACGCCGGCCCGGGTGCCGGCTTCCATCATGGCCAGAATGTCATCGGAGGTGATGCGGTCATCGCGCAGCGACGACAGCCCCAGCACGCGGAACAGCGCATCTGCCAGCCGGCTGTAGAACCACACCACCGGGCGCAAAATCGTCATGCACCAGGCCATGGGCTTGGCCAGGCGCACCACCAGCCGCTCGGGATCGGCCATGCCCAGGCGCTTGGGGAACAGGTCGGCAAACAGGATGAACAGCGAGGTGATGACCAGGAACGAGGCCAGAAAGCCCGTCGTCTGCGCATTGCCCTCACTGAGCCACCAGCCGAACAGCGTGCTGAAGTGCGGGCTCAGCGCTCCCTCGCCGACGATACCGCCGAGGATGGCTACCGCGTTCTGCCCGACCTGCACCACCGTGAAATAGTCGCCCGGCTGTTCCTGCATGCGCAGCACGCGGTCGGCGCGCGCGTCGCCTTCGTCCGCCATCTGGCGCAGGCGCAGGCGGCGTGCGGCCGCGAGCGAAATTTCGGCCATGGAAAAGAAGGCACTGGCTGCAATCAGCAGCCCGATCACGAAAAAGCTTTGGGTCAGTGACATGAAGAGCGACAGAACGTGGCGCTGCGGCACACCGGGCTACAGAGTGTATCTGCCTGCCCGGTGCACCACGGCGCCCTTTGGCGCGCTACCGCTGCGGCACTGCGGCCTGGCCCGCCTACTGCACGAAGCCGATGCGCCCGCGCCCGGTGGCGGCCCGGGGCAGATCAGCCACCTCCACCGTGGAGCGCCGTTCCAGCCGCGCATTGCCAAACCCCGTCATCAGCGCCCGGCGCATCTCGCGCGGCGGCATCGTGGCCAGCAGGTCCAGCACATCGCCCTGCGGTTCGGGGTCGATCAGGCGGCCCCAGTCGTGCCCGGCGCGTATGCCCTGGTAGAGGTTGCGCGCGATGGTGCGCGCCTGCGCCAGCGTGGGCGCCTCCACCTCGAACACATTCATGCGGTTCAGGATGGGGTCGGGAATGCCGCGCGTATCGTTGGCCGTGGTGATCCAGATGACCTGGCTCGCGTCGATCGCCACCTCGGCGAACTCGTCGGTAAAGCTCTGCGCCGTGTCGTGCTCGAGCAGGCTGTACAGCGCGCCCAGCGGGTCGTACTGCGCGTCCGATGCGGCCTTGTCGATCTCGTCGACCACGATCACCGGGTTAGCGTATTCGCCCTCCACCAGGGCCTCGAAGACCTTGCCGGGGCGTGCCCCTTTCCACTGGGCCGACGAGCCCGACAGCAGCCAGCCTGCGGTCATGGAACTCATGGGCAACAGGTTCATGCCCGTGCCCAGCAGCTCGGCCAGGTGGCGCGCGAAATGGGTCTTGCCGATGCCCGGGGGGCCCAGCAGCAGCATGGGCGTCACTTCCAGCCCGTCGCAGCTGTCCTGGGCCAGGGCCACGTGGCGCTTCACGTCGTCCAGCACGTCCGTGAAGTTGGGCAACTGCTCGTAGAGGCTCACCATGTCGGGCACGCCCGAGGGCTTGACCTGGAAGCGTTCCGGCCCGCGCTCCAGCATGCGCTCGTAGACCGTGCGCAGGGTTTCGTACTCGCGCTGGTTGCCCGACTCCTGCAGCCGCGAGAGCTTGCGCTCGACGTCGCCGGGGTGGAACACATTGCGCATCTGGGCCACCGGCAGGCGCAGGACGGGTGGTTGGGGAACAAGGCTATGGCTGGTCATCGCATGCTCTCCTTGTGAGTTGCAAAAGCGTCACGTCACACAAGCATTCAAGCACACAACATGCCCGGCCAAGCGCAGGAAAAGCCCTGACAACCGGTTTTGCCCAGCTGTTACCTTCGTTTGTTGCCGCCATGCAAAAAGGCCGCCCGAAGGCGGCCTCACCGAAGGTGCCGATACAGGGCGCAATTACTCGCCGGTGCCCAGCACCTGCTTGAGCTCGCCCGATTCGTACATCTCCATCATGATGTCCGAGCCGCCGATGAACTCGCCCTTGACGTACAGCTGCGGGATGGTGGGCCACTGGCTGTATTCCTTGATGCCCTGGCGGATCTCGTCGTCTTCGAGCACGTTCACCGTGACCACGGACTTGGGGTCCACGCCGCTGGCCTTGAGGATCTGGATCGCGCGGCCCGAAAAACCGCACATGGGGAAGCTGGCGTTGCCCTTCATGAACAGCAGGATGTCGCTGGATTTCACGAGGGCGTCGATGCGTTGCTGGGGGTCGCTCATGGGAATACTCCTTGAAAGGGCTGGCGGGCCTCGGAGACCCGCAATAACCAGATTATTTCACTGTCGGCCATTGTCCGCCGGAGCAACGTGCGATGCCGGCCAGATCCATGCGGCTTTGCACCTCGCTGAACCCCCCGGCGCGCAGCAGTTCGCACACGGCATCCGCCTGGTCGTGGCCATGCTCCAGCAACAGCCAGCCCCCCGGTACAAGGTGATTGGGGGATTGCACCACGATGGTGCGTATGTCGTCCAGCCCGTCGGCACCGCTGGCCAGGGCCTGCAGCGGCTCGTGGGTCAAGGCGGCCAGGTGTGGGTCGGCGGCAGCGATGTAGGGCGGGTTGGAGACGATGGCATCGAAGCGGCCTTCCACGCCCTGCAGCCAGTTGGCCTGTGCACACTGCACGGGCAGTGCCAGGCGGTGCGCATTCGCCTGCGCAACGGCCAGTGCGTCGGCGCTGGCGTCCACGGCCAGCACGCGCGCGGCCGGGCACTGGTGCTTCAGTGCCAGGGCGATGGCGCCGCTGCCCGTGCCCAGGTCCAGCACGCGCGGGGCGGGCAGGTGGGTGATCAGTTCCAGGGCCCAGTCCACCAGCGTTTCGGTGTCGGGGCGCGGGTCCAGCACGCGGGCGTCCACCTGCAGCGAGAGGCCGTAGAACTCCTTGTGCCCAGTGAGGTAGGCCACTGGCTCGCCCGCCGCGCGGCGCAGGCACAGGGCCTGGTAGAGGTCCGAGGCATCGGGTGCCAGCACATCGGTGTCATGGGCCAGCAGCCAGGCGCGGTCGGTGGTGGCGCGGCCCAGCACGTGCAGCAGCAGCAGTTGCGCGTCGATGCGCGCCAAGCCCAGGGTGCGCGCCTGGCCCAGGGCGTCAGCCACGGTGGCGGGCGGGTTGGGGGTGATGTCGTCCATGGCGGGGGGTGAGTGGGTGCAGGATCAGCCCGCCGCGCCCATTTCCAGCTCTTCGAGCTGCTCGGCCTCGCGGGCATGGGCCATGGCCTGCAGCACGTCGGCCAGGTCGCCCTCCATCACCAGCAGCAGCTTGTACAGCGTGAGGTTGATGCGGTGGTCCGTGAGCCGCCCTTGCGGGAAGTTGTAGGTGCGGATGCGGTCGCTGCGGTCGCCGCTGCCGATCAGGCCCTTGCGCAGCGCGGCCTCCTTGGCTGCGCGCTCGCTGCGCTCTTTTTCCTGGATGCGCGCCTGCAGCACCTGCAGCGCCTTGGCCTTGTTGCTGTGCTGGCTGCGGCCGTCCTGGCATTCGGCCACGATGCCGGTGGGCAAGTGCACCACGCGCACGGCCGAGTCGGTCTTGTTGATGTGCTGGCCCCCTGCGCCGCTGGCGCGGAAGGTGTCGATGCGCAGGTCTGCCGGGTTGAGCTTGATGGCCTCGGTCTCGTCGGGCTCGGGCATCACGGCCACCGTGCAGGCGCTGGTATGGATGCGGCCCTGTGTCTCGGTCGCAGGCACGCGCTGCACGCGATGCCCGCCGGATTCGAACTTGAGGGTGCCATACACGTTGTCACCCTCGATGCGCAGCACGATTTCCTTGTAGCCGCCGAGCTCGGCCGCGTTTTCGCTCACCACCTCGACCTTCCAGCCCACATTGGCCGCGTAGCGCGAGTACATGCGCGTGAGGTCGCCAGCGAACAGGGCCGACTCGTCACCACCCGTGCCGGCACGGATTTCCATGAAGGCATTGCGCGTGTCGTCCGGGTCCCTGGGCAGCAGCAGGCGCTGCAGCTCGTCTTCCAGCTGCAGCAGCTCGGCCTCGGCGCCGGTGACCTCCTCCTGCGCCATCTCGGCCATGTCGGGGTCGGCAAGCATCTCGCGCGCGCCGGCCAGGTCGGCCTCGCGCTGCACGTAGCGCGCATAGCGGCCTGCCACCTGCGTCACCTCAGCGTGCTCGCGCGACAGCAGGCGGTACTGGGCCATGTCGCCCATGATGTCCTCGCGCGAGAGCAGGAAATCAAGCTCGCCCAGGCGCTGCGCATAGCGCTCCAGCTGGTTTCTGAGAAAAGTCTTCATGCGGTGAAAAGGGGGAGGGGGCTGCGTGTTCGCAGCGGGCGCTGCCCTTGCGGCGGGCAACGTGGCTGGTGGAGCGGCGGGCGCCGCTACAGGCCGCTGTTCTTGCTTTGCGAGCGCAGGAACAGGCGCGAAACGGTCTGTGCCGTCTGGGCGCGCATCTCGGCATCGCCCGCATGCAGCTCGGCCATGGTGCCGTGCAGCATCTTCTGGGTGATGCCGCGCGACAGCGCTTCCAGCACCGCGTCCACGTCCTCGCCACGGGCCAGCAGCTTCTTGGCGCGCGCGATCTCGGCCGCGCGCCAGCTGTCGGTCTGGGCGTTGAGCTGCCGGATCAGGGGCACCACGCCGCCTTCGGGGTGGCGCTGGTCCATCCAGTGCATGAAGCTCTGCACGCCGGCGTCGATGATGGCCTCCGCCTGCTCCACGGCCGCCTGGCGGTTGGCCTGGGCCGTCTGCACCACGCTGGCCAGGTCGTCCACGGTGTACAGGTAGACGTCGCCCAGGGCTTTCACCTCGGGCTCGATGTCGCGCGGCACAGCCAGGTCGACCATGAACATGGGGCGGTGGCGGCGCTTCTTGAGCGCGCGCTCCACGGCTCCGAGGCCGATGATGGGCAGGCTGCTGGCTGTGCAGCTGATCACCGCGTCGAACTCGTGCAGCCGCTCGGGCAGGTCGGCCAGGCGCATGACCTCGCCGCCAAAGCGCGTGGCGAGCTTTTCGCCACGCTCCAGCGTGCGGTTGGCAATTGCGATCTGCTTGGGGTTCTTGGCCGCGAAGTGCGTGGCGCACAGTTCGATCATTTCGCCCGCGCCCACGAAGAGCACGCGGATCTTGCCCAGGTCTTCGAACAGCTGACCCGCCAGGCGCACGGCGGCAGCCGCCATGCTGATGCTGTGCGCGCCGATCTCGGTGGAGGTGCGCACCTCCTTGGCCACGGCAAAGCTGCGCTGGAACAACTGGTTCAGCGTGGTGCCCAAGGCTCCGGCCGTCTCTGCCGCGCGCACGGCGTCCTTCATCTGGCCCAGGATCTGGGCTTCGCCCAGCACCATCGAGTCGAGCCCGCTGGCCACGCGAAAGGCATGGCGCGCCACCAGGCTGTCTTCGAGCGAATAGGAGTGCGAGCGCAGCAACGCCGGGCTCACGCCGCCGCTTTGCGCCAGCCAGCCCAGGGTATGGTCGATGGCCGCCTGTTCGCCCGCACAATAGATTTCGGTGCGGTTGCAGGTGGAAATGATCGCGGTTTCCACACCGGGGTGGCGACTGGATTGGCCCAGCGACTGGCGCAGGCCGTGCAGCGTGGGGGCGATCTGGTCGAGCGCGAACGCGAACCTGCCGCGCAAATCGAGGGGCGCGGTGGTGTGGTTGATGCCGAGGGCCCAGACTGCCATAGGCGCTGATTATAAAATTGTTGGCACATCCCGGTACAACTGCCTGGGAAAGCCTTGATCTGGGTCAATTGCCATGGGTCCTCTGGACACGCTCAACCACCTGCTGAATTTCCTCGCCCCCGCTGCCGCCATGGCCGTGCTGATGGTGCTGGGCGCCCGCCTGCTGGGCTGGAAATCCGGTGCATACCGCGCCACGTGGGCCCAGGCTGCTATCCAATTCGCAGTGGGTAGCGCCGTGCTGCTGGCCGGCCTGGTGTTGCTGGGCCGCGACGGCAAGATGGCTACCTATGCTGCGCTGGTGCTGGCCTGCGCCACCTGCCAATGGGTGCTGGGCAAAAGCTGGAAGGGTTGAGCCCCCTTTTCTCGCAGGCCGATCAGGCCTGTGCGACCGGCGCCAGCGGCGTATCTCCCCCTTGGGCACGGGTTCCATGCGTGATGGCCGTCGTGGCGGGTGGTGACAGTGCCAGGCCCGCATCGCGCAGGCTGTCCAGGATGGAGAACAGCAGGTCGCTGCGCACCCCGCCCGCATTGCGCGGGTTGCTCACATAGCCGATGGCCAGAAAGGTCAGCGTGCCGTTCATAATGCCTTCGAGCTGAACGATGGGCTCGGGGTCGGCCATGATCCCTTCGTGGGCCGTGAAGGCCGCCAGGATCACCTCACGCATGCGCTGAGCATCGGTATCGAGCGGTGCCGGCAGGCGCAGCAGCACGCGCCCGGGGGCGCCGGTGAGCGTCATGTTGCGCACGGTCTTGGTGATGAACTCCGAGTTGGGCACGATCACGGTGGATCGGTCCCCGAGCTGGATCTCGGTGGCGCGCACGTTCACGCGGCGCACGTCGCCCTCGGTCTCGCCCAGCACCACCCAGTCGCCCACGCGCACCGGCCGCTCGGCCAGCAGGATCAGGCCCGAGATGAAGTTCTGCACGATGGCCTGCAGCCCGAAGCCGATACCCACCGAGAGCGCACTGGCCACCCAGGCGATGCGCTCCACGCTGATGCCCAGCCCCGCCAGCGCCACCGCGACCACCGCCACGCCGCCCACATAGCCCAGCAGGGTGACGATGGAGCTGCGCATGCCCGGCTCCAGCGAGGTGTTCGGAAAGAACTGGTCGCTGAGCCAGCGCTTGAGGATGCGGATCATCACGAAGCCGGCGCAGGCAATGGCCAGTGCCGTCAGCAGCGCCTGCGGCGCCAGCGTCACGCTGCCCACCTGCAGGGTCTGGTTCACGCTGCCACCGCGGCGGAACACCTCGTCGGGCGCCGTGCCCAGCGGCGCCAGCAGTGCAATCACCATGTAGAACAGCAGCACCACGCGCAGCGCACCCGAGGCCACCACGGCGCTCTGGTCCAGCAGCTTGCCGTCGATGCCCAGGCCCTTGTGCAGTCGCTGGCCGAAGCCTCCGCGCGAGGACAGCACGGCCTGCGCCAGGTCTTCCACGAGCTCGAACAGCAGGTAGGTGGTGGCAAACACCACCCCGGTCCAGACCATCTGGCCGGCCAGCATGTGTGCCAGGGCCACAAAGCCCAGCACCAGCAGCACCAGGATGGCGATGGCCGTGGCGGCTGCCGCTGCCACCAGCAGGCCCACCCAGATGGGACGGGGCGCGGGCGGTGGCTCCTGCGCTGGGGTTTCGGTGGCCGGAGCGTCCCCCGCAGGCGCTGCGGGCGCGCGCAGGTGGCGCAGGGCGCACAGGATGACCAGCGCCATCAGCAGGGCCGACAGGGTGTGTGCCGACACCTCGGCCGAGAGGCTTGCTCCCACCACGCGGTTGACCTCGATGATGAGCCCGCCCAGCAGGGCCGTGAGCGCCAGCCACCAGGGGTAGGGGGCCAGGCGCGTGGCCAGCTCGTCCGACAGGGCCGTGAGGCGCCAGGAGCTGCGCTTGCGCGAGATCAGCGCATGGCCCAGCGCAATCATGAAGGCGGCAAACACCACCAGTTGCATGGTGGCCCGCTCAAGCGCCTGCAGGCGCGGGCCCAGGCCGCCATCCACGGTGAGGCTGCTCCACGCCAACTGGGCTGCCAGCCCGAGCAGCAGGGTGTGCACCACCACCGAGGCAAAGGCCAGCAGCGAGCGGCGCAGCCGGCCCTGCGGCAGGCGCGCTGGGGCCAGGCGCAGCAGCAGGCGTTCTGCCAGCCAGGTGCCGGCTATGGCCGCAAAGAGCGCCATGGCCAGGCTCACGGCAAAACCTGTGCGGTGCCTGGGCTCCCAGGCTTTTTCCACCGCCTCCTGCATTTCGTAGCCCAGGGACTGCAGGCGCATCCAGTCGCTGGGGAACGAGCTGCGCACATTGCGCCAGAAGGTGCCGGTCAGCGGCGAGTCAATGCGCGTCGTCAGCGCCGTCTGGAACAGCTCGCGCCGCTGGCGGATGATGTCGGCGCTGCGCTGCTCGGCATCCACCGCGATCAGGCGCGCCAGCTTGAGTTCGGAGTCGATGCCGCTGCGCTCCTTGGTCAGCGCGCTGCGCTGCTGCGCCACGTCAGGCGCCTCGGCCGATGCGCCCTTGTCCGGCGCGGGGCCCAGGCCCGCGAGCCGGGAGTCGACGTCCGCCAGTGCCTCGGCGCGCCGCGCGGCCACCTGGTTCGCTGCCGTACCGATAGCCGAGACATCGCTGAGCCATTGGCGGTAGTCGTCGTCCTCGCCGATCTTGGCCGGGATGGCATCGAAGCGCTCGCGCAGCGCGTCCACGCTGGGCAGTTCGGGCTTTTCGCCGGCGGCGCTGCTGGCCGGGGCGGCGGGTGCCGTGGCTCCGCGGCCCTGGGCCAACGTGGACGGCAGGGCGAATGGTCCGATCAGCAGTGCCAGGAGGACGGCCTGCCACAGGCCGGGCAGGCTGCTGGCGCGCCAGGGCGCAAGAAGGGAAGCCGTGCAGGCCGCAAGGCGGTCACGGAAGCGGTGCAATGTCATGCGTGCATTGTGGCGCGCCCACCGCACCGCTTGTGAGAGAGTGTTCCAGCCCCAGCAAGGCCGGAACACCTGTTCAGCCTGCGGGGCTGAACAGATCGACCCGGTCGGTGATGATGCCGTCCGTACCCAGAGCGATCAGGCGCTGCGCGGCCCAGGGGTCGTTCACGGTGTAGCTCAGCGTGCGCATGCCCTGGCCGTGCACGGTGGCCACCAGCGCGGCATCCCACAGCGCGTGGTTGCAGACGATGGCCACGCAGCCCAGGCCATGGGCTTCGTCCACGAAGCCCTGGCGGTGCACGTCGACCAGCAGCGCGCGCGGCAGATGCGGCGCCGTGGCGCGCGCGCCCGCCAGCGCGGCCGGCTGAAAGGACGACAGCAGCGGCGGCACCGCCTGGCCCTGCCACAGGCGGGCGGCGGTCTCGGCCACCACGCGGCCGGTGGTCTCATCCAGCCCGGGCGTGGGCTTGATCTCGATGTTCAGGAAATAGGCGTTGGCGATGCAGTAGCGCGCCAGGGCCTCCAGCGTGGGCAGGGGCTCGCCCGCATGCGCCCGCGAATGCCAGCCGCCCGCGTCGAGTTGCGACAACGCGCTCCACTCCAGGTCGCCGCCGGTGCCCTGGCCATTGGTCGTGCGCTGCAGCGTGGCGTCGTGCATCAGGAAGGGCACGCCGTCGCGGCTGAGCTTGGCGTCGCATTCGAACATGCGGTAGCCATGCTGGGCCCCGAGGCGAAACGCTGCCAGGGTGTTCTCGGGCGCGAGCTTGCCCGCACCGCGGTGCGCGATCCAGCGCGGGTAGGGCCAGGCAGTGGCCAGGCCGGCCTCGGTTTGCGCGTCACTCATGCAGTTCAGTCCGGAATGCGCTTGCCCGTGGTGGCGTCGAAGGCGTGCAGGCGGTCAGCGCGCGGCACGACGTGGATGACCGCGTTGGGTGCTGGCGAATGCGTGCCTTCTTCCACGCGCACGATGAGCTGCTCGCCGTGTACGCGGCCGTAGATCAGGCGCTCGGCGCCCAGCAGTTCCACGGTTTCCACCGTGACTTCCCAGCCCTCGCTGCGCACGTCCAGGTGTTCGGGGCGGATGCCCAGGATGGTGCCGGGCTTGCCGCTCGGTGCGTTCTTGAGCAGGTTCATCGGCGGCGAGCCGATGAAGCTGGCCACGAAGGTCGAGGCGGGCGTGTGGTAGACCTCTTCGGGCGTGCCGAACTGCTCCATGTTGCCGGCGTTCATCACGATCATGCGCTCGGCCAGCGTCATGGCCTCGACCTGGTCGTGGGTCACGAACAGGCTGGTGATGCCCAGCTCGCGGTGCAGCTTCTGGATCTCCAGGCGCGTCTGGGCGCGCAGCTTGGCGTCCAGGTTGGACAGCGGCTCGTCGAACAGGAACACCTGGGGCTGGCGCACGATGGCGCGGCCCATGGCCACGCGCTGGCGCTGGCCGCCCGAGAGCTCGCGCGGCTTGCGCTCGAGCAGGTGACCGAGCTCCAGGATCTTGGCGGCCTTGTCCACGCGCGCCTTGATCTCATCCTTGGGCACCTTGGCGATCTTCAGGCCATAGGCCATGTTCTCGAAGTTCGTCATGTGCGGGTAGAGCGCGTAGTTCTGGAACACCATGGCGATGTCGCGCTGGGCAGGTTCCAGGTCGTTCACGACGCGGTCGCCGATGCGCAGTTCGCCGCCGGAGATTTCTTCGAGGCCCGCCACCATGCGCAGCAGGGTGGATTTGCCGCAGCCCGAGGGCCCGACGATGACGACGAACTCGCCGTCCTTGACCTCGGCGTTCACGCCATGGATGACCTGGTTGGCCTTGGGGCCGGTGCCGTAGCGCTTGACGATATTGCGAAGGGAGATGGATGCCATAACAACTTTGGGATCTGGGTTGTGTCTGGGCGGCACGGGTGGGTGGCCGCCACGGTCATTGGGTTGCGGGTGGTCGCCTTACTTTTCGGTATCGACCAGGCCCTTGACGAACCAGCGCTGCATGAACACCACCACCAGCGCGGGTGGCAGCATGGCCAGCAGTGCCGTGGCCATCACGATGTTCCATTCGTTTCCGCTGTCGCCGCCGGCGATCATGCGCTTGATGCCGATCACCACGGGGTACATGTCTTCCGAGGTGGTTACCAGCAGCGGCCACAGGTACTGGTTCCAGCCGTAGATGAACTGGATCACGAACAGTGCGGCGATCGAGGTGCGCGACAGCGGCACCAGGATGTCCTTGAAGAAACGCATGGGGCCGGCACCGTCCACGCGTGCGGCCTCCACCAGTTCGTCGGGCACCGTGAGGAAGAACTGGCGGAACAGGAAGGTCGCGGTGGCGGAGGCGATCAGCGGCACCGTCAGGCCCGCATAGCTGTTGAGCATGCCCAGGTTGGAGACCACTTGGTAGGTGGGCCCGATGCGCACTTCCACCGGCAGCATCAGCGTGATGAAGATCAGCCAGAAGCAGATGCCCTTGAAGGGAAAGCGGAAGTACACGATGGCGAAGGCCGACAGCAGTGAAATCGCGATCTTGCCCACGGTGATCACGATGGCGGTGACGAAACTCACCCACATCATGCGCGCCACGGGCGCGGTGGAACCTGCGCCCGAGCCGCCGCCGAACAGTGTGTCGTGGTAGGTCTGCCAGAAATTGCTGCCGGGCAGCAGGGGCATGGGCGCCTGCACGATGTCCTGGGCCGTGTGCGTGGAGGCCACGAACGCCAGGTACAGCGGGAAGCCGACGATGATCACCCCCAGCACCATGATCAGGTGCGAGAAGAGTTTGAGATAGGGACTGCGCTCTACCATGGTCAGTACTGCACTTTCTTTTCTACATAGCGGAACTGGATCACCGTCAGGGTCACCACGATGAACATCAGCACTACCGACTGCGCAGCCGAGCCGCCCATGTCCATGGCCTTGAAGCCGTCGTAGTACACCTTGTAGACCAGGATCGAGGTGTCACGGCCCGGGCCGCCCTGCGTGGTCGAGTCCACGATGGCGAAGGTATCGAAGAAGGCGTAGACCACGTTGATCACCAAGAGGAAGAACGTGGTGGGCGAGAGCAGCGGGAACTGGATGCTCCAGAACCGGCGCCAGGGGCCGGCTCCATCGATGGCAGCGGCCTCGATGAGCGACTTGGGGATGGACTGCAGGCCCGCCAGGAAGAACAGGAAGTTGTAGGAGATCTGCTTCCACACGGCCGCCACCACGATCAGCGCCATGGCGTGGTCGGAGTTGAGCATGTGGTTCCAGTTGAAGCCCGACTGGCGCAGCATGTACGACACCACGCCAAGCGAGGGCGAGAACATGAACATCCACAGCACGCCGGCCACGGCCGGGGCCACGGCATAGGGCAGCAGCAGCGCAGTCTTGTACGCCAGGGCGCCCTTGACGATGCGGTCTGCAAAGATGGCCAGTATCAGCGACAGGCTGATGCCGCTGACCGCTACCAGGATGGAGAAAAACGCCGTGGTCTTGAACGAGGCCAGGTAACCCTCGTCCTGGAACAAGGCCTTGAAGTTGTCAAAGCCCACCCACTCGTTGGAGAAGCCGAAGGTGTCCTGCACCTGGAACGACTGCACCAGGGCTTGGCCCGCAGGCCAGAAGAAGAAGACGCTGATGATGACCAACTGGGGTGCCAGAAGCACCCACGGCAGCCATACAGAGCGGAAGAGAACGCGTTTTTCCATGTCCAAACTCTCAAAAAGACAACCCGCCACCCAGCAAACCGGGTCGGTTTGCGAGGGAGGCGGGCTTTCGGCAGCGCCCCGGCTGGTGTGCTGGGGCTGCTGCCATGAGCGCTCAGGGAGCGCTTACTTGTTGGCGCGTGCGAAGCGCACCAGTTGCTCGTTACCGCGGGTGGTTGCGGTGTCCAGGGCTTCCTTGGGGGACTTCTTGCCGGACCAGATCTGTTCGGTTTCCTCGTCGATGATGGTGCGGATCTGCACAAAATTGCCCAAACGGATGCCGCGCGACTTGTCGGTGGCCTTGCGGATCATCTGCGTCACGGCCACGTCGGTGCCGGGGTTCTTCTCATAGAAACCGGAGGCTTCGGTCAGCTTGTAGGCTGCCGTGGTAACGGGCAGGTAGCCGGTGCGCTGGTGGCTGGCGGCCTGCACCTTGGTGTCGTTCAGGAAGTTCAGGAAGTCGGCGACGCCCTTGTACTCCTCGGCCTTCTTGCCGGACATCACCCACAGGCTGGCACCGCCGATGGCGGTGTTTTGAGGGGCGCCCTTCACGTCGTCGTAGTAGGGCAGGGGAGCGATGCCATAGGCAAACTTGGCTTCCTTGGCAACGCGGGCGTACAGGCCCGACGAGCCGGTGATCATGGCGCACTCACCCGATGGGAAGGAGGCGTCGGGCGCGTTGGCACGGCCCTTGTAGACGAAGCTGCCGTCCTTGGACGCCTTGGCCAGGTTCTCGAAGTGGCGCACATGCAGCGGCGTGTTGATCTGCAGCTGGGCGTCGTTGCCGTCAAAACCGTTGTTCTTGGACGCGAACAGCGTGTTGTGCCACAGCGAAAAGCTTTCCAGCTGCGTCCAGCTGATCCAGCTGGTGGTGAAGGGGCAGCTGTGGCCGCTGGCCTTGAGCTTGGAGGCGGCAGCGAACACTTCGGGCCAGGTCTTGGGCGGCTTGTCGGCGTCCAGGCCGGCCTTCTTGAAGGCGTCCTTGTTGTAGTAGAAGATGGTGGTGGAGCTGTTGAGCGGGTAGCTCAGCATCTGGCCGTTGGGCGCCGTGTAGTAGCCGGCCACGGCCGACACGTACTGGGTGGGGTCGAACTTGAAGCCGCCGTCGTTCAGCACCTTGGCCGCCGGCACGATGGCGCCCTTGCTGGCCATCATGGTGGCTGTGCCCACTTCGAACACCTGGATGATGTGGGGGGCATTGCCTGCGCGGAAGGCCGCAACCGCACCGGTCATCGACTCGTCATACGTGCCCTTGTACGTCGGGACGACCTTGTACTTGGTCTGGCTGGCGTTGTATTGCTTGGCCAGGTCGTTCACCCAGTCACCCAGGGCGGAACTCATCGAGTGCCACCACTGGATTTCTACGGGCTGGGCCTGCGCGGGTGCGCAGACGGACAGGGCGATGGCAGCAGACAGTGCCAGGTGCTTGAGTTGCATGGATGGTTCCTTCCGAGGATGGCGAAATGTACAAAGGGCGGATGCTAGGCAGCCCTTGTGACAGTGATGTGTCGTTGTCGCACAGCACTGTAGTGGTCACAACTGGGGAAATCCCCTTGCACAGGTTGCAATGTGTCCAATTGTGACTCTTTTGTGACAGCATTTTGCCATTCACGGAGCCCTGCAAGGTTTTGTGCATTGCACCATCCTTGGTGCATAGTTGGTGCATGCGCTGCACATCTCCGATGCGCGGCCGCATGCCCTGACCTGTTCCGATTTCATACGCAACCACCAACTGCCATGGCCAACAACTCTCTGGACAAGAACAAGATCAAATTCCTGCTGCTCGAAGGCATCCACCCGTCCGCGGTGGAAGTGCTGCGCTCCGCAGGCTACACCCAGATCGAAACCGTCTCCGGCGCCCTGCCCGACGAGGAGTTGAAGGCCAAGATTGCCGACGTGCACTTTCTGGGCATCCGCTCGCGCACGCAGCTGACCGAGGAAGTCTTTGCCAAGGCCAGCAAGCTCGTGGCCGTGGGGTGTTTTTGCATCGGCACCAACCAGGTGGACCTCGACGCCGCGCGCGAACGTGGCATCGCCGTGTTCAACGCCCCGTATTCCAACACCCGCTCCGTGGCCGAGCTGGTGCTGGCCGAGGCCATCCTGCTCTTGCGCGGCGTTCCCGAGAAGAACGCCGTGGCGCACCGTGGCGGCTGGCTCAAGTCGGCCGACAACGCCTATGAGATCCGCGGCAAGACCCTGGGCATCGTCGGCTATGGCTCCATCGGCACGCAGCTGTCGGTGCTGGCCGAGGCCCTGGGCATGCACGTGGCCTTCTTCGACGTGGTCAACAAGCTGCCCCTGGGCAATGCGCGCCAGGTGCACAAGCTGCATGACCTGCTGGCGCAAAGCGACATCGTGACCCTGCACGTGCCCGAGCTCCCCTCCACGCAATGGATGATCGGCGCCGCCGAGATCGCCGCCATGAAGCAGGGCGGCATCCTGATCAACGCCGCGCGCGGCACGGTGGTCGAGATCGAGCCGCTGGCCGAGGCGCTCAAGTCGCGCAAGCTGCTGGGCGCCGCCATCGACGTCTTCCCCGTGGAGCCGCGCACCAACAAGGACGAGTTTCTGTCTCCCTTGCGCGGGCTGGACAACGTGATCCTCACCCCGCACGTGGGGGGCTCCACCATGGAGGCCCAGGCCAACATCGGCCTCGAAGTGGCCGAAAAACTGGTGAAGTACAGCGACAACGGCACCAGCACCTCGTCGGTCAACTTCCCCGAAGTGGCGCTGCCCGCCCACCCCGGCAAGCACCGCCTGCTGCACATCCACCGCAACGTGCCGGGCGTGCTGTCCGAGATCAATCGCATCTTCTCGGACAACCAGATCAACATCTCGGCCCAGTACCTGCAGACCAACGAGAAGGTCGGCTACGTGGTGATCGACATCGATGCCGCCTCGTCCGACCTGGCGCTGGACAAGCTGGCCGGCGTCACCGGCACGCTGCGCAGCCGGGTGCTGTTCTGAGCGGCGCCTGAGGGCGCGCGCGGGGTGGGGCAGGGGCCCGCCCTGCGCCCGCCGGGCCTCTGGCGTAAAATCACACCCCCGAGGCTCATGGGCGCGCAGCGCCCACCCCAGGTAGACCCCCATGAATGTTCCGATAGCGTTGGCTGCCTTGCAGACGCAGGCCGCCGAGCCTGTGCGTCTGCGCGAGATCCCCTATAACTACACCTCGTTCTCCGACCGGGAGATCGTGATCCGCCTGCTGGGGTCCCCGGCCTGGGAGGTCCTCGATCAACTGCGCAAGGAACGGCGCACCGGGCGATCCGCCCGCATGCTCTACGAGGTGCTGGGCGACATCTGGGTGGTGCAGCGCAACCCCTACCTGCAGGACGACCTGCTGGACAACCCCGGCCGGCGCAAGCAGCTGGTGGAGGCCCTGCAGCACCGCCTGGCCGAGATCGACAAGCGCCGCACCCCGGGAGACGACGCCGGGCGTGACCGCCTGGTGGGCGAGCTGGTCGAGGCTGCAGGCAAGGCCGTGGCCGCGTTCAACGCCACCTTCGTGCAGGCCACCGAGCTGCGCCGGCGCATCCAGCGCACGCTGGGGCGCCTGACGGCCAAGGACAACATCAAGTTCGACGGGCTCTCGCGCGTAAGCCACGTGACCGACGCCACCGACTGGCGCGTCGAATACCCGTTCGTGGTGCTGGTGCCCGACACCGAGGTCGAGATGGCCCTGCTGGTCAAGGGCTGCATCGAGCTCGGGTTGACCATCATCCCGCGCGGGGGCGGCACCGGCTACACCGGCGGCGCCATCCCACTGACCTGGAAGAGCGTGGTCATCAACACCGAGAAGCTCGAGGCCATGACCGAGGTGGAAATGCGCCGCCTGCCGGGCATGGACAGCGAGGTGGGCACCGTCTGGACGGAAGCCGGCGTGGTCACCCAGCGCGTGGCCGATGCGGCCGAGCGCGCGGGCTTTGTCTTCGCCGTGGACCCGACCAGCGCCGAGGCCTCGTGCATTGGCGGCAACATCGCTATGAACGCGGGCGGCAAGAAGGCCGTGCTCTGGGGTACGGCCCTGGACAACCTGGCCAGCTGGCGCATGGTGACGCCCGACGCCCAGTGGCTCGAAGTGACCCGCATGGACCACAACATGGGCAAGATCCATGACGTGGAGACCGCCACCTTCGAGCTGCAGTATTTCGAGGCCGACGGCAAGACGCCCGTGCGCACCGAGCGCCTGGCCATTCCGGGCAAGACCTTCCGCAAGGAAGGCCTGGGCAAGGACGTGACGGACAAGTTCCTCTCGGGCCTGCCCGGTATCCAGAAAGAGGGTTGCGACGGCTTGATCACCAGCGCGCGCTGGGTGGTGCACCGCATGCCCGAGCACACCCGTACCGTGTGCATGGAGTTCTTCGGCAATGCCAAGGACGCGGTGCCCAGCATCGTCGAGATCAAGGACTACATGTTCGCCGAGCAAAAGCGCTCCGGCGTTCTGCTGGCCGGCCTGGAACACCTGGACGACCGCTACCTCAAGGCCGTGGGCTACGCCACCAAGAGCAAGAAGGGCAACGGTGGCCTGCCCAAGATGGTGCTGATCGGTGACATTGCGGGCGACAATGCCGACGAAGTGGCGCGCGTGACCAGCGAGGTGGTGCGCATCGCCAATTCGCGCAACGGCGAAGGCTTCATCGCCATCAGCCCCGAGGCGCGCAAGAAGTTCTGGCTCGACCGCAAGCGCACGGCGGCCATCAGCCGCCACACCAACGCCTTCAAGATCAATGAAGACGTGGTGATTCCGCTGCCGCGCATGGCCGAGTACACCGATGGCATCGAGCGCATCAACATCGAGCTGTCGCTGCACAACAAGATCAAGCTATGCGATGCGTTCACCGACTTCTTCGAGCGCGGCAACCTGCCCCTCGGAAAGCAGGACGACGCCAACGAGATCCCCTCGGCCGAACTGCTCGAGGACCGCGTGGCCCAGGCCATCGCCCTGGTGGCCGAGGTGCGCACGCTGTGGGCCACCTGGCTGCAGAACGTGGACAGCCTGTTCCCCCAATTGCAGGACCACACCCTGCGCGCGAGCTGGAAGACCCAGTTGCGCGCCCCGCTCTCGGGCATCTTCGCGGGCGCGGCCTTCAAGCCCATCCTCGACGAGGCCACGGCCATCCACAAGCGCGTGCTCAAGGGCCGCGTCTGGGTGGCCCTGCACATGCATGCCGGTGACGGCAATGTGCACACCAACCTGCCGGTCAACAGCGACGACTACGAGATGCTGCAGACCGCGCACCGCGCGGTGGAGCGCATCATGGTGCTGGCGCGCAGCCTGGACGGCGTGATCTCCGGCGAGCATGGCATCGGCATCACCAAGCTCGAATTTTTGACCGACGAGGAGCTGCGCCCCTTCGCCGAATACAAGCAGCGCGTGGACCCCGAGGGCCGCTTCAACAAGGGCAAGCTGCTGCGCGATGCCGCGCCGGTGCTGGCCATGGACGCCACCTCCGGCGGCCAGGCGCGCGACCCGGCGCTGCTGCACGCCGACCTGACCAACGCCTACACGCCGAGCTTCGGCCTCATGGGGCACGAGTCGCTGATCATGCAGCAGAGCGACATCGGCGCCATCGCCGATTCCGTCAAGGACTGCCTGCGCTGCGGCAAGTGCAAGCCGGTGTGCGCCACGCACGTGCCGCGCGCCAACCTGCTGTACAGCCCGCGCAACAAGATCCTGGCGACCTCGCTGCTGGTGGAGGCCTTCCTCTACGAGGAGCAGACCCGCCGCGGCGTGAGCATCAAGCACTGGCAGGAGTTCGAGGACGTGGCCGACCACTGCACGGTGTGCCACAAGTGCGAGAGCCCCTGTCCGGTGAAGATCGACTTCGGCGACGTCACCATGAACATGCGCAACCTGCTGCGCAAGATGGGCAAGAAGACCTTCCGCCCCGGCAACGCGCTGGCGATGACCATGCTCAACGCCACCAACCCCGAGACCATCAAGTTCATGCGTTCGGCCATGGTCGGCGTGGGCTTCAAGGCGCAGCGCATGGCCGTGGACCTGCTGCGCAAGGTGGGCCGCAAGCAGACCGCCAAGCCGCCTGCCACCGTGGGCACCGCCCCGGTCAAGGAGCAGGTGATCCACTTCATCAACAAGAAGCTGCCCGGCGGCCTGCCCAAGCGCACCGCGCGTGCGCTGCTGGACATCGAGGACAAGGACTACGTTCCCATCATCCGCAACCCGAAGGCCACCACGGCCGAGGCCGAGGCGGTGTTCTACTTCCCCGGTTGCGGGTCGGAGCGCCTGTTCAGCCAGGTGGGCCTGGCCACGCAGGCCATGCTCTGGCATGCGGGCGTGCAGACCGTGCTGCCCCCGGGCTACCTGTGCTGCGGCTACCCGCAGCGCGGCAGCGGCCAGTTCGACAAGGCCGAGAAGATGATCACCGACAACCGGGTGCTCTTCCACCGCGTGGCCAACACGCTGAACTACCTCGACATCAAGACCGTGGTGGTCAGCTGCGGCACCTGCTACGACCAGTTGCAGGGCTACGAGTTCGACAAGATCTTCCCGGGCAGCCGCATCATCGACATCCACGAGTACCTGCTGGAAAAGGGCATCACCCTGCAGGGCAAGGGCGCCTACCTGTACCACGAGCCCTGCCACAACCCCATGAAGCAGCAGGACGCCCTGAAGACCGTGAAGGCGCTGGTGGGCGAGCAGGTGCTCAAGAGCGAGCGCTGCTGCGGCGAATCGGGCACGCTGGGCGTGACGCGCCCCGACATCTCCACCCAGGTGCGCTTTCGCAAGGAAGAAGAGATCAAGAAGGGCGAGGCCACCCTGCGTGCCAGCGGCGCCGTGGGCGAGAAGGACAACGTGAAGATCCTCACCAGCTGCCCGAGCTGCCTGCAGGGCCTGAACCGCTACCAGGACGACCTGAACAACGGCCTGCTCGAAGCCGACTACATCGTGGTCGAGATGGCACGCGAGATTCTGGGCGAGAACTGGATGCCCGAGTACGTGGAGCGCGCGAACCAGGGCGGTATCGAGCGGGTTCTGGTATGAGCCAAGGGGTTTGCCCATTGTGCGCCGCCGATGGCGGAACGCCGGTATGGCGCGGCACGCGCGTGCGTGTGATCCGCGCGGACGAAGCGGGCTTTCCGGCCTTCTACCGCGTGGTGTGGAATGCCCATGTGGCCGAGTTCTCCGATCTGCCGGCCGCCGACCGCGTGCACTGCATGGAGGCCGTCACGGCCGTGGAGCAGGCGCTGCGCCAGCACCTGGCGCCCACCAAGGTCAACCTGGCGGCGCTGGGCAACATGGTGCCGCACCTGCACTGGCACGTGATCGCCCGCTTCGCCTGGGACAGCCATTTCCCCGCGCCGGTGTGGGCGGCGGCCCAGCGGCCCGGCCCAGCGGACCAGGAAGCCGCGCTGCGTGCGCGCCTTCCGGCGACCGAGGCCGCCATGGTGGCCGAGCTGCAGGCACTGCAGTAACCGCGCAGCCCAGCGGGTTGCACGCTGTACGGCCTGCGGGTGGGACAATGCAGGCCGGCCTGGCGGTCGTCGCCAAGGCAGTTTCTCACAGGTGTATATCCATGGCAGGTTTGAAAGCGGGTTCGCCCACTCCCCAGGCGCTCACGGTGCATGGCAAGTCGCGGGTGCTCGAAGTGGTGTTCTCGGACGGCGCGGCATTCCGCATTCCCTTCGAGCTGATGCGTGTGTACTCGCCTTCCGCCGAGGTGAAGGGCCACGGGCCCGGCCAGGAGGTGCTGCAGACCGGCAAGCGCGACGTGGCCCTCGAAGGCCTGGAGCCCATCGGCAACTACGCCGTCAAACCCACCTTCTCGGACGGACATGACACCGGCATCTTCACCTGGGAATACCTGTACGAGCTGGGCCAGCAGGAGGCCGCGCTGTGGGCACAGTACGAAAGCCGGCTGGCCGATGCCGGGGTGGACCGCGATGCGCCCATGGCACCCAAGGGCCACGACCACGGCGGCGGCGCCTGCGGCAGCCATTGATACCCGCCCAACTCCGTATGGGCCGGGCCGTCGCGGCCGCTGTGGCCCGCGCGCACCACTATGGCGACCAGTGCATCGGCTGCCTCTGCTCTTTTTACAATAGCTAACCCGGCATGCATGGACAGGTGTTGGCTGTCTTTTGATGCTGGGTATTGAAAAACCCCTGCGGCAGATGCCCCGTTTCAGTGCGGGGTTGTCGCTGTACCTTGGGCGCCCACGCGCCTAGCATGAATCCCATGAGCACCACCCACTTCGGTTTCCAGTCCGTCGACGAGCAGGAAAAAGCGCGCCACGTGCGCGGTGTGTTCGATTCCGTCGCCTCCAAGTACGACGTCATGAACGACCTCATGTCGGCGGGCCTGCACCGCGCCTGGAAGGCCTACACCGTGATGGTGGCCAACCTGCGCGAGGGCAGCCAGGTGCTGGACATTGCGGGCGGCACGGGCGACCTGGCCCTGGCGTTTTCGAAGAAGGTCGGCACCACCGGCCGCGTGGTGCACACCGACATCAATGAGGCTATGCTGCGCACCGGGCGCGACCGCCTGATCGACGCGGGCGTGGTGCTGCCCACCCTGGTGTGCGATGCCGAGAAGCTGCCGTTTCCCGATGCCCACTTCGACGTGGTGAGCGTGGCGTTTGGTTTGCGCAACATGACGCACAAGGATCTTGCGCTCAAGGAAATGTGCCGCGTGCTCAAGCCCGGCGGCAAGCTGCTGGTGCTCGAATTCTCCAAGGTGGCCAAGCCGCTCACCAAAGCCTACGACTGGTACTCCTTCAAGGTGCTGCCGCAACTGGGCAAGCTGGTGGCCGGCGATGACTCCAGCTACCGCTACCTGGCTGAATCGATCCGCATGCATCCGGGCCAGGAAGAGCTCAAAAGCCTCATGCAGCAAACTGGCTTTGGGCATGTGGACTATCACAACATGACTGGCGGCATAGTGGCCTTGCATGTTGGAATCAAGTGCTGAGCAGCAAAGTTCAGCCGTATACAAGATGGAGATGACATGATGAAACTGTGGTCTGTGGTTCTGGTGGCAATGCTGGCGTTCGCGCATGCGGATGCCGACGCCCGCCGCCTGGGTGGCGGCAACTCCGTGGGCAAGCAATCGAGCAATGTGACGCAGCGCGAATCTGCGGCACCTGGCGGCCCCGCGCAAAACGCCAACAACGCGGCCAAGCCGGCCGCGCCCGCTGCCGCGCCTGCCGCTGCAGCCCCCAAGAAGCCCTGGGGTGCCATGCTCGGCGGCCTGGCTGCGGGCCTGGGCCTGGCCTGGCTGGCCAGTTCGCTGGGACTGGGTGCAGGCTTCGGCAACATCCTGATGATCCTGCTGCTGGCCGTCGCTGCCTTCGCCATCTTCAAGATGGTCATGCGCATGCGCAACGGCGGTGGCAACCAGGGCACGTCGGCCGGTGGTTCGCCCTTCGCCTTCCAGGGTGCCGGTGCAGCCACGCCGGCTGCGGCCCAGGTGCCTGCGCAGTACAGCCCCAACAACGTCGGCAACGATGCATCGGCCCGCCCCTGGGAGCGCAACAGCATGGCCTTTGATGCAGCACGCACCCAAGCCGGCGCCACCGGCGCAGGCACGGTGATCGGCTCCGGCCTGACCGGCGCTGCAGCAGGTGCGGCCGGTGCGGCCCTGTCGGGTTCGCAGAACTGGGGTGTGCCCGAGGGCTTCGACACACCCGGTTTCCTGGCTGCAGCCAAGCGCAATTTCGTGACCTTGCAGGCCGCGTGGGACCGCTCGGATATCACCACCTTGCGCTCCATGATGACCGACAGCATGGTCGAGGAGATCCGCTCGCAGCTGGCCGAGCGCGAGACGCACCGCGGTGCCGAGCCCAACCACACCGACGTGGTGATGATCGACGCGCAACTGCTGGGCATCGAGGAACTGGACGATGGCTACATGGCCAGCGTGGAGTTCTCGGGCATGATCCGCGAAGAGCCCTCGGCAGGCCCGAGCCCCTTCCGCGAAGTGTGGAACATGACCAAGTCCCGCAGTGGTGCCAGCGGCTGGCTCGTGGCCGGCGTGCAGGCCCTGCAGTGATCACGGCTTTGTAAATCACCCCGGATCGGTCCAAAACCCATGTTTTGGGCCGAGTTCAGGGAATAATCGGGGACTATGGCAACACAGTCCCCTTTTTCGTTCCTGGATGGCCTCTTTGAACGGCTGGCCGCCGGCCCACAACCGCCGCAATGGCTCGTGCACGAGGTGCAGCAGCGGCTGGTGCTGTTCCTGAACCATGTGCTCATGCAGGAGAAGGAAGCCATGGACCGCCTGGTGCGTCAGCGCGGGCGCGTGGCACGCGTGCAGTGGCGCGCGTTCTCCATGGCGCTGGTGATCACGCCGGCCGGCCTCCTGAACCTGGCCGCCGAAGGCGCCACGCCCGACCTGCAGCTCGAAGTGACCGAGACCTCGCCCCTGGCGCTGGCCCAGGTGGCGCTGCGTGGCGACAAGCCCGCCATCCGCATCGAGGGCGACGTGCAGCTGGCCGCCGAGATCAACTGGCTGGTGGACAACGTGCGCTGGGACCTGGAGGAGGACCTCTCGCGCGTGGTGGGTGATGCGCCCGCGCACACCATCAGCGAAGTGGCCCGCAAGGCTGCGCAGGCGCTGCGCCAGTTCGTGGGCTCGCGCGTGCCGCCAGCCGATGGCAGCTCCACCGCCGCGTACCCGGCGCCTGCGGCCCCCGTGCCCCCAGCCCCAGCAGGCAGCAGCACCAGCCCTGGCGCTGACCGGACCGGTCCATGAAGCGTTTTCTCCGGGGTGTGGCCATCCTCTGGGTGGTGTTCCGCTATGGGCTGGACGGGCTGGTGCTCGACAGCTTCCAGAAGCCGTGGCTGCGCCTGGTGTCCCGCATCGTCTCCATCGGGCGCAACCTGGATGCCCCCCGAGGCCAGCGCCTGCGCGAGGCGCTGGAGCGCCTGGGCCCCATCTTCGTCAAGTTCGGCCAGGTGCTCTCCACCCGCCGCGACCTGCTGCCAGCGGATATCGCCGACGAGCTGGCACTGCTGCAGGACCGCGTGCCGCCGTTCCATTCCGACATCGCCATCGCCACCATCGAGCGCGCCTTCCGCCGGCCTGTGGACGAGGTCTTCACCTTTTTCGACCGCACACCGGTGGCCAGTGCCTCCATCGCCCAGGTGCACTTCGCCACGCTGCGCGACCGCCACGGCATCGAACGCGAAGTGGCCGTGAAGGTGCTGCGCCCGGGCATGCTGCCGGTGATCGAAAAAGACCTGGCGCTGATGCGCATGATGGCCGGCTGGGTGGAAAGCCTCTCGGCCGATGGCAAGCGCCTGAAGCCCCGCGAGGTGGTCGCCGAGTTCGACAATTACCTGCACGACGAGCTGGACCTGGTGCGCGAAGCGGCCAATGCGGCGCAGCTGCGGCGCAACATGTCCGGCTTGGACCTGGTGCTGATCCCCGAGATCTTCTGGGACTTCTGCCACGCCGAGGTGATGGTGATGCAGCGCATGAACGGCGTGCCCATCAACCAGATCGAGCGGCTGCGCGATGCGGGTGTGGACATCCCCAAACTGGCGCGCGACGGCGTCACCATTTTCTTCACCCAGGTGTTTCGCGACGGCTTCTTCCACGCCGACATGCACCCGGGCAACATCCAGGTGAGCCTGGATGCGGCCACCTTCGGGCGCTACATCTCGCTGGACTTCGGCATCGTGGGCACGCTCACCGAGTTCGACAAGGAGTACCTGGCGCAGAACTTCACCGCCTTCTTCCGGCGCGACTACAAGCGCGTGGCCGAGCTGCACATCGAAAGCGGCTGGGTGCCGCCGGACACGCGGGTGAACGACCTCGAATCGGCGATCCGCACCGTCTGCGAGCCCTACTTCGACCGGCCGCTCAAGGAGATTTCACTGGGCATGGTGCTGATGCGCCTGTTCCAGACCTCGCGGCGCTTTCACGTCGAGATCCAGCCGCAGCTGGTGCTGCTGCAAAAGACGCTGCTCAACATCGAGGGCCTGGGCCGCCAGCTCGACCCGGAACTGGACCTGTGGAGCACCGCCAAGCCCTTTCTTGAAAAATGGATGCTCGACCAGATGGGGCCGCAGCGCCTGTGGCGCGAAATCCAGGCCGAGGGGCCGCACTTTGCCAAAATGCTGCCCGAGCTGCCGCGCCTGCTGCACGACTACCTGCGCCACAAGCCCCAGGACCATCGGCGTGAACTGCTGGAGCTGATGGCGGAGCAAAAGCGCACCAACCGCCTGCTGCACGCCATCATCTACACGGGCGCGGGCTTCGTGCTGGGCCTGCTGGCCCTGGTGCTGGTACAGCAGTTGCAAGTGTTTTTCCGCTTCCGGATTTTTTAGGTTCCACTTCCCCACCCCTTCGCGACATCGAGGAGCATGCCGTGCTGTTGACCCTGGTCATTGCCTATCTGTTGATCACCATTGCCATCGGCCTCGTGGCGGCCCGGCGCGTGAAGAACGCGGCGGATTTCGCCATTGCCGGGCGGCACCTGCCGCTGTACATGATCATCACCACCACGTTCGCCACGTGGTTCGGCTCGGAAACAGTGCTGGGAATTCCGGCCAAGTTCATCGAGGGGGGGCTCGGGAACGTGGTCGAAGACCCCTTCGGCGCGGGCTTCTGCCTGATCCTGGTGGGACTGTTCTTCGCGGGCAAGCTCTACCGCATGACGCTGCTGACCATCAGCGACTACTACCGCGAGCGCTATGGCCGCACAGTGGAAGTCGTCTGTTCGCTGATCATCATGCTCAGCTACCTGGGCTGGGTGTCGGCGCAGGTCACTGCGCTGGGGCTGGTGTTCAACCTGCTCTCGGGCGGGGCCATCAGCATCCCCATGGGCATGGTCATCGGCGTGGTGTCCATCCTGGCCTACACGTTGTTCGGCGGCATGTGGTCTGTGGCGGTCACCGACTTCATCCAGATGATCATCCTGGTGGTCGGGCTGGCCATCATTGCCGTGTTTGCGGGCAACATGGCTGGCGGGGCCGACAAGGTGATCGAGTTTGCGTCCAACCGCGAGCTGTTCCGCTTTCTGCCCGAACCCAAGTTCCACGACGTGGTGTTCTTCATCGCGGCGGGCATCACCATGATGTTCGGCTCCATCCCGCAGCAGGACGTGTTCCAGCGCGTGATGTCGGCCAACAACGTCAAAGCCGCCACGCGCGGCCCGATCATCGGCGGCATCTGCTACATCCTGTTCGCCTTCGTGCCCATGTTCCTGGTGGCCAGCGCCCTGATCATCATGCCCGGCGAGACGGCCGCGCTGCTCAAGGACGACCCGCAGAAGGTGCTGCCCACGCTGGTGATGGCCAAGATGCCCTTCTTCATGCAGGTGCTGTTCTTCGGCGCGCTGCTCTCGGCGCTCAAGTCCACGGCCTCGGCCACCCTGCTGGCGCCCAGTGTCACCTTCACCGAGAACATCTGGCGCCAGTTCCGCCCCACGATGACGGACAAGGAACACCTGCGCACCATGCGCATCACCACCCTGGTGTTCAGCGGCTGCGTGCTGGCCTATGCGATCCGCATGCAGGGCACGTCCATCTACGAGCTGGTCTCGGGTGCCTACCAGGTGCCGCTGGTGGGTGCCTTCGTGCCGCTGGTGGCGGGCCTGTACTGGAAGCGCGCCACCACGCAGGGCGCCATCCTGGCCATCGTGCTTGGACTGGGCATCTGGCTGCTGCTGCTCAATACCCCCTGGGGTGAAGTGTTCCCGGCCCAACTCGCCGGCCTGCTGGCCGCCGTCGTGGGCATGCTGCTCGGTTCGCTGCTTCCGCAACTGCTGGCCAACCGCCACGCCGGGCACCACCGCGTGGTGGGCGTGGAGTAAGCCGGCGCAGGCGCGCCAAAGCCCCTGCAGACCCCGCATGCACGGGGAGAAGTGGGGCGCGCCGGCCTGCACGCCTATAATTGAAGGTTTTGCACTTTGCCTTCAACGACACGCCCGACATGCCTATCTACGCCTACAAATGCAGTTCCTGTGGCCATGCCAAGGACGTGCTGCAAAAACTCTCCGACGCACCACTCTCGGTGTGCCCGGCGTGCGGCGCCGAGGCGTTCTCCAAGCAGGTCACCGCTGCGGGCTTCCAGCTCAAGGGTTCGGGCTGGTACGTGACGGATTTTCGCGGTGGAAACACAGCCGGCGCGCCTGCTGCGGCACCCGCTGCCGATGCCAAGGGCGGCGATGCCCCCGCAGCGGCGCCAGCGGCCGCCAGCACGGACACCGCCCCCAAGAAGGAATCCACCCCTCCTGCCAGCGCTCCTAGCGCCAGCACGGGCTCCACCCCCAAAACCTGAGTCTCAGCGGATGCCTTCCTTGCGCAAATGGTTGTTCACCGGTCTGCTGGTCATCGTGCCCGGCGTCATCACCGCGTGGGTGCTGCACTGGATCGTCAGCACACTGGACCAGACCCTGCAGATCCTGCCGGAGAACTGGCACCCGGACAAGGTGCTGGGTGTGCACGTGCCAGGCTTCGGCGTGGTGCTGACCCTGGTGATCCTGCTGGTGGTGGGCGCTGTGGCCAGCAATTTTGCGGGCCGCAAGCTGGTGCAGTGGGGCGATGCCCTGGTGCACCGCATCCCGGTGGTGCGCTCGATCTACTCCAGTGTTAAACAGGTCTCCGACACGCTGTTCGCCGAGAATGGCAACGCGTTTCGCAAGGCGGTGCTGGTGCAGTGGCCGCGTGAAGGCGTCTGGACGGTGGCCTTCGTCACTGGTGCGCCCAATGGCGAGATCGCAGCCTACCTGCGCGATGAATTCGTGAGCGTCTACGTGCCCACCACCCCGAACCCCACGGGTGGCTATTTCGTGATGCTGCGCAAGAGCGACTGCGTCGAGCTCGACATGAGCGTGGACTCGGCGCTCAAGTACATTGTTTCGATGGGCGTGGTGGCCCCGGTCGATCCGACCATCCAGCTGCCTCCCAAGTAACCCTTTCTCTCTCAATGCGCCCGAGGGGCGCCGGAAGTTCTGCCATGGCCATGCGTTCCCACTATTGCGGTCTTGTGACCGAAGCCCTGTTGGGCCAAACCGTCACCCTGTCTGGCTGGGTGAACCGCCGCCGTGACCACGGTGGGGTGATCTTCATCGACCTGCGCGACCGCGAAGGCTATGTGCAGGTGGTGTGCGACCCCGACCGCGCCGAGATGTTCAAGATCGCCGAAGACTTGCGCAACGAGTTCTGCGTGCAGGTCAAGGGCGTGGTGCGGGCCCGTCCTGGCGGCACCACCAACGACAAGCTCAAGACCGGCCAGATCGAAGTGCTGTGCCACGAATTGAACGTGCTCAACCCCTCGGTCACGCCTCCGTTCCAGATCGACGAGGAAAACCTGAGTGAAACCACGCGCCTCACGCACCGCGTGCTGGACCTGCGCCGTCCCTACATGCAGAACAACCTGATGCTGCGCTACCGGGTGACCATGGAAGTGCGCAAATTCCTCGACGCCAACGGCTTCGTGGACATCGAGACCCCCATGCTCACCAAGAGCACGCCCGAAGGCGCGCGCGACTACCTGGTGCCAAGCCGCGTGCACGACGGCCACTTCTTTGCGCTGCCCCAGTCGCCCCAGCTGTTCAAGCAGCTGTTGATGGTGGCCGGCTTCGACCGCTACTACCAGATCACCAAGTGCTTTCGCGACGAAGACCTGCGTGCCGACCGCCAGCCCGAGTTCACCCAGATCGATATCGAAACCTCGTTCATGGAAGAGCAGGACATCCGCGACATGTTCCAGGGCATGATCAAGACGGTGTTCCAGAACACGCTGGGCGTGGACCTGGGCGAGTTCCCGGTCATGACCTACCAGGACGCGGCCTTCCGCTACGGCTCGGACAAGCCCGACCTGCGCGTGAAGCTCGAATTCACCGACCTGACCGACGCCATGAAGGACGTGGACTTCAAGGTCTTCTCCGGCGCGGCCAACATAAAGGGCGGCCGCGTGGTCGCCCTGCGCGTGCCCGGTGGTGCCAGGGAAGGCACGGGCCTGTCGCGCGGCGAGATCGACGCCTACACCGAGTTCGTCAAGATCTACGGTGCCAAGGGCCTGGCCTGGGTCAAGGTCAACGACCTGTCCAAGGGCCGTGACGGCCTGCAAAGCCCCATCGTCAAGAACATCCACGATGCCGCGATTGCAGAAGTCCTCAAGCGCACGGGCGCGCAGGACGGCGACCTGATCTTCTTCGGTGCCGACAAGGAAAAGATCGTCAACGACGCCATCGGCGCCCTGCGCATCAAGGTCGGCCACAGCGAGTTCGGCAAGAAGAACGGCCTGTTCGAAGACCGCTGGGCCCCGCTGTGGGTGGTGGACTTCCCGATGTTCGAGTTCGACGAGGACAACCAGCGCTGGAACTCGGTGCACCACCCCTTCACCAGCCCCAAGGATGGCCATGAGGACTGGATGGTCACGGCCCCCGAGAAGTGCATCTCCAAGGGCTACGACATGGTGCTCAACGGCTGGGAAATGGGTGGCGGCTCGGTCCGTATCCACCGCGCCGACGTGCAGCAGAAGGTGTTCGACGCCCTGAAGATCTCGCCCGAGGAAGCCCAGGAGAAGTTCGGCTTCCTGCTGGACGCGCTGCAGTACGGCGCGCCCCCGCACGGCGGCCTGGCTTTCGGACTGGACCGCATCGTGACGCTGATGACCGGTGCCGAGTCGATCCGCGACGTGATCGCCTTCCCCAAGACCCAGCGCGCCCAGTGCCTGCTCACGCAGGCCCCGTCGCCGGTGGACGAAAAGCAGCTGCGCGAGCTGCACATCCGCCTGCGCAACGTGGACGCCGTCAAGGCGGCCTGAGCCGGGTCCACCCCGTCACTCCCATGACTGGGTATTTCTGACAAGAAGCGGTAGCGGCCATTGGCCGGTGCCGCTTTTTTCATGGCCCATGCCCACCGTGTTCTCCCCCTTTCGAATCGAGTCGAGGTTCACCATGCGCTCTTCCGTGAAAGCCCCCCTGGCCCTGGTGCTCGTGGCCCTGCTGCTGGCCGGCTGCGGTGAAAAGAAGACCGAACTGGGCCAGGGCGGCTCTGTGGTCTCCGGCTCCGCCGGGCCTGCGGGCGCCAAGGACGCGGCCAAGGAACTCACGCAGTGCACCCAGCCCGTGGCCACGCTGGCCCTGGCCGAAAATCCCAACGGCTACACCGTCTCCAGCAGCTACCAGCTGCCGGCATCGCCCGTGCCGCTGATCCGCCTGATCGCCCAGCAAAGCGGCTGCTTTCGCATCGTCGACCGGGCGGCCGGCCTGCGCGGCACGGTGCAGGAGCAGGAGCTCAAGGACGCAGGCATCCTGCGCAAGAACTCCACCGTGGCCAAGGGCAAGGGCTACGAGGCGCAGTACACGCTGACGCCGAGCCTGACCTTCAGCGAGCAGGACGCGGGCCGCAGCATCGCTGGCGTGATCGCCATGATCCCCGTGCTGCGCGACATCGCGGGCCTGGTGGGTCTGGCCGAGCAGGTCAAGTTCAAGGAGGCGCAGACCGCGCTCCTGCTCACCGACAACGAGACCACCGAGCAGGTGGCAGCAGCCACCGGCGCCGCGCGCACCACTGACCTGGGCGCGGCGGGCCTGCTCTGGGGGCGAATGGGCGGGGCCGGCGGCGCCGGCTGGAGCAACACCAACGAGGGCAAGGTCATCGCCGCCGCCTTCCTTGATGCGCACAACAAGCTCGTGACCCAGGTACAGCAGCTGCAGGCCAAGGAACTGCCGCCACCCGTGGCGACCAGGGCCAAGCCCTGACCTCGGGCCCATGGGCCTGTTGACGATCTATCCGGGCCCTGGATAGGTCGTCTTGGCGTGCCCCGAAGCACTAAGTCTCGCCGCATGCTGCGGCGTACCTGCCGTCAGCCTTGCGCCAAGCTGGGCAATATATTTGCAAAAGGCATGCAATATGCTAGTTGGAGGGCAGCAGGCCCCGCCGCACAATGCAGCGTCACCGGGCCCATCGCGCAAAGGACTTTTCCCGTGCAATCCTCCCCGAATTCCTCCGAACAATGGCTGCGCTACATGCCTTCCGCCCAGCACCAGCGCCAGGAGCTGCGCCTGGTCGAAAGCGCCTGGGACCAGCTCTCGCTGCTGTCCTCGCTGTCGCTGCTGTCGTCCAAGGCCTCATCGGGCGGTGACCTGGCTCAGGCGCGCAGGGACTTCGCGGCCCTCTCCAGCGACCTGATGCAGGGCCTGGTCAGCGAGGCCCTGAAAAACCGCACCGAAGACCTGGCCGCCCGCGCCCAGGTGTGCATCGACGTGCTGGTGCGCAACCTGTTCGAGCGCACGGCCGACATCGGCTTTTTTGCCACCGACGTGGGGGTGGCCGAGTACCTCGCCGACCCGGACCCGTCCCTGCGCCCGCTGATCGAGGCGCGCCTGGCCGAGTACGCCAGCAAGTACACGGTCTACGGCAACATCTTGCTTTTCGACACCGACCTGCAGCCCTGTGCCAGCCTGCGTGCCGTGAGCCCGGTGGGCGGGCTCGACCAGGTGGATGCCGACGCCGCATTCCTGCGTTCGGTGCTGCAAAGCGATGCGGGCTATGTCGAGCACCATGCCGTGCATGGCTTTTGCGGCACCGGTGCCGAAACCCTGGTCTATGCCCGGCGTGTGCACTCGGGCGGGCGCATCGTGGGCTTGCTGTGCCTGGAATTCAAGCTGGCCGATGAGATGCCGGCCATCTTCGACTCGGTGCAGCTCGAGGACGCACAAGGCACCCTGCAAGGCAGTGATGTGGTGCTGGCCCTGGTCGATGCCTCGGGGCGTGTGCTCGTGTCGGGCGACCCGCTGCAGCTGCCGGCCGGCTGGCTATTGCCCCAGGCGGGCAGCTCTGGGGTGCATGCGGTGCGCCATGCCAGCCGGCGCTACCTGATGGCCGTGCGCGATACCCAGGGCTTCCAGGACTACCAGGGGCCGGGCTGGCGCGGCGTGGCGCTGCTGCCTCTCGACATCGCTTTCGACGAGGCCTCGCACGACGAGCGCAGTGCGCTGGCCAACGAGCTGTCGGGCCAGGCACAGCTGCTGTCGCAGGAACTGCGCGAGATTCCTCAGCGCTCGGCCGCCATCCAGTCGGCGCTGGAGCGCTCGGTCTGGAATGGGCTGCTGGAGCTCAACCAGATCGGCGATGGGGGTGATGGCGGTGGTGGTGGCCGGGATGCGGCGGCCCCGCGCGAGCTATTGTTTGCCAAGACCCTGCTGTCCGAGATCGGTGCCACCGCGCGCAAGACCGCTCAGGCCTTTGCCAGTGCCCTGCAAGACCTCTACAGCGTGGTGCTGCGCTCCCTGCTGCGCGACGCCCAGGGCCGCGCCGCACTGGCCATGCAGATCCTGGACCGCAACCTCTACGAGCGGGCCAACGACTGCCGCTGGTGGGCGCTCACGCCGCAGTTCGCCCGCACCCTCGCCGCAGGCACCCAGGGCTGCAGCCAGGCCACGGCGGTGCTTGCGGAGATCAATAGCCTGTACACGGTGTATGCCTGCCTGGTGCTGTTCGGCACCGATGGCCGGGTCGTCGCCGTCTCGCAACCGGGGCAGGGCCACCAGGTGGGCACCCGGCTGGACGAGGACTGGGCACAGCGCTGCCTGCGCTTGCAGGGCAGCCAGGCCTACACCGTGAGCCGCTACGAGGCCAGCCGCTTCTACGCCGAGGGTCCCACCTTCGTGTATGCCGCAGCTGTGCGGGCCGACGTCGGCGACGGGATGGGGCGCAGTGCGGGTGGACCGGTGCTCGGCGGCATCGCCATCGTCTGGGATGCTGCCAACCAGCTCCAGTCCATCCTGGATGACTGCGCCGTGGGCACGGGCGCGCGCGACACGCTGGCCTTCGTCGATGCGCAGGACCGCCTGGTGCGCGCCAGCGGTGACGCTGCGGTCCTGCAGGCACCCGAGGCCATCGCCACCAGCCGCCAGGGGGGACGCACGGCTGCGCTCGGCGGCCATCTGTACGGCATGGGCCAGGCGCGCGGGCAGGGCTACCGCGAGTTCCGCACCAGCGATGGCTACGAGCATGGCCTCGGCTGCCTGGTGCTGCGCCACCTGTGCGAGCGCCGCCTGGCAACCCCTCCCGCGCCCATGGTCGATGCGCATGCGGGCGCTGCACGGGTGGAGGCCGGCCACCGCGTGCAGATGGCGACCTTCCTGATCGGCTCCCACTGGCTGGGGGTCGAGGCGGTCCAGGTCGTCACGGCCGCCCCCGACGTGGCGGTGCTCCATGGCGGGGGATCGCGCCTTCCTTTCCTGGGGCTCGCGCAGATCGGCGAGCGCGTCTACTCCGTGGTGGACCTGCGCAGCGTGGTGGCAGCGGGGCCGGGCGATGCGCCCGTGTTGCGCGCGGCCGACCCCAACCGCCAGATGGTGCTGGTGCGTGTGCCGCTGGAGGGGGGCAGCACGCGCGAGTTCGTCCTGCGCGTCGATGCACTGGGCGCCATGCTTGACCTGGACCGGCGGGAGCTGCGCCCCGTGGGCATGGCTGGCGGGCCTGCGGGCACTGCGTTGATCGATGCCGTGATCCCGGTCCCCACCGCTGGCGGCAAACAGGCCCCTGGCTTGCTGTGCCGCATCTCCCCGCAGTGGCTGCTGCAGTGCGCCCTGGGCGCGCTGGCCGAAGGCCCTGCGCACGACGTCGACGCGCTCGTGGCTGCGGCATGAGTGGCCAGGAGGTCGGGGCGCGACCTTTCAAGCTGCCGCAGTCGGTGCTGGTCGTGGTGCACACGCCAGCCCTCGACATCCTGCTCATTCGGCGTGCAGACGGGGGCGAGCACTGGCAGTCCGTCACCGGCAGCAAGGACCGCGAGGACGAACCCTGGGAAGCCACCGCCGCGCGCGAGGTGCAGGAGGAAACCGGCATCGACGTGCAGGCCAGCGGCTGCGTGCTGAGCGACTGGCTGCTGGAGAACGTCTACGACATCTGGCCCCAGTGGCGCCACCGCTATGCGCCAGGCGTGGTGCTCAACCGCGAGCGCGTCTTCGGCCTGTGCGTGCCTGCAGGCACGCCCGTGGTGCTGAGCCCGCGCGAGCATGTGGCCTACCAGTGGCTGCCCTGGCGCGATGCGGCGGACCGCTGCTTTTCTGCCAGCAACGCCGAGGCCTGCCTGCTGCTCCCCCGCTTCAGCGGCGCTGGGGCAGCACCTTGACCAGGTGCTCCGCAAAGCCCTCGGCCGCCGGGGACGTGGCGCGCTGCGTGGGGTTGTACAGGCACACGTAGCGCATGGCTTCGGGCGCCAGGATGCGCCGGCGCACCAGCCCGAGCGGCTTGGCCAATGCGCCCACGTAGTCGGGCGCCAGCGTGGCGGCCACGTCGGCGGCGGCCAGGCCCAGGGCGGTGGAGATGTTGTCCACGATCTCCACCGGCGTCACGCGCTGTTCGCTGGGCAGGCCGGTGTGCATCTGCGCCACGCTGCGCTCGTGGTCGCGGCCGGCGGCCACCAGCGGGTGGGCGTGCAGCTGCTGCCAGGTCACGCTGCGCTGGCGCGCCAGCGGGTGCGTAGGGGCGCACCACAGCACCCAGGGGCTCTGAAACAGCTGCGTGCGCGCCACGTCGTCGCCGCAGGCCCGGTCCGGGCCCAGGGCCAGGTCGGCATCGCCGCTGGCGACTGCATCCACCAGTTTTTCTACCGGCACGTCGCGGATGTGGATGCGCACCTTGGGGCGCTCCTGCAGGTAGGCCTTGATGGCCTGGGGCAGGATCACGCTGGCCACGACCAGGGGCGCCGCAATGCGCACGATGCCCGCCGCGCGGTTGCGCACGTCGCTGGCGGCCGATTGCGCCATGCGCAGGTGCTTGAGCACCGACTCGGCCGAGCCCAGGAACTCGCGCCCGGCGCTGGTGATGGCCACGCGGCGCGTGCTGCGCTCGAAGAGCTTGAAGCCGAGCGCATCCTCCAGCTCGCCCACAAGCTGGCTCACGGCCGAGGGCGTGAGCGCCAGCCGGTCCGCCGTGGCCGTGAAGCTGCGCATCTCGGCCACGGTGACAAAGGCTTCGAGCTGGCGCGGCGTGAAGTGGGGCAGGGAGATGGCCATGGCCATTCATTAGACCATCTTCACAATCCATAAGAAAGCATTGATTGTGGTCCGCAAGGTCGCTGCAGATACTTCGCGGCAAGGCGCAGAACGCGCCAGCAACGAGACAAGCAACACCCGATGATCGCCATCCCCACCGCAAGCACCCTGGCCTCCCTGCGCGCCGCCTATGCCGGCCGCCTGTGGACCGAGCCTGCGGACACCGCACCGTTCCTGACCGACTGGCGCGGCAAGTGGAGTGGCCCGGCCCTGGCCGTCGCACAGCCGGCGGACACGGCCGAGGTGGCGCAACTGCTCGCCTGGTGCCATGCGCACGGCGTGCCTGTGGTGCCGCAGGGCGGCAACACCGGCCTCTCGGGCGGATCGGTGCCGCAGGCGGAGGGCACGCGCCTGCCGCTGCTGCTGTCGCTCACCCGCATGAACCGTGTGCGCCAGATCGACCCGCTGAACAACACCCTGGTGGTGGAGGCCGGCGCCACGCTGCAGCAGGTGCAGGACGCAGCGCGCGAGGCTGGGCGCCTGTTTCCGCTGAGCCTGGCCGCCGAGGGCTCGTGCACCATTGGCGGCAACCTGGCCACCAATGCCGGCGGCGTGCAGGTGCTGCGCTACGGCAATGCGCGCGAGCTGTGCCTGGGGCTCGAAGTCGTGACACCCGAGGGCGAGGTCTGGAACGGCCTGCGCACCCTGCGCAAGGACAACACCGGCTACGACCTGCGCGACCTGTACATCGGCTCCGAGGGCACGCTGGGCGTTATCACCGCCGCCGTGCTCAAGCTCTTCCCGCTGCCTGCGGCCCAGGTGGTGGCGCTGGCGGCCGTGCCCTCGCCGGGCGACGCCATGCAACTGCTGGCGCTGGCCCAGCAGCGCCTGGGCGCATCGCTCACCGCGTTCGAACTGCTGTCGGATACCTGCATGGCGCTGGTGCTGCACCATGTGCCGGGCAGCCGGCGCCCGCTGGCCGAGGCATCGCCCTGGTACGTGCTGCTGGAGATTTCTGTCACCGGAGCCGAGGCGGGTGCCCAGGCCCACGCGGCGCAGGCCATGGAAGATCTGCTGGAGGTAGCGATGGAGCAGGGTTTCGTGCTGGACGCGGCCCTGTCCACCACGCTTGCGCAGTTCGAGGCCCTGTGGGCGCTGCGCGAGAACATCTCGGAGGCGCAGGGCGCCGAGGGCCCGACCATCAAGCACGACATCGCGCTGCCCATCGCGCGCGTGCCCGAGTTCATCGCCGGCACCGATGCCCTGGTGGGCGCTGCCTTTCCACAGGTGCGCCAGGTCACCTTCGGCCACCTGGGCGATGGCAATCTGCATTACAACGCATCGCCCGCCGCAGCCGGCCCGCTGGATGCCGCCGCCAAGGCCGCCTTCCTGGCGCTCGAAGGCCCGCTGAACCAGCTCGTGCACGACGCCGTCCACGCCCTGGGTGGCTCCATCAGCGCCGAGCACGGCCTGGGCGTGCTGCGGCGTGATGAATCGGCGCGCTACAAGGCGCCGCTGGAGCTGCGCCTGATGCAGCGCATCAAGGCTGCGTTGGACCCCGCCGGCCTGATGAACCCGGCCAAGCTGCTGCCCGAAACCCCTGTGGCCCATCGCCCCTGATGGCCTTGTCATCCCCCTGGAGAAACGCCCTGTGAGCACCGACACGCTGAACGTCGCCGGCATCGCCGTATCGCCCCACCACTACATCGACGGCCAGCGCGTGGCGTCGGACCTGCGCTTTGACCTGCACTCGCCCATCGACCAGGCGCTGCTGGGCCGCATCAGCGAGGGTTCGCCTGCGCATGTGGATGCCGCCGTCACTGCCGCAGCGCGCGCCTTCCCGGCGTGGAGTGCGCTCACGGCCGCCGACCGCAAGCTCTACCTCGACCGCTTCGCGGCCGAGATCGGCCAGCGCGCCGAGGCCTTCTGCACGCTCGAATCCAACGACGCGGGCGTGCTGCTCTCGCGCATGAAGCACGGCGTGGTGCCGCGCGCCATGCTCAACATCACCTGGTTCGCCGAGCATGCGCTGACCCTGCAGGACCGGCCCATAGAGACCGAGCAGGCCACCCACCTCGTGCGCCACGACCCGGCCGGCGTGGTGGCCATCATCACGCCGTGGAACGCGCCGTTGATGCTGGCCACCTGGAAGCTCGGCCCGGCGCTGGCTGCCGGCAACTGCGTGATCGTCAAGCCGCCCGAATGGGCGCCGCTCACCAGCAGCCTGCTGGCCGACTGCGCCCATGCGGCCGGCCTGCCTCCCGGGGTGTTCAACATCGTGCAGGGCGCGGGCGCCAGCACCGGCGCGCGCCTGGTCAGCGACCCGCGCCTGGCGCGTGTCTCGTTCACCGGCTCGGTGCCCACGGCCAAGGCGATCGCGCAGTCGGCCGGCGCCAACCTCGTGCCCTGCAGCCTGGAGCTCGGAGGCAAGTCGGCCTTCATCGTGCTGGAAGATGCCGACATCGACAACGCCGCCGCGACCGGCGCGCTGATGTACCGCAACGCCGGCCAGGTGTGCCTGGCGGGCACACGCTTTCTGGTGCATCGCAAGGTGCACGACGCCTTCGTGGCCGCCCTGCGCGGCTATGTCGAGAAGCTCACCGTGGGCGACCCGCGCGAGGCGGCCACCGAGGTCGGCCCCATCATCCACCCGCGCCAGGTCGAGCGTGTGCACGGCTTCGTGCAGCGTGCCGTGGCCGATGGCGCCACGCTGCTCTGGGGCGGTGCGCAGCACCCTTTCGGCGCGCAGTATTACCAGCCCACCCTGCTCACCGATCTGCGCCAGGACAGCGAGATCGTGCAGAACGAGGTCTTCGGCCCGGTGCTCACCCTGCAGGCCTTCGACAGTGACGAGGAGGCCATTTCCCTGGCCAACGGCACCGACTACGGGCTGGGCGGCGTCTGCTACGGCGAAACGCAGCACGCCAGTGCCGTGGCGCAGCAGGTGCGCACCGGCTTCATCTGGGTCAACAGCTTCGGCATCCGCGACCTGGCCGCACCGTTCGGCGGCATCAAGCGCAGCGGCGTGGGCCGCGAAGGCGGGGACTGGAGCTTCGAGTTCTTCTGCGACGTCAAGGATGTCGTCATTCCGAAAAAGCCTTTCCGCGCCAGCTTCAGCCACCGTTGAGCATTACCTACACACAGGAGACATACCCCATGGGAAGCATCGTTGGCGCCGCCATCGTCTCGCACCACCCCGGCCTGATGCAGTGCGAAGAGTTTCGCGTGCTGCAGGGCGCGGGGGCCGACTCGGACCTGATCCCCGGCTACGCACGCCTGCGCGAACGCATCGCTGCGGCCCGGCCCGACGTGGTCATCCTCTTCGACTCGCACTGGTTCACCACCGGCTACCACCTGGTGGACGGCGCGCCGCGCTACCAGGGCATGTTCATCTCCGACGAGATGCCCTGGTACCTGCACGGCGTGCCCTACGACTACCGGGGCCACCCCGACCTGGCGCTCGAGATCGAGGCCGTGTCGCGCGAGCACAAGGGCTACAACCGTGTCATCAACCATCCCGACCTTGGCAAGCAGTACGCCACCATCAACCTGGTCAAGCACCTGCGCCTGGAGCGCAGCGACACGCCGGTGGTCACCGTGAGTTCGTGCCAGAACTGCGACTGGCGCCATTTCCTGAAATCGGGCGAGGCGATTGCCGAAGCCGTGCGCCGCAGCGACCTGCGCGTGCTGCTGCTGGCATCGGGTGCGCTGAGCCACAAGTTCAATCCCATCGACTGGAAGCCGAACCACCCGCGTATCTTCCACGAGAGCAATGTCTCGCGCCCCGAGAACATCGTGAGCGACAAGGGTGCCATCGCGCTGATGGAGCAGGGCCGGCACGACATGGTGCTTGATCGATGGCAGGACGAGTACCGCAAGATGCCCTGGGAGGCCTTCGGCGCCCACTACCTGCAGATGCTGGGCGCCATGGGTGGGGCCGACTGCCGCGCCCGCGGCGTGGCCCTGTCGGCCTACGAGAACGCACGCGGCACGGGCAACGTGCACATGTGGTTCGATGGCGAAACGCAAGCAGCGGAGGTGGCGGCATGAACTTCGAATTCCCGTTCACCGAACTGCCCGCCGTGATGCGCGGCCCGCGCGTGGAGCGCCGCCGCGTGCTGGTGGGCGGCAGCGCCTGCTGGGGCACCATGGTGGAAGAGGGCGCGCAGCAGGGCCAATTGCGCCTGGACGATGGCCGCGTGATCGACCCGGCCAGCCTGCAGCACCTGCCGCCGGTCGCGCCCAGCAAGGTCATCGCTGTGCACATCTCGTACAGCTCGCGCAGCTTCGAGACCCGCAACCAGCCCAAGCCGACCGAGACGCCCACCTACTTCACCAAGCCACCGACCTCCGTCAACGGCCATGGCTGCGAGATCCACAAGCCCGCCGACAGCCTGTACCTCAACTACGAGGGCGAATACGCCGTGGTCATCGGCAAGACCTGCCGCAACGTGTTGCCCGACGAGGCCTGGGACTACATCGAAGGCTTTTGCCCGGCGCTCGACATGGGCCTGCAGAACTACCGCGACACCGACCAGGGCAGCATGCTGCGCGTGAAAGGGGCGGACACGCTGCTGCCCATCGGCCCCGGCATCGTGCGCGGCGTGAACCTGTTCGAACAGACGCTGCGCACCTACCGCAACGGCCTGGTGGTGCAGGAGGCGCACATCGGCGACGAAACCATCTGGGGCCCGCACTACGTGGTGGCCGACATCGCGCGCCACATCACTCTGGTGCCCGGCGACGTGATCCTCATGGGCACGCCATGCCATTCGCGCTCGGTGGACCCGGGCGACCTGGTGGAGTGCGAGATCACCGGCCTGGGCCGCCTGGCGGGCACGGTGGTTGCCATCGAAGCGCCGCGCGCCTCGGCACTGGGCGTGGGCCATCAGCCCACCGACAGCCCCGAGGTGCGGCGCGTGGCCTGCGGCTTCGATGAGCGCGTGCCCGAGCATCTGAAGGCCAACTACCGGCAGGCGGCGAAGAAGCAGTAACCCACTACAAGACACAGGAGACAAACCATGACCCTTTCCACATCCCTGTCGCGCCGCGACGCCCTGCAATGGGCCCTGGCCGGCGCAGCCTGCAGCATGCCCTTCCTGGCCCAGGCCCAGGCGCTCGACACCGTGAAGATCCTCGCCGGCTTCGCCGCCGGGGGCACGGTGGACACCCTGGCGCGCCGCGTGGCCACCCAGATCACGGGTGGCTATGCCAAGTCGGCCGTGGTCGAGAACAAGACCGGCGCGGGCGGGCAGATCGCCATCACCACGCTCAAGGCCGCCCCGGCGGATGGCGCCACGCTGCTGGCCACGCCCATGTCCATGCTGGGCATCTACCCCCACACCTACAAGAAGCTGCCCTACGACCCGGTGGCCGACGTGACCCCCGTCTCGCTGGGCGTGGTGTTCGACATGGGCTTTGCCGTGGGCCCGCAGGTGCCCGCCTCGGTGAAGACGGTGCCCGAGTTCCTCGAGTGGTGCAAGGCCAACCCCACGGGCGCCAACTTCGGCTCGCCCGCGCCGGGCTCGGTGCCGCACTTCGTGGGCGAGCTGATCAGCCGCGCCGGCAAGGTGGACATGCGCCACGTGGGCTTTCGCGGCTCGCAGCCGGCCATCCTGGACCTGCTGGGCGGGCAGATCGCCGCCGTCTCGGCCCCGGTGGGTGAATTCTTGCCGCACCTCTCAGGCGGCAAGATCCGCGTGCTGGCCACTTCGGGTGCCACGCGCAACAAGTTCATGCCCAATGTCAGCACGCTGACCGAGCAGGGCTTCAAGGACATGGCCTACAACGAATGGTTCGGCTTCTTCCTGCCCGGCAAGGCGCCGGCCGATGTGGTGGCCAAGGCCAATGCCGCCCTGCGCACCGCGCTGGCAGACAAGGACGTGGTCGCCGGGCTGGCTGCCATGGGGCTGGAGGCGCGTTCTTCCACTCCCGCTGAGCTGGCGGCGCTGCTCAAGGCCGACGGGGAACGCTGGGGCCCTATCGTCAAGGCCATCGGCTTCACCGCGGAATCCTGAGGGCTCACCCATGCTTGACGATGCATTGATCCAGCAGCTCGCTCTTGAACTGCACCAGGCGGAGAAGACCCGCTTGCAGGTGGAGCATTTCTCCAAACGCCACCCCGGCATGACGGTGCAGGACGGCTATGCCATCTCGCGCGCCTGGGTGGCGATGAAGATCGCCGAGGGCCGCACGGTGCGCGGCCACAAGATCGGCCTGACCTCGCGCGCCATGCAGGTCGCCAGCCAGATCACCGAGCCGGACTTCGGCACCCTGCTGGACGACATGTTCTTCGCCGAGGGCGGCGACATCCCCATGCAGCGCTTCATCCTGCCGCGCGTGGAAGTGGAGCTGGCCTTCGTGCTCCACAAGCCGCTGCGCGGCGAGCCTGGGCGACCGCCGGTGAACATCTTCGACGTGCTGGCCGCCACCGAATACGTGGTGCCCGCCATCGAGATCATCGACGCGCGCATCGAGCAGCACGACCGCCACACAGGCGCGATGCGCAAGGTGTTCGACACCATCTCGGACAACGCGGCCAATGCCGGCATCGTCACCGGCGGACGCCCCGTGCGGCCCGACGCGGTGGACCTGCGCTGGTGCGGCGCGCTGCTCTACAAGAACGGGGTGATCGAGGAATCGGGCCTGGCCGCTGCGGTGCTCAACCACCCGGCCACGGGCGTGGCCTGGTTGGCTAACAAGCTTGCGCCCTATCGCGAGGGGCTGGAGGCCGGCGAGGTGGTACTGGGGGGCTCGTTCACGCGGCCCGTGGCGGCTGCCGCGGGCGACACCTTCCATGCGGACTATGGGCCGCTGGGCAATATCGCCTTCCGCTTCGTTTGAGGGGATTGCCTTGCAGACACCGCTGAACACCTTCAAGCAGGCCCTGGCCGCGCGCACGCCGCAGATCGGCCTGTGGTTCGGCCTGGCCAGCGGCTATGCGGCCGAGCTTGTCGCAGGGGCCGGCTTCGACTGGCTGCTGCTCGACGGCGAGCACGCGCCCAACGACGTTCCGCGCATGCTGGAGCAGTTGCAGGGCATCGCCAGCGCGCGCGCCATGCTGGGTACCGGCCCGCACCCGGTGGCCCGGGTGCCGGTGGGCGACACGGCGCTGATCAAGCAGTACCTGGACATCGGCGCGCAGACCCTGCTGGTGCCCATGGTCGACACCGCCGAGCAGGCCGCGCAGCTGGTGCGTTCCATGCGCTATCCGCAGGACGACGGGCAGGGCGGCATCCGCGGCATGGGCGCGGGCCTGGCGCGCGCCTCGCAGTGGATGCGCTACTCCGGCTATCTCAAAGAGGCCAATGCCCAGGCCTGCCTGCTGGTGCAGGCCGAGAGCACGCTGGCCATCGAGAACCTGGACGCCATTGCGCACACGCCGGGCGTGGATGGCGTGTTCTTCGGCCCGGCCGACCTGTCGGCCAGCATGGGCCATGTCGGCAACCCCGGGCACCCGCAGGTACAGGCGGCCATCGAAAGCGGGATACGCCGCGTGCTGGCCGCCGGCAAGGCCCCGGGGATCCTGATGGCCGATGAAAAGCTGGCGCGCCGCTACCTGGAGCTGGGCGCCGTCTTCGTGGCCGTAGGGGTGGACACCAGCGTGCTGGTGGCCGCCACGCGGGACCTGGCGGCGCGCTATGGGCGGGCGCTGCATCCCGCGCAGCCGCCTGCGGCAAGCCCCTCGGTCTACGGCTGACAGCCCCCACTACATCGGCCGCAGCCGGAGCTTTTCCGCCGGATCGTGGGGCTCGGGCGTCGGCACGCCCAGGATCTCGTCGATCGAGGGCTCGTCGGGCATGTCCAGGATCTGGTCCGCCGACAGCTCGACCCGGCTGGCGATGGCGGCCAGCGCGGCAGACGCTGCCGCTTCGGGCGGTGGCGGCGTGCGCGTGCGTATCACCACGCCACCAGGGCGCCGCTCGCCGTCCTGCCCCAGCACCGCACGGGTAGGGGCGTTGCCGCAGCGGGTTCGCACCGCCTGCACACTGTCCTGCAGGGCCTCTGCATCGGCAATGCGCTCCCGGTGGCGCAGCAGCACCTGCTGGGCCATGTCCGCCAGCTTGGAGTTCAGGGAGCTTTCGGCCAGCTGCAGCAGCTTGCGCACGGCCCCTTCGGCGTCGCCCGCCAAGCTCTGGGCCATGGCTTTCTCGGCCGACTGGTTGATCTGGGGCAGGCATTCGCGCACCATGTCGCTGTACGCGGGGTAGACGTTGCAGGCATTGGCCATCAACTCCGTGAGGCCGCGCGTGTTGGCATAGCGCATCCCGAGGGAGCGCACCCACTTTTCGCCGTCCGACAGGTCGATGGAGGTCGCGGCCAGCACGGCCAGCAGGCTGGCCAGGTTGCAGGCGGCCTCGAAATCGAAGCTGGCCTCGTCGATCTCGCGCGCCATGTCGCGCACCGCCGCCACCGCGGCCGAGAACTGCCGCTGCTGGATCAGCAGCAGGGTCTGGGCGATGCTGGCAAAGCGCTGGATGCGCGGGCTGTCCTGGTGGCGCTCCAGGATGCGGCCGAAGTCCGCCACGCAGCGTTCGATGCCCTTGCGGTCCTTGTCGGAAAAGTAGGAAAAGGCCAGCAGCACCAGGGCCTGGAAGTCGAACAGCTTGGAGTCGATACCCAGGATGGCCGCACGCGAGAGCACGCTGGCGGCCGTCTTGCGGTCGCCCATGTAGTACGACATCATGCCCAGCTTCTACAGGCGCACCACCGAGTCGGGCGTGAGCGCGCTGGCCGTGCGGTAGGTCTCGATGGCCTCGGTGAAGTTGCCCAGTTCCACCTGGGCGCGGCCCAGCACGTCGTAGGCGTCGGCAAACGAGGCATCCTCGCCGATCAGGCCCTGCAAGGTGGTGATGGCGCGGGTGGCCTGGCCCGACTCGATCTGCGCGCGCGCCACACCGAGCTTGGCCCAGGGCAGGGCGCGCGCGGCGATGACGGCTTCGAACAGCGTGCGGGATTCGTCGTGGCGGCCCAGGCGCAGCAGCAGCTCGGTGCCAATGCGCGCGGCATACAGCCAGTAGGGCTTGCGCGCCTCGAAACGTTCTACGCAGAGGCTGGACGCGAGCTCGAAGTCTTCCTGCTCGATGGCGTCGAAAATCGGCTTCAAGTGGATCTTGCGCAGCCGCGCCAGGCTCAGCCGCTCGAACAGTGCGCTCGGGGTGAAGGGCTTGAGCAGGTAGCCATCCAGCGCCGACTCGGCGGCCTCGGCCACCGCCGCATACGAGGCCTCTGCCGTGACCATGAAAAACACGGTGGAGAACGGCAGCAGCTGTGCACGGCGCAAGTCGTCCAGCAAGGTCTGCCCGGAGTCGCCAGATTCGCTGAAGAACTGGTCGCACAGCACATAGTCGAACACCGTGTGTTCGAGCCTGGCGCGTGCGTCACGCACGCGGCTGCATTGCACTATCTTGGTGACACCATACTCGCGCAGCTGTCCCACCAGAATGCTGCGCGAGGTGGCATTGCTGTCGATGATCAGCGCCTGGATGTCTGGCGTATCCGGGTCTTTGCCTGTGGCCATCTGCAGCTCGGGGGTGGTGTAATTAAAAGTAACTGCTCACTGCAAGCACAGTGTATGCCCGGTCAGCGGAGTCTGCGATGCGGGTAAGCCCCCGGCCTGCCATGTGTCGGTTGCTTGCGACACAATCGGTGCCATGGACAACACAGACATCCTGCGGGTGGCAACCTACAACATCCACAAAGGGGTGCAGGGCATCGGCCCGGCCCGCCGGCTGGAGATCCACAACCTGGGGCATGCGGTCGAGCAACTGGATGCCGACATCGTCTGCCTGCAGGAGGTGAGGAAGCTGCACCGTGGAGAGGCCAAATACTTCCAGCGCTGGCCCGAGCTGCCCCAGGCCGAGTACCTGGCCCCGGAGGGCTACGAGGCGGTGTACCGCACCAACGCCTTCACGCGCCACGGAGAGCATGGCAACGCGCTGCTCTCGCGCTGGCCCGTGATCGGCCACCAGCACGAGGACATTTCCGACCACCGCTTCGAGCAGCGCGGGCTGCTGCACGTCGAGGTGGACGCCCATGGCCGCAAGATCCACGTGATCGTCGTTCATCTGGGGTTGATTCCGGGCAGCCGCATCCGGCAGATCGAGCGGCTGCAGCGCTTCATCGAGCGCGAGGTGCCCGGCGGCACACCGCTGGTGGTCGCGGGCGATTTCAACGACTGGGGCCTGCAGGTCAAGCGCATGCTGGCCGGCTTCGGCTTGCATGAATTCGAGGACCCCCGGGCCTTCACCTACCCCGCGCGCCTGCCCCTGGTGCAGCTCGACCATGTCTACGTGCGCGGCCTCACACCCCTGTCGCTGCATGTGCCGCGCGGCCGCATCTGGTGGCGCATGTCCGATCACCTGCCGCTGATCGCCGAGTTCCGTCTCTAGCCGTGGCCCTGAACCCGGCCCTTGCCGCCGACCACCGGGTGCGCCTGCTGCAGGGCGCGCAGGAGTTGTTTCCCGCGCTGGTCAAGGCCATGGACGCTGCACTGTCGGACATCCAGTTCGAGACCTACATCTTCGACTTCACCGGCACCGGCGCCAGTGTGGCGCAGGCCCTGGAGCGGGCGGCCCGGCGCGGCGTGCGCACCCAGCTGGTGGTGGATGGCGTGGGCACGGGCGCCTTTCCGCTGGAGTGGACCGAGCGCTTTTCGGCCGCAGGTGTGCAGTTTCACGTCTACTCGCCGCTCGGGCCGCTGGGCCTGCTGCTGCCGCACCGCTGGCGCCGCCTGCACCGCAAGCTGTGCGTGGTGGATGGCTGCATGCTGTTCTGCGGCGGCATCAACGTGCTCGACGACCTGCACGACCCCAACCACGGGGCACTGGCAGCGCCGCGCTTCGACTTTGCCGTGCAGGCCACGGGCAGCCTGGTGGGCGTGGCCAGCGACACCATGGACCAGCTGTGGTGGCGCATGCAGGCCGTGCGCGACATGCGCGAGCGCCGCCTGCCCGAGGCCCTGCAGGCGCTGCGCGCGGCCAGCGCCGCCCAGCACGCGGCCCAGGTGGCCGAAGACGGCGCGCGCATGCGCGCCGCGCTGCTGCTGCGCGACAACGTGCGCAACCGCAGTCGCATCGAGCGGGCCTACCGCCGCGCCATCGGGGCGGCGCGGCACGAGGTGATCATCGCCAACGCCTACTTCCTGCCCGGGGGCAAGCTGCGCCGCGCGCTCCTGTTGGCGGCGCGCCGCGGAGTACGCGTGCGCCTGCTGCTGCAAGGGCGCTACGAGTACTTCATGCAGTACCACGCGGCGCGGCCGGTGTATGGCGCGCTGCTCGAAGCGGGGGTGGAGATCCACGAGTACGCGCCCAGCTTCCTGCACGCCAAGGTGGCCGTGGTCGATGCGCTGGGCGAGCGGCCCTGGGCCACTGTGGGCTCGTCCAACCTCGACCCGCTGAGCCTGCTGCTGGCGCGCGAGGCCAACGTGGTGGTGGAGGACGCGGCCTTTGCCGCCGACCTGCGCGAGCGCCTGGTGCAGGCCATGGAGCAGGCCGGCCGGCGCATGGAGCCGGCGCGCTATGCGGGCCGCCCGCTGCGCCAGCGCGTGCTCGACCAGGTGGCCCATGCGCTGATGCGCCTGGCCCTGTGGATCACGGGCCGCCGGTACTGACCATGATGGCTGGCTTGTTTGCTATATAAATAATAGCTATATCGCGATAAGGGACGGGCGGTAAGTGCGTAAGACCTTTGCCTGACGGCCTGTGCCGTTCACTGTTACGATGCGGGACATGTCCAGTCCAACCGCCGCCGCCGATATGACGACCACCCCGCCGGACGAAGAAGGCACGCCTGTCTCCGTCAAGATCCGAGAGCGCCTTGCCGCTGCGCGAAAACGCTTTCACGCCAACGACAACATTGCCGAATTCATCGAGCCGGGCGAGCTGGAGAAGCTGCTGGACGAGGTCGAGGTCAAGATGCAGGGCGTGCTCGACAGCCTGGTAATCAACACCGTGGGCGACCACAACACACACAACACCGCGCGCCGCGTGGCCAAGATGTACCTCAACGAGGTGTTCAAGGGCCGCTACGTGGCGCAGCCGCCGATCACCGAGTTCCCCAACGCCGAGCACTTGAACGAGCTCATGATCGTCGGGCCCATCACGGTGCGCAGCGCCTGCAGCCACCATTTCTGCCCGGTGATCGGCAAGATCTGGATCGGCGTGATGCCCAACGAGCACACCAACGTGATCGGCCTGTCCAAGTACGCGCGCCTGGTCGACTGGGTCATGGGCCGCCCCCAGATCCAGGAAGAGGCCGTGGTGCAACTGGCCGACCTGATCATGGAAAAGACCCAGCCCGACGGCTTGGCCATCGTGATGGAGGCCAGCCATTTCTGCATGTCCTGGCGCGGCGTGCGCGAGATGGACAGCAAGATGATCAACTCTGTGATGCGCGGCGTGTTCCTCAAGGACCCCTCGCTGCGCCGTGAATTCCTGTCCCTCATCCCCGGAAAGAACTGACCATGCTCGTACGCCTGCTCTATGCCAGCCGCGCGGTGGATACCTCGCCCTCCGCCATCGAAGCCATCCTGTCGCAGTCGCGCCAGCACAACCCGGGCAGTGGCATCACCGGGGTGCTGTGCTATGGCGGCGGCATCTTTTTGCAGGCCATCGAGGGCGGCCGCTCTGCAGTGAGCGACCTGTATGGCCACATCCAGCGCGACCCGCGGCACCAGAACGTGGAGCTGCTGCACTACGAGGAAATCACCGAGCGCCGTTTTGGCGGCTGGACCATGGGCCAGGTGAATCTTTCCAAGATCAACCATTCCATCTTGCTCAAGTACTCCGAGAAGCCGGAGCTCGACCCGTATGGGGCGTCCGGCAAGGTGTCGTTTGCGCTGCTGGAAGAGCTGATGGCCACGGCGTCCATCATCGGGCGAGCTTAAAAAGGGCTGGCCTCCAGGCCTGCCCTCTTTTCCAGACATCCGAACCTGGGCCGCAGCCGCCAACGCGCTGCGGCCTTTTGCATTCTCTTTTCCGCTTTCCCACCGTGACCCTCAATGCCTTCGGCCTCATCATCCTGGCGGGCCTGATCCATGCCTGCTGGAACATCGTGGCCAAGAAGGCGGGTGGGGATTCGCGCTTCGCGTTCTTCACCTCGGTGCTGATGATGCTGGTCTGGGCGCCGCTGGGCTGGTACCTGGGGCGCGATGCGGTGCCGCTGTGGGGCTCGGTGGAGTGGGGTTTCGTGGTGGCCAGCGGGCTGCTGCACGTGGGCTACTTCGTCATCCTGCTGCGCGGCTACCGCAAGGCCGACCTCACCGTGGTCTACCCGCTGGCGCGCGGCTCGGGGCCGCTGATGTCGTCGCTGGTGGCGGTCACGCTGCTGGGCGAGCGCATTTCGGCGCTGGGCGTGGGCGGCATCGCGGGCGTGGTGGGCGGGGTGTTCCTGATCGCGGGCGGCCCGGGCCTGCTGCGCGCCGCGCATGATCCGGCCGCGCGAGCGCGCGTGCACAAGGGCATGTTCTACGGCCTGCTCACGGGGGCCTTCATCGCCAGCTACACGGTGGTCGACGGCTATGCCGTCAAGATCCTGCTGATGTCGCCCATCCTCGTGGACTACATGGGCAACTTCGTGCGCGTGGCGCTGCTGGCGCCCGTGGTGCTGCGCGACCTGCCCACCGCCGGCCAACTGTGGCGCGCGCAGTGGCGCTTCGCGCTGCTGGTGGCCATGATCAGCCCCGTGGCCTATGTGCTGGTGCTGTATGCGATGAAGGAGGCGCCCCTGTCGCATGTCGCGCCCGCACGCGAGGTGTCCATGCTGTTCGCCGCGCTGATCGGCGGGCACCTGCTGGGCGAAGGCGACCGCGTGGCCCGCATCTGCGGGGCCGTGCTCATCGCGGCCGGCGTCACCGCGCTCGCCCTTGGGTAGGCCATGCTGCTCGGATGTGACTTCTCAAGCAGCCCCACGCGCCGCAAGCCCGTGGTGCTGGCCCTGGGCCTGCGCGACGGCGCGCGCGTGCAGCTCGCGGAGCTGGTGCGGCTGGAAACCCTGCCCGCGGTGGGCGCCTGGCTGGCCGAGCCGCGCCACTGGGTGGGTGGGTTCGACCTGCCCTTCGGCCTGCCGCGCGAGCTGCTGCAGACCCTGGGCTGGCCGCTGCAGTGGCATGCCAGCATGCAGCACTACCATTCGCTCACCCGCCCACAGATCCGCGAAGCCTTTGCCGCCTTCTGCGATGCGCGCCCCGTGGGCGGCAAGTTCGCGCACCGCGCAACCGACGGGCCCGCCGGCTCCAGCCCGTCGATGAAATGGGTGAACCCGCCCGTGGCCTACATGCTGCATGCGGGCGTGCCGCTGCTGCTCGGGGCCGGCGTGCACCTGCCCGGCCTGCATGCAGGCGACCCCACACGCGTGGCGCTGGAGGCCTACCCCGGCCTGCTCGCGCGCGAGGTGCTGCAGCGGCGCAGCTACAAGAGCGACGATGTTGCCAAGCAGACGCCGGACCGCCTGATCGCGCGCAAGGACCTGCTGACCGCGCTGGAGCTGGGGCAGACGCGCCTGGCGCTGCGACTGAAGCTGAGCCACGCCCAGCGCGATGCCCTGGTGGCCGACGCCAGCGGCGACAGCCTGGACGCCGTGCTGTGCATGCTGCAGGCCGGCTGGGCCGAGCAGCGCCATGCCGAGGGCGATGCCCTCTACGGCTTGCCGCCCGGCTTGGACCCGCTGGAAGGCTGGATCGTCACCGCGCCCATGCCGGGTGGCAGGGTGGACGAGGGCGCGCCACAATGAAGGCATGATGCGAATTGCTGCTTGCGCACGAAATCACCGGCTGTGGGTCGGGGCGCTGGTTTGCGCGTTCGCATGCACCGCCGCACTGGCTGCGCCCGCACCCTGGTTCTACTGGCGCAGCAAGGTCGATGCTCAGCGCGTCTGCGCCCAGACCTCGCCCGGCAGCGGCTGGGAGAAAGACAGCCCGCCCTACGACGGCCCCGGCTGCGCCCCGCGCCGCAAGGTGCTCATCGTCCCAATGCGTTGAGGAGCGAAACAGGTGCAATCGCCCCTTGGTTGTCAAAAAGCATAGCGCCTGGGGACGGTCTGCATGCCGTTGGCAGGAGTATTGCTTGCAATACTGTGCATGCATTCGATAATGGACGGGATGACCGAACTGATCTTGATACGCCACGGCGAGACCGACTGGAACCGGGAACTGCGCTTCCAGGGCCAAGTGGACGTGCCCCTGAACGCCACCGGCCATGAGCAGGCGCGCCGCCTGGCCGAACGCCTGGGGGCCGAACGCCTGGCGGTGGACCACCTGGTCTGCAGCGACCTCATCCGCACGCGCCAGACGGCGCAGCCCGTGCTGGGCGCATTGCTGCCGCAGCTGCACATCGACAACGTGGTGGACGCCAGCCTGCGCGAGCAGAGCTTTGGCCTGGTCGACGGCATGCGCGTGGACGACATCAAGCTGCAGCATGCCGAGGCCTGGGAGAACTGGCTGCGCTTCGACGCCGACGGCGGCATGCCCGGCGGCGAGACCACGCGCCAGTTCCACACCCGGGTGATGGGCGCCGTGCGCCGCCTGGCGCAGGAGCATGCGGGCAAGACCCTGATGGTGGTGACCCACGGCGGCGTGCTCGACATGGTCTGGCGCACGGCGCAGGGTGTAGGCCTGCACGGGCCGCGCCAGAGCGATATCCCGAATGCGGGCTTCAACCGCGTGCGCCTGGATGGCGACGCCATCGAACTGCTGCACTGGGGCGACGTGCGCCACCTGGCCGACCTGCCGCCGCAGCCGGTCTACGACCAGGCCAAGCTGCTGGTGGCAGCGGTGGACGGCGCTGACTGAGCCCAGGGCGCCGGCCCTGGTGGCCGGCTCTGATGGAAGACCCTGTGGTGCTCAGGCGCCGGGCAGGGTGATCTCCACTTGGTCCTGCGCGACCTGCACGGTGATGCCCAGGGGCCGGGCCAACTGGTGCAGCGCTGCCAGGTCGAGGGCCGGTGGTTGGGCCAGGCTGCTGCCCTGCATGGGTGGCAGGTCCTGCGACGCCGATACCCCCTGGGTGCGCACACGCACCCCTCTGGCCCCCGAGGGCTCCACAGTGATGCGGGCGGGCACGGGGCCGGGCCGCTCTGCCAGGTGGTAGAGGGCGGCCAGCACCACGTACAGCAGCGTGTGCCGTGCCGTGGCCTGCTCGTCCCAGCCGGCTGCATCCTCGGCCAGGGGCTCAAGTTCGGTGCCGCGCACCATCAGCATGGGCCGGGCCAGCTCGACGGCTTCCGCCACCAGCGCGCGCAGGGCCTGGCGTTCGTTGATCTGCAGGTCCCACTGGCGCAGGCGGCGGATGTGGTGGGCAATGTCGCCCAGTTGCTCCTCGATCTGCTCCACACGTTCCACAGCCTGCTCGGGGGTCATGTCGCCCTTGGCCAGGCGGCGCTTGAGCAGCATGGTCCCCATGCGCATCACGGACAGGGGGCTGGCCAGGTCATGGCGCAGCACCGGCATGGCGCGCATCAGCACGGCATGCTGCAGGCCGGCGTCCATCAGCGCCCGGGCATGTTCGGGAAGGGGCGGCTCGGGATTCTTGGCAGGCATGGTTGATGGGGGCTGGAGTGGAGGCGCTCAGGGAGCGGGAGGGGCTTGCAGCGCAGCAGCGCAGCGCGCCAGCAGCGCGTCGAAGGCGTCGAAGTCGAGCGGTTTGCCCAGGATGTAGTCGAAAACGCCCATCTGACCGCCCGCTGTCCTGGGGTTGCCCGAGGCCATGCCGGTGATCGCAATGGCAAAGCAGGGGCCTGCGCCGTGCTCGGCCACGCTCGCGCGTAGCAGTGGCACCAGGTCCGAACCGTTCATGTCCGGCAGGTTCTGGTCCACCAGAAAGATCTGCGCAGGCTTTTCCCTGGCCAGGGCCAGGGCGCGGGCTGCCGTGGCGGCCGTGCGCACGGAATGGCCCTCCATGGACAGCAGTTCTTCCAGGAGCTCGGTGGCGTCCTGGTTGTCATCGATCACGAGGATGTCTAGCGGCATGGTGGTGTCAGGGGCCAGCGGGTGTCAGGTGGAGGGGTCTGCAGGAGGGCGTGCCGGGCGCTGCGGCAGGTGCACGGTGAACACCACATGCGGCGCCTCGTGCGCGTAGCCGATGCTGCCGCCGTGGCCCTGCACGATCTGGTGCGCGATGTACAGGCCCAGGCCCAGGCCGGAGCGGTTGCGCGCCTTGCCCACCGACGAGGCCTTGAAGGGGGTGAACAGGTCGCCGGCCACCTCGGGCGCAATGGCCGGGGCCACGTTGCGCACCTGGATGAGCGGGCCTTCTGGCGTGGCCTGCATGTGCACCTCGACCGGCTGCCCTGCGTCGCCATGATGGCGCGCGTTGCTGACCAGGTTGGAGAACACTTGGGCCATGCGGTCGGGGTCGACCTCGGCCTGCAGGCTGGCGGGCAGGTGCCCCATCAGTTGCATGCCCGGGTGGGCCGTACGCGCCTCGTCCATAAGGTCGGCCAGCAACTGCACCAGGTCGATGCTGGCGGGCTGCAGGTCCAGCCCCAGCCGGCTTTGCAGGCGCGACATGTCCATTACCTGGCTCACCAAGCGCTGCATGCGGCTGCTCGACGACTGGATGCGCTGCCCCAGCTTGCCGGTGTTGCCATCGGCGCCATTGTTCTTTTCCAGCACCCGCGCCGCCATGCTGATGGAGTGCAGCGGATCGCGCAGATCGTGGCCCAGCACGGCCATCAGGTGGCTTCGGGCGTTGTTCAGTTCGGCGTGGCGGGCGTTTTGGGCGCGCACCAGCTCTGCGAGCAGTTGCCGTGCGATGTCCAGGTCATCGGCGGCCCAGTGTTCGGAGGTGGAGCGCACGATCTCCTTCCACAGATCGAACGAGCCGCGCGGTGTGAGGCGGGGGCCCAGGGGGCCTGGGCGAATTTCCTTGTCGGGCTTGCCGCCCCAGTGGATGGTCTCGATCTGCTCCTTGCGCAGGAAGACCAGCCAACTACCCCGCTGCAGATCCAGCGGCAGGGCCAGCACACCGCACCAGGGGGGCAGTTGCACGGCAATGGCCGGTGCCTCCAGCGGCAGGGCATGGGTGGCGTACAGGGTGCTGCCGGCGTGCGTGGCATCGAGCCATTGCAGCAGGGCCTTGGCGGCTGGGTCGCTGATGCCGCCTTCGGTGCACAGCTTGCTGTGCTCGGACACGATGATGGCGTCGGCATGCATCGATTCGGCCAGAGCGCCCGCATGGGAGCACAGCGCGGTGAATTCATCGTCGGAGTGCAGCACGCTCTCCATGACCCGGGTGCGCAACTCGGCCACCTGCAGCTGGCGCTCGGCCTGCTTGCGCGCCAGGGCCGCCTGGATGGTGGCGCCCAGCATCTGCGCCATCACGTCGCAGGCCATGCGCACGCTGTAGGGCACCTGGCGCGGCCCCATGTGGTGGCATGCCAGCAGGCCCCACAGCCGGTTGTTGATGACGATGGAAATGCTCATGGACGCGCCCACGCCCATGTTGCTCAGGTATTCGATGTGGATAGGCGAGACGCTGCGCAGGATGGCGGCGCTCAGGTCCAGCAGCTTGCTGCCTGCGGCCTGAGCCAGGGGTACCGGCGCGGCCTGCACGTCGGCGATCAGGCGCAGGGTGTTGGCCACATACAGTGCGCGCGCCTGCGCCGGTATGTCGCTGGCGGGGTAGCGCCGGCCCAGGTAGGGGTCCAGGAAGCCGGCACGCGATTCGGCCACCACGTCGCCGCTGCTGTCGGGGCGAAAGCGGTAGGCCATCACCCGGTCGAAGCCGGTGAGCGCCTTGAGCTCCTGGGTGGCCAGTTGCAGCAGGTCGTTGATGGCGGCACGCGGGCGGCGCAGCTTTTCCATGGCGCGGTGGGCCTGCATGGCAAAGCCCGTGAGCGCGTCGGAAGATGCCTGGCGGGCCTCGAACTCGATCACCAGCAGCTCGTGCGACTGGTGCAGCACCACGTCGAAGCTGCGGCCTTCGATTTCCAGCTCGGTCGGCATGGGCAGATCGGCGGCGGCGCCCAATGCCGCCAGCCCTTCGTCGAGCAGCGCGCCGATCTGGGGATGCTGCGCCACCAGCGCGCTGCTGCGCAGCACGTCGCCCGGCAGCAGCGCGTGTCCCAGCAGTGCCTCGGCGTTGCTGCTGGCATGGTGCACCACGCCGCTTGCATCCACGGCCACGAGCACCCCGTGGGACTGTATGGAACCCGGGATGTGGATGGGCTCGCGGTCGCAGTTTTCCAGCGTGGTGGGCTGCACAGGGGCCGCGGCGGAGGTCATGCTGGCGTTCCTTGTGTGGCGTCCATGGTGTCGAAGTGCGCCTGCAGGCCCTGGAAGGCGGCCAGCGCACCGTCGCACGCGGCCGCAATGGCCGGGGGCGAGGCCACGTGCGCGCGCAGCAGCGCCATGAATGCCTTCCAGCGCGCACCGGTGCCCGCGCCATCGCCTTGCAGATAGCGCAGCGGGTGCGGCGCCAGCCGGGGCGCGAGGCCGCGATGGAGCACCTGCCCGCCGAGCTGCGAACCCTCGACCACATACGCCAGGCCCCAGCGCACGGCATCGGTCTGGCCAGGGTGGCGCGCCAGGGCCTGCTCCAGGCACTGCGCGGTGGTGGCACTGGGCCGAGGCCAGGTCAGGGTGGCTTGTTCAGCCGGGTGCGCCAGGTCCTCGCGCAGCGCGGACAGCCGCGCTGCAGGCGCGAAGCCAAACCCGGGCGCGTGCGCCTGCAGCGTTTGCAGCGCAGGCCACAGTGCCTGCAGCCAGGCAGCCAGGGCGTGGACGTGCTCCAGGTAGTCGGCCAGGCTGGCGTCGGCACGGGCGATGGGCAGGCCGGAGTCGAGCTGGACATGCCGCTCGGCGGTGGCGCGCCGCAGCGCCTGCAGCGCATCGGTCATGGCAGGCAGGGGCAATGGAGGAGCGAGGGTGTTGTGGGACAAGGTACGGAAGACCGGCAGATAAGGCACCGCACCCAGGGGCACAGTGCACTCCCATTCTAGAACCGGATTGGCCGGCAGAGGGCCTGTGCGGGCAGGGGTTTGCCCCCTGCACCGTGTGCCGCGGTGGCAATGCGCCGTGGGGCTACACGGCCGCGGGGTCTCGTCCTACGCGGTGCCGAGGGCGCGGTCGAGGGCCAGGGCGCTGTACACCCTCTGAAGCTGCCGCGCCAGGCGCAGGGACTCGGGCTGCGCGTTGGCCTGGGGCTGCAACAGGTTCTGCAGCGTGGCCCACTGGCCGCTTCGGGCCAGGGCGTCGAGGTAGATCTGGTGGAACAGATCGCGCTGCGCATGGCTGCCGCCCACGGCCACCAGTTGGGGCAGGGCCAGGCCCAGTTGTTGCGCGGCCGTGGCCCAGTCGCCTGTGGCATGTGCCAGCAAGCCGTGGGCGGCAGGCACGCAGACCTGCTGACACACGGTGCGCTCGTGCGCCTCGGTGCGGCTGGCGGCGTGGGCCTCGATGTGCCGTAGCAGCGTGCGTGCTTCGTCCACACGCCCGGCGCGCGCCAGCCCGTAGAGGTACTGCAGGTCCAGAAAGGGCAGCACCTGATCCGACAGGCGCAGCGCCAGATGGCCAGCCAGGTCGTCCCAGCGCGCGCGGCCCACGTCCACGCCAGCCAGCTCCAGCCGGGCCAGCAGCGAGACGGCGTTGATCTGGTCCTGCGTGTATTCCTTGACCACGCCCCACACCTGCTGGTCGTAGAGTGCCAGCACTTCGGCATGGCGCTCCCGCTCCAGCAGGAACAGCGCCTGGTGCCACCAGTTGTGGGTAACCATGAAGGAGTTCAGGCCCGTCCAGGTGTCGCTCACGCTGGCCATGAAATCGGTGCCCTCGGCGATGCGGCCCTGCGTCAGCATCACATGCGCCAGGGCGTGGTGGGCCCAGGGCTCCTTGCGGCACAGGGCCACGGCATGGCGTGCCGAGGCTTCGGCGCGGTCGAGCAGGTGGCACTGCTCCCAGCCAAAGGCCAGCATGCCGTGCAGGTAGGGCACCTCGGCCGCAGCGGGCAGGGCTGCCAGCGCAATGCGCAGCATGCCCGGCGAGTCGCCGCGGTTGAACAGGTGGTATTGCCCCAGCTTGAGCGAGGCCAGGTCGCGCGGGTGCAGCCGGGCCTGTTCCTCGTGCAGGGCAATGGCGCGCGGCAGGTCGCCATCGACCCAGGCGGCCACGGCCGCCACGAAGCGCTGTTCGCGCTCGCTCGCCTGGCCGGCTGCCGCCTGCGCGCGTGCCAGGTAGGGGCGCGCGTTGCGCGGCGCATCGGCCGACTCGGCAAACATGTGCAGCGCCGCGCAGCAGGCCTGCACGATGGCGCTGTGGTCGTGCTCGGCCGCGAGTACGTTCACGGCGCGGGCCTCGCAGCTGATGAACCCTTCGACGAAATCGTTCAGTGCTGAGAGGCTGCCCTGCTCGTGCAGGGTGACGGGGTTGCCCAGGCTGTCGGTGGCGGTGTGCATCGGTGCATTGTGCGGGGCAAGAAGCTACCCCGTCTTGCGGTAACTCATTTCCCGTGGATGAGCGCGAGGTACGCGGTGCGCGTGGGGGCGGACACCGAGGCCACCAGCTGTTCGTGCGGTGTCTTGTGCCGCGCCAGCATGCGCGCCGTGGCAATCGTCTTGGATTTGCAGAACCAGTGGCAGGTGTGCTGCATGAGCAGCAGCTCGGCCGTCATCACGAAGGCCTTGTCTTTGGGCGTCAGATGCTCGCTGTTCTGCGCTGCGCTGGCAATGCCCCGCGCGTGAATGGCCAGGGCACGGCGCATGTCGAAGGTGGCGGCGGGCAGGATGGCCTGCGCGAATGGTATGGCCAACGCCAGGCGGCTCACGCGGGCCTGGGCTTCATCCACCTTGGAGAAATCGGCGGCGAAGCGCGCGAACTGCTCGGCCAGTTGCGATTCGGTGGTTTCCAGCAGTGACCAGATCTGGCCGCGCCGCTCGTCGGTGCTTTCGCCCAAGGCACGCAGGTAGCCCTCGGTCAGCGCCTCCATCAGCTTCTCGATCTGGTAGTTGCCCAGGTGGCTGCCCAGCAGCGCAATGCGCTTGCGCTGCTCCTTGGCATTGAGCATGTAGACGCCGCTGGCGATGAGGATCGACAGGATCAGGACATCCATGGCGGCTCAACCCTTGGGCGGCTGGGGCCACGGGCGCTGGGGCCCGCGGATCAGCTCGAAGGCGTGCGCAACCTGCAGCACCCCGAGGTCGTCGAAGCGCACGCCCGCGATCTGCAGGCCGATGGGCAGGCCGGCCTCGGTGTAGCCGCAGTTCACCGACGCGGCCGGCTGCTCGGACATGTTGAATGGCACGGTGAAGCCGATGTGCTCCAGCGGGCGCAGCGGGTCGTTGGTGGGCGAGGGCAGCTCGGCCTGGAAGGCGACGTTGGGTGCCACGGGCGAGATGACGTAGTCGAACGCGCTGCAGGCCTTCACGGCGGCCAGGCGCGTGAGGTGAAACTGGTGGCTGGCGGTAAACACCGCGGTGCCCGACATGCCGGCTGCGCTGTCGGCCCAGGCTCGGATGTAGGGCAATACTTTCCCGCGCTTGGCTGGCGGCAGCGCCTGCAGGTCGATGTGCGAGCGCATGCGCCAGAAGTGGTCCATGCCGTCGAGCATGGCCTGCGTCATGAAGGGCTGCATGGGCACGATGGTGGCACCGGCGGCCTCCATCAGGCGCGCGGCGCTCTCCACGGCGGCGCGCACCTCGGGGTCCACGGGCAGGCCGCAGCCGGCGTCCAGCAACAGGCCGATGCGCAGGCCGCGCAGGTGTTCGGCGCTGCGGTCGTATTCGCCCCAGGCGATGTCCTGTGCGGGCAGGCCCATGCTGTCGCGGGCATCGGGCTGGCTGAGCACCTGCATCATCAGCGCGGCGTCGGCCACGGTGCGCGTCATGGGGCCGGCGGCGCGGCCGGTGTAGGGCGGGTCGATGGGGATGCGGCCCAGGCTGGGCTTGAGGCTGAAGATGCCGCACCAACTGGCCGGCAGGCGCAGCGAGCCGCCGATGTCGGTGCCGATGTGCAGCGGGCCGTAGCCAGCTGCAGCGGCGGCGCCACCGCCGGCGCTGGAGCCACCCGGGCCCTTGCTCACATCCCAGGGGTTGCGCGCCAGGGGGTGAAAGCTCGACAGCCCCGAGGACAGCATGCCGTAGTCGGGCATGGTGGTCTTGGCCACGATGACGGCACCGGCTTCGCGCATGCGCGCGGCGGGGGGCGCATCGGCTGCGGCGGGCACCAGGTCCACGGCGGCCGTGCCGGCCGGCAGCGGGTCGCCCTGTGTGGCGATGTTTTCCTTGATGGTGGCGGGCACGCCGTCGAGCAGGCCCATGGGCTCGCCGCGCATCCAGCGGGCCTCGGAAGCGCGGGCCTGCTGCAGCGCCAGGTCGGGGCGCAGCAGGTAGGTGGCCTGGATGTGGGGCTCCCACGCATCGATGTGTTTGAGCACGGCCTCGGTGACCTCGACGGGGGACAGCGTGCGCTGGCGGTAGGCAGCGAGCAGGGCGTGGGCGGGCAGGTCGTGGAGGTCACTCATGGCAGGTGGCTGGGCAGGAGGGGAGGGCGCGGGGCGGCTGGGAAGGCACGCCAGGAGCGGTCAGCAAAAAATGAAGCAGGCGAAGTGCACGGCACCAGGCCCCGGAGCGCAGCAGGGGCTCTTGCGAGCCCCTGCAAGTTCGGGTTGCCCGGGCAGTGCGTGCCGCCGGGGAACCATCTTACGGTCTCTCAGGACCAGGACAGCGACGAGATGTCGTTCACGAACACCGGCATGTCTTTCCACAGGCCCTTGAGGTTCTTGTTGGCCACCGTGATCCACTGGTTCGAGTACAGGAAGGCGTGCACGGAGTCCTGCGCCAGCAGGCGCTGCGCGTCGCCGAGCAGGCGCGAGCGGTCGGCCGGGCGGGCGGCGTTCTTGATCTGGTTGAAGATCTCGTTGAACTTGGGCGAGTTGTAGGCCCAGTAGTAGTCGGGCTTGGCGAAATTGCCCAGATCGAACGGCTCCACGTGCGAGATGATGGTCAGGTCGTAGTTCTTGCTGCCGTAGGTGCCGCTGAGCCACTGCGCCCATTCCACGTTCTGCAGCTTGGCGACGATGCCGATCTTGGCCAACTGGGCTGCAATCACCTCGCCGCCCTGGCGCGCGTAAGGCGTGGGGGGCAGCGTCATGGTCAACTCCAGCGGCGTCTTCACACCGGCCTCGGCCAGCAGCTTCTTGGCCTTTTCCACGTCGAAAGGGTTCACGCCCGTGGTGTCCACGTAGCCGAAGGCGCCGGGCACGTAGTGGCTGCCAATGGGCGCGCCATAGCCGTCGGCTGCGCCCTCGATCACGGCCTTTCGGTCCACGGCAGCAGCGATGGCGCGGCGCACGCGCACGTCATCCAGCGGCTTCTTGCCGTTGTTGATGGCCAGGATAGTCTTGGCGCGCGAGCCGCTGACCACCACCTGGAAGCGCGGGTTGGCCTTGAACTGGCTCACGCTGCGGGGTGTGACGCGCGGGAAGGCATCCACATCGCCTGCCAGCAGTGCGGCGACCTGGGCGGCCGGATCGGAGATGAAGCGGAACGTGGCGCGCTTGATCTTGATGCTGGCCGGGGCGCGGAAACCGGCCCAGGCGGCCAGCACGACGGAGGAGCCCTTGTTCCATGCGTTCAGCTGGTAGGGGCCGGTGCCCACGGGCTTGGTGGCATTGCTCTCGGCGCTCTTGGGCTCGACAATGATGGACGTGGCCTGGCCCAGGATGAACAGCAGGTCGGGGTCGATGTCCTTGTTGAGCAACACCACGGTGTAGTCGTCCACCACCTGCGTGGTGAGGTTGGCGAAGGTGCGCTTGTCCTTGTTGGTGCTTTTCTCGCCGCCAGCGCGGTCGTAGGAGAACTTCACGGCGGCGGCGTTGAAGGGCTCGCCGTTCTGGAAGGTGACGCCGCGGCGCAGCTTGAAGGTGTAGGTCTTGAGGTCGGGCGAGACTTCCCAGCTCTCGGCCAGCAGCGGCGAGACGCTGCCGTCGGCATTGATCTTGGTGAGCGTCTCGAAGATGTTGTACTGCACGATCTCGGCGATGGCCGAGGCGGCGCCGGCCGTCGGGTCCAGTCCTGGCGGCTCCAGCGTCATGGCCAGCACCACGGCGTCCTTGCGGCCCTGGGCGAGGGCGCCGAACGGGGTGGCGAGGGGAACGGTGGCGATGGCGCCAGTGGCAAGAACGGTACGGCGGTTCAGCATGTTCGGACTCTCCAGACAAAAAACTGACGAAGACCCCGGTGCAATTTGTTACCGGGGAGCACGGAAGCTTTGTACACCATTGGGGGTGCTTGTGGTTATGCGGTTTTCGCGGCTGCGGCCGCAGCGGCGCGTCGGGCACGCGCGCGACCGGGCTGCACCTGGGGCACCGCGCCCACCAGCGAGCGGGTATAGGGGTGCTGCGCGTTGCGAAACAGCTCGGCCGGCGATCCGCGCTCGACAATGCGCCCCTGGTAGAGCACCACCACTTCGTCACACAGGTGGTTGACCACCGCCAGGTCGTGGCTGATGAGCATGTAGGTGATGCCGAACTGCTGCTGCAGGTCCTGCATCAGGTTGAGCACCTGGGCCTGCACCGAGACGTCGAGCGCGCTCACCGGCTCGTCGGCCACGATGAGGCGCGGGCGCGTGATCAGGGCGCGCGCGATGGCAATGCGCTGGCGCTGGCCGCCAGAGAATTCGTGCGGGTACTTGCCCAGGTCGTTGGTGCGCAGGCCCACCTGCGCGAGCACCTGGCCGGCCTGCTCGCGCTGCTCGGCGCGGCTGGTCTCGCCCTGGGCCTGCAGCGGCTCGGTGACGATGCGCTCCACCGTCTGGCGCGGGTCGAGCGAGCCATAGGGGTCCTGGAACACCATCTGAAAGTCGCGCCGCGCCTGGCGCAGCTCGGCCGGCGCCAGCGCGTGCAGGTTGCGCCCGAGAAGGTGCACCGTGCCGGCGGTGGGCGCATCGAGCGCCATCACCGTGCGCGCCAGGGTCGATTTGCCCGAGCCCGATTCGCCCACGATGCCCAGGCTGCGGCCCGAGGCGATGGAAAAACTCACGCCGTTGACGGCATGCACCTTGCCCGGCGGCTTGAAGAGGTGCTCGCGAGGCAGGGTGTATTCGCGCACCAGGTCCGTGACCTGGAGCAGGGCGGCATCGGCGCTGGCCTGAGCCTGGGGCTGCTTGCTGCTCATGCGGCCACCTCCACGACTTCGACCGCCTGCTGCGCGCTCAGCGCCTGGGCGATGGCGTCGCGGCGCAGGCAGCGCACCTCGTGGTCCCCATCGGCATCGGTGGCCACCAGGGTGGCCGCAGGGCGCTCGTGGTGGCAGGCGTCCACGGTGTAGCTGCAGCGGCCGGCAAAGGGGCAGCCGGCGGGCAGGTCCACCAGCTCGGGCACGGTGCCGGCAATGGTGGACAGGCGCGGGCGCTGGCCCGGCGCATGCACCGCGCCCAGGTGTGGGCGGGCGGCGAACAGGCCGCGCGTGTAGGGGTGGGCCATGGCCGAGAACACCGAGGCGGTGGAGCCGCTCTCGACCACGCTGCCGCCGTACATCACCATCATGCGGTCCACGTTCTGCGAGATCACCCCGAGGTCGTGCGAGATCAGGATCAGGGCCATGTTGCGCTCGGCCACCAGGTCGCTGATGAGGTCCAGGATCTGTTGCTGGATGGTCACGTCCAGCGCGGTGGTGGGCTCGTCGGCGATCAGCAGATCGGGCCCGCAGGCCAGGGCCATGGCGATGGTGATGCGCTGGCGCTGCCCGCCCGAGAACTGGTGCGGGTAGGCGTCGAAGCGCTGCGCGGCGTTGGGGATGCCGACGCGGTCGAGCAGGGAGATGGCCTCCCTGCGCGCGTCGGCCGCGCCCATGCCACGGTGCAGACGCAGCGGCTCGGCCACCTGGCGGCCGATGCTGTGCACGGGGTTCAGGGCCGTCATGGGCTCCTGGAACACCATTCCGATGCGGTTGCCGCGCATGCGGCACATCTGCGCGTCGGTGCGGCCCACGAGTTCCTCGCCATCGAAGCGGATGCTGCCGCAGACCTGGGCGCTGTCGGGCAGCAGGCCCATGAGAGACATGGCGGTGATGGATTTGCCGCAGCCCGATTCACCGATCAGGCCCAGGGTTTCGCCGCGCTCCAGGGCAAAGCTTACGCCGCGCACGGCGTCGGCGGGGCCCCGGTGGGTCTGCAGGCGGATCTGCAGGTTGGAGACTTCAAGCAAGGGCATGGCAGAAGGTCGTCTTCATCGTTTGCGTGAGAGGCGCGGGTCCAGCAGGTCGCGCAGGCCGTCGCCCAGCAGGTTCAGGCCCAACACGGCGAAGGCGATGGCCAGACCCGGCCACACGGCCAGCAGCGGCGCCTGGAACATCAGCGTCTGCGCCTCGCTGAGCATGCGGCCCCACGAGGGCTGGGGCGGCTGCGTGCCCAGGCCCAGGTAGGACAGCGCCGCCTCGGCCAGGATGGCGATGGCGAACTGGATCGTGGCCTGCACGATCAGCACCGACAAAATATTGGGCAGCACGTGTTCGAGTGTGATGCGCCAGCTCCCCTTGCCACAGGCGCGCGCAGCCAGAATGTATTCGCGCGACCACACGGCATTGGCCGAGGCGCGCGTGACGCGCGCGAAGGTCGGTATGTTGAAGATGCCGATGGCGATGATGGAGTTGACGATGCCCGCACCGAACACCGCCGTCATCATGATCGCCGAGAGGATGGCCGGGAAGGCGAAGGTGAAGTCCGCCAGCCGCATGATGAGTTCTTCCACCCAGCCGCGCTTGGCGGCGGCCAGCAGGCCCAGTGCCGTACCGATGGACAGGCCGATGCCGACCGCGATAACGCCCACCAGGATGGAGTTGCGCGCGCCCACCAGCAGCAGCGAAGCCACGTCGCGCCCGAAGGCATCGGTGCCCAGCCAGTGCGCCAGGGTGGGGGCCTGCAGCTTGCCGGGCAGGTCCATCTCGTAGGGGGACCAGGGGGTCCAGACCAGGGAGAGCCCGGCGGCGACGAGCAGCATCAGCGACAGCACGGCGCCGATGACGAAGCTGCGGTGGCGCAGCGCGCGGTGCCACCAGCCGGGCGGTGGCGTGCCGGCGGGCCGGATCGAAGGAGTGGAGGGAACGGCGCTCATGGGGTTTGGGGTGTCGTTCAGATATCGCTGGCTTTGACGCGCGGGTCGATCACTGCGTAGAGGATGTCCACCACAAAGTTCACGATGACCACCATGGCCGCCAGCAGCATCACGCAGTTGCGCACCACGATCAGGTCGCGGTTGGAGATGGACTGGAAGATCAGCCGGCCCAGGCCTGGCAGGTAGAACACGTTCTCGACCACGATGGTGCCGGCCAGCAGGTTGGCGAACTGCAGCCCCATCACGGTGATCACCGGGATCATGGCATTGCGCAGCACGTGGCCCCAGAGCGCCGCGCGCTGCGACAGACCCTTGGCGCGCGCCGTGCGCACGAAGTCCTCGCGCAGCACCTCGAGCACGGCCGAGCGCGTGATGCGCGCCAGGATGGCCGCCTGCACCACTGCCAGCGCAATGGCGGGCAGCAGCAGCGCCTTGAGGGCTTCGAGCGGGCTGCCGCCGGCGTCTTCCGTCCAGCCCGGGAAGCCCCCGGCCGAGAACCACTGCAGCTTGACCGAGAACAGCAGGATCAGCAGGATGGCGAACCAGAAATTGGGGATGGCGATGCCGATCTGCGCCAGGCCCATCACGCCCACGTCGCCCACCTTGTTGTGGCGCGAGGCGGCGTACACGCCCGCGATGAGCGCCAGCACCGTGGTGATCACCATGGCCATCAGCGCCAGCGGCACGGTGAGGGCCAGGCGCTCGAGCACCAGTTCCAGCACCGGCGTGCTGTAGGCGTAGCTGTTGCCCATGTCGCCCACCACCAGGCCGCTGACCCACTCCCAGTAGCGCTGCATGGCCGGCTGGTCCAGCCCGAGCTTGGTGGCCAGCGCGGCGACGGCCTCGGGCGAGGCGTCTGGGCCCATGAGCATCTGTGCCGCATTGCCGGGCAGGATCTCCAGCACCAGGAAGACGACGATGGAGGCGCCGATCAGCGTGGTCAGGAGGGTGATGAACCGCTTGAGGAAGAACAGTCCCATGGTGGGGTGTCGTGTGGGTAGTGGTGGTTGTGTGTGGCGCCCTGGGTTGGGAATTCCCTGGCGTCACAATTAATGTGTATACACAGCATAACGGCAAAAACACCCCGCCGACGGTGTTGTGTTGTGGTGTGGCTCGCAAGGTACATGCCCGGACCCACGATAATGTGCACCATGAAGCGCCCACTGTCTCCCCTTGTATCGACCGCACCCCGTGTGCAGGGAGGCGTGCCATGGCGCTGATGATCACCGACGAGTGCATCAACTGCGACGTCTGTGAGCCCGAATGCCCCAACGACGCGATCTACCTGGGCCAGGAGATCTACGAGATTGATCCGCGCAAATGTACCGAGTGCGTGGGGCATTTCGACGAGCCTCAGTGCGTGCAGGTCTGTCCCGTGGCCTGCATCCCCGTGAATCCGCAGTACGTGGAGACCCGCGAGACGCTGTGGCAGAAGTTCCAGCGGTTGCAGGCCCCCGCCCAGAACTGATATCTGTCAGCTGGCTGCGTCGGGCTGCTTCGCGGCAGCCGGTGGTGTGGCAGCCGCAGCGCCCAGCTCTGGCGGGCGGGGCGGCTTGGGGCGCGGCGGCTTGACGGTGTGGATCAGCAGCGTGGCCTTGTCCATCTCGCCGGCCAGCATCGCCGGGTAGGCCTTGAGCGAGTGGAGGATGCTGTCCTCGATCAGCGTGCGCTGGTCGGGCGAAGGCTTCTTGAGCACCCAGTTGGCCACTTCCGACTTCACGCCCGGGTGGCCGATGCCGATGCGCAGGCGCCAGTAGTCGGGCGAGCCCAGTTGCGCATGGATGTCGCGCAGCCCGTTGTGCCCCGCATGGCTGCCGCCGCGCTTGAGCTTGACCTGGCCCGGGGGAATATCCAGTTCGTCGTGCACCACCAGAACTTCCTCGGGCGCGATCTTGAAGAAACGCGCGAGCGAGGCCACGGATTTGCCAGACAGGTTCATGAAGGTCTGGGGCTGCAGCAGCCACACGCTCTGGCCGTGCACAGTGGCCCGGGCGGCCAGGCCGTGGTAGGAGCGTTCCGGGACCAGATTCACCTTCAATTCGCGCGCGAGGGCGTCAATCCACCAGAAGCCGGCGTTGTGGCGGGTGGCTTCGTAATCGGGGCCTGGGTTGCCCAGGCCTACAAACAGCTTGATCATGGGTGGGGATTATCGGTGGCTTGCTTGTGTGTCGCTGCTGTTGTCGATGGTTGGCGCGTGCTTTTGTCGAGGGCGGAGGCCGGGTCTCGGCCCGGCGGCCGATGTACCTTTCTTTGAGTCGCCAAAGAAAGGTACCCCAAAGAAAGGCGACCCCGCTGCCCGTGGCCCCACTCGCCTGGCGGCGAGTGGGGCAGCCTGCGATGCTCGGGCCTGGGGTGCACCGCGGAACTCGCTGCGTTCGCCCCTGCGGGCGAACTCCGCTTAAACAACCGCGGTGAGTCAGTTCACGATGCGCGTGTCCTTCGGCACGCGCTCACCCCAGGCCCTGCGCTTCTCGGCACGGTCAAAAGGGGGTGGGAGCGGGCTCCACTCGGGCCATTGCTTCGCTCGGCCCCAACTGCCTCGCTGCGCTTGGCCTGGGCAGGGAGATCGCGCCCAGGCCGTCGGCAGCGCGCACGGCGCGCGTCCCCGACCCCAGGCGCAGCTGCGAAGCAGCAGCCGTTTGGACCCCGCTCCCCACCCCTGCTGGCTGCGCCGAGAAGCGCAGGGGCTGGGGTGGGCGTGTGTGCCGAAGGACACACACGCTTCGTCATCTGACTTGCCGCAGCTGTTTGAGCGAAGTTCGAAGAACGCAGCGAGTTCTGCGGCACCACCCCAGGACCGAGCATCGCAGGTTGCCCCCATCGCCCACCGGGCGATGGGGGACGCAGACTGGGGGTCGCCTTCTCTTTGGTGACTTTCTCTTGGCGACGCAAGAGAAAGTTACTGCGCCGCCGGGCGCACACCCCGGCCTCCGCCCTTCAACCAGGCATGCTGCCCAAACGAAACCAAATCAAAACTCCCAGTTATCAATCAACCTTGTACCCCCCAGCCTCGCAGCCCCCAGCACCACCAACTCCCCCACCCCATCCGCAGCCGAAGCCACCCCCAGATCCACCCGCCGCCGCACCGTCAGATAGTCCGGCTGCCACCCCCGCGCCCGCAACCCATCCATCGCCTGCTGCTCCAGTTCGACACCCGCGCCGGCATGCTGCCCCCAGCGCTGCGCCAATTGGCGCAAGGCCTGCGACAAGGCCACCGCCTCCTGCCGCTCCTGCAGGCTGAGGTAGCCATTGCGCGAACTCAGGGCCAGGCCGTCGGGCGCGCGCCGGGTTTCACCGGCCACCACGGTGATGGGCAGGGCGAACTGGCGCACCATCTGGCGGATCACCATCAACTGCTGGTAGTCCTTCTTGCCGAACACCGCCGTGCCGCCGCTCTGGCCGAGCACGCAGGCGAACAGCTTCATCACCACCGTGGCCACGCCCGTGAAGAAGCCGGGGCGAAAGTGCCCTTCCAGCATGTCGGCCAGGGCCGCGTCGGGGTGCACCTTGAAGGTCTGCGCCTGCGGGTAGAGGTCCCCCTCGCGCGGGGCGAAGAGCAGGTTGCAGCCGGCGGCCTGCAAGCGGGCGCAGTCGGCCTCCCAGGTGCGCGGGTAGCTGTCGAAATCCTCGTGCGGCAAGAACTGCAGGCGGTTCACGAAGATGCTGGCCACCGTGACGTCGCCCAGGGGCAGCGCCTGTTCGACCAGCGCGATGTGGCCGTCGTGCAGGTTGCCCATGGTGGGCACGAAGGCCGGGCGGCGGTAGGGGGCCAGGGCCTGGCGCAGGTCGTCGATGGTGTGGGCAATCAGCATGGCGAAACAGCAAGAAAGAAAAAAGAGAAGGGAGAAAAGCGCGCACGGCCGGTCTTACCAGGCGTGCAGGGCGTTGTCGGGAAAGCGGCCCTCTTTGACGGCCAGCACATAGGCCTCGATGGCGCCGCGCACGCTGCCGGCGTCCTGCATGAAGTTGTGGACGAACTTCGGGTTCTTGCCCAGGTTCATTCCCAGCATGTCGTGCAACACCAGCACCTGGCCGGCCGTGCCGTTGCCCGCGCCGATGCCGATGGTGTGGCAGTGCGCCAGTTCCCCGGTGAGGTCGGCGGCCAGCACGGCGGGCACCATCTCCAACACCAGCATGGCGGCGCCTGCGTCCTGCAGTTCGTGCGCATGCTTGCGCAGCGTGCGGGCGGCATCGTCGCTGCGGCCCTGCACGCGGTAGCCGCCCAGGGCGTGCACCGTCTGCGGCGTCAGCCCCAGGTGGGCGCACACCGGCACGCCGCGCTGCACCAGGAAATCCACCGTGGGCGCGGTCCAGCCGCCGCCTTCGAGCTTGACCATGTGCGCGCCCGCCTGCATCAGCACGCAGGCACTGCGCAGCGCCTGCTCGTGGCTTTCGGCATACGTGCCGTAGGGCAGGTCGGCCACCAGCCAGGCCGTACCCTGCACGCGCTGCAGGCCGCGCGCCACGCTGGCCGTGTGGTAGGCCATGCTATCCAGCGTTACGCCCACGGTGCTGGGCAGGCCCTGGCAGACCATGCCCAGCGAATCGCCGACGAGGATGCACTCCACGCCCGCGGCATCGGCGACGGCTGCAAAGGTGGCGTCGTAGGCCGTGAGCATGCATATCTTCTCGCCCGCACCCCGCATCTGCGCCAGGCGCGGCAGGCTCATGGGGCGGCGCTGGGGCAGCGGCGAGGCCGGTGGCAGCGTGCCGTAGGGCGTGGCGGAAGGCGTTGGATCGGTCATGGGGCTCCCCTGGACAAAATTGCGCGAGTGTAGGGGGTATGCAGCCGGGACAGCGGTGTCCCAAAACCCGTTCCCAGAAGCCGCTATGCTCGCGCCCCATGACCCATCCCAGCGACGATGAAAAAAGTGCCGACGTGGCCGCCCTGGCCCGTGCCGACGTGGCCCGCGCCCTGGCAGAAGACGTGGGCAGCGGTGACCTGACCGCCGGCCTGATCGACCCCGCACGCCGCGCCCGCGCGCGCATCCTGGCGCGCGAGGCCGCCGTGATCTGCGGCACGCCCTGGGTGGAGGCCGCCCTGCGTGCCCTGGACCCGGAGGTGCAGCTCACCTGGCAGGTGGCCGAAGGCCAGCGCTGCGCGCCCGACCAGGTGGTGCTGGAGATCGAGGGCAGCGCGCGTGCGCTACTCAGCGCCGAGCGCACGGCGCTCAACTTTTTGCAGCTGCTGTCGGCCGTGGCCACCAAGACGGCCACCTATGCCGACGTGGTCGCCGGCACGCGCGCGCGCATCGTGGACACGCGCAAGACCCTGCCGGGCCTGCGCCTGGCGCAGAAGTACGCCGTGCGCGTGGGCGGTGGCACCAACCACCGCATCGGCCTGCACGATGCCGTGCTGATCAAGGAAAACCACATCGCCGCCGCCGGTGGCGTCACGGCCGTGCTGCGCGCCGCGCAGCAGGTGGCTGCGCAGGCCGCCTTCATCGAGATCGAGGTTGAGACGCTCGCACAACTGACCGAGGCGCTCGACGCAGGCGCCACCATGGTGCTGCTCGACAACATGCCCTTGCCCACGCTGCGCGAGGCCGTGCGCATCAACGCCGGCCGCGCCATCCTCGAAATCTCGGGCGGCGTCACGCTCGATGGCCTGCGCGAATTGGCCGAGACCGGCGTGGACCGCATCTCCATCGGCACGCTGACCAAGGACGTGAAGGCCACCGACTTCTCGATGCGGCTGCAGGAACTGTCATGAGCAACACGGCCATGCTGAACCGCATCGACGTCGAATACGACCAGCCGCTCACGGTGCTGGAAGCCGGCGGCGCCGTCTGCTCCACGAAACATGCATGGGCCCGTGTGCCACCCGAGCCCTCGCAGGCCGAGCGCGCAGCGCTCAAGGACCGCATCCGCCGCCTGCTCCAGGAGAAGAACGCGGTCATGGTCTCGCACTACTACGTGCACCCCGACCTGCAGGACCTGGCCGAGGAAACCGGCGGCCTGGTCAGCGATTCGCTGGAGATGGCGCGCTTTGGCCGCGACCATGCGGCGCAGACCCTGGTGGTCTCGGGCGTGCGCTTCATGGGCGAGACGGCGAAGATCCTCTCGCCCGAGAAGACCGTGCTCATGCCCGACCTCGACGCCACCTGCTCGCTCGATCTGGGTTGTCCGGTCGACGAGTTCAGCGCCTTCTGCGACGCCCACCCAGACCGCACCGTGGTGGTGTATGCCAACACCAGTGCGGCCGTGAAGGCGCGGGCCGACTGGCTCGTCACGTCGAGCTGTGCGCTCGAAATCGTCGGCGCGCTCAAGGCGGCGGGCCACAAGATTCTGTGGGCGCCCGACCGCCACCTGGGCGCCTACATCCAGCGCGAGACCGGCGCCGACATGCTGTTCTGGAACGGCGCCTGCATCGTGCACGACGAGTTCAAGGCGTTCGAACTCGAAGCGCTCAAGCGCGAGCACCCCGGGGCCAAGGTGCTGGTGCACCCCGAAAGCCCCGCCGATGTGGTGGCGCTGGCCGATGCCGTGGGCTCGACCTCGGCCATCCTCAAGGCCGCGCGCGAGATGAATGCGCGCGAATTCATCGTCGCCACCGACAACGGCATGATGCACAAGCTGCGCACCCTCAACCCCGGCAAGACCTTTTACGAAGCCCCCACCGCCGGCAACAGCGCCACCTGCAAGAGCTGCGCGCACTGCCCCTGGATGGCGATGAACGGCCTGGCCGACGTGGCGCGCGTGCTGGAAACGGGTGCCAATGCGGTGCAAGTGGACCCGACGCTGATCCCGCGCGCCCGCCAGCCCATCGACCGCATGCTGGCCTTCACGGCGGCGCTCAAGCGCGGGCAGCCCGCCGCAGGGCTGGTGCCGCACCTGGGCGCTGCCTGAACCTGCAGACACGGCTGCCCGCAGAACCGGGTGGCGAGATTCCTTCCTGTGACCACAACTGTCCATTCGCGCATCGATTTCACCCAGCCGCAGGAGCCCGGCACACCGCGCCTGCGCCACGCTTTCGGCCCGCCGCGCGAGGTGCTGGTGGCCCATGCGCTGCACGAGGTGCGCGGCGTGCTCGATGCGGTGCACGCCGCCGCACAGGGCGGGGCGTGGTGCGTGGGCTATGTACGCTACGAGGCTGCGGCGGCCTTTGACGCCGCCCTGCAGACCCACACGGCGCAGGGCCCGTTGGCATGGTTTTCGGTGCACGATGAAGCCCTGCCCTGGCCGGATGGACCACAGCCCGACGCAAGCGCCGAAGTGACATGGGCCGATGGCCTGCCGCGTGCCGACTTCGATGCCTCGCTGGCCCGCATCCACCAGGCCATCGCCGATGGCGAGGTCTACCAGGTCAACTACACCGCACCCCTGCAGGGCCGTGCGCAGGGCAGCGCCCAGGCGCTGTTCGAGGCACTGCACCGCACCCAGCCCGAGGGCTACTGCGCGCACATCGACGCGGGCGACACCCAGGTGCTGTCGGTCTCGCCCGAGCTGTTCTTCGACTGGACCACCGATGCGGCGGGCGGCGACATCGTTGCGCGCCCGATGAAGGGCACGGCCCCGCGCGGCGCCACGCCCGCGGCCGATGCCGCCCAGGCCGAGCACCTGCGCACGGCGCCCAAGGAGCGGGCCGAGAACGTGATGGTCGTGGACCTGCTGCGCAACGACCTCTCGCGCATTGCCCAGCCGCACAGCGTGCGCGTGCCCCGGCTGTTCCACACCCAGGCCCTGCCCACCGTGTGGCAGATGACGTCCGACGTGCAGGCCCGCACCCGGGTGGGCACCACGCTGACCGATGTGTTCGCGGCGCTGTTCCCCTGCGGCTCGGTCACGGGCGCGCCCAAGGTGCGTGCCATGCAGCTGATCCGCGATCTGGAGCCCGCGCCGCGCGGCGTGTACTGCGGCGCCTTGGGCGTCGTGCGCCCGCACGGGCCACCGGGCCAGGGTGGCGTGGCCGCGACCTTCAACGTGCCCATCCGCACCGTGGTGCTGCAGGCGCGCGATGGCATGGTGCAGGCCACCTGCGGCATCGGCAGCGGCATCACCTCGGGCGCCGAGGCAGAGGCCGAATGGCATGAATGGCGCCACAAGCGCGCCTTCGTGGAGCGCGCCAGCGCAGCGTTCGACCTGCTCGAAACCCTGGCACTCGAGGGTGGGCAGTTCCGCCACCTGCGCGAGCACTTGGCGCGCATGGCCGTGGCCGCTGGGCACTTCGGCTATGGGTGGGACGCCGATCGCGTTCATGCCCGCCTGCAGGCGCTGGCCGCGCAGCACGCCAGTGGTGCATGGCGCGTGCGCCTGCTGCTGGACAGCCGGGGCGCACCCCGCGCCGAGGCCTTCGTGCTGCAGCCCACGCAGGTGCCCGTCTGCCTGCAGCTCGCCGGCCGGGCCTTCGACGAGGCCGACAGTGAATTCGTGCGCCACAAGACCACGCGCCGCGCGCACTACGCGGCCTTTGCGCCCACCGCGCCCGGCGTGTTCGATACGGTGCTGTGGAACCGTGCCGGCGAGGTCACCGAGGGCACCTTCGGCAACCTGGCGCTGCGGCTCGATGGCCGCTGGGTCACGCCGCCGCTGGCCTGCGGCCTGCTGCCTGGCGTGGGGCGTGCGGTGGCCCTGCGGCAGGGCCGCGTGGCAGAGGCCGTGGTGCGGCTCGACGACCTGCCGCGTGTCGATGGCTGGGCCTTCATCAACAGCCTGCGCGGCTGGCTGGCCGCGGAATTGATGGCCTGAGCCGCAGGGCTGCACGCGCCTGCGTGCACTGCGAACTCGCCTTCGCGCTCGGGCGTTTGCCTGTGCGTATACACCAGGCTGCGAGGGGGTCGCTATGCATGCTTATTTCCCGCAGTGGCATGCAAGGGTTTACCCCAGGACTGTCACACAGCTTTTTTCTAATGAGTCCAGCGCCCCACCATGGGGTGCCGACCGGTAAGACGCCTGCCTTGCGGTATGCCCATGTCCCGGTGATCTGCCCATTTCGAAGAAGTGAACTCCATGAAACTCAAGCTCCTTGCCCTCGCAGCCCTGACTCTTGCCGCCGGCGCCCATGCGCAGTCCAGCGTCACCCTCTTTGGCGTGGTCGACGCCTCGGTGGTCCACATGTCCAGCAACACCAACAGCGTCACCGGTCTGTCCAGCGGCGGTCAGTCCAGCAGCCGCCTGGGCTTTCGCGGCGTGGAAGACCTCGGTGGTGGCCTGAAGGCCGGCTTCTGGTTGGAGGGTGGCCTGGCCGCCGACAACGGCACCGCCGCCGGATTCCGCTTCGACCGCCGTTCCACCGTGAGCATTTCCGGCGGCTTCGGTGAAGTCCGCCTGGGCCGCGACAAGTCGCCCGCCTACCTGAACATCGAAACCTTCGATCCCTTCGGCGACTCCGGCGTGGGCGGCATCAACGGTGCCAACCTGGTCGGCAGCGCCACCTCGGCTGCTGGCACGCCCGAAGGCAGCGCCCCCAAGCGCACCAGCAACGGCGTGAACTACCTGCTGCCCGAACTGGGCGGCTTCTACGGCCAGCTGCAGTACGCCCTGGGCGAGCAGCTGTCCAACCAGGTCAACGACCGCATGGGCAACTCGCTGGCCCTGCGCGCTGGCTACGCCAACGGCCCCCTGAACGTGGCCGTGGCCTTCGGCGAGACACGCGGCGGCGCCGCCACTGCCAACTCGGTCGACTACAAGGCCAGCAACGTGGGCGTGTCCTACAGCTTCGGCGTGGTCAAGCCCATGGCCTTGTTCGCCACCGAGCGCGGCGCCGGCCGCCGCGTGGACATGCTCGGCCTGGGCGCCACCGTGCCGCTGGGCGTGGGCGAGTTGCGCGTGTCGTATACCAACTTCAAGCGCAAGGACGTGAACAACGCCGACTCGCAGAAGTTCGCCCTCGGCTATGGCCACAACCTGTCCAAGCGCACGCAGCTGTACGCTACTGTGGCGCGCATCAGCAACGACGGCGCCGCCACGCGCGGTCTGGCCGTGTCCTCATCCTCGCTTGGCAGCCCGACGATCGGTGCCGGCAACGACGTGACCGGCTACGAGTTCGGCGTGCGCCACACGTTCTGATGGTGGACGGGCAGGGGCACCTGTTGCAGCGGGTGCCCTGGCCTTGAGGCCGTGCTGTGCGCCTTCCACCTGGTGGGGATGCGAGGGGGGCGCAGCACGGACTTTCCTGCGTTACAGCAATGACAAAGCCGCCCAGGGCAATGCCCGGGGCGGCTTTGTCATTGGGGACTGCCTGCCAGGCAGATTTTTATAGCTTTTCCTTGGCGTACGAGCCACGGTCCATGTCCACGATCTCCACGCTCAGCTGCACCAGCACGCCCTGGGGCTTGGGGGTGAGTTCGCGCAGCACGCCGGCGATCAGGTCCGACAGCTCCTTCTTGGCCTCGGGCGTGCGGCCCGAGAGCACGCGCAGCTGCGCGTGCACGAAGGCGCGCTGCGCCGGGGCGGTGCCGATCTCGAAACTGTCGGCCACCACGAAGCGGGTCTTGAGGTCCAGCTCGTCCAGCACCTGGGGGTGGGCGCACAGCGCGGCATTGAGCGCGGTCAGCGCTTCGGCCTCGGGGTAGTGCGGCAGGTTGCCGGAGTACTCGACGATGAGATGGGGCATGGCGGTTCCACGAAAAATCGGTGCACCCGGCAGAGGGCCGGTGCGGTGGGCGAAGACGCCACGGGGTGCGCGGCGCAGGGCCCACCAGTTTATCGGCTTATCGGGGTGGTGCCGGCGTTGGCCTGCGCGTCCTGCGCCGGGGTGTCGTTGGACTGCACGAAGCCATGCACCGCCCGCAGCATGGCCATCGGGGCCTCGATCTGCGGCCAGTGGCCGATGCCGTCGAGCGCCACCACGTCCGCATGCGGTACCACCTCGCGGTAGCGCTGTGCCATGTGGGCGCCCGAGTTGGGGTCGGCGCTGCCGTTGATCAGGCGCACCGGCACGGCCCCGGCCACCAGCGGCGCCACCAGGCGATCGCGCAGGGCCATGCGCTCGATGTAGAAGCGCCCCACCTGGTGGGAGATGCGCCGCCCGTTGCCGTGGTTGAGCAGGGCCCAGAAGTCTTCGAGCAGCCCGGCCGTGGGTTGCGTGCGCGCGCCGAACAGGCCTGCCACCGTGCGCTCGAATGCTCGCCGCGGAATGCGCGGGCCTATCCACCGCCCCAGTGGCGACGACAGCAGGTGCTGTATGGGGCGCGGCGCATACGCTTCAGGGCACACGCCGCCGTTGAGCAACAGCAGCGATTCGATGCGGCACCCCGCCTCTGGCCGCTCCACCCGGCGTGCCAGCATCTCCTGCGCAATGCTCACCCCCAGGTCGTGGGCGACGATGTGGCAGCGGTGCACGCCCCGTTGCGCGAGCAGGGCATCAAGCAGATCGGCATGGTCCTGTATGCGGTAGGCGTGCGCCACCGGCTTGTCCGAAAAGCCCATGCCCAGCAGGTCGGGCGCGATCACGCGGTAGTGTGCTGCCAGGGCGTCCCACACGCCATGCCAGTCGTAGGAGCTCGTGGGGTAGCCATGCACCAGCAGCAAGGTGCTGCCCTGGCCCGCCTCGGCAACGAAGAGGCGCTGGCCGTGTACCGTGGCGAACTGGCCGTGCTCGTGCCAGCGCTGCAGGGCGGGGGTCAGCTGGTCCATGCCGCGCGCACCAGGAGCAGGGTGGCCGCCAGCTGGCACAGCAGCGTGAGCGCATGCGCCGCCTGGCGCCAGGGCAGGCGGCGGCCGAAAGCGGCTGTGCAGTAGACGATGCGGGCCAGGACAAAGGTGCAGCAGACGGCTGCCAGTGCCGTGGCCGCCGTGCCGCCTGACTGTGCCAGCGCCAGCACGAGCAGGCCGAACAGCAGCGACTGCTCCAGCGTGTTGCCGTGCGTGCGCACTGCCACGGCCAAGTCCTTGTGCCCGCCATCGCCCCAGGTCTGGCGGTGGCGCATGCGCAGGCGCGAGACATGCATGGACAGGGCCGTGAGCAGCAGGGCCAGGGTGGCCAGCGTGGCCGCCGCAATGGTGAAAGGTGGAAGCATGTTCAGGAAGGGCGCGAACCGGATGAAGTAATCCCGCCGAGCTTAGAAAGCCCGTGGCCTCCTGCCAATAGCACCAAAGGGCAGGTCGGGTGGCTGCTTTGCCCACCCATGCTGCGTTCACACGGTCGGTTGGCTTTGCAGAAAGGCGCGCAGTTTCATCGGCGCAATCGGCTTGGGCAGCAGCGGCAGGCCGGCCGCTGCGGCACGGGCCTGCAGCTCGGGTGTCGCCTCGGCGGTGACCAGCAGGGCCGGCACGGCATGGCCGAAGGCGCTGCGCAGGGCCGCGACCGCCTCGGGGCCTTGTACGCCGTGCGGCAGGTGCCAGTCCACCACCAGGGCATCGGGCCGTGCGTGCTGTGGTTGCATCGCCTCCTGCAGACTGGCCGCCGCGATGACTTCGCAGCCCCATCCCTGCAAGACCTCGGTCAGCGCGCGGCGCGAGCCGGCATCGTCTTCCAGCACAAGCACCCGCTGCGCCGGTGGCCCTGGTTGCGCAGTCGCCTTTTCATCCCCCATGGTGGTGACGGCGGCGCCCGCCGCAACGGGCTCCGGGGCGGCCAGCGGCAGGCACAGCGCAAAGCGGCTGCCCTGGCCCGGTTGCGATTGCACGCTGAGTTCCAGCCCCAGCAAGTCGCACAGGCGCCGGGCGGTTGCCAGCCCCAGGCCCAACCCCTGGCTGCGGTCGCGCTCTGGATGGCCGATTTGGTAGTGCTCGTCAAAGATGCGCGGCAGCTCGGCGGCATCGATGCCAACGCCCGAGTCGTGCACACAGACCTCCACCATGGCGCCCTGCTCGCGGCCGCCCAGCCGCACAAAGCCTGCCGGCGTATAGCGGATGGCGTTGGCGACCAGGTTGGACAGCACGCGCGCCAGCAGCGCGCGGTCGCCCTCCACATGGGCGGTGGTGGGCTCCACCGTGAACGCCAGGCCCTTGGCCTGGGCCTGCACGCCGAAGGTGCCCGCCATTTCGTCGAACAGTGCCTGCAGCGCAAAGCGCGTGGGGCGGGGCGTGATGGAGCGGGCGTCCAGCCGCGACAGCTCCAGCAGCCCTTCCACCAGCGAGCCCATGCTCTCGGCGCATTCCATGAGGGTGGCCGCGAGGTAGTCCACCCGCTCGCTCGATGCGGGCTGCTGCAGCGTGTACGCCAGCAACTGCATGGCATTGAGCGGCTGGCGCAGGTCATGGCCCACGGCGGCAAGGAACTGCGCCTTGGAGGCGTGGGCCGCCTCGGCCTCCTGGCGCGCCAGCCGCGTGGCCTGGTTCTCGCGCTGCAGCGCGGCAATCAGCTCCTGCCGTTCGCGCTGCTGGGCGGCGGCCTGCGCGATGGCGCGCGCCTGGGCCCGGCCTGCGTGCCAGACGTACAGCGCCATCAGCACCGACGCCAGCGCCAGCAGGGTGTGCAGCGGTTCTCCCACCAGCAGGTCGCGCGCGGCCAGCGGGCCGAACACGCCGACCGCATAGGCGCCCAGTGCGGGCAGGTGGTGTGCCAGGTGGGCCACGCTGCCCAGCACCACGGCGGCCAGGCCGATGTGCAGGGCCATCTCGGCCACCAGGTTGGCAGGCGCCCACAGCACCCAACTTCCGACGCCCCAGGCCAGGGCCTGCGCCAGGGCGCTCACCACCACCCAGCGTGCCCAGATTGCGGGGCGGGCACTGCGTGTACCGGCCGAGCGGCGATACGCCATGCCCAGGCCGATGCGCAGGCAGCGCACGGCTGCAAACGCCGCCAGCCACAGGGCGATGGCGGTGGCCGGCACCTCGCGCCAGAACAGCACGCTCAGGAAGAAGGCCTCCACCACCCCCACCACTGCTGACAGGGGCGCTCCCCGGTGCAGGGTGTCCAGGGCCTGTGCGTCGGGCGGGGCGCCGGGCGTCGCTGCCATCTACAGCAGCCCTTTTTCGCGCGCCGCCACCACAAGGTGCGTGCGGTTGCGCGCCTGCAGCGCACCGAGCAGTGCCGTGACGTGCAGCTTGACGGTGCGCTCGGCGATGCCCAGTACCTGGGCGATGCGCTTGTTGGGCTGGCCCTGGGCCACCAGCAGCAGCACTTCCATCTGCCGGGCCGTGGGGCCTGCCAGGTCGCTCGGCAAGTCGCCTGGCGCTGCCGCAGGCGGCGCGTCGAATGCCATGCCACCTGCCGCGATGGCGCCCAGGGCAGCTGCCATGGCCTGCACGGACTGCGACTTGCCGAGAAAGCCGCTGGCGCCCGCGCCACGCGCCGCCGCCTGCAGGGCCGGGTCTTCATCCCCCGAGATCAGCACCCGGGCCACCAGGGGGAACTGCCGGGCAAAAAGCGCCAGGCCCTGCAGCCCCGTGTGGGCCCCTAGGCGCTGGTCGAGCAGCACGATGTCCAGCCCCGGCTGGCCGGCGGCAGCCCGCAGACCTTCCTCCAGCGTGCAGGCCGTGTCCACGCGCGCGCCCGGCCAGGCATGGGCCAGCGCATGGGCAAAGCCGACGCAGAACAGGGGGTGGTCGTCCACCAGCAGGAGTTGGGGCATGGTGCGGATTGTGTGGCAAGCCGGCGCCGGGATGGCACCGGGGGCGTGTGGGCCGGAGCGCTGGCGTATGGTTGACATGGGCCAAGGGGCTCTCGCCTCCAGGGGCCGCAAACCGGGCATTGCTGTACAGAATCGCGGCAGTCTGGGGTGGTCCCCAGGCTGGCTGCGCACGCCTCTTTGCGTTGTTGACCCACTTGGTCCGACTGCCTGCCCCGCCGCCCCTGAACGATGCCGGATGCGCGTGCGCGCATGTTTTTTGCTTGGGGCAGCAGCGGTATTTACCACTCTCGTCTTCAATATAACCATGACACACCAGAAATTGATCCGACGCGTGACCTTTGCCTGCCTGGCGCTGTGTGCCTCCCTGGCGAATGCCCAGGGCCCGCACGCGCATTGGGAGTACAAGGGCAAGCATGGCGCCGCCCATTGGGGCGCGCTGGAAGAGGGCTTCGAGGCCTGCGCACGCGGCACGGCCCAGAGCCCTGTCGACATCCGCAAGACGGTGAAGGAGGCGCTGCCAGCGCTCGACTTCCAGTACGCATCCGGTGCCCCCACGCTGGTCAACAACGGCCACACGGTGCAGGTCAACATGCCCGCCGGCAGCAAGCTGGTGGTGGGCGGCCGGGCGCTGGAGCTGCTGCAGTTCCACTTCCATACCCCCAGCGAGGAGGCCGTGGGCGGCAAGCGCGCCGCCATGGTCGCCCACTTCGTGCACAAGGCCGAAGACGGCGGCCTGGGCGTGGTGGCCGTGCTGATCCAGCCGGGCAAGAAGAACCAGGCCTGGGAACCGATCTTCGCGCACCTGCCGCGTGTGGGCGAGCAGGTCACGGTCGATGGCCTGGCGCTGCACCCCGCCGCCCTGCTGCCGGAAAAGCGCGGCTACTACAGCTTCGAAGGCTCGCTGACCACGCCACCCTGCTCCGAAGGCGTGCAGTGGATGGTGCTCAAGGAGCCTGTCAAGCTCAGCGCGCAGCAGATCAAGGCCTTCCGCAAGGTCTACAACGCCAACGCACGCCCCCTGCAGCCGCTGCATGGCCGCGTGGTCAAGGAAAGCACCTGATCTGACAGGCAGGCCCGTGCAGCCGTTGGCTGCACGGGCTCAGGCAGGCGCGTGCGCTGCGTGCCGGTGTAGTGCACGCAGCAACTGATCGACATCGTCTGCGGTGTGCACCGCAGACAGCGCAATGCGCAACCGCGCCGTCCCCTCCGGCACCGTCGGAGGCCGGATCGCGGGGACCCACAGGCCCTCTGCCCGCAGGCTCTCCATCACTGCCAGCGCGGCCTCGTTGCTGCCGATCACCAGCGCCTGCACGGCGGTGTGCGATGGCAGCAGGCGCCAGCCCAGTGCATCAGGCAGGGCTGCCAGCCCGGCGCGCAGTTGTGCGATCCGGGCGTCAAGCTGCTGGCGCCGGTCATCCGCAGCCGCGATCAGCGCGAGGCTCTTGCTCAGTGCACTGGCCAGCAGCGGTGGGGCGGCGGTAGCGAAAATGTAGGTGCGCGTCTTTTGCAGCAGCCATTCGATGAGCGCTGCATCCCCTGCCACGAAGGCGCCTGCGACGCCGGCGGCCTTGCCCAGCGTGGCCATGTAGAGCACCCGGCGCGATGCGGTGGCACCTGTGAGGCCTGCCTCGGCGAGGCTGCCGCGCCCCTGTGGCCCCAGCACGCCAAAGCCATGGGCATCGTCGAGCAGCAGCAGGGCATCGAAACCTTCGCACAGTGCGAGCAGCGCCGGTATGTCGATGAGGTCGCCGTCCATGCTGAACACGGCATCGCTGACCACGAGTTTGCGCCGCGCTGTGCTGGCGGCCAGGGCCGCCTCCAGCGCTACCAGGTCGGCGTGCGGGTAGCGGTGGATGGTGGCACGTGACAGGCGCGCGCCGTCGATCAGGCAGGCGTGGTTGAGCGCGTCCGAGAACAGCGCATCGCCTTCGCCCACCAGCGCCGGGATGATGCCCGTGTTGGTGGCATAGCCGGCGTAGAAGTACAGGGCCCGGGGCAGTTGCACGAAGGCGGCCAGCTCATGCTCCAGCGCCGCGTTGGCGGCGCTGTGCCCGCTGACCAGGGGCGAGCCGCCCGAGCCCACGCCAAAGGTGTGCGTGGCCTCGCGCGCAGCTGCGGCCAGCGCCGGGTGGCTGGCCAGACCCAGGTAGTCGTTGCTGCAGAAGGCCAGCATGGGCTGCCCGTCCACCAGCAGGTGGGCGCCGCCTGCGGGCTGCACCACGCGGCGGCGGCGCAGCAGATGGGCGCGCTCGATGTCGGCCAGGCGTGCCGGAATCTCGTCGAGCCAGGAGGGTGGGGAAGAGGGGGTGAAAGGGGGCGTCATAGCCAGTGGGCAGGCAGTTCGAAGACCAGGCCGCGCGCTTCTGGCAAGGTCTGGTACGGTACGTCGGCGAGCAGGGGAGCTCCCAGGCGCGCACCCAGGTAGGCCTTGTTCTCATCCACGGCTTGCATCGCGGGGTCTACCTGGTTGGCCACCCAGCCGGCCAGCGTGAGGCCGCGCGCGCGGATCGCCTCGGCCGTCAGCAGTGCATGGTTCAGGCAGCCCAGGCGCAGGCCCACCACCAGCACCACGGGCAGGGCCAGGGCCTGGGCCAGGTCGGCACCGGTCGCGGTGTCCGACAGCGGCACGTGAAAGCCGCCCGCGCCCTCCACCACCACCGCATCGGCCTGGGCAGCCAGGGCGTTGTAGCAGTGCTCGATGGCGGCGATGTCGATCTGCACACCGGCGCGGGCCGCCGCGATGTGGGGCGAGAGCGGGTCGGGCAGCAGCACCGGGTTGTCCAGCGCCGCGGGCACGGCCACAGTGGACGCCGCGCGCAGCGCGATGGCGTCTTCGCTGGCCCAGTCGCCGCCCCAGGGTACGACGCCGGCCGCCACCGGCTTCATGCCGACCACGCGGTGGTGGTGCCTTGCCAGTGCATGCAGCAGGCCGGCGGACACCAGCGTCTTGCCCACGCCGGTATCGGTGCCGGTCACAAAGCATCCAATCATCAACAGGTTTCCTCTTGCAGGGTGGCGTTCAGCGCGTCGAGCGCGCCGCTGGCCAGGCAGTCAACCGCCTCGCCGTCGAGCACATAGGGTGGCATGGCATACAGCGTGTTGCCGATGGGGCGCAGCACCAGCCCCCGCGCCATGGCGTGCTGGTGGTAGCGGCGTGAAAAGTCGGGCAGGATGGTGTCGATGTCCCAGGCCCAGACCATGCCCAGGCGGCGCGCATGGCGCACGCGCGGGTGCTGGGTGAGGGGTGCGCAAGCCGCGTCGATGCGCTGCGCCAGCACCCCATTGGCCTTGAGCGTATCCAACTGATCGAACAGCTCCAGCGTGGCCAGGGCCGCACGGCAGGCCAGCGGGTTGCCGGTGTACGAGTGCGAATGCAAAAAGCCGCGCGCCACGTCGTCGGCATAGAAGGCCTGGTAAACCGTGTCCGTGGTCAGCACCGCCGACAGCGGCAGGGTGCCACCCGTGAGGCCCTTGGACAGGCAAATGAAGTCGGGCCGCATGCCCGCCTGCTGGTGCCCGAACATGCTGCCCGTGCGGCCAAAGCCCGTGGCGATCTCGTCCACCACAAGGTGCACCTCGTAGCGGTCGCACAGCGCGCGCGCCAGGCGCAGGTACTCCGGGTCGTGCATGGCCATGCCGGCGGCGCACTGCACCAGAGGCTCCACGATCAACGCGGCGGTGTCGGCATGGTGCTCGGCCAGCCAGGCCTCGAGCGCGGCGGCACTGCGCCGGGCCACGCCCTCGGGCGTCTCGCCGGGCGCGGCATTGCGTGCATCGGGGCTGGGCACGGTGGCGGCCAGGCGCACCAGCGGGGCATAGGCCTCGCGGAACAGCGCAATGTCGGTCACCGCCAATGCCCCCACGGTCTCGCCGTGGTAGCCGCCGGCCAGGCCTACGAAGCGGCTCTTGGCCGGGCGGCCCGTGTTGCGCCAGTAGTGGGCGCTCATCTTGAGCGCGATCTCGGTGGCGGCTGCGCCATCGCTGCCAAAGAAGGCGTGGCCCAGGCCGGTGAGTGCAGAGAGGCGCTCCGACAGCTCGACCACCGGCGCGTGCGTGAAGCCGGCCAGCATCACATGGTCCAGCCGCTCCATCTGGTCGGCGAGGGCGGCCTTGATGTGCGGGTGGCTGTGGCCGAACAGGTTGACCCACCAGGAGCTGATGCCATCGAGGTAGCGCCGGCCATCGGTGCCGTAAAGCCAGGGGCCTTGCGCGCGGGCAATGGCCACGGGCGGCTGTGCCTCGTGCCGCTTCATCTGCGTGCAGGGGTGCCAGACATGGGCCAGGCTGCGGGCGACCAGGTCTTCCCTGGCCGTCTTGGGTGCGGTGGTGAACGCCATCACTGCAGCGTGAAGTCGAGCGCGCAGCTATCACCCAGCGCCTCGCGCCACACGCGCACGCGGCTCACGAGCGGGCGCAGTTCGGCAGGCAGTGCCTGCACAATGAAGAGGCACAGGTTTTCGAGCGTGGGAATGCCCAGCCCGGGCACCTCGTCGAGCATGTGGTGGTCGAGCTGCTCGCGCACCACCTCCAGTCCCCGGCGCAGCAGGCCCAGGTCCAGCACCATGCCGGTGGCGGGATCGCGCGGGCCTCTGAGCGAGACCTCGGCGTGGTAGGTGTGGCCGTGGATGCGGCGGCTGCCTTCGGCTTCGATCTCGCGGCGCAGGGTGTGGGCCGCATCGAAGAAGAAGCGCTGGGAAATGGTGAACTGCATGGGTGAAAAAGCGCGATGGGCTATCGGATGCCGCTGATCTTGTGGGTCTGCAGGCTCAGCCGCCAGGTGGGCTGCTCCATGCAGGTGGCGATGCACAGGGCGATGTGGGCGGCCTGGTCAAGCCCGTCCATGGGCTGCAAAAATCGGTGGGCGAACTGCCCGGTGGCGGCGATGGCTGCCAGGTCCATGCCGGCCTGGGGCCAGACGAGCTTGAGCTCCTGGCCCTGCTGCTGCACCCAGGGCGCGCCAGCCTTGGGGCTCACGCACAGCCAGTCGATGCCCGGCGGCGCGGCCACCGTGCCATTGGTCTCCACGGCAATGCGGAACTGCCGTGCGTGCAGGGCGTCGATCAGGGCCGCATCCACCTGCAGCAGCGGCTCGCCACCCGTGAGCACCACCAGGCGGTGATCGGTATCGTGGGCCGGCCACTGGGCCGCAATGCGCTCGGCCAGGGCATCGGCCGTGGCGAACTTGCCACCCAGGGTGCCGTCGGTGCCCACGAAATCGGTGTCGCAAAAGCGGCAGATGGCGCCGGCGCGGTCGGCCTCGCGGCCACTCCAGAGGTTGCAGCCGGCAAAGCGGCAGAACACGGCGGGCATGCCTGCCTGCCCGCCTTCGCCCTGCAGGGTGTAGAAAATTTCCTTGACGCTGTAGGTCATACCTTGTCAGGCCACTGGGGGCACGAGGATGGTGGGCGCGGCCGGGGCGGCCAGCTCGGGGTAGTCGCGGCTGAAATGCAGGCCCCGGCTCTCGCGGCGCATCTGCGCACTGCGCACGATGAGCTCGGCCACCTGCACCAGGTTGCGCAGCTCCAGCAGGTCGCGCGTGACGTGGAAGTGCGAGTAGAACTCGTGGATCTCGCCCTGCAGCAGCGCGATGCGGTGGGCCGCGCGTTCGAGCCGCTTGTTGGTGCGCACGATGCCCACGTAGTCCCACATGAAGCGGCGCAGCTCGTCCCAGTTGTGCGAGATGACCACGCATTCGTCGGCATCGGTCACGCGGCTGTCGTCCCACTGGGGCAGCTCGGGCAACTCCACGGCCGGTGCTGCGGCGATGGCCTGGGCGGCCGCGCGCGCGAACACCATGCACTCCACCAGCGAGTTGCTGGCCAGCCGGTTGGCGCCGTGCAGGCCCGTGCAGGCCGTCTCGCCGATGGCGAACAGGCCCGGCAGGTCGGTGCGGCCCGAAAGATCCGTGAGCACGCCGCCGCAGGTGTAGTGGGCGGCCGGCACCACGGGGATGGGCTCCTTGGTGATGTCGATGCCCAGTTCTGCACAGCGCGCGAGGATGTTGGGGAAATGCTCCTGCAAAAACGCCGGGCTCTGGTGCGAGATATCGAGATGCACGCAATCGAGGCCGCGCTTCTTCATCTCGTAGTCGATGGCGCGGGCCACCACGTCGCGCGGCGCCAGTTCGGCGCGCTCGTCGTGCTGCGGCATGAAGCGCGTGCCGCCGGCCGATGCAGGCAGCTTGAGCAGGCCACCCTCGCCGCGCACGGCCTCGGTGATCAGAAACGACTTGGCGTGCGGGTGGTACAGGCAGGTCGGGTGGAACTGGATGAACTCCAGGTTCGCCACGCGGCAGCCCGCGCGCCAGGCGGCCGCGACGCCATCGCCCGTGGCCGTGTCGGGGTTGGTGGTGTACAGGTAGACCTTGCCGGCCCCGCCCGTGGCCAGGATGGTCTGCGGCGCGCGGAAGGTGATGACCTCGTCGGTGGCTTCGTCCAGCGCGTACAGGCCCAGGCACCGGTCGGCCCCCTTGGCACCCAGCTTGCGTGCCGTGATCAGGTCCACCAGCGTGTGCTGCTCGAACAGCGTGATGCCCGGCGTGGCGCGCACCACGTCGATCAGCGTGCGCTGCACGGCCGCACCGGTGGCGTCGGTGGAATGCACGATGCGCCGCGCACTGTGGCCGCCCTCGCGCGTGAGGTGCAAGGCGCCGTCTTCCAGCGAAAAGGGCACGCCCAGTTGCTGCAGCCAGGCAATCGCATCGGGCGCGTTCTCCACCACGAAGCGGGTGGCGGCCAGGTCGCACAGGCCGGCCCCGGCCACCAGGGTGTCTTCCACATGCGCGCCAAAGCTGTCCCCATCGGCCAGAACGGCGGCAATGCCGCCCTGGGCCCAGGCGCTGGCACCGTCGTGCAGCTGGCGCTTGGTTATCACCGCCACGCGGTGCGTGGGCGCCAGGTGCAGCGCGGCCGAAAGCCCGGCGAGGCCGCTGCCTACGATGAGAACGTCGAAGTCGTGAGATGCCATGGCTTGCTGGGAATGGAGAGGTGGTGGGACCATGGCCGCCCGCCATGGCCAGAAATCAGGCGGCGGTGATCAGGCGGGCGTGTACGCCAGGCGCACGTAGATGGGCGCAAACGCCTCGGCCTGGGTGATCTCGATCAGCGTCTCTTTGGCCAGTTCCAAGAGGGCGATGAAGGTCACCACCAGCACGGTGCTGCCCCTCTCGGGCTCGAACAGCTCCTCGAACTCCACGAAGCGGCGGCCCTGCAGCGTCTTGAGCACCATGCTCATGTACTCGCGCACCGAGAGTTCCTCGCGCGTGATCTTGTGGTGCTGCACCAGCTTGGCGCGCTTCATGATGTCGCGCCAGGCCTCCTGCAGCTCCACCACGTGCACGTCGGGAAAGCGCGGCTGCAGGCTTTGCTCGATATAGACCTGGGCCTTGAGGAAGTCGCGCCCATACTGCGGCAGCTGCGACAGGCGCATGCCGGCCATCTTCATCTGCTCGTATTCGAGCAGGCGGCGCACCAGCTCGGCCCGGGGGTCGACGGGCTCCTCGCCCTCGGCCTGCTTCTTGGGCGGCAGCAGCATGCGCGACTTGATCTCGATCAGCATCGCCGCCATCAGCAGGTACTCGGCGGCCAGTTCCAGGTTGCGGCTGCGGATCTCGTCCACATAAGCCAGGTACTGCTTGGTGACCCCCACCATGGGGATATCGAGGATGTTGAAGTTCTGCTTTCTGATCAGGTACAGCAGCAAATCCAGCGGCCCTTCGAAGGCTTCGAGGAAGACCTCGAGCGCATCCGGCGGGATGTACAGATCGGTGGGCAACGCGAACAGCGGCTCGCCATACAGGCGCGCCAGGGCGACCTGGTCCACCACGTCGGGCATGCCGTGGTCCTGGCGGGCCGCGTTGGCTTCGCTGGCGCTGCTCATCAATTGCTATGAAATAGAGAGCTTCAAACGCTTTTCAGGAAAGCGCTGGATGCCATTTTCATGCCGATAACTCGCTCAGTCCGCGTTGGTCTGGTAGACGTAGGGCTTTTGCTCGACCTGGCCTTCGCGGTACTCGCCCCAGATCTTGCGGTCCACCTGCTTGTCCCACAGCAGGGCGCGGCCTGCCACCTGCTGGGCGTCCAGTTCGGGCCGGCTCGCCTTGAGCTGGTTGATGAACTGCGTGGTGTCGGATTGGTAATCGGGGCGGCGGAAAATGGACATGGACTGGTAACCTCTTTTCCTTGATTTTACCGGGATGACCCCATGCCCCCATTTTTTCGTGCCGCAGCAGCCGCCATCACCACCCTGGCGCTGCTCGCCGCCGCCGGCTGCGACCCCCAGCGCATCAGCGAACTGCAGCCCGGCGTGTCCACCGAGGCGGACGTGCGCGACCGCTTCGGTGTGCCCGAGAACACCTGGAACGAGGCCGACGGCAGCCGCACCTTCGAGTACAACCGCCAGCCCGCCGGCCAGGTCAACTACATGATCGCCATCGGGCCCGACGGCAAGCTGATCGCCGTGCGCCAGGTGCTCACGCCCGAGAACTTCGCCCAGGTGCAGCCCGGCATGGGCATGGATGCCGTGCGCCGCCTGCTGGGCAAGGCGGCCAAGGTGGTGCCCTACCCGCTCAAGGGTGAAACCCATGTGCAGTGGCGCTTTGCCAACGCGCGCAACGAGCCGCAGGTGTTCACCGTGGTCCAGGGGCCGGGCGCCCAGGTGCTGCGCACCGAGACCGGGCCCGACCTGGATGCCCCGGAGTTCAAGGGCGGCAAATAACGGCGCTTACACGTTCACGCCCGTGCCGCCCTGGGCGGCCAGGCGGTCGGCAAAGCCAGAGCGCTCCATCAGCGAGCGCGGCTGCTCGTGCAGATGCACAAGGTACAGGCGCCCACCGCGCTGGGCCACTGCCTTGAGGATTTGCGTGAGGGCATCCAGGCCCGTGGTGTCCAGGGCCACGAGTTCGCTGGCATCGAGCACCACGTCCACGCCCGCAGGGCCGGTCTCCACCGCCTGCACGATAGGGTCGATCTTGCCGGCTGCGCCAAAGAACAGCGCGCCATGCAGGCGCCAGGTCATGCGGGGGTGCCCGCCAGCCGGGGGCCCCGAAGCCTCGGGCTGCAGCTCCACCCGGAACAGCCGGCTCATGCGCCGCACGAACAGTGCGCAGGCCATGAACAGGCCCACCTCCACCGCCACCGTCAGGTCGAACACCACCGTGAGGAAAAAGGTGCCCAGCATCAGCAGCCGGTAGTGGTTGCTGAAGTGGCGCAGGCGCACGAACTCGTGCCACTCGCCCATGTTCCAGGCCACGAACAGCAGGATGCCCGCCAGCACCGCCAGTGGAATGTGCAGTGCCAGCGGCGCTGCAGCCAGCACGATCACCGCCAGCGTCAGCGCGTGCACGATGCCTGCGACGGGGGAGGAGGCGCCCGAGCGGATGTTGGTCACCGTGCGCGCAATGGTGCCGGTGGCCGGCATGCCACCGAAGAAGGGTACGACCAGGTTGGCCAGGCCCTGGGCCATGAGTTCCTGGTTGGGGTCGTGCTTGCGGTGGTGGGGGTCGGTGGCCAGCTGGTCGGCCACCCGGGCACACAGCAGCGACTCGATGGCGCCCAGCAGGGCGATGGTGAGCGTGGGCGTGACCAGCAGGCGCACGGTCTCCCATGAGAAGTCGGGTAGCGCGAAGGCCGGCAGGCCCTGCGGAATGCCGCCAAAGCGCGAGCCTATGGTCTCCACCGGTAATTCCAGGCCCCAGGCCAGCAGGCTCAGCGTGACCAGTGCCACGACAGGGGCCGGCACCCGTGCAAAGCTGCGCACCCGGTAGCCGTCCATGAGTTTGATCACCGGCGAGCCGCTCATGAACAGGCGCGGCCAGACGAACAGCCCCACCAGGCACACGGCGCCCAGGCCGAAGGCATAGGGGTTGAAGCTGCCGATGTGCTGCGCCACCGTGCCCACCTGCGAGAAGAAGTTGCCCGGCATGCGCGCGATGGACAGGCCCAGCCAGTCCTTGACCTGCGACAGCGCGATCAGCACGGCAATGCCGTTGGTGAAGCCGATGACGATGCTCACCGGAACGAAGCGCACCAGCGTGCCCAGGCGGAACAGGCCCAGCAGCACCAGCAAAACCCCGGCGCAGGCGGTGGAAATCAGCAGGTTGGCCACGCCATAGCGCTCGACGATGCCGTAGACGATGACGATGAAGGCCCCTGCCGGCCCGCCGATCTGCGCATTGGTGCCGCCCAGGGTCGAGATCAGGAAGCCGGCGATGATGGCCGTCCACAGCCCCGCCCCCGGTGGCAGGCCGCTGGCAATGGCAAACGCCATGGCCAGGGGCAGGGCCACGATGCCCACGGTGATGCCCGCGCCTACATCGGCCAGGCAGCGGCTGCGGTTGTAGCCGCTCAGGGCATCGATCAGCCGGGGGTGGAAGGCGAAGGACAGCTGCATGGGGCGGTGGGTTCCAGTGTATTCCCCAGGCCGGTGAGCGCAGCCATGGGTCGCTGGGCCAGACGGGTGTGGGGTGCGCCGAGAATGCAAGCATGTCCTGTGCCGGAGCTTGCGCGACCCTTCTGGCGCAGTGCTTGCTTGTACAAATGCATGCCCCACGGTGGGTTGCCGCTGTATCCTGACGAACCGACCATGCCTGACACCCCCGCCCCGACCACCGAAACCGACACCCCCCCGTCGTTGCGCCATGGCACCTATGAGGACGCCCAGGCCATCTTCGCCGGCACCTTGTTCGTGGCGATGGCGCTCATGCTGTTCAACCAGGCGGGCCTGCTGGTGGGCGGCACGGCGGGCATCGCCTTTTTGCTGCACTACGTCACTGGCGTTTCGTTCGGCAAGCTGTTCTTCCTGGTCAACCTGCCGTTCTACTGGTTCGCCTGGACGCGCATGGGGCGCGAGTTCACCATCAAGACCTTTGTCTCGGTGGCGCTGCTGTCGGGGCTGACCGAGCTGTTCCCTCATGTCATGCATGTGGACTACCTCAACCCGCTGTTCGCCTCGCTGCTCGGTGGCCTGCTGCTAGGGACGGGCTGCCTGTTCCTGGCGCGGCACCGCTCCAGCCTGGGCGGCGCCACGGTGCTTTCGCTGTACATGCAGGACCGCTACGGCATCCGAGCCGGCAAGGTGCAGATGGGCATCGACTGCGCGGTGGTGCTGCTGGCGCTGTTCATCGTGCCCGTCGACCGGGTGGCGTACTCGGTGCTGGCGGTGCTGGTGATGAGCGGTTTCCTGTGGATCAGCCACCGGCCCGGGCGCTACGTGGGGCACTGAGCCCCTTGGGTCAGAACCGGCACAGGTAGCCCGCCACTACCGCCGGCTGGCTGGACTTGTCGACCAGCGGGCTGTTCCTGATGGCACTGCCCAGGCGCGTGCTGCCCACGTCCACGAACACCCACTGGCGCGGTGCCAGGGTGTAGCCCACACGCACGCCGGCCTGCAGGTTCAAGGCCGAGCTGCCTTTATAGGCCGGGCGGCCCAGTCGGGCCTCTGTACCCTCGACGCCGTAGTAGTAGCCCACGGTCTTGCGGTCCTGCTGCTGCAGCGCCAGGCGCGGCGTGATGTCCCAGGCGCCCAGTTGGAAGCGGCGCTCCGCTTTGAGCGTGAACTGGCGGCCCTTGCTGTGGCCCGAGGCATCGGCCAGCAGCTCGGCCGACAGCTGCACCGGGGCGGTGTCCCAGGTCGCTGCCGCGCCCAGCCAGAGGCTGCCCTTGCGCTCGCGCATGCCGGCGAGCCAGGGCGAATCATCGGCCTCGTAGCCGTCGAAGCCGAAGCGCGAGCGCAGCCGCAGGCCCACCGGGCCCAGCGAGGGCAGCTTGACGTCCACGCCCGGGCCGGCAATGTGGATCCAGCGGTTTTCATAGGTCAGCAGGGGCAGCGGCTGCAGCTTGTCGTCGAAGTCGCGGTAGGGCTTGCGGTCGGCGGCCACGGCCAGGCCCAGGCCCCAGGAGGCGGCGCCTGCCTCCTGGGCCTGAATGCTGGCGGGCACCAGCAGGGGCAGCGTGGCGGCCAGTGTCGCCAGGGGGCGGATGAGGGAATGCGGGAGGCGAAGCGTCATGGTCTCAATTTCCACAAGAAGAAAGGGATTCGGGGCAGGGGACCTGCGTGGACAGGGGGCCGCAGCGGTGGTAGCTTTGCTGCGGCTGGCCGGTGGACTGTAGGAAGGCTTTCTTAGCCCGCCGTTAGCCCTATGGTCAGCCAGGGCGGGCGCTGCTCATGGCCGGCTAAGAATTGCGCATTACGCTGTGCCTGGCCCCCTGTTTCCAAGGAGAACCCCGTTGCGCGCATTGCTGGTGGAAGACGACGACATGATCGGGCGCGGCCTCACGCACGCCCTCAAGGGCGCGGGCTGGTCGGTGGACTGGGTGCGCAATGGCGACTTGGCCCACAGCGCCCTGGCCTATGGCGACTACAGCTGCGTGCTGCTGGACCTGGGCCTGCCGGGGCTGGACGGCACCGAGGTGCTGCGCCGCGCGCGGGCGCGCGGCGACCTCACGCCGGTTGTGGTGCTCACGGCGCGCGACGGGCTCGAGGACCGCGTGCTCGGGCTGGACACCGGGGCCGACGACTACCTGCTCAAGCCCTTCGAGATGAGCGAGCTGCTGGCACGCATGCGCGCCGTGGTGCGCCGGCGCAGTGGTGCGGCCCAGTCCTTGGTGGGCAACGGGGCGGTGCAATTGGACCTGGCCACGCGCGAGGTGCTGCAGGGCGGCGTGCGCGGTGCCCTTACCGCCCGCGAATTCGCGCTACTGCACGCGCTGCTCGAGCGGCCCGGCGCCATCCTCTCGCGCGAGCAGCTCGAAAACCGCATCTACGGCTGGGGCGAGGAGGTCAGCAGCAACGCCGTGGACGTGCTCATCCACGGCATGCGCCGCAAGCTCGGGCCCGATGCCATCCGCAACGTGCGCGGCCTGGGCTGGCGGGTGGCGGCGCCATGACGGGCCCGGTGCCTGAGGCCGGGTCGCGCTGGTTTCGCCCCCGGTCGCTGCGTGGGCAGATAGTGCTGTGGCTGGCGCCGTGGGTGCTGGGTGGCGCCTTGGTGGCGGGGTGGGCGTTCTACGCCAGCTATGGCTACCTGCTGAACACCTTCATGAAGAACCAGATGGAGGTGCTCGCCCGCTCCCATGCGCCGGGCAGCGCGGGCGAGATGCCGCCAACCCTGCCGCTGCTGAGCGAGCAGAGCATATTTCTTTGGGGCGCCCTCGTCGTGCAGGTGTGGTCCGCCGATGGGCGTCTGCTGGCAACGTCCAGCCCCGAAGCCACCGTACCCCTGCAGCCCGCTGCGGGCCATTCCCTGGTGCGCGAGGGCACCGCCTGGAAGTACGGCTGGCGCGTGTATTCCGAGCCCCCGTCCGGGTCCGGCCTGCACCGGGTGCAGGTGCTGCAGAGCGAACAGTTCCTGCAGGAGGAGGTGGTGGGGCGAACCCTCTACGTGCTGCTGCCGCTGGCCCTACTGGTGCCGGCGCTGCTGTTCACGCTCTGGATGGTGGTGGGCCGTGCGTCGCGCTCGCTGCGCGCGGTGGCCGACGAGGTGGCGCGGCGCGACGACCGCAGCCTGGGCGCCATCCCCATGGGTCGCGTGCCCGAGGAAATCGTGCCGCTGGTCGGCTCGTTCAATGCCCTGCTCGCGCGCCTGGACGAGGCCTTTGCCGCCCAGCGCCGCTTCGTGCAGGATGCCGCGCACGAGCTGCGCACCCCCATGGCCGCCATGGCGCTGCAGATGGAGAACCTGCGACCCCTGCTGCCCCCTGGCGAGGCGCAGCAGCAGTTCGCGCAACTCGGTGCCGGCATGCGGCGCGCGCAGCACCTGGTCGGCCAGTTGCTGCGCCTGTCTCGCCAGGACGCACCGGCGCCATCGCTGCCGCCCGCCCTGCTGGACATCACGGCCCTGCTGCGCGAGAGCGTGGGCCAGTTGATGCCGCTGGCCGACCAGCGCCGGATCGACGTGGGGTTTGACGGCGGTGCGCAGGTGGTGGTGCAGGCCCATGCGAGCGATCTGCGCAGCGTGTTCGACAACCTGCTGGACAACGCGCTGCGCTATAGCCCCGAGGGTGGCAGTGTCGAGGTGCGCCTGCATCCGCTCGCGGGTGGCCCGGTGGTGGACATCATCGACACCGGGCCGGGCATCCCGCCCGAGCTGCTGGAGCGGGTGTTTGACCGCTTCTTCCGCGTGCCCGGCGCCGCAGCCGACGGTAGCGGCCTGGGCCTGGCCATCACCCGGGCCGCTGCGCTGCGCCATGGGCTGCGGGTGGAGCTGCGCGCGCGGGACGATGGGGGGGCGGGTCTGGTGGCACGGGTGCACCTTCCTCATTGCGCTCTGAGTGAGCGCTAATCCTGGCCTTAGTCGCGCTTCCTAGAGTGGATGGACTCCCATCCTCTCAAGGTTCCTGCGATGAAAGCACGCTTCTTTTCCTCTTCCGCCCTGGCCTGGTCCTGGGGCCTGTTGTCGCTGTCCGCCCTGGCCATCGGCATCTTTTCGCTGCGCTATGCGCTGCCCGGCATGCCCTTCTCTTTGGACCTGCCCAGCCTCGCATTGTCGCCCCGGCCTTTCGTCGTGCATGCCGTCAGCGCCTCGCTGGCGCTGGTGCTCGGGCCGCTGCAGTTCGTGCCGGCCTGGCGTGCGCGGTTTCCAGCGCTGCACCGCTGGGTGGGGCGCGCCTATGTGCTGTCGATTGCCGTGGCCTGGCTGTCGTCGCTACCGCTGGCCGTGAATGCCATGACGGGAGCGGTGGCGGCCGCCGGCTTCTTCGCGCTGGGCCTGGCGTGGATCGCGACGACCGGCATGGGCCTGGCGCGTGCCCTGCAGCGGCGCTTTGCCGAGCACCGGCGCTGGATGCTGCGCAGCTTTGCGCTCACGGGCGCCGCCATCACGCTGCGCATCTACCTGGGCGCCAGCATGGCCGTGGGCATCGACGAACAGCTGTCCTACCCCTTCATCGCCTGGCTGTGCTGGGTGCCCAATGCGCTCGTGGCCGAGTGGTACCTGCGGCGCAAGGGCCCAACGCAGCGTCCGCAGGCGCTGCAGTTCCAGTAAGACTCAGCGCACGCGCATGCCGGGCGTGGCGCCGGGCCAGGGGTTGAGCACGTAGATGCCGGGGTTGGCCTTCTCGTCGCCATGGCTGGCGGCGAGCACCATGCCCTCGGACACGCCGAACTTCATCTTGCGCGGTGCCAGGTTGGCCACCATCACCGTGTGCTTGCCGATCAGCTCGGCCGGCTGGTAGGCGCTGGCGATGCCGCTGAACACGTTGCGCGTGCGGCCTTCGCCCACGTCCAGCGTCAGGCGCAGCAGCTTGGTCGAGCCTTCGACGGGCTCGCAGTTCACGATCAGCGCGATGCGCAGGTCGATCTTGGTGAAATCGTCGATGGTGATGGTCGGCGCCAGTTCCTCGCCGCCGGGCGCTGCCACTTCAGGCGCCGCCTCCACGGGCTGGGCGGGGGCTTCAAACAGCGCGTCGAGCTGCTCGGGAGCCACGCGCTGCATCAGGTGCTGGTAGGGGGTGATGGCCTGCACGTCGCCGGGCACGGCCCAGCGCTGCATGTCGCTGCCCACGAAGCCTTGCACCGCGTGGGCCAGGCCCGGCAGCACGGGGGCCAGGTAGCGCGTGAGCACGGCAAAGGTGTTGATCAGCACCGAGCACACCTGGTGCAGGGCCTCGTTGTTGGCCGCGTCCTTGGCCAGGTCCCAGGGTTTGTTCTGGTCCACGTAGGCATTGACCTTGTCGGCCAGCAGCATGATCTCGCGCGTGGCCTTGCCGAATTCGCGTGCCTCGTACAACTGCGCCAGGCCGTCGCCCGCGCTGCGCACCTCGGCCAGCAGCGCCGCGCCATCGGCGCTGAACTGCGTGGTGAGCTTGCCGTCGAAGCGCTTGGTCAGAAAGCCCGCTGCACGGCTGGCGATGTTGACGAACTTGCCGATCAGGTCGCTGTTCACGCGGGCCATGAAGTCATCGGCGTTGAAGTCGATGTCCTCGTTGCGGTTGGACAGCTTGGCCGCCAGGTAGTAGCGCAGCCACTCGGGGTTCATCCCCAGGCCCAGGTACTTGAGCGGGTCCAGGCCCGTGCCGCGGCTCTTGCTCATCTTCTCGCCATTGTTCACGGTCAGGAAGCCGTGTACGAACACGTTGTCGGGCGTCTTGCGGCCACTGAAATGCAGCATCGCGGGCCAGAACAGCGTGTGGAAGGTGACGATGTCCTTGCCGATGAAGTGGTACTGCTCCAGGGCCGGGTCGGCCATGTAGGCGTCGTAGCTCTCGCCGCGCTTTTCCAGCAGGTTCTTGAGCGAGGCCAGGTAGCCCACGGGCGCGTCGAGCCAGACGTAGAAGTACTTGCCCGGTGCGTCGGGGATCTCGATGCCGAAGTAGGGCGCGTCGCGCGAGATATCCCAGTCGCCCAGGCCCTCGCTGGTCGTGCCGTCCGGGTTGGTGCGCACGGTGAACCATTCCTTGATCTTGTTGGCCACCTCGGGCTGGAGCTTGCCGTCCTGCGTCCAGCGTTCCAGGAACTCCACGCAGCGCGGGTCCGAGAGCTTGAAGAAGAAGTGCTCCGAGCTCTTGAGCTCGGGCTTCACGCCCGACAGGGCCGAGAACGGGTTGATCAGGTCGGTGGGCGCGTAGACCGAACCGCAGACCTCGCAGTTGTCGCCGTACTGGTCCTTGGCGTGGCACTTGGGGCACTCGCCCTTGATGAAGCGGTCGGGCAGGAACATGTTCTTCTCGGGGTCGAAGAACTGCTCTATGGTGCGGGTCTCGATCAGCGAGCCGTCGGCCCGGTCGCGCAGGTCGCGGTAGATCTGGCGCGCCAGCTCGTGGTTTTCCGGGCCGTCGGTGCTGTGCCAGTTGTCGAAGCTGATGTGAAAGCCGTCCAGGTACTGCTTGCGGCCGGCGGCGATGTCGGCCACGAACTGCTGGGGCGTCTTGCCGGCCTTCTCGGCCGCGATCATGATGGGCGCGCCGTGGGTGTCATCGGCGCCGACGAAGTTGACCGCGTTGCCCTGCATGCGCTGGAACCGCACCCAGATGTCGGCCTGGATGTATTCCATGATGTGGCCGATGTGGAAATTGCCATTGGCGTAGGGCAGGGCGGTGGTGACGAAGAGTTTGCGTGCGGAGGACGGCATGGGACGGACTTTCTCAGGCGGAACCCGCGATTTTAGGCGCTTGGGACCCCCGTTCGCCCGGCAGGGGCAGATGCCACAATGCCCGCCTTCAAGAACAACAGGGGACACCATGGCAAAAATGCGTTGGGGCCGGCTCGCAGGGGTATTGGGCGTTGCCGTGCTGGCGGGCGCGGCTTACCTGGCCTGGTGGCCGGTGCCGATAGAGCCCGTGGCCTGGAGCGCGCCGGCCGCCCCCGGCTACCAGGGCGTGCATGCGCCCAACCAGCGCCTGGCCGGGCTGCGGATGATCGACCTCAAGGGCGAGATCGGCCCCGAGCACATCGCGCTGGGCCAGGACGGCAAGCTCTACACCACGGTGCTCAGCGGCAACATTTTGCGCATGAACCCCGATGGCTCGGGCCAGGAGGTGTTCGCCAACACCGGCGGGCGCGTGCTGGGCTTCGACTTCGACGCGGCGGGCAACCTGGTCGCGGCCGATGCGGTCAAGGGCCTGCTGTCCATCGCCCCCGATGGCAAGGTCCGCCTGCTCACCGACCAGGTCGGGGGCGATCCCATCCGCTATGCCGATGGCGTGGTGGTGGCCCGAAGCGGCAAGATGTACCTGAGCGACGCCTCCACCCGCTTTGCCCCCAAGGACTGGGGCGGCACCTTCGAGGCCAGCGTGCTCGACATCCTGGAGCAGGCCAGCACCGGCCGTGTGCTCGAATACGACCCCGCCACGCGCGCCACGCGGGTGGTGGCCCGGGGCATCAGCTTTGCCAACGGCGTGGCGCTGAGCCAAGACGAAAAAAGCCTGTTCGTCAACGAAACCGGCAAGTACCGGGTGTGGAAAATCGTGGTGGACGCGAACGACCTGGACATCGGCCAACTCCCGGCGGGTGCGCAGGCGCAGGCCCGGGTGCTGCTCGACAACCTGCCCGGCTACCCCGACAACCTGATGCGCGGGCTGGACGGCCGGATCTGGCTGGGCTTTGCCAAGCCGCGCGGCGCCGCCATCGACAACATGGCCGGCAAGCCCTGGCTGCGCCGCCTCACCTTGCGCCTGCCGCGCGCGCTGTGGCCTATTCCGAAGCCCTACGGCCATGTGATCGCCTTTACCGATGACGGCCAGGTCGTGGCCGACCTGCAGGACCCGGCGGGCGCCTACCCGGAGACCACGGCCATCACCGAGACGGCGGACCGGCTGTATGTGCAGAGCCTGCACGCGCAGGGCCTGGGCTGGCTGCCCCGAGACGTACTCAAGGCGCCGTAGCGGATTCGCGGGCGGCCAGCCGCCCCGCAATCAGCTGTGCACAAGGGTCTGGACCTCGGCGCCGGTGTCCGTCCAGCCGAAGAACCTGCAGACCTCGGCGCGCATGGCCAGTGTGTCCTCGCGCCCCAGGGCCATGAGTTCGCGCGTGTAGCCCGACTCGAAAAGCAGGTAGCTGGCCAGCGCCGCGCCGCGCACGTCGGCCATGTTGGAGGTGACGCCCAGGGCGCCGAGCATGGCGCGTACGGGGGTGGGCAGGTCGCCCACATGGCGGGCGGCCACGGCGTCCAGCCGCTGGGAGGGCGCGATCACCAAGAGTTCGATGGGGCGCAAGGCGCTCTTGGCGCGCACATCGGGTGGAATGAGCGACAGCGTCTGGTTCACGCGCAGAACGCGCTCCACGTCGACCGACAGCGCATCGAGGAAGATGTTGGAGAGTGCGTGCCCCGCGATCTGCGCCAGCGAGGGGTAGGTGGGCGTGGGGTTGGCGGCCGCGTCGCCCTTGGGTTCGTGCATGCGGCCGGCGCCCACCACCAGGATGCGCTCGGCCCCCAGGTGGATGGCTGGCGCAATCGGTGCCGACTGGCGCATGGAGCCGTCGCCAAAGAACTCCATGTGGTCCCCGATGCTGATGGCCTTGGCCGGGAACACGAAGGGGATGGCCGAGGAGGCCAGCAGGTGCTCGTGCGTGATGCGGTCGCGCGCCGCCTTGCGCTGCGAGCGCACCCAGGGCTGCAGCGGGGCCTCGGTCTCGAAGAAGGTCACGTGCTCGCCCGAGCTGTAGCTCGACGCCGTGACGGCCAGGGCCTTGAGGTGGCCCTTTTTCAAAAGGCGCGGCAGGCGCACCAGCGGCACCATCTTGACCAGCAGCTTTTCGAGCGGCGCATTGTCCAGCAGCGAGCGCGGCCGCATGCGCCGCCAGCGCGCCAGGGCCCAGCCCAGCGACAGCAGCGAGAGCCAGCGCGCGCCGCTGCGCAGCACGCTCAGCGAGTCGGCCCGGTACACCTGCTGCGCATGGAAGTCGCGCCAGACGCGGGCGATGCGGCGCACGGCCCGGTCGAAGTTGTCGGCCCCGCAGGCCAGCGCCGCCGCATTGATGGCCCCGGCCGAGGTGCCGGTGATGATGGGAAAGGGGTTGGGTTCGTCGCCCGCACCACAGGCCAGGCGCAGGTCGGCAATGGCTTCGAGCACCCCCACCTGGTAGGCCGCCCGGGCGCCGCCGCCCGTCAGCAGAAGGCCCGTGGCAAGGGGGGCAGGCGGGGCGGGGCTGTCGGGTGATTGCATCGGTGCACGGGGTCTGTGGCGTCAGGGCCAAGTGTGCTGCGTTGCCCGCAGGCCGCCACTTGGGGAAACCCGCATGGCGGGCGGCCGGATCAGGCCTTTGCGAGAAGGAGGGCGGCGACGCCCGGGCCCTGCAGCACGGTGATGCCGTTGTCGCGCGCAAACAGGCGGGCGTTGTCGGAGAGCTGCCCCTGGGTCATCACATAGATCCCTGCCGAAGCCCCCTGCGCCTGCATGGCGGCCTGCAGTTCGCGCATCGGCTCGACGCCATGGGTCGCAGCCTTCCAGCGTTTGGCGCTGATCAGGGTGGCCTGGCCGCCCTTGGCCACGCGCAGGTCCACGGGGCCGGACCGGGGCTTTTCAACCGTGCAGCCTTCGCGCACCCAGGCGGCTTCCAGCGCATCGGCAAACTGGCGCCAGGGCATGCTGTTCACGGCGCCCAGCATTTCCTCGACCTTGGCGGGGCTCGGGGCTCTGAGCTGGCGCCAGGCCGCAATGCAGCCCACCACGAAGATCGGCAGCGTGCCCACGGCGCCGACATAGGCGTACTCGCGCGGCAGCAGGGCGCCGGCGCCCAGTGCGATCACCCCCACCACCAGAAAGCTGACCCACCAGGGCGAGCGCAGCAGCACGGCGAACAGGGATTTCTCGGCCATCTTGAATTTCACGGGGGGCTTTCGGGAGTCGGTGACAGAAGGGGGAAGACGCGCATTGTCCCGCACTTGGATCAGGGAAGGCTGAGAGCCTGTTCCAAGTCTTTTTGCAGCCGCGTTGGGGCGCAATCGGGATGAGTGGATGCTTCGGATGCGCCGCATGGGCACGTGCCCATGCAAGCAGCCGGGGCGTCCAATCGCCCGATTTCGCTCCAACCCTTCGGTCAGTGGCCTTGGCGGGCGGTCTGCGGCGTTGCGGCGCTTGCCGATAGCACGGCTATCGGCTGCGCACCGCGCCTGGCATCCCATCCCGGCAAGGGACTTGCGCGGCTTCAAAAAGACTTTGAACAGGCTCTTGGATAGACTACCTGCCCCACAGGAGTTAATTGCATGGTAGTCACCGAACAAGGCCTTCTGGCCGCACTTTCCAGCGTACAAGACCCGCACACGGGCAAGGACTATGTCAGCACGCGGGCGTTGCGCAACGTGCAGATCAGCGGCGGCGACGTGGCCTTCGACGTGGAGCTGGGCTACCCGGCCAAAAGCCTGGTCCCCGAGCTGCGCCGCAGCCTGGTGGCCGCGGCCAAGGGCGTGGCCGGGGTGGACAACGTCTCGGTCAACATCACCACCAAGGTGGTGGCCCATGCGGTGCAGCGCGGCGTTCAGTTGCTGCCCCAGGTGAAGAACATCATTGCCGTGGCATCGGGCAAGGGCGGGGTGGGCAAGAGCACCACCGCCGCCAACCTGGCCCTGGCACTGGCGGCCGAGGGCGCCAGCGTCGGCGTGCTCGATGCCGACATCTACGGCCCGAGCCAGCCGATGATGCTGGGCATCAGCCGCCGCCCCGAGAGCGAAGACGGCAAGACCATGGAGCCGCTGGAGAACTATGGCGTGCAGGTCATGTCCATCGGCTTTCTGGTCGACCAGGACGAGGCCATGATCTGGCGCGGCCCCATGGCCACCCAGGCGCTGGAGCAACTGCTGCGCCAGACCAACTGGAAGGACCTCGACTACCTCATCATCGACATGCCGCCCGGCACCGGCGACATCCAGCTCACGCTGTCCCAGCGCGTGCCCATGACGGGTGCCGTGATCGTCACCACGCCGCAGGACATCGCCCTGCTCGACGCCAAGAAGGGCATCAAGATGTTCGAGAAGGTGGGCGTGCCCATCCTGGGCATCGTCGAGAACATGGCCGTGCACGTGTGCACCAACTGCGGCCATGTGGAGCATATCTTCGGGGCCGATGGCGGCAAGAAGATGGCGGCCGACTACGGCATGGACTACCTGGGCGCGCTGCCGCTGGACATGCAGATCCGCCTGCAGGCCGACAGCGGCAAGCCCACCGTGGTGGCCGACCCCGATGGCGATGTGGCCCAGATCTACAAGAAAGTGGCGCGCACCGTGGCGGTGAAGATCGCCCAGCAGTCCAAGGATTTTTCGTCCAAGTTCCCCAGCATCTCGGTCAGCAAGGACACCTGACGGTTTTCGTGGCCGCTTCCTGCATGGCCTTTTGGGCGGGAAGGATTCAGGCGCCTGCGTGCCGGTGCGCACAGGTCGGTTATCTTCGGTCCACTCCTACAGAGAAGGGCCCTTGATCCGATGAACCTGCTGGCTGCCATGCGCTACCTGGTGTCGCTCGACGAGCACCGCCACTTCGGGCGGGCCGCCCAGGCCTGCCACATCACGCAGCCCGCCCTGTCCAATGCCCTGCGGGCGCTGGAGGATGAGTTCGGTGTGGTCATCGTGCAACGCGCGCGCACCTATGCGGGCCTCACGCACGAAGGCGAAGCGGTGCTGGCCACGGCGCAGCGCATGCTGCGCGACAACGAGGTGCTGCGCCAAGAGTTGCGCAGCACCGAGGCCGCACCCCGCGGCAGGCTGCGCATGGCGGCCACGCCCACAGCGATCCCCATGCTCTCGCGCTTTGCGGCGTTGCTGCAGGCCCAGCACCCGGGCATCCTGCCGGTGGTGCTGTCCATGAGCTCGCGCGAGCTGGAGCAGGGGCTCGAAGACCTGTCGCTGGACCTGGCCGTGGGCTACAGCGAGCGCATGCAGGCCAAGGAGGGCAAGCTTCGCTCCTGGCAGCAATGCAACGAGCACTACTACCTGCTGCGCCGCGCCAAAACCCCCGCACCCGACCGCATGCGCATCGGCGAGCCCATGCGCTGGCGCGATGCCGGCCAGTTGCCCCTGTGCCTGCTCACCACCGACATGCACAACCGCTTCATCATCGACGAGGCGCTGCGCGAGGCCGGCGTGCCCGCGCCCCCGGCCATCGAGACCAACTCGGTGCTGACCCTGGTGCTCTCCGTGCTCTCGGGCGAGGTATGCAGCGTCTTGCCTAGTGCCATGGTGGCTGCCGCGCGCAGCGAGCGCAGCCTGGAGGTGCTGCCCCTGGTTGCTCCCGAGGTGCGCACGCCCATCGGTTTCATGACCCAGCGCGGCCCGCGCGTCTCGCGGGCGCTGGAGGCAGCGCTGGTGCTGCTGGACCTGCCGCAGTGGCGTGACCACGTCACCGAGTATTGCGGCGAGCTGCGCGACTGACGCCAGGCCATCCGCCTTGAGGCGCTGCGCGCCTTCACCGTCCCCCGCGCCTCGCTGTGCGGTGCGGGAGCGGGACGCTCCCCGTCCATTGGATACTGATTTGTGCGCTGTCCTTCATTCATGAGTTGAATCGCCATATGTGCGGATTCAATTTGACGCTATGGCGCTCCTCTTCGGACACTGCGCTGGGCGTCTTGACCGGCGTCAAGAACACAGCGCGTGCGCACCAACAAGGGAGAGAGAACATATGACTGCTTCATCTGCGGCGACTGCACCCATGCCCGGGTCTTACGCATCCCCCGGGTTCCTGGACAAGGAACGCATCATTGCGGGGCCTGGCTTCAACCGGTGGCTGGTGCCCCCGGCGGCCCTTGCGATCCACCTGTGCATCGGCATGGCCTACGGCTTCTCGGTGTTCTGGCTGCCGCTGTCCAAGGCCCTGGCCACGGCCGGCACCGGTGCGGCCTGCCCCAAGGACATGAGCTTCTTTGCTGAACTGTTCGCCAGCGGATGCGACTGGCGTGTGGCCACGCTTGGGTGGATGTACACCCTGTTCTTCGTCTTCCTGGGCTGTTCGGCCGCCATCTGGGGCGGCTGGCTGGAGCGCTCGGGCCCGCGCAAGGCCGGCGTGGTTTCGGCCGTGTGCTGGTGCGGCGGCATGCTGCTGTCGGCACTCGGTATCCACCTGCACCAGTTCTGGCTCATGATCCTGGGCTCGGGCGTCATCGGGGGCATCGGGCTCGGGCTCGGCTACATCTCCCCGGTGTCCACGCTGATCAAGTGGTTCCCTGACCGGCGCGGCATGGCCACCGGCATGGCCATCATGGGCTTCGGCGGCGGCGCGATGATCGGCTCGCCCCTGGCCGTGGACCTGATGAAGAACTTCTCCAGCCCCACCGACGTGGGCGTGATGCAGACCTTCGTGGTCATGGCGCTGGGGTACTTCGTGTTCATGATGGCCGGCGCGCTGGGCTACCGCGTACCCCCCACAGGCTGGAAGCCCGCTGGCTGGACGCCTCCGCCCCCGTCGGCCAATGCCATGATCACCCAGCGCCACGTGCATGTGAAGCGTGTCTGGGGCATTCCCCAGTTCTGGCTGATCTGGGTCGTGCTGTGCATGAACGTGAGCGCCGGCATCGGCGTGATCGGCATGGCCTCGCCCATGCTGCAGGAAGTCTTCGGCGGTGGGCTGATCGGTGTGCAACAGAAGTTCGGCGAGCTTGACAAGACCCAGCTGGCCGCCATCGCGGCGGTGGCGGGCGGCTTCACGGCACTGCTGTCGCTGTTCAACATCGGTGGCCGCTTCTTCTGGGCCAGCCTGTCCGACAAGTTCGGCCGCAAGATGACCTATGTGATCTTCTTCGTGCTCGGCGCTCTGATGTACGCGAGCATTCCCAGCTCTGCCGGCGCCGGCAGCAAGCTGCTGTTCGTGGGCGCCTTCTGCGTCATCCTGTCGATGTACGGCGGTGGCTTCGCCACGGTGCCAGCCTACCTGGCCGACCTGTTCGGCACGCAGTTCGTGGGTGCCATCCATGGCCGCCTGCTCACTGCCTGGGCCACGGCCGGCATCCTGGGCCCCGTGGTCGTGAACTACATGCGCGAGTACCAGCTGGGCCTGGGCCTGCCGCGCGAGCAGGTCTACAACCAGACCATGTACATCCTGGTGGGCATGCTGGTCATCGGGCTCATTGCCAACCTGATGGTGCGCCCCCTGGCCGACAAGTGGTTCATGAGCGACACGGAACTGGCGCACGAGAAGAAGCTGGCCCACGAAAAGATCGTGGCGGCCGAAGTGGGCGGCGGTACCGGTGGTGGCGGAACGACCAGCCCCGCCGTGGTGGCCTTCGCCTGGGCAGCGGTGGGCATCCCCCTCCTCTGGGGCATCTATAAGACCCTGGTGAGCGCCGCCAAGTTCTTCCAGTAAGCAGGCGACTGCATGCTGGTGCTACCTGGCTCACGGAAGCGTCGGATCAATGCTGCGGCCGGGCGCTTTGCGGCTGAGCACAACGGAGCGTTCAGCCTGGCCGCACCGGCGGCTGCCGGGCAGGCGCCGGTGCTGCTGTGCAGTGGCCGGTCGCTCAACGGCGATTTCGCTGTGGCGGACCGCTTCACGGCCCAGACGGGGGTGCGCGCCACCGTCTTTGCCCGCCAGGGTGAAGATTTCGTGCGCATCGCCACGTCGGTGCGCAAGCAGAATGGCGAGCGTGCCGTGGGCACGTTGCTCGACCGCTCGCACCCTGCCTACCGCCAACTGCTGGCGGGCCAGCCCTATGCCGGCTACGCCACCGTGTTCGGGCGCCAGAACATGACCCGCTACGACCCGGTGCGCAACGCCACCGGCGAGGTGGTGGGCGTGCTCTACGTGGGGCTCGACGTGAGCGAGATCCCCTCCCTCGGTATGGCCGGGCGCCTGGCGCTGTGGGTGCTGGGCGGGCAGTACCTGCTGTGGGCGCTGGCCTGGCTGGCGCTGCCTGCGCTACCAGCCGCCTGGCTCGCCTTCGGGGTGTGCCAGCCGCTGCTGCTGGCGGCGCTGGTCCATGGCCTGGTGCAGCGCACCATCTCCATGCCAGTGGCACAGGGCCGCAGTGCCGCGCTGCGGCTGGCTGCGGGCGATCTCACCACGCAGATGCATGTCGCGCAGCGCGACGAGGTGGGGCAGATGCTGCAGGCCATCAACGGCATCGGCGTGGGCCTGGCCGGCCTGGTGGGCAACGTGCGGCGCGGGGCCGAAGGGCTGCGCCTGTCCACCCGCGAGATCGCCGACGGCAACAACGACCTGGCCACCCGCACCGAGCAGCAGGCCGGCGAGGTGAACACCACGGCATCCGCCCTGGAGCAATTGACCGCCACGGTGGCGCAGAACGCCGAGCATGCGCGCCGTGTCAATGGCCTGATGGGCGCCGTCGCCCAGGCCAGCGGCGAGAGCGGTGCGGCGGTAGAGCGGGTGGTGACCACCATGGCCGAAATCCGCGACGGTGCCCACCGCATCCGCGACATCATTGGCATCATCGACTCGATTGCCTTTCAGACCAACATCCTGGCGCTCAATGCTGCGGTGGAAGCCGCCCGTGCGAGCGAGCAGGGCCGGGGCTTTGCGGTGGTGGCTTCGGAGGTGCGGGGCCTGGCCACGCGCTCGGCGGCCGCTGCGAGCGAGATCCGGGGGCTCATCTCCACCTCGGTGGATCGTGTGGATGCCGGTGGGGGCTTGGTGCAGGCCGCTCGCACATCCATGCAGGGCATTGCACAATCCATCGGTGAGGTGACCCGGCTCATCGAGGGCATTGCCACCGCCAGCGGGCAGCAAAGCCATGGCATCGAAGACATCCACCACAGCGTGGGGCGCATCGAGCAGATGACGCAGCAGAACGCCGCCCTGGTGGAAGAAGCCGCCGCTGCCGCCATGCGCATGCGGGAGCAGGCGGCCACGCTGGCCGATGCGGCCGCCACGTTCAAGACCCCCACATAGACGACAGCAGGGGGTGCCGGGGACGCCGCAGGCGCAGCGGTGCGGCCGGCAAACCCAGTCCAGGAGACCATGATGAAACAGGAAAAGATCGAGTTCTACAAAGGCCCCGCCGGCGGCTGGGGGGCGCTCAACAGCGTCAAGAATGCGCTGCTGCGCCAGGACATCCCGATCAAGGGCGCCAGGACACTGCTGTCGGCCAACCAGCCCGATGGCTTTGACTGCCCGGGCTGCGCCTGGCCGGACCGCAACCATGCCTCGACCTTCGAGTTTTGCGAAAACGGCGTCAAGGCCGTGGCCGCAGAGGCCACGGCCCGGCGCGCGGGGCCCGGCCTGTTTGCCCAGTACACGGTGGCCGAGCTGGCCGAGCAGAGCGATTTCTGGCTCGAAGACCAGGGCCGGCTCACGCAGCCCATGGCCTACCACGCGCCCAGCGACCAGTACCGCCCCATTTCGTGGGACGACGCCTTCGCGCTGATCGCGCGCCACCTGAACGCGCTGCCTGACCCCAACCAGGCCATCTTCTACACCTCGGGCCGGGCCAGCAACGAAGCGGCCTTCCTGTACCAGCTGTTCGTGCGCCAGTACGGCACGAACAACTTCCCCGATTGCTCCAACATGTGCCACGAGCCCAGCGGCAGCGGCATGCGCCCGCAGATCGGCGTGGGCAAGGGCACGGTGACCCTGCACGACTTCGAGTGCGCGGACGCGATCTTCATCTTCGGCCAGAACCCCGGCACCAACCACCCGCGCATGCTCGGCGAGCTGCGCGAGGCGCACAAGCGCGGCGCGCGCATCGTAAGCTTCAACCCCCTGCGCGAGCGCGGGCTGGAGCGCTTTGCCGACCCGCAGGACAAGCTGGAGATGGCCACCTTCGGCTCCACCCCCATCAGCACGCATTACTTCCAGCTGCGCGTGGGCGGCGACCTGCCGGCCGTCAAGGGCATGATGAAGCATGTGCTGGAGCAGGAGGACGCGCGTGGCGGCGTGCTCGACAAGGCCTTCATCGCCGAGCACACCACGGGCTTCGAGGCGCTGGTGGAGAACCTGCGCGCGGAATCCTGGGCGCTGCTGGAGCAGGAGTCTGGCCTGACCGAGGAGCAGATGCGCTCTGCAGGCGACATCTACATCGGCGCCAAGAACGTGATCGCCTGCTGGGGCATGGGCATCACGCAGCACAAGCATGCGGTGGACACCATCCAGGCCATCGTGAGCTGGCTCATGCTGCGCGGCAACATCGGCCGCGAAGGCGCCGGCCCCTGCCCGGTGCGCGGCCACAGCAACGTGCAGGGCGACCGCACCATGGGCATCTGGGAAAAGCCCCCGGTGGCCCTGCTCGACAGGCTGCGCGACGTGTTCGGCTTCGAGCCGCCGCGCGAGCACGGTGTGGACACGGTGGAGGCCATCCGCCACATGCTGGACGGCAAGGGCAAGGTGTTCTTCGCCCTGGGCGGCAACTTTGCCGCCGCCACCCCCGACACCTACGAGACCTGGAAGGCGCTGCAGCGCTGCGACCTCACGGTGCACGTGACCACCAAGCTCAACCGCAGCCACATCGTGCATGGCAAGGAGGCGCTGATCCTGCCCTGCCTGGGCCGCACCGAGATCGACGTGCAGGCCGGTGGCCCCCAGGGCGTGACGGTGGAGGACTCGATGAGCATGGTGCACATCTCGGTGGGCATCAACCCGCCCGCGTCCGAGCACCTGCTGTCCGAGCCGGCCATCGTGGCGCGTCTCGCTGCCGCCACGCTGGGCGCGCGCAGCAGCGTGCCCTGGGCCTGGCTGGTCGAGGACTATGCGCGCATCCGCGACCAGATCGAAAAGGTCTTCCCCGATTTCAAGGACTTCAACCAGCGCGTGGCCGTGCCCGGCGGGTTCCGGCTGCGCAACACGGCCAGCGAGCGGGTCTGGGCCACGGCCTCGGGCAAGGCCAGCTTCCATGCGCCCCTGGTGCCGCAGGACACGCCCTCGCACAAGGCGCGCGAGCGGTTCAAGGATTCGATCGTCTTCACCCTGCTCACCACGCGCTCGCACGACCAGTACAACACCACCATCTACGGCATGGACGACCGCTACCGCGGCGTCTACGGCCAGCGCCGCGTGGTCTTCATCAACGAGAAGGACATCCGCGCCCTGGGCATGCAGGACGGCGACTGGGTCGACATCCAGACCGTGTGGAGCGACGGGCAGGAGCGCCGGGCCGACCGCTTCAAGCTGGTGGCCTACGACATCCCGCGCGGCAACCTCGCGGCCTACTACCCCGAGACGAATCCACTGGTGCCGCTGTCGGCCGTGGCCGACACGGCGGGCACGCCCACCTCCAAGTCCATCCCGGTGCTGCTGGAGCCGCACGTGCCGGGCGGGGCCACCCTTGCGGCGTCTGCCGTGCCGGCGCAGGCCGAGGCCCCATGAGCGCGGTGGACCGCAGAAAGCCCATGCCATGACGGCCGTGCAAGAGACGCTGGCGGGCGCCATCCTGCGTGCGCTGGCCGAAGAGTCCCCGGACACGCCGGCCGGTGCGCCCGGCGTGTCGCTGCCGCGCCTGGGCAAGCGCCTGGGCCAGGGCGTGAGCGTGCTCCTGCGCGAACTCACGCTGATGAGCGATGCCTCGGTGGGTGGCCAGCGCGGCCCCGGCTGGGTGCGCGTGGACCAGGTGGGTGAGCGCTGGGTGGCCCACCTGACCGACGCCGGCCGGGCCGTGGCCCGGGAACTGCCTGCGGCGGGGGCGGCGCCATGAGCGCACAGGTGTCCACGCCGTTCGATGGCGATGGGGGCGCCGTAGCGGACCTCTCGGCACTGGCCCAGCGCTCCGTGCGGGTGTTTGGCGAGGCGGGTGTGCCGCAGGGCGGGGCCCTGCGCTTCGACACCCTTGCGGCGGAGATCCCGGTGGCCCTGGTGTTCAACGGTGTCTCGCATGCGGTGATGATGGCCACGCCGGAAAACCTTGGCGATTTTGCGATCGGTTTCGCGCTGAGCGAGGGCATCCTCGACCATGCGCACGACTGCCGGGGCACCACGCTGCAGCTGGCCGATGCCGGCGCGGCACACCTGCCGCTCGGCGTGCCGGGGGTCGAGGTGCACCTGGAGATTTCGACGCGCAGTTTCGAGCGCCTCAAGAACCGGCGCCGCAGCATGGCCGGCCGCACGGGCTGCGGCGTGTGCGGGGTGGAAAGCTTTGCCGCGCTCGACCTGGCCCCCGAGCGCCTGCCGGCGCGCGACTGGTTGGAGCGGGTGGACTTGCCCACCGTGCTGCGCGCCTTTGCCGACCTCAAGGCCCTGCAGCCGCACAACGCGCAGTCAGGGTCGCTGCATGCCGCCGGCTGGGCCACGCTGGACGGGCGCCTGGCCCAGGTCTGCGAAGACGTGGGCCGGCACAACGCGCTGGACAAGCTCATCGGCTGGCTGTCGCGCAACGCGCGCTTGGCCGAGCCCGGCTTCGTCGTGCTCAGCAGCCGGGGCAGCCACGAGCTGGTGCGCAAGTGCGCCCGCGTGGGCCTGTCGGCACTGGCCACCATATCGGCCCCCACCGCCACCGGCGTGCAGGTGGCCGAGCTGGCCGGGCTGCGGCTGTGGGGCCTGTGCCGCGCGCCGCGCGCGGTGCTGTACGCGCCGGGCGCGCAAGCGGGGTAAAAACCCTGATCCCTGCACGGCGCAGTACAGTCGGGCCATGTCTTTGCGCCCTACCATCGAAGTCGCCGTCATCATGCGCCGCGAGCGCCTGGACAACCGCTGGCAGCCCTGGCGCTGGGTGCTGGACGACGTGGTCCCCGCAGAAGCCGCCTTTGGCGATGTGCCGCGCCAGCTGCGCGAGGACGAAAACCAGGCACTGTGGCTGTTCCCGGGCTTTGCGGTCGAACTGTTCAAGGACGACGGCGAGGGCTACCACCTGAACCTGTCCGCGCCCGCACCCTGCTGGTTCGTGCTGTGGCGCATGGACGAGGAGGGCACCGAACCCGAGCCGCTGGCCCGGCCCGTGGCCGTGAGCCTGAGCTACCACGACGCCGGCCGCTGGCTCGATGCGCAGGAAACGGTGGAGCAGGTGCCCGCGCCAGCGGCCGTGCTGCAGGCGCTGCAGGCCTTTGTCGACGAGCACTACGCGCCCGAGCCCAAGCGCCGCAGGCGGCCCGACAGCTTCCAGTCGCTGACCGACCGCTTCGGCAACCCGGCATCGGTCTCCACCGACAAGCAGCGCGGTGGCCGGGGCGGTCCGCACCATGGCTGACGGTTTTCTCTCGCGCTGGTCGCGCCGCAAGCAGGAGGTTGCGGCGGGCAGGCCTGTGCAGGAACCGGAGCCATCGCCCCTGCCACCGCCACCACCCGAGGCGGTGCCATCTTCCGAGGCCACGCCTGCCCCAGAGCCGGTGGCCGTGCCTGCCGCCGCTGAGCCAGAGCTGCCCACGCTGGCCGATGCGCAGGCCCTGACGGCCGAGTCCGACTTCAAGCCCTTCATGGGCCGCGGCGTGGCGCCCGATGTGCGCAACACGGCCATGAAGAAGCTGTTTGCCGACCCGCATTTCAATGCCATGGATGGGCTGGACACCTACATCGACGACTACTCCAAGCCCGATCCGCTGCCTGAAGGCATGTTGCGCCAGATGGCCAGCGCCCATTTCATGGGCTTCTTCGACCATGAAAAGGACGCCGCCGGGAAGGCCGTGCCTGAGGCCGCGCAGGCAATCGCCCCGCAAGACCCTCAGCCTCGGGATGATGCGGAGACGCCGACGCTGCCAGACGTGGCACAGTCGGGGGTATGCACCGCCATTCCTAGCTCGCCAGAACTGGCCACAGCCGACCCCGCAGGGGGCGATGGGGCCAGGGTAGCCAGCCATACCGAACATGACCACGCTGATCTGCGACTGCAACCAGACGATGCCCCTCGACGCGAAGGCGTTGGGCGCGGCCCTGCATGAGGAACTGACCCTCCATTCCACGCTTTGCCGGCGCGAGGCCGGCGCCTTCCAGGATGCCATCCGCACCGGCCAGGAAGTCGTGGTCGCCTGCACCCAGGAGCAGCGCCTGTTCGGTGAACTCGGCGCGCAGACCGAAGGCGCGGTGTCGCCGATCCGCTTCGTGAACATCCGCGAAACTGGCGGCTGGAGCCGCGATGCCCGTGATGCCGGCCCCAAGATCGCCGCCTTGCTGGCCGCCGCCCGGCTGCCCGAGCCGCCGCCGGTGGCCACCGTCAGCTACAAGAGCGCCGGGCGCCTGCTGGTCATCGGCCCGCTCGATGCCGCCGAGCAGGCTGCGGCCCTGGTGGCCGACGTGCTCGACGTGACCCTGTTCGCGCAGGGCCCGGGGCAGGCAGGCGGTGCCCAGGCCCGGCGCTTTCCCGTGCTCGGCGGGCGCCTCACCGGGCTCACCGGCTGGCTCGGGGCCTTCGACGTGCAGTGGGCTGCCGACAACCCCATCGACCTGGACCTGTGCACGCGCTGCAATGCCTGCATCGTGGCCTGCCCCGAGAACGCCATCGGCCTGGACTACCAGGTGGACCTGTCCGCCTGCGATGCCAACCGCGCTTGCGTGCGTGCCTGCCAGGTGGCCGGCGCCATCGACTTCGGCCGCGAGGCCAGCACGCAGCAGGAGCGCTTTGACCTGGTGCTGGACCTGCGCCCGGCCACGGCCGAGCCCACCTTCACGCAGCATGCACCGCCGCAGGGCTACTTCCGCTCCGACGGGCGCGACATGGCCGTGCTGCTCAAGCTGCGCGAGATGGTGGGTGAGTTCGACAAGCCCCGTTTCTTTGCCTACAAGCAAAAGCTCTGCGCCCACAGCCGCAACGAGACCGTGGGCTGCAATGCCTGCATCGACATCTGTTCTGCCGAGGCCATTTCCAGCGACAAGAGCCGCCAGCAGATCAAGGTCAACCCCCACCTGTGCGTGGGCTGTGGTGCCTGCACCACGGTGTGCCCCACCGGCGCGCTGTCTTTTGCCTACCCCGGTGCCACGGAGCAGGGCGCGCGCTTCAAGGCCCTGCTGTCCACCTACGCTGCCGCAGGCGGCCAGAACGCCGTGCTGCTGCTGCACAGCCAGGAACAGGGCCAGGCCCTGGTCGATGCGCTGGGCCGCGCCGCCCAGCTGCGGCGCGCCCAGGGCCTACCGGCCCATGTGATCTCGGTGCCGCTGTGGCACACCGCGAGCACGGGCGTGGACCTGTGGCTCAGCGCGCTGGCCTACGGCGCATCGCAGGTGGTGGTGCTGGCCACGCACGAAGAGGCACCCCAGTACCTCTCAGGCCTGCAGGCGCAGATGGACGTGGCCCAGGCCATCCTGCATGGCCTCGGCTACACCGGCAGCCACCTGCGGCTGCTGCGCGCGGGCGATGCCACCGCTCTTGATGCCGCCCTGCAATCCCTGCGCCAGACCCGCCAGGTGCTGCCGCCGGTGGTGGCACGCCATGCCGTGGCCCAGGAAAAGCGCGCCACGCTGGAGATGGTGCTCGACCATTTCATCGCCCATGCGCCGCTGCTGAAAGAGGGGCTGCCCGAGGCCATTGCGCTGCCCGCGGCCGGCGCGCCGCTGGGCGCCATCACGGTCGCCAAAGACCGCTGCACCCTGTGCCTGAGCTGCGTGAGTGCCTGCCCGGCCGGCGCCCTGCAGGACAACCCGCAGCTGCCCCAGCTGCGCTTCCTCGAAAAGAACTGTGTGCAGTGCGGCCTGTGCGCCACCACCTGCCCCGAGGATGCCATCGCTCTGCAGCCGCGCCTGCTGCTCACGCCCGAACGGGCGCAACTGCGGGTGTTGGCCGAAACCCAGCCCTGGTCTTGTGTGCGCTGCAGCAAACCCTTTGGCACGCTCAAGGCCATCGAGGCCATGCTGGACCGGCTCTCGGGCCATGCCATGTTCCAGGGCGAGGCGCTGGAACGCCTGAAGATGTGCGGCGACTGCCGCGTGATCGACCTCTATTCTTCCCAGAGCGAAGCGAAAGTGACGGACCTGTGAGCGCCACCGCACCCCTGACCATGGCCGCCAGCGGCGCCCTCGACGAGGAAACCGCGCGTGCCGAACTCTATGGCCTGCTGGCGCAGCTGTATTACAGCGCCCCGGCGCCCGGCCTGCTGGCCACCCTGCGCGTGGCCGTGACCCAGGCGCCCGCCGAAGGTGGCTTGCTGGAGGAGCCCTGGCAGCAACTGGTGGGGGCCGCCCGTGCGCGGGATGACGCGGCCATCGCCGCCGAGTTCGAGCGCCTGTTCGGCGGCATGGGCAAGCCCGAGGTCTTTCTCTACGGGTCGCACTACCTGAGCGGCTTTCTCAACGAGAAGCCGCTGGCGCGCCTGCGCACCGACCTGGATGCCCTGGGCCTGGCGCGCAGCGAGGCCATGCCCGAGACCGAGGACCACCTGGCCTACCTGTGCGAGGCCATGCGCTACCTGATCGCTGGAGACGACATGGCGGTGTGCAACCTTACGACACAACGGGATTTTTTTGCTGCCCATCTGCAGCCCTGGGTGCTGGCCCTGTGCGATGTGCTGGAGGCCCACCCCGCCGCCCCCTTCTATGGTGCGCTGGCCCGCTTCACACGGGCTTTCGTGGCTGTGGAAGCCCAGGGTTTCGACATGCTGGAGTGAGCCGCTGCGGGCCCTAACGGACGCGCCAAACCCGAGTGAAGTTCCATGGGGTGGCCATACCCGATTGCAGCGGGCGAAACACTCGCATAGACTGTATGAACGACATTGCATAGCCGCAAGCCCTCCTGGAGACAATGATGCAGGACAGCCAGCCCCAACCTTCTCGCCGCCGGTTCTTTGTAGGTGCAGCCACTGCGGGGGCTGCTGCCGCCGCTGTCGTGGCCTTGCCGCACATCGCAGCCCCAGGTGCCACCGCTGCAGCCGAGCCCGTGCCCGCACCGCCTGAGCGCGGTGGCGGCTACCGCCTCTCGGCACACGTGCAGCAGTACTACAAGACCACCCAACTCTGACCGCGGGGCGCGCCATGTTGCTCACCAAGAAGTCTTCCCACTCCCGAGAGGGCGCTGCGGCCACCTCCTCGTCCTCTCCCTTCGTCCACAGCCTGCAGCGCGGCCTGGCCAAGGCCCTGCCCACCATGGATCGGCGTGCCTTCCTGCGCCGCTCGGGCCTGGGCGTCGGCGTCGGTATAGCCGCCTCGCAGCTCACCCTGGTCAAGAAATCCAGCGCCGCCGAGGGCGCCAAGATCGGCCTGGGTGACAGCAAGATCGAGGTGCGCCGCACCATCTGCACCCACTGCTCGGTCGGCTGCGCGGTGGATGCCGTGGTCGAGAACGGCGTCTGGGTGCGCCAGGAGCCGGTGTTCGACTCCCCCATCAACCTGGGCGCGCACTGCGCCAAGGGCGCGGCGCTGCGCGAGCACGGCCATGGCGAGTACCGCCTTCGCTACCCGATGAAGCTGGTCAACGGCAAGTACGAGCGCATCAGCTGGGACACGGCGCTCACCGAGATCACGGCCCGCATGCAGGACCTGCGCAAGGCCAGCGGGCCCGACAGCGTGTACTTCGTGGGCTCGTCCAAGCACAACAACGAGCAGGCCTACCTGCTGCGCAAGTTCGTGAGCTTCTGGGGCACCAACAACTGCGACCACCAGGCCCGCATCTGCCACTCCACCACGGTGGCCGGGGTGGCCAACACCTGGGGCTACGGGGCCATGACGAATTCGTACAACGACATGCAGAACAGCAAGGTCGCCATGTACATCGGCTCCAACGCGGCCGAGGCCCACCCGGTGAGCATGCTGCACATGCTGCACGCCAAGGAAACCGGCTGCAAGATGATCGTCGTGGACCCGCGCTTCACCCGCACGGCGGCCAAGGCCGACGAGTACGTGCGCATCCGCTCGGGCACCGACATCCCCTTCCTCTTCGGCCTGCTGTACCACATCTTCAAGAACGGCTGGGAAGACAAGCAGTACATCAACGACCGTGTCTACGGCATGGACAAGGTGCGCGAGGAGATCCTGGCCAAGTGGACGCCCGACAAGGTCGAGGAGGCCTGCGGCGTCAAGGAAGAGCAGGTGTTCAAGGTCGCGAGCATGCTCAATGCCCACCGCCCCGGCACCGTCGTCTGGTGCATGGGCCAGACGCAGCACACCATCGGCAACGCAATCGTGCGCGCCTCGTGCATCCTGCAGCTGGCGCTGGGCAACGTGGGCAAGACCGGTGGCGGCACCAACATCTTCCGCGGGCACGACAACGTGCAGGGCGCCACCGACGTGGGCCCCAATCCCGACTCGCTGCCCGGCTACTACGGCATCGCCGAAGGCGCCTGGAAGCATTTCGCTGCGGTCTGGGGCGTGGATTTCGAGTGGATCAAGGGCCGCTATTCCAGCCCGGCCATGATGACCAAGTCGGGCCTCACGGTGTCGCGCTGGATCGATGGCGTGCTCGAGAAGAACGAGCTGATCGATCAGGACTCCAACCTGCGCGGCGTGTTCTTCTGGGGCCATGCTCCCAACTCCCAGACCCGGGGCCTGGAGATGAAGCGCGCCATGGACAAGCTCGACCTGCTGGTGGTGGTCGACCCCTACCCTTCGGCCACCGCGGCCATGGCCGCCATGCCCGGCCGGGCCGAAGACCTGAATCCGAACCGTGCGGTCTATCTGCTGCCCGCCGCCACGCAATTCGAAACCAGTGGTTCGTGCACGGCATCCAACCGCTCGCTGCAGTGGCGCGAGAAGGTGATCGAGCCGCTGTGGGAGAGCCGCTCGGACCACATGATCATGTACCAGTTCGCGCAAAAGCTGGGTTTCGACAAGGAACTGGTCAAGAACTACAAGCTGCAGAAGGTGCAGGGCATGGACGAGCCCGTGATCGAGGACATCCTGCGCGAGATCAACCGCAGCGTCTGGACCATCGGCTACACAGGCCAGAGCCCTGAGCGCCTGAAGGCGCACATGAAGAACATGCACCTGTTCGACGTGAAGACCCTGAAGGCCAAGGGCGGCAAGGACAAGGAGACCGGCTACGACTTCACGGGCGACTACTTCGGCCTGCCCTGGCCGTGCTACGGCACGCCCGAGCTCAAGCACCCGGGTTCGTCCAACCTCTATGACACTTCCAAACATGTCATGGATGGCGGTGGCAACTTCCGCGCCAACTTCGGGGTGGAAAAGGATGGCCAAAACCTGCTGGCCGAGGATGGCTCGCATTCGCTGGGCTCCGACATCACCACCGGCTACCCTGAGTTCGATCATGTGCTGCTCAAGAAGCTCGGCTGGTGGGATGAACTCACCGACGCCGAGAAGAAGGCCGCCGAAGGCAAGAACTGGAAGACCGACCCCACGGGCGCCATCATCCGCGTGACCATGAAGAACCATGGCTGCCACCCCTTCGGCAACGCCAAGGCGCGCGCCGTGGTGTGGAACTTCCCCGATGCCATTCCGCAGCACCGCGAGCCGCTTTACGGCACCCGGCCCGACCTGATGGCCAAGTACCCCACGCACGACGACAAAAAGGCTTTCTGGCGCCTGCCCACCCTCTACAAGAGCGTGCAGGACAAGAACATCGCCGACAAGGTGCACGAGAAGTTCCCGCTGATCCTGACCTCGGGCCGTCTGGTCGAGTACGAAGGCGGCGGCGAGGAAACCCGCTCCAACCCCTGGCTGGCCGAGCTGCAGCAGGAGTCGTTCGTGGAGATCCACCCCAAGACCGCCGGCGAGCGCGGTGTGCGCAACGGCGAGCAGGTGTGGCTCAGTTCGCCCACGGGCGCCCGCATCAACGTGCAGGCCCTGGTGACCGAGCGCGTGGCGCCCGACACCGTGTGGATGCCGTTCCACTTCTCGGGCCGCTGGCAGGGCGCGGACATGCTGGACCACTACCCCAAGGGCGCAGCGCCCATCGTGCGCGGCGAAGCCGTGAACACGGCCACCACCTATGGCTACGACAGCGTGACCATGATGCAGGAAACCAAGACCACGATCTGCAACGTGGAACGGGCATGAACACGCAGCAGCGACCAGGAGACACCCCATGGCACGAATGAAATTCATCTGCGATGCAGAGCGCTGCATCGAATGCAACGGCTGCGTCACCGCCTGCAAGAACGAGCACGAAGTGCCCTGGGGCGTGAACCGCCGCCGCGTGGTCACCCTGAACGACGGCGTGCCGGGCGAAAAATCCATCTCGGTGGCCTGCATGCACTGCAGTGACGCCCCCTGCATGGCCGTGTGCCCCGTGAACTGCTTTTACCGCACCGACGAGGGCGTGGTGCTGCACGACAAGGACGTGTGCATCGGCTGCGGCTACTGCAGCTATGCCTGCCCGTTCGGCGCCCCGCAGTTCCCCTCGCAGGGCACCTTTGGCGTGCGCGGCAAGATGGACAAGTGCACCTTCTGCGCCGGCGGCCCCGAGACCCACGGCAGCCAGGCCGAGTTCGAGAAATACGGCCGCAACCGCCTGGCCGAAGGCAAGCTGCCGGCCTGCGCCGAGATGTGCTCCACCAAGGCCCTCTTGGCCGGCGATGGCGATGTGGTGGCCGACATCTTCCGCAACCGCGTGGTGCAGCGCGGCAAGGGTGCCGAGGTCTGGGGCTGGGGCACGGCCTATGGCTCCAAGCAGGCCGGCCAACCCACCCCGGGAGCCAAGTCATGACCGGGCGCACTGTACTGATCCTGGGCGCAGTCGGTGGGCTGCTGGCGCTGGTGGCCTGTACCGAGAAGCCGCAGACCGGCGGCGGCGTGCGCATCGATGCGCCACCGTACGCCGGCACGGGCAGCAATTTCACGCAGCCCGGCTGGAAGGCCGGCGACAAGGCTGCCTGGGAGCAGCAGCTCAAGGCGCGCCAGCAGTACGGCCAGAACGAATACACCCGCACCACCCGGTAGAGCGAGGCCTGCCATGAAAAACTTCCTGTGCAGCATGGCGCTGTTGGCGGGCCTGGCCTGGGGCACGGCAGGGGCCCAGGCCCCGGCCAGCGCGCAAGCGGCCTCTGCGGCGACGCCAGCGGCGGCGCCCGCGGTCGGCGGCATCCAGGGCCAGAACATCTTCCAGGTCAAGCCCGATGCCAGCGAAGAACCGGGCTACGCCCAGCAGAACAACGGCGAGCGCGCCAAGGTGCAGCCGGGCAACAACGCGCCCATGTGGCGCCAGGTGGGCGAGGGCGTCACGGGCTACAGCAGCCTGCCCAAGAGCCAGGCGCCCGAGGCGGGCAACCTTATCCAGCCCTTCGTGCAATACCCGGGCTCGCGCGTGACCAACGCGGGCGAGGCCTGGCGCCAGGTGCGCAACCAGTGGATCATCCCCTACGGCGGTGCGCTGCTGCTCATCGTGGCGGGTGCCATCGCGCTGTTCTACTGGCGCAAGGGCATGATGAAGCTGCACGGTGCCGAGACTGGCCGCAAGATCGAGCGCTTCACCCCCTTCGAACGCTCGGCCCACTGGGCCAATGCCATCGCCTTCGTGGCGCTGGCCATCTCGGGCCTGGTCATGGCCTTCGGCAAGTTCTTCCTGCTGCCCATCCTGGGCGGCACGCTGTTCGGCTGGCTGGCCTACGTGCTCAAGAATGTCCACAACTTCGCCGGGCCCCTGTTTGCGGTGTCGCTGGTCATCGTGTTCTTCACCTTCCTCAAGGACAACCTGCCCCGCAGGGAAGACATCACGTGGCTGGCCAAGGGCGGTGGAATGCTGTCGGGCCAGGAGGTGCCATCGCACCGCTTCAATGCGGGCGAGAAGGTCGTCTTCTGGGGTGGCGTGCTGGGCCTCGGCTTCATTGTGGTCGCCTCGGGCCTGGTGCTGGATATGCTGATTCCAGGACTGCTATATGAGCGCGGCACCATGCAGATTGCGCACATGGTCCACGCCGTGGCCACGGTGGTGATGATGGTGATGTTCATGGGCCACATCTACATGGGGACCATCGGCATGCAGGGTGCCTACAAGGCCATGAGGACCGGCTATGTGGACGAGACCTGGGCCAAGGAGCACCACGAGCTCTGGTACGACGATATCCGGGCCGGCAAGATCCCCCCGCAACGCAGTGCCGCCGCCACGGGCGAGGCCCCTGCAGTCAAGCCCGTTCAGGCATGAGGCCCACCATGACGATGCACCCTTTCATTCGCCCATTGCTGCTGGCCCTGTGCGCCGCCTGTGCCTGCAGCGCCGCGCTGGCCAAGTTGCCCCCACCTGCGCCCGAGGCAGCCGCCAAGGCGGCCGAAGCCGCTGCCAAGGCCGCATGGGCCGGCAAGGTCGACAACTACAAGCTGTGCCAGTCGCAGGACCGGGTTGCGGCCCATTACCGCAAGACCAACACCGCCGCAAAACCTGCTGCCTCTGCGGGGGCGTCCTGTACGGAACCGGGCCCCTTTGCCTACACTCCACCTGCAGCCAAGCCCATCGAGGCGGCCGGTGCGCACTCGCCACCGGGCACGGCCAGCAGCCCGCCCAGTACGCAGACGCCCTCTGCCGCCGCTTCGGCGCCCAAGTCCTGAGCACCGCCCGGCACAGGCGGGCGCCAGCCCGCTGCAGCTGGCGGGGATGGGGTACGCTGTGCCCATGAGCACGCCCCTGTCCGCCACCATGACCCCCCGCCTGCCGCGCCTGACCCAGGCGCAGGCGCCGCTGACCCACCGCGTCGAGGTGGTCAACGAGCATGGCGAGCGCGAAGAACTGTCCATCCCGGCCGAGCGGCCGCTGACCGTGTACGTGGACAACCGCGAGCTGGTCACGCTGATGACCCTGGGCGCGCACCCCGAGCTGCTGGTGCTGGGATACCTGCGGAACCAGCGCCTGGTGGAGTCGGTGCAGGACATCGAGTCGATCACGGTGGACTGGGAGGTCAACGCCGCCGCCGTGCGCACCCGCCACGGCATCGCGCGCATCGAGGAGCGCACGGCCAGCAAGGTGGTCACCACCGGCTGCGGCCAGGGCAGTGTGTTCGGCGGCCTGATGGACGAGGTGGATCGCATCGTGCTGCCCGAGGCGCGGCTCACGCAGGGCCAGCTGTACGGCATCGTCAACGCCATCCGCCTCAAGGAGAGCACCTACAAGTCGGCCGGCTCGGTGCACGGCTGCGCGCTGTTCCAGGGCGAGGAACTGCTGGTCTTCGTCGAGGACGTGGGCCGCCACAATGCCATAGACACGATTGCGGGGTGGATGTGGATGGCGGCCGGGGACGCGGCACCGATGGTGGGCGCCGACAAGGTGTTCTACACCACGGGCCGGCTGACCAGCGAGATGGTCATCAAGTCCGCCCAGATGGGCGTGCCCATCGTGGTCTCGCGCAGCGGCATGACGCAGATGGGGCACGCCGTGGCCGAGCAACTGGGCCTGTGCGCCATCGGCCGGGCCACCAACCGGCGCTTCGTCTGCTACAGCGGCATGCAGCGGCTGGTGCTGCAGCCCGAACTGGCGCAGGCCACCACCCCTTCATCCTCCGCCACCTGACACCGGGCCGCCGCGCGGCGATGGCATGATCGGGTGATGCGCGACCAGAAATCCCCCAACGCATGGCCGGACACCCTGCCCAGCCAGTTTGGCCCCTACGACCCCGATGAGGTGCCGGACACCCATCGCATTCCCGTGCCCCAAGGGCCCGGGGAGCCCGATGCGCCCGTATCCGCAGCGACCGAAGCGGTAGATTTGCCGCGCCTGCCGCTCGGGCAGTGGTTGTGGCAAGGGCTGCGGGCCGCGGTGCTGTTGGCGCCCCGAACGGGTGCCGCCGTGCCCAGGCCCCTGCAGCTGATCGTGCTGGTGCTGCTGTGCAGCGGGGTTTTGCTGGGCTTGGAGCGTCTGCATGTGGCGGGCCCGGCCCATTTCAACCTGCGCGGCTGGCTGCTGACATGGTGGTCGCTGCCGCTGCTCGTCTGGTGTGCCTGGTGGGCGCTATCTGCCGCTCGGCGCCAGGATTCACCGGCGCAGGTGACCGGTGGCCTCGCTGCCTGGCTCGCGCTCACCAGCGTGGCCGTCCTGCCCGCGTCAGTGGTGGCCTACGCATTGATGGCATGGGGCGCACACCAGCCTGCTCGCTGGTCTTCGGGATACGGCCCCACCGCTTTCTGGGTCATCTATGCGGCGACGTTGCTGTGGATGCTGGCGGCCGATGTTCGGGTGCTGTCCCGCTTCGTGCGTTCGCAGGTGCGCACGGGCTTGTACGCACTGTTGCTGCTGGCTGTGCTTGGGGTGGGTATGCAGTACGCATCCAGCCGCTCCTGGGTGCCCGACACCTCCGGCGACGACACGCCCGCCCCCGCCCGCCTGCATCTGTCCCAATCGCTGTTCGAATCCCAGCAGGACCTGATGCAGCAGCAGGTCGACGCCCTGGTGCCCGAGCGCCCCGGCGTGACCGATGTGTATGCCCTGGTGTTCGCTCCCTACGCCCGCGAGAACGTGTTCCGCCGCGAGAGCACCATGGTCAGCGACCTCTTGCAGGAGCGCTTCGACGCCCCGGGCCGGGTGCTGCACCTGCTCAACCACGCCGAAACCGCCGACACCCATGTCTGGGCCACGCCCGAGAACCTGGACCGAGCGGTGACGGCGCTGGCTGGGCGCATGGACAAGGAGAACGACGTGCTCGTGGTCTACATGACCTCGCATGGCGCCCAGAATCACCAGCTCGCCGCCTCGCACTGGCCGCTGGAGGTGCCTGCCATCAGCCCCGAGATGCTGCGCGAGGCCCTGGACACGGCGGGCATACGCCACCGGGTGATCGCGATCTCGGCCTGCTACTCGGGCGGCTGGATCGACACCCTGGCCACGCCCTCGACGCTGATCATGACGGCGGCGGACGCCACGCACACCTCCTACGGCTGCGGCGCCTTGTCGGAGCTGACCTTCTTCGGCCGCGCCGTGTTCGACGAACAGCTGCGCAGCACGCATTCCTTCGAGGAGGCATTCAAGAAGGCCGTGCCCCTGATCCAGCAGCGCGAGGTCGAGGCCGGCAAGAGCGACGGCTTCTCGAACCCGCAGATCCGCGTGGGCGCCGAGATCACCCCGGTGCTCAAGGGCCTGGAAGAGCGGTTGAACGTCGCTCCCCGTTAGGGTGGAGGGCCCGAAAGGGCCTGCACGCCGGCTGGAAATGTTTCATTGCCGTGGATTGGCGGGCTTTTGCGCTAATGTCACGCCCATGAACCTTTCTTTTATCCGCCTGGGCTGGCGCACCCTGCTGCGCGACCTGCGCGCAGGCGAGCTGCGCCTCCTGGTCGTGGCCGTCACGCTGGCTGTCGCCGCACTCACCTCCGTGGGCTTTTTTGCCGACCGCCTGCAGGGCGGCCTGCAGCGCGATGCCCTGCAGTTGCTGGGCGGCGATGCCGTGGTGGCCAGCGACAACCCCACGCCCGTCTCCTTCGTGGAGCGCGCCAAGGCCCTGGGGCTGCAGAGCGTGACCACCATGGGTTTCCCCACCATGGGGCGGGCCACCGATGCCAAGGGCGGTGCCAGCAAGCTGGTGGCCCTCAAAAGCGTGCAGCCGGGCTACCCGCTGCGCGGGACCCTCACCGTGGCCGTGGGCCCGGGTGCGGCCGAGCAGACCACGCGCGACATCCCGGCGCGCGGCGAGGTGTGGGTGGATGCGCCGCTGCTCGAATCGCTGGGGCTGGCCATGGGCGACATGCTGCTGCTGGGCGATGCGCAGCTACGCATCGCCCGCATCATCGTCATCGAGCCGGATCGGGGCGCGGGCTTCATGAGCTTTGCGCCGCGCGTCATGCTCAATGAGGCCGACGTGCCCGCCACCGGCCTGGTGCAGCCCGCCAGCCGGTTGACCTACCGGTTTGCCGTCTCCGGCGCCCCGGCCGCCGTCAAGGCTTTCAGCCAGTGGGCTGCCGACGAGGCCAAGAAGCCCGAACAGCACGGCGTGCGCGTGGAGTCGCTCGAAAGCGGCCGCCCCGAGATGCGCCAGACGCTCGACCGGGCGCAGAAATTCCTGAGCCTGGTGGCCCTGCTGGCCGCGCTGCTGTCGGCCGTGGCCGTGGCACTGGCCGCACGCGGCTTTGCCGCCGACCACCTGGACGCCTCGGCCATGCTGCGCGTGCTGGGGCAGAGCCAGCGCACCATCGCCGGCGCCTACACCACAGAATTCGCGCTGATCGGGCTGTTCGCCAGCGCGCTGGGTGTGGCCGTGGGCTACTTGGTGCACTACGTCTTCGTGCTGCTGCTGGCGGGGCTGGTGGAATCGACCCTGCCCGCTGCGAGCCTGTGGCCCGTGGCCTTCGGGCTGGGCATGGGGCTCACGCTGCTGTTTGCCTTTGGCCTGCCGCCCGTGCTGCAACTGGCCCAGGTGCCGCCGCTGCGTGTGATCCGGCGCGACGTGGGCGGGCTCAAGCCCGCCTCCGTGGCCGTGCTGGGCGTGGGCGTGGCCGGCTTTGCGGCCCTGCTGCTGGCCGTGAGCAGCGACATCATGCTGGGCCTGATCGCCGTGGGCGGCTTTGCCGGTGCCGTGGCGCTGTTCGCAGGCCTGAGCTGGGTGGCCGTGAAGCTGCTGCGCCGCAGCGTCAACGAGGCCACCGCGCCGCGCTGGCTGGTGCTGGCCACGCGGCAGATTTCCGCGCGCCCGGCCTATGCCGTGGTGCAGGTCAGCAGCCTGGCCGTGGGCCTGCTGGCGCTGGTGCTGCTGGTGCTGCTGCGCACCGACCTCATCAGTAGCTGGCGCCAGGCCACGCCGCCCGACGCGCCCAACCGCTTCGTGATCAACGTCATGCCCGAGCAGGCCGACGCCTTTCAGCAAAACCTGAAGGACGGCGGCGTCAAGCGCTACGACTGGTACCCCATGATTCGCGGCCGCCTGCTGGCCGTGAACGGCAAGGCCGTGGGCCCGGCCGACTACACCGACGACCGCGCCAAGCGCCTGGTGGACCGCGAGTTCAACCTCTCCACTGCCGTGCAGCAGCCGCCCCACAACCAGGTGGTGGCCGGCCAGTGGACAGAGAACGAGAAGGACGCCATCAGCGTGGAAGAGGGCATTGCCGAGACGCTGGGCCTGAAAATGGGCGACCGGCTGCAGTTCGACATCGGCGGCGTGCAGAACGAGGCGCGCATCACCAGCCTGCGCAAGGTGGACTGGGGCTCCATGCGCGCCAACTTCTTCGTGATGTACCCGGTGGAGCAGCTCGAAGGCGTGGCCGTGACCTACCTGGCTGCCTACCGCGCACCCGACAAGGCCGGCTTCGACAATGCGCTGGTGCGCCAGTTCCCCAACATTACCAATGTGGACATGGGCGCCACCATCACCCAGGTGCAGCGCGTGCTCGACCAGGTGATCCGCGCAGTGGAATTCCTCTTCGCCTTCACCCTCGCCGCCGGCCTGGTGGTGCTGTTCGCGGCCGTCACCGCCACGCGCGAGGAGCGCGCGCGCGAGTTCGCCATCATGCGCGCCGTGGGCGCACGCGCCAGCCTGCTGCGCCAGGTACAGCGCGCCGAGCTCATGGGCGTGGGCCTGCTCGCGGGCTTTCTGGCCAGCACGGTGGCCGTGGTCGTGGGCTGGGCGCTGGCGCGCTTCGTGTTCGATTTCACCTGGACGGCATCGCCCTGGGTGCCGCTGGCCGGTGCACTGGCCGGCGCCGTGCTGGCGCTGGCTGCAGGCTGGTGGGGGCTGCGCGATGTGCTGCGTCGGCCCGTGGTGGAGACGCTGCGCCGCGCCTCGGAGTAGGGCGACCGGAGGCAGCACGCAGGCTACCCTTGGCAGCCCGGCGAGGTCTCCTTCCGGTGCATCGATCGGCCAGGGCGGCTTCCAACTGAGAAATATGAACATCCCTGCTCTTGCAACCAAGCTCGCCAGACATGCCTGGCGCAGACTGTGACCCCATGGACGACGACACCCCAGACAACACCACCCCCGCCACCACGCCCTTCGAATGGATCGGCGGCGAAGAGCGCGTGCGCGCCCTGGTCGAGCGCTTCTACGACCTGATGGACCTGGAGCCGGGCTATGCCGAGCTGCGCGCCGCACACGGCAGCGACCTGGGCCAAGCGCGGCAAAAGCTGTTCTGGTTCCTGTGCGGGTGGCTGGGCGGGCCGTCCTACTACACCGACCAGTTCGGCCACCCACGCCTGCGCGCGCGCCACATGCCGTTTTCCATCGGCACCCAGGAGAGCCGCCAGTGGGTGGCCTGCATGGACCAGGCCATGGGCGAGACGGGCGTGCCCGAGGCGCTGCGCACGCGCTTGCGCGAGAGCTTCACGGGCACGGCGGACTGGATGGTCAACCAGCCCCTGGTGGCCAAGAAACTGATGTGAGCGGCTGTGCGGGCCCGCGGGCCTGGGCTCCAGGATGCGCCCGCAGGCATACTGCGGTTGTCCATTCCACCGAAGGAGCCCGTGCCATGAAGCGTTCCCTTGTCCTTGCCGCCAGCCTGCTGGCCTGTGCCCTGACGCACGCCCAGCCGGCGCCCGCCGCTGGCGACACCTGGAGCAACGTGCCACCAGCCTCGGACGACCGCTTCACCAACCCCAAGAGCAAGCTCTACGCGGGGCCCAACGGCTGGCACAACTTCGGCGAGGTGCGTGCCGAGGTGGCCAATGCCGCCAAGACCCGCTATGCGTTCAAGACCGGGCTCAACTACCTTGTCACGTCCAAGTCGTACGTGTTTGCCACCAACTCCCAGACGCAACTGGTCGAGGTGGACTTTGGCACCGAGCGCCCCGCACCAGGTACCTACGAGGTGGCCGCCAAGCCCGATCCCGCCCAGAAAAAGGCCCTGGTATCGCTCACCGATGCATCGGGCGGCAAGTTGCTGGGCTGGCAGAGCGCCGACAAGGCCGGCACCGTCACGGTAGCGAATATCAATGGCTACCTGTACTTCACCGCGCGCAACCTGCGCCTGGCGCCCGTGGGCATGAGCAACAAGGGCGATTTCAAGCAACCCATGTCGCTGGGCTTCGAGGGCGCTGTCGCGCCCCAATAGGTCTTATTTTTACGGGAGAACGGCTGTCCATGTCCTGCGATGAACGTTTTGCACTGGAGGCCCGGGCGCTGGGCTACTCCTTTGACGGCGAAATCAAGATCGGCGGCAACTACGTGCCTTTGGTACGCGATGGCCGCCATATCTACCTGAGCGGCCAGATCCCGCGCGTGGGCGATACCGTGGTGGTCACGGGCGCGGCAGGGGGCGATGCCTCGCTGCAGGACGCGCAACGCGCCGCCAAGGTCTGCGCCATGCGGGCGCTGGCGCTGCTGCAGCGCGCATTGGGCACGCTCGATGCCGTCACGGCCGTGCTACGCATCACCGTCTACGTGCAGTCGGCCCCCGGTTTCACGCAGCAAAGCGAGGTGGCCGATGGTGCCTCGGAAGTGCTCTACCGTGTGCTCGGCCCGGTGGGCGCGCACACCCGCACCTCGGTCGGGGTGCTGCAGCTGCCCAAGAATGCCACCGTCGAAGTGGACCTGATCGCTGCAGCCGATTGATATGGATTTGCCTTCAACCGTATAACGTCATTGGTTCGCCTTGCCGTGCCACTGCACTGTCTGCGGCTCCCGCCTGGTTGCTGCCCACGGCGCGCATGCGCCTATGGATTGCGTGGCCCCACGGGCTGCAGCAGCACCAGCAGTGCTCCTGCGCCGCCATCCACGGGCCGGGCCTGCACGAAGGCCAGCACCTCGTTCTTCTGCACCAGCCAGCGCTGCACCCGGCCCTTGAGCACGGGGCTCTTGCCGGGCGAGCCCAGGCCCTTGCCGTGCACCACACGCACGCAGCGCAGCCCGTTGCGGTGGGATTGGCGGATGAACTGGCCCAGGGCCTCGCGCGCCTCGTCCACGCGCAGGCCGTGCAGGTCGAGCTGGCCCTGGATGGACCAGTAGCCCGAGCGCAGCCGCTGCGTGACCTGCACGCCGATGCCAGTGCGCCGGTAGCTCAGCGCGTCGTCGGTGTCGAGCAAGGTGCTCACGTCGAAGTCGTCGCTGATGGATTCGAGCAGCACGCGCTCCTCGTCCAGCCAGTGCTGCAGCGGCAGCGGTTGGGGCAGGCGGCGCTGCAGGCGCGCCAGATTGCGCACGCGCAGCGGGGTGATGGGGCCCACGCTGCGGCTGAAGAACTGGTTCTCGGCCTCCTGGCGCGCGGCGGCCTGACGCCGGGCCTGCTCTTCGGCTTGCTCGCGTTCGTGCTGCTCGCGCAAATGGCGGGCCACCGTGGCCAGCTCCTGCAGGTCGGTGATGCGCTGGCTGGCGCGCCGGGGTGCGGGGGCCGTCCGTCGTTTGGGTGTGGCCGTGGGACTCGGTGCGGTGGCTGGCGGCCGGGGCACGCGCGCCGGTCGGGCAGCCGCCAGGCGGGCCGCTGCCGATGCGCGCCGTGCGGCGCGCGTGGGTTCTGGCACCGGTGGCACCGGGACGGGCAGGGCTGCAGCCAGGCTGGGGGGCAGGGCCTCCTTGCCTGCGGTATTGGCGGCACGGGCCAGGGCTGTCTGCAGCGCGGTGGGGGCCGCCGGCCGTGTACTGGGCGAGGGCGGGCGCACCGGTGGTGCCGGGCTCACATCAGCCCCTTCTCGGCCATCGATAGCGCTTGGCCCGGCGCCACGATGACGTGGTCGAGCACGCGCACGTCGATCAGCGCCAGCGTGGTCTTGAGCGTCTGGGTCAGCGCCTCGTCGGCGCGGCTCGGTTGTACGCTGCCGCTGGGGTGGTTGTGGGCCAGCACCACGGCGGCGGCCTGGTGGTGCAGGGCGCGCAGCACCACCTCGCGCGGGTAGACGCTGGCCTGGGTCAAGGTGCCGCGGAACAGTTCTTCGAGCGCCAGCAGGCGGTTCTGGCTGTCCAGGAACAGCACGGCGAACACCTCGTGCCCCTTGGCGGCCAGGTGCAACTGCACATAGTGCTTGACGGTGTCGGGCGAGTCGAACACCTCGCGTTCGCGCAGTTGCTGGGCCAGGGCACGGCGTGCCAGCTCCAGCACGGCCACCAGCTCGGCGCGCTTGGCGGGGCCTAGGCCCTTGATGCGCGCCAGGTCCTCCGCACTGGTGTGCAGCAGGCCGGCGATGCCGCCAAAGCCCCCCGCGAGCTTGCCGGTGGCGGCATCGCGCACCGGTGGGTCGAGCAGCTCTTGCGCCATCTGCAACACGCCTTTGCCCACAATGCCGGTGCGCAGCAGAATGGCCAGCAGCTCCGCATCGGCCAGCGCGGCGGGGCCGCGCGCGAGCAGTTTTTCGCGCGGCTGGGCGTCCGGGGGAAGGTCTTTGATGGCCATGGCTTGCAGGTAATATGGGTGACTCGGACACCGAGCCATGGGGGATTGCCCGTTTTTCTACAATAGAGGCCAGTTTATCGGGACTTTCATGACCTCTACCGCCACAGCCCTTCCCACCATACAGCCGGGCTCCTTCCTCACGCTGCACTATCGCCTGGCAGGTCCGGCGGGGGATGTGATCAACACCTTTGCCGACAAGCCGGCCACGCTGTCGCTGGGCACGGGCGAGCTGTCACCCGCCATGGAACAGCACCTGCTGGGCCTGGTGGAGGGAACGCGCGCTACCTTCGAGCTGCCTGCGGGCGAAGCCTTTGGCGAGCGCAACCCCGACATGCAGCAGTGGGTGGCCAAGAAGCTGCTCAACGAACTGGGCAGTGCCGACGAAAAGTACAGCCCCGGCGATGTGGTGCAATTCCCGACTCCGGACGGCATGGGCAGCTATGCCGGTGCGGTGATGCAGGTGCGCGAGGACGGTGCCGTGCGCTTTGACTTCAACCACCCGCTGGCCGGCCAGCCTGTCACCTTCGAAGTGCTCGTGATCGGAATCCTCTGATGCAGACCCCCCAGGAAATCCTACTGGCCGAGCCGCGTGGCTTTTGCGCCGGCGTGGACCGCGCCATCGAAATCGTCGAGCGCGCGCTGCAGAAATTCGGCCGCCCCATCTACGTGCGCCACGAGATCGTGCACAACACCTATGTGGTCAACGACCTCAAGGCCAAGGGCGCGATCTTCATCGAGGAGCTCTCGGACGTGCCCCCGGGCGCCACGCTGATCTTCAGCGCCCATGGCGTGAGCAAGGCGGTGCAGGAAGAGGCCGTGGCGCGCGGCTTTTCCATCTTCGACGCGACCTGCCCGCTGGTGAGCAAGGTCCACGTCGAAGTGGCCAAGCTGGCCAAGGAAGGCTACGAGTTCATCATGATCGGCCACAAGGGCCATCCCGAGGTGGAGGGCACCATGGGCCAGCTGGACCACGGCATCCACCTGGTGGAAGACGTGGCCGACGTGGCCCGCGTGCAGCCCAGGCAGACCGTAAAGCTCGCCGTAGTTACCCAGACCACCTTGAGCGTGGACGATGCCGCCGAAATCTCTGCCGCCGTGCGCGCGCGCTTTCCGCAGGTGCGCGAGCCCAAGCACCAGGACATCTGCTACGCCACGCAGAACCGGCAGGACGCCGTCAAGGTGCTGAGCCCCCAGGTGGACGTGGTCATCGTGGTGGGCAGCCCCACCAGCTCCAACAGCAACCGCCTGCGCGAACTGGCCGCCAAGCTGGGCACCACGGCCTACATGGTCGACAGCGCCGAGGAATTGCAGGCCGAGTGGTTCACCGGCGTGGCGCGCGTGGGCCTCACGGCCGGCGCCTCGGCCCCCGAGATCCTGGTCCGGCAGGTCATCGACCGCATCAAGGCGCTGGGCGCCGTTTCGGTGCGCACCATGGCGGGCATCGAGGAAACCATCAAGTTCCCGCTGCCCAAGGGACTCAAGATCGATGCCGCCACAGGCTTCGAAATCAAGGAGCGCCAGCCCGAGACAGGGCCATCCGGTCATTGAAATCCGGTAAGTAGGTGCTCACAATGCGACTGCCGTGCCGCTCCACAGGTCCAGCGGCGGGTCGGCCGCCACCGCGCGCAGGATGTCGGTGCGCGAGATGAAGCCGGTGAGTCGGCCCGTGTCGTCCGTCACCGGCAGGCCGGGCAGGCCGGTGTCCAGCAGCACGGCCGCTACGCGGCGCAGTTCGGTGTCGGCCGCCACGGCGGGCACGGGGCTCACCATCACCTCGGACACGGGCCGCCGGGCCAGGTCGATGGCCTGCTTTACCGCGCCGGGCTCGGGCAGCAGGTCCAGCGGCGCCATGTCGGCACGCAGCAGCAGGCCCACCACGCGGCCCTGGGCGTCCACCACCGGCGCCTGTGCCACATGGTGCTCGGCCAGCGTCTGCCAGGCGGCGTTGACTATGGCGTCGGGCTGTACGGTCAGGGCCTCCAGGGTCATCACGTCGCTGACCAGCGTCAGCGGCTTGCGCACCTGCTGGGGGCCTTGTTCCGTTTGGGCATAGGCGCTCACGGCATCCTGCAGGCGCAGGTTCACGGGCAGCGCGGCGGCGCCGGTGGGGGGCGTAGGCAGGTCGGGCTCTCGTGCCTGCACGTCCAGCGAACGGGTGCGCAAAGCCTGCGGGCGCTGCACGCGCCGCACCGGTGCAATGGTGGCCAGGTTTTCAGGCCCGCCACGGTACATCTGCCCCGAAGGGCCGAACACAAAGAACATGCGAGCAACCTCCTGCGGGCACGCCCGCAACAAGCGGCGGCCCATGCCCATGTTATCGGCAGCAAAATGGCCTGGGCACAGCCCAGGGTGTATCCGTTTGTGTGCTGCGGTGCGCAACGGGGCATCTACACTCCCAGTTTGTCCTGAACCGGGCCTTCGGGCCTCCGCATTTCCATGATCGACCGCGCCGCCATCTCCGCCGCCCGCACCCAACTGGCCTCCCGCCCCGACTTCCTGCGCACCACGCCGCTGCTGCGCCTGAGCGGCCGATCCCTGGGCGTGGACTGCGCCGAGGTCTGGCTCAAGCTCGAACACCTGCAGGTGGGTGGCAGCTTCAAGGCGCGCGGCATGCTGTACCGCCTGCTGGCCAACCCCGTGCCCGAGAGCGGCGTGATCATTGCCTCCGGTGGCAATGCCGGCATTGCCGTGGCCGCAGCTGCCAAGGCCCTGGGCGTGCGCTGCGAAGTCTTCGTGCCCGAGGTCTCGCCCGAGGCCAAGCGCGCCCGGCTGCGCTCGCTGGGGGCTGAGGTGGTCGTCACCGGCGCCGCCTATTCCCAGGCCTTCGAGGCCTGCGTTGCGCGCCAGAAAACCACCGGCGCCCTGCAGGCCCACGCCTATGATCAGCCCGAGGTGGTGGCCGGTGCTGGCACCCTGGCCGCCGAGATCGAGGAGCAGGGCGGCCGCCTGCCCGATACCGTTCTCGTCAGCGTGGGCGGCGGCGGCCTGATCGGCGGCGTGGCCGCCTGGGTGGAAAGCCGTGCCCACGTGGTGGCCCTGGAGCCCGAGCGCGCACCCACCTTGCACGCCGCCCGCGCCGCCGGCATGCCGGTGGATGTGGACGTGGGCGGCATCGCCGCCGACTCGCTGGGCGCGCGCCGCATCGGCGCCATCGGCTGGGAGGTGAGCCAGCGCCATGTGCACGAATCCCTGCTGTTGCCTGATGAGGCCATCCGCGCCGCCCAGCAATGGCTGTGGAAGGAACTCAAGCTGGCCGTGGAGCCGGCGGCGGCACTGGGCCTGGCGGCATTGCAGACCGGTGCCTACAAGCCCCAGCCGCAGGAGACGGTCGCCATGATCCTGTGCGGCGCCAATTTCGACCCGGCAAGCCTCGCCTGAGGCCCCCTGCGCGTCCCCCTCTAAAATCGACACCATGCTAGACATTCTTCTTCTCCGCAAAGACCTCGACACCGCCATCGCGCGCCTGGAGACCCGCAAAAAGCCCCAGGCCTTCCTGGACGTTGCCGCCTTCCAGGGCCTGGAATCCGAACGCAAGACCCTGCAATCGCGCACCGAAGAGCTGCAGTCGCAGCGCAACCAGCTCTCCAAGCAGGTCGGCATGCTGATCAGCCGCGGCGACAAGGACGGCGCCGAAGCCGCCAAGGCCCAGGTCACCGCCTCCAAGGCAGAGCTGGAGCAATCGGCCGCGCGCCTGGAGCAGATCCAGGCCGAGCTGCAAACCATGCTGGCGGCCGTGCCCAACCTGCCGCACGAAAGCGTGCCCGTGGGCCCGGACGAATCGGGCAACGTCGAGGTGCGCAAGTGGGGCACACCCGGCAGCTATGCCTTCGAGGTCAAGGACCATGTCGACGTGGGCACGCCCCTGGGCCTGGACTTCGACATGGGTGTCAAGCTCTCGGGCTCGCGCTTCACCGTGATGAAGGGGAACATCGCCCGGCTGCACCGCGCGCTCGCCCAGTTCATGCTCGACGTGCAGACCCTGGAGCATGGCTACACCGAGTGCTACGTGCCCTATGCCGTCAACGCCGACTCGCTCAAGGGCACGGGGCAGTTGCCCAAGTTCGAGGGCGACCTGTTCGCAGCCAAGAAGGGCGGCCAGGATGGCGAGCCCGTGCCGGACAACGCCGCGCTCTACCTCATCCCCACCAGCGAGGTTCCGCTGACCAACTTCGTGCGCGACGTGGTCGTGGCCGAGACCGAACTGCCGATCAAGCTCACGGCGCACACGCCATGCTTTCGTTCCGAGGCCGGCAGCTACGGGCGCGACACGCGCGGCATGATCCGCCAGCACCAGTTCGACAAGGTCGAGATGGTGCAGATCGTGCATCCCGAGAAGAGCTACGAGGCGCTCGAAGCCATGACCGGCCATGCCGAGGTCGTGCTGCAAAAGCTCGGCCTGCCCTACCGCGTGATGAGCCTGTGCACCGGCGACATGGGTTTCGGCGCCGCCAAGACCTATGACCTCGAAGTCTGGCTGCCCGCGCAGAACACCTACCGCGAGATCAGCTCGGTGAGCAACTGCGAGGCCTTCCAGTCGCGCCGCCTGCAGGCGCGCTTCAAGAACGCCCAGGGCAAGAACGAGCTGCTGCACACCCTGAACGGCTCGGGCCTGGCTGTGGGCCGCACGCTCGTCGCCGTGCTCGAGAACTACCAGCAGGCCGACGGCAGCGTGGCCATCCCCGAGGTGCTGCGCCCCTACATGGGTGGCCTGGCCGTGCTGGCGCCACAGGCCTGATGCAGGGCGGCTGCATTCCTTGAACGAGACGGGCCTGCGGGCCCGTTTTTCATGCCCGCAAGAGGCCGCGGTGGCGTGGCAAGCAGCATCCTGCGCGTTGTGGTGCAATCCGCTTCCGATGCAGGCCGCCTTGCGGCGGCATCGCCACAACACCTACCCACCAGGACCGACTCCCATGACCTACCCCATGCACACCTCCAGCATCCCCGTGTTCCGCCAGATGCTGGGCGCCCTGAAGGACGTGCTCGCCAAGACCGAGGCCCATGCCACCGCGCGCAAGATCGAGCCCGACGCGCTGCTGCAGGCCCGCCTGTACCCCGACATGTTCCCCATGGCGCGCCAGGTGCTGATCGCCTGCGACTTCGCCAAGGGCGTGTGCGCGCGCCTGGCTGGCGTCGAAGTCCCCTCGTTCCCGGACGGTGAGCACCCCGGCTTTGCCGAGCTGAACGAGCGCATCGACACCGTGCTGGCCTTCATCGAAGGCCTGCCCGCCGAGAACTTCGCGGAAGCCGCCACGCGCCAGATCACCCTGCAGCCCGGCACCCCGCGCGAAAAGCAGTTCCTGGGCCAGGCCTACCTGCTGCACTACGGCCTGCCGCAGTTCTTCTTCCACGTGACCACCACCTACGCCCTGGCGCGCCACAACGGGGTGGAACTGGGCAAGCGGGACTATATGGGCAAGGCCTGAATCTCAATGCACGCTGCGCTCGTTGCAGAGCGCAAAAAAAGCCTGCTATAATCGCAGGCTTCGACACATAGGAGAGGTGGCAGAGTGGTCGAATGTACCTGACTCGAAATCAGGCGTAGTGGCAACACTACCGTGGGTTCGAATCCCACCCTCTCCGCCACTGACAAAGCCCCGTGCCATCGCAAATGGCACGGGGCTTTTTCTTTTGCCCATCGTGTCCGTGCCAGGGCTAACCTGGTGCGCCTCCATGGGCCGTGGGGATCGCGAGGCATGTTTGCTTTCTGCATCTCACCCGTTTGTCGCTATCTCTTGCGTTCTCTTCGTGTGAGAATTTGTAGGTAGATTCACTCACCCTGCTTTGCCAGTTCCTGACGTCAAAAGGATGTGTTCATGATGCTTCGTAAAACTGCCGCTGCCTTCGCTTTTGTCGCTGGTGCGGTCATGATGTTTCCCGCCCACGCCGCCGACCCTGCCGTGTTCGACGCGGCCACGGGCCGCCTGCGCTTTCCCATCCTGCAGATCGACGGCAACCTGAAGTTCCGCGACGTGGTGATCCAGCTGGTCTCGCCCGGCCAGCTGCGCCTCAACGATGCCAGCGTGGGGGCGGACATCAGCTTCACCTCGGCAGGCAATGTGCTGCGCATTCCGCAGCTGAGCTTCGGTGGCGCGGTTTACCCCGCCGTCAGCCTCACCACCCCTGCCTTCTCGCTGGTGAGCTTCGGTGATGTGGTCATCGATGCCGGTTCGCCCAGCAACGCCACCCTGGACGTCCGCGTCACGGCGCAGGGCACCCCCGTGCCCCTGATCACGATCAACAACGTGCCCAGGCCCGCCACCCAGGCCGCCTTCTGCAACGACCCGTCGCTGCAGCAGGCCGTGCTGGAAAACGCCGGCGCCGCGCAGGCCACCTGGACCATGTCGACCTGCACCTTCAACGGCAGCACGGGCCGCATGACCGGCACGCTGACCATCACCACCCCCGTGGCGGCCGCCATCCCCATCGTCGCGACCTTCACCTACCGCTGATCGACCCGTTCAGTGCGCCGTGGCCTCGATGTGGCCCGGCGCATCCACCTGCACCGTGGCATGGCCGATGGCGTGCTCCCGGCGCAGGTAGCCGGCCACCTGGGCCGGCAAGGCCAGCGGGTCGGTGCCCGGGGCCGGCGTCACGTGCACCGTGGCCACCGTGCTGTCGTCCGTCAAGGTCCAGGCGTGGAAATGGCCCACCTCGGCCACCCCGGGCAGGGCGTGGATGCCCGCCTCGGCCGCGGCCAGGTCCAGCCCCCGGGGCACGGCCTGCAGCAGCACCACGAGGGAATCCGACACCAGCCCCCAGGCCGACCGCACGACCAGCACGGCCACCAGCACCGACAGCAGCGGGTCCAGCACGGTCCAGCCCGTCACCATGATGCCGATGGCCGCCGCGATGGCGCCTACCGACCCGAGCAGGTCCCCCACCACATGCAGCAGGGCGCCGCGCAGGTTGCCATCGCTGCGCTGGCCCCGCGCCAGGATCCAGGCGCCCACCAGGTTCACCACCAGGCCGATGGTCGCCACGATCAGCATGGGCCCGGCCATTACCTCTGACGGCGTGCGAAAGCGCTGCACCGCCTCCCAGGCGATCCAGGCCACCAGCAAGAGAAGGGATGCGCCGTTGGCCAGCGCGGCCAGCACCCGCACGCGGTGAAAGCCGTAGGTGCGCTCAAGGTCCGGCGGGCGCCGTGCCACGCGGTAGGCAATCAGCGCCAGCAGCAGGGCCGCCGCGTCGGAGACCATGTGCCCCGCATCGGCGATCAGCGCCAGCGATCCCGACAGCGCCCCGCCCACGGCCTGCACCGCGGCATAGCCGGCGGTCATCAGAAAGACAAGGCGGATGCGCTGCTCGTTGGAGGCGGTGACGGAAGGGGCGTGGCTGTGTCCCACGCCTTCTGGGTGCTCGTGGCCCCCATGGTCGTGGGTTGCGCCGGGCGGGTGGGTATGTTTGCGGGCCTGGGCAGGCCCGTTGTACCCGTGATCAAGCATAGGTCAGGAAAGTCTAGAGATTTCCGGCAGACGCCGCGATGCGCTGGCTGTAGGTCACATAGACACTGCAGCTTTGAACCGTCGAGATGCTCAATCCATACAACTCGATGGTCGTTTTTCCTGCCGACCAGGATGCATCCTCGGACATCGAGCTTTGGTCTGTCTTGATGGCGGGGCCGTACTTGGATGCCAGCGCCTCTCGTACCTCGCCGATCAGACGGCGGCAGTCGCTCTCGGTCTTGGATGCGGTGAAGCTCAAAAGAACCTGCTCCAGCCGGTCCTCCAGCAAGTAGAAACTGGCCTTGAAGTTTTCTCCGACGATAGGGATCGACGGAATTCGAAACTGCAAGGTGGCGCCGCTCTTGGTTCTTTCCTTGGCAGATGGCTCAATCACCGTCCCATCGGGGTAGCTGCGTTTGATGGTTTCCAGCGAGGCCCCGGCCTCTACCTTGCCCCACAGAGGTTCCGCAAAAACACCATGCGACGCCAACAGTGCAAGGGCCAGTACAGCAGGTTTTTTCATGGGATATCTTTTCCAAAATTGGGGGTGTGATTCCACGCTGGGCATCCTGCAAGGATGCAACAGTCGTATCTGTGCATCCTATCAAGCCTTTGCAACTGCAGCGCCGCAATCCACTGCAACGCAATTGCGCAGGCTTGCCTGCAGCGGGTGCAAACATTGACGGGGCGGGGCCAGCGCTCTGCCGTAGCTCTGACCTCGAGTTTTTCACGCGATTCGCTTGGTGGCATCCGCTGTCTGCGCCTGCACCAACGCCTTGCGCAAGGCTTTGGCGAAGCGAGGGTCGGCCACCGCGCCCACGTTGAACCGTGACCAGCGCGAGGTCGCCGCGAAGTCCACCGAAAAGATGCGCCCCGGCGCCATGACGACCTTGCGCGGCAGCATTTCCTGTGCAAAAGCCAGCGAGTCCGGCACTCCTGGCAGCGCCACCCACTGGTACAGCGACTGCGGGTTGCGCGTGAACACCTCGGCGCCCACGCCATCGAAGATCTGCAGCGCGCTGTGCGTGGCGGCGGCCAGGCGATCGCGCAGGCGCTGGATGTGGCGCTGGTAGTGGCCCTCGCTCAGGATCACGTCCACCGTGCGCTCGGCGTACTCCGAGCTGCTCACGTGGATCAGCGCCTTGAGGTCGGCAATATCGCTGGCCAGATCGGCACCGCAGGCGATGTAGCCCACGCGCAGCGCCGCAGAAAATGACTTGGAGAAGCTGCCGATGTAGATCGTGCGTTCGAGCTGGTCCAGCGAGGACAGGCGTGGCGCGCTGGTGGGCTTGAAGTCGGCCAGCGGGTCGTTCTCCACGATCATCAGGTCGTACTTCTGCGCCAGTTGCAGCACCCGGAAGGCCTTGGCAGCAGTCAGGTCCGACCCCGTGGGGTTGTGCGCCACCGATTGGGTGAAGAAGAGGCGGGGCCGGTGGGTGATGAGCAACTGCTCCAGCGCCTCCAGGTCCGGCCCGTCGGCCAGGCGCGGCACGCCGACGATGTGCGCACCGGCCAGCTTGAGCTTGCCGAACAGCGGGTAGTAGCCCGGGTCGTCCACCAGCACCGGCGCCCCTGGCGGCACGAAGTAGCGGATGACGATGTCCATGGCCTCGTTGGCGCCGTGCGTGAGCACGATCTGCCGTGGCTCGGTGCCTATGCCCAGGTCCGCCAGCTTGCGCACCAGGTGCTGGCGCAGGGGCTCGTAGCCGAAGCGGTTGCCGTAGCGGAAAAGCGCCCCGAGGCCGGTGCGCACCACCTTGTGGTGGAACTTGTCCAGGCGCACGTCGGCCAGCCATTCCACGGGCGGGAAGCCATCGCCCACAGCCAGCGCTCCCGGCTCGGACTTGAGCTGCTCGCGCATCAGCCAGACGATGTCCATGGCGCGGCCGAGCGAGCCGGCTTCTTCCTCCTTGGCCTGGGCCTTGGGTTGCGCGCGCACGAAGTAGCCCGAGCCCCGGCGTGGCTCGATCAGGCCTCGGGCCACCAGCACCTCGAAGGCCGCGACGATGGTGTTCTTGGCATAGCCGTGCAGTTGCGCCAGCTCGCGCAGCGAGGGCAGCTTGTCTCCGGCCTGGTAGGCGCCATCCCGTATCTGCCGGTCGATGGAGTCGGCCAGGGCCTGGGTGACGGAGGCGGGCTTGGAGGCTTTCATGCGCGGGCGATGCAGTGGTCTGGGTCGGTTCGATGGACTATGACACGGCCCGCCTGTACCTGGACAGTTGCACGAAGTGTCCCTGCAAACTGTACCCATTGCGACTGGTACAGATGGCCTAGAGTCCGCTCCATCACATCCCGAGGACATCCCACCATGGTCGCCGACTCCCGCCTCCCCAACTTCCGCGCACTGAGCCCTGCACAGCGTTTCGACCACGTGGTGCGGGCCGCCGGGCTCACGGCCGACGAGGCCGCGCTGCTCGGCCAGCCGGGCGCCCTGGGCGTGGAGCGGGCCAACGGCATGATCGAGAACGTCATCGGCACCTTCGAGCTGCCGTTGGCGGTGGCTGGCAACTTCCAGGTCAATGGCCGCGATGTGCTGGTGCCCATGGTGGTGGAGGAGCCTTCGGTGGTGGCCGCCGCCTCCTACATGGCCAAGCTGGCACGCGAGTGCGGGGGCTTCCAGGCATCGAGCACCGGGCCGTTGATGCGTGCCCAGGTGCAGATCCTCGGGCTGGCGGACCCGCACGGCGCGCGCCAGGCCCTGCTGCTGCAGCGCGAGGCCATCCTGGCCGTGGCCAACAGCCGCGACAAGGTGCTGATCGGCCTGGGTGGCGGCTGCCGCGACATCGAGGTGCATGTGTTCGACGATGCGCCGCGCGGCGCCATGGTGGTCATGCACCTGATCGTGGACGTGCGCGACGCCATGGGCGCCAACACCGTCAACACCATGGCCGAGGCCGTCTCGCCGCTGGTGGAGAAGATCACCGGCGGCACGGTGCGCCTCCGCATCCTCTCGAACCTGGCCGACCTGCGCCTGGCGCGGGCGCGCGTGCGGCTCACGCCCGAGGTGATGGCCACGGCCGAGCACAGTGGCGAGCGCATCATCGAAGGCATCGTCGACGCTTGCACCTTCGCCGTGATCGACCCCTACCGTGCGGCCACGCACAACAAGGGCATCATGAACGGCATCGACCCCGTTATCGTCGCCACCGGCAACGACTGGCGCGCGGTGGAGGCCGGCGCCCATGCCTATGCCTGCCGCAGCGGGCGCTACACCTCGCTCACGCGCTGGGAGAAGGACGCCAGCGGCGCCCTGGTCGGCACCATCGACATGCCCATGCCCGTGGGCCTGGTGGGTGGTGCCACCAAGACCCATCCGCTGGCGCGCCTGGCGCTGCGCATCCTCGGCGTGCAGTCGGCGCAGGAACTGGGCGAGGTGGCCGTGGCCGTGGGCCTGGCGCAGAACCTGGGCGCCCTGCGTGCGCTATCCACCGAAGGCATCCAGCGCGGCCACATGGCGCTGCATGCCCGCAACATTGCGCTGGTGGCAGGGGCCACGGGCGAGGAGATCGACCGCATCGCCAAGCAGATGGCGCAGGAGCACGACGTGCGGGTGGACCGCGCGCTTGCGTTGCTCGCAGACATAAGAAGCTGACAGAGCCCGCCGGCAGGCCCGGAACAAGGGCCGCCTTTTCCAATGACAACGACAGGAGACAAGACATGAAGACGACGTTGAACCACCGCATTCCCTCCCTGGCCCGGCCGCTGATCGCGGTTGCGGCGCTGGCCTGGGGCCTGTCCGCTGCCCAGGCGCAGGACATCCGCTTCGGCTTCAATGCCGACCAGTCGGGCACCGGCGCTGCCGAGCTGGGCGTGGCCGCGCGCCACGGCTTCGACCTGGCCATCGAGGACATCAACAAGGCTGGCGGCCTGCTGGGCAAGAAGGTCGTCGGTATCGTGCGCGACGACACGGGCCAGCCGCCCAAGTCCATCCAGAACATGACCGAGCTGATCGACAGCGAGAAGGTGGCCGCCGTGGTCGGGCCCACCAACTCGGGCAACGCGCTCGCCTGGTTGCACATACCGCAGCAAAAGAAGATCCCCGTGATCGTGCCCGTGGCCACCGCCACCGACATCACCAAGCGCTATGCGGGCGAGGCGCAGAACTACATCTACCGCGTTTCCATGGTGGACCGCGAGCAGGTGGCGCTGCTGATCGCCTACGCCGTCAAGGCCACCAAGAACCAGAAGATCGCCTTCATCGCCGATTCCACGGGCTTTGGCCAGCAGGGGGTGAAGGACCTGACCGAGGTGCTGGCCCTGCACGGCAACAAGGCCGTGGCGGTGGAGAAGTTCGGCCCCAAGGACACGGACATGACCTCGCAGCTGGCCAAGATCCGCGACGCCGGGGCCGACACGCTCATCGTCTACGGTCTGGCCGACGCCAATGCCCAACTGCTGCGCAGCATGGAGAAGATCAACTACATGCCCACCACGCTCGGCACCTGGGGCAACATGAGCACGCCGCTGCTCAACACGGCCGGCAAGAAGCTGGCCGAGCACATCATCTTCGCCACTTCCACGGCCGAGGACAGCAACCCGCGCGCCGTGGCGCTGGCCGCCCGCGTGCGCGAGCGCTACCCGCAACTGCCCACCTTCGTGGCGGCCGCGCAGTCCTACGACTCGGTGATGCTGCTGGCCGCCGCTGTGAAGAAGGCCGGCAGCACCGATGGCGAGAAGCTCGCCGCCACGCTGGAGAACGGCGTGCCCGACACCCAGGGCGTCGTGAAGCTCTACCAGAAGCCCTTTGCCAAGGGCGACCACGAGGCGCTCTCGGTGGCCGACTTCCACCTGGCCCGGTGGCGCGATGGCAAGGTGTCGGCCTATGAAGACGCCATCACCAAGGCGCTGACGCCGGCAGACTACAAGAAGTAAATCTGCCCCAGCATCGCGGGCCCCGGAGACAGCACCATCACCATGACCAACGTACTGCAAGCCTTGCTGAGCGGCCTGGCCCTCGGCGGAATCTATGCGCTCGTCGCCTTGGGTTTCAGCATCACCCACACGACGACCAAGACGCTCAACTTCGGCCAGGGCGAGTTCCTGGTCGCGGGCTCCTTCATCGCGGTGGCCACCTTGCTGCTGCTCTCGGGCAAGGGGCACACCGGGGTGCTGGCTGCAGCGGATGTGACCTTTGCCCGCTATGGCCTGGCGCTGCTGGTCTCGCTGGTGGTGCTGGGCCTGCTCGGCGTGGTGCTGTACTTCACGGCGGTGCGGCCCTTCGTGGGCGCCACCGGCATGGCCTGGGTCATGAGCACCATCGGCTTCGGCATCATCGTGCAGAACACGGCGCTGGCCATCTGGGGGCCTGGCTCCATGGCCATGCCCTCGCCGCTGGGCGACGAGGTCATCCGCATCGCCGGGGCTGGTATCCGCGCGCAGGAGATCCTGGTGCTGGGCGTCACGGCGGTGGTCATGCTGGTGCTGGACTACGTGCTGCGGCGCACCAAGGTCGGCAAGGCCGTGCGCGCCGTGGCGGTGAACAAGCAGGCCGCGGCCCTCATGGGCATCAACGTGGGCGCCATCGTGGTGCTGGCCTTCGTCATCTCGTCGAGCCTGGCGGGGCTGGCCGGCCTGCTGATCGCACCCATCACCACGGCCTCGGTCTTCATGGGCCTGGCGATCGCGCTCAAGGCCTTCTCGTCGGCCATCGTGGGTGGCCTGACCAACCCGCGCGGCTGCATTGCGGGGGGCTTCATGCTCGGCTGCATCGAGGCGCTGGTGGGCCTGTGGCGCGCGGAGATGCGCGAGATCACGGTCTTTGCGCTCATCATCCTGGTGCTGGTGGTCAAGCCCGAAGGGCTGTTCGGCCAGAAGCCGTTCGAGAAGGTGTGACGCCGCCATGCGCATTTCCACCCACACCCTGGCGTTCATTGCGGTCGCCGCCGTTGCCGTGCTGGCGCCGCTGGCGATCAGCAACGACTTCTATCTCAAGATTATCTTCACAGCCGGCATGTACTACCTGGCCGCCGCCGGCCTGAACGTGCTGGTCGGCTGGAGCGGGCAGAAGTCGCTGGGCCACGCCGGCCTGTTCGCTGCCGGGGCCTACACAGCCGCCTTGCTCACGACGCAGGCGGGCTGGAACCCCTGGCTGGCGCTGGTGGCTGCGGCCGTGGTGGCGGGGCTCTTCGGCGTGCTGATCGCTTTGCCCTCGCTGCGCGTCAAGGGGCCGTCGCTGGCCATGGTGACCATCGGCTTCGGCATCGTGGTCGAGAAGATCGTGACCGAATGGCAGGTGCCCTTCGGCGGCCAGCAGGGCATCTACGGCATCGTGCCGCCGTCCATCGGCGGGCGCATGCTGGACATGCGCGGCTGGGCCTGGCTGGTGCTGGCCTTCGCCCTGGCCACGCACCTCATGCTGCGCACCCTGCTGGGCGGCAAGTACGGCCGGGCCTTCCAGGCCGTGCAGGCCGCTGAGGTAGCTGCCGAGAGCGTGGGCATCAACGTCTACCGCATGAAGGTGCTGGCCTTCGTCATCAGCGCTGTCACCTGCGGTGTGGCCGGGGCCCTGGTGGCGCAGCAGAACCAGTACATCAACTCCGATTTCATCAGCTTCAACCTGTCGATCTTCCTGCTGCTGATCGTACTGTTCGGCGGGCCCTCCGTCATGGGGCCGGCGGTGGGCGCCGTGGCGCTCACGCTGCTCGACGCCTTCCTGGCGCGCTGGCCGGGGCTGCAGCACTTCACCTATGGGGCGCTGCTGCTGTTCGCTCTGTATGCCATGCCGCAGGGCCTGGCCGGTGCGCTGCAGCGGCTGGGGCGGCGCCTGTGGCCTCGGCTGCACCGGGCGCCGCCATTGCCAATGGTGCAGGGCGAGTGGTTGCCGCGCCAGGCGGCCGGGGCCCCTGCCGAGGGCGTGGTGCTGAGGGCCAGTGGGCTCTACAAGGCCTATGGCGGCGTGGTGCCGACCAACGGCGTCAGCCTGTCGCTGCGCGCGGGGCATGTGCATGCCCTGATCGGCCCCAACGGCGCGGGCAAGACCACGCTGCTCAACATCCTGTCGGGCATCGTGGCGCCAGACCGGGGCAGCATCGAATTCGCCGGGCAGAGCATCGCCCGCGTGCGCGCCAGCCAGATCTGTCGGCTGGGCATAGGGCGCACCTTCCAGAACCTCAAGCTGTTCACGCACATGAGCGTGCTCGATAACGTGCTCGTCGGTCTGCACCCGCACCTGCGCGTGGGTTTTGCGGCCAGCCTGTTTGGCCTGCCATCGGCACGGCGCGAGGAGCGCCAGGCACGTGAGGAGGCCGTGCGCCTCTTGCAGTTCGTGGGCATGCTCGACCGTGCCCACGACGAGGCCGGCAGCCTGCCCTATGGCCTGCAGCGGCGGCTGGAGCTGGCCCGTGCGCTGGCCACGCAGCCGCGCCTGCTGCTGCTCGACGAGCCGGCCGCCGGCCTGAACCCCCAGGAGACACAGGAGCTGACGGAGCTGATCCGGCGCATCGGCGCCAAGGGCATCACCGTGCTGCTGATCGAGCACCACATGGACCTGGTGATGGCCGTGTCCGACCATGTGGTGGTGCTCGACTACGGCGCCAAGATCGCCGAAGGCGCGCCCGCTGCCATGCAGGTGGACCCCCGCGTGATTGCCGCCTACCTGGGTGTGGATGACGAGGGCGAGAGCCCCGCCACACCAGCCCATGCCCTTGCCTGAGGCGACCATGCTCCAAATCGAACAACTCGCAGTGAACTACGGCGCCATCCATGCCTTGAAGGGCGTGAGCCTGGAGGTGGTCGCCGGGGAGGTGGTCACCCTCATCGGCGGCAACGGCGCGGGCAAGAGCACGCTGATGAAGGCCATCTCGGGCCTGGAGCCCTGTGCTGGGGGCCGCATCGTGTTCGAGGGCCAGGACCTCGCGCGCACGCCGGCCCACCGGCGCGTGGCCCTGGGCATTGCCCAGTCGCCCGAGGGGCGCCAGGTGTTTCCGGACCAGAGCGTGCGCGACAACCTGCTGCTGGGCGCCTACCTGCGTCCCGCGGGCGATCCCGCGGTCGAAGCCGACCTCGAAGAGCAGTTCACCACTTTCCCGCGCCTGCGTGAGCGCCAGCACCAGATGGCCGGCACCCTGAGCGGTGGCGAGCAGCAGATGCTGGCCATCGGCCGGGCGCTGATGGCGCGCCCGCGCCTGCTGCTGCTCGACGAGCCCTCGCTGGGCCTGGCGCCGCTGATCGTCAAGGAGATCTTCGGTGTGATTCGCGCGCTCAAGCAGCGCGGCATGACCATCCTGCTGGTGGAGCAGATGGCCAACCAGGCGCTCAAGGTGGCGGACCGCGCCTACGTGCTCAAGACCGGGGAGATCGCGTCTTCGGGACCGGCGCAGGCCTTGCTGGCGGATCCTTCCGTGCGCGAGGCCTATCTGGGGAAGCACTGATCGCGCTCCTTCGCGCCCGGTGGCCGCAGTCCTACAGGCCTATGCGCCTTCGAAGAGGTGGGAAAACCCGCAGTCGAAAATACGATGGAGCCAGCACACACAGACCTTGTGGTCGAAAGGCTCTTATGAAAAGTTGGTACAAATTGTCGCTGGGCAACGATGCCCAGGCCTTCGAGCCCACCCAGCGCATCCAGCAGATGTTCATGTCGCAGTTCCTGATCTCGCCGGCAGGCTCCAAGCGGGCGCTGTTCTCGTGCTACGACAAGCAGGCCGACAGGCTGTGGCTGTTCTTCTCGCCCGCAGCGCAGGACATTGCCTTGCGCGTGTACGCTGAGCCTTGCGATCCCCCAACGGCCCTCGATTGCATCGGCCTGCTGGCTGGCGAAGGCGATGCCCTGGCCGACCAGGTGCACCTGGAAGCCGAAGCCACGGCCTGACGGGCAGGCCCAGGCTACTCTGCCGGTGCCTCGCTCTGCGGCAGAACCAGCCTGAACTCCGCGCCCTTTCCTTCGTCGCTCTCGACTTCGATGCTGCCTCCATGGCGCTGCACCACGGTGCGCACCAGGGCCAGGCCCAGGCCCACGCCGGCAATGCCGGGGTGGCTGCGGTCATGCAGCCGCTGGAACGGGGCGAACAGCTTGTCCTGCAGAGCCGGCGCAATGCCGGGGCCTTCGTCGCGCACGGCAATGGCCCAGTGCCCCGGCCGTGCCACCAGGGTGCAGCGCACGGTGCTGCCGCGTGGGCTGTACTTGATGGCGTTGTTGACCACATTGGCCAGCGCCCGGCACAGCAGCGAGCGGTCGCCCATGCACGGGGCGGTTTCCGGCGCATCGGCCACCAGCACCTGCACGTCGGCATCGCGCGCCAGCACCCAGGCCTCGTCCACGGTCTGGTGCAGCACGTCCGCCAGGTCCAGGGGTTCCCGCCGCATCGCCTGTGACTCGGCGCTGGCCAGCTGGATGAAATTCTCGGCCATGCCCAGCGAGCTTTTCGCGTAGCGCGAGATGAGGTGCATGAGTTCCGCGTCCGACATGCGGCCCGGGTAGGCCTGGTGCATCTCCAGCAGGGTGAGGATGGAGGCATTGGGGGCGCGGATGTCGTGCGAGATGAAGTGCATGGCCTCGTCGCGCTGCTGCAGCGCGCTGCGCATCTCCGTCAGGTCCACCAGCGTCACCAGCCAGCCGGCCTGCGCCAGGTCGGTGAACTGCCGGCTCTGCACCAGCACGCTGCGGCCCTTGGCATCGCGGCCCTCCCGGCGGGCCGGCAGGTTGCGGCTGGCCAGCCGCTCTGGCGTCACCAGCGGCTGCTCGGTGGCGATGTCGATCAGGTCACCGAGCACGTCGGTGATCTGGCGGCCCTGCAGGGGCCAGACCATGGGGTCGCCCTCGACCTCGGCCATGCCCAGCACATGGCGCCGTGCGGCCGTGTTGGCCAGCAGGATGCGGCCTTCGGTGTCGCAGACCATGGTGGGAGAAGGCAGTTGCTGCAGGCTCTCGCTCACGAAATGGTGCATGTCGCGCAGTTGGCGCGAGGCGTATTCCACCGCGTTGATGCGCCGCTCCAGGAAGTCGCCGCTGCTGGCCGCCGGGCCGCGCAGCGGAATCACCAGGCCCTGGCGCTGCAGGGTCTCCATCTGCAGCCTGAGGAACTGGGCGGCTGCGCTCAGGCGCCGCCAGCTCCACAGCGGATAGGCCAGCACCAGCCCGATGAGGGCGGCGGCGGGCGCGAACTGCATGCCGCTCCAGACCGGCAGCACCACGGCCATGGCCAGGGTCAGCGCGCCCAAGGCAATGCTGGTGAGCAGGGCGGCGAAGGGCCCGAGCAGCAGCAGCGCCACCAGCGCCAGCACCACCGGCAGCAGGTTGAAGGCCATGTTCAGCGCGGGCGGCGCGCTGTGGATCTGCACCCCCGCCAGGTCGGCGTCGAGCACCTGGGCGATCACTTCCACGCCCGGCATCAGGCGCGACTCCTGGCCCACGGGGGTGGCGAACATGTCGCCCAGCCCGGCGGCGATGGAGCCCACGAGCACGTACTTGCCGCGGAAGGCATCGGCCGGCACCTCACCGCGCAGCACGTCGATGTAGGAGTAGGTGATGAAGTGCCCCGGCCCGCCCGCGTAGGGGATCAGGCGACGGTCTGCACGCTCCCAGCGGGCGCCATCGGCGGGCGGATCGCTCCAGCGGGCGGGCGGGCAGCCACCGAGCGACGGCGTGGCCACGCAGCGCATGGCGATGCTGAAGTGCTGCCAGGGTGCACTGGCCGGCCCCTCGCGCGAGTACAGGCTGCGCACCACGCCGTCCTCGTCCGAGGCCACGTGCACATGCCCCAGCCGGGCAGCGGCCTGCTCCAGTGCAGGAATGGGGCGGTCCGCACCGTCGCCCGGCTCGGTTGGACCCTGGCGCTGCATCACCGGCAGTACCACCCGGCCGCTTCGGGCCACGGCATCGGCCAGCAGCAGGTCGTCCTCGGGGTAGTCGAGGTCTTCCTCGTTGAACAGCACGTCCATGCCGATCACCTGCGGTGCCTGGCGCGACACGTTCTGGATCAGCTGTGCGTGCAGGGCGCGCCGCCAGGGCCAGCGGCCGATCACGCCGATGCTGCGGTCGTCCACCGCGATCACGGCGATATCGGCTTGCGCCGGGCGCGACACCAGGCGCAGCCCGGTGTCCTGCACCAGGTGGTTGGTGCGCGGCAGCATGCTGGGGGTGCTCAGCCAGGCGACCAGGGCCAGCAGCGTCAGCGCGATGGCGGCCCATTCGACCCGCCGCTGCTGGTTTCGCGTGCGGGAGTGCGGGGTGGGCATCGACCGCAAGGGGCTCAGGGGCGGCGCACGGGCTCACCGCCCATGGTGGACAGCGGCAGCCCAGAGCTGGTGTTCAGCCCCGTCCCCACGCGGATGCTGCGCGGCGGGGAGAAATCGCTTTGCAGGCCCGAGGGGTCCAGCACCTGGATGCGCACGAAGTAGGTGCCTGCCGCCAGGCCATCCGCAGAGGTCCAGCGGGGCTCGTCGAGCTGGATGTCCTGGGTGATGGTCTTGAATTCCAGGTCCGGTGCCAGCTGCACGCGAAAGCGCTGGCCGGCCTGGGCGGGCCAGTGCAGGCGCACGGTGGTGTCGCCATCCGTCGCCTGCATGGCCGACAGGTCCAGCGCGGCAGGCTGCTGGGCCACCGAGAAGGGCTGGGCGGGCGCGAACGGTCCCTGGTCCGGTGCGCCACCGGTGGGCTCTGCGATGCTGGCCGCGCGCCAGAAGTAGTTGCCCAGGGGCAGCGTGGCCAGCGTCAGCTGGCAGGTGCTGAGGCGGCCCTCGTCCAGCAACGGCGTGGCGAAGTCGGCGCTGGCTGCCACCTGGATGCGGTACCAGCGCGCGCCAGGCACTTCGGTGCAGCGCAGGGTGCCGGTTACGCGCGGCAGCACGGCGCCAGGGGCCGGCTGCTGGTACAGCGGCGGCACCGGCCGGGTCTTGATGGTGATGGGGCGCGTGGCCGGCAGGCCGGCAATGCCGGCCTCATCCACGGCGCGCACGGCCAGGTGGTAGCTGCCATCGTCGAGTGCGGCCCAGCGCAGCTGGCCGTCGGCAAAGCGGCCGCTGCGCAGCACCTGCGTCATGGCCGCATCGCGTGCCACCTGGGCGGTGAAGGCCGCAGCGCCGGGGGTGGCAGGGACATTGATGGCCAGCAGGCCCAGGTCGTGCAGTTGGGCGGGCACGGTGGACAGGTCGGGCGGCGCCAGCAGGGTGCGTGGTGCACCCAGCGTCCCATCGGGCGCGACAGACAAACCCTGGCCACGGGCCAGCAAGGTGGTGTCGGGGGCCGGTTGCGCGGCATTCTCGGCACGCGACTGCACGGCCACCGAGCCTTCCAGCACCGAGGCCGTGGCCTGGCCAGAGGCCGCCAGCGCCACGCCGAACTCGGTGCCGCGCACGCTGGTCACGGCGCGCGGCGTGCGGATCTCGAAACGGCGCAGGGCATCGGCGCTGGGCGTCACGCTCGACTCCACACTGCCGGCGCGCATTTCCAGCACCGATTGCACGCTGCCTGCGCGCCCGCGGCGGCGCAACTGGCGCAACTGCAGGTCGGACTGGGCCTGCACGCGCACCAGCGTGCCGTCGGCCAGGCGCACGGCGATAAAGCTGTCCGGCCCCACCTGCAGGCGGGTGCCTTCGTCCAGGCGGGCACCTTGCGCCACAGGCTGGGCTGCGGCCTGGGCGCCGGGCTGTGCCGTGGCGCTGCCGTGCACGAATTCCACCTGGGCCGAGGCCTTGGGCTGCAGGCGCACGGGGATCCACACGGTGGAGCCAGGTTGCAGGCGCCGGGGGTTGGCCACCTTGTTGCGCTGCTGCAGCAGCAGCCACTGGCGTGGATTGTCCAGGTAGGTGTTGGCCAGGCCTTCGAGCGTGTCGCCGGCCCGCACGGTGTGCGGGATTTCGTCCGTCTGCGTGTCGGGGGTGGTTTGCGCATGCGCGCAACCGAGGCCCGCCGTGAGCAGGGCAACGGCCGACAAGGGCAATGCAAGGCGGTGGATGACCACGTCAACTCTCCTAGGTGCCGCAGGGGGCGGCAAAGCTTCATTCAGAAACGTTGTTTCCATTGCGCAATGGGATGCCAGGCGCAGGCTAGCGGCCAGGCTCGACCGCTTCGAACCGGTAGCCCACACCATACACGGCGGTGATGAAGTAGCCGTTGGCGGGGCGCAGGTCCAGCTGGGTGCGCAGGCGCGAGACATGGGTGTCGAGCGAGCGTGACAGCACGTCCGAACCCTGGCCCCAGATCACCTCCTTGAGGTGGTCGCGCGAGAGCAGGCGGCCCATGTTCTGGAACAGGAACAGGGCCAGGTCGTATTCGCGGTTCTTGAGTTCGGCAGGCGTGCCGTTGATCTCCAGCGAGCGCGATTCCGGGAAGAACTTGTAGCGCCCGAAATCGAGCGCGCCACCGGTGCTCTGCGGGTAGGCTCGGCGCAACAGCGCGGCCACACGCGCATTGAGCTCGCCAATGCGCACGGGTTTGACCATGAAGTCGTCCGCCCCGCTGCCCAGGCCCTCGACGATGTCGCGCTCTTCCTGCCGGTTGGTCACGAACAGGATGGGCAACTGCTTGCCCACGTTCTCGCGCACCCAGCGCACCACCTCGGGGCCGGTGGTGTCGGGCAGGTGCCAGTCCACGATCAAGAGGTCAAAGGTTTCGCGGCGCATCTCGCGCATCAGCGCGGCACCGGTCAGGTGGGTATGGCACACATGCCCCATCGCTTCGGTGGCCTGTTTGATCAGATCCAGCTGAAGCGCATCGTCGTCTAACGCCGCTATGCGCATGGTTCGTTCCATTCAAGATTAACTGTGCATTATTCGCGATGTGCGGCGGTCCATTCCATGCCCCATCTTGGGGATCGCCAGGTTTGACAGTTGTTCACCGTGCCACGGGCGATGACAGGCGGCGCGTGGCTGCCGGGCGCGGGCCGGGCCTGGCGGCTGCGGAGGGCGCGATTTCGCGCAGCAGCCGCATGCCCACCAGGGTGTAGCGGGTCTGCGGGCTGTTCCAGTTGCGGTAGCCGCAGCGTGCGTAGAAAGACCAGGTGTGCCAGGATCCCCCGCGGCGCACGCGCACGCTGCCCTCTGCCGGGCCCCCGGGGTCCACGGCCGGTGATTCGGCGTAGTAGCTGTCCCCATGCCAGTCGGCCACCCACTCCCAGGCATTGCCCAGCATGTCCTGCAGCCCCCAGGCATTGGGCGCGTAGCTGCCCACCGGGGCGGTGAAGGCGTGGCCGTCGCTGCCGCGCAGCGCATGCTGCTGCCAGCGCAGCCAGTAGGGGGCGGCGTCCTGGTCGAAGGTGTTGGCGTTTTTCAGCAGGCCCTCCGGGTCGTCGCCGTGCGGGTAGCGGGTGCGCGTGCCGGCGCGGCAGGCGTATTCCCACTCGGCCTCGGTCGGCAGGCGGTATCGGTGGCCTTCGGTGCGGCTGAGCCACTGTGCCAGGGCCTGGGCGTCGTTCCAGGTGACGTTGACCACGGGGTGTTCGTCGCCCTGCGCGAACCCCGGGTTGCGCCATGAATAGCGCGGGTCGCGCCCCTCGAAGGCATCGCCGCGCCGCGTGGTGGCCGGGTCGTACAGAGCGTTGTAGCCATATCCGCCGGTGCCGTCGACTTCCGATTCGGGCTGGTAGCCCGACGCTGCGAGGAAGCGCCGGAACTGGCCTACCGTGACTTCGTGCTGCCCCAGGTAGAAGGCCTTGCCGATGACCACCCGGTGCGCCGGGCCTTCATCGGTCAGCTCGGCAAAACGCTTGGGCTCCAGTTGCGGGTAGGCCTGTGCGAGCACATCGGCTGCCTCGGTGCCGCCCATCACGAAGCTGCCCGCGGGCACCTGCACGAACGGCATGCCCAGGCTGTTGGTCCACACGGGGTGTTGCCGGTCTTGGCGCATCTGGGCCAGCGCAGGCAGGCCTGCAGCCAGCGCGAGCACGGCAGAGACGGCGGCAGTTCGGCGCCTGGCCATTGGGCTCAGCGATTGGGGTTGTCGCTCACGCACTCGAAGACGAGGCGCGAGCCCTCGTTGCGCAGCAGCTTGGGGAACAAGGCCAGCTTCTGGCATTCCCGGGTGGCGGCGTTGTAGGCCGGCGAGGCGTCGGTGCCATACACCGGCACGCTGAAGGTGCGGTCCCCGCCCGAGGCCATGGGGCCCGAGGGCGGGCGGGTGGTGGCCGATTCGCAGCCCGCGAGCAGAGCCAGCAGGGCAGCGGATGCAATCAAGGTCTTCATGGAAATCTCCGGTAGGCGTCGGGCCAGTCTAAGCCAGTGTGGGCGGATAGACAGCAGGCTTTGCTGCAGTCGCGCCCTGGGATACAGTGCGTTACATATGATGGGAGTTGTATGGCCTGGATCCGGTCGGCGGTGTCAGGGGATGCGGGGCGCCAGTGGGCGCTGCGCCTGCTCGTGCCGCTCGGACTCCTGGCCGTGCTGCACCTGCTGCCGCTATGGCAGCCGCTGCAGCGCCTGGAATACGATCTCTTCAGCAGCCTGACGGCCCCCGTGCGGCCCGATGCCGGTGTGGTGGTCATCGGCATCGACGAACCCAGCCTCGCGGCCCTGCAGGCCGCTCCTCCGCTGCCACGGCGGCTGCATGCGCAATTGGTCGACGCGCTTTCCGAGTCCGGCGCAGCGGGGCTCGGCATCGACCTGCTGCTGTCCACCGCCCAGACACCCGAAGACGACGCGGCCCTGGGCCGATCCCTGCAGGGGCGCATGCCGGTGGTGCTTGCCAGCGCCCAGGTGGCCGTGCAGAGCGGGCAGGTGGCGCAGTACCAGCAGAAGGTGATGTCCGTCTTCGACCAGGCGCGCCACGGCGACGTGGGCATGCACCCCGACGATGACGGCGTGCAGCGCAGCGCACCCGGGCACAGCGATGCCCTGTGGCGTGTGCTCGCACAGGCTGCGGGCCGCACCACCGTGCTACCGCCACCCGGCGCAATGCTGCGCTACTACGCCCCCGAGGTGGCATTGCCCTACGTGCACTACACCCAGGCGCTGGACCCGGCGCGGCAGCTGGCGCCTGGCGCGCTGCAGGGCCGGCTGCTGCTGCTGGGCCAGAACACGCCGGTGGGCGGGGTGGATCAGTTCACCACGCCGCTGCGCACCTTGGGGCACGGTACACAGTCGGGCGTGCTGCTGCATGCCACGGCACTCATCAACGGCCTGACCGGGGACTGGATCGTGCCCGCGCACCCAGCGGGCCCGCTGCTGCAGGCGGCAGCGGCCATTGCCCTGGTGGCGGCGCTCACGCGGCGCTGGCGCGCCTGGCTGGCCGTGTGGCTGAGCGTGGCGTTGGCGCTGCTGGCCCTGATCGGCGGGCTGTGGGCCTACCTGCAGGGTGTGTGGTGGCCCACGTTGCCCACGCTGCTGGCGCTGGTGCTGCACTTCAACGTGGGCGCGACCGACAGCTACTGGCGTGAGCGGCGCCAGCGCGAGCGCCTGCGGCTGGACTTCGGGCGCTACGTGCCGCCGGCGGTGGTCAGCGCGCTGATCGCCAGTGGGGCGGCACCGGCCATCAGCGGCGAGCGGCGCGTGCTCACGCTGCTGTTCTCGGACCTGGCGGGCTTCACCTCGGCCAGCGAGCACCTGCCGCCCGAGGCGGTGGCGCGTGCGCTCAACGCCTACTTCACGCGCATGACCCATGCCGTGCACCGCCATGGAGGCACGCTCGACAAGTTCATCGGCGATGCCGTGATGGCCTTCTGGAATGCCCCTTTGGCCGAGCCGCAGCACGCGGCACGCGCCCTGGCCTGCGCGCAGGAGATGCAGGTGCAAATGAACGCCTTGCGCAGCCAGTGGGCAGGAAGCCCCTTTGCCGACCTGCAGCTGCGCATCGGCCTGCACACGGGCGAGGCGGCCGTGGGCCACCTGGGCTCCGAAGGCCGCTTCACCTACACCGCCGTGGGCGACGCGGTGAACACCGCCGCCCGGCTGGAGGGCGCCAACAAGGCCTTCGGCACCGGCATCCTGCTGTCCGAAGCCACGCGCAGCGCCCTGCCGCAGAACGGGGCGCAGGCACTGCCCCTGCTCTGGCTCGACGCCGTGGTGCTGGCCGGCCGCAGCAGCGGCATCGATGTCTACACCCCGTGCGAGGACGCGCCGCTCGTGGCCACCAGCCTGGCTTTGCAGGCCCATGTGCGTGCGGGCCGCTGGGGCGAGGCGCTGGCGTGCTGTGCCGAGTGGCGAGAACGGGCCGTACACCTGGCACCGCTGTGGGCCGCCCAGGCCGACCGGCTGCAGGCGCACGTGCAGGGCCTGGCCGATGCCCAGGGACCCGCTGCGGCCGGTGCTGACGCGTTTGCACACGCGCTGGAAAAATAGCCCTGAAAGGCCCGCTATGCCGTCGACACGCTTGTGGATCACGACCCCGGTTGCCCTGGGAGCGTGCGCCTTGTGCCTTCCCGGTGCCTGGGCCCAGTGTGCGGGGGTGTCCGTCGCCCCAGACGCCGTGGCTGCGCAGGTCGTGGCCCTGGCCGGGCAGGGCCAGACCCGGCCGGCAGGCCAGGGCCCCTGGTCGCCCGCCGCGCTGGCCCAGCAACTGGGCGCGGGTGCGGGCGTGCGCACGCTGGAGTTGTCGTCGGCCGCGCTGCTGCTGGCCGATCGCACGCAGATCCGCATGTCCGCCAACGCCCAGCTGCGTCTGTGCGAGTCGCAGCCGGAGCGCACCCTGCTGGAGCTGGCCGCCGGGCGGCTGTGGGCGCGCACCAAGAAAACCCCGGCCTCGCTGCAGCTGCAGACCCCGGCAGCCCTGGCCGTGGTGCGCGGCACCGACTGGGACGTGGAGGTAGATGCGGCGGGCCGCACGACGCTCACCGTGCTCTCGGGCCAGGTCGACCTGTCCAATGATTTCGGCCGGGTGGAGCTGGGCCCGTCGGAACAGGGCACTGCGGAGCCTGGCAAGGCACCGGTCAAGCGCGTGCTGGTGCGCCCGCGTGACCGCGTGCAGTGGGTCATGGCCAACCCGGTGGATGCCGCGCGCTGGGCCGAGCTGCAGGGCCCCGAGGTGGCGCCCCCGTTGTCCTCCATCCGCGACGACCTGCGTTCGGGCCAGTGGCCGCGCGCGCGGGAGCGGCTGCTGGCGTTGTCTGCCAGCGGGCAGGGCGGAGCTGTGACCGAGCTGCTGCTGGCCGACCTCGAAGTCTTCGACGACCGCATGGACGCCGCCCAGCAGCGCCTGGCCGCCGCCTGGCAGCGCACTCGGGACCCGCGCACGGCTGCGCGCCGGGCCGAGCTGCTGATGGCGCTGGAGCAGGGCGCACAGGCGCGGACCTGGCTCGACGCCGCGCGCGCCCAGGCACCGGAAGCCACGGCGCTGCTGCTGGCCGATGCCGATTGGCATCGCCTGGAAGGGCGGGGCGAGGAGGCCATCGCCCTCTACCGGCGCGCCGTGGCGGGGGGCCAGGCGCGCCAGGAGCCGGCCACCGACCAGGCCGCAGCCCAGTGGGGCCTGGGCCGGGCGCTGCGCGAGCGCGGCGACCTGCGCGGCGCGCGCCAGGCATTGGAGCGCGCCGTGGCACTGGCGCCCGTGAACGCCACCTACCAAGGCGAGCAGGCCACCGCGGCGGCCGAGGCGCTGAGCCTGGCCGATGCGCAAAGTGGTTTCAACGCGGCCCTGGCCCAGGCCGGCGACGATTACGTGAGCCTGGCCGGTGCGGGCCTGCTGGCGCTGCAGCAGGGCGACCCTGCCGCCGCCCGCACGCAGTTGCTCAAGGCCCTGGTGATCGAGCCGCGCTATGCCCGCGCCCAGGTCTGGCTGGCGGTGGCCGAATACCAGCTGGGCGAGCGCACCGCTGCGCTCGACGCGCTGGCGCGCGCCCGCGTGGCCGACCCCAATGACCCGCTGCCCTGGCAGATCGAGTCTGTGCTGCGCAACGACCAGGGGGAGCCGGTGCAGGCCATTGCCGCCGCGCGCGAGGCGCTCACCCGCCTGCCGTACCTTAAGTCGCTCGACCCGCTCACCAGCGACAGCCAGGGCTCGGCCAACCTGGGCAAGGCACTGGGCGATTTCGGCATGGAGCACTGGGCGCGGGCCTATGCCAGTGCCTCGTACTACCCGCTGTGGGCGGGCAGCCACTTCTTTCTGGCCAACCGCTACGAGAGCGATTTCAGCCGCAATTCCGAGCGCTACCAGGGCTACCTGAGCGACCCGACGGCCTTCGGCGCCAGCGAGAAGCAGGCCCCGCTGATGCTCACGCAGGGGGGCGAGTGGCTCTGGATCGCCAGCGCCGAGCGCGGCCCGGTGCAGGACAAACTGGCCGCCGATGTAGGCCACCACGGCTTTGCCGCCGCACCGGTGCCCCTGGCTTGGCAGGTGCGCACCAACGGCGTGCAGATGTGGCCGAACAACGGCGGCGCGCCCAGCTACCGCCTGTCGTCGCCGGGCTTCGATTTGGCGCTGGGCATGCGCCCCACGGAGAGCCTGGGCCTGTTCCTTCTGCACACCGAGGACCGGCTGCGCTACAGTTTTCCGCAAGGGCGCGATTTCGGCAACGGCATCACCTTCAATGGCCTGGCGCGCCAGCGCTCGGAGCGCACCGACCTGGGCGGCTCCTGGCGCTGGTCGCCCGATGCGCAGACCTGGCTCAAGCTGCACCGCGCACGCTTTGGCCAGGGCCTGGTGCTCGACGACGCCACCTACGGCCCGCAGGATTCACGCATCACCGATTCGGACGACGGCGTGCTGCTGCGCCACACCGTGCAGTGGGGCCCCCGTCGCCTGAGCCTGGGCTGGGAGGGCACCCGCGGAGCATCGGACTCGGGCCTGTCCGATCCGGTGGTCACCTCCACCCAGCGCACGCAGGCGCGCTTTCGGATGCCCTGGCTGGCTGGCGAGTGGCGCGATGGTCCCTGGACCTGGCACGCAGAAGCCTACTGGCCGCGCCTGGCGGTGCGCTACGGCGAGCGCTTCTACGATTCGCTGACCGACGAGGACCTGGCGGACCCTGCTACCGAGAACGGTGGCCATGCGCGCCACCCCTTGCCCCGGTTGGGCATGTCCTACCGCATGGGGCCGGGCCGGGCGCTGCACCTGGCCTACATCGAGAATGTGCGCTCACCCAGTGCGCACACGCTCTCGCCCGTCGCGCTGGGAGCCATCGCCATCGACCACCACTACCAGTTGCCCGGCAGCTTCGGGCGCAAGCGCGCGGCGCAGCTGGACTGGGAGTTCGACGAGCGCAGCTTCGGTTTCGCCACCCTGTCCAGCCAGGACATCGTCAACCCCACCTTCGCCAACGGCAGCCTGGTGCTGCCGCCCCGGGGGCTGGTGAACCTGGACCGTGTGGGCAGCCTGGGTGCGCAGATCCAGACCGGGCAGACCGTGGTCGATCCCTACAACGAGAACCCGGTGTTCAGCCAGGGCCGGCTGCACCAGGCCGGCGTGGCACTCAACCGGGTGCTGGCACTGCGCTGGAGTGTGCTGGGCAGCTACACCTGGGCGCAGTCGCGCAACCTGGGCCGCCAGTTCGGCGGCAACGCGCTGCCGGGGTTTGCCAGGCACACGCTGGCGTTGGCCAGCGTCTGGAAGCATGGCGGGCGCGACCTGTCGGCAGGCTCGCTGGTCTACAGGGGCTCGCGTTTTGCCGACGAGGCCAACGGCATTGCGCGCAGGCCGGGCTGGGACCTGGTGCTGGTGCATTCGATGGATTCGGCGGACCGGCGCTGGTCGTTCATCGCCACGGCGCAGGCGCCGCTCAATGGCGTTACCCGGCCGACCCTGTGGGCGCGCGTGCGCTACAGGGATTGAAGGGGCGCGGCTGTATCAGCTGGCAGCGGCTGCATCCGCCAGTGCCTGCAGCGCCGCCGTCACGTCGGCCGGTTCTACTCCGTCCACTGGCGCCAGCCGGGGTGCCAGCGCCTGCAGGGCATCGCCACCCTTTTGCAGTTGGCCGATGGCTTGGCCGGCCTCCTTGGGGGCGTCAAAGCCTGTGCTCTGCAGCAGCAGGCGGCCGTCGGCGGCCACGAGCTTGAAGTAGAACTTGCCATCGGCCTCGCGGTACTGCTTGAACGAGGGCAGGGCCACCTTGGCTGTCTTGGCCGCTTTGGTGGCCGTGGCGGCCTGCACCAGGCTGCGCAGGCCCACGGCCGAGCGCAGCTCGCGGATGAAGGGCGTGGCCAGCGCTCGGGCGCGCTCGGCACCGGCCAGCAGCGTCTGCTCAATGCGGGCGGGGTTGTTGATCAGCTCTTCGTACTGCGCGCGCATGGGGGCGATCACCTGGTCCACGCGCTCGAGCAGCACCTGCTTGGCATCGCCCCAGGCAATGCCGTCGGCGTACTGCTGGCGCAGCGCGGCCGTCTCGGCCTCGGTGGCAAAGGCCTGGTAGATCTGGAACAGAGCCGAGCCCTCGACTTCCTTGGGCTCGCCAGGCGCGCGCGAGTCGGTCAGGATGCCGCCGATGAGCTTCTTGAGCTGCTCGCGCGAGCTGAACAGCGGGATGGTGTTGTCGTAGCTCTTGCTCATCTTGCGGCCGTCCAGGCCGGGCAGGGTGGCCACATGCTCGTCGATCGCGGCCTCGGGCAGCACGAAGTGCTCGCCATACAGGTGGTTGAAGCTGGCGGCCATGTCGCGCGCCATCTCGATGTGCTGGATCTGGTCGCGGCCCACGGGCACCTTGTGCGCCTTGAACATCAGGATGTCGGCGCCCATGAGCACGGGGTACATGAACAGGCCGGCGGTTACGCCGTCGTCGGCATCGCGCTCGGCAGCCGTGTTCTTGTCCACGCTGGCCTTGTAGGCGTGGGCGCGGTTGAGCACGCCCTTGCCGGTCACGCAGGTCAACAGCCAGGTGAGCTCAGGAATCTCGGGGATGTCGGACTGGCGGTAGAACGTGACCTGCTCGGGGTTCAGCCCCGCCGCCAGCCAGCTGGCGGCGATCTCCAGCGTGGAGCGCTGGATGCGCACCGGGTCCTCGCACTTGATCAGTGCGTGGTAGTCGGCCAGAAAGTAGAAGCTCTGCACGCCGGGCGTGAGGCTGGCCGCCACCGAGGGGCGGATGGAGCCCACGAAGTTGCCCAGGTGGGGCGTGCCCGTGGTGGTGATGCCGGTGAGAAAGCGCGTGGTGCTCATGGGGGGAACGGATTCAGCGAAAAAGAGGGACGGACAAGGCGCTCAGCGCAGCAGTGCCATCAAGGGCGTGAGCAGCAGGTTGATGGCAGCGTAGCCCAGGGTCATCAGCGGGCGCAGCCAGATCGTGCCCACTACGCCGGCCACTACCAGGCCCATCACGATGAAGAAGCCGAAAGGCTCGATGCGCGAGACCATGTGGGCCGCCTTCCAGGGGAGCAGGCCAACGAGGATGCGGCCGCCATCAAGCGGGGGCAACGGAAACAGGTTGAACGCCCACATCACGAGATTGACCAGCATGCCGGCGCGCGCCATCTCGATGAAAAAGCGCTCCTGCACTCCAGCACCGATCAGGCCCACCAGGACCAGGCCCCAGAAAACGGCCTGAACGAAGTTGGATGCCGGTCCTGCCAGTGCCACCCAGACCATGTGCCGCTTGGGGTTGCGCAGGTTGCCGAAATTCACCGGCACCGGCTTGGCATAGCCAAAAAGGAAAGCCCCCGAGGTCGCAAAGTACAGCACCAGCGGCATCAGGATGGTGCCGATGGGGTCGATGTGCTTGAGGGGGTTGAGGGTGATTCGGCCCATCATGTACGCGGTGTTGTCGCCAAAGTGGCGCGCCGCATAGCCATGGGCTGCCTCGTGCACGGTGATCGCGAAGAGCACCGGCAAGGCGTAGATCAGAACGGTTTGGATGAGATTGGAGATGTCCACCGGCCCAATTGTCTCAGACGCGCGACATCCGCTCCTCCAAGCAGGTTCCTGGCGGGATTGTTACCATGCCATGGCCGTTTCAAATGGATACAGGCGTGGCAGACTGGGCGCAGGCCCTGCCCGCGCTACATTGAGTGCAACGGTCGCCGTATATATACATACATACAACATTGATATCGGAGATGCATCCCATGGGCCTGGATCGTTTGAAGATTGGAACGCGCCTCATTCTGGCGTTTGGCACCATTGCCTTGCTGGTGGCGGTACTGATGGCGGTGGCCAGTTCGGGCATCGGCCAGGCCGATGACGCCTACCGCGCTGCGGTGGGGGCCGCCACGGGGCTCACCGCAGAGCAGCGTGCGCCGCTGGAGCAGGCCATCCGGGCCGGCCATGACCACCTGGAAAGCGCACGCCTGTGGGTGCTGCTGCTGGGCGCTGGCGTGTTCGTGGTCTCGCTGGTGTCCTTCGTGCTGCTGCGCGGCGGCATCGTGCATCCTCTGAACCAGGCCATCCTGATTGCCGAGACCGTGGCATCGGGCGACCTGAGCCAGGAGTTCTCGTCGGAACTCGAAGGCGACTTCGGCCGCCTGCTCACGGCGCTGGGCACCATGGAGGACACGCTGACCGAGCTGGTCTCGGGCATCAAGCAGTCCACGGACTCGATCACCGAGGCGGCGGCGGACATCGATTCGGGCAATGCCGACCTGGCGCGCCGCACCGACGACCAGGTCAGCTCCCTGGCCGACACGGCCGGCAGCATGGCCGAGTTGACTACCACCGTGCGCCAGAACGCCGAGCGCGCCCGCTCGGCCAGCAGCCTGGCCGTGAACGCCTCGCAGATCGCCGAGCGCGGTGGTGCCGTGGTGGGTGACGTGGTGCAGACCATGCAGGCCATCAGCGGCAGCTCGCGCAAGATCGTGGACATCATCCAGGTGATTGAAGGCATTGCCTTCCAGACCAACATCCTGGCGCTCAATGCCGCCGTGGAAGCTGCCCGCGCCGGTGAGCAGGGCCGCGGTTTTGCCGTGGTGGCCAGCGAGGTGCGCAGCCTCGCCCAGCGCAGTGCCGTGGCGGCCCGCGAGATCAAGACCCTGATCAGCCAGTCGGTGGACCAGGTCGAGAGCGGTGCCGGCCACGTGGGCCGCGCCGGCAAGACCATGGAAGAGATCGTGGGCGCTGTCGGCCAGGTCAGCACGCTGCTGAGCGAGATCTCGGGTGCGCTGCATGCCCAAAGCTCGGGCATCGAGCACGTGAACGGCGCCGTGGCGCAGATGGACAGCGCCACGCAGCAGAACGCGGCCCTGGTTCAGCAGGCGGCCAGTGCCGCCTCGGCCCTGTCGTCGCGCGCACAAGACCTGCAGCGCGCCGTGGGCGCGTTCAAGCTGGATTGAGCGGGTGAGCTGGGCTTACAGGCCCAGTGCCTGCAGGCTGCCGCGGCCTTCGCGCACCACCTCGGGGTCACCGCCGGTGCCCATGGGCGTCAGGTCCACCACCGTGGTGGGCTCGCGGGGGCAGGCCCCGGCATCCACGATGGCATCCACCAGCTTTTCGTAGCGCTCGCGGATTTCTTCCGGGTCGTTCAGGGGTTCGGTCTCGCCGGCGGGGATCAGCGTGGTGGCCAGCAGCGGGGCGCCATGCTGCTCCAGCAGCAACTGCATTACCTTGCTTTCGGGCACTCGCAGGCCGATGGTCTTGCGCGACGGATGGCTGACGCGGCGCGGCACTTCCTTGGTGGCTTCGAGGATGAAGGTGTAGGGCCCGGGCGTGCCCAGCTTGAGCAGGCGGTACTGCCGGTTGTCCACGCGCGCGTAGTTGGCCAGTTCCGAGAGGTCGCGGCACAGCAGGGTCAGGTGGTGCTTGTCGTCCACCTGGCGGATGCGGCGAAGCCGGTCTACCGCATCCTTGTCATCGAGGTGGCACACCAGCGCATAGCTCGAATCGGTGGGTACGGCGACGATGCCGCCCTTTTGCAGCAGTGTTGCCGCCTGCTTGAGCAGCCGGGGCTGGGGGTTGTCGGGGTGGACTTCGAAATACTGGGCCATGGGGAAGATGCAGTCAGGTCAGGCGGCAGCTGCCGGGCGGATGCGGTCTGCCAGCAGTTCCCAGACGGGGGTCAGCGTGCCGGGCAGCGGGGGCAGCGTGCCCAAGTCGGTGTGCGACTCGTCCGGGCTGTGGAAATCGCTGCCGCGCGACGCGGCCAGGCCGAACTCCTGGGCCATCGCGGCGTAGGTCACGTACTCCGGCGGGCTGTGGCTGCCGGTCACCACCTCCACGCCGCGCCCGCCATGGGCCTTGAATTCCGAGAACAGCGCGTATTCTTCGTTCGCACTGAACTTGTAGCGTGCCGGGTGGGCAATCACCGCCACGCCCCCGGCCTCGGTGATCCAGCGCACGGCATCGCCCAGGCTGGCCCAGCGGTGTGGCACATAGCCGGGTTTGCCCTCGGTGAGAAAGCGGCGAAACACCTCAGAGGTGTCCCGGCAGACCCCTGTCTCGACGAGAAAGCGCGCGAAATGCGTGCGCGAGATCAGTGCTGGGTTGCCCACGAACTGCAGCGCACCCTCGTAGGCACCCTCGATGCCGACCCGGGCCAGTTGCTGCGCCATGTCCTGGGCGCGTTCGCCCCGTCCGCCGCGGGTGGCAGCCAGGCCGGCGGCCAGTTGGGTGTTGTCGGGATCGAAGCCCAGGCCTACGATGTGGACGGTGGTGTCGGCAAAGGTTACCGAGATCTCCACGCCCGTGAGGTAGGCCATGCCCTGTGCGCTGGCCGCAACTGCGGCCCGGTGCTGGCCGCCGATTTCGTCATGGTCTGTCAGCGCCCACAGCTCGACCCCGTTGGCCTTGGCACGGGCAGCCAGGTCTTCAGGGGTCATGGTTCCGTCGGATACTACGGAATGGCAATGCAGGTCGGCGTTGAGCAGGGTGGTCACGGGATCATTTTAGGGCTTGTACCGATAACGCGGCGTGCTGATTCCAGCAACACTGGTTACAAGCAGGCCAAGGCACCTCCCGGTGCCCGCTTGCTGTCCTGGCAGCTATCGCTGGTTTGACGGTTTTCCTAAAGCAAGAACTCACAGAGCCGGGGGCAGTTGCCTGTCCCGGCAGAGCGTAAGGATCAACCATGAATTTCAACAACCTGCGCGTGGCCCACAAGATGTGGAGCGTGATCCTGGGCCTGCTGGCGCTGATGCTGGTGGCCGCCATCTTTACGCAGTGGTATGGGCGGCAGGTGACCGCCGAGACCGAGAAGGCCGTCGAGAAATACGAGTCCGCCATCACCACGGCAGTCAGCTGGCGGGGGCTGGCCGAGGTGGCCGTCACCATGTCGATGGCCGGCTTCGTGACCACGGACGCGGCGCTCAAGGCCGATTTCGACACGCGCGTGGCGGCCCTCACTGCCCGCATTACGCCGGTGCAGGAAAAGATCGGCAAATCCTCGGTGTCGGCCGACGACAAGGCGGCCCTGGCCCACGTGGCCGCCACGCGCGCCGACATCCGCGGCCAGACCGACAAGCTCAAGGCGTTGACCGATGCGGGCGATGCGGCCGCCAAGCAGGAGTACCTGGCCAGCGTCTATCGCCCGAAGGCGGTGGCCTACCTGGAGTCGATCGACAAGTTCGTGGCGGCCCAGGAGCGCCAGCGCGACCAGGCCGTGCAGGCGGCGCGCGCCACACGCGACAAGCTCGTGGTGATCGGCGCGGCCAGTGCCGCCGTGGTGGTGGTGCTGGGCATGCTGATGGCGGCCTTGCTGGTGCGCTCCATCACGCGGCCGCTCGACCGGGCGGTGACCCTGGCCGAGGCCATTTCTGCCGGGGATCTGACGCAGGACATCCAGGACGACCGCAAGGATGAGTTGGGGGTGCTGACCCGGGCCCTGTCCACAATGTCCACCCGCCTGCGTTCCGTGGTGAGCGAGGTGCGCTCGGGCGTGGACTCGGTGTCCTCGGCCTCGGTGGAAATTGCCAACGGCAACCACGACCTGTCGGCGCGCACCGAGCAGACGGCGTCCAACCTCGAAGAAACGGCGGCCAGCATGGAACAGCTGACGGCCACGGTGTCGCAATCGGCCGACACGGCGCGCCAGGCGAATCAACTGGCCGGCACGGCTGCCCAGGCCGCAGCGCGCGGTGGTGAAGTGGTGGGCCAGGTGGTCAGCAGCATGCAGCAGATCACCGACAGCTCGCGCAAGATCGCCGACATCATCGGCACCATCGACGGCATCGCCTTCCAGACCAACATCCTGGCCCTGAATGCGGCTGTCGAAGCGGCACGCGCAGGCGAGCAGGGCCGTGGCTTTGCCGTGGTGGCCAGCGAAGTGCGCAGCCTGGCGGGCCGCAGCGCCGAGGCGGCCAAGGAGATCAAGGCCCTGATCAGCGCCAGCGTGGAGAACGTCGAATCCGGCTCGGCCCAGGTGGCGCAGGCCGGGCAGAGCATGGAAGAGATCGTATCGAGCGTGCGCCGGGTGAGCGACCTGATCGGAGAGATCACGGCCTCGTCCACCGAGCAGCGCGATGGCATTGCACAGGTCAACCAGGCGGTGACGCACCTCGATCAGATGACGCAGCAGAACGCGGCGCTGGTGGAGGAGTCCACGGCGGCAGCGGCGTCGATGCGCGACCAGGCGCAGAAGCTGGCCGAGGTGGTGTCCATGTTCAACGTAGGCGCCGTGGCTGTGCGCGCGCCCGCCGCGCCGCCGCGTGCGGCCGCCGCACCACGCCCCGCGCCGGCCGCCAGCCGGGCCGTGCCGGCACCGGCGCGCACGGCCCTTGCCGGCAAGCCCGCCGCACGGGCCGCTGCACCTGCACATACGCCCGCACCTGCGCGCCTGACCTCATCCGTGCCCAAGAAGGCGACGGCTGCCCACAAGCCCGCTGCTGCAGGGCCCGCACCGGCGCCAGCCCCCCGCGCCACGGCCAAGGGCGGGGACGACGACTGGGAAAGCTTCTGACCGCAGGCGTTGCAACGGGGCAGCGCTCCCGCAGACAATCCACGAAGGCAGCGCAGGCTGCCTTTGCCATTCCTGAGACTGCAACTTACCGACGGAAAGAAAGCCTTCCCATGCCCCTGATCAACATCCGCCTGGCCAACCGCGACATTCCCACCACCTCCGCCCAGAAGGCCGCGCTGATTGCCGGCGTCACGCGCCTCATGCAGGAGGTGCTGGACAAGAAGCCTGAGACCGTGACCGTCATCATCGATGAGATCGACCCCGACAACTGGGGCGTGGGCGGCGAGCAGGTCACGGTGGTGCGCCAGCGCGGTAAGGGGCCCGTGCAGGCGTGATACGGATTTGCCTTCAACCGTCTAACGTCGTTGGTCCGCCTTGCCGTGCTACAGCACTGTCTGCGGCTTCCCGCCTAGTGTCCCGGGTTGGAAGTCGTTGAATAAAGCAATCAGCCGAAATCCCTGTCAGGCTAGGCGCAAAGCACAGCCATGCTGGGAGCATGGCGAGCATTTGCAACGACGCATGGCGGGGATTGTCGGTAGATTGATTCAACGAATTTCCAACTCGGGACACTAGCTATACGATTGAATGCAAATCCGTATGAGCAGCTCGCCGCGCTAGATTTCTGCGCCTTCCACGAGAAACTGCACCTTGCGCTCGCCGCGCCACTCGTTCACATCCAGGCGAAACGCCAGCAGCACGCGGGCGGGCAGTTGGTCGGTGTGGCCGAACCAGATGGCGTCGACGGGGTTGCCCTGGTGCATGAGCTTGATGGACAGGTGGTTCTTGCCCTCGCCCACCAGCCGCTGGCTCAGCACCACGACCTCTTCGCTGAAGGTGGGCGGCGCAAAGCCCTGGCCCCAGACCTCGCGGTGCAGGGTGTCCACCACGTCGGCGCTGCAGTATTCGGGCGCCAGCGGGCCATCGGTCTCGATGCGGCGCGTGAGCGTTGAGGCATCCAGCCATTCCTGCGCCACCTGGGCCAGGGCCTGCTCGAAGGTATCGAAGGCCTCTGCAGCCACGGTGCAGCCGGCCGCCATGGCGTGGCCGCCGAACTTGAGCAGCACGCCGGGGTGGCGCTTGGCCACCAGGTCCAGCGCATCGCGCAGGTGAAACCCGGGAATGGAGCGGCCCGAGCCCTTGAGCTCGTGCTCCTTGCCTGGCGCGCTGCTGGCTGCGAAGACGAAGGTCGGGCGGTGCAGCTTGTCCTTGATGCGCGAAGCGACGATGCCCACCACGCCCTCGTGGAAATCGGGGTCGAAGACGCTGATGGCGGGCGGCGGGTCTTCGCTCTCGTCGAACAGGTTCTCGGCCATCAGCATGGCCTGCTCGCGCATGCCGCCTTCGATCTCGCGGCGCTCGCGGTTGATGGTGTCCAGCTGGCCGGCCAGGTGGCTGGCGCGGCCAGCGTCGTCGGTGAGCAGACACTCGATGCCCAGCGTCATGTCCGCCAGGCGGCCGGCGGCGTTGATGCGCGGCCCCAGCGCAAAACCGAAGTCGAAGGTGGTGGCCACGGCCGCCTTGCGGCCGGCAGCCGTGAACAGCGCCGCCACGCCGGCCGGCATGGCGCCCGCGCGGATGCGCCGCAGGCCCTGGGCCACCAGGCGGCGATTGTTGGCGTCCAGGCGCACCACGTCGGCCACGGTGCCCAGGGCCACCAGCGTGAGCAGCGGGTCCAGCTTGGGCTGGCTGGCGGTGTTGAACACGCCGCGCGCGCGCAGTTCGGAGCGCAATGCCATGAGCACGTAGAACATCACGCCCACGCCGGCCAGGGACTTGCTCTCGAACGTGCAGCCCGGCTGGTTGGGGTTGACCATGGCGTCGGCTGCGGGCAGCTCGGGGCCGGGCAGGTGGTGGTCGGTCACGAGGACCAGAAGGCCCTGGGCCTTGGCCTCGGCCACGCCCTCGACGCTGGCGATGCCGTTGTCCACGGTGATCAGCACATCGGCGCCGCGCTCCTTCACGCGGCGGGCGATCGGTGGGGTCAGGCCATAGCCGTCGGTCACACGGTCGGGTACCAGGTAGTCCACATGCTTTGCGCCCAGCAGGCGCAGGCCGCGCACGGCCACGGCGCAGGCCGTGGCACCGTCACAGTCGTAGTCGGCCACGATGCACAGGCGCAGGTCCTGCGCCATGGCATCGGCCAGCAAGGTGGCGGCCTGCTCTATGCCCTTGAGCCCTGCGGGTGGCAGCAGGCGGGCCAGGCCGTCGTCCAGCTCCTCCTTGTCACGCACGCCACGCGCGGCATACAGGCGGGCCAGCAGCGGGTGCACGCCGGCCTGCTCCAGCGCCCAGGCCGCGCGCGGGGGAATGTCTCTTGCCGTGATTTTCATAGCTGGGGCGCCACCTGGGAAAAACGGGTGGGCTGGAAGTGGGCCTTTATGCGCTGCAGCAGGCCGCGTGGGGCGGTGTGGAAGGCCAGCGCAGCGCGTTCGCCGCACAGGGTCAGGCGCACGGCGGCGCCTTGCTCGGCCTGGCGCAGCAGGTCGGCCAGCGGGCCCGCATCCAGCGCGCTCCAGGCGGCCGCCCAGGCACGCCAGTCCTCACGCAGCGCGGCGTCGCGCAGTGCCAGGGGCATCTGGGGCGCGGGTGCGGGCGCCGTGGTCGGCAAGGCGCCTGCGCCGTGCACCCAGAAGGAGTTGACCATGGGCAGGCCGCTTTCGGCCCGCGCATCGTTGAAGGCATGGGTGTACAGCAGCATCTGCATCTCGCTGTTCAGGCGGTGCAGCGTGCGGGCTTTGGCGGCATCGGGCATCCAGGCGCGCACGTCGCGCAGCAATACGCGGTCGAGCGAGGCGGTGGCCAGGTGGGCGAACAGGGGGCCTTCGGCAAGCCAGCGGGTGGGCTGGTCGTAGTGCAGGTGGATGCCGTCCTCGGCGAACCAGGGCGAGACGATGGCCAGCAGGGCGCGCGAGGATGCTTCGGTGAGGCCCAGGGCCTCGGGGTCGCGCAGCGTGATGTGGTCGGTCGTCACCTGCCACTGGCAGGGGGCCACGAAGGCCCAGGCCTTGCCGTCCGCAGGCTGGCCTTGCTGCAGGCGGTACCAGGCGGCCCAGGGCGTAAGCCCGTCCCCGGCGGGCAGGCCCAGGGCCTGGGCCAGGGCGCGCTCATGGGGGGCAGAGAAACTGGTCTCCTCGGCGGTACTGGAGCCAGCAGGATCGGCCGCGAGGCGCGCCAGCAGGCGATCCAGGTGCGGCAGGTCGAGCGTTGCCAGCGTTTGCCGGCACCCCTCGGAGGCGCTGGCAGCGTAGGGGATGAGCAAATGGGGGATGTCCGACATCCCTCTATTGTCCGGGATGCCACAATCGCTCCCGCCGGGCTCTGCTATCCCATCAGGGTCCAGGCACTTTTTTCCCATCCATGCAACTTCCCTACGAACTGGCCCTGGGCCTGCGCTACACCCGCTCGGGCCGGGCCACGCGGCGCAACGGCTTCATTTCCTTCATCTCCGGCGCGTCCATGCTGGGCATCGCCCTGGGCGTGGCGGCGCTGATCGTGGTGCTCAGCGTCATGAACGGCTTTCAGAAGGAGGTGCGCGAGCGCATGCTGGGCGTGGTCGCCCACATCGAGGTCTTTGCGCCCCAGGGCGCCGCCATGCAGGACGCGGCACGCACCATGGCCGAAACCCGCAAGAACCCGGCCGTCACTGGCGCCGCCCCGTTCGTGGCGGCCCAAGCGCTGATCGCGCATGGCGACGACATGAAGGGGGCGCTGGTGCGCGGCATCGATCCCGCGCTCGAAGGCAGCGTGACCTCGCTGGCCCAGGCCAACGCCGAGGTGCTTGCCACCCTGGTGCCCGGGCAGTTCCGCGTGGTGCTGGGCAGCGAGCTGGCCAAATCGCTGGGCGTGAAGGCTGGCGATGCGGTGACCATGGTGGTGCCGGTGGCCCAGGGCGGCAGCAGCAGCCAGGGCGGCCCGCGCTACCAGCCGCTCACGGTGGCGGGCACGGTGGATTCGGGCCATTTCCAGTACGACTCAACCCTGGTCTGGATGCACCAGGACGATGCCCTGGCCATCTTCGGCCTGCGCGGCCCCACGGGCATTGGCCTGAAGCTGCAGGACCTGCAGCAGGCCAATGCCGTGGCCATCGAGTTGGCGCACACGCTCAGCGGCGATCTGCTGCTGCGCGACTGGACGCAGCAGAACCGTACCTGGTTCGAGGCGGTGCGCCTGCAAAAACGCATGATGTTCATCATCCTGGCGCTGATCGTCGCCGTGGCGGCCTTCAACCTCGTCTCCACCCTGGTGATGACGGTCAACGACAAGCGCGCCGACATCGCCATCCTGCGCACGCTGGGGGCCAGCCCGAAAAGCATCATGACCGTCTTCGTGGTGCAGGGCGCCATGGTGGGCGTGATCGGCACCCTGGCCGGCCTGGCGCTGGGCCTCTCCATTGCCTACAACATCGACGTGATCGTGCCGGCCATCGAGAAGGCGCTGGGTGCCACCTTCCTGCCCAAGGACATCTACCTGATCGACCGCATGCCCAGCGAACCGCAGGGCACCGACATCGTGCCCATCGCCCTGATCTCGCTGGCGCTGGCCTTCGTGGCCACCCTGTACCCGAGCTGGCGCGCCAGCCGCGTGAACCCCGCAGAAGCGCTGCGCTATGAATGAGCGCGGCCTGAACTAGCTATGCAAATCCCCTACGAACTGGCCCTGGGCTGGCGCTACACCCGCGCGGGCCGTGCCACGCGGCGCGATGGCTTCATCTCGTTCATCTCGGGCGTGTCCATGCTGGGCATCGCCCTGGGCGTGGCGGCGCTGATCATCGTGCTGTCGGTGATGAACGGCTTTCAGCGCGAGGTGCGCGACCGCATGCTCAGCGTGGTCTCGCACATCGAGATCCTGGCACCCCAGGGTGCGCCGCTGCCGGACGTGGCTGCCACCCTGGCCGAGGTCCGGCGCAATCCGAACGTGACCGGGGCCGCGCCCTTCGTCTCGGCCCAGGCGCTGCTCTCGCGCGGCCAGGACATGCGCGGCGCACTGGTGCGCGGCATCGACCCGGCGCTCGAAAGCTCGGTGACCGACCTGGCCGCAGGCAACGAGAAGACGCTCAAGCTCCTGGTGCCCGGTGAGTTTCGCGTGGTACTGGGCGGTGAGCTGGCGCGTTCGCTGGGTGTGCGTGCCGGGGACATGGTGACGCTGATCGCGCCCGCTGGCCAGGTCACCCCGGCCGGGGTGGTGCCGCGCCTCAAGCAGATGACGGTGGCCGGCACCTTCGATTCGGGCCACTACGAATACGACTCGGCCCTGGTGCTGCTGCACCACGAGGACGCGCAGCGCATCTTCCGCCTCGAATCCCCCACGGGCATCCGCCTGAAGCTCAAGGACGTGCACCAGGCACGCGCCGTGGCGGCCGAGCTGGCGGGCACCGTGACCGGCGGGCTGGTGATTCGCGACTGGACGCAGCAGAACCGCACCTGGTTCGCCGCCGTGCAGCTCGAAAAACGCATGATGTTCATCATCCTCACGCTCATCGTGGCGGTGGCGGCCTTCAACCTCGTCTCCACCCTGGTGATGACGGTGACCGACAAGCGCGCCGACATTGCCATCCTGCGCACCCTGGGCGCCAGCCCGAAAAGCATCATGGGCGTGTTCGTCGTGCAGGGGGCCATGGTGGGCGTCATCGGCACCCTGGCCGGCCTGGCCCTGGGCCTGGCCATCGCCTTCAACATCGACGTCATCGTGCCGGTCATCGAGCACGCGCTGAACGCGAGCTTTTTGCCCAAGGACATCTACCTCATCAGCAAGATGCCCAGCGAGCCGCAAAGCTCGGACATCGTGCCTATCGCCGTCATTTCCCTGGTGCTGGCCTTCGTGGCCACCCTGTACCCCAGCTGGCGCGCCAGCCGTGTGAACCCCGCCGAGGCGCTTCGCTATGAATAAGAACAACGCTCCATCCGCCGCATCCCTGCCCGCCGCACCGTCCGCCCGGGGCGAGGTGGTGCTGCAGGCCCAGGGCCTGACCAAGCGCTTCACCGAGGGCCGGCTGGACGTGACCGTGCTGCACGGCGTGGACCTGCAGGTGCATGCGGGCGAAACCCTGGCCATCGTCGGTGCGTCGGGCTCGGGCAAGAGCACCATGCTGCACCTGCTGGGCGGCCTGGATGCGCCCACGGCCGGCAGCGTGCGCCTCAAGGGGCAGCAGCTCTCGGCGCTGTCGCCCGAGCAGCAGGGCCGGATGCGCAACCAGCACCTGGGCTTCATCTACCAGTTCCACCACCTGCTGCCCGAGTTCACCGCGCTGGACAACGTGGCCATGCCGCTGCGCATCCGCCGCATGCCGCAGGAGCAATGCCGCGAGGAGGCAGCGCGCGTGCTGACGTCGGTGGGCCTCAAGGAGCGCCTGCACCACCGCCCGGCCGAGCTGTCGGGCGGCGAGCGCCAGCGCGTGGCGATTGCGCGTGCCCTGGTCACGCGCCCGGCCTGTGTGCTGGCCGACGAGCCCACGGGCAACCTGGACCGCAATACGGCGGACGGCGTCTTCGCGCTCATGCTGCAGCTGGCGCGCGAGCAGGGCACGGCCTTCGTGATGGTCACGCACGACGAGTCGCTGGCCGCGCGCTGCGACCGCGTGGTGCACCTGGTGCTGGGCAAGCTGGGATAGCGCATTTCCCCCGGGCCTTGCCGTGAGTGCCGGCGCACGGCATCCTTGCCGCTGCGATCGAAAAGTCTCCATCCGCGCCAGGACACTCTAAGATTGCCGAAGTCCGCTCCAGGAGAGGCCGCAGATGACGGTTCCGGCATCCATCCCTTCCGACGAAGCGCGCAGGCTTGAGGCCTAGCGCGCCCTGATGGTGCTGGACACCCCGGCCGAGCGCTTGCTCGATGCGATTGTTCCCGCACTCGGTGGGTGCCCGCGTGGGGCTGGCCTTTGGCACCGAGGCCGAGGAGAGCTGGGTGGAACTTCTGGCGCGGGCCTATGCCAATTAAGCTCTGCGAGGCCAAGCGCCTGGGGCGAGGCCGGTACCAGGCCTTTAAAGCCACTTGAGGCAGGCCAGCCTCCTACATCACCCGCCCGTACCACCATACCGACAGGCTGGCTGCGAGCAGCGCCAGCACGGCTCCGGCCAGCGCCAGCAGCGCCGAGATCTCGGTTTCCTTTTTCTCCACCGTGAGGCGCGAGCTCAGGGTCTCGTAGACCTTCTTGAGGTCGGCTGCCGTGGCGGCGTGGAAGTATTCGGCGGCGGTGCGGGTGGCCACGGCCTTCAGGGTCTCTTCGTCCAGCCGCACGCGCATCGACCAGCCCTCGAAGCCGATGGTTTCGCCCTGCAGCGTGCCCACGCCCACGGTGTACACGCGAACGCCCCGGTCGGCAGCCCACTTGGCGGCTTCCAGCGGGTCCACCCCCGTGGTGCGCTGCCCGTCGGTCAGCATGATGATGGCGGCCGAGTTGTAGGAGCCTGGTGCGACGGGCGTGAAGGGCTTGGCGGCGTCCTGCTTGTTGAGCTCGTCCAGCGGGCGCGGTTTCATCGCCTGGCGCCCGCCCAAGGCCGAGATATCGATGCCGGCGTCGGGGAAGATGGTGGCCAGCGAGAGCATGATGCCGTTGCCCGTGGCCGTGCCGCGCTGCAGCTGAAAGCTGTCGATGGCCTTGACCAGGTCTTCGCGGCTTTGCGTGGGCAACTGGGCCAGCTGGGCGCTGCCGGCAAAGGCCACGATGCCCACGCGCACATGGCGCGGCAGCTCGGCGATGAAGGCCTTGGCGGCGTCCTGCGCGGCGGTGATGCGGTCGGGCTGCACATCGGTGGCGCGCATGCTGCCCGAGACATCCATGGCCAGCATGATGGTCTGGTCCTGCGAGGGCAGGGTGATCACCGCCAGCGGCCGGGCTGCGGCCAGCAGCAGGGCCACCAGCGCCAGCAGAAAGAGAAACGGCGGAATGTGCCTGCGCAGGTGCTGTGCCGGGCCCATGGCCTCGCGCACCAGCGACAGGCTGGAGTAGCTCAGCGCGGTTTTCTTGCGCCGGTGCAGCAGCCACCAGTACAGCAGTACCAGCAGCGGCACGGCCAGCAGCAGCCAGAGCAGGGAGGGCCAGAGAAAGACCATGGTGGCGTGTCCTGTGGTTGTCAGGCGGCGGCCCGTGGGGCCGTCCATTGGAACGAGGGGTGCGTGGGCGGCCGCACGCGGTGCCGGCGCAGGTCCATGAAGCGCAGCAGTGCATCCACCAGGTCGTCGTCGGTGCGCAGCTCCAGCGTGTCGGCGCCGGCCTTGGCCAGGCCCTCGCGCAGCACGGCTTCGCGCTGGGCCGCCAGGCGGGCAAAGCGGTGGCGAAAGCCGCTGTCGTGCGTGTCCACCTGCAGCTGCTCGCCGCTTTCGGCGTCGCGCAGCGTGACCAGGCCCACATCGGGCAGCTCCAGCTCCAGCGGATCGAGCAGGCGCACGCTCACCACGTCATGCCGGCGGGCCAACTGGGCCAGGGGCTTTTCCCAGCCGGGGGCGCTGATGAAGTCGGACACCACGAACACCGTGGAGCGGCGGCGCAAGGTGCCCAAAGCTCCCTGCAAAAGCAGGTGCAGCTCGGTGCTGCCCGATTGCAGTTGGGGCGCGGGCTTGAGCAACTGGTGCACCAGGTGCAGCACATGGGCGCGGCCGCTGCGCGGGGGCAGCACGGTGTCCACGGCGCGTGTGTCGGCACCCCCTGCGCCGTAGAGCATGGCGCCCACGCGGTTGCCGTGGCGCGTGAGCAGGCGCGAGAGCACGGCCACGAAGCCGGTGAGGATGTCGCGCTTGGCGTTGCCCTGGGGGCCGAAGTTGACCGAAGGGCTCAGGTCCAGCAGGAACCAGGCGGACATCTCGCGGTCTTCGGTGAACACGCGCACGTGGGGGGTGTTCAGGCGCGCCGTCACATTCCAGTCGATGTGGCGCACGTCGTCGTGGGGCTGGTACTCGCGCAGGTCCATGAGGTCCAGGCCGGCCCCGCGCATCAGCGTGCGGTAGTCGCCCTGCAGCAGCCCGTCGAGGCGGCGGATGACGCTCCACTCCAACTGCCGCAGCAGGCGGTCGGCCTCGCCAGGCAGGGTGGGCAGCGCGCGCGCGGCGGTGGCTGGGGTGTCAGGCGGCTTTTTGCTCATGGTGCAATGGCTTGGCAGGGGCGGGCACCTTGGCCATGATGCGCGTGATCAGCGCATCGGCGTCCAGGCCCTCGGACAGCGCCTCGTACGACAGCGACAGCCGGTGGCGCAACACGTCGGCCGCCAGGTCCGTCATGTCTTCGGGCAGCACGTAGCTGCGCCCGCGCAGCATGGCCAGGGCCTGGGCGCCTTCGGCCAGGCAGATGGTGGCGCGCGGGCTGGCGCCGCAGGCAATGAAGGGCGCCAGGTCCTTGAGGTCGTGTCGGGCCGGTGCGCGCGTGGCGGCCACCAGCTTCACGGCATATTGCAGCAGCGAGGGGTCGACATACACGCTGCGGCATTCGGCCTGCAGCGTGGCCAACTGGGCCGTGGTGGCCACGGGCAGCACCTGCACGGGATCGGCGAGCGCGCGCTGGGCGATCACGAATTCCTCTTCCTCGGTGGGGTAGTCGAGCAGCACCTTCATCATAAAGCGGTCCACCTGGGCTTCGGGCAGGGCGTAGGTGCCTTCGGTCTCGATGGGGTTCTGCGTGGCCATCACCAGAAAGGGAGAGGGCACCTTGTGCGTTTCGCCGGCAATCGTCACCTGGCGCTCCTGCATCACTTCGAGCAGCGCGCTCTGTACCTTGGCGGGGGCGCGGTTGATTTCATCGGCCAGCAGCAGGTGGGTGAACACCGGGCCCAGCGAGGTGCTGAACTCGCCCGTCTTCTGGTTGTACATGCGCGTGCCCACCAGGTCGGCGGGCACCAGGTCGGGCGTGAACTGGATGCGCTTGAAGCTGCCCTGGATGGTGCTGGCCAGGGTCTTCACGGTGAGCGTCTTGGCCAGGCCCGGAACGCCCTCGACCAGCAGGTGGCCCTGGGCCAGCATGGCCACCATCACCCGCTCCAGGAAGCGGTCCTGACCGACCACGACGCGCTTGACTTCGTAGAGCACCTGCTCCATCAGCGTGGCGGTGGCGGCATTCGATGCAAACGGCTGCGGGGTCGATTCCATGGGACTCCTTGCGAGGATGGGGTGCGTATTGAAAGGGGGGGTCAGAAGGGCGACATGCCCACGGCCGAGGCCGCGTTCTCGATGGGCACGGCAAAGCCGATGCCGATGAAGGTGCGCGCCGGCGTGGGGTTCAGGATGGCGGTGACGATGCCGATCACCTCGCCATCCATGGTGACCAGCGGGCCGCCCGAGTTGCCGGGGTTGGCCGCCGCGTCGAACTGGATCAGGTTGCCCAGCTCGCGCTTGCCTTCGGGCGAGGTGAACTGGCGCCCCAGGCCCGAGATCACGCCCGCCGAGGCCGATGGGCCGATGCCGAAGGGAAATCCCACCACGGCGACCTGGTCGCCGGGGCGCAAATCATTGGTGGAACGCAGGGAGGCCGCCTCCAGGTCGTCGGGCACCTTGTGGGCCTGGAGCACGGCCAAGTCGTTTTCGGGCTGCACGCCGGTGATGGTGGCCGTGGTCTGCAGCCCGTCGTGGAAGGTCAGCTGGATGCGGTCGGACCCCTGCACCACATGCAGGTTGGTGAGGATGACGCCCTTGTCGACGATCACCACGCCCGTGCCCACGCCGCGCTCGACCTCGTCCTTGCCGTTCTTGCTGCGCCCGAAGCCCACCACGCGCACCACCGAGGGGGCGATGGTCTCCACGGCCCGTGCCGCCGCCGAGGGCAGGGTGGTGGTTTCCAGCGTGCGCAGCACCGCCTGGTCGATGTCTTCCTGGGTGAGCTTGCGGGGCACGCTGCGCTGGTTCAGCCACACGCTGGTGACGAGCAGTGCGGCCAGCAGCAGCAAGGCACCCCAGAGGGCGTAGAGGTTGCGGCGCGACAGCGTGACCGCCTGGGACCTGCCGGCAGGCTGGCTGAGGGATGGCGCCGCGACGGGCGCCGCCTGGGCTACCGGTTCCGAGGGCGCAGCATCGCTCGGGGCCGCGGCCCCGGCAGGGCGGCGGGCGGGGCGGGAGCTGCTGTAGACAGTGGGTCTGGGCATCCTGTCACCTTCCGGTACACCATGGCGCGGTGCATGGTTTCACAGTAGCACGGATCGCGGGCCTGTGCACACCCTGGGGCTTCATCCATCGTGCATCATGCTGCATGAGCTTCTGGATAGACACCCATTGCCACCTCGATGCCCCCGAGCTGGCGCCCGATGTGAATGCCGTGCGCGACCACGCCCGCCAGGCCGGCGTAGGGCATTGCGTGCTGCCTGCGGTGGCGCGTGCCAATTGGGAGGCCGTGCGCACCCTTGCGCACCAGTATGGGGACAGCTACGCCTTGGGCATCCATCCCCTGTACACCGGACATGCCGCAGATGGCGACCTTGAACTGCTTGGGCAAGCGCTGGCGCAGCACCGGGAGGACCCGCGCCTCGTCGCCGTGGGCGAGATCGGGCTCGACTATTTCGTGCCTGGGCTGGATCCGGCCCGCCAGGAGCACTTCTACCGCGCGCAGCTCCAGCTGGCGCGGCGCTTCGACCTGCCTGTGATCCTGCACGTGCGCCGCTCGGCCGACCGGCTGCTCAAGGCCTTGCGCGAGGTCAAGGGCCTGTCGGGCATTGCCCATGCCTTCAATGGCAGCGAGCAGCAGGCCCAGGCCTTCGTGGACCTGGGTTTCAAGCTCGGCTTTGGCGGGGCCGTCACCTACGACCGAGCCCTGCAGCTGCGCCGCCTGGCCACCCAACTGCCGCTCGCATGCCTGGTGATGGAGACCGATTCCCCCGACATCCCCCCGCACTGGCTCTACACCACCGCCGCCGAGCGCGACGCGGGCCGGCCCCAGGGGCGCAACACCCCGGGCGAGTTGCCGCGCATCGGCGAGGTGGTGGCCGAACTGCGCGGCATGACCGTGCAGGCGCTGGCCGAGGCCTGCACCGCCAACGCGCTGGCGGCCCTGCCGCGCGTGGCCTCGCTGCTCCAGTCCCGGCAGGGTGTGTCACGGTCTTTTACCGATTCGTGACGATCGATCTGGGGTTTTAGCTATATATTTGATAGTGATCGGATGCCCGTGCATCCGGCTCTCCACGCCGCATGCCTGCCCCCATCAACCCGTTGCCACCCGAAGATCCCGACGCTCCCGCCCCCCGGCTGGTCGGACTGCCCGCCGTGGTGTCCGCCCGCACCGTCGTCCTGGTGCTGGGCAGCTTCCCTGGTGCGGCCTCGCTGCGCGCGCAGCAGTACTACGGCCACCCGCAGAACCACTTCTGGCGCATCCTGCAGGCCATCTGGCCACGGCACCCTCTGCCCGGTCCTGCCGGACCCGCCAGCTATGCCCTGCGCTGCGAGTGGCTGCTGGCGCGCGGCCTGGGCCTGTGGGACGTGTATGCCAGCTGCGAGCGCGAGGGCAGCCTGGACGCCGACATCCGCCATGCCGTGGTGAACGACTTCGCCTCGCTGCGCGCCGTGGCACCGCGCCTGGCCGCCATCGCCCACAATGGGGGGGAGAGCTTCAAGCACGCCGCACGCACCGCAGCCCTGGGCGTGCCGGTGTACAAACTGCCGTCCACCAGCCCGGCCAATGCCTCGTGGAGCTTCGAGCGCAAACTGAGCGTGTGGGCCGAACTCATGGCCCGCCACCAATTGACCTGAATGACCCGCAAGAAAACCAGCCCCATCGAACTGCCCGAAGTCAGCGTCTCCGACGATGGCGAGGTGCGCCACCTGCACCTGGGAACGCCCTGGATCCAGGGCTCCATGCGCGTGGCCGAACCCTTCGTGCTGGAGCTCGAATATGTGCAGCGCATGATGGCCTGGCTGCTCTTCGTCGAGCCCGCTTTGGTGAGCAAGCGCCACGCCATGCAGCTGGGCCTCGGTGCCGGGGCCATCACCAAGTTCTGCCACAAGAAGCTGCGCCTGTGCGCCACGGCCATCGAGCTCAACCCGCAGGTGGTGGCCGTGTGCCGCCAGTGGTTCAAGCTGCCGCCCGACGGCCCCAAGCTGCGCGTGGTGCTGGCCGATGCGGCCAAGGAGATCCAAAACCCCATGTGGCTGGGCACGGTCGATGCGCTGGCGGTGGACCTGTACGACCACGATGCAGCAGCCCCCGTGCTCGACAGCCCCGATTTCTACGCCGACTGCCGTGCCCTGCTGACCGAGGACGGCAGCATGACCGTGAACCTGTTCGGCCGCTCCTCGAGCTACGAGAAGAGCTTGAAGAGCATGGCCAGCGCCTTTGGCGACGATGCGCTGTGGGCCTTCAAGCCCACGCGCGAAGGCAACACCGTGGTGCTGGCCCATCGCAACCCCACGCGCCCCAAGCGCACTGAGCTGGCCGCCCGTGCCGAGGCCATCCAGGAGCGCTGGGGCCTGCCCACCACCAAGTGGATGCGCGTTTTCAAGCCGGTTGCCTGAACATGCTGCACCCGAGTCCTTCGTCCTGCCCCGTCCATCCCCTCTGAGAGGTCTGCAGACATGAGCACCGCCGTCATCCCCCCCGTCCCCGCCGCCAAGGCGGCCATCAAGCCGGTCAACCATATCGGGCCCGTTGACTGGCGCCGCATGGTCGAATGGCTGAGCGCCGATGGCGTGATCTCCCAGGAGGAGGCGCAGCGCACCATTGCCCGCTGCTCGCAGGCCGAAAGCTCGCAGCCGGCCCTGGTCCGGCTGGCCGCCGTGGCCATGACGCGCGCCTCCGATGGCAAGCCGCTGGACATCGAACTGCTCACCGAGTACCTGGCGCAGCGCGCTGGCCTGCCCTACATGCGCATCGACCCGCTTCGGGTGGACGTGGGCCGGGTCGCCGACACCATGAGCGCTACCTACGCCGAGCGCCACAAGGTGCTGCCCGTGCAGGTGACCCCCAAGGAGGTGGTGGTGGCCACGGCCGAGCCCTTCGTCGATGACTGGGTGGCCGAGGTCGAGCGCCAGGCGCGCCGCACGGTGCGCCGCGTGGTGGCCAACCCGCAGGACATCCACCGCTTCACGGCCGAGTTCTTCGCGCTGGCCAAATCCGTGCGCGCCGCGCAGAAGGCGGGTGGCGCATCGGGCGGCAGCAGCTTCGAGCAACTGGTGGAGCTGGGGCGCAGCAACAAGCAGCTCGACGCCAACGACCAGGGCGTGGTCAAGGTGGTGGACTGGCTCTGGCAGTACGCCTTCGACCAGCGTGCCAGCGACATCCACCTGGAGCCGCGGCGCGAGCAGGGGGTGATCCGCTTTCGCATCGACGGCGTGCTGCACCCGGTCTACCAGATGCCCATGGGTGTGCACAACGCGATGATCTCGCGCATCAAGCTGCTGGGCCGCATCGACGTGGTGGAAAAGCGCCGCCCCCAGGACGGCCGCATCAAGACCCGCAACCAGCGCGGCGACGAGGTGGAAATGCGCCTGTCCACGCTGCCCACCGCCTTCGGCGAAAAGATGGTGATGCGGATCTTCGACCCGGACAACACCGTCAAGGACCTCGATGCACTGGGCTTTGCGCAGCACGACGCGGCGCGCTGGGAGGCGCTGGTCAAGCGCCCGCACGGCATCATCCTGGTGACCGGGCCCACGGGCTCGGGCAAGACCACCACGCTGTACTCCACGCTCAAGCGCGTGGCCACGGAAGAGGTCAATGTGAGCACGGTGGAGGACCCGATCGAAATGATCGAGCCGAGCTTCAACCAGACCCAGGTGCAGCCGCAACTCGATTTCAATTTCGCCGAAGGCCTGCGCGCGCTGATGCGGCAGGACCCGGACATCATCATGGTCGGCGAAATCCGCGACCTGGAGACGGCCGAGATGGCCATCCAGGCGGCGCTCACGGGCCACCTGGTGTTCTCCACGCTGCACACCAACGACGCGCCGTCGGCCATCACCCGCATGATGGAACTGGGGGTGCCCTCGTACCTCATCAACGCCACGCTGCTCGGCGTGCTCGCGCAGCGCCTGGTGCGCACCTTCTGCAAGCAGTGCAAGCAAAAGGACGAGTCGGCCGACCGCGAGGCGCTCAGCGCCTTCATCAAGCCCTGGAAGCTCAGCGGTGCCTACCAGCCCTACAAGGCCGTGGGATGCGTGGACTGCCGCATGACCGGTTTTCAGGGCCGCATGGGGCTGTATGAACTGCTCACGGTGAGCGAGGCGCTCAAGGACAAGATCACCACCGCGCCCTCGATGGAAGCCCTGCGCCGCCAGGCCATCACCGACGGCATGCGGCCCCTGCGCCTGGCCGGTGCGCTGCGGGTGGCAGAGGGGCTCACGACGATCGAGGAAGTGATGTCCGCGACGCCGCCCATGGACTGATTTGAGGGCTCCGTACAGAGGGAAAACGCGCAGTCCCGAGTGTTACCGGGTGTAGGTGGAATCCACATCCGACAGGCCTCCTGTTGCCAGCACAATCGCACGGTTGTGAAATCCGCATAGGAGACATATCGTGCAAATCAAAAGTCAGAAAGACTTTTTTTCCGGCCTGGTGTTCATGGGCGTCGGGGTCGCGTTTGCGTGGGGAGCCACCACGTACAACGTCGGCAACGGTGCCCGCATGGGACCCGGTTACTTCCCGCTCATGCTGGGCATACTGCTCGCCATCATCGGCAGCGTGATCACCTTCAAGGCCACTGCGGTTGAAACGGTGGGCGGCGACAAGATCGGCAAGTGGGCCTGGAAGCCGCTGTTCTTCATCCTGGCTGCCAACTTCACGTTCGGCATCCTGCTGGGCGGCTTGCCCAGCCTCGGGGTCCCCGCCATGGGCTTGATCGTCGGCATCTATGCGCTGACCTTCATCTCCAGCCTGGCGGGCAACGAGTTCAAGGCGCGCGACGTCTTCATTCTTGCCACCGTGCTGGCCATTGGCAGCTACGTGGCATTCGTCTGGGCGCTGAAGCTTCAGTTCCCGGTGTGGCCCAGTTTCATTTCCGGTTAAGGCAGGAGCATCCACACCATGGACTTGTTTGACAACCTGGCGCTCGGCTTCGGCGTCGCCTTCACGTTTCAGAACCTCATCTACTGTTTTGTCGGCTGTCTCCTGGGCACGCTGATCGGTGTGCTGCCGGGCATCGGCCCCGTGGCCACCATCGCCATGCTGCTGCCTGCCACGTACGCATTGCCTCCCGTGGCCGCGCTGATCATGCTGGCCGGTATTTACTACGGTGCGCAATACGGTGGTTCCACCACGGCCATTCTGGTCAACCTGCCAGGTGAATCGTCTTCGGTGGTGACCGTGATCGACGGCTACCAGATGGCACGCAAGGGCCGGGCAGGTCCGGCGCTGGCAGCGGCTGGCCTGGGTTCATTCTTTGCCGGTTGCGTGGGTACGCTGATCCTGGCGGCCTTCGCTCCTCCGTTGACCGAAGTGGCTTTCAAGTTCGGCCCTGCCGAATACTTCTCGCTGATGGTGCTGGGCCTGATCGGTGCCGTGGTACTGGCCTCGGGCTCGCTGCTCAAGGCTGTGGCCATGATCGTGCTGGGCCTGCTGATGGGCCTGGTGGGTACCGACGTGAACTCGGGTGTGGCCCGCTTCAGCTTCGACATCCCTGAACTGACCGACGGCATCGGCTTCGTGACCATCGCCATGGGCGTGTTCGGCTACGGTGAAATCATTGCCAACCTTTCGCGTCCCGACGACGAGCGTGAAGTGTTCACGGCCAAGGTCGAGGGCCTGTTCCCCACCAAGGACGACTTCAAGCGCATGATTCCTGCCGTGCTTCGCGGTACGGCCCTGGGCTCTGCTCTGGGTATCCTGCCTGGCGGTGGCGCCCTGCTGGCTGCCTTCGCTGCCTACACCATCGAAAAGAAGACCAAGCTCAAGCCCGGCGAAGTGCCTTTCGGCCAGGGCAACATCCGTGGTGTGGCCGCGCCCGAAGCCGCCAACAACGCGGGTGCACAGACCTCGTTCATCCCGCTGCTGACGCTGGGTATCCCTCCCAACGCCGTGATGGCGCTGATGGTCGGTGCCATGACCATCCACAACATCCAGCCTGGTCCCCAGGTGATGACGAGCAACCCCGAGCTGTTCTGGGGCCTGATCGCCTCGATGTGGATCGGCAACGCCATGCTGATTATCCTGAACCTGCCGCTCATCGGCATCTGGATCAAGCTGCTCACGGTGCCTTACCGCTGGCTGTACCCCTCCATCGTGCTGTTCTGCGCGGTGGGTGTGTACTCCACCAACAACAACACCTTCGACATCTGGATGGTCGGCATCTTCGGCCTGGTCGGCTACATCTTCTACAAGCTGGGTACGGAGCCTGCACCTTTGCTGCTGGGCTTCATCCTGGGCCCGATGATGGAAGAAAACCTGCGCCGTGCGCTGCTGCTGTCGCGTGGCGACTGGAGCGTGTTCGTCACGCGTCCGCTGTCGGCCGGCCTGCTGGCGGCTGCCGCCCTGCTGCTGGTCATCGTGCTGCTGCCTGCGGTGAAGAACAAGCGCGAAGAGGCTTTCGTCGAGGAGTGATCCCCCCGGCCTGCTGTGACAGCTGATGCAACGGCGCCTTAGGGCGCCGTTGTTTTTTGGCGCGCCTGCCGGGCAGGGCCTGCAGGAGCCCGGTACACAATGGCGCAACGTTCCCAGAACTTCGCATGCCCACATCCACCACCGGTTTCCTGCAGCACCCGCACCGGGCCCTGCTGCACAACGAGATCCATGCCCGCCCGCCAGAGGCCATGGCGGCGCCGCTGGCGATTGCCCACATCGTGATGCTGGCGGACGCCGCCGGGCGCGAGGCCAGCCGGGCCCATGTGGCCGCGCTCCTGCGCGACCACCACATGGCGCTGCCCGATGCCCAGACCACCCACCTGCGCATGGACCTGGGGGCCTTTCGCATGCGCTGGGAGCTGCACACGGAGTTCATCTCCTGGACCTTCATGGTGCCCGCGCCGGTGGATGCCTTTGGCGACCGTGACCCGGTGGGCGCCACCGATGCCGTCCCCCAGGAGTGGCTGGCGGCCTTGCCCGGCCAGTGCCTGTGCAGCCTGAACCTGTGGGTGCAGCCCACGCACACCTTCGGCTCGGGCTCGCTGGTCAAGCATGTGCTGCACGAGGACACGCTGGTGGCTTCCACCGTGGCCGATGGCCATGGCGAGGTGTACACCGACTTTGCGATCCATGCGGACGGCTTCTCGCGCATGGTGCTGCTGGCCGGCGGCATGACGCCGCGCCGCCTGGGCCGGCTGGTGCAGCGCCTGCTGGAGATCGAGACCTACCGCATGGCCGCGCTGCTGGGCCTGCCCGCTGCGCGCGAGGCCGCCAGCGTGCTGGCCTTTGCCGAGCGCGAACTGGCCGAGCTGGCCGATGCCATCCGCACCGCCAACCGCGATGCCGAGCCGGCGCTGCTGGACCGCCTGACGCGGCTGGCCGGACAGGTGGAAAGCCAGTACGCGGCCACGCATTCGCGGTTTTCCGCCAGCAGCGCCTACTTCGAGCTGCTGGACAAGCGCATACAGGACATTGCCGAGTCGCGCCTGGCGGGCATGCAGACCATCCGCGAGTTCATGGACCGGCGCCTGACCCCTGCCCGCAGCACCTGCGAATGGGCGGCCCGGCGCCAGGATGCGCTGTCGCAGCGCGTCTCGCGCATGAGCAACCTGCTGCGCACGCGCGTGGAGATCGAGCAGCAGCAAAGCAGCCAGGCGCTGCTGGCCACCATGAACCACCGCCAGGACCTGCAGCTCAAGATGCAGTCCACCGTGGAGGGCTTGTCGGTGGCGGCCATCACTTACTACATCGTGGGCCTGGTGAGCTTCCTGGCCAAGGGCGCGCAGAAGCTGGGCTGGCCCCTGTCGGCCGAGACCACGGCGGCCGTGGCGATCCCGCTGGTGGCGCTCGGGGTGTGGTGGTCGCTGCGGCGGCTGCACCACCGCCTGTTCCGCAACCGGCACTGAGCAGGGCTCTGGGCAGCCATCGCCGATGGCGGGGCCGCCCGCGCGCAGGCCCGATGGCGCAGTGCGGGATACCGTGCCAAACTCATAGGTATGCACACGATGCAGGAGGGGCCAGCGGCGCCTGCTGTGCGCTTGATCTGAGAGAGCCTTTTCTTGTCGAACCCCTCACCGCCCCAGCCACCGCAGCCCGCTGCGCACGCCAAAGCCGCCAGCAAACCCATCGCATCAGGCCTGCTGCTGGCGCTGTTCGGCTCGATCGCCTTCAGCGGCAAGGCCATCATCGTCAAGCTGGCCTACCGCCACGGGGTGGATGCGGTCACGCTCATCATGTACCGCATGCTGTTCGCGCTGCCCATCTTTGCCGCCATGGGCTGGTGGGCCAGCCGGGGCAAGCCGCCGCTGTCGCGCAAGGACCGGCTGGGCATCACAGGCCTGGGCATCACGGGCTACTACCTGGCCAGCTTTCTTGACTTTGCCGGGCTGGCCTACATCAGTGCCAGCCTGGAGCGCCTGATCCTGTACCTCAACCCCACCCTGGTGATGATGCTCGGCTGGGTGCTGTACCGCCGGGGCATCCGCTGGGGCCAGGCCCTGGGCATGCTGGTGAGCTACTGCGGCGTGGTGCTGGTCTTCGGTCACGAGGCCAATCTGCAGGGCAGCGACGCCGCGTTGGGCGCGCTGCTGGTGTTCCTGAGCGCGGTGAGCTACGCCGTCTATCTGGTGTACAGCGGCGAGATGGTCCAGCGCATCGGCTCGCTCAGGCTCGTGGGCCTGGCGACCACCGTGGCCTGCCTGTGCTGCCTGCTGCAGTTCGTGCTGCTGCGCCCGCTCTCGGCGGCCATCGTGGCGCCCGAGGTGATCTGGCTGTCGGTGCTCAATGCCACGCTGTGCACGGCGGTGCCGGTGCTCATGGTGATGATGGCCATCGAGCGCATCGGCGCCGGCACGGCCGCGCAGATCGGCATGGTGGGGCCCCTGTCCACCATTCTCATGGGCATCTGGATCCTGGGGGAGCCCTTCACGGTGTGGGTGGCGTGCGGCACGGCGCTGGTGGTCGCGGGCATCTTCGTCTTCACCCGCCCGGCCCGCAAGCCCGCCTGAGGCCGGGTCAGTGTCCCGTTGTGGGCAGGGCCGTCCAAGTCCACTTATGATTTGGCGAACGGGGGTGCGGTGTGCACCTCCATATGAATCACGGAGTTGGACATGGATCTGGGTATTGCAGGCAAGTGGGCCTTGGTGTGTGGTGCGAGCAAGGGCCTGGGCTTCGGCTGTGCCCAGGCATTGGTGAACGAGGGGGTTCATGTCGTCATCAATGCCCGCAATGCCGATGTGCTGGCCCAGGCGGTGTCCCGCCTGGAGGCCCAGGGCGCGGCGGGCAAGGTGCAGGTGCTGGCGGTGGCCGCCGACATCACCACGCCCGAGGGCCGGGCCGCCGTGTTCTCGGCCGCCGGTGGCCCGGGGCAGGGCTTTGACATCGTGGTCACCAACGCCGGCGGGCCGCCCCCGGGCGATTTCCGCAACTGGGACCGCGACGCCTGGATCAAGGCCGTGGACGCCAACATGCTCACCCCCATCGAACTCATCAAGGCCACGGTGGATGGCATGGCAGAGCGCGGCTTTGGCCGCATCGTCAACATCACCTCCAGCGCCGTGAAGGCGCCCATCGACATCCTGGGCCTGTCCAATGGCGCGCGCAGCGGGCTCACGGGCTTTGTCGCCGGTGTGGCACGCAGCAAGCTGGCTGGGGGTGGCGTGACCATCAACAACCTCTTGCCGGGCAAGTTCGATACCGACCGGCTGGCCACCACCATCGGCACTGCCGCTGCCAAGTCCGGCACCAGCGTGGAAGAATTTCGCAAACTGCAGCAGGCCCAGATCCCGGCCGGGCGCTATGGCACGGCCGAAGAATTCGGAGCCATCTGTGCCTTCCTGTGCAGCGTGCAGGCCGGCTACATGACGGGCCAGAATGTGCTGGCGGATGGGGGCGCCTACCAGGGCACGTTCTGATCGGCTGCTGTCCGGCACGGATGCGGCCTGCGTGGGAAGGGTCCATGCCGGGGCCGTGAGCGCCCTGGGCTGGGTCCTGTAACCTTTTGATTTCCATCAAGGGGCGTGGGAAGAGGCATCCCGGTGTGTTACAGGGTGCGCATTCCAGCGTGTTTTCCCGGTATTGAATGGGGTTCGCAAAGGCACAATGGACTGGTAACCCTACCGTTGTGCGTTGTGTTTTGCGCACATTTTTTCCATACTTTGGGAAACTAGGACGAAAAATAAGGCCGGAGATACCAACGCCATGAACCTGTCCCGTGTCCTGACAAGCCGATTCGCCGCACTGGCCCTGCTGGGAGCCAGCGTGTGGGCGTGCGGCAGCGGCGCGGTCTGGGCCCAGGCGGGCGGGGCTGCACCGGCTGCCAAGACCCTTGCGCCCTACAAGCTGCGCATCGTGGGTGGCCTGGCCAGCATCAACCAATACACGCGGCAGGAAGAGCCTTTCTGGAGCAAGGACCTGGCGCGCCTGAGCGGTGGCAAGTTCGAGGCCGAGATCGTGCCTTTCGACCGTGCTGGCGTGCCCGGCGGGGAGATGTTGCGTCTGCTGCAGCTCGGGGTGGTGCCCTTCGGCACCACGCTGATGAGTTCCTTTTCGGCCCAGTACCCGGAGTACACGGCGCCCGACCTCGCGGGGCTCAACCCCGACATTGCCACGCTTAAGACCACCGTGGCCGCGTTTCGTCCCTATCTGGAAAAGGCCCTGCGTGACCAGCACGGGGTCGAGGCCCTGGCCATCTATGTCTACCCGGCCCAGGTGGTCTTCTGCAAGAAGCCCCTGCGCAACCTGGCCGACCTGTCGGGCCGGCGCATCCGTGTCTCCTCGTCCAGCCAGGCCGATTTCGTCGGGGCGCTGGGCGGCATCCCCGTGCTCACGGGCTTTGCGCAGATCGTGACCAGCCTGTCGGCCGGCAACACCGAGTGTGCGATCACCGGCACCATGTCGGGCAACACCCTGGGCCTGCACACCATGACCTCGCACCTGCACGCATTGCCGGTGACCTGGGGCCTGGCGGTGTTTGCCGCCAACCAGGCGGCCTGGGAGGCCTTGCCGCCGGATCTGCGGGCACTGCTGCGCCGCGAGCTGCCCCGGCTGGAGGCTGCGATCTGGGAGGAGGCCGAGCGCGAGACCGCGGACGGCATGGCCTGCAACCGCGGAGCGGCCAGCTGCAGCGGCGGGCGCAAGGGCGGCATGGTCATCGTGCCTGTGTCGGAGCAGGACGAGAAGAGCCGCCGCGAGATCCTGGCCTCCACGGTGCTGCCGCGCTGGGTGCAGCGCTGCGGCCCGCGCTGCGCAGATATCTGGAACCGAACCATCGGGCCCGTGCGCGGCCTGGCCGCGGCGCCTGGCAAATGAACCCATCCTCGCCCGCGCGCATCAAGATCTACGTCTCGGGGGCGGTGGCGTTCTTCCTCGCGTCGGTGGCACTGGTGGCGGCCGCGCTGGTCTGGAATGCGCGCCAGGTGGCGCTGGCCGACAGCGCCACGCAGGCCACGCGCTTCGTGGCCGGGGCCGAGGCGGCGCTCAACCGTTCGCTGCTCTCCGTGGACGTGCTGCTGGCCAGCATGGACGAACTGCTGGGGCTGTCGGCCGCCATGGTGGACTGGATCGACTCCGACAGCGCCAGCCAGCGCCTGCGCAGCTCGGCCCGCCAGAACCTCATGGTGCGCTACGTGGCGCTGGTGGATGCCCAGGGCAAGGTGATCGCATCCTCCGACGCGGCCGGCAGCCGGCTCGCGCTGGACCTGCCGTCCGGCTTTCTGGACGAGGTGCTGCGCCAGTCGGTCTCGACCCTGATGGTCAGCCAGCCGGTGGTGAGCTTTGCCAGCGCCGAGCGGGTGCTGTATTTTGCGCGCCACCTGAAGATGGCCGACAGCTCGCGCGTGGTGGCGTTGGCCGAGTTGCCCGTGGCCTCGCTCAGTTCGGTGCTGGTGCAGGGCGTGGACATCAGCGGCCTGCAGGTCACGATGGAGCGTGCGGGGGGGCAGATGCTGCTGAGCGTGCCCGGCCGCGAGGACGTCGTCACCCACACCCTGTTACCGCCGCTCGATACCCTGGACGACAGCGGCCCGCAATGGCGCGCCCCGGCGCGCCTGAGCGGCGAGGTCGCGCTGGTGGTGTACCGGCCCATCCTGTACCAGGACCTGCGCATCTCGGCCAGCATCCCGCAGAGCGATGCCCTGGCCTCCTGGCGCACCGAGCGCAATGCCGTGGCCTTCACGGCGCTCGCGTTTCTGGCCATGATCCTGGCGGCAGGCGGGTTCGCCCTGCGCTACATCGACCGCATGACGCAGGCACGCCTGGCCATTGCCCAGAGCAAGGCCACGCTGGACCAGGCCCTCGAATCGATGGTCAGCGGCTTTGTGCTGCTCGATGGCGCGCAGCGCGTTGTGCAATGGAACCGGCGCTTCGAGGAGATCTTTCCCTGGCTCCAGCCCATGCTGGCGCCGCAGGTGCCGTTCCGCAAGGTATTGGAAGAAAAGGCCCGGCACCACCTGCCGCACGCCTCCGACTCGGAGCGTGCGCTGTGGATAGAGCACCGCCTGGCGCTGCAATTGCAGCCGCAGGGGCCGCACGAGCAATCGCTGCCCGATGGCCGCGTGATTCAGATCACCGAGCGGGTGACGCCGGAGTCGGGGCTGGTCATCACCTACCACGACGTGACCGAATTGCGCCAGGCCAGTGCCGAGATCGAGAGCCTGGCCTTCTTCGACCCCCTGACCAACCTGCCCAACCGGCGCCTGCTGATGGACCGCATGCAGCAGGCCACGGCCGCCAGCGTGCGCAGCGGCCAGCACGGCGCCCTGCTGTTCCTGGACCTGGACCACTTCAAGACGCTCAACGACACCCTGGGCCATGAGGTGGGGGACATGCTGCTGCGCCAGGTGGCGCAGCGCCTGAAGGCCTGCGTGCGGCGCGAAGACACGGTGGCCCGCCTGGGCGGGGACGAATTCGTGGTGATGCTCAGCGACCTGTCGGAGCACAGCAGCGAGGCCGCCGCCTATGCCCGCCGGGTGGGCCAGAAGATCCTGCGCAAGCTCAACCAGCCCTACACGCTGGGCACGCACACCTACCACAGCACCCCCAGCATCGGCGCCACGCTGATGGGGGGCGCCATGCAGCCTTCGGTGGACCTGCTCAAGCAGGCCGACATCGCCATGTACCAGGTCAAGTCCCAGGGCCGCAATGCGCTGTGCTTCTTCGACCCGCAGATGCAGATCGCGATCAGCCAGCGTGCGCAGCTCGAGAGCGACCTGCAGGCGGCGCTGACCGGCCGCCAGTTCGTGCTGCACTACCAGCCCCAGTTCCACCTGGATGGCCGCATCGTCGGGGCCGAGGCGCTGATCCGCTGGCGCCACCCGGAGCGGGGCCTGATCGGGCCGGGCCACTTCATCGGCGTGGCCGAGGAGAGCGAGCTCATCGTGCCCATGGGCCACTGGGTGCTGCGCACGGCCTGCGAGCAACTGGCCACCTGGCAGGGCGACGCGCGCTACCGGCATGTGCAGCTGTCGGTCAACGTCAGTGCGCGGCAGTTCCGCCAGCGCGATTTCGTGGCCCGGGTGGTCGAGGTGCTGCGCGAGACCGGGGCCCGCCCGCACCTGCTCAAGCTCGAACTCACCGAGTCCCTGGTGCTCGACAACGTGGACGACACCATCGCCAAGATGGGCCTGCTCAAGACCAAGGGCGTGCGCTTCTCGGTGGACGATTTCGGCACCGGCTATTCGTCGCTGGCCTACCTCACACGCCTGCCGCTGGACCAGCTCAAGATCGACCAGTCCTTCGTGCGCAACCTGGGCGTCAAGCACACCGACGACGTGATCGTGCAGACCATCATCGGCATGGCGCGCAACCTGGAGCTCGACGTGATTGCCGAGGGCGTCGAGACCCAGGCGCAAAAGGATTTCCTGGCCCTGCACGGCTGCCAGTTCTTCCAGGGCTACCTGATGGGCCGCCCCGTGCCGGTGGCCGACCTGGAGAGTCTGCTGGGCGCTGCAAGCACGGCAATGGCCTGAGGGCAGGTGCGCTCAGACCCCTCGTGGCGCGCGCGGCTCAGCGTCTTGAGGACACCACGATGCCGCCCACGATGAGCGCGAAGGCCACGCCGTGGAACAGCTGCGGCGTGTCGCCCAGGAAGGCCGCCGACAGCAGGGCCGCGAACAGTGGCGTGAGGTTCACGAAAAAGCTCGCCAGGGCCGGCCCGGCGCGCTGCACCCCCACGCCCCAGAAGCGGTAGGCCAGCACGGCAGGCCCCACGGCGATGAAGGCCAGCGCGGCAATCAAAGGCCAGCCCCATTCGATGTGCGTGCGCCCGCTGGCCCATTCGGCTCCCGCGAACGAGCCCGACCAGGCCAGGCCGAAGACCATCTGCGCCATCAGGAACGCCGCCCAGTCGCCGCGGATGGAGACCGGCTCGCGCGTGCCCGAGAGCATCCAGCTGTAGAACGCCCAGGAGATGGTGGCCAGCACCATGAACAGGTCTCCCAGCACCAGGCGCAGGGCCAGCAACTGGCCCCACTCGCCACGGCTGAGCACCAGCAGCACCCCGCACATGGACAGAAAGGCCCCTGCCACTTGGCGGCGCGTGACTGACGCGCCGAAGAACAGCGCGCCCACCGCCAGCATCCAGACCGGCATGCTCGACCCTACCAAGGTGGCGTTGATGGGCGTGGAAGTCTGCAGTGCCATGTACTGCAGCGCGTTGTACAAGCCCACGCCGAGCAGGCCCAGCAATGCATAGCGGCGCCAGTGTGCCCACAGCGGGCTGTCCCGGCGCAGCACGGCGTGCGCCAGCGGCAGCAAAATGAAAAAGGCCAGCACCCAGCGGATGAAGTTCAGGGTGAGGGGCGGGATCAGGTCGTGCACCAGCCGGCCGACCACGGCATTGCCGGCCCAGAGCAGTGGCGGTACCACCAGCAGCGCCGCAGTGCCGGGCGTGAGTCTTTGCGTCATGCCGTGACTGTATCTGCCTGCGGCGGGCAAGACTTGCAGATTCATGGCAGGATGGCCGCCGTTTGTCCCACCCGTTACAGGAGACCGATCCCATGAGCCTCGCCGTCCAGATCCGCCAGCATGGCGGTCCCGAAGAACTCCACCTCGTCGATGTCACCGTGGGCGAGCCCGGCCCGGGCGAGATCCGCATCCGTCACCATGCCATCGGCCTGAACTTCATCGACGTGTACCACCGCACGGGCCTGTACCCCCTGAACATGCCCGCCACCATCGGCATGGAGGCGGCCGGCGTGGTCGAGGCCGTGGGCGAGGGGGTTACGCACCTCAAGGTGGGCGACCGCGCCGCCTATGCCAGCCAGCCGCCCGGCAGCTACTGCGAACTGCGCGTGATGCCCGCCAAGTGCGTCTGCAAGCTGCCCGATGCCATCAGCTTCGAGACCGGCGCAGCCATGATGCTCAAGGGCCTCACGGCGCAGTACCTGCTCAAGAAGACGCTGCCGGTGCAGGGCCTGCAGGCCGGCGACCATGTGCTCTTCCACGCCGCCGCTGGCGGTGTGGGCCTGATCGCCAGCCAGTGGGCCAAGGCCCTGGGCCTGCAGCTCATCGGCACCGCCGGCACCGATGCCAAGTGCCAGCTGGCGCTGGCCAATGGCGCGGCCCACGCCATCAACTACAACACCGAGGACTTTGCGGCCCGCGTCAAGGAGATCACCGGCGGGCAGGGCGTGAAGGTGGTGTACGACTCGGTGGGCAAGGACACCTGGGACAAGTCGCTCGAATGCCTGCGTCCCTTCGGCCTGATGGCCAGCTTCGGCAATGCCTCGGGCCCCGTGCCGCCTTTCGCACCGGGCTCGCTGGGTGCCAAGGGCTCGCTGTACGTCACGCGCCAGACCCTGTTCACCCACATCGCCACGCGCGAGAGCACGCAGGCCATGGCCGACGACCTGTTCGCCGTGGTGGCCAGCGGCCAGGTGAAGATCCACATCGACCAGCGCTACCCGCTGGCCGAGGTGCAGCAGGCGCACCGCGACCTCGAAGGCCGCAAGACCACCGGCTGCACCATCCTCACGCTGTGAGCACGCCCGCGCAGACCATTGCCGGTTGGCTGGCGGCGGCGCGGCTTGCAGCCCAGCAGCCGCCGGCACAGGCCCGGTTGCCGCTGCAGGTGGCAGGGCAGGTGGTGGGCTCGGTGGCTGAAGGCGTGCTGGATACGGTGGCCCCTGCGCTGGAGGGCGGCCATCGCCTGCACAGGGCGGCAGGCGGCTGGCACCTTGATGGCCAGGCCACGGCCGGCCTCAATGCCATCGCCGCCGTGCTGCGCGCCCGGGGCCAGTGCGGCCCCTGGCGCAATGAGCAATTGGCCGTGCCCAACGCCCAGGGCGAGGTGATCGCCACCGTGGAGCGGGGCGCCGTGCGCGTGCTGGGCATCGCCACGCGGGCCGTGCACCTGGTGGGCCTGGCGCCCGGCGGGCGCATGTGGGTGCAGCTGCGCTCGCGCAGCAAGCCCAACAACCCTGGCATGTGGGACACGCTGATGGGGGGCATGGTCTCGGCCGCCGATACGCTGGTCGAAGCCCTGGCACGCGAGACCTGGGAAGAGGCGGGGCTGCATGTGTCGGACCTGGCACAGGTGGCCCACGGTGGCCATGTGCTCTTTGGCCGCCCCAGCCGCGAGGGCGGCGGCATCGGCTACATGGTCGAGCGCATCGACTGGTTCCGGGCCACGGTGCCCGAGGGCATGGAGCCTGCCAACCAGGATGGCGAGGTGGAGCGCTTCGAGTTGCTGGACCTGGATCAAGTACAGCAGCGGGTGGCCCAGGGCGGCTTTACCCAGGAGGCGGGGCTGGTGATCGGCGGCTACCTGGATTCCAACGCCTGACGGCGATCGCCGCAGCGCGCCTCAGTCTGTGGTGGTCGCCGCGCGCAGCCGGCTCGGCGCCAGCGCCCCTGCCGATTCCAGGATCGGGTAGGCCACCGAGCACAGCAGCGAGTTGATGCGCTTGAGCTCGCTGATCAGGTCGATGTGCAGCGAGCTGGTCTCGATGCTCTGCACCGTGTTGTCCGACAGGCGCACCAGGTGGGTGGCCGAATAGGCGCGCTCCAGGTCGCGAAAGCGGGCTTTTTCCTCCAGCAGCTTCTGCGCATCGCGCACGTTGCCGTTGAGGAAGACGCTCATTGCCAGGCGCAGGTTGTCCAGCAGGCGGGCGTGCAGCTCGTTGATCTCTTCCATCCCGGCCTCGGAGAAGTGGCGGCCCTTCTTGATCTTCTTGTCCTCGATGTCGATCAGCACGCGCTCGATGATGTCGCCGATCTGCTCCATGTTGATGGTGAAGCTGATGATGTCGGCCCAGCGCCGGCCTTCGCGTTCGTCAAGGGCCTCACGCGAGATCTTGGTCAGGTAGTACTTGATGGCCGAGTACAGGCCGTCCACCTCGTCGTCGAGCTTGCGCAGGTCCTGCGCGAGCTTGAGGTCGTCGGTGCGGATCACGGTGTGCAGGCCGATCATCATGGACTCGACCACGTCGGCCTGGTGCAGGGCCTCGCGTGCCGCGCACGAGATGGCCAGCGATGGGGTGGCCAGCGCCGAAGGGTCCAGGTGCTTGGGGCGTGCCCCGGCAGCGGACGCCTGTGCGTCCGGCTGCGGCAACAGCCGCTGCACGGCTCGGGCGACGGCGCCGGTCAGGCCGATGCAGATGATGCCCACCACCACGTTGAAGGCCAGGTGGAACAGCACCACCAGCGTGGCCGTGTCGGGGACGTACGGCCGCACGTGCTGCAGCCACAGGCCGGTGAGCGGCGTCATGATGGCCACGCCGATGATCTTGAAGAACAGGTTGCCCAGGGGCACCTGGCGCGTCTGCACATTCGCCTTCATGGTGGTCAGCACGGCCAGCAGGCCACTGCCCAGGTTGGCTCCGATCACGAGGCCCAGCGCCACGTCCACCGGAATGCCGCCGGAGCCGGCCAGGGTGGCGGTCAGCAGCACGGTGGCCAGGCTGGAGTAGGCCACCACGGCCAGCACGGCGCCCGTGAAGATCTCCAGCAGCAGGTCGCTGGTGAGCGCGCCCAGCAAGGTGCGCACCGTGGGCGATTGCGTCAGCACGGTGGTGGATTCGGTGATCAGGCGCAGTGCCAGCAGCATCAGGCCGAGCCCGATCAGCACCCGGCCCACGCGGCCTGCGGCGGTGTCCTTGCGGGTAATGAACAGCACTACCCCGACGAAGATGAACAGCGGCGACAGCCACGACAGGTCCATCGCGAAGACGACCGCCATCACGCTGGTACCCACGTCGGCCCCGAGCATCACGGCCAGGGCGGCGGGCAGGGTCACCAGCCCCTGGCCCACGAACGAGGACACGATGAGCGCGGTGGCCGTGCTCGACTGCACCAGCGCCGTGACCCCAATGCCCGACAGCACGGCGGTGATGCGTGTGCTGACGCTGTGGGCGATCAGCTGGCGCAGGTTGGCGCCGAACACGCGCAGGATGCCGGTGCGCACCAGGTGCGTGCCCCAGATCAGCAGCGCAACGGCGGCCAGGAGATTCAGGAGATGCTTCATGAGTAAACGCTAACTTTTCTTATTTTTGACCTGCACTGTGAAGCACGTGCCATGCCCGCTGCGGCTGCCTTGGGGGCAGGCTGGTGTGGCCCGGAAACGGGCGCGGGAAAGGTTTGCGAGGCCGAAAGGCCGGCACTGCAGCAAAAGCGGCAGACCGCAAACCAGGGAAGCGCCCGTTTTAGTCACAAAACTGTCACATTACGGACGCTCTAGCATACTCCTGAATCCATAGCACAGGAATCATGTCCATGACACGGCAAGGTGTGTTGCTCCGGCCGGGCTGGAAAAAGGGCGCGGTGCCCCCGGGTGCCGGGCGACCTCAGTCAATCAGCTGTCCGCCGTCGTGGAAGGGATAGGGCCCTTCGTACAGCCCGCTGGCCCCGGTATGGCTCACCAGGCGCCCCCCCTGGGGCAGCGCATGCAGGCCGAAGCCGGGGGGCTCCAGCGTCCAGGCCGAGGCGGCGTCGGGCGCCAGGTCCAGGCAGACCTGGTGGGCCGGCGAGGGCACGGTCATGGCGATGGAGCCGCCAAAGCGCACCTGGATGCTGCGGTGCAGGTGGCCGCAGACGATGCGTTCCACGTTAGGGTGCTGCGCCACCAGGGCTTCGAGTTCTGCCGCGCCGCTCAGCAGGCCGATGGTGTCCATGTGGCCGATCAGCGTCTGAAAAGGCGGGTGGTGCATGGCGATCACCACGGGGCGGTGGCGGTGCGCATCGAGCGCGTCGGCCAGCCAGGCCAGGCGTTCGCGGCACAGGCTGCCTTCGCTGGCGCCGGGTACCACGGTGTCCAGCGCGATCAGGGTCAGGCCGCCGACCGGCACGCAGTACTGCACGAAGCCTTCGGTGCCCAGGTAGCCGTGCTCCGCAAAGCTCTGGCGCAGCTGGGCGCGTTCGTCGTGGTTGCCGGGCAGCAGGTAGGTCGGCATGGCACCCAGCGGTGACAGCAGCGCGCGCAGGTGCGCGTACTCGGCCGCGCGGCCGAAGTCCGTCAGGTCGCCGGTGATCACCAGCGCGTCGGGCCGCTGCGGCAGGCGCAGGATGGCCTGTACCGCCTGCGCGAGGTAGGGCGCGGTGTTGATGCGGCCATAGGCCAGGCGCCCGGGCTCGCGGATATGCAGGTCGGACAGTTGCAGCAGCAAGGTGGTCATGGGAGTGCGTGGAAGGGGTCAGGAAGCCCCGTGGCTGGGCATGAGGTGCTCGGGGCGGATGCGGATGGCCACCTGCTGGCCCTGGCGGGCCGGGTGGTCGCGGGCCACCTCGGCCTGCAGCGGGGGCTGGCCGGTCAGCGCCAGGGTGAGCTGTACACGCTCGCCCAGGAAGCTGCGGCGCGTGACTTCGGCGCGGCCCCAGCCGTCGCCGCCCTCAGGGTCGACCTGCACCTCGATGTCCTCGGGCCGCACCAGCAACACGGTGTCGGCCGCGCAGGCGGCGGGGCAGGGCAGCTCGATGCCGCCCAGGGGCAGCACCTGGCGCTGGCGGGCCGCCTCGTCGCGCTGCAGCCGGTTCACCCGGCCCAGGAAGGCGGCCACGAAGGGGTGGGCCGGCGTGCGGTACAGCGTCTCGCCATCGCCCACCTGCACGATGCGGCCGGCCTGCATCACCGCCAGGCGGTCGGCAATGGCCAGGGCCTCCTGCTGGTCGTGCGTGACGTGGATGGCCGTGATATGCAGGCGGCGCAGCAGCTCGGCCAGCTCGTCGCGCAGCGACTCCTTGAGCTTGGCGTCCAGTGCGGTCAGCGGTTCGTCGAGCAGCAACACGCGCGGCCGCACGGCCACGGCGCGCGCCAGGGCCACGCGCTGGCGCTGGCCGCCCGAGAGCTCGGCGGGGCGCTTGTTCTCCAGCCCATTCAGGCGCACCAGGTCCACCAGCTCGCCCACCACGCGGCGCTCTTCGGCCGCATCGGTGCCGCGGATGCGCAGGCCGTAGCCGATGTTGGCGGCCACCGTCATCTGCGGGAACAGCGCGTAGTGCTGGAACACCATGCCGATGCCGCGCCGCTCGATGGGCAGTTGCGTCACGTCCGTGCCGCCAAAGGCGATGCGGCTGCCCGCGTCGGGCGACTCCAGCCCCGCGATCAGGCGCAGCAGCGTGGTCTTGCCGCAGCCCGAGGGGCCCAGCAGCGCCAGTACTTCACCGGGCTCCACCGTGAGGTCGGTAGGCTGCAGGCCGCGTGTGCCGTCGGCATAGGTCTTCGCGCACTGGACCACGTCCACGCGCGTGCGTTCAAGTTCCATGGTGTTTCTCGATGAAGGTGCCGACGGCCTGCAGGCCCCACAGCACGGGCAGGATGACGATCAGGAAGACCAGGGTGTAGGCCGAGCCGATCTCGATGCGCATGGAGGCATAGCTGTCCGCCAGGCCCACGGGCAGCGTGCGCGTGAGCGGGGTGTGCAGCATCCAGGTCAGGTTGAACTCGCCCACCGAGAGCGTGAACACCATCAGGCTGCCGGCAACGATGGCCGGCAGCACGGCGGGCACCAGCACTCCGAGAAAGCGCTGCGCGAAGCTGGCCCCCAGCGAGCGCGCCGCCTCTTCGAGCGAGCGCAGTTCGCCCTTCTGGAAGGCCGAACCCACCGTGCGCACCATGAAGGGCAGCGTGAACACCATGTGCCCGACCAGGATGAAGGCGAAGCTCTGGCGAAATCCCTGCAGCGTGCCGTAGGCCAGTATCAGCGCCAGCGCGCTGGCCAGCCCGGGCACGGCCACGGGCAGGGTCAGCAGTTCCTCGAACAGCCGCGCCCAGCGCGAGCGGCTGCGCGCCAGCGCATAGGCGCAGGGCACTCCGATGAGCAGGTTGCCCAGCACGCACAGCAGTGCCAGCAGCAACGATGCACCGACGGTGCCGCCATAGTTCTCCCACACCTCGGAGAGCCAGCGCAGCGTGAGACCGCTTTTGAGGCCAGCGCTGTAGTTGTTCACCAGCCCGGCCATGACCGACAGGGCGATGGGGGCGAGCATGAACAGGGCCACCAAGGCCGTGAGCGCCACCAGGGACCAGGGGGCTTGTCGTGCGTTTCTCATGGTCGATTTTTCAGAAGGCCGAGGTGCCGGACGCACGGCGTGCGGCCCAGAGCACCAGCCAGGTGATGAGCCCCAGCGTGATCGACAGGCTGGCCGCCAGCGCGAAGTTGGCGTAGTTGGTGAACTCGTTGTAGATGGTGATGGGCAGCACCTCGAACTTGCTGGCCAGCGTGAAGGCTGTGCCGAACGCCCCCATGGCGGTGGCGAAGACGATGGCACCGCAGGCCAGCGTGGTGGTGGCCAGCTCGGGCAGCCACACATCGCGCGCCACGCGCGAGCGCGAGGCACCGAGCGACCGGGCGGCCTCTTCCAGGGCGGCGTCCATGGCACCCGCTGCGGCGGTGTAGGTGGCAATCGCGCGCGGCAGCGAGAAATACAGGTAGGCCAGGAACAGGCCTGCCAGGCCGTAGGCGAAGGTGATGCGGCCCAGGCCCAGCGCGTCCGTCAGGTCCGCCACGAGCCCCTGGCGACCGCCCAGCAAAATCATGAAGAAGCCCACGATCACCCCGGGGAAGGACAGCGGCAGTGTGAGCAGCGACAGCAGCAGCTGCCGCCCGCGAAAGCGCTGGCGCGCCAGCGTGATGCCCACCAGGGCGCCCAGCACCAGCGTGGCCAGCGTGACAGCGAGCGACAGGCCCAGCGTCTGCAGCAGGCTCTGCAGGTAGCGGGCGTTGGTCAGCACAGCGAAATAGCTGGCCCAGCCCTTGCCTGCCGGCAGCGCCAGCAGCAGGGCCACGGGCAGCAGCCAGAAGGCCGCGAAGAAGGCCACGGCCGGCGCGGCGCAGGCAAGCAGCAGCGTGCGCGAGGGAGCGAAGCCGTGGCGCATCAGGATCACTTCACTTCTGCGAGGTAGCGGTCCGAGAACGCCTTCTGCACCGCGGCCATGCGGCCATAGTCCACCGTCTTGGCGCGGGCATATTCGCTGGCGGGCAGGAAGCGCGCCTGCACCTCCTTGGGCATGGCGCTGGCGCGCACCGGGCGCAGGTAGGCATTGGCCCACAGGGCCTGGCCTTCGTCGGAGAGCACGAAGTCCAGCACCTTCTTGCCCTCTGCGGCATGGGGCGCGCCGGCCACCAGGCTCATCACGTAGGGCACCACCAGCGTGCCCTCGGCAGGGATCACGAACTGCACGTTGGCCTGGTCCTTGTACCTGGCGCGGTAGGCGTTGAAGTCGTAGTCCAGCAGGATCGCGATCTCGCCCGAGAGCACGCGCGCATAGGAGGTCTGCTTGGGCACGATGGGCTCGTTCTTCTGCAGCGCCTTGAAGTAGTCGATGCCGGGGCCGAAATTCTCCAGCGTGCCGCCGCGCGCCTGGTTGGCCGCCACCGCACCCACGTAGCCCACGAAGGCCGAGGCCGGGTCCAGGTAGCCGATGAGGCCCTTGTAGTCGGGCTTGAGCAGGTCGGCCCAGGATTGCGGCACGGGCTTGCCCTTGAGTGCATCCACGTTGACCATGAAACCGAGCGTGCCCGAGTGGATGGTGAACCAGTGGCCGGCCGGGTCCTTGAGGCCGTCGGGAATGTCCTTCCACGCCGCAGGCGGCTGGTAGGTGGTGACCAGGCCATCCTTGTGCGCCTGGATGGCGAAGGTCACGCCCAGGTAGGTCACGTCGGCCACGGGGCTGGCCTTCTCGGCCGTCATCTGCGCCAGCGACTGGCCCGAGTTCTTGTTGTCCGGCGGCACGGTGATGCCGGTCTTGGCCTTGATGGCCTTGATCTGGCTGCCCCAGTCGGCCCATTCGGGCGGGCAGTTGTAGCAGATGGCCGTTTGCGCCATGGCCGCGCCGCTGGCCGCCAGGCCGAGGGCGAGCGCCGCGGCGCGCATGAATGGGGTGAGCGGGAATGTCATCGAGAACTCCTGTGATCAGAGGTGGCGGGGAACGTGGGTGAAAGGGGTCAGGCGTGCGCGCAGGATTCGCCGGTGCGAAAGTGGTGGGCCAGCGTGAGCCCGGCATCGGGCGCCAGCGGTGCGCCGCTGGCCATGGCCTGCACCAGCAGCTGCACGCTGCAGCGGCCGATGTCGGCGTTGGGCTGGGCCACGGTGCTCAGCATGGGCGTGAGGTCTTCGCCCAGGGCGATGCCGTCGAAGCCCGCCACGCTCAGGTCGCGCGGCACGGCCAGCCCGGCCAGGTGGGCAGCGCGGATGCTGCGGATGGCCAGCAGGTCGTTGGAGCACACCAGGGCCGTGGGGCGGCCCGGCGCCTGCAGCAGGGCCGTGACGTCCTGCACGGCGGTCTCGACAAAGGGCACTTCGAGCACCGGCCCCTCGGGCAGGCCGGCGGCGGCCATGCCGCTGTGAAAGCCCCGGCTGCGCTGCTGCGCCCGGTCCGATGCGGCAAGCTGGCCGCTGACCATGGTGATGCGCCGGTGCCCGAGCGAGACCAGATGGGCCACCAGCTCGGCCACGGCCTGCTCGCCATCCACCGAGACGCAGGGATGGTCCGGGTGCCGGTTGTAGGCCAGCACGTAGGGCAGCCCGGCTTCGGCCAGGCGCTGCAGCGCGCTCGATGTGGCGGGGTTGGAGACCACGAGGACCATGCCGTCCACGTTGCCGGCCAGGAGCAAGTGCACGGCACGGTCTTCCTGGGCGATCTGGTAGTCGGTGGCAAACGGCAGGATGGCGTAGCCGGCCGCGACGGCCGCCTGGGCCAGGCCCTGCAGGCATTCGGCAAACACCGGGTTGAGCAGGGTGGGCAGCACCACGCCGATGACGCGGCTGCGCTGGGTGCGCAAGGTGCGCGCGCTGGCGTTGGGCAGGTAGCCCAACGCCTGGGCGACCTGCTCCACATGCCCGCGCGTGGCCGGCGTCACCTTGTCGGGCAGGTTGAAGACCCGCGACACGGTGGCGACCGACACGCCCGCCTGGCGGGCCACGTCCTGGATGCTCATGGAACCTCGTTGCAATGTAAACGTTTACATTGGAGCGAAGCCGTGTGACGCCCTTGTGACCAAGGCCCATGAAAAACGGCCCTCGATGGGGCCGTTCAGAAATGAGGGAGCGAGAGGTCTACTTCGACTTCTTCATCCGCAGCAACTCGTCCAGCACCAGGCAGACCGCACCCACGGTGATGGCCGAATCGGCCAGGTTGAAGGCCGGGAAATGGTAGCCGCGTGCGTAAAAGTCCAGGAAGTCGACCACGTAGCCGTGCATCAGCCGGTCCACCACGTTGCCCACCGCGCCGCCCAGGATGCTGGACAGTGCAAAGCAGAACAGCTTCTGTTGCGGATGCGCGCGCAGCTGCCACACGATGAACACGGTGGCGGCCACGCCGATGCCGGTGAAGGCCCAGCGCTGCCAGCCCCCGGCATCGGCCAGGAACGAGAAGGCCGCGCCCGTGTTGTGCGCCCGCACGATGTTGAAGAAGCTGGTGATGGGCGTCGCATCGCCCAGGCGGTAGGCATCCAGGATCAGCGACTTGGTGATCTGGTCGGCAACCAGGATCACCAGCGCCCAGGCCAGCCAGGGCCACATGCGGCCCAGGGCCGAGCTAGAGGTGCCGCTTGCCGCCATCATGCGTGCACCCGGCTTTCGCCGGCGCCGTACAGGTTGCTTGTGCAGCGGCCGCAGATCGTCGGGTGGGCCGCATCCTGGCCCACGTCGGCGCGGTAGTGCCAGCAGCGGTCGCACTTGGCGTCGGCGCTGGGCTTGACGCTGATCTGCAGGGCATCGCCCGCCACCAGCTCGATGGACGAGGTGATGAAGACGAACTTGAGGTCGTCGCCCAGGCTGGCGAGCAGGGCATGGTCCTCGGGTGCCGCCGTGAGCACCACGTTGGCCTGCAGCGACGAGCCCACCTGGCCGTCGGCGCGCAGCACCTCGATCTGCTTGTTCACCGCATCGCGGATCTCGCGCAGGCGCGCCCACTTGGCCAGCAGGCCTTCGTCGCCACCGGCGATGGAGCCGTAGGTTTCCACGAAGATGGAATCGGACTTGCCGAACACCTTCCATGCCTCTTCGGCGGTGAACGACAGGAACGGCGCCATCCAGCGCAGCATGGCGTGCGTGATCTGGTACAGCGCGGTCTGCGCACTGCGGCGTGCCAGGCTCTTGGGCGCCGTGGTGTACAGGCGGTCCTTGAGCACGTCGAGGTAGAAGCCGCCCAGGTCTTCCGAACAGTACAGCTGCAGCTTGGCCACCACGGGGTGGAACTCGTACACCTTGTAGTGGGCCAACACGGTGGCCTGGAACTCGGCCGCGCGCGTCAGGGCGTAGCGGTCGATCTCCAGCATCTGCTCGAACGGCACGGTGTCGGTGGCGGGGTCGAAATCGCTCACGTTGGCCAGCAGGAAGCGCAGCGTGTTGCGGATGCGGCGGTAGGCGTCGACCACGCGCGCCAGAATCTTCTCGTCGCCCGCGATGTCGCCCGAGTAGTCGCTGGCGGCCACCCACAGGCGGATGATCTCGGCGCCCAGTTTCTTGTTGATCTCCTGCGGATCGATGCCGTTGCCCAGCGACTTGCTCATCTTGCGGCCCTGGCTGTCCACGGTGAAGCCGTGGGTCAGCAGGCCGCGGTAGGGCGCGCGGCCTTCGAGCGCGCTGGCCAGCAGCAGCGAGCTGTGGAACCAGCCGCGGTGCTGGTCATGGCCTTCCAGGTACAGGTCGGCCTCGGGGCCGGTGTCGTGGTGCACGCCGGGGTGCGTGCCGCGCAGCACGTGGAAGAAGGTCGAGCCCGAGTCGAACCACACCTCCAGGATGTCGGTGCTCTTGGTGTAGCAGGCCGCGTCCTCGGCGCCCAGGATCTCCTCGGGCGTCACACGGCTCCAGGCCTCGATGCCGCCCTTCTCGACGATATCGGCCGCCTGGTCCATGATTTCCATGGTGCGCGGATGCAGCTCGCCCGAATCCTTGTGCAGGAAGAACGGGATGGGCACACCCCAGCTGCGCTGGCGCGAGATGCACCAGTCGGGCCGTCCGGCGATCATGTCGTGAAGGCGGGTCTTGCCGTTCTCGGGGTAGAAGCTCGTGTGCTCGATGGCGTCCAGCGCCGTCTGGCGCAGCGTCTTCTCGGCCTTGTCCTTGGTGAACACGCCTTCGCCTTCGTCCATGCGGATGAACCACTGGGCTGCGGCGCGGTAGATCACCGGCGTCTTGTGGCGCCAGCAGTGCGGGTAGCTGTGCGTGATGTCCTTGGTGGCCATCAGGCGGCCGGCACCGCGCAGCGCCTCGATGACGACCGGCACGGCCTTCCAGATGTGCTGGCCGCCGAACAGCGGGAAGTCCGGCGCATAGGTGCCATTGCCCTGCACGGGGTTCAGGATGTCGTCGAGCGCCAGGCCGTGGGACACGCAGGAGTTGAAATCCTCCAGCCCATAGGCGGGCGAGGAATGCACGATACCGGTGCCGTCATCGGCCGTGGCGTAGTCGGCCAGGTACACGGGCGACAGGCGGCGGTAGCCGGCATCCACGTCGTACAGCGGGTGCTCGAATTCCAGGCCGCCGAGCTTTTCGCCCAGGGCCGTGGCCAGCACCTGGCCGGTCAGGCCGTAGCGCACCATGCAGTCCTCCACCAGCGACTCGGCCAGCACCAGGATGCCGCGCTCGGTGTCCACCAGCGCATAGGTCAGTGCGGGGTTCAGGTTCAGCGCCTGGTTGGCGGGGATGGTCCAGGCGGTGGTGGTCCAGATCACCACGAAGGCGTCTTTGGCCAGCGCGGGCAGGCCGAAGGCGACGGCCAGCTTCGCGGGCTCGTGCGCCTTGAAGGCAACGTCCAGCGTGGTGCTCTTCTTGTCGGCGTATTCGATCTCGAACTCTGCCAGCGAACTGCCGCAGTCGAAGCACCAGTACACGGGCTTGAGGCCGCGGTAGACGAAGCCGCGCTCCATCACGCGCTTGAAGGCCCGGATCTCGCCCGCCTCGTTGGAGAAGTTCATGGTCTTGTAGGGGTTGTCCCATTCGCCGAGCACACCCAGGCGCTGGAAGTCGCCCATCTGCTGCGCGATCTGCTCGGTGGCAAAGGCGCGGCTCTTGGCCTGCATGTCGTCGCGGCTCAGGTTGCGGCCGTGCTTCTTCTCGATGGCGTTCTCGATCGGCAGGCCATGGCAGTCCCAGCCGGGCACGTACAGCGCGTCGAAGCCTTCGAGCTGGCGCGCCTTGGTGATCATGTCCTTCAAGATCTTGTTGACCGCATGGCCCATGTGGATCTGGCCGTTGGCATAGGGCGGGCCGTCGTGCAGGATGAACTTGGGCGCGCCGCAGCGTGCGTCGCGCAGGCGCTTGTACAGGCCCTTGTCCTCCCACTCCTTGACCCAGCCCGGCTCGCGCTTGGGCAGGTCGCCGCGCATGGGGAAGGGGGTGTCGGGCAGGTTCAGGGTGCTGCGGTAATCCGGGGCGGTGGATTCGGTGGTACTGGCGTTGTCGGACATGGGGGAGCCTTAAAACGGGGCAATCCGGGGCAGGCCCGGAGCAAAGCGGGAAAAGAGGAGGCGTGGAGAGGTGTCGGGCCTGCGGGGCAGGCGCTGCGCAGGCAGCCCCCTCAAATTCGGTCGCGCGTGGTCTGGCGCCGGGTCTCGGTGTGGTTGGTGGGTGCGTGGGCCGACGCGAAATAGGCGCGCGCGTCCGCACAGTCCTTGGCAATGCCCGTCGTCAGGGCATCCAGACCGTCGTATTTGAGCTCGTCGTGCAGTTTGTGCAGCAGTTCCACCCGCACGATTTTACCGTACGCCCCTTCGGCCCCCAGATCGGCGGGCCATTGCAGGCAATGCGTCTCCAGCAGCACGCGCCCGCCGTTCACGTCGTCGGGGTCCAGCGAGGGGCGCACGCCCAGGTTGGCCACGCCTTGCAATGGGAGCTCGCCCAGGCCATGCACCAATACGGCAAAGATGCCGCTGGCAGCGGGTTTCCAGTGGGCAAAGCGCAGGTTCAGCGTGCGAAAACCGTCGCCCGCACCCTCGGCCGTGGCCCCCAGTTCGCGCCCGAGCTTGCGGCCATGCACCACGTGGCCCGATATCGTGTAGGGCCGGCCCAGCAGGCGGGCGGCGGCCTCCATGTCGCCCTGGTCCAGCGCCTGGCGCACGGCCGAGCTCGACACGCGCAGCCCGTGCACCTCGTAGCTGTTCATGCGCGCCACGTCGAAGCCCCGGGCCTGGCCCGTGGCATCGAGCAGCGCGTAGTCGCCCGCGCGCTGGGCGCCGAAGCGGAAATCGTCGCCCACCAGCACGTAGCGCGCACCCAGGCCCTGGAGCAGCACCTCGTCGATGAAGGCCTGGGGCGACTGGGCCGCCAGCCGTGCATCGAAGGGCAGTACCACCGTCTGCTGCACGCCACAGCGCGCCAGCTCGGTGAGCTTGTCGCGCAGCGTGCCGATGCGTGCGGGCGCCAGCTCCGGCTTGTGCAGGGCCCCGGCGAAGTAATCGCGCGGGTGGGGCTCGAAGGTCAGCACGCAGCTCTCCACCCCGCGGTGGGCGGCCTCGCTGTTGAGCAGGGCCAGCATGGCCTGGTGGCCCCGGTGCACACCGTCGAAGTTGCCGATGGTCAGCGCGCAGGCACGGGCGATGCCGGGGTGGTGGAATCCGCGGAAGATCTTCATTGTTTTGTTATCTTTTTGATAGCAGCTTGGGCCGATGGGTAAAGCACCAGACGCCAATCTGTCATGAAAACAGAGTATATTGTGTACTACGGACTTCACAGCGCAGTGGGGTCCGCGAGACATCCGCGTTCCGATTCCTTGTGTTCATTCTTGTTCCAGGAGGCGTGTTTTGAAGGTCTTGAAGCTGTCAGCCCAGGGGCTGCCCCAGTCGTGGATATCGCTGGAGCAGGCGGTCATCCACTACGCCGCGGGGGAGGTGCGCTGGGAGTCCGGCGGCCAGATCGCGCGCTTTCGGGGTGGCTACAACGCCGTCACGGGCGAACAATCGGTGATTGCCATCAACAGCATCATCGGCACCAAGGGTGTGCCCAGCATCAACCCCTTCGATCTCAAGCCGGGCCTGACCAACAGCAAGCTCTTCGTGCGCGATCGCAACGTGTGCGCCTACTGCGGCGGGCACTTCCACGAAGACAACCTCACGCGCGAACACATCGTGCCCTTTGCTCGCAACGGGCAGGACCACTGGATGAATGTGGTGACGGCCTGCCGGCCCTGCAACCACAGGAAGGGGCCGCGCACGCCGGAGCAGGCGCACATGCCGCTGCTTTACGCGCCTTATGTGCCCAGCCTGTGGGAAGACTTCATTCTGCGCAATCGTCGCATCCTGGCCGATCAAATGGAATTCCTAATGGCCCACGTCCCCAAATCTTCACGTCTTCTTGCCTAGCGGGCGGAGCGGCCAATACGACCCTTCTGGCGTCGTTGTTCCGTCTTGCCGTACTAGCGTACTGTCTGCGACGTAACGCCTAGCCATAAGGGCCGTCTTGACCACTCTTGGGGGTGTGCTGCACGGAATTCGGGTACCGCGCAGCGTCTGCTCATCAATACGTCAGTTCCAGAAACACCAGGTGCCCGTTGGCTGCCGGCCAGGTCTGTCCCACCACGCGCTCCCCATTGAATTGCGCGGCCACGCTGCGCTGGGGTCCTTCGGGCTTGATCTTGGCCGATGCTGCGCCGGCGCCGGCGGGCACGCCTACGGGGGGCACGCCGTCGAACAGCATCTGGTCGCGCGCCGGGTCCAGGTAGCCGCGGGGGCGGGTCATGGTGACCACGCTGGCGGCGGTCTTGTCGGCGTCGGCGATGCGTTCGGCGCGCAGGTGCACGATGGCACTGCTGCGTGGGAAGCCGCTGCGGTAGATGTGCGTGGTGGCGTAGCCGGGCGCGGCGATGGCGAATTCGAGCGGGGCGCCGGTGGGTACGACCAGGGGACCCCACTGGCCGTCGGCCGCCACGGTGGTGCGCAGCAGGGCATTGCCGGTGCGTGCGCCCGTGGCGGCATCGGTGGCGTAGACCTCCAGCTGCGCGCCGGGCAGGGGCAGGTTGTTGCTGAAATTGCCGGTTTTGGCGTCCAGCGGGTCCACGCCCAGGCCGGTGACCTTGCCCGAGATCGCCACGCGCGCTTCGCTGGCGATGGCCGTGGCCGCGGGGGTCTTGCCGGTGATGAACTGGTAGGCCGCCGCAAAGGCGGCAGGCGAGAACGAGGTCTCGCGGTGGTCGATGCGCGGGATCACCACGTTGGTCGCGCCCTTGAGTTCAGGGCCTGCTGCGGTGACGTTGGTAGCCGTGCCCTTCTGGCCTATCCACAGGCCATCGGGCTGGGCGAACTTGTCGTTGTTATCAGAGCGCACGGTCATCCACTGCACGGGCCCGGTGACTTCGTCGCCTGCGGCGTTCTTGGGTGCATTCAGGCCTTTGAGGAAGGGGCCGGTGCCGGCGAACTCGCTGCCTTCGCGAAAGCCGGGAATCGCCCACACCCCGTGGTTGGGCGTGCCGCCCAGGATGGCGTGGCTCACGGTCTGCTCGCCGCCGCCGTTCTGGATGTAGTTGCGGATGGCATTGCCGCCGCGCGAATTGCCCATGAGCACGACCTTGCGCGCACCCGTGGCCTTGAGCACCTTGTCCACCTCGGCCTTGAGGTAGGCCATGTGTTCTGCGGCCGAAGTGCGGCCGGGTTGGGCCTTGGTATCGTCGTCGCGGTTGATCGGGTAGGGCACGTCAATGGCGTGCAGGCGCTCGCGCGGCCAGCCGTTGGACTCGAATCGCCAGGCCGTGGTCTGCCACAGCGCGGCCGTGTCGCCATTGCCGTGCACGAAGACGATGGGGGGCAACGCCTGCTGTGAAGGGCCTTGCGTGGCGCAGCCGGCGAGGGCCATCACGGTAGTGGCTGCGGCCATCAGGGCCAACCGGCGTTGTAGGGAAATCATCATCATGTGTTCTTTTCTGAAAATAAAAAATGCCCGTGGATCGGTCAAATCCACGAGCATGATCGATGGGTGTTACGCCCTTGCGTCAGTTGTTCTCAGGCAAACACGCCGGCAGTATCCTGCATGCGGGCCGACACTTCACCGAGGTGGTGCAGCGTGTCGCCGAAGGTCATTTCGAGCTGTGTGAGCTTCTTGAAGTAGTGGCTGCAGATGTACTCGTCGGTCACGCCGATGCCGCCGTGCAGCTGCACCGACTGCTGACCCACGAAGCGCATGGACTGGCCCAGCTGCACCTTGGCGCGGGCCATGGCGGCGCGGCGCTCGGCAGCAGGGGCGCCCAGCTTGAGGCTGGCGTAGTAGCTCATCGAGCGGGCCAGTTCGAGCTGCATCTTCATGTCGGCCACGCGGTGGCGCAGGGCCTGGAAGCTCGAGATCAGCACGCCGAACTGCTTGCGCTGATTCATGTACTCCACCGTGGCGGCCACGGACTTGTCCATCACGCCAACGGCCTCGGCGCAGGTGGCGGCAATGCCGATGTCCACGGCCAATTCCAGCGCGGCCAGGCCGTCGGTGGTCACCAGGGTGGCGGGGGCGTTGGCCAGTTGCACTTCGGCGGCGCGGCTGCCGTCCTGAGTGACGTAGCCCTTGGTGGCCACGCCGGTGGCCGAGCGCTCCACCAGGAACAGCGCTATCTTTCCGTCCAGTTGGGCGGGCACGAGGAAGGCATCGGCCTGGTCACCCGCGGCGACGATGCTCTTGGTGCCGCTCACGCTGTGGCCGCCGCTGGCTGCCGTGGCCTTGGCATCGCACACATCCAGGCGGTAGCGCGCCTTGCGTTCCTGCTGGGCCAGCACCACCAGGGCTTCGCCGCTGGCAACGCGGGGCAGCCAGGCGCCCTGCACCTCGGCAGAGCCGTGCTGCGACAGCACGGCACTGGCGATGAAGGCCTGTGCCAGGGGCTCGAGCACCATGCCGCGCCCCAGTTCCTCGGCCACCACCATCGCGTCGATGGCGCTCTGGCCCAGGCCGCCGTGGTCCTCAGGCACGGTCAGGGCCGTCAGGCCCAGCTCTGCCAGTTCGGTCCAGGCCTCGCGCGAGAAGCCGCCGGCCTCCACGGCCGCACGGCGGCGCTCGAAGGTGTAGCCCTTGTCCACCCACTTGCGCACGGCGTCACGCAGCTGTTCCTGGTCGTCAGAGAAATCGAAATCCATTTGTATGTCTCCTTAGCCCAGAACCGTCTGCGCCACGATGTTGCGCTGCACTTCGTTCGAGCCGCCGTAGATGGTGGTTTTGCGCAGGTTGAAGTAGGTCGATGCCAGGGGCGCGTTGGCCACCTCGCCGCCCGGAAAGTCGCCTTGCCAACCGGCTTCCATCGCCTCTTCGATGAAGGGCAGGGCGAAGGGGCCGGCGGCCAGCATCATCAGCTCGGCATAGCGCTGCTGGATCTCGCTGCCGCGGATCTTGAGCAGGCCGGCGATGTCGAGCGAGTTCTTGCCCGACTTTTCGGCCGAGAGCACGCGCAGCACCAGCATTTCGAGGGCCACGATGTCCACTTCGAGCAGGGCCACCTGGTCACGGAAACGGCTGTCATCCCACAGGCCTTCGGCCTTGGCGATGCGCTTGAGGCGCTCGAGTTCGCGCTTGCTGCGGTTCACGTCGGCGATGTTGGTGCGCTCGTGGCTGAGCAGGTGCTTGGCGTAGGTCCAGCCCTTGTTCTCTTCGCCGATCAGGTTCTCGGCCGGCACTTCGACGTTGTCGAAGAACACCTCGTTGACCTCGCACTCGCCGTCCAGCAGCTTGATCGGGCGCACGGTGACGCCGGGCGACTTCATGTCCAGCAGCAGGAAGGAGATGCCCGTCTGCGGCTTGCCTTCGGTGCTGGTGCGCACCAGGTTGAACATCCAGTCGCCGTACTGGCCCAGCGTGGTCCAGGTCTTCTGGCCGTTGACGATGTACTTGTCGCCCACGCGCTCGGCGCGGGTCTTGACCGAGGCCAGGTCCGAGCCCGAGCCCGGTTCGCTGTAGCCCTGGCTCCACCAGACTTCGCCGCTGGCGATGCCGGGCAGAAAGCGCTTTTGCTGCTCGGCATTGCCGAAGGCCATGATCACCGGGGCTACCATCACGGGTCCGAAGGGGATGATGCGCGGTGCGCCGGCAAGGGCGCACTCTTCTTCGAACAGGTGCTTTTGCACGGCGGTCCAGCCAGGGCCGCCGAACTCCTTGGGCCAGCCAAAGCCGAGCCAGCCCTTCTTGCCCAGTATCTTGGCCCAGCCCTGCAGGTCGTCACGGGTCAGGCGCAGGGCGTTGTGCACCTTGTGGGAAATGGCGGGCGGCAGATTGCTGTGGACCCATGCGCGAACTTCGTCGCGGAAGGCCTGTTCTTCGGGGGTGAATGCGAGATCCATGCGGCTTGTCTCCTGAGAAGTCGTGTTTGTAGCACGGTCGTTCGTTTTATTCCTGTCCGGGTGGCGACATCGCCGGCGCCACCGGCTCGATGCCAAGTTCGGCGCACAGCCGTTCCACCGTGGCGCGCAGACCGGCCACCTCGGTCTCCAGCGCCGCCACGCGCGATTGCAGTGCCCCGGTTGCCCCGCCCGTGGCGGGCGCGGCAGCGCTGCTGCTGGTGTCCACCGGCCCGCACAGCAAGTGCGTCCAGCGTGGCTCGCGTGCGCCCGGTGCGCGCGGCAGCAACACCACCAGCGGGCCGCCTTTCTCGGCACTGCGCTCCTGCAGCTCGTCCAGGAAGGCCTCGACCGAGGAGATATCGGCAAAGCGGTACCAGCGCTCGGCGTTGATGCGCAGCTCGCCGGCTGTCTGCGGGCCGCGCAGCATCAGCAGGCCCAGCAGCACGGCCGATTGCTCGGGCACGCCCACGCCGCGCTGGAAGTTGTGCTCCCAGCGCGTGGTGCGGTTGCCGCTGGTCTCGAACGCCAGGGTCAGCTGGCGCAGGGAATCGAGGGCCTCCTGCGCTTCGGCATCGCTCAGCGTCATCACCGGCTCGCGGCTGGTCTTCTGGTTGCAGCCCGTGAGCAGGCCGTTGAGCGACATCGGGTAGCTGTCGGGCACTGTGCGGGCTTTCTCCATCAGCGTGGCCAGCACGCGGGCCTCGTTCGCGGTCAGGGGGCGGTTTGCGGGTTCGAAGGGCATGGCTGGGATAATCCGTGGCAATTTATGAAGAACATCGTGATTTTGATCTCCGGCAGCGGTTCCAACATGGCGGCCATCGTGCGCACCGCGCAACAGGAAGACTGGGCCCGCCGGTACGGCGCCCGGGTGGCCGCCGTGCTGAGCAACAAGGCCGACGCGGCAGGCCTGTCGTTTGCCCGCAGCGAAGGCATCGCCACCGAGGCGCTCGACCACAAGGCCTTTGATAGCCGCGAGGCCTTCGACACCGCGCTCGCGCAGGCCGTCGACCGGTATGAACCCGCTCTGGTGGTGCTGGCCGGTTTCATGCGCATTCTCACACCGGGATTCGTGGCGCGCTACGCGGGCCGGCTGATCAACATCCATCCGTCCCTGCTGCCAGCCTTCACGGGCCTGAACACCCACCAGCGCGCGATCGACGCGGGCTGCAAGGTTGCGGGCGTGACGGTGCACCAGGTGACGGACGAATTGGACGTGGGCCCCATCCTGGACCAGGCCGTGGTTCCCGTGCTGCCTGGGGACACGGCCGAGGTGCTGGCGACCCGGGTGCAGGCGCAGGAGCATGTGATCTACCCGCGTGCCGTGCGGGCCTTCATGGCGGCCCTGGCGTAATCGGGGGCTACAGGGTGCGCACCACCTGGGCTTCGCTGCTGTCCAGCAGGTCCTGGGCCAGTGCCGCCTGGTGCGCATCGGTCGGGTGCGCCACCACCACCCATTGGCGCTTGCGCAGTGCAGACCGCACCCGGTTGACGACCCAGACGCGGTCGGGCCGCAGCGCGTTCAGTGCTCCCAGCATGAGGCCGAAGGTGGTGCCGAAACCCACGATGGCGATGAAGGCCAGCAAGGGGTTGTTCAATACTGCGGGTTCATAAGTGGCGATCAGGTAACCAAACGCCATGAGGCCCAGCACGGCGCCCACCAGGCCGGCAATGGCATGGGTGCGCACCAGGGTGGTGAACACGCCGCGGGCTTCTGGCTCCAGTGCCCGGCTGAGCAGATCGCGGTTGCGCAGGTCCGCGTGCTGCGGCCCCATCAACCGGACCTGGCCGGGCTCCATGCCGGGCAGCCGCAGCAACCGGCGCACGGCGATGTCCGCATCGGCTTGCCTGGCGAAAAATCCGACGACCTTGCTCAGCGACTTTTCGCTGAACATTCCTTGCAATAGATAGTCCATGGGGTGCTCCGTGTCATGCGCACAACGGTGCGAGGCGTGCAATGCTCCAGCCTGGACCGGCGGGTGGCTCCCTCGATCAGTCCGTGGCAGCACGGGACATGTGGGGTGATGGATCCCAAGATAACCCGGGCATTGCGCCCGGGCTGTAGGACGGTGCGGCATGGCGGCGCAAGCCCATTCCCTGCCCGCCGTTCCCCATTTCTGGTGTCAGGCCAGTGCGCTCAGCGTGCTCCCGGTGCTCGACCAGGATCCCGCGGCGGCCTCGTACTGGCTGCGTGCGAACTGTGCCAGTTTCATCAGGTCCGTCTTCTGCCCGCTGTCCGCCGTCTGGCTACCGGCATCGGTGGTGCTGTTGGCGCTGGTGAGCTGGCTGGCCAGCTGGTCGACGAAGGAGCGGGCCTCCTCGCTGCTGATGCTGCTGTCCCCGTCGGTGTCGATGGTCTTGAACAGCGCCGTGATGGCGTCCGTCTGGGCTGCGCCCGCTGCCTGCTCTGCGGCGGACACCACCCCGTCTTCATTGGTATCGAGCGGGTCGTAGGTGCTGCTGCTGGCAGAGGCTCCGCCGGGGCCGCCAGGCCCACCGGGCGGCGGCGGTGGCATGCCGCCTACGGCACCGCCACCGGCCTCGCCCGACGGCCGGCCGGCGTCGAATTCGGCCTTCGAAAGGCTGCCATCGCCGTCCGCGTCGAGCTGGCTGAACAGTTCGTCGCTGCTGACACCCGTCTTGCTGGCCGTGCCGCCGGACATCTTCTCCAGCAAGGCCTGCAGCTCGGCCTGGCCCACGGCGCCGTCGCCATCGGTGTCCACCTTGCCGAACAGGTCATCACCGGCCTGGCCCGTGGCACCCGTGCTGCTGCTGTCGCTGCGCGACTGGGCAAAGGACATGGTCGAGGGCGGTGGGGGCAGGACGCTCTGCATCGTCTTGCCCAGCTCGTCGGCATTGAGGCTGCCGTCCCCGTCGCTGTCGTACTGCTGGACCAGGTCGGCAGCGCTGGTCTGGCTGCTGGCGCCGGTCTTCTTGGCCACATCGTCCAGCAGGCCCTGCAGTTCGGTACCGCTCACGCCGCCGCTGCCGTCGGCGTCTATTTTGGACAGCAGCCGCTCAGGCGAGGGCCCCGGGCGTGACGCCCGCTGCACACTTGCACTGGACCAGGCACTGCTGACGCTATTGATGCTCGTCATCGTCGTTCCTTCCAAGGGTTGCGGGCTGCGGCCCGTGCTCCCCGAGGTGGCGAACAACGCCGGCAACGGCCCGGATCCCATTCTTCAAAGGCCAGGTCAAGGCGGTTTGTACTGTTTGTGTCCATGGGGACACAATGGCGGCATCAATCTGCCGAACTGGCGGATGATTGCCGGCCAGTTCGGCGTTTTGGCCCCGTGCGGTTGTGCAGGTTGGCGATCAGGCCGGTGCTGACGGTGGGGGCAAAGCCTCGTCGGCGCATTTCTCGAAGCGCGGGCGCCTGCGGCCGTCGACCAGCACCTCCTCGGCGAACATGGCCGCCGGGCGCACCCACAGGCCTCGCTGGCCGTACAGCGCGCGGTACAGCGTCATGGGCTCCAGGGTCTCGCTGTGGCGCACGGTGTCGATCACCTCGTACAGCATGCCCTTGTAGTGCCGGTACAGGCCGGGCGGGGTCGGGGTGATTTGGGGCAGGTCGTCGTCGGTCATGTTGGTTAGGATGGCAGGTGGTCAAAAAACAAGGTTGAGGGGGAAATCCAGTGGATCAGGCAGATTTTGTGCACCTGGTGCGCATGAGCGAGCATGCCAGTGCCGACAACAGCCGCCGGTACCGGCTCGGCGTGGCTGCGTTCGCCGCGCTGGGCTATGCCTGGGTGCTCGGCTGCCTGGCAGTGGGGGCCGGCCTGATCGCCTGGGTCATACCGCAGCTGTTCAATGGCCGGTTCCGGCTGGTGCTGGTGTTGGTGCTGCTGGGTGCGGCCAGCCTGCTGTGGGTGAGTATCCGCGCGCTGTGGGTGCGCGTGGACGAGCCCAAGGGCATGGAGATCACCGCGCTGGAGGCCCCCGAGCTGTTCGAGGCGCTGGAGCGCATGCGCCGCAAGATCAAGGGCCCGCCCATCCACCATGTGTACCTGAACGACGAGTTCAACGCCAGCATCCAGCAACTGCCCCGCTACGGGCTGCTGGGCGGGGCGGTGAACTACCTGACCATCGGCCTGCCGCTGCTGCTGGCGCTGGACCGGCCGCGCTTTCTGGCCGTGCTCGCGCACGAGTACGGGCACCTGCGGGGCGACCATGGCCGTTTTGCAGCCTGGATCTACCGCACCCGGCTGACCTGGATGCGTTTGAACAGCAGCCTCGAAGACGATGAAGGCGCCGTGGCCGCCGCCACCCAGGCCTTCATGCGCTGGTATTTCCCGCGCTTTGTCGCCAAGACCTTTGCACTGGCGCGCCAAGACGAGTACGAAGCCGATCGCATCGCAGGCCGCCTGCTGGGGCGCGATATCACGGCGGCCGCGCTGATCGAGATCGAGGTGCGCGGCGAATGGCTGCACAGCACCTTCTGGAGTGACCACTGGTGCGCAGCGGCCGGCAATCCCTTGCCGGTGGGGCCTTACCGCGCAATGCGCAAGCGCCTGGCCGAGGTGCCGGATGCGGCCTTTGCCAACGATGCCCTGCGCCAGGCGCTCAAGCGCATCAGCAACGTGGACGACACCCACCCGGGCCTGCGTGACCGCATCGAGTCGCTGGACGCGGTGCCCACCGTGCCTGCCGAGTGGTCGCGCGGCAGTGCTCTGGCCCTGCTGGGCCCCGAGGCCAAGCGCTGGGTGGCGCATTTCGACAAGCAGTGGTGCCGCGACAACGCCAGTGAATGGAAGCGCCACCACGGCTGGCTGGGCCGGGTGCGCGACCGGGCCCAGACCTTGCAGGCGGGCATGCCCCAGGCCAGCGCCGCAGAACTGGTGGAGCTGGCTCGCCTGCAGCGCCACCTGGACCCAGGGGCCGATGTGCGCGGCCTTTACGCCACGGCACTGCAGCGCAGCACCGACCACCCCGGTGCCCTGCGCGGCCTGGTGCAGAGCCTGCCCGCCGACGACCGCGAGGGCCGCATGGCCCTGCTGCACCGCCTGTGGGAGGCCGGCAGCAGCGACCGCTACTGGACCGCACGCACCGCACTGGCCGAGCTCGAAACCCCGCGCATTGGCTATGACCACGACGCCACGGCCTTCAAGCAGTGGCGCAAGCGCCTCGAGCGCGCTCAGGAGTCCGAGGAGCGCGCCTGGGAGGAGCTTTCGGGCACCTCGTTCTTCAGCCAGACCACGCGCCACGACCTGAGCCCGTTCGAGCTCGAAGAACTGCAGGCCGAGCTGGTGCGCTATGCCGACGTGGAGCGCTGCTGGCTGGTGCGCAAGAACTTGCGCGAACACCCCCAGCGGCGCGCCTACCTGGTCTTCGTGGACCTGCCCGACCTGGACGACGGCAGCCGCTACCAGCTGTGCCGCGCCATGGAGCGCCAGCTCGGCCTGCCAGGCCCGGCGCTGGTGCTTTGGGCCGGTGAATCGCCCACGCTCAAGGAAATCCAGCGCTCGGCGTTCGACCCGGTCTTCACGCGCTGATCGGGCCGGCGAAGGCCCTGAAAGAGGGATTTGGGCCACAGTGGGACAATCGGGGGATGCATCCCAAAGTTCTTCTCGACGCCTGTGCCGAACTCGTCAGGCTCACCCTCACCTTTGAACACCCCGCCGACGCGGTGGTGTCGCGCTTTTTCCGTGACAACCGGGGCCTGGGGCCCCGCGAGCGGGCCACGCTGGCCGAAACGGTCTACACCGTGCTGCGCAAGAAGCTGCTGTTCGACCACATGGCCCCCTCGGGCTCCGGCCCCAAGGAGCGCCGCCTGGCCATTTTGGGCTTCTACGGCCCGCGCGATTTTCTGGAGGGCGCCCTGACCGACCAGGAGCGTAAGTGGCTTGATCAGTGCGATGGCGTCACGGTCGACGACCTGATGGAGCGCCACCGCCACAATTTGCCCGAATGGCTGGTGCAGCCCCTCAAGGACCAGTTGGGTACCGGTTTCTGGCCACTGGTGGAGAGCCTGTCGAATGCCGCGCCGCTGGACCTGCGCGTCAATGCCCTGCAGGACAAGCGCGCCGATGTGCAAAAGGAACTGGCCAAGGCCGGCATCAAGGCCGTGGCCACCCCGTACTCACCCTGGGGCCTGCGCATCGACGGCAAGCCGGCGCTCGCCAAGTTCGACGTCTTCACCCGCGGTGCCGTGGAAGTGCAGGACGAAGGCTCGCAGCTGCTGGCCTTGCTGCTCGACGCCAAGCGCGGCGAGATGGTGGTCGATTTCTGCGCCGGAGCGGGCGGCAAGACGCTGGCCATCGGCGCCACCATGCGCAACACCGGTCGCCTGTACGCCTTTGACGTCTCGGGCCACCGCCTTGACGCCCTGAAGCCGCGCCTGGCGCGCAGCGGCCTGTCCAACGTGCACCCGGCCGCCATCGCGCACGAGCGCGACGACCGCATCAAGCGCCTGGCCGGCAAGATCGACCGGGTGCTGGTCGATGCGCCATGCTCGGGCCTCGGTACCCTGCGCCGCAACCCCGACCTCAAGTGGCGCCAGTCGCCCCAATCGGTCGAAGAGCTCGTGGCCAAGCAAACGGCCATCCTTGCCAGCGCCGCACGCCTGCTCAAGTCCGGTGGCCGGCTGGTGTATGCCACCTGCAGCATCCTGCCGCAGGAGAACGAGGCGATTGCCGAGGCCTTCAGTGCCGCCCACCCTGATTTCGTGCCGCTGGATGCAGGCGAAGCGCTTACGCAGCTCAAGGTGGAGGGTGCTGAAAAATTGTGCAGTGGCGGTGCCTCGGGCACTGGTTATCTGCGCCTGTGGCCCCATATCCACAAGACAGACGGGTTCTTTGCTGCGGTCTGGACAAGGAAGTAAGCACCCCCTGAAGCGCTTCGCGCCTCCTCTCCCGACTCGCTGCGCGAGTCGGGAGAGGGACGCCCCCAGTGCACGCAAGCGAAGCGCCGCCTGTGCGGCTTGGCGGCCCTTGCACGGGGGCACTGGCCTTGGCCGCGCCAGTTTTATCCGCCATGTGCCCCGCGAGCACGTTGGCATATCTGTTGTGCCGCCTTGTCGTGCAGGCGACGCAGGGGCCAATTCACTCCCGATACTGTGGATAACCTCTAATCAAAAAGAGGGGCCGCGCTTTAAAATCTTTGCACCTGCCATCGCTGGTGGCCGGGTACTTTGTACAAGGTTCTGTTGAATATGCTGTTACCCGACTGGGTTGTACTGAACGCGGCCATCGACTGGCTCGGCCATGGCCTGTGGAATCTCGCCTGGTGGGAGATCGTTCTGTACACGCTGGCCACCACGCACATCACCATTGCGGCGGTCACGATTTTTCTGCACCGCGCTCAGGCCCACCGCTCGGTGGACCTGCACGCGATTCCTTCGCATTTCTTCCGTTTCTGGCTGTGGCTTGGCACCGGCATGGTGACCAAGGAGTGGGTGGCCATCCACCGCAAGCACCACGCCAAGTGCGAGACCGTGGACGACCCGCACAGCCCGCAGACGCGCGGCCTGGATACCGTGATGTGGCGCGGCGCCGAGCTGTACCGCGCGGAGTCGAAGAACCTCGAGACCATGAAGAAGTTCGGCCACGGCACGCCCGATGACTGGATCGAGCGCAACGTCTACACCCGTTTCAGTTGGCAGGGCGTGGGCCTGATGCTGGTGCTCAACCTGGCGCTGTTCGGTGCCGTGGGCGCTGCCGTCTGGGCCGTGCAGATGCTCTGGATCCCGTTCTGGGCTGCCGGTGTGGTCAATGGCGTGGGCCACTACTGGGGCTACCGCAATTTCGAGGCGCAGGACGCCAGCACCAACCTCTCGCCCTGGGGTCTGGTCATCGGCGGCGAAGAGCTGCACAACAACCACCACACCTACCCCACCTCGGCCAAGTTCTCGGTCAAGCCCTACGAGTTCGACATCGGCTGGGCCTACATCAGCCTGATGAAGTCCATCGGCTGGGCCACCGTGAAGAAGGTGCCGCCCAAGCTGCAACGCGGCGACGTGAAGCCCGTGGCCGACGAAAAGACGCTGGAGGCGCTGATCGCCAACCGCTACGAGGTCATGGCCGGCTATGCCCGCGGCGTGCGCCAGGCGTGCAGGGAAGAGATCGCCGCGCTGCAGGCCCGCCAGGCCGACGCCTCGGTGCTCAAGGCTGCCAAGCGCTGGCTGCACCGCGACGCCGAGAAGGTGCCCGCCGATGCCTTGCCCCAGCTGGCCCAGGTGCGTGCTGCCCATCCGGCCCTGGACAAGATGGTGACCATGCGCGAAGAGCTGCGCCAGCTGTGGCTCAACACCACGCAGTCGCGCGAGCAGCTCACCGCCGACCTGCAGGCCTGGTGCCGCCGCGCGGAAGAGAGCGGCATTGCCGCGCTGCGCGACTTCTCGATCAGCCTGCGTGCTGCGCGCGCCTGACGAAAAGCCGTCTCAGCGCCTGCCAAAGCCGCTGTAGGGACCCGTGCCCTGGGCGGCTTTTTTCATGGGCCCCCGGTGATTCGGCAGGCTGCGTGAGGTCGGCGCCCGCTGGCATGGTCAGTGTGAGCGCGGCGGGTGACGACCCCTGGGCCTGAACGCCCACCCACATGCCCTGCGGGCTGCGCCAGGCCGCATGGGGTGGCAGGCAGGCGGGAGGTGCGGCACCCAGGTGGCCCGGCGCCGTGCTTTGCAGCAGGGCCGTGCCCGAGAGGCTGCGCAGTTCGCAGCCTGCGTCCAGCCAGACGAGGCGGCCCTGGCCAGCGGCCAGTGGCAGGTGCAGGACCTGTGGCGTGCCGCCGCTGGCCGCGACGGAGGGGGGGGTGTGGTGGTGCTGTTTCATGCCTTCAGCGTAGGGCGGCAGCCTGCATCGCAACAGGCACAGAAACTGGCTGGGGGATGCAGAGCAGCGGATTGATTTTTGCTCTGTTCTGGTCGGTTTTCGGTAATCCTGTATCTGTTCTGGTCGGCGGTTCGGGCGCATCATGGGCAGGCCATGCCTGTCACATCCGCAGCGAACCTTCCCCTGTACCGCCAACTGGCCGACCACTACCAGCAGGCGGTGGCCCAGGGCGTGCTGCTGCCCGGAGCGCGCATGCCATCGGTGCGCGAGCTGATGCAGCGCCACGGCGTGAGCCTGTCGACCGCGCTGCAGGCGCTGCGCACCCTGGAGGAGCAGGGCAGCGTGCAGGCGCGTCCCCGGGTCGGCTACTTCGTGCAGGACCCGCAGGTGCACCTGCTGGACCACAGCAGCGAACCCGATCCCCGTTGCCCGGTGCAACAGATCGATGGCACCCAGTTCGCGGGCATCAATGAACGCATCTCGCTGTGGCTGGAGCAGGGGCGGCGCGCGCAGGTGCGCGTGGACCTGGGGGCCGCCATGCCCGCGCCCGAACTGTTCGACCACCTCACCCTCAACCGGGTGGGCGCCGCGCTGCTGCGCGAGTTTCCCGACGTGCTGGTGCAAGGCCATTCGCGGCCCGGCACGCACCCGCTGTTCCAGGCCGTGATGGCCCGGCAGGCGCTGGAAGTGGGCGTCCACGTGGCGCCGCAGGAGGTGATGGCCACGCTGGGCAACTCGGATGCGGTGAATCTGGCGCTTGCGGCGGTGACCGAGCGCGGCGATGTGGTGGCCGTGGAATCCCCCACCTTCTACGGCGTGCTGCAGGCGGTGGAAACGCAGAACCTGCGCGCGCTGGAGATCCCCAGCAGCTCGCGCACCGGCATCTCGCTCGACGCACTGGAGCTGGCCGTGCAGCACGAACCCCGCCTGAAGGCCGTGGTCGTCGTGCCGCACCTGCAGATGCCCAATGGCGCGCTCATGCCCGACAGCCACAAGGAGCGGCTGGTGGCGTTCTGCCGGCGCCACGGGCTGGCGCTGATCGAGGACGATATCTACCGCGAGCTGGTCGATGTGCCCGAGCTACAGCGCCCGCTCAAGGCCTGGGACGAGACGGGCCAGGTGATCTACTGCGTGTCCTTCAACAAGACCCTGGCGCCGGGCCTGCGCCAGGGGTGGATGAATGGGGGGCGGTGGCATGACCGCATTCAGATCCTCAAATTCGCCCGCACGCGCAACATGCAGGTCTGGTCCCAGTTGCTCGCGGCCCGCACCGTGGGGACTGCCGCGCACGAACGCCACCTGCGCCGTTTTCGCAGTGCGCTGCGGGTGCAGCGCGAGCGCAGCGTGCAGATGGTGGCGCGGCATTTTCCGCAGGGCACACGCCTGTCCGTGCCGCCCGGCGGGCTCAGCCTGTGGATCGAGTTGCCCGCAGGCGTGTCCTCGTCGCTGCTGTTCGAGCAGGCGCTGGCCTTGGGCATCCGCGTGGCGCCGGGGCCCATCTTCTCAAATTCGGGGCGGTACGAAGGCTTTCTGCGCCTGAGCTGCGGCCTGCCGTTCTCGCCCGAGGTGGAATGGGCCTACGGCGAACTCGGGCGCCTCCTGCATGGGCAAGTCCGGGCGGTGCGGCAGGCCGCATGACGGCCTGTGTGTGGCCAAAGAAAAAGCCGCCTGGCAGACTGCCGGGCGGCTTTTTCGGGGAGAACCAGCGCTGAATTACTTCAGCTTGATTTCCTTGTATTCGACATGCTTGCGTGCCTTGGGATCAAATTTCATGATCAGCATCTTTTCAGGCATCGTCTTCTTGTTCTTGGTCGTGGTGTAGAAATGACCGGTACCCGCAGTGGATTCCAGCTTGATCTTGTCGCGTCCGCCTTTGCTTGCCATGGTGTTTCTCCTTAAGCCTGGCCACGTGCGCGCAGGTCTGCGAGCACCGAGTCAATACCGTTCTTGTCGATCAAACGCAGGGCAGCGCTCGAAACGCGCAGGCGAACCCAGCGGTTTTCGGTCTCGACCCAGAAACGGCGGTATTGCAGGTTCGGCAGGAACCGGCGCTTGGTTTTGTTGTTGGCGTGGGAAACATTGTTCCCGACCATGGGCTTCTTGCCCGTTACGTCGCAGACGCGTGCCATGAGGACACTCCGATACTTTTTAACGGCCGTTCGCTGCGTGCTCGCGGGATGTTTCCCAAAAGCACAGCTTGCGACCTCACCTCGCCAGAAAGGGTGGCGGTAACCCCGGGCAGACCGATGTGGCCGGCCCGATTTGGTTTTTGCCTGCAGAAAAAGCGGGTACGAAAATACCCGCCTGAATTCAGGAAAGCCTTGGATTATAGCGGCCCGCGCGCCGGGGCGTCAAATTGCGTCCCTGGCGGCGGTTTTCAGTCCTGCTGTTCGAGGAAGCGCTGGGCGTCGAGCGCGGCCATGCAGCCCGTGCCGGCGCTGGTGATCGCCTGGCGGTACACATGGTCTGCCACGTCGCCGGCCGCGAAGACGCCGGGCACGCTGGTCTGCGTGGCAAAGCCCTTGAGCCCGCCCTGCGTGATGATGTAGCCGCCGTCCATCTCCAGCTGGCCCTGGAAGATGTCGGTGTTGGGCGAGTGGCCGATGGCGATGAAGCAGCCGTGCAGCGTGATGTCCTCGGTGCTGCCGTCCTTGGTGCTCTTGATGCGGATGCCGGTCACGCCGGTGGCGTCGCCCAGCACTTCGTCCAGCGTGTTGAACAGCTTGAGCTCGATCTTGCCGGCAGCGACCTTTTCGTTGAGCTTGTCCACCAGGATGGGCTCGGCCTTGAACTTGTCGCGGCGGTGCACCACGGTGACCTTGCTGGCGATGTTGGAAAGATACAACGCTTCTTCGACGGCCGTGTTGCCGCCGCCGACCACGGCCACGGGCTTGTCGCGGTAGAAGAAACCATCGCAGGTGGCGCAGCCCGACACACCCCGGCCCATGAAGGCTTCTTCGGAGGGCAGGCCCAAGTACTTGGCCGAGGCGCCGGTCGCCAGGATCAGCGCGTCGCAGGTGTAGGTGCCGCTGTCACCGGTGAGGGTGAACGGGCGCTTGCTGAAATCGACCTTGTTGATGTGGTCGAAGATGATCTGCGTCTTGAAGCGCTCGGCATGCTCCAGAAAGCGCTGCATCAGCTCGGGACCCTGCACGCCATGCACGTCGGCCGGCCAGTTGTCGACCTCCGTCGTGGTCATCAGCTGGCCACCCTGGGACATGCCGGTGATCAGCACCGGGTTGAGGTTGGCACGGGCGGCGTAGACCGCTGCGCTGTAGCCGGCCGGGCCGGAGCCGAGGATCAGAACTTTCGCGTGTTGGGTGGTAGACATGGTAAAAGCCTGTGTTTTGCGCCCGCTGCACGGGGCGCTGTTGGGAAAGCTGGGGGGCAGGGCGCCAAGTATCAACCGCGCACGGTCTTCACACGCAGGCCCATTTTCAATCACGGCGATTGTAAGAACCCATCAGGGAGTGCGATGGCGCGCCCCTGTGATAACCCCGCTGCGGCACCGGTGGAGCCGCGCCTTTTTGAGAGGAGAAGTTTCCATGTCAACGATGTTGTCCAACCTGGACCTGCTGCGCCGGGTACCGCTGTTCTCGCTGCTCACCGTGGCACAGGCCGAGGTGATCAGTGGCGCCGTGGTCAAGAAGCGCTTCAAGCGCGGGGAGGCGCTGGTCGAGCAGGGGCAAAAATCCAACGCACTCTTCATCCTGCTCACCGGGCGCGCGCGCGTGCTCACGACCGACAGCCGGGGTCGCGAGGTGATCCTGGCCAACCTGGCGCAGGGCGACTACCTGGGCGAGATGAGCATCATCGACAACGAACCGCATTCCGCCACGGTACGCGCCGAGGTGCAGACCGATGTGCTGATGCTCGGGCGCACCGAGTTCGCGCGCTGCCTGACCGAGAACGCCTCCATGTCGCTGGTGGTCATGCGCGGCCTGGTCAAGCGCCTGCGCCATGCCGACCGCAAGATCGAATCCCTGGCCTTGCTGGACGTGTACGGACGTGTGGCCCATGCGCTGCTGGATTTCGCGGTCACCGATGCGCAGGGCCAGCGCATCATCCGCGACAAGATATCGCGCCAGGACCTGGCCAAGATGGTCGGCGCCTCGCGCGAGATGGTCAGCCGGGTCATGAAGGACCTGGAGGAGCGCGGCTTCATCGAGGTGCTGCCCACCGGCGCTACCGTGCTCAAGGACCGCCTGGACGCGCTGGGCTGATCCTGCGCGCCGGTTCCGGGCGGTGCTTGGGGTAAGCTTGCCCGGCTCCTTATGACCTATTCACTCAATACCCTGAACGCATCGTCCGCCGCGAAGTCGCCGCCCCGCACGGGAGCGGCCCGCTTCGGGCATGAAATCGGCCTGGTGCTGGGCCTGCTGGCCCTGGTTTTCTGGCTGCTGGCGCTGGTCAGCTACTCGGCGCAGGACGCTGCCTGGTCGTCCTCGGGGCCCTCGGACTCGCGTGCCGTGCTCAATTGGGCCGGGCGCATCGGTGCCTGGCTGGCCGACGGCAGCTATTTCGCCCTGGGTTTCTCCGTCTGGTGGTGCGTGGCGGCGGGCGTGCGCTCGTGGCTGTCGTCGCTGGCACGCTGGATGCGCGGCGGCGAGGTGCTGCCCGGCGCCGTGAGTCCCATGGCGCGCCGCGGCCTGTTCTGGGGTGGGTTGGTGGTGCTGATGTGTGCCAGCACCGCGCTCGAATGGTCGCGCCTGTACCGCTTCGAATCGCTGCTGCCCGGCCATGCCGGCGGCGTGCTCGGCTTCCTCACGGGGCCGGCCAGCGTCAAGTGGCTGGGCTTCACGGGTTCGGCCCTGCTGTGCATCGTGCTCGCCGTGCTGGGCGCGGCACTGGTGTTCCGTTTCTCCTGGGGCCATGTGGCCGAGGTGCTGGGCGGGCGCATCGATGCGCTGGTGCAGTCGCGCCGCACGCAGCGCGAGGTGGCCAAGGATGTGGCCGTGGGTCGCAAGGCAGCGCGTGAGCGCGCCGTGGTGGTGCTGGAAGAGAAGACCGAGAGCGAAGAGCACCACCCGCAACCGGTGCAGATCATCGAGCCGATCCTGGTCGACCCGCCGCTGAGCGCCCGCGTGGTCAAGGAGCGGCAAAAGCCCCTGTTCACCGAGATGCCCGACAGCAAGCTGCCGATGGTGGACCTGCTCGACGGTCCGCTGCAGCGCCAGGAGACGGTAGCGCCCGAGACGCTGGAGATGACCAGCCGCCTGATCGAGAAAAAACTCAAGGATTTCGGCGTGGAGGTGCGCGTGGTGGCGGCCATGCCCGGCCCGGTGATCACGCGCTACGAGATCGAGCCCGCCACGGGCGTGAAGGGCTCGCAGATCGTGGGCCTGGCCAAGGACCTGGCGCGCTCGCTGAGCCTGGTGTCCATCCGGGTGGTGGAGACCATCCCCGGCAAGAACTTCATGGCGCTGGAACTGCCCAATGCCAAGCGCCAGTCCATCCGACTGTCCGAGATCCTCGGCTCGCAGGTCTACCACGAGGCCAAGAGCATGCTCACCATGGGCCTGGGCAAGGACATCGTGGGCAACCCGGTGGTGGCCGACCTGGCGAAGATGCCGCACGTGCTGGTGGCCGGTACCACGGGCTCCGGCAAGTCGGTGGGGATCAACGCCATGATCCTCTCGCTGCTGTACAAGGCCGAGGCGCGCGACGTGCGCCTCCTGATGATCGACCCGAAGATGCTGGAAATGTCGGTCTATGAGGGCATTCCGCACCTGCTGGCGCCCGTGGTCACCGACATGAAGCAGGCCGCCAACGGACTGAACTGGTGCGTGGCCGAGATGGAGCGCCGCTACAAGCTCATGAGCAAGCTCGGCGTGCGCAACCTGGCCGGCTACAACGTCAAGATCGACGAGGCCAAGGCGCGCGAGGAGTTCATCTACAACCCCTTCAGCCTCACGCCCGAGGAGCCCGAGCCGCTGCAGCGCCTGCCGCACATCGTGGTGGTGATCGATGAGCTGGCCGACCTGATGATGGTGGTGGGCAAGAAGATCGAAGAGCTGATCGCGCGCCTGGCGCAAAAGGCCCGCGCTGCCGGCATCCACCTGATCCTGGCCACGCAGCGCCCCAGCGTGGACGTGATCACCGGCCTGATCAAGGCCAACATCCCGACCCGCATCGCCTTCCAGGTCAGCAGCAAGATCGACAGCCGCACCATCCTCGATCAGATGGGCGCCGAAGCGCTGTTGGGCATGGGCGACATGCTCTACATGGCCAGCGGCACGGGCCTGCCGATCCGTGTGCACGGGGCCTTCGTGTCGGACGAGGAAGTGCACCGTGTCGTCCATTACCTCAAGGAGCAGGGGGCGCCGGACTACATCGACGGCGTGCTCGAAGGCGGAACTGTGGACGGCGACGGGGATCTGTCAGGGGAGGGCGGTGGCGGTGAAGGGGGTGAAAAAGACCCCATGTACGACCAGGCCGTGGAAGTGGTCCTCAAGGACCGCAAGGCCAGCATCTCCTACGTGCAACGCAAGCTGCGCATCGGCTACAACCGGTCCGCGCGCCTGCTCGAAGACATGGAGAAAGCAGGCCTGGTCAGCGGCCTGACCACCAGCGGCCAGCGCGAAGTGCTGGTGCCCGCGCGTCCCGAGTAATCGGCGCAGCGGCTGCGGAGCATGCGTTTCGCGGCCTGCAACCCCACAGACAGGAGCTTTTGTTGAAAAAAATTGTGACAGCCATCGTGATCGCCGCCAGTGCCCAGTGGGCCAGTGCGGACGGACTCAAGAGCCTCGAAGCGTTCATGAAGAGCACCCAGACGGGCCGTGCCGACTTCACGCAGGTGGTGACCTCGCCGCCCAAGGAGGGGCAGACGGCGCGAACCAAGAATTCCAGCGGCTCGTTCGAGTTCCAGCGCCCCGGGCGCTTCAAGTTCGTCTACAAGAAGCCGTTCGAGCAGACCATCGTGGCGGATGGACAGACCCTGTGGCTGCATGACGTGGACCTGAACCAGGTCACGCAGCGCGCACAGGCGCAGGCCCTGGGCACCACGCCGGCTGCGCTGCTGGCGTCGGCGCCCGACCTGTCGGCGCTCAAGGCGGATTTCACGCTGGAGTCGGCCCCCGAGGCCGATGGCCTGCAGTGGGTGCTGGCACGCCCCAAGGCCAAGGACGGGCAGCTGCAGAGCGTGCGCGTGGGCTTTGCGGGTGAGCAGCTCGCAGCCCTGGACATCCTGGACAGCTTCGGCCAACGCTCGGCCATCCGCTTCACTGGCATGCAGGCCAATGCGGCGCTGCCGTCCGGCACCTTCCAGTTCAAGCCGCCCGCCGGGGCGGACGTGGTCAAGCAGTAAATCCGCGGGTGGCGCTGGCGCCTATTTCTTCTGGATGACGCCGCGCGCATAGCCGCCGTGGGCGGAGGGCAGCACCATGCAGATCATGGCGCGGCCCTGCTGCTTGTTGAGCTGCTGCACCACCTTGTCCTGGTCTTCGTAGTCCTCGCCCGCGCGCAGGTCTGCTGCCGTCTTCTTGATGCGCTTGAGCAACTCTTGCACCTTGTCGTCGTTGATGACGAGGTTCGGGCAGTTCTTGGCGGCGAAATCGGCCGAAGCCAGGGCCGAGCCCAGCTGGGCTTCGATGGCCTCGGCTTCGGTCACGTCGGCATGGGCGGTGCCGCACAGCAGGGCGAGGGTCAGGCCCAGCAGCAGGCTGAGTTTGGCGAAACTTGGTGGGTGCGTCATGGTTCAGTTCTTGGGGGGGAAAGGTGGGATCATGCAAATGCGTGTTGTCACCAGCGGTAGGCGGCAGGCAGCTGGCCCGAATGCCTGCGGTGCCGGGTTTTTTTCGCCCCGCTGTCGGTGAGGACCATTTCGGCCCCTTCAAAGGATATCTGTGCCTGGCGGTTCAGGGTGCGCCCGAGAACAGTGAACACCATCTCGATGGTGGTCTGGTTGTTCTCCAGCTTCCAGGTGCCGTCCAGGGTGCGCAGCGCGCCGATCTCGTCCTTCTTCAGGTAGAGCCTGACCGTGCCATCGGGCAGGAACTGCACGATGTTGGACGAGGGGGAGTACTCCTCCCACCAGCCCGCCAGGGCGGTGGCCGCATCCGGTGTGCTGGCCTGGGTGGTGGCCTCCTGCGCATGGGCGGGGAGCATGGGCTGCACAAAGCCCAGCAGGGCCAGTACGAGAAGTCGCAGGGCCCTGTGCCAGGGTGTCATGGTCATGGAAAAAACGAAGCCGGTGGTTGTTCTGCCGGGCTTTATAAGCGATGCAGGCACCGCCTGCCGCCAGTGCCTGCAAGCTTCTGTGACATTTTCGGCGTTTGGCGCATGTGCCTGTGTTGGAATCGGGGCCTGCCACCGGCTTGCAGTTTGCCGCCGGGCCTTCACCTGAATGCCATTCGCTGTTCCCTTTCTGCTCTTTCCATGAGTCCTTCCCGCAGTCCTTCGCCATCTCCCTCCTCTGGCGCAGCCCACCAGCCGCTGGCCGAGCGCCTGCGCCCACGCACGCTGGGCGAAGTGATCGGGCAGCAGCAGGTGCTGGGGCCGGGCATGCCGCTGCGCCTGGCGTTCGAATCGGGCCGTCCGCACAGCTGCATCCTGTGGGGCCCGCCGGGCGTGGGCAAGACCACCATTGCGCGGCTCATGGCCGATGCCTTCGACGCGCAGTTCATCAGCATCAGCGCCGTGCTGGGCGGGGTCAAGGACATCCGCGAGGCGGTGGAGCGGGCCGAGCTGGCACGCGATGGGCTCATGCAGCAGCGCACCATCGTCTTCGTCGATGAGGTGCACCGCTTCAACAAGAGCCAGCAGGACGCATTCTTGCCGCATGTGGAAAGCGGCCTGTTCACCTTCATCGGCGCGACCACCGAGAACCCTTCGTTCGAGGTCAACTCCGCGCTGCTTTCGCGCGCCGCCGTGTACGTGCTTCAGCCCCTGTCGATCGAGGACCTGCAGCAGCTCGTGGCCCTGGCCCAGGCGCACAACGCGCTGCCCGCCATCGAGCAGGACGCCGTCGACCGCCTTGTGGCCTATGCCGATGGCGATGCCCGGCGCCTGCTCAACACGCTGGAAACGCTGGCCATGGCGGCCACGCAGGAGCAACTGGCCGAGATCACGGACGCCTGGCTGCTCAAGGTGCTGGGCGAGCGCATGCGCCGCTACGACAAGGGCGGCGAGCAGTTCTACGACACCATCAGCGCGCTGCACAAATCCGTGCGCGGCTCGGACCCCGATGCGGCGCTGTACTGGCTGGTGCGCATGCTCGACGGTGGTGCCGACCCGCGCTACATGGCCCGGCGCCTGGTGCGCATGGCCAGCGAGGACATCGGCCTGGCCGATCCGCGCGCTCTGCGCCTGGCGCTCGACGCGGCCGAGGTCTATGAGCGCCTGGGCACGCCCGAGGGCGAGCTGGCGCTGGCTGAGTGTGTGGTCTACCTGGCCGTGGCGCCCAAGTCGAATGCCGTCTACAAGGCCTACAACGCCGCGCGCGCCTGGGTCAAGCAGGACGGGACGCGCCCGGTGCCCATGCACCTGCGCAATGCACCGACAAAGCTCATGAAGCAGCTCGACTACGGCAAGGGCTACCGCTACGCGCACGACGAGGAGGGCGGCTTTGCGGCGGGCGAAAACTACCTTCCCGAGGGCATGCCGGCGCCTGGTTTCTACCAGCCGGTGGAACGCGGGCTCGAAATCAAGATCGCACAGAAATTGCGTGAGCTGCGCAATCGCAATACCACCGCCGATGGCGCCGACCTCCCCGAGGACTGATTGGCCGCAGGAGAAACGGCGAAAAACCGACGTTATGCCGATTTTGCATGATTCTGGTAATAAGTTTGCTCAGCAATATTCTTGCGTGTATCAAAAATACTTATGTGCCCGGCCCGTCACTGATGGACCCGCAACCCGAGGGAAAACCCCGCCAATCCTGAAGAGGGGCTCCTGACACTACTGGCTACAATCCCGTCCACAAACCCGCACAGCTGCATTTCTGGCGGGTTTTTTGCTAGATGGCAGTCGGGCCCACAAGGCTGTACCGATTCCGGTGCCTGCGCTTGGGGTGCGTTACAAACGAAGGACTTCTCTTATGGACATTTTGCTGCAACAGATCATCAACGGTCTGGTTCTCGGCAGCATGTACGCCTTGATAGCCTTGGGCTACACGATGGTGTACGGCATTATTCAACTGATCAACTTCGCCCACGGCGAGGTGCTCATGATCGGTGCACTCACCAGTTGGAGCTGTATCGGGTTAATGCAAGGGGCCATGCCCGGCGCGCCCGGCTGGCTTATCCTGCTGCTGGCCACCCTCATCGCGTGCGTGGTCGCTGCCACCCTGAACTTCGTGATCGAGAAAGTCGCCTACCGGCCGCTGCGCAGCAGCCCGCGCCTGGCGCCCCTGATCACCGCGATCGGCATGTCCATCCTGCTGCAGACGCTGGCCATGATCATCTGGAAGCCCAACTACAAGCCCTATCCGACGATGCTGCCCAGCACGCCGTTCCAGGTCGGTGGCGCTTACATCACCCCGACCCAGATCCTGATCCTGGGCGTGACCGCAGTGGCCCTGGCCTCGCTGATGTACCTGGTGAACCACACCAACCTGGGCCGCGCGATGCGTGCCACGGCAGAGAACCCCCGCGTGGCCTCGCTCATGGGCGTCAAGCCCGACATGGTGATCTCGGCCACCTTCATCATCGGTGCCGTGCTGGCGGCCATCGCCGGCATCATGTACGCCTCCAACTACGGCACGGCGCAGCACACCATGGGCTTCCTGCCTGGTCTCAAGGCCTTCACGGCCGCCGTGTTCGGCGGTATCGGCAACCTGGCCGGTGCGGTGGTCGGCGGCATTCTGCTGGGCCTGATCGAAGCCATCGGCTCGGGCTACATCGGCACCCTCACGGGCGGCCTGCTGGGCAGCCACTACACCGACATCTTTGCTTTCATCGTGCTGATCATCATCCTCACGCTGCGCCCCTCGGGTCTGCTGGGTGAACGTGTGGCCGACCGAGCCTGAGGACCTTTGCCATGAAGAACAACAACCTTGCCAAATGGGTCATGGGCGGCATCGCGCTGCTGATTCTCCCGCTCATCCTCCAGTACTTCGGCAACGCCTGGGTGCGCATCGCCGACCTGGCCCTGCTGTACGTGATGCTGGCCCTGGGCCTGAACATCGTGGTCGGCTACGCCGGCCTGCTCGACCTGGGCTACGTGGCGTTCTACGCCGTGGGTGCCTACCTGTTCGCGCTGATGGCATCGCCCCACCTGGCCGATACCTTTACCGCGTTTGCCGCCATGTTCCCCAACGGGCTGCACACCTCGCTGTGGGTGGTGATACCGTTGGCGGCGCTGGTCGCGGCGCTCTTCGGGGCGGTGCTCGGGGCGCCCACGCTCAAGCTGCGCGGCGACTACCTGGCCATCGTGACACTGGGCTTCGGTGAGATCATCCGCATCTTCCTGAACAACCTGGACCACCCCGTCAACCTGACCAACGGCCCCAAGGGCCTGGGGCAGATCGACTCGGTCAAGATCTTCGGCCTGGACCTGGGCAAGCGGCTGGAGCTGTTCGGCTTCGAGATCAACTCCGTTACGCTGTACTACTACCTGTTCCTGTTCCTGGTGATCATCAGCGTCATCATCTGCTACCGCCTGCAGGACTCGCGCATCGGCCGCGCCTGGATGGCCATCCGCGAAGATGAAATCGCTGCCAAGGCCATGGGCATCAACACCCGCAACATGAAGCTCCTGGCCTTTGGCATGGGCGCTTCGTTCGGCGGCGTCTCGGGTGCCATGTTCGGCGCTTTCCAGGGCTTCGTCTCGCCCGAGTCCTTCAGCCTGATGGAGTCGGTCATGATCGTCGCCATGGTCGTGCTCGGCGGCATCGGCCACATCCCCGGCGTGATCCTGGGTGCCGTGCTGCTGTCGGCCTTGCCCGAAGTGCTGCGCTACGTGGCCGGCCCGCTGCAGGCCATGACCGATGGCCGTCTTGATTCCGCCATCCTGCGCCAGTTCCTGATTGCCGTGGCCATGATCGTCATCATGCTGATGCGCCCCCGTGGTCTGTGGCCTGCGCCCGACCATGGCAAGAGCCTCACGCAGAAGTCCTGAACACCACCGAAAGTTAGAACATGGCAGAGAAATCCAACGAAGTGGTGCTGAAGGTTGCGGGCATTTCCAAGCGCTTTGGCGGCTTGCAGGCCCTCTCCGACGTAGGCATCACGATTGAACGCGGCCAGGTCTATGGCCTGATCGGTCCCAACGGTGCTGGCAAGACCACGTTCTTCAACGTGATCACCGGCCTGTACACCCCCGACTCCGGCACGTTCGAGCTCGCAGGCAAGCCCTACGAGCCCACGGCCGTGCACGAAGTGGCCAAGGCGGGCATTGCCCGCACTTTCCAGAACATCCGTCTGTTCGCCGAAATGACGGCGCTCGAAAACGTGATGGTGGGCCGGCACATCCGCACCAAGTCCGGCCTGCTGGGCGCGGTGCTGCGCACCAAGAGCTTCAAGGCCGAAGAGCTGGCCATCGCCAAGCGCGCGCAGGAGCTGCTCGACTACGTGGGCATCGGCAAGTTCGCCGACTACAAGGCGCGCACCCTGAGCTACGGCGACCAGCGCCGCCTGGAGATCGCGCGTGCCCTGGCAACGGACCCCCAGCTGATTGCGCTGGACGAGCCCGCTGCCGGCATGAACGCGACCGAGAAGGTGCAGCTGCGCGAGCTGATCGACCGCATCCGCAACGACAACCGCACCATCCTGCTCATCGAGCACGACGTGAAGCTGGTGATGGGCCTGTGCGACCGCGTGACGGTGCTCGACTACGGCAAGCAGATCGCCGAAGGCACGCCTGCCACCGTGCAGAAGAACGAAAAAGTGATTGAGGCCTATCTGGGCACCGGAGGACATTGAGAATGGCCGAAAAATCCAACAAGGTACTGCTGCAGGTCAAGGGCCTGAAAGTGGGCTATGGCGGTATCCAGGCCGTCAAGGGCGTGGACTTCGAAGTGCGCGAAGGCGAACTGGTCTCGCTCATTGGCTCCAACGGTGCCGGCAAGACCACCACCATGAAGGCCATCACGGGCACGCTGCCCATGGGCGATGGCGACATCGAGTACCTGGGCAAGAGCATCAAGGGCAAGGGCGCCTGGGATCTTGTCAAGGACGGTCTGGTGATGGTGCCCGAAGGCCGTGGAGTGTTCGCGCGCATGACCATCACCGAGAACCTGCAGATGGGCGCCTACATCCGCAAGGACAAGGCGGGCATCCTGGCCGACATCGAGAAGATGTTCACCATCTTCCCGCGCCTGCGCGAGCGCAAGGACCAACTGGCCGGCACCATGTCGGGCGGTGAGCAGCAGATGCTGGCCATGGGCCGCGCGCTGATGAGCCAGCCCAAGGTGCTGCTGCTGGACGAACCCTCGATGGGCCTGTCACCCATCATGGTGGACAAGATCTTCGAGGTAGTGCGCGACGTGTATGCCCTGGGCGTGACCATCCTGCTGGTGGAGCAGAACGCCAGCCGCGCGCTGGCCATCGCCGACCGTGGCTACGTGATGGAGTCGGGCCTGATCACCATGACCGGCCCGGGCCAGGAGCTGCTGAGCGACCCCAAGGTGCGCGCCGCCTACCTGGGCGAGTAAGGGCTTCGCTGCGCCAGCAAAATGCCGTCCCTCGGGACGGCATTTTTCATGGGGAGGACGCAAGCCCTCCAGTTGCTGGTCAGTATTTGTACTGCACGCCCAGCGTCGTCATCTTCACGCCCGAGTTCTCATCCGAGAAGTGGAACTTGTGGCGCTCCCACTCCACAACGGCGGCCCATTGCTGGTTGAAGTTCCAGCGTGCGCCCACGCCGTAGGACAGCCCGAAGCCGCTGTCCTTGCCCGTCGCCACGCCCAGGCCCGAGAAGCCCGAAGTGCGCGTGCGGCCATAGGTGGTACCCACCTTGCCGAACAGGTCGAACTGCTCGTTCAGCGGGGCGCGCCCGATCAGGCTCAGGTTGACACCCTCGGCCTTGGTGGTGCCGCCCAGGCGGTGGGCCTTGCCGGCATTCAGGTAGCTCAGCTCCACGCCGGCATTGGGGTGGAAATAGCCACCGGTGGAGAGCTTCCAGGCCGAGTCGGAGTCATCGAAGCCCAGGCCGGTGCCCGGCGGGCCGGCATTGAGGTCGTAGTTGGCGCGGCCGCCGCTCAGGCCGAAGTAGCCTTGCTGGGTATACGGAATGAAAGAGTCGCGCTGCTTGGGCGAAGCGCTGCTGGTCTGTGCCTGCACGCCCGTGGCGGCGCAGGCGGCTGCAACCAGCCAGGGGATCAGGCGGAACGAGGATGGCATGGAAGGTGTCCTTGGAACGTGGGGAAATTCGGCGGGCAACAGATGCCCGCGGGGCGAATGCCCAATCTAAGGTGCTGCACCGGCGCTTGCTGTAGGACGGAGGGTGCCTGGCGGGTAGGTCCGACCCGGGGATGCCGACCTGGGCGAAGCCGCTGCCATCGATCCCGGGCCGGTTTGCAACGGCCCGGCGGTTAAACTCCCGGCAGTCACGTTGGCGTCATGGTTTTGTCATGGCGTTGTCATTTTCAAGAAGTCCGACCCCCGTTCCAGGAGCATCCCCCATGCTGTTTGCCAAGCTGTTGCCACGCGAAGGCAATTTTTTCGAAATGTTCAACCAGCATGCGGACCGCATCGTGGAAGCGGCTCGCGCCTTTTCGCAACTGGTGGCCAACTACAACGATCCCCACCTGCGCGACAAGTACAACCAGGACGTGGACAACGCCGAGCGCGCTGCCGACCGCGTGACGCACGAGGTCAACAAGGCCATCCACAAGACCTTCATCACCCCCATCGACCGGGAGCAGATCCACACGCTCATCAACACCATGGACGATGTGGCCGACCTGATTCAGGACTCGGCGGAAACCATGGCGCTGTACGACGTGCGCCACATGACGGACGAGATCACGCGCCTCACCGACCTGAGCCTCAAGTGCTGCGAGCGCGTGCGCGACGCCGTCAAGCTGCTCGACAAGATCGCCGACCCGGCCGTGGCCGAGGCCGCCCTCAAGACCTGCGAGGAGATCGACAAGCTCGAATCCGACGCCGACCGCGTGATGCGCAGCGCCATGAGCAAGCTGTTCCGCGAGGAGCCCGATGTGCGCGAAGTGATCAAGCTCAAGGCCATCTACGAGCTCCTGGAAACCATCACCGACAAGTGCGAGGACGTGGCCAACTGCATCGAGGGCATCGTCCTCGAGAACTCCTGATCGGCAGGGCCCAGCAGCATGGAAACCGTACAAGCAGCCCTGTGGGTTGTCGTTCTGCTCGTGGCGCTTGCGATCCTGTTCGACTTCATGAACGGGTTCCACGACGCCGCCAACTCGATTGCCACGGTGGTCTCCACCGGTGTGCTCAAACCCGCGCAGGCGGTGCTGTTCGCGGCATTCTTCAATTTCGTGGCCATCTTCGTGTTCCACCTGAGCGTGGCCGCCACGGTGGGCAAGGGCATCGTGCAGCCCGGCATCGTGGACACGCACGTGGTGTTCGGCGCCCTGGTGGGCGCCATCACCTGGAACGTGATCACCTGGTACTACGGCATCCCCAGCAGCTCTTCGCATGCGCTGATCGGCGGCATCGTGGGTGCGGTGATCGCCAAGGCCGGCGCGGGTGCGTTGATCTCGGCCGGCATCCTGAAAACCGTGGCCTTCATCTTCGTCTCGCCGCTGCTGGGCTTCCTGCTCGGCTCGCTGATGATGGTGGCTGTGGCCTGGATCTTCCGGCGCGCCAGGCCGAGCAAGGTGGACAAGTGGTTCCGGCGGCTGCAGCTCGTCTCGGCGGGAGCCTACAGCCTGGGCCACGGTGGTAATGATGCGCAGAAGACCATCGGCATCATCTGGCTGCTGCTGATCGCCACGGGCTACGCTTCGGCCAGCGACGCATCGCCGCCCACCTGGACCATAGTGAGCTGCTACGTGGCCATTGGCCTCGGGACCATGTTCGGTGGCTGGCGCATCGTCAAGACCATGGGCCAGAAGATCACCAAGCTCAAACCCGTGGGCGGCTTCTGTGCCGAAACGGGCGGGGCGATCACGCTGTTCCTGGCCACCGCGCTGGGCATCCCCGTATCCACCACGCACACCATCACCGGTGCCATCGTGGGCGTGGGCTCCACCCAGCGCGCCAGCGCCGTGCGCTGGGGCGTGGCCGGCAACATCGTATGGGCCTGGGTGCTCACCATTCCGGCCAGTGCCTTCGTGGCAGCCATTGCCTATTGGGTCAGCCTGCAGTTGTTCTGACGGCTGCTGCACGCCCAAAGAAAAGCCCCTGCCGGCCACGCGCCGCAGGGGCTTTTTCGTTGGATCAGGGGCCTACTGCGAGATCTTGCGCGCTTCCTCGATTTGGTACTCGAAATAGCGCTGGAAGCTGAAGGCCAGGCTGGCCATCAGCACCGTGGTGCCCATCAGCAGGGCCAGGACGATGGCCCCGATGGTGATCCACTGCGTCTGGCCAGCGGGTGCTTCCGCCGTGGCGCTGGGGTTGTAGCGGGCATTCCAGCGTTCGGGCGTCATCAGGCCGTACAGGATGGCGCGCAGGGCGCAACCCGCGATCGTGAATCCCAGCAGGGGGATCAGGACCCAGCTGTAATGGTCGTCCTGCCCCAGTTGCTGCACGCGCTGGATGCCGTAGATCCCCAGTGCCGTGGGGATGGGCAGCAGCCAGCCCAGCATGTCCCCCATGCCGTGCAGGTAAAAGCGGTGCAGGCCCAGCGGGCCGCCCAGGAAGGCCAGCCAAGCGGCCAGGGTTTTGTTTTTCATGGGGGGATTATTCAGGCGAAGTGGTGTCGCCCGCGCCCAGGGTCTTTTCCATGAGCACGATGTCGCGCCAGGCGCCGAATTTCCAGCCCATGGAGCGCATCACGCCCACGTCGGTGAAGCCCAGGGCGCGGTGCACCCCGATGGAGCCGGCGTTGGCCGAGTCGCCGATCACCGCCAGCAGCTTGCGCACGCCGACCGCCTCGGCCTGCACCATCAGTTCGGCCAGCAGCTGTCGGCCCAAGCCCCTGCCGCGGGCGCTGTCGGCCACGTAGATCGAGTCTTCGGCCGAGAAGCGGTAGGCCGGGCGCGGCTTGAACCAGTTGGCGTAGGCAAAGCCCAGCACCTGGCCGTCCTGCTCGGCCACCAGCCAGGGCAGGCCCCGGCCCAGCACGTCGGCGCGGCGGCCGGCCATGTCGGTTTCGGTGGGGGGATCGATCTCGAAAGTACCCGTGCCGTGGAGCACATGGTGGGCGTAGATGGCGGTGATTGCAGGCAGGTCAGCGTCGGTGCTTGGACGAATAATGGGCATGGAATGGGGAATTGGATATAATCGCGGGCTTTGCAGCGTGTCGCTGGCCGGGTGGCCATGTCGCGTGTCTCAAGCGTTGCGAGAATATGGTTGCGAACACTATGGCTTTCGGCAGGCACTGCCGGAACCCAACACCCGAAGGATAAATCATGGTCGTCATTCGACTTTCTCGCGGCGGCTCCAAGGGCCGTCCTTTCTTCAACATCGTCGTTGCTGACAAGCGCGTGCGCCGCGACGGCCGCTTCATCGAGCGCCTGGGCTTCTACAACCCCACCGCCAAGGACACCGAAGAAGGCCTGCGCATTGCACAGGACCGCCTGACGTACTGGCAGAGCGTGGGCGCCCAGTCCTCGCCTACCGTGGACCGCCTGATCAAGCAAGCTGCCAAGAAGGCTGCTTAAAGCTCCCTGAAAAGGGCGGGTTCCGTCGGCTTGCCTGGCGGAACCCGCCCTTTTCCTATTTCCGAGACCCATTCCATGGCCACGAACCTGACCCTCGCACCCGCAGAACTGCCTGCCGACGCCGTCGAAGTGGGCCGCATTGCCGACGCCTGGGGTATCAAAGGCTGGTTCAAGGTGGTGCCCCACAGCAGCAACCCCGAAGCCCTGTTCTCTGCCAAAAGCTGGTACCTGCAGCCCTCCGAGCGGGGTGCCAAGACCTTCTCCGGCACGGTGCTGTTGCCGATTCGGCAGGCCAAGGACCACTCGGACACCGTGGTGGCCTGGGCGCAGGGCATCGACGACCGCAACGGCGCCGAGGCGCTGCGCGGCGCGCGCATCTTCGTGCCGCGCTCGGGCTTTCCGACCACCGCCACCGACGAATACTACTGGGTGGACCTGATCGGCCTGGCCGTCGTCAACCGCGAGGGCCTGGCCCTGGGCACCGTGCGCGAACTGCTGTCCACCGGCCCGCAGACCGTGCTGGTGCTCGAGTACGAGGAGGCAGGCAAGGTGCAGGAGCGCATGATTCCCTTCGTGGCCCATTTCGTCGACAAGGTGGAACTGCCCGAAAAGCGCATCACCGTCGACTGGCAGCCCGACTACTGAGCGACCGGTTGCGGTCCGCTGCGCACCATGCGCTTTGACATCATCACCCTGTTCCCCGAGCTGTTTGCGCCCTTTCTGGCCAGCGGCGTGACGCGGCGCGCCTATGCCGGCGGCCAGGTCGACGTGCGGCTGTGGAACCCGCGCGACCAGGCCGAGGGCAACTACCGCCGCGTGGACGACCGGCCCTTTGGCGGTGGCCCGGGCATGGTGATGCTGGCCGAGCCGCTGGCGCGCTGCCTGGCCGCCATCCGCGCCGAGCGCGCCGAGCCTGTCGAGGGCCAGGCTCCGCTGGTGCTGTTTTCGCCCATCGGAGCGGCGCTCAACCACGCGGCGGTGGAGCGCTGGTCTGTCAGCACGGGCGCCGTGCTGTTGTGCGGGCGCTATGAAGGCATCGACCAGCGCTTCATCGATGCCCATGTGGACCTGCAGATCAGCCTGGGCGATTTTGTGCTCTCGGGTGGCGAGATTGCCGCCATGGCCCTGCTCGATGCCGTAGCGCGCCTGCAGCCTGGCGTGCTCAACGACGAGGGCAGCCACCAGCTCGACAGCTTCAACCCCGCGCTCGACGGCCTGCTCGACTGCCCCCACTACACCCGCCCCGAAGAGTGGGCGGGCCAGGCCGTGCCGGCCGCGCTGATGTCCGGCCACCACGCGCAGATCGAGCGCTGGCGGCGTGATCAGCGCCTGGCCGTCACCGTGCGCCACCGTCCCGACCTGATCGCCGCAGCGCGCCAGGCAGGCCGCATCACGCCTGCCGACGAGGCCGTATTGGCCAAGTTGCGCTGACTTGCTATAATCAAAGGCTTTTCGATCCTCTGGCCGGCCGTTTTGCTGAGCAAACATGTGGAGCATGCAGGCTCCTGCCGTTTGTGCGAAACACTGAGACGTCAATCCCGACGCTGCCATTTTTGGCGCGGACATGATCGTTGGATGTAAAAATGAACCTGATTCAAACCCTGGAAGCGGAAGAAATCGCCCGCCTCAACAAGACCATTCCCGCATTCGCGCCTGGTGACACCGTCATCGTGAGCGTGAACGTGGTGGAAGGTACCCGCAAGCGCGTGCAGGCTTACGAAGGCGTGGTGATTGCCAAGCGCAATCGCGGCCTGAACAGCGGCTTCACCGTGCGCAAGATCTCCAGCGGCGAAGGCGTGGAGCGTACGTTCCAGACCTACAGCCCGCTGATCGCCGGTATCGAAGTCAAGCGCCGCGGTGACGTGCGCCGTGCCAAGCTGTACTACCTGCGTGACCGCAGCGGCAAGTCGGCACGTATCAAGGAAAAGCTGCCACAGCGCGTCAACAAGGCGGCTGTCGCCGCCGCAGCAGCAGCAGCTACTGCCGCCTGAGGACTGGACCCGTCCAGGCAAGCCGCTACAGCCAGCCTGTAGCGGCTTTTTGCATTGTGCCGCCCCGCCAACGCTCCCTTGGCTCCCTCATCCCGACTGCAGTGAAACCACCGATCAGCCCCGTGTCCTCCATCATCCCGCCCCTGTCCACGCTGCCCGATTTCGATCCGCGCAAGGTGCCCGTGGTGGGGGTGGATGTGCACCTGCCTGCGGTGCCGCTGGCGGCCCAGACCCCCGAGGCGCTGCGCCTGCGCTTTGCGCACCCGCCGCAGTGGGAGCCCGAGGTGGTGCTGGAGCGCAAGTTTGCCCAGCGCGAGCCGGCCCATGCCTCGGTGCTGCTGGCCATCGTGCTGCGCGAGCAGCCCATGGTGCTGCTGACCGAGCGCACGGCGCACCTGTCAACGCACTCGGGGCAGATCGCCTTTCCCGGTGGCCGGGCCGACCCCGAGGACGCCACCCCGGCCGACACCGCGCTGCGCGAGGCCTTCGAGGAGGTGGGCCTGGAGCGCCAGTACGTGGAGGTGCTGGGTTCCTTGCCCCTCTACGTGACGGGCACCTCCTTCATCATCACACCGGTGGTGGCGCTGGTGCAGCCCGACTGCGTGCTCACGCCCAATCCCTACGAGGTGGCGGATCTGTTCGAGGTGCCGCTGGCCTTTCTGCTCGACCCGGCCAACCACCAGCGCCACCGGCTGGAGTGGGAGGGCGTGGCCCGCGAGTGGTTCTCCATGCCCTACCAGGACGGTGAGAAGAACCACCACATCTGGGGCGCCACGGCGGGCATGCTGCGCAACTTCTACCGTTTCATGATGGCGTGAGGCTGCGGGGGCTCACGCGCCTCCTGCACAAACACCTCCCCGCTGGCCGCCACGCCAGTATCATTGGCGCCCATGAGTTTCTTCGCCATCCTGTTCGCTCTGCTGATCGAGCAGGCCCGCCCGCTGGCCCGCAGCAACCCCATCCACGCAGGCCTGCGTGCCTGGGCCCTGTCGGTGAGCCGCAATTTCGACGCTGGCAAGTCGCACCACGGCTGGGTGGCCTGGGGCTTGGCGGCGCTCGTCCCATCCCTGGTCGTGCTGGCCATCCACTTGCTGCTGCTGTGGGGGTTGGGCTGGCCATTCGCCGTGCTCTGGAGCGTGGCGGTGCTGTATGTCACCCTGGGTTTTCGGCAGTTCAGCCACCATTTCACCGGCATCCGCGATGCGCTGGAAGAAGGCGATGAAGACGCGGCCCGCGAACGCCTGGCCCACTGGCAGCAGGTGGATGTGGGCCTGCTGCCGCGCAGCGAGATCGTGCGCCATGTGATCGAGTATTCGGTGCTGGCCGCCCATCGCCACGTGTTCGGCGTGCTGGCCTGGTTCTCGGTGCTGGCCGCCCTGGGCCTGGGGCCTACGGGGGCGGTGCTGTACCGGCTGGCTGAATTCGCCTCGCGCTACTGGCATTACCGCCAGCGCATGGGGGCGCAGCCCGCGAGCGAATCGCTGCAGCGCGCTTCGGCCCAGGCCTGGACGGTGATCGACTGGGTGCCTGCGCGCCTCACCGCGCTGAGCTTTGCGGTGGTGGGCAGTTTCGAGGAGGCCATCGAGGGCTGGCGTTTCCATGCGCAGCACTTTCCCAACGACAACGACGGGGTGGTGCTGGCGGCGACGGCCGGGGCCATCAACGTCCGTTTGGGGGGCGAGGCGCTCAAGGCCCGGTCGGTGCTGCATACGCCGCAGGGGTTGGAGATTGATGCGGACATGGGGGACAGTGACGCTACCCCGGGGCGCGAGCCTGAAGTGGGGCATCTGCGCAGTGTCGTAGGGCTGGTTTGGCGGTCGGTGGTGGTGTGGATGCTGCTGCTGGCTTTGTTGACTCTGGCTCGGTTGTTGGGCTGATCTCGGGTCTCTCCTCGGGGCTTCGCTGGCTGGCAGGCTTGTTTGTGCGGCATGCCTGTGCTGGGTGCGGAGGCCGGGATGTGCGCCCGGCGGCGCACCTACTTGTCTTTTGCTTCGCCAAAAGAAAGTAGGCAAAGAAAAGGCGACCCCCAGTCTGCGTCCCCCGTTCGCCCTGTCGGGCGAACGGGGGCAACCTGCGATGCTCGGACCTGGGGTGGTGCCGCAGAACTCGCTGCGTTCTTCGAACTCCGCTCAAACAGCTGCGGCAAGCCAGAGGACGAAGTGCGTGTGTCCTGCGGCACACGCACCCACCCCAGGCCCTGCGCTTCTCGGCGCAGCCAGCAGGGGTGGGGAGCGGGGACAAGGACGGCTGCTGCTTCGCAGCGGCGCCGGGTGTCGGTTACGCGCTGTGCGCTGCCGACGTGTTGGGCGACCGCCTGGGCGAGCCGAGCGCAGCGAAGGACCACAGGCCGAGCGAAGCAATGGCCCGTATGGAGCCCGCTCCCACCCCCTTCTGACCGTGCCGAGAAGCGCAGGGCCTGGGGTGAGCGCGTGCCGAAGGACACGCGCCTCGTGAACTGACTCACCGCGGTTGTCCGAGCGGAGTTCACCCGCAGGGGGAACGCAGCGAGTTCCGCGGTGCACCCCAGGACCGAGCATCGCAGGCTGCCCCACTCGCCCACCGGGCGAGTGGGGACACGGGCAGCGGGGTCGCCTTTCTTTTGGGCACTTTTCTTTGGCGAAGCAAAGAACAAGTGCCTCGGCCGCCGGGCCGAGACCCGGCCTCCGCCTTCAAAGCAAAAGCAGAAGCAAACACCGTCAAAGAAGCCGAAACTTCAATACCGCGTATGGCTCAACTCAGCAAACAGATCCCCGTAGATCCGATACCGGTTCTCGCTGATGCCATCATCCGCAGGCCCGCGCTTGACCGCATCGATCACCCCGCAGCCGGGCTCATGCAGATGCGTGCAGTTGTAGAACTTGCAATCCGTGGCGTGCGCCGCGATGTCGGGCATGCAGGCAGCCAACTGCATGGGTGCGATGTGGTGCAGGCCAAATTCCTGGAAGCCCGGCGAGTCGATCAGCGCCGTGGTGCGCTCCTTGTCCATCCAGTACCAGTGCGTGCTGGTCGTGGTGTGCTTGCCGGAGTTCAGCGCGTGCGAGATCTCATTCGTGAGCACCGTGGCGCCGGGCACCAGGAGGTTGATCAGCGTGCTCTTGCCCGAGCCTGACGGGCCCAGCACCAAGGTGGTCTTGCCCGTGAGGTGCTCCATGAGCAGGGCCCGGTCCACGTCGCTCGACAGGCGCAGCGACAGCGGCAGCACGCCGTAGTGCTTGCCTGCACCCATGTGGCGGTAGGGCAGCAGCCGCTCCCAGGCCCGCGCGAAGGGTTCGATCAGGTCGCTCTTGTTGAGCGCGATGATGGGTTGGATGCGCGCCGCCTCGGCCGCGATCAGTGCGCGCGAGAGCTGGCTTTCGGAGAACACCGGTTCCGCCGCAATCAGGATCAGCACCTGGTCCAGATTGGCGGCAAACGACTTGGTGCGGATCTCGTCCTGGCGGTAGAGCAGGTTGCGCCGCTCCTTGACCTTCTCGATGGTGCCTTCCTCGCCCTGGCCGGGCGGGGGCGCCTGCCAGAGCACATGGTCGCCCACCACGGCCTGGCTCTTCTTGCCCCGGGGGTGGCAGATGCGGCGCTCGCCATCGGGGGTCTCGACCATGCAGTGGCGCCCGTGGCTGGCGACCACCGTACCTTCCATGAGGGCGCTGCGCTCAGCCATGGTGTTGCGGCCTCATGAAGCGACCAGTGCGTCGAAGCGCGTGGCGGACTCGAAGTCGGTGCTGGATATGCCTTTCAAGTCGTGCGTGTTCAGGCGCACCACGCAGCGGTTGTAGTGCACCGACAGGTCGGGGTGGTGGTCTTGCGCGTTGGCCACGAAGGCCACGGCGTTCACGAACGAGATGGTCTCGTGGTAGTTCGCAAAGTGGTAGGTCTTCTCGATGGCCACGTTGGCGCCATCGCCGGTCAGGCTCCAGCCCTCCAGCTTGGCGAGCTGGGTGACCACCTCGGTCGCCGTCAGCGCGCGGCGCGTGATGGCCGACCAGTCTTTTTTCTTGAGCATCGAGGAGGGGGCTGTCATGGTGTCAGTGTCGGTGTGTGCATGCGTGCCAGCCGTTCGGTGGCAGGCGGGTGTGAATAGTAGAAACTCACGTAGAGCGGGTCGGGCGTCAGCGTGGAGGCGTTGTCCTCGTACAGCTTGAGCAGGGCCGAAGACAGATCCGCACCACTGGCCTGGGCGACGGCATAGGCGTCTGCCTGGAACTCGTGCCGGCGCGACTGCCGCGCGAAGAGCGGGGAGATGAAGAAGGTGAACACCGGCACGGCCAGCATGAACAGCAGCAGTGCCAGCGCGTCGTTCGGGGCGGACGCCACACCCGCGTCGAGCGAGATGCTGGGCCGCACGCCCAGGCCTGTGTAGAACCACACTTGGTTGGAGAGCCAGCCCAGCAGCGCGAAGCCCGCCAGGCTCATGGCGAACAGGCCCACGATGCGCTGGATGATGTGGCGGTGCTTGAAGTGCCCCAGTTCATGGGCCAGCACGGCTTCCACCTCGCCGGGCGCGAGCTGGCGCAGCAGCGTGTCGTAGAACACCACCCGCTTGGCCGCGCCAAAGCCCGTGAAGTACGCGTTGGCGTGCGCGCTGCGGCGGCTGCCGTCCATCACGAACAGGCCCTTGGCCGAGAAGCCGCAGCGCTGCATGAGCGCGGTGACGCGCGCCTTGAGGGACTCGTCTTCGAGCGGCTGAAATTTATTGAACAGCGGCGCGATGAAGGTCGGGTAAACCACCATCAGCAACAGGTTGAAGCCCATCCAGAAGCACCAGGCCCAAAGCCACCACATCGGGCCGGCAGCGCCCATGAGCCACAGGATCAGCGCCGCGATGGGCAGCCCGATGAGGGCGCCCACCAGCAGGCCTTTGAGCGCGTCGGCCAGCCACAGGCGCAGCGTCATCTTGTTGAAGCCAAAGCGCTCCTCCACCACGAAGGTCTGGTAGAGCGACAGCGGCAGGTCGATGAGCCCGCTGATGGCCGCGAATGCCGCCAGCAGGGCGAGCTGCTGCCACATGCCGCCGCCCAGCACGGCGAGCAGCGCCTGGTTCAGGGCATCCAGGCCGCCTAGCAGCGTCCAGCCCAGCAGCACGGCGGCACCGAGTGCCATTTCCAGCAGCCCCAAGCGTGCCTTGGTGATGGTGTGGTCGGCCGCCTTCTGGTGCGCAGCCAGGGGAATGCGTTCGGCAAACGCCGCCGGCACGCTGGCACGGTGGCCTGCCACGTGGCGGATCTGCCGGCTGGCCAGCCAGAACTTGAGCGCCAGGCCGATGACCAGGGCCGCGGCAAAGGCCAGCGTGAGCAGCATCGAGGGGGAGAAGTCTTCTGTGTTCGGCATGTACCGGGGAGTTTAGGGGATAGGAGACAATGCGCGCCATGTCAGAAGCCAACAACCCCACCCCCGTAAAGCTCGCCAAATCGGACCAGAACCTGGTCTGGCTCGATTGCGAAATGACCGGCCTGGAGCCCGACACCGACCGATTGCTGGAGATCGCCGTGGTCGTGACCGGCCCCACCCTGGAGCCCCGCGTCGAAGGCCCGGTGTTTGCGATCCACCAGTCGGACGAATTGCTCAATGGCATGGATGCCTGGAACAAGGGCACCCACGGCCGCAGCGGCCTGATCGACAAGGTCAAGGCGTCCACCGTGACCGAGGCCGAGGCCGAGCAGCAGATCATCGCCTTCCTGGCCCAGTACGTGCCCAAGGGCAAGGCGCCCATGTGCGGCAACAGCATCGGGCAGGACCGGCGCTTTCTGGTGCGCTACATGCCCAAACTGGAACAGTTCTTCCACTACCGCAACGTCGATGTGAGCACCCTCAAGGAGCTGGCCAAGCGCTGGAAGCCCGAGGCCTACAGCAGCTTCAAGAAGGCGCAAAAGCACACGGCCCTGGCCGATGTGCACGAATCCATCGACGAGCTCGCGCACTACCGCCAGCACCTGCTGTCCGTGGACGTGAAGTAAATCTCCGGGGCGCTCGGGCTCCCTTCCCGGTCACGGGATGAGGCTGTGCGGCTTGCAAGTTTTCGAAGTTGAGGGGTATTGCGGGGAAACCCTTAATCGTGTCATAATCGCTGGCTGCGCAGGAATCCCTCGCAGATTGTGCATCTCCCCTCACACACCGGGCTTGCCAGCCGACTGTCCAAGACAGTGCAGGACTGGCGAATAACGCCCACCCGCCTTGACCTTCTGAGTCAGCGCAGGTTTCGTTTGATGGTTGATGTTTTTTAACCATTTAACGAAGCCAACCGTGGGCTCCGCCTGCGGCCGTCTTCGTGAGAGAAAAATCATGACCGACACCTCCTTGGTGCAGGGCGAATTCGCGCCTGCCGACACTTCCTTTGCTGCCGACATTTCCGTGCAGTCCCTCCCCCTCGACGCCGTGGTGGAATCCGCCGCTGAAGCCGATGCCGCCGTGACCGCCGAACCCAATGGTTTCGTGGAACTGGGCCTGGCCCCTGAACTCGTGCAGGCCGTGGCCGACCTGGGCTACACCCAGCCCACCAGCGTGCAACTCAAGGCCATTCCCCTGGCCATGGGCAGCGATGCCTCGAAGTTCATCGACCTGATGGTCTCCAGCCAGACCGGCTCGGGCAAGACCGCCGCCTTCCTGCTGCCCGTGCTGCACACGCTGATCAACCAGCAAGCCGCTGCCGAAGCCGAAGAACGCGCTGCCTTCGATCGTTCCGTGGCCGAAGCCGCCGAGCGTGGCGAACCTGCTCCCAAGCGCGCCAAGCGCAAGGACCCTACCAGCTCGCGCAACTTCAAGGCCGCCACCCCTGGCGCTCTGATCCTGTGCCCCACGCGTGAACTGGCGCAACAGGTGGCGCACGACGCCATCGACCTGGTCAAGCATTGCCGTGGCCTGCGCGTTGCCAACGTGGTGGGCGGCATGCCTTACCAACTGCAGATCGCCAAGCTGCAGAACGCCGACCTGGTTGTGGCCACCCCCGGCCGCCTGCTGGACCTGCAGCGCTCGATGCAGATCAAGCTCGACAAGGTGCAATTCCTGGTCGTCGACGAAGCCGACCGCATGCTCGACCTGGGCTTCTCGGACGACCTGGCCGAACTGAACCAGCTGACCGCCCAGCGCAAGCAGACCATGATGTTCAGCGCCACGTTCGCGCCGCGCATCCAGCAATTGGCCATGCGCGTGATGCACGACGGCGGTTCGTCGGTGCAGAAGGTGACCATCGATTCTCCGCAAGAGAAGCACGCCAACATCAAGCAGATGCTGTACTGGGCCGACAACGCCCAGCACAAGCGCAAGCTGCTGGACCACTGGCTGCGTGATACCACGATCAACCAGGCCATCGTTTTCGCCAGCACCCAGGTGGAGTGCGACGGCCTGGCCAACGACCTGCAACAAGAAGGCTTCTCGGCAGTGGCACTGCACGGTGCCCTGAGCCAGGGCCTGCGCAACCGCCGCTTGATGGCGCTGCGCGCCGGCCAGGTGCAGATCCTGGTGGCGACCGATGTGGCCGCCCGCGGCATCGACGTGCCCACGATTACCCACGTGTTCAACTTCGGCCTGCCCATGAAGGCAGAGGACTACACCCACCGCATCGGCCGTACCGGCCGTGCCGGCCGCGACGGCCTGGCTGTGACCTTCGCCGAGTTCCGCGATCGTCGCAAGATCTTCGACATCGAAAGCTACAGCCGCCAGCAGTTCAAGTCGGAAGTGATCGCCGGCATGGAACCCACGCAGCGCTCGCCCCAGGCACCGCGCGGTGGCGACTTCGGTGGTGGCCGTGGCGCCCCCGGCCGTTCGTACGACAACCGTGAAAACCCATCGCGCGGCCGCTTCAACGGCCCCGCACGTGGCAATGACCGCGGTGGCAACGACCGTGGCGGTTTCGGTGGTGGCTTTGGCGGCGGCTTTGCCGGCCGTGGCAGCGACAACCGCGGCGCCGCCCCCCAGGGTGGCGGCCGTGAAGGTGGCTACCAGGGTGGCAACGGTGGTGGCGGCTACGGCGCTCCCCGTGAAGACCGTGGCTTTGGTGGTGGCGCTCCCCGCCGCGATGCCGATGGCTATGGCCGCAAGCCAGGCTTCGGTGACGCGGGCCAGGGCCGCTTTGCCCCCCGTGCCGACGCCGGTGCACCGCGTGGTGACTTCGCTCCCCGCAAGCCCGCATTCTCCAAGCCAGCCGGTGCTGGCGGCGCCAAGCCGTTCGTGGCCCACGACGCACGCAAGCGTCCTGCCCGTCCTGCACGCTGATCGCACAGAGACCCTGGTCTGAAGGGTCATGAAGGGCTGGCACCGCAAGGTGCCAGCCCTTTTTTGCGTCGGCAGCTTGCACAGGCCCGGTTTTCCCTGGCCATGTCGTCAATAATTGTCCACGGAGGAAATTTTCGTGGTGTCATCTCTATCCTCGGGGGCCGATTACGAGCACATGTTCGAGTTGACGCCCGTGTCCTTGTGGCTTGAGGACTTCAGCGAACTCAAGCAGCTGTTCGACGGCTGGCGCGCGCAAGGGGTGACCGATGTCCGTGCTCATCTGGCCCAGGACCGAGCCCGCCTGCGTCAGTGCAGTGCATCCTTGCGCGTCCTTCAGGTCAACCGCCGCACCCTGGAGCTGTTCTCTGCCGACAGCCTGGAGCACCTGGTCGCCAACCTGGACAAGGTCTTTCGCGACGACCGGCACGATACCGCAGCGCACGAGCTGGCGCAGCTGTGGGACGGGCAACTGGAGTTCTCCAACCAGACGGTGAACTACACACTCGATGGCCGGCGCCTGGACGTGCAGGTGCGTGCGCGCATCCTGCCCGGCCACGAGCACGACTGGAGCCGTGTGCTCGTTTCGCTCGAAGACAACACCGTGCAGTTCAACGATGCGCGCCGCATCCAGCGCAGCGAGCAGTACGCGCGCGACCTGTTCGAGCATTCGCCCGTGTCGCTCTGGGTCGAGGACTTCAGCGCGGTCAAGAACCTGCTCGATGGCGTGCGTGCCCAGGGCATCGGCGATTTCAAGACCTTCCTCAAGGTGCACCCGGACTTCGTGGCCCGCTGCATGCAGGAGATCCGCGTCATCGACGTGAACCAGCAGACCCTGCGCATGTTCGGAGCCTCCAGCAAGGAGATGCTGCTCAACAGCATCGGCCGCGTGTTCCGTGGCGAGATGCACGAATCCTTCGGCGAACAACTGCAGGACCTGTGGGAGGGCAAGACCTTCCAGCAGCGCGAGGTGGTGAACTATTCGCTCTCGGGCGATGCGGTGAACATCCACATGCAGTTCTCGGTGCCCGACAGCCACCGGCACGATTGGGGCCTTGTGCTGCTGTCGCTGGTGGACATCACCGCCCGCAAGAAGGCCGAGGCCTACCTTGAGTACCTGGGAAAGCACGACGTGCTGACCCAGTTGCGCAACCGCGCCTTCTATGCCGAAGAGCTCAACCGGCTCACGCGCAAGGGGCCCTGGCCGCTGTCCGTCATCGCCATCGACCTCAACGGCCTCAAGGTCGTCAACGACGAGCAGGGCCATGCGGCCGGTGACTCCATGCTGCGCCGCGTGGGCGAGGTGCTGGCCAAGGCCGTGGATGCCCCGGCCTGCGCGGCACGCATCGGTGGCGACGAGTTCACCGTGCTGCTGCCGGGCACCGACGAGCGCGGCGCCCTGGCATTGCAGGAGCGCATCATCTCCATGCTGGACCTGAACAACCAGTTTTACCCCGGCCAGCACCTGAGCCTGGCCATGGGTATTGCCAGCTGCCAGTCCGGCGATGCGGTGGAGGCCACCATCAACCGTGCCGACCAGGCCATGTACGCGGAAAAGAACCGCTACTACCAGCAAAAGAACATCGACCGCCGGCAACCGGGGTCGTGATGCCGGGGCCGGTGCTGGGGCGGGTCAGAGATTGACGGGCATGCGGCCGATGTCGGGCCAGCGGTGGTGCAGGTAGATCCATGCCAGCATGCCGATGCCCATCATCAGCAAGGATGACAGGGCCAGCAAAATGGTCGAATGCATCACCAGCGGGGCGATCACACCCGCCACCAGCCCGTTGGCCGTGGAACCCACAAAGGCCTGCATGGACGAGGCCATGCCCCGCCGCTCGGGGTACAGGTCCAGCACCAGCAGGGTCACCACCGGCACCATGAGGGCCCAGCCAAAGGCAAACGCCGCAATCGGCAGCAGTGCCCACCCGACATGCGCCGGGAACAGCAGGTTGGCCGCCAGGTTCAGCAGCGCCACCGTGAACATGATCAGAAAGCCGTGGCGGATCTGCCGCTTGGGCGGAATGCGCCCGGCCAGGCGCCCGCTGAGCCAGGCCCCGCCCATGATGCCCGAGATGGTGAGGATGAAGAACCAGAAGAACTGCGTGGGCGCCAGCGACAGGTGGTCCCCGAGGAAGGCGGGCGCCGACAGTACGTACAGGAACATGCCGTTGAAGGGCACGCCGCTGGCCAGCGCCAGCAGCACGAAGCGCGCGCTCGAACCCAGCTGCACATAGCCCTGCATCAGGTGGCGCACGTTGAAGGGCTGGCGCTGCTCGATGTGCAGCGTCTCGGGCAGCAGCCGGTAGTTGGCCGTCCACAGCACGACACCCACCAGGGTCAGGAACCAGAAGATGCTGTGCCAGCCGGTGTGCACGAACAGCCAGCCCCCCACGATGGGTGCGATGGCCGGGGCCACGCCGAAATAGATCGTGACCTGGCTCATCACCTTCTGGGCCTGGGCGGGCGGGAACATGTCGCGGATCACCGCCCGCGAGACCACGATGCCTGCGCCCGCAGACAGGCCCTGGAGCGCACGGAACACCACCAGTTGCCCGATGGTCTGCGACAGCGCGCAGCCCGCCGATGCCAGCGTGAACACCGCAATGCCCCACAAGATCACCGGCCGGCGGCCGAAGCTGTCGGCCAGCGCACCATGGAACAGGCTCATGAAGGCAAAGCCGAACAGGTAGGCCGACAGCGTCTGCTGCATCTCCACCGGCGTGGCACCCAGCGCCGCCGCAATGCCCGAAAACGCCGGGATGTAGGTGTCGATGGAGAACGGCCCCAGCATGCCCAGCACCGCCAGCAGCACCGCCAGGGCCCAACGGGGTGCTTTCCAGAGCAGATGGGCTTGTGGGTTCATGCGGGAGGAGCCGGGAGTTCGTGAGGGGTGCGCCGCAGGCGGGCAGGAAAGAGGCCCGACGCGTGGCGGGCTCTCCGACCGATTATGCGGGAAGCGGCGGCCTGCGGCACTGTGCCAGCGCAATCCCTGCACCAGATTGGGGCTGCCCGGCCTGCACCCAGGCGCAAAGCGCCCCAGGTCCCCGATGCATCAGTAGGTATAAGGAATCCACTCCCCATTGCCCGACTTCATCATGTACTTGCCGGCGGCATTACGCATCACGATCACGTCCGCGTTCTCCGAGACGAAAGGCGTCGTTTCGGGCGCCTGCAGCCGCTCGGACAGCGGGCGGGCTGACGGCGCATAGGGGCTGTCGCCGAGCAGGTCGCCCAGCAGCGTGAACAGGCCCAGGTAGCTCATGGGCTGGTTCACCACCACCGGCGCGACGGGCTGCGCGTCGGCGGCCTTCTTCATGCCGACCAGCTTCACGGCGGCCGGCACGAGGGTGATGCGCGGGCCGGGGATCTCGCGCATGCCGGAGATCTGGATCTTGTCGCCGCGCAGCGAGGCGCCGTGCTCGGGCACCAGCACCACCACCACCGGGCGGCCAGCGCTCTCCAGCTCCGAGATGAACTTGTCGAAGTCGGCCATCAGCTGCACCAGGCGCGGCTTGTAGGTATCGAGGCTGCTGCGAGAGCTCATGCCCGGCACGCGGTTGCCGTCGTGCAGCGAGATGGTGTTGTAGTACATCGCCACGGGCGCGCCGCCGCTCTGGGCGCTGCGCTTCTTCCACCACTGCGACAACAGTGCGTAGTCGTTGTAGATCGGCGAGCCGTCGAAGTTCTGCATGTGCACCGGCGCATCCTGGTTGCGCTGCAGCTTTCCGGCCAGGCCCCCGCGCTGCTCCAGGGTGTGGGCGAATTCCTCGTACACGCCATCATGGTTCAGCAGGCCTGCCGTTTGGTAGCCCAGCTTTTCCAGGTTGGGGAACACGTAGCACTGCGGATCGATACCCTCGTACAGCTTCTTGTGCGGCGTCTGCCCGCAGGAGCCGTGCAGCACCCGCAGCGAGGCCGGGCCGCTGTAGCTGGCCGCGCTGTTGAAGTTGGTGAACAGCACGTCAAAGCGCTGCAGCAGCGGGTGGTTGCGCTGGCCTACAAACTCCATGTCGTCCCAGGACAGCGAGCACACGTGCAGCAGGATGATGTCGAAGGGCGGCGTGCTGCCCGCGGCCGAGGTGAACTGCAGGCGTTTCTGGCCCTCGCTGGCGTAGAACTTCTGCAACAGGGCGTCGGGGTCAGAGGCATCGGCCGGCTGCGTGCCATCGCCCTGGCTGGCCAGGGTGCCGCCGGCTTCATTTTCCTGGGCCTTGTGCTCCTGGATGGCCGCCACCAGCGGCACGCTGAGGATGCCGACCAGGGCAAACGTGGCAAAGCGCACGCGGCGCGCCAGTGCTGCGTACAGGAACAGTCCGGCAATGGCCAGCACCAGCGCCGCAGGATTCACCAGCCGCGTGGCCAGCTCCAGCCAGTAGTCGGCGCTGAAGCCGGCCAGCGCCTTGAGCTGCGATAGCACGCGTGCCGGCGTGGGCAGATAGGAGTCGTGGTAGAGCAGCGCCAGCGCTGCCGGCCAGGCCAGCACCGCGCGGGTGCGCTGCAGCAGCCGGTGGCCAATGGGTGGCAGCAGCGCCAGCCACAGCAGCAGGTTCAGCCACCAGTTGAAGCCGATGTAGCCGGAGAAGGTCAGGCCAACCTTGGCCAGGAAATACAGGTTCCAGTAGCTCATGCGCGCAGCCTCTGTTGCCCGCGCTGGGCACCCAGCGGCCAGCGGGCCCTGGCGGCATCCACCAGCGACCCCCAGAACTTGCGGTAACCCAGTACCCCCAGTTGCGCGATCTCCTGCAGGCCGTGCAGGGGGCGGTCGGTGTCATGGCTGTCGTTCCACTCACGCCAGGTGTCTGGGCGCGCGAAGGTGCACTGCACCAGGTCGATCTGTTGTTCGCGGGTCATGGGGTCGAATTGCAGGCCCGTGGCGCTCTGGCCCCGGTGCAGCATGATGGTGGCAGGGAAGGTGCACTCGGTGTCGCCGCGCCACAGGCCTACCTGGACCTGCTCGCCCACGGTGAGCTGCGTGCCTTGCGGCAGCTGCAGGCCCACGCCGGTCATCGAAAAATCGGTGCACACGGCCGTCAGCACGCTGCCGTCGTCCTGGTACAGGGTGGCCTGCAGCTGCGTGGACACGCGGTGCATGCGGCGCACCTGGCGTGCCTCGGAGGCCACGCCCAGCGCGGCGCCCAGCATCAGGATGCTGTAGGTGGTCCACAGCAGGTTCAGCAGCACCGTGGCGGTCTCCTCGGTGTTCCAGAAGAACAGGCGCATGAGCCCCATGCCGAAGGCGGCGAAGTTCAGCAGCACCAGCACGGTGTAGGGGCGCGAGATCACCCAGTCGAAATAGGGCTGGTCCACCAGCCCGCCCTTGGCGGTGACGTTGAACTTGCCCAGGCGCGGGTTGATCAGCGCCACCGTGGTGGGCAGGGCCACGTACCAGGCCAGCACCGTCTCGTAGACCTCGGCCCAGAAGGTGTGCCGGTGTTCGCCCTGCACGTGGGCGTTGGCGATGTTCGATTGCAGGATGTAGGGCAGCACGTACAGCGCGATCATGACGGCGCCGGCGTTGATGATGTGCCACTCGAAGAACAGGAAGGCCATGGGCGCGGTGAGGAACACCAGCCGCGGCAGCCCGAAGAAGAAGTGCACCATGGCATTGGCATAGCAGATGCGCTGCCACAGCGTGAGCCCCTTGCCCGTGAAGGGGTTGTCCACGCGGAAGATCTGTGCCATTCCGCGCGCCCAGCGGATGCGCTGGCCCACATGGGCCGACAGGCTCTCGGTGGCCAGGCCGGCGGCCTGCGTCTCGTTGATGTAGGCCGTGGTGTAGCCGCGCCGGTGCAGCTTGAGGGCCGTGTGCGCGTCCTCGGTCACCGTCTCCACGGCGATGCCGCCCACTTCCATCAGCGGGCCGCGACGGATCACGGCGCAGGAGCCGCAGAAGAACGTGGCGTTCCAGAAATCGTTGCCGTCCTGGATCAGGCCGTAGAACAGCGCGCCCTCGTTGGGCACGCGGCGGAAGGTGCCCAGGTTGCGCTCGAACGGGTCGGGCGAGAAGAAATGGTGCGGCGTCTGTAGCATGGCGCACTTGGGGTCGCGCTGGAACCAGCCTACCGCCGTGGAGAGGAAGGAGCGCGTGGGGATGTGGTCGCAGTCGAAGATGGCGACCAGCTCGCCGTCCGTCTTGGCCAGCGCGTGGTTCAGGTTGCCGGCCTTGGCATGGTTGTTGTCGGGGCGCACGATGTAGCCCACGCCCATGGACTCGGCGAACTCGCGGAATTCCTCACGCCGGCCGTCGTCCAGGATGAAGACCTTGACCTTGTCCTTGGGCCAGTCCAGCGCCATGGAGGCCAGCACCGTGGTGCGCACCACGCTCAGCGGCTCGTTGTAGGTGGGGATGTACACATCCACCGTGGGCCACGATGCGGGCATGCCCTGCAGTTCGGCCGGGCGGCGGTGCAGTGGCCAGGCGGTCTGGATGAAGCCCAGCACCACCACCAGCCAGGTGTAGGCCTCGGCGGCCAGCAGGCCATAGCCGAGGAAGGACTCGATGACCGAGTCGAACTCGATGGACGACGTGATGCGCCACCAGGCATAGCGGCCCATGGCCAGCAGGCTGATGGCGGCGAGGGCCAGCGACGGGTAGCGCCCCGGCAGGCGGCGCAGCACCAGCGACAGGCTCCAGCACAGCAGCATGAACAGGGTCTGTCCGAACCAGTTGAAGGGCGTGGTCATCACGACCAGGCCGGCCACCATGCCCACGGCCAGCACGGCCCAGCGCAGTCCGGGGATCTCCAGGGCAGGGGACAGCACCTGGTCGGCCAGGCGCATGCCTTTTCCCACATTGACGTGGGCGGCCAGGCGGTCCATGGCGCGCAGGAACAGCCGGATCGGCCAGAACACGGCGGTCAGCGCCAGCGCCAGGCCCTTCCAGCCCCAGCGCAGCACGAAGCCGAGGCCGGCAAACAGCCAGTGCAGCGGCTGCAGCAGCCAGGGCAGCAGGGCGCGCTCCGGGGTGGCGGGCAGCACCACGCAGCGCCACAGCCACATCCACCAGGGAGCGCCGGGTGCCACTTCGAGCTGGCGCGCCAACCAGGCCCACGCCAGGCGCAGCCGTGCGCGGGCGTCCTGCGCTAGCGGGGTGTCAGCGGGCAGGGCCGCGCTGGTATCGGGTTGCGCCATCATGGCCGGCTGGCTCCCGCCACCAGCATCGACGGGGGTGCCTGGCGCTGGCCGGTGAGCCAGTTGCACACGCCCTGCAGGTCATGGGCAGACTGGGCCTGGGGCGCGAAACTGTGGACGCACATCGCGCGTGCCAGCGCGCGCGGGATGTTCTCGTCTTCGTGCAGCGTGTAGGGAATCAGCTGTTCGCCCCATTGCTGGCGCAGCGTCTGCAGGGCCTCGCGGTGCGAAATGCGGCGCGGGTCGAAGCGCGTCACCAGCACGCCCTGGTCGGACGGTGCCGCTGCTGCCTCGTGCAGCATGGCCTGCACCCCGGCGGGGTCGGCGCAGGCGCGGGCAGAGGCCTCCAGCGTCACCAGCACCACATCGGCACAGCGCAGCGCTGCCCGCGCCAGGGGCGATGGCCACGCGGGCGTGTCCAGCACCACCGTGCAATCGTCGGGCACGTCGAGCAGTTCCAGCTGGTCCAGCAGCCAGCGCGGTTGCGCCTGCAGTTGCCGGTGCAGGGCTTCGATGGCATCAGGCGGCGCCTTGCCGAAGGGCAGCACGCTGACGCCGTCCGTGTTGTCGAAGCCGCCATCGGCCCACCACTGGCCCGCCGCTGCCAGGGGCGCCCAGCCCAGGGCGCTGGGCTCGTGCATGCCCAGGTGCCTGCCGAGCAGGTTCTGGGCACACAGTTCCACCGCCAGGCAGGGCTGGCCCTGGCGCGCCAGGAGCGTGGCCAGGTGGGCGGCCAGGGTGGTTCGCCCCGATCCACCGAGCGGCGATACGACGGCAATCACGCGCATGCAGGGTCTCTCTTCATTCGTTCGGTCATTCCGCGCGGGGCGGGGTCACTGCGCCGGGGTGCGGCAGCTCAGGGCGGTAGGGCTGCACGCAGCGCAGCGGCCGGCGTGCGTTCCGCAGGCGGCGCAGCACCAGCCAGCAGGGCCAGGCCAGCAGCGCGCCCAGCACGGTGTAGAGCAGCAGCTCCATCAGGATCTTCATGCCATGGACCTCGGTGAGGGGCGCGGCACGGCACGCCGCCCAATGGGCCGGTGCTGCACGCCAGGCCCGGCGGCCATGGGCAGCAGGGGGCGGGATTCGGTGCCGGGCGCGTCGGGCGCCGGGATGGGCGCGGTCGGCAGCGCTGCAGAGACCGGTGCCACCGCCCGCGCCGCCAGCGCTGGGGCCGGTGAAGCGCTGGGCCGGGGGCTGTCCGCCAGGGCGGCGCTGTAGTCGGGCAGGCCCTTGCGCAGCGATTCCTGCAGGGGCGTCAGCATGGCGCGGATGCCGGTGTCCGAGCTGTCCGTGGCTTCACTGGAGAACAGCTGGGTCAGTGGCAGCGTGAACAGGCGGTTGAGCGCCAGCTCGACGTCGGGTTCGCGGCAGGCGAACAGGAAGACGTAGACGCTATCATGGTCGGCCGTGAACAGGTCACCGTCGCGCGAGGTGTGGCAGGCGCGCAGGGCGTCGAGGTGCGGTATCTGCGCCAGCACGTTCAGCCGCACCAGGCTGTGCGACAGGCCGATGCCGTGCGTGCGGTCCAGCATGCCGCGTACCAGGGTGCAGAACTGCGCGGGCGGCTGGTAGCCGCGCTCACGCGCGGGCATGAAGCTGCCGAGCGCCTCTTCGTAGTCGGGGTGTACCTTGCGCGTGTGGCTCTGGGCGTTGATGTCTTGCAGCAGCTGCAGCAGCCGGGAGAAGCCCACTTCCTTGTAGACCACGGCGCTCGCGCCCAGTTGCAGCAGGGCCTGCTCGCTGTGCGTGCGCAGCTTGCCCAGGTTTTCGCGCACCACGATCTTGAGCGTGAGCGGGCGCGACAGGCGCAACTGGTGCACCAGGCGCGCGCGCGCCTCGAAGTCCGAAGCCTGGCCGGCGTCGATCAGCACCGTGGCGGCCACGCTTGCGGCGGCGGCCACTTCCATGTCGGCCAGGCTGTCGACGATGCGCCAGTGGCCGGGCACGCCGCGCTGGCCATCGACCGAGGCGCGTGTGGCGATCACCTCCGACTGGTCCACCGCCTCGACCAGCTCGCGCACGGCGCCGCGGGTGCGCGTGCCATCGGCGGCCAGGCGGCCCGATGCGCCGTCGTGCAGCAGGCCGAAGGCGGTCTGGAAGAGAGCGCCGGCATCGGTGTTCCAGCGCTCCAGGCCCAGGCTCCAGCGGTCGGCCTCGGTGCGCAGCGTGGCGATGTGCATGGACATCTGGCACAGGTTGCGCAGCGCAGGCAGCAGCACCTCGGGTTCCAGCGGGGGAAAGAAGCCCAGCACCACGGGGTGCAGCCGCTCGCGGCACAGCGCACTGAGCTGGCGGCTCACGCGCGCCAGCTCGGTCACGCTCAGGCCCGTCAGCAGGCCCTGCGCGTCACAGATGTACAGGGCGTGTTCGTCCTTGAGTCCCGTGCGCCCGAGCTCTTCCATCAAGGGCGGCAGGCCGTGGCGCCGCACCTCGGCCTGCAGGCCGGGCGAGAGCACCCACAGCCTGAGCCGGCCCGTGCGGTAGGCTTCGCGCACCGGCGGGCGCAGCAGCAGCTGGTCCGCCCATGCGGTGCCCGATGCCACCAGCGCCACCGGGCCTGCGGCGACGGCATCCTCGATGAGTGCCGGGAACCACAGCGCGGCGCTGCTGTCGTCGGCCGCCACCAGCGACACCGGCACATGCGGCGGCAACTGCCCCACGCCGTCGGGCAGGCCTTCGATGCCGATGCGCGTGGGTGCGGCGCCGCCGACCATGTCCTGGCGCGATGGGGGCCGCACGAGCCGGGCAAGGGAGCGCAGCCAGCCCGCGGGCGGGGCGGCTTTTCGCTGGGAGGAAGAGGCGGAGGACATCTCAGAAACTCGAGTAGGGCTGAACGGGGCGCGGCCGGTTCTCCAGCGGCGCGAGCACCGGATCGAAGCGGTAGCGGCCGTAGACCATGAGGTTGGTGGGCGCGTAGTAGGCCGAGCGGTCCAGCTCCAGCTGGGCACCCAGCGCGAGGTTTTTGCTGACCTGGTACTCCAGCACGCCGCGGAACGAGCGGCCGAAGCCCGAGCCGGAGCTGCCCGTGTACACCGGCACGCTGCCGCTTTCGGCCAGGCGTGCGCGCGCCAGCGACTGCAGCAGCGCGTTCTGCGGAAAGTAATCGGTGTCGGCGCTGCTGCTGCGCGAGACCGAGATCGCGCCCCGCGCCAGCCAGGTGAACGCCCCCTTGCGGCCGCTCCATTCGAGGGGCAGGGCCACGGAGGCATAGCTGCGCGGGCTGTAGTAGCCGCCATGGCCGAAGCTGTACTCCGACAGGTCCTTGCCGTAGTGCCAGGCCGAGAACGTCACGCCCATGTTGACCACGCTGTGGTTGTTCTTCCAGACATCGCGGTCTACCGCCACGCGCAATTGGGCGCGGGTGTTGCTCTCCACGTTCTTGCCAGTGAGAGCCGCCAGGCTCAGGCTCACCGAGCTGCTGTAGGGGCCGAAGTCGGTCGACAGGCGCCCGGAAGCGCCCGTGGCCACCACGCCGCCCCACACCTGGCCGGTGATGGGGTCGCGCGCGCCGGCATACGACAGCAGGCTGCCGGTGATGGGACGGCGGAACCCTTCGAGCTTGTAGCCGTAGCGGCCCAGGTCGCCGGTCCGGGCGATGCCGCCCACCAGGTTGGTCACCGGAAAGCCCACGCCCGTGGTGCCAATGTCCCACTGGAAATCGTCCCCCACAAAACCAAAGCCCAGGTTGGTACCCGAGCCGCGCTGGCGCCGGTAGGCCAATGGCGAATTGGGCGGCAGCGCCGCGATCTGGCCGAAGTCCGTGAAATCCGAGCCATCGGCAGGCAGTTCGCCGGCATCGAGCTTGACCCGGTCCACGTGCAGGAAGTAGTGCCCGTCGTAGCCGCGCGGCATGAAGGCCACCAGGGGCCGCTCCCAGCCGCGCAGGCTGGAGATGCCGTCGGTGGAGTTCTTGCGCAGCCCCGTGTGGGCGGCCTCGATCCACACCTGGCGGCGCGCCTCGATGGAGTCGATCTCGCCCTGGATCTTGGCCACCACGGCCTGGTCCACCGGCAGTGAGAGGGCGTAGCTTTGCTGCAGCGCCAGCGGGGGCTCGACCACTGCGGATTCGCTTGGGGCGGGCTCCGTGGGCGCGCTGGCAGCGCCGCGCGTCTCCAGCGTGAGCGCGCTGCGGAAAAACACCAGCGCCTGCGCATAGTTGCGGTTGGCGCGTTCCAGCCGCGCGGCATGCAGCAGCACGTCGCTGTCCTGCGGGAAGGCCTGCAGCAGCCTGGCGGACAGGGCACGCGCCTCGTCCATGCGGCCTGCGCGCTGCCAGATGCGCAGCAGCGCCAGCTGCTGGCCGGCGTCGGCGGGCGGCAGGTGGTCCTGCAGCCACAGCGCCTGCTCGGTGGTGCCCTGGGCATCGCCCAGGCGCGACAGTGCGTCCGCCAGGTTCATGCGGATTTCCAGGCTGTCGGGCTGGGCCTTGGCCAGCGGTGCCAGCAACCGGGCCGCATCAGCGTACTCGCCGGCCGCCATCAGCAGGCGCGCCTGCGTCTGCGTGCGCTGCTGTGCCGTGGTCGGCGTGTCGGGCAGCTGCAGCGGCTGGCGCGCCAGGCGCAAGGCCTCGCCCAGGTTGCCGGCCTGGCGCTGCTGCTCGATGAGCCGCTCGCGGTGCGCGGTGTACAGGGCGATGAGCCGTGCCTCCTGCTCCTCGCTCCAGCCCGGCGACTGCAGCAGGGTGGGCAGGCGGGCGGCCAGGCCCACGTCGTCCAGCGCGCGGTTGAGCAATTGGGCGTGGTCGAGCTGTACCTCCGGTGGCAAACCGGGGCTGCGTGCGGCCAGGCGGTCGAACACGGCCACGCCACGGGCCGGTTGCGTGCGGCGAAACCAGGTGTTGGCCACGGCATACAACAGTTCGGCGTCGTTGCCTGCCGCCTGCTCGGCCTGGGCCAGCAGGGCCTGTGCGTCGGCCGCGTCACGGCTGGCGCCGGCCCGTGCGACCAGCGATTTGACCGTGGAGCGCTGCACCAGCGCCCGCATGGAATCGGTCTGCTCGGCGGCAGGGATTTGTGCCAGGTCCGACAGGGCACCCAGGTCGTTGTCCACGGCCGAACGGATCAGGGCGCGTGCGTAGTGCATGGCGCTGCGGTCCGAGCTGGCCGTGGTGGCACGCGCGATGCCTTCGTCCATCACGCTCAGCGCCTCGCGTGGCAGGTTCAGCCGCAGGTACAGGCGGGCCAGGCGGTGGCGCAGCCAGGCATCGCCCGGCGTCAGCACGATGGCCGACTCCAGCGTGCGCATCGCGGCGCTCAGGCGCTGGGCCTGCATGTGCCCGTCGGCCTGTGCCACCAGGATGTCGGCCTGCGTGCCCACGAGCTTCTCGCCCAGGGCCGTGTCGCTGGCCGAGGCCTTTTCCAGCAGCACCAGTGCCTCGCCCGAGCGGCCTGTGCGAGCGTAGAGACCGGCCAGGCCCTTGAGGGCCGAGCTGCTGTTGGCTTCGGCCTTGAGCGCGCTCTGGTACAGGGCTTCGGCCTGGGGGCGGTCGCCCTGCAGGTCGCGGATGCTGGCCAGTGTGGTCAGTGCCTCGGCATTGTTCGGCTGCATGGCCAGGGCCCGCCCCGCGAGGTCGGCGGCCGTGGCCAGTTCACTCTTCTCCAGCGCCACATCGGCCTGGCGCAGAAAGCCCCAGAACCGGGAGGTGGCCTGCAGGTCCTTCCACTTGCCCTGGCGCGTGAGCGCGAAGGCCTGGCCGAACAGGTCCTGCGCCTCTCCATGCTGGCCCTGGCGCAGGCGGATCATGCCCAGGTTGCCCAGGCTCTCGCCGTCACCGGGGCGCAGCGCGAGCACGGTTTGCAACTGCTCTTCGGCGCGTTCGGTGTTGCCCTGGTCGAGCGCCACGCGCGCAGCATTGCGCGCGATGTTGGCCGGGTCGCGGGCGGCGCGCTCCGCGCGCTCCACGGCCTGCTGCATGGCGGCCAGGCGGTCGACCATGGCCTGGTCGGCCGGGTAGCGCTGCAGGAAGGCGCGCACTCGCGGCATGTTCGCGGCGGTGTTGGGCAGCCGGTCCACGGCACGGCGCCACAGGTCCTGCAGCTGCTGGGCATTCACGTCGGGTTGTTTGGCAAGCGCCTCGATCTCCTGCACCACGGCGCTGGGGTTCTCGCCACCGTACATGCGCATTTCGAGCTGCGCCAGGCGGTAGCGCGACTCGCCCGTCTCTTGGTAGAGCTTGCCCAGCTGGCGCACGGATTCGCCGCCGCCCTTGGTGCCCGAGCCGCCCACGATCTGCAGGTACTCCAGCGCCAGGCCGCCCAGTTCGGGCGGGCCATTGGGAAACAGTTCGCGCGCCACGTCGGCGGCCTCGGCCTTGCGGCCGGCGCGCGCCATCAGCCGCATCTGCGAAAGCTTTTCGCGGTCGGGGCCGTAGACGCGCACCAGGGTTTCGAGCTCCTGCGTCACCTTGTGCCCTGGGTGGCGGGTGCGCAGCGTCTCCAGGATGCGCTTGGCCTCGTCGGTCTTCTTCTCGCGCAGCGCCAGGTCACCGAGGGCGCCCAGGCCCTGGGGGGAGTAGGGGTCCATGGCCAGCAGCTTGTCGATCAGCTGGCGCGCCATGTCGGGGCGGTTCTTGGAGGCCCACAGGCGCGCACCGCTGAGCAGCTCGGCCTCGATGGCCGGCGGCGCACTGGCCAGCACGCCTTGGCTGGTCGGGAGGCAGGCGGCTGCCAGCAGGGTGAGCGAGGGCAGCCAGTGGCGGGGTCGGCGCGGCGTTCGGGTCACGGCTTCCACCGCGCGATGAGCTGGCCCGCCGCCGTGAAGCGGTACTGGCCATCGAATGCGCCCTGGCCGAAGAGGGCCAGCACCTGCTCGTAATAGGCCGTGGGCCGCAAAGGCCGCGCTTCCAGGCGCATGCGCTGGGCTTGCAGGGCCTTGTCGTCCCCCGCAGCACGCAGGAAGGGCAGCATCGCGGCCGAAAAGCCCGAGGGCGCGGGGCCCGAGGCCTGCCCGGTCAGGATGTCGATGGATTCAGGCGGGTAGCCCTGGTCGCGCACGTAGCGGGCCATGGGCGCCAGGGTGTCGAGCAGCGCCTTGCGGCCCGGTGCGTCGGCATGCATCATGCCGGCCCACAGGTAGACGCGGATGGCGTTGTAGGTGCCCTGGCCTTTTTCCTTGCCCTCGGTGTCGACCAGAAAGCCCTGCTTGGCGTCGTACACCGTCCAGTCGGGCGTGAAACCCTTGGGTGACGAACCGCGGATGACCTTGAGCGAGCTGTCCACCAGCAGCTTCCACTGCGGATCGGCGTCGCCTGCGGCCAGCCAGTGCATCAGGTGCATGGGCATGTAGCTCGGGTTCAGGCGCCAGCGGCCATTGGGCTGTACGAAGCCCTTGGGTGCGGGCAACAGCGTGGGGCCCAGGCCCGGGATGTCGGCGGTCTCTTCGCGCAGCACGCGCGCCGCCAGCAGGGCCGACAGGGCCCGGTAGCTGCGCTCGTTCCACAGGCGGCCGGCTTCGCCCAGGGCGTAGGCGATCCACAGGTCGGCGTCGGAGGCGGCGTTGGCGTCGATCACGCCCCAGGTGCCATCGGGCCGCTTGCCCCAGAGCCATGCGGGCAGGCGTGCCGTCATGTCGCCGGCGCACAGGTTGTTCTCGGTCCAGCGCAGCAGCTTGTCGAACATGGGGCGGTCGTTGGCCACCAGCGCGAAGAACAGCGCATAGCCCTGGCCTTCGGAGTAGGTCTGGCCGCCACCGTCGTCGTCGGAGACCACGCGGCCGCCTTCGTTGATGAACTGGGCCTTGAAGGTATCCCAGGCGGGCCAGGCCGCGCGGCCGGCGCCCGCCTGCTGGGCCAGAGCAGCCGGCAGGCAGGACAGCAGTGCGGCACCGGCTGTGGCCTGCAGTGCGGTGCGGCGTCGAAGGGAATCAGTCATTGCGTGCCGCCAGTCGGCGCCGGGCCATGCTGCGCAGCGCGGCATAGACGATGAAGGTCAGCAGCAGGCCAGTGCCGATGCCCACCAGGGCCAGCAGCAGCGGGTGGCTGTGCATGTGGAACCACAGGCGCTGCCACCAGGGCAGGTCGCCCACGTAGTACACCGGCTTGATGCGGAAGCTCTCGATGGCGTCGCCGCGCATCAGGCCCAGGTCGCCGCGCAGGCTTTTGATCTTGCCCGCGTCATTGAGGCCCAGGCTCAAGAGGGCCATGGCCTCCTTGTCGGTGGCCGTGAGGGCCACCACGCTGCGCCCGGCCGACAGGGGCGACTCGAAGCCCGTGACTGCCGCCAGCGGCCCGTTGCCCTGCAGGATGGCCTGGCCGCCCGAGGCCGACAGGCGCTGGTTGGACTCGAGGTTGAACAGGTCGATGAAGGAGCCCATGGCACGCTCCAGCGGCTGCACGGAACGCGCGCCTGCGGCCAGCAGGGCCGGCAGGTGGTTCTTCCACTTCTGCAGCAAGCCGTCGCTGTCGGCCTGGGAGATCACGAGGATGTCGGTGTCGGCGGCCTTGTCGGCCTCGTCCGCGCGCAGCAGCTTGAAACGCGTGCCGGGGTAGCCGGTGGAGGCGCTCATGCGGCCCACGGCGGTGAGGAAGACCTCCACGTCCGCCGTGGTGGGCTGGTTGGGCAGGATGATGGAGGTCTGCGCCAGATCGGGCACCCGCGTGAAGGGGAAGCCGCTGTTGGCATAGGCCGCCAGGTTGGGCATGGCCAGGTAATGGCGAAACGCCGTGAGGTCGATGGTCGACTGCGGGTCGATGGCGGCGAACAGCTCGGTGGGCGGCGCCGAGCGGCAGCGGCCCAGGTCGTTGGGCGGGATCTGGAAAGCGAACTGCAGCTGGTTGTCGCCGCCGATCATGAAGGCCGGGATCTTCAGGTCCGAACGGGTCTGGGCATTGCCGTCATCGAACAGCGGCAGCATCACCGTGCTCTTGCCGCTGGTGCGGTCCTCGCGCGACTGCAGCGGGTAGGACTGGATGAACTGGTTGTTGATCGAGATGTTCAGCGCGCCGTGGTCCGACACGCTGTTGGGTGTGTAGCGGTAAGTCAGGTCCAGCGGCACGCCCTTGGCGTTCCAGGTGAACAGGTCGGGCGCCATGCGCGTGTAGACGTTCACCGTGTCGTTGAGCACCGAGCCGCGCAACTGCAGGTCGGCCGCGCTCTGCACCAGCTCGGCCAGGCGCACGGGGCGCTTGGTGGTGATCCAGCGCGGCGCATCGTAGGGCTTGGCCAGGTCGGGGTATTCAAGCGACTTGACGGCGATGGTCTGGCCCGACAAAACGGCCTTGCCTAGAGCCAGCGCGTCGGCGGCCATCTGCACCTGCGCATCGTCCTTGCCCAGCACCAGCAGCAGCTTGGCGCCCGGGACATCGGGGTGGGGCACCACGGAGAGGGTGGGTTCGGTGACCGGTGCCATCGCCTGCAGGAAGGCGGGGCGGTTGTCGTTGGTGGCCAGCACCACGGCGTGCTGGCGTGGCAGCTGGTTCTCGAACACCGGGAACTGGTTGCCCCGGTAGCCGGCGAGCATGCCGATCCAGCTGGCAATCGAGCCCGATGCCTTGAGCGTGCCGGTACTGGGCTTGGCGCCGTACACGAAGGGCAGGTTCACCGGCCGGTTGTCGCGCGGGTCGAAAAACGGTGCGGGCAGCAGGGCCAGGTCGTCGCGCAGCGGGATCTGGCGCAGCGACAGGTCCAGCTGGCTTTCATTGCTGATGGTGGCCCACAGGCTCGAATGGTTGGGCGCCTCGCATTCCATCGTGTAGTGGCCGATGAACTGGAAGCGAAAGCGGTTGTAGTCGGTGAAGTAGCGCGGGTCGATGTTCAGCTCGACCGTTTGCTGCGTCCCCAGGCGCTCCTTGTCGAGCACGATGGTCTGCAGCGTCTCGTCGTTCAAGATCACCTTGAGGTGCGACAGGTTCGGGATCAGCGCCGGCGAGAGCGTGAAGGTCAGGCGCAGCCGGGCGGCCTCCACAATTTCGTCGCGCCGCACACCCACACCCACGCTGGCTTCGCTCTCCACGCCGCGCAGCGTGACCGGGCGTGCCAGGCCCAGGTCCTTGAGGCTGGTTTTCCACTGGCGCAGCGGCAGGGCCGGCGCTGCCGCCGTGGCTACCGACGCCACGGGGGCTGGGGCGGCGCTTTCGGATGCCGCAGCGGCGGCCGCTGCCGCGCGCGCCGCGCGTGCCTTGGCCCGCTCCTTGGCGCTCGATTCCTTGGCGGGCGCCGTCTGGGCCTGGGCTGTGGGAAGGGGCGCAGAGACCAAGCCCAGGGCCATCAGCGCAGCCAGCAGGGGAGCTGTTCGGGTGGTGTGTCGAGAATTCACGGTGCTTTAGGGGTGTTCTGGCGTGTTGGTGCAAAAGACGCCCGTGGTCCATCTGCCGACGATGTCATTTGTATGACAAAGTGTATCGATACATTTTGGCTATGGAATGATGGAAGACACTAGTTTGCAATTAAGCGCACATGCTTTTTCGGACTTACGCAGCCTGTACGCTGGGAGATGCCAACTGGATTCAAATGTGTAAAAAAAGAATCCTGTCGCGCAAAATTCACTGCCAGTCTGGTCGGGTATGGGGGCTATCGCCCCCGGCCCTCAGCGCTGCTGTAGGGTGATGCGCACGTGGTGCTCACCCATGCGCAGAGGCAGGCGCAAAGGGCCTGCATGGCAGGGCAGAGCCTCCCCGTCCAGCTCGGCAGATGCAACACTGCTGCCCTGTCCCATGGCCGCAGTGACTTCCACCGTGTAGCGGGCGTCACCCAGCACGATCTGCACCTGGAACCCCGGCCACTCGGCAGGAACGCACGGGTCGATCACCAGCATCTGCCCCTCGCGCCGTATGCCCAGGATGCTTTCCACCCCGGCCCGGTACATCCAGCCGGCGGCCCCGGTGTACCAGGTCCAGCCACCGCGCCCGGTATGCGGCGCCACCGAATAGACGTCGGCCGCCACCACATACGGCTCCACCCGGTAGCGCGCCACCTCGTCGGGCGTGCGCGCATGGTGGATGGGGTTGACCAGCGCGAACAGTGCGTGGGCCTTTGTGCCGGCCTGTGGGTCGTTGCGCAGCTGGGCCCGGGCCATGATGGCCCACATGGCGGCATGGCTGTACTGCCCGCCGTTTTCGCGCAGGCCGGGCGGGTAGCCCTTGATGTATCCCGGGTCGTGCGGCGTGGCGTTGAACGGCGGCGTGAACAGCAGCGCCAGGCCCTCCTGCGGCAGCACCAGCTTGTCGCCCAGCGAGGCCATGGCGATCAGCGCGCGCGCCGGGTCGGCCGCGCCCGAGAGCACCGCCCACGATTGGGCGATGGAGTCGATGCGGCATTCCTGCGCATCGTGCGTGCCCAGCCAGGTGCCGTCGTCGAAGGTCGCACGCCGGTACCAGGCGCCGTCCCAGGCCTCGTGCTCCAGCGCTGCGCGCACCGCCTCGGCATGCGCGCGCCAGCGCGCTGCCCTTGCGGGGTCGCGGGCATCCGCCAGTGGCGCCATCAATGCCACCGTGCGCACCAGCAGCCAGCCCAGCCACACGCTCTGGCCCCGGCCTTCCTGGCCCACGCGGTTCATGCCGTCGTTCCAGTCGCCCGTGCCCATCAGCGGCAGGCCCAGGTCACCGGTCAATGCCATGGTCTGGTCCAGCGCCAGCGCGCAGTGCTCGAACAGGGTAGCCGATGCATCCGCCAGCATGGGCTGGAAAAACGCATCGTGCTCGCCCGCCTGCAGCGCAGGCCCGTCCAGAAAGGGCACGGCCTCGTCCAGCACCGCCGCATCGCCCGACACCTGCACATAGCTGGCGGCGGCAAACGCCAGCCACACCCGGTCGTCCGAGATGCGTGTGCGCACGCCCTGGCCCGAGTGCGGCAGCCACCAGTGCTGCACGTCGCCTTCGGCAAACTGCCGGCCTGCGGCGCGCAACAGGTGGGCGCGCGTCTCACTGGGGCGCGCAAACGCCAGCGCCATGCCGTCTTGCAGCTGGTCGCGAAAGCCATAAGCCCCGCTGGCCTGGTAGAAGGCCGAGCGCGCCCAGATGCGGCAGGCCTGGGTCTGGTACAGCAGCCAGCCGTTGAGCATGATGTCCATGGCCCGGTCGGGCGTGCGCACCTGCACGGCGCCGAGCAGGCTGCGCCAATGGCGCACCACCTCCTGCAGCAGGGTGTCCACGTCGAGCAGGCGGTAGCGGGCGACCAGGGCCAGGCTTTCGGCAGCCGTTGCACACTGCCCGATGAAGCCGGTCACCTCCCGGGTCTCCCCGGGCTGCAGCGTGAGCCTGCACTGCAGCGCCGCGCACGGGTCGCGCCCCGCGCCGCCGCCGCCGGACAGCACGGCCTGGCCGCGCAGCGCCGCTGGCGCCGCCAAGCTGCCATGGCGCCCCAGAAACTCCGTGCGGTCGCTCGTCCACGCGGTCTGCTGGCCGCCCAGGTCGGCAAATGCCACGCGGCCCGCAAACGCCGTGCTCCAGGGGTTGCGCGCCAGCAGCACGCCGCTGTCGGCATCGCGCTCCGCCAGGATGAACGGGCCCGATGCCCCGCGCGAAGTGCCTAGTACCCATTCGGCATACAGCGTCACGGTGATCTGCCGCACCTGCGCCGTGCGGTTGCGCAGCGTGAGGCGCGAGACCTTGACCGGGTCGGCGATGGGTACGAACTGCAGCAGCTCCAGCGCGATGCCGTGGGCCTCGTGCAGAAAGCGGCTGTAGCCGTGCCCGTGGCGCGCCGTGTAGGTGCCGTTGCCGCGAATGGGCTGCGCGGTGGGGCTCCACAGCTGGCCACTGGCATCGTCGCGCACGAAGAAGGCCTCGCCCGCCGGGTCGCTCACCGGGTCGTTGGACCAGGGTGTGAGCTGGTTCTCGCGGCTGTTGCCGGCCCAGGTGTAGCCGCTGCCATCGGCCGACACCTGAAAGCCGAAGGCCGGGTTGGCGATGACGTTGATCCACGGCGCGGGCGTGGTCGCCCCGTCGCGCAGGATGGTCACGTACTCGGTGCCATCCTTGTCGAAGCCGCCCAGGCCGTTGAAGAACTCGAGCCCGGCGGTGTCCTGCGCCGGCGCCGGTTCGTGAGGTGGCTGCAGCGCCGATACAGGCGCTGGCCTGCCCACCGTCTCGGGGGCTTCTGCGGGCATCAGTGCCAATTGCTGGGCGATGGGGCCGCACCGCGCCACCAGGGCCACGCGGGCGATGGACTGCAGCAGCGCGCGCGAGGCCGCATCCATGAGGTCGGCACGCAGCGTGTGCACCACGCCCTGCGCCAGTGACTCGCCCAGGCGCGGGCGCGACTGGCTGCTGCGCACGGCGGTCTCGATGGCGATCTGCAGGTCCTGCACGTACGACGACGCACGCTCGTTGATGACCACCAGGTCCACCCCCAGGCGCTTCATGCGCCAGTATTCATGCGCCTGCAGCAACTGGTGCAACTGGGCGATGTCCTCGATATCGTCGATGCGCAGCAACACGATGGGCAGGTCGCCCGAAATGCCGTGCTGCCAAAGACCCGACTGCGGGCCCGCGCCGCGCGCAATGGCGTCGGCTGGCGCCCGAAAGCGCGCGTTCGCATACAGGATGTGCGCCGCCAGGCGCTGAAAGTCCGCCGCGGCCTCGGCGCCGATGCCGATGTGGCGCAGCTGCACCTGGGCCTGAGTCCAGGCCAGGGTGCGCGCGCGCTCAAAGGCGCTGCGGTCATGGTGCTGGTCCACCAGGTCGAGCAGCGCCTCGCGCGTGGGCGCCAGCAGCGTCCAGAAGGCCACGCGGGCCATCTGACCCGGGGCAATGCGCACGCGCTGGCGCAGCGCGAACACCGGGTCGAGCACCGTGCCCACGGTGTTGGAGAGCGCGCCGCCGCCATGCACCGCCAGCGCATTGCGCGCCGTGCGGCCCCGGCCGAGGAACAGGCCCCGGTCGGTCTCGTACTGCGCCGGGGCGATCACCGTGCCCTCCACCACCGCGAAATGCGCGGCCCACACCCCTGGCTCGCCCGGGCTGCGCGCGCGCCGCGTGGCCAGCAGCGCGCCAAACTCGGGCAGGTACTCGGTCTGCACGAACATCTTGGAGAACGCCGGGTGGGCGTTGTCGGCCGCAGGCGGGGCCAGCACCAGTTCGGCGTACGAAGTCAGGTCGATCTCGCGCCCACGCGGGCCGGTGTTGACCAGGGTGACCTGGCGCACCTCGCCATCGGCCTCGGCCGATACGATCACCTCGGTGGTGGTGGTCATGCTGCCGTCGTGGCGGGTGAAGGCCGCGTGGTCCTCGGCAAACGCCACTTCGTAGCTGTCGGCAGCGCGGCCCGAGGGCTCTGCCGCAGCGGACCAGGTGCGGCCGCTGTGCGCGTCGCGCAGGTAGACGTGCGAGCCCCAGTCTTCGCTGGTCGCGTCCTCGCGCCAGCGGGTCACCGCCAGGTCGCGCCAGCGGCTGTAGCCGGTGCCGGCCGCCGTCAGCATGACGGCATAGCGCCCGTTGGACAGCAGGTGCGTGGCTGGTGCGCCCGCGCCCGGCGCGCCCATGCGCCGCACGGCGTGCAGGTCGTCGCGCACGTCGGCGGGGCCGGTCTGCGTCTCTTCGGCGCGCGGGTGGGCCACGGCCACCAGGCGCGGCATGCGCTCCTGCAGCAGCAGCTCGCAGGCCTGTACCATGGGCTCGCGGTGAAAGCGCTCGCGCATCTGCCCGCCGTGCAGGGTGTTGGCAATGGCCACGATGGTCATGCCCTGGTGGTGGGCCATGTAGTTGCGCACGATGGCCACGGCCTGCCCCTCGGGCAGGCGGCTGCGTGTGAAGTCGAGCGCTTCATAGAAGCCGTGCTGCCCCAGGGCACCGAGCTGCGCCAGGCGCGCGAAGTTGTGCCCGGCCGCCGTGGCGTCCACCATGCAGGCCAGGCCCGTGGCGTAGGGGGCGATCACCAGGTTCTCGGCCAGCCCGCGCTTGAGCCCCAGCCCCGGCACGCCGAAGTTGGAGTACTGGTAGGTGAACTCCAGATCGCGTGCGTTGTAGGCCGACTCGGAGATACCCCACGGTATGCCCTGCTGCGCGCCGTAGGCCATCTGCCGGCGCACCACCAGGGTGTTGGTCTGCTCCAGCAGGCTGCCCGCAGGCGCGCGCATCACCAGGGATGGCATCAGGTACTCGAACATCGAGCCCGACCACGACACCAGGGCCGAGCCCTTGCCCACCGGAATCGCCGTGCGCCCCAGGCGGAACCAGTGGCGCGTCTCCACGTCGCCCTTGGCGATGGCGAACAGGCTGGCCAGCCGTGCTTCGGACGCCAGCAGGTCGTAGCAGTTGGCGTCGAGCCGGTTTTCCACCGCCGCGTAGCCGATGGACAGCAGCTTGCGCTCGGGGTCGAGCAGAAAGGCGAAGTCCATGTCCAGCGCCAGCGCGCGCGCCGTGTCGGCCAGCCCCTGCCAGCGCATGTCGAGCGTGGACGCATCCGCCCCGGCAGCGTGCAGGTCGCTCCCCTGCTCGGCGATGCGCGCGCTCACCGCGTTGGTCCAGAACAGCAATGCATCGCCATCACCGCTGCCTGCCGGCACCACGATGTCCTGTGCCTCCTTCAGCGCCTTGTCGGCCAGCCGCTGCAGGGCGGGCAGGCCCATCTCCACGGCGCCTGCAGCCACTGCGGTGTCGATCTCGGCCAGCATGGCCAGCAGCCGCCGGCCCTGCGCGCCCTGGGCTGCGGGCACGCTGGTCACTGATTCACGCGCCAGCGCCACGGCATCGCCCAGCCCCTGCACCCAGGTGCCGGGCAGCGGCGCGCGCACCCAGCCCTCGCAGGCATTGGCCAGCGCGATCAGGTGGCCGGCCAGGTTGCCGCTGTCCACCGACGACACATAGGGCGGCGCCAGCACCTGCGCCGTGCCTGTGTCATACCAGTTGTAGAAGTGGCCCCGGTGGCGCGCCAGCGCGCCCATGCTGGCCAGCGTGGCTTCCAGCCGGTCCGCAGTCTGCACGGCGCCGGCCCAGCCGAAGTCGCGCGCGGCCACGGCCGACAACAGGTACAGCCCGATGTTGGTGGGCGAGGTGCGGCGCGCCACCACGGGCTTGGGGTCCTCCTGGAAGTTGTCGGGCGGCAGGTGGTGCTCGGCCGCCGTGACGAAGGTCTCGAAGAAGCGCCATGTGCGCCGCGCGATGCGCCGCAGCGCCAGCGCGTTGTCCAGCGCGGGCGCGCTCTGCGGCGCGGGCACCGAGCGGCGGCTCGAACGCCAGGCCAGGGTCGGTGCCGCCAGCCACAGGGCCAGCAGCGGCAGCACCAGGGGCTGCGATGCGGGCGCAAGCATGGCGGTTCCCGCAGCCAGCACCGTGGCCAGCAGCAGGCCGCCGGCCATCAGCCCGTAAAAGCCCGCAGGCCCCGGGCGCGGTTTGGTGGCCGATTGCGCGGCGGTCTTCCACTCCAGCATCTGCCGGTGCGTGGCAAACAGCCGCACCAGCGCCCGCACGATGGCGTCCACTGCGCGCCAGGCATGGTCGGGCAGCAGCGCGATGGCGGCCACGGTCTGCAGCACCGCCACGCGTAAGTCCGAGGCCAGAAGGCGCAGGTGGCTGGCCACGCGGATGCCGGGGCGGCTGGCCCACAGCTCTGCCATGCCCGGCAAGAATGCCGGCACGCCCAGCGCCGCCAGCACCAGCAGCACGCCCCAGGGCGCCTGCGGCCAGGGCAGCGCGCAGCACAGCAGCAGGGTCAACAGGCCGGCCGGGGCCAGCAGCGAGCGGCGCAGGTTGTCCAGCATCTTCCAGCGGCCCAGGGCGGGCAGGGCGGCGCCCTGGTGGCGCCGGCCCAGCACCCAGGGCAGCAGTTGCCAGTCGCCGCGCGTCCAGCGGTGCTGGCGCTGCACGGCCACGTCGTAGCGGGCCGGAAAGTCCTCGACCACCTCCACGTCTGACGCCAGGCCGGCACGCGCCAGCACGCCCTCGAACAAATCGTGGCTGAGCAGCGCGTTCTCGGGCACGCGCCCGGCCAGCGCGGCCTCGAAGGCGTCCACGTCGTAGATGCCCTTGCCGGTGTACGAGCCCTCGCCGAACAGGTCCTGGTACACGTCCGACACGGCGGCCGCATACGGGTCCATGCCGCCAGGGCCCGAGGTCAGGCGCTGGTAGAGAGACCCCTCCAGCCCCATGGGCAGCGCCGGCGTCACGCGCGGCTGCAGGATGGCATGGCCCCCCACCACGCGCTGTTCGGCCGCGCTGAAGGTGGGCTGGTTCAACGGGTGGGCCATCTTGCCGATCAGGCGCAGCGCGGCATCGCGCGGCAGGCGCGTGTCGGCGTCAAGCGTGATGACGTAGCGCACATCGGGCGGGATGTCGGGCTGTGTCCCACCGTCCAGTGCCATGAAGCTGGTATCCGTGGCGCCGCGCAGCAGGCGGTTGAGCTCGTGCAGCTTGCCGCGCTTGCGCTCCCAGCCCATGAAGCAGTTCTCGCCGGCATTGAAGCGGCGGTGCCGGTGCAGCAGGTAAAAGCGCTGGCCGCCCGGCGCCGGGCCGTGCCGCAGGTTGAGCGCGGCAATCGCCTCCTGCGCCACGGCAATCAGGTGGGCGTCGCTGCCTGTGACCTCGGTGGCGGCGTCCAGCCCGTCGGACAGCAGCGCAAACGACAGGTCGCCTCCCGCGCCCGCCAGGTGGTGCACCTCCAGGCTCTCGATGTGGGCGCGCAGGTCGGCCTCGCTGGTCAGCAGCGTGGGCACTACGACCAGGGTGCGCAAATGGGTGGGAACCCCCTCAATCAGTGCCAGGCCCGGCAGCCCCACCGGGCCGAAGCGCCGGGTGACACGCCGGTTGACGAGCACGCTGGCCACCTCGGTGGCAGGCAGAAAGCCGGCCAGCGCCAGCGCCGCCAGCCAGCCCGGGTGCGTGCCGTGCAGGCCGGCCCACCACAGGGCCGCGCCCAGCAGCAACAGCGCCAGGCCCAGGATGGCGGCAATGTAGCCGCGCACGCCCAGGCCCACCTGCCAACGGTTGAACCGAAAGCCCCAGGGCGGCTTGAAGCCGATGGCCTGCTCCAGCGCGGGCCGGCCCTCGGCCACCAGGTGGTAGCCGGGGTCGGTGGCGCGCGCGGGGGTGGACCCGCTGACCTGGGCGGCCGCGGCTGCCTGCGCGCTGGCCATGGCCTGTTCGGCAATCGCCAGTTCGGACAGGGCCGAGCCGCGTGCCAGTTGTTCGATGGCGTTGCGGTAGAGGTTGCGCGTGGCAAAGTCCATCGCCGCAAAACCGCTGCCGCCCCGCAGGCGCGTGTCCACCAGGCTCATGCCCTCGACCAGGTCGGCCCAGTCGATGTCGGACATCAGCCGCATGCTGGTGATCACGTTGCGCACGCTCACGTTCGATGCGCCCTGGCGCTGCTGTGCATGCTCGATCACCTGGCCCACGCTGGTGCCCTGCTGGGCCAGCCGCTCTTCCAGCCATTGCAGCGCGGGGGTGGTGCGCGGGTCCTGGTCGCGCAGGCGCTTGGCCAGCTGCGCTGCGAACAGCTCCGACAGCGGGCCGCTGGCGCGCGTGCCGATGTCGCCCACCAGGGCCGAATGCGCGCTGCCCGAGGCCAGCAGGCGGTTGGCCAGTGCCTGCGCATCGGCGCGGTCTGCCCGGCCGGCGCTGATCTGGTCGGCCAGCCGGCGCAGGTTTTCCACCAGCACGATGCGCAAGGTGATGGCCACCGCCCACAGCTCGCTGATCATCAGCGGCTGCACTTCCTGGTAGGCCGCGATGAAGCGGCGCAGCGCCAGCGGGTCGAAGTGGCTGTCGGTATGGGCGACAAAGGCCCAGGCAATGCCGAAGACGCGCGGGTAGCCGGCAAACGGCCCTTGTGCCAGCTTGGGCAACTGCCGGTAGTAGCCCGGGGGCAGGTCGACCCGGATCTCGCGGATCTGCTCTTCCACCACGTGGTAGTTGTCCAGCAGCCAGTCGGCGGCGGGCACCACGCTGGATCCCGACTCCAGCTCGGCGGCGCTGGCCCGGTACGCGGCTAGCAGTTGGCTGGCATTGGAGCGCAGGCGCCGGTGCAGCGAAGGGACCGAGGGCGGACGCAGGCTCACCTGCTGGGCGGCGGCCAGGCTGCGCGCATGCTGCTCCAGCCGCTCCATGCCGAAGAGTTCTTCGCGCACGGGGGCGGTGCCGTTCCACGGCGGCGCGTCAGCGCCCCTCAGAACATGGGAGAGGGAAGACAGGGTATCGACAACAAGCACGGGCGCCTTTCGGGGCACCCCGGGGCCGCGCTGTGCCCTGTGATATGCCCGCTGCAGGAAAAGGGGCGGACGGGCCAGGCCGTCCGCGTTGAAAGGTGCCTGCGTGTTGCCACGCTGGCGGGCCTGCGCGCTCGCGCGAGGCCAAGTACGCTGAGCGCTGCGCTCAGGCGAGGCGCCTGAAGCAGTGGTGCAGCCAGGGGCTGTGCCCTGTGGTGGAGATCAGCCCTTTTTGCCTGCGCGCGGCGGCGGTGCGCCGCCGGCCTTCGCGGGGGCGACGGGTGCCACCACCGCTACGGGCTTCTGCTTGGGCTTCTTCGATTCCTTGTTGCCGCGTTTCTGTTCTTTTCCTGCCATGAAAGGCTCCTTCGCTTGGAACACGCCCCGTGGGTTGGCGGGCGCAATGGTCTCAGCCACCCGCAGCGTTGCCGGGGTGGGGCGTTCGGGCCTCCGCCAGCAACCCTCTGCAAAGGAAGGCGCAAGCAGGTACCCGGAGGAAGGGAAAAGGTCTGCAGAACGCAGGCGTCCAGCGGCGGGACGTGATTTGAGCGGCAGTTCTTCGACAGCAGCAGATGGTGGCGAATGTGGCGATTGCAAGGTGCCGGCGCGGGCCGGCCATGGCGGGGGCCACGATGCGGGAGCGACACGCTGCAGGGCCCGTATCGCCTCGGGCAGAAACAAAAAAGCCGGCGCCATGTTGTTCATGGCGTCGGCTTCATGTGCCTTGCGGCTTAGATTTGGTGGGTCCTGAGTGACTCGAACACTCGACCTACGGATTAAGAGTCCGCTGCTCTACCAACTGAGCTAAGAACCCAAATCTTTTAGTGATCTGCCTGCATTGCTGCAGAGCCTCGAATTATGCACTAGTTTTTGGCCGGCTTGCAAGTAGGGCCCAAAAATTATTGCATCGCGTTGCGGCTGGCGAGTTCCACGAACAGCGCACTGTGGTCCAGTTCGCCCAGGCCGTGTTCCACGCCTTCGGCGTAAAGCGCCTCGAAAAGCGCGGTTACGGGCGCGTCGAAGCCGATCTCGCCAGCCGTGGCCAGGGCGTTGCGCATGTCCTTGAGTTGCACCGTCATGCGGCCCTGGGGCGCAAAGTTGCGTTCCACCATGCGCTGGCCATGCAGTTGTAGGATGCGGCTGTCGGCAAAGCCGCCGCTGATGGCCTCGCGCACCTTGGCCATGTCGGCCCCGCCCTTGGCGGCGAACAGCAGCGCTTCGGCCACGGCGCCGATGGTGATGCCCACGATCATCTGGTTGGCCAGCTTGGCGAGCTGGCCCGCGCCGTGCGGCCCCACATGCGTGGCGCGCCCGAAGGCCGCAAAGATCGGCAGGGCACGGGCATAGTCCTCGGGCCGGCCACCGGCCATGATGGCCAGGGTGCCGCTTTCGGCGCCCACGGTGCCGCCGGAGACCGGCGCATCCAGGTGGGCGATGCCCATCTCGCCCAGGCGGGCCGCGTGGTCGCGCGCTTCGCGCGGCTGGATGGAGGCCATGTCGATGAACAGCGCGTCACGGCGCAGGGCCTGCGCCGCGCCGCGCTCGAACAGCACCTGGCCCACCACGGGCCCGTTGGCGAGCAGGCTGATCACCACGTCCGCACCGGCCACGGCAGTGCGCACATCGGAGTGGACGGTGATGCCGAAGGCGGCGAGCGGGTCGGCCGCCTCGCGCGTGCGGTTCCAGGCATGGACCTCGTGGCCGGCGGCGCGCAGCCGGCGCGCCATGGGCGCGCCCATCATGCCGATGCCCAGGACGGCGGCGCGCAGGGGAGGGGTTTTGTTGTTCATGCTGTCTGTCTCCTGGTGTGCTTGTCTCTGGCGCCATCATCGGCGGTTTTTGCGCTGCCAGCCTGTCATCGGGCTTGCAGTCCGCGCCACTTGCCGGGATGATGTAACGAGGACGACGAGGAGAACAACCCCATGGCCCTGGATACCAAAACACCGCACGACCCCGCCTGGCTCGAGCTGATGTACAACAACCGGGCCCTGGTGCCCGAGCACGTGAACTATTTCGCCCGCTGGGCGAAGGAGTCGGCCCAGGTGCGGGCCGACCACCCCTGCGTGGCCGACCTGGCCTATGGCAAGGGCGCGCGCGAGACCCTGGATGTCTTTCCCACCACCCAGCTGCCGCCCGGATCGGGCAAGGGGGCGCCGGTGCTGGTCTTCATCCACGGCGGTTACTGGCGCGCACTCGACAAGTCGGACCACTCCTTCATCGCGCCGGCGTTCAACCGTGAAGGTGTCTGCGTGGTGGTGGTCAATTATTCGCTGTGCCCAGGCACCCCGGAGGCACCGGTCGGCATTCCCCAGATCATGCGGCAGATGGAAAAGGCCATCGCCTGGATCTGGCAGAACATTGGGCGCTATGGCGGCGACCCGCACCGCATCACGGTGGCCGGGCATTCGGCGGGGGGACAACTGGCAGCGATGCTGCTCACCAGCGTCTGGCCCCTGATCGGCAACCTGCCCGATGGCGCGGTGCGCAGCGCCCTGTCCATCTCGGGCCTGCACGACCTCGATCCGCTGATGCACACGCCCTTCCTGCAGGAGACACTCAAGCTCACCGAGCAGCAGGTGCTGCAGTACAGCCCGGCACGCCTGCAGGCACCCGGCCAGGGCATGCTGTACTGCGCCGTGGGCGGCGATGAGAGCCCGGAGTTCATCCGCCAGGCGCGGCTGGTGCAGGACGCCTGGGGCTCGCACGCCGTGCCGCGCTGCCAGGTGCAGGAAGGCCTGAACCACTTCAGCATCGTCGATGCGCTGGCCAGGCCCGGGCACGATGTGCACCACATGGCCCTGATCCTGCTGAGGGCCTAGACGGCCGCAATACAGCCACGAACGCGACAACCGGCGCAATCAAGGCCAGTGCCGCCGTGCAAGGGCCGCCCCGCCGCAGGGGCGGCGTCCCCCTCCGGGGGAAGGCGCGAAGCGACTCAGGGGGGCTTCCGTGTTTACATCAGCAGGTGCTCGCCTGCGTTGTCGCCGCCCAGGATCACGTAGTTCACCTTGCGGATGTCCATGAGCTTCTTGCCTCCGGCGTAACTGATGGAGCTTTGCACGTCCTGCTCCATCTCGATCAGGGTACCCGCCAGCTTGCCCTTGATGGGCTCGAGGATGCGCTTGCCTTCGACATGCTTGTACTCGCCCTTGTTGAAGTCGCTGGCCGAGCCGTAGTACTCCTTGAACAGGGCACCATCGACCTCCACGGTGTTGCCGGGCGATTCTTCGTGCCCCGCGAACAGAGAGCCGATCATGACCATGCTGGCGCCAAAGCGGATGCTCTTGGCGATGTCGCCATGGCTGCGGATGCCGCCGTCGGCAATGATGGGCTTGGTGGCGACGCGGGCGCACCACTTGAGCGCCGACAGTTGCCAGCCGCCCGTGCCGAAGCCGGTCTTGAGCTTGGTGATGCAGACCTTGCCCGGCCCTACGCCCACCTTGGTGGCGTCGGCACCCCAGTTCTCCAGGTCGATCACCGCCTCGGGCGTGGCCACGTTGCCAGCGATCACGAAGGCCGCAGGCAGTTTGGACTTGAGGTAGCCGATCATGTTCTTCACGCTGTCGGCATGGCCGTGCGCGATGTCGATGGTCACGTACTCGGGCGTGATGCCTGCGGCCGCCAACTGGTCCACCGTGTCGTAGTCGGGCTGCTTCACGCCCAGCGAGATCGAGGCATAGCAGCCCTTGGCATGCATATCCTTGACGAACTGCAGGTTGTCCAGATCGAAGCGGTGCATGACGTAGAAATAGCCGTTCTGCGCCATCCAGGTGCAGATGGTTTCGTCCACCACCGTCTTCATGTTGGCCGGTACGACCGGCAGGCGGAAGGTGCGCCCGCCCAGCTCCACGCCGGCATCGCATTCCGAGCGGCTTTCCACCCGGCACTTGCGCGGCAGCAAGAGAACGTTGTCGTAGTCGAAGATTTCCATGATTTCCAAGCTCCATAAGAGGACGCAGCAGAAGGATTTCCGCTGCGGTGGGCGCTTGGCTTGGAGACCGGTCATGCGATTGCCACCGTGGTGGTGGCAACGAACCCTGCTGTGCGCAGGCACAAAAAAACCGGGCTGCAAGAAACTTGGGCCCGGTGATTGATTCTACCCGCGCCAACCGGTGCGGGTATATCCCTACTGTTATCTCTCCAATAGAGAACGGGTTCTATGGCGTGCAGCGCGACTGCGCAGCGTCGATGATGCGGCCGTCCTGGTCCTGCACCCAGCCTACCAGGCGCAGGCGGTCGGTCTTGGCGCCTTCGGGGATGTAGATGGGGCGTGAGTCACGCCAGCCCGAGCGCTCGCCCTTGGACAGCGTCTGCGGGTTGTCCAGTGAGCGCTGGTACACGTTACGCACCAGGTGGCGGGCCACCGGCGATCCTTCGGCCCCCGCAGGGATGGACTCCACCAGCAGCAGGTAGAAACCGCCCGCATCGGGCCGTGCCGCAGGGGGCGCACCGCGCGTGGGCACCGGAGAGAAGGCGATGGAGGCACCCAGGTAGTCGTTGAAGGCTGGCCCGTGTGACACGCGCAGCCGGCTGCCCTTCACGCCCTGGACGGGCGCGGTGTTCACGTCCGTGGCCGTGGGCGCCGTGCGGCCCAGGGCGGCCAGCCGCGCCAGGGCATCGCGCGTGGCGGCGGCCGACAGCGGCGCGTCGTCACCCTGGGTGCCGGGCACGATCCAGTCCAGCACCAGGGTGCCGGGCGCTTTGGGAGCGGGCGTGGCCTTGTCGGCCCAGCAGCTGTCGCAGTCGGCGCTCACGAAGCGCTCGAACAGCGCGACCGGGCGGGGTACGCCGTCACTGCTGCAGCTCGACTGGGCTGCGAGGTGGGGGGCATGCAGGGCCAGCAGCATGGCTGCGGCAAGGGCAATGTTTTTCATGGCGGGCGTTGGCGCTTTCTACAATGCCCCCATGTTCCCACAAGACCTGTTTCCGGGTGCACCGGATCCCCTGGTGCCCCCCACGCCCGCTGCACCATCGGCTGTACCGCCCCTGCTGGCCAATCTCAACCCCGAGCAGCTCGCCGCCGTCACCCTGCCGGCGGGGCATGCGCTCATCCTGGCCGGTGCCGGCTCGGGCAAGACCCGGGTGCTCACCACGCGCATTGCCTGGCTGCTGCAGAACGGCTATGCCACGCCCAGCGGCATCCTGGCCGTGACCTTCACCAACAAGGCGGCCAAGGAAATGGTGGCCCGCCTGTCGGCCATGCTGCCGGTGAACGTGCGCGGCATGTGGATAGGCACTTTCCACGGCCTGTGCAACCGGCTGCTGCGCGCGCACCACAAGCCCGCCGGCCTGCCGCAGTCCTTCCAGATCCTGGACACGCAGGACCAGCTCTCGGCCGTCAAGCGCCTGTGCAAGCAGCACAACGTGGACGACGAGCGCTTTCCGCCCAAGCAGCTCGCCTACTTCATCTCCGGCTGCAAGGAGGAGGGCCTGCGCCCGGGAGACGTGCAGGCCAACGACAGCGACACGCGCAAGAAGATCGAGGTCTACCAGCTCTATGAAGAGCAGTGCCAGCGCGAGGGCGTGGTGGATTTTGGCGAGCTGATGCTGCGCAGCTACGAGCTGCTGCGCGACAACGACCCGATCCGCGAGCACTACCAGCGCCGCTTCGCGCACATCCTGGTGGACGAGTTCCAGGACACCAACAAGCTGCAGTACGCCTGGCTCAAGCAACTGGCCGGCAACGACAGCGGTGGGCGCTTCGAGGCGCGCGGCAGCGTGATCGCCGTGGGCGACGACGACCAGAGCATCTACGCCTTTCGCGGGGCGCGCGTGGGCAACATGGCCGACTTCGTGCGCGAGTTCGATGTGCAGCAACAGATCAAGCTCGAGCAGAACTACCGCAGCTACAGCAACATCCTCGACTCGGCCAACGCCCTGATCAGCCACAACAGCCGCCGCCTGGGCAAGAACCTGCGCACCACGCAGGGCCCCGGCGAGCCGGTGCGCGTGTACGAGGCCACCACCGACCTGGCCGAAGCGCAGTGGATGGTGGACGAGATCCGGCAACTGGTGAAGAGCGACAGCTTCGAGCGCAAGGAGATCGCCGTGCTCTACCGCAGCAATGCGCAGAGCCGGGTGATCGAATCGGCGCTGTTCAATGCCAGCGTGCCCTACCGCGTGTACGGCGGCCTGCGCTTTTTCGAGCGCGCGGAAATCAAGCACGCGCTGGCCTACCTGCGCCTGTTGGAGAACCCGCACGACGACACGAGTTTTCTGCGCGTGGTCAACTTCCCGCCGCGCGGCATTGGCGCGCGCAGCATCGAGGTGCTGCAGGACGCGGCGCGCGCCGCCGGCTGCTCGCTGCACGACGGCGTGAGTGCCGTGCCTGGCAAGGCCGGGGCCAACCTGTCGGCCTTCGTCGCCATGATTGATGTACTGCGCGAGCAGACCGAGGGCATGAACCTGCGCAAGATCATCGAGCAGATGCTGCAGTCCTCGGGCCTGGTGGAGCATTTCCGCGCCGAGAAGGAAGGCGCCGACCGCATCGAGAACCTGGAGGAACTGGTCAACGCGGCCGAGAGCTTCGTCACGCAGGAGGGCTTTGGCCGCGACGCCGTGGCCCTGCCGGTGGATGAATTGCGCAACGACCGCCTCGGCCAGAGCCCGGCCAGCCAGGGCCTGGATCCCGATGCGCCGGTGGTGGACGAGCCCCTGCCCGCCGTGGCCGGCATCGTGGACATCGACACCGGCGAAACGCTGTCGCCCTTGGCCGCTTTCCTGACCCATGCGGCGCTCGAAGCCGGCGACAACCAGGCCCAGGCCGGGCAGGACGCAGTGCAGCTGATGACCGTGCATGCCAGCAAGGGCCTGGAGTTCGATGGCGTCTTCATCGGCGGCATGGAGGAGGGCCTGTTTCCGCACGAGAACTCGGCCAGCGAGCGCGAGGGCCTGGAGGAGGAGCGCCGCCTGATGTACGTGGCCATCACCCGCGCGCGTAAGCGCCTGTACCTGAGCCATTCGCAGACGCGCATGCTGCACGGCCAGACGCGCTACAACATCAAGAGCCGCTTCTTCGACGAGCTGCCCGAGGCTGCGCTCAAATGGATCACGCCCAAGCAGCAGGGCTTTGGCACCTATGCGCCCAACGCAGGCAGCAACCCATTCGGCCAGCGCGACCGGAGCAGCTTTGGCATGGGCCGCACGGAGCAGTTCGCCAGCCCCCCGGTGCCCGTGCAAAAGGCTGCGCCATCGCATGGTCTGCGCGTGGGCCTGGCGGTGTTCCACACCAAGTTCGGCGAGGGCAAGGTGCTGGCGCTGGAGGGCACGGGTGATGACGCGCGGGCCCAGGTGAGCTTTCCGCGCCACGGCACCAAGTGGCTGGCGTTGTCAGTGGCCAAGTTGACCATCGTCGATTGAAGAGACTGGGGCCTTGCGGGCCCGCTGTTGGCGCCCTTCTCTTACAGACAGCGCGGGCGTTGGCCTGAACAATGGGTTTCCCAACTGCCTGCGCCCGCGCCGTCCGGCGCAGGCCCTGCGTTCCGACGGCCAGGAGGACCCGCCCATGCTCCGCCATCCATCATCCCCCCTGTCCCGAGCCGCTCTGGCTGGCGCCTGTGTGCTGGCGCTGGCCCTGTCCGGCTGCGACCGGGTGCCCAAGCCCAAGGCCCAGGAGGCGCCAGTACCCGCCGCTCCCGTCCCCGCGCCATCCCAATAGCACCAGTGAATCAGTCCACCTTGATGTTGCGCGCCTTCACCACGCGGCTGTAGATCTCCGCGTCGCGGCGCACCATGGCGGCCATCTCGGTGCGTGTCACGCCCAGGGGCTCGCTGTGCAACTCCCTGATGCGGCGCGACAGGTCGGCGTCCTTGCTCGCCTCCACCAGCAGCGCGTTGAAGCGCGTCAAGATGGGCTGCGGCGTGGCCGCCGGTGCCCAGATGCCGTGCCAGGACATCATGGAGAAGCCGGGCATCACCTCCGACAGCGTGGGCACGTCGGGCAGGGCGGGGTGGCGCGTGGGGCCCGAGTAGGCGAGTGCCTGCACCTTGCCGCTGCTGATGAGCTGGTAGCCGGTGGCAATGGGCTCCATCAGCGTGTCCACCTGGCCGCCCACCAGGTCGGCGATGGGGCTGGCGCGGTAGGGCACGTGCAGCATGTCGATGCCGACCTCGTCCTTGAGCGACTCCACGATCAGCTGCGAGGGGCTGCCCGCGCCGTACGAGGCGTGCGAGTAGGTACCCGGTTTGGCCTTGGCGGCGGCCACCAGGTCCTTGACGGTCTTGGCCGGGAACTTGTTGGTGGCGATCAGCACCAGGCCCTGGCGCATGGTGGTGGCCACGGGCACCAGGTCCTTGTCGGGGTCGAAGGGCAGCTTGCTGTAGATGAAGGGGTTGATCGTGAACGCCGTGGACAGGTTGTACACAAAGGTGTAGCCGTCCGCAGGCGACTTGGCCACTGCGTCCGAAGCCAGGTTGCCGGCCGTGCCAGGCCGGTTGTCGATCACCACCGGCACGCCGAGCTTCTTGCCCGCGTAGTCGCCGTACATGCGGGCGAAGATGTCGGGCGGCGTGCCGGGCGCAAAGCCCACCACGATCTTGATGGGCTTGTTCGGCCATTCGGCCCCCTGGGCCAGGGCCTTGCCGGCCAGCAGCGCACCGGCGGCCAGCACCAGCATCGTCTTCATCACCATTGTTCTGCGCATTCTTGTCTCCTGTTACGGGTTCATGCCCGCTTGTGTGGTCTGTTCGCTTCGCTCGTTTGCCGCGCAACGCCGCCATGGCGTGCACCGCACCGTGTGGGTCTGTCCGTCAATCGATGGCATCACTCCTTTCGTGCCGGGCATGGCTGCGCCAGAGCCGCCGATTCCGGTGGGCGGGCTGTGGGAGGGGCCATGCGTGGCCTGTGGGTCGCTATCAGTCCACCTGGGCACCGGAGCGCCGCACCGCTTCGCCCCACTTGGCGACCTCGGCCGTGCCGAAGGTGGCCATCTCCGCGGCATTCATCGCGGCAGACTCGATGCCCTGCGCGGCGAGCTTCTCGCGCACCTCGGGCTGGGCCAGCACGGTCTGCGTGGCATCGCGCAAGGCGTCGCGCTGCGCGGCCGGCATCGAGGCGGGCGCATACAGCATGAACCACGCGACCAGGTCGAAATCGGGCACCCCCTGCTCGGCCAGTGTGGGCACGTCGGGCGCGGCCGTGCTGCGCCTGGCGCTCGACGCGCCCAGGGCGCGCAGCTTGCCCGCGCGGATGTGTGGCAGCACGGCGGCCGGGTGGTAGAACATGAACTGCACGTTGCCGCCCATCAGCTCGGTGAGCGCCTGCGCGCCATCGCGGTAGGGCACGTGCACGAAGTCCTTCCCCAGGCGGATGTTCAGCGTCTCGCCCGCCAGGTGGCCCGAGGTGCCGTTGCCCGCCGAGGCAAAGCTCACCGATTTGCCGCTGGCCTGGCGCAGGTCGGCCACGCCCTTCCATGGCGCGCTGGCCGGCACCACGAGCAGGGTGGGTGTGGCGCCTGCAAAGCCCAGCGGCACGAAGTCGCGCAGCGGCTGGTAGGGCAGCTTCTTGTACAGCGTGGGGTTGATGGCATGCGTGCCCACGGTGCCCATGAGCAGGGTGTTGGCATCGGCGCCTGCACGGGCCACCATCTCGCTGCCGATGGTGCCACCCGCACCGGGTTTGTTCTCCACGATCACCGTCTGCCCGAGCTGGCGGCCCAGGGCCTCGGCCAGCACCCGGCCCACGATGTCGGTCGAGGTGCCGGCGGCAAAAGGCACCACCAGCTTGAGGGGGCGACCGCTGCCCTGGGCGCTGGCACCGGCTGCCAGCAGCGCCAGGGTGGTGGCGGCGAGGATCTGCCGGCGCTTCATGGCGCCTCCCCAAAGCCATCGGGCAGGCTGCCCTCGTACTGCAGCTCGCGCGTGGCCTGGTAGGACAAGGCAAAGCCGCTCGGCGTCTCTGCCTCTTCGGCCAGGTGGGCGATGAGGCCCGCTGTGCGCGCCAGGATGGGCACGCCGCGCAGCGACGCCACCGGAAAGCCCACACCCATCAGCACCGCCGGGATGGCGGCCGAGACGTTCAGGCGCAGCTCCTTGCCGACGATGCCGGGGATCACCTTCTCCAGCGCCTGGGCGATCTGCACGTAGCGCAGGTCGGCGCCGGCCTCGGTCGCCACGGCGATGAGCCGGCCCACGCGCGGGTCGACCTCCTTGTGCAGCGGGTGGCCGTAGCCCGGAATGGAGCGGCGTGCGGCCTTGAGCTCGGTGACCACGGCCGTGGCCGCATCGTCGAGCGTGGCGCCGGCATCCATCCGCGCCGCCACGTCGGCGAACATGCGGCCCGCCGTTTCCGATGCGCCCAGGATCACCGAGCCGCAGCCCAGGATGCCGGCGGCCACCGCACCCTGCAAAGCATCCGGCGCTGCGGCGAAGGTCATGCGGCTGGCCTGCACGCTGGGCACCAGGCCGTGCTCGGCGATCGCCACCAGGGTGGCGTTGAGCACCGCGCTGCAGGCTGCATCGGGCCGGCGGCCGGTGAGCAGCAAAAAGAAGTAGTCGGCGAACGAGATGTGGCCGATCAGGTCCTGGCACAGGTCCTCGCCGCGCACGACGATGGTGTGCTCGTTGGAGGTGCAGATGGCGGTGCGCGGGACGGTGGATTTTCCGATTTTCATGGAGCGGCCTTCAGGCGTGTTGCGGTTCGAGACGGAAGTCGTAGTGCGCCGACCACCAGGGCGCGGCCTGCGCGCTGCCGTCGGGCGCCTGGCCGGCGGGGTGCTGCTCGAAATCGACGACCAGGCTGGGGCGCACGCCGAACACCGCGTCCGACTCGATGTAGGGGCTGCCCGCCACGAAGAGGTGGGTGGTGACCGGTGCATGCGCTGGCGCCGAGACCATCATGTGGATGTGGCCAGGCCGGTTGGGGTGGCGGCCCATGCCGTCGAGCATGCGGCCCACGGGCCCATCCACCGGCACGGGGTAGAAACTCGGGCGGATGGACCAGAACCAGTAGCGGCCCTGGTCGTCGGTGCGGACGCGGGCGCGCGCGGCCATGCCCGAGCCCTCCACCTGCATGTCGTACACGCCCTCGCCATCGCCCGACCAGATGTCGAGCAGTGCGCCCGCCAGGGGCTGCCCATGCGTGTCGGTCACGCGGCCACTGTAGAAGGTAGGTTCGCCCTTGACGCCCTCGGACAGGTTGGCGCCCAGCGGCAGCTCGGGTGCGCCCTCCCAGTAGTAGGGGCCCTGCACCGTGGCCTCGGTGGCTTCGGTCATGCGCTGGCTACCCTTGGCGTGGGCGGTGGCGCGCAACTGGTCGAGCATCACCACCATCATCGAGGCGCCCAGCGTGTCCGACAGCAGGATGAACTCCTGGCGCTGGCCGGTGCAGGCCTTGCCCACGGCGGTGAGGAACTCGATGCCCTGCATCCATTCCTCGGGCTTCAGGTCCACCTCGCGGATGAAGGCATGCAGGTGCGTGACCAGCGATTCCATGATCTGCGCGAAGCGCGGGTCGCTGGCACCCTCCAGGCGCTGCAGCACGGCCTGGGTCAGCTCGTTTTCATTCGATGGGGTCATGGGTTCTTGTCTCCTTGTCTTTTCTTGGGGTCGGCTGGCGGGTCAGAGCGCCTGCCCGAGCCGCTGGCGTATCGGCCCGACGATGGCCGCGTTGTCGGCCCCCAGCGTGGGCGGCGCGGTGACTTCCAATGCGCGCTCGCCGTCGAAGCTCACCGGCGAGCGGATGGTGCGCCACTGGCCGCCCTCGGGGTGGGGGGCGCTCACTTCGAGTTGCAGGTGGCGGGCCTGGGGGTCTTCCATGGCCTCGCGGGTGTCGTACATGGGGGCATGGGGCACATCCTGGGTTTCGAGCCGGGCACACCAGGTGGCGCGCGTCTGTTCGCGGAACAGGCCGCCGAGCAGGTCAATCAAGTCCTCCTGGTGGGCAATGCGCGCCTCGCGCGTGGCAAAGCGCAGGTCGTCGAACAGGCGCGGGCGCTCGATGGCGTTGGCCAGCCCTTGCCAGAACTTCTCGGGCGAGGACATGTGCAGCGCGATCCACAGGCCGTCGGCGCATTCGAGCACGTAGGACTGCGAGACGCTGGGCCGGCTGTAGGGGCCCATGACTTCGTCCTCGGAAAAGTAGTGCGTGAACGCATCGAGGTTGAAGTGGCACATGGCCTCGAGCATGGACACCTCGACCTTGCGGCCCACGCCCGTGCGGCCGCGCTCGACGATGGCACCCAGCACGCCGTAGGCGGCATAGAAGCCGGTCATCGCATCGGCCAGCGCCGGGCCCACCACGCGCGGGTTGGCAGGGTTCACCAGCAGCTTGAGAAAGGCGCTGGCGGCCTGGGCCACGGTGTCGTAGGCCGGGCGGCCCGCGGCCGGGCCGGTCTGGCCGAAACCGCTGATCGCGCAGTACACCAGGCGCGGGTTCAGGCCGCGCAGCCGGGCCTCGCCCGCGCCCAGCCGGTCGGCTGCGCCGGGGCGAAAGTTCTGGATGTACACGTCCGCATCCTTGACCAGCTCATCGAACACGGCTGCGTCCTCGGGCAGCTTGGGGTTGAGCGTGATGCTGCGCTTGTTGCGGTTGTAGGTCTGGAAGTGCGGGCTGTACAGGCCGCCGCGGAACGCGCGGAACGGATCGCCCGCACCGGGCTGCTCGATCTTGATGACCTCGGCCCCCAGGTCGGCCAGGAACATGCCTGCCGCCGGGCCCGTGATGAATGTGCCTTGTTCCAGCACCTTGATACCGCTGAGGACTTTGTGCACCTCGTTGTCTCCTGTTCTGGGTCTTGGGCCGCCCGCTCTTCAATGCCGGCCTTGTGGGTTGGAGGCGACTGTAGGCGGCGCACCGAATTCCTGGAAATGATTGTTTTTCATCGTTACCATTGATGGCATCGATCAACTACCGGTGGCACCGCCATGGAACTGAGGCACCTGCGCTACTTCATCGCCCTGGCCGGCTCGCTCAACTTCACGCGCGCGGCCGAGCGGCTGCATGTCACGCAATCGACGCTGTCGCACCAGATCAAGCAGCTCGAACAGGAGATCGGTGCGGCGCTGTTCGACCGCGCGGGCAAGCGCGTGGCGCTGACCGGGGCGGGCGACGAGTTTCTGCACTACTGCACCAAGGCCCTGCACGAGATCGACCTGGGCCTGGGCGCCCTGCGCCAGAACGGCTCGGAGGTGGCGGGCGAGCTGCACATCGGCTCCACGCACACCTTCAACCTGGGCTTCATCCCGGGCTGCATCGCCGCCTTCCACGAGCGCCACCCGCGCGTGAAGGTGGTGGTCGAAGAACTGTCGGCCGACCACATCGCCGCGCGCCTGCAGCAGGGCACGCTGGACCTGGGCATCGCCTACCGGCCGGCAGTGCCGGGGCCGCTGCAGTTCGAGCCGCTGTACAACGAAGAGATGGTGCTGGTGGTGGCCAAGGGCCATGCGCTCGCCCGGCGCAAGCGCGTGCGCATGGTCGAGCTGCACCGCATGCCCATGGTGCTGCTGCCCGTGAGCTTTGCGACGCGGCAGATGCTGGACGAGTGCTTTCGCTCCTGCGGCGCCGAGCCGCAGGTGGTGGCCGAGATCAACACGCTTGCGCCGATGATGGACCTGGTGGGCAAGACGCAGCTGGCGTCCATCGTTGCGGCCAATGTAGTGTCTCCGCATTCGGGGCTGGTGGTGGTGCGGCTCGAAAGCCCCACGCCCGTGCGCACCCCGGGCATGCTGTGGTCGCCCATGGCGCGTGAATCGGCACCCACGCGCGCGTTCTCGGCCATCGTGCGCAAGCTGGCGCTGCGCAGCAGCCTCAAGGACGTGGCCCAGCGCGCAGGCCGGGCGTCTTGAAATGCCAACCCCTGGCGGGTGTCAGGCGAACCTTACCCAGTGGTTGTCCATGCGCGCGCCCGTGAGCTCCTTGGCGTGCGCATGCGTTAGCGGGGTCGGAGAGCGTGCGTCTTCCAGGGAATGCGAGACACCGGCGGCCCACAGCCGGCCGCTGCCCACCGCCAGTGCGCACACTTCCTCCAGGCCCACCAGGCCGCGCCACTGCCCATCGGGCGTGAAGGTGGCCACGCCCTGGCTGCGCGGGCAGCTCACGGCCCAGCCCTCGGCGGTGCTGGCGATGCTGCCGCCGTAGCCGGCCATCGACTGGCCGGCGGGGCACAGGCGCAAGGCCTTGCCGTCGAACAGCGCGAGGATGGGTGCGGCCGCCTTGTCGGCCGCCTCGCCATGCTCGGCCTGCAGGGCGATGCCCAGCACCGTGCGCTCGGCATTCCAGGCCAGGTGGCGCAGGCTCAGGCGTGCATCGGGCAGGCGCCACTGGCCCTGCAGTTCGCCGCTGTCGCCATGCAGCCGCACGATGCTCGAATCCATGGTGTGCAGGTCGCGCTTGGTGCGGCCCGTCTCGGGGGCCGTGGGCACGCCGCCGTTGGCCACGATCAGCGCCGGTGGGCCGCCCTTGGCCGTGGGCGCCCAGATCAGCTCGTGCGCATCGATGCCCTGCGTGGCCCACTCGTCCACGGTTTCCAGGCTGCGCGCGTCGCGCCGGGCGACCAGGCTGGCGCCCGTGTCCACGTCGGTCTCGGTGGTGTAGAGATAACGGCCTTCGGCGCTACCGATCACATGGCCGTTGAAGGAGCGCATCGCATCCACCCAGTGCCATTGCGCCTTGCCGGCGGGCTGGCCCGGATGCCAGCGCACCAGCCAGTCACCGGGGCGGCGCGCGCTGGCGACCATGCTGCCATCGGGCAACTGGCTGAGGCCGTGGGCGCGTGTGGGTACCTCCAGCACGTGGCGTACGCGCAGCGGCGAAGGGCCCCCGGCCTGGGCCGCCAGCACGCCAATGCGGTAGCTGCCATTGGCCTGCTGCCAGGCAGCCAGCAGTTGCATGGCTGCCGCAGCGGCGGGGGCTGCGTGGGTTGCCAGCGGCATCGCCGCCAGACCGCCCATCAGCCACAGGGCCTGGCGGCGGCTCAGCATGGCGTTCACCTCAATCCCCATCGGCGTCCGAAAAGCCGATGCTCACCTGCAGCGCGGGCGCGATTTCGGCCTCTGCCAGGCGCTTGAGTGCCGCGAGTTCCCTGGACGCCTGCAGCACCCGCTCGCCGCCGGCCTTTCCGGTGGCGCCGGACTGGTCGAGGGCCTGCAGCGCCTTGTCCACGCGCTGCGTGGTGGCCAGCAACTGGTCGGCCAGCGGGTTCAGGCCGCGGCCGCGCAGGTAGGTTTCCAGCGGTACCAGGGCCTCGCCGGGCATGGGGGTCGGGGCACTTTCGGGCAGCACGGCCAGGGTGCGCAGGGCATTCCACTCGGCCATCCAGGCGGCAGAGGCCTGGCCGCTGGCGGCGCGGGGGTACTCGGGCGTGCGCGTGCCCTGCGCTGCACGCAGCGGCTTTTCCATGTGCGCCCAGCGCAGGCGCTCGATGCCGCCCACCCACTGGTTGATGAACTCGCCCATGGCTGCGGTGGAGCGCTCCTGCTCGTCCTCGGCCGCCCAGTCGGTGCCGGCAGCGGTGTCGAAAGCACTGGCCACGGCCACGGCCTCGCGCTCGATGTCCAGCGCCACCTCCACCGCATAGCTGCAGGCGGCCGACCCAGGGGCCACGGGCTGCGTCCACAGAAGCCATTCCAGCGCCGGCAGTCCCTTGGCGGGCGTGCCTATGCGCTCGAAGGCCTGGGCACCCTGGGGCTGGGTCTTGATGGCGCGCTCGATCAGTGCCGGGCGCGTGGGCGCAAAGTCCATCTGCCGCTGGGTGCGGCGCGCGATCACCGGGCCCACGGCCACGGCGCCCAGCGTCTCCCAGGCCATCGTGCTGCGCTGCCAGGCGCTGCGGGCACCGGTGAGGGCGCTGGCCGACTGGCCGGCCGGGGCCTCGCACAGCGCACGCACGGCCGGTGCCAGCGCCTGTGTGGCCGTGGCCAGCTCCTGCGCGCGCGGCTTGCCCCAGTGGCCGTACAGGCTTTGCAGCGCGTGCGTGGTGTCGTAGAAGGGCACGGCGTTGCGCTTCCAGCCGGTCTGGGCCTGGGCTGGCAGCAGCAGCGCGCCCAGGGCCAGGGCGGCGGCTGCCGCGCGAAGGGAGGGGTGTTTCATAGCGACTCCACGAACTTGACCAGCGCATCGCGCTCGGCCTTGTTCATCTTCAGTACCTGGTCCTTGGCGGCTTCGGCCTCGCCACCGTGCCACAGCACGGCCTCAAGCACGCCGCGGGCGCGGCCATCGTGCAGCAGCCGGGTATGGCCGTTCACGTCCTTGATCAGGCCCGTGCCCCACAGCGGCGGGGTCTTCCACTGCCGGCCATTGGCGGCGAAGTCGGGCCGGTTGTCGGCCAGGCGTTCGCCCATGTCGTGCAGCAGCATGTCGGTATAGGGCCAGATGCGCTGGCCCGACAGGGCCTTGCTCGTCAGGTGCGGGAAGGGGCCTTCCTTGGTGACGTAGCTCGGCCGGTGGCAGGTGGCGCACTGGGCATTGGCGAACAGCGCCTGGCCGCGCAGCACCTGCGCGTCCTTGGGGTTGCGGCGTGCGGGTGGCGCCAGCGTGGCCTGGTAGAACACCACGTCGTCGAAGGTCTTGTCGTCGATCTCCACGCCCGGCTGGCCCTGCGCCGCGGCGCTCTTGCCGCTCGGTGCGGCCAGGCAGTCCTTTTGCGTGGGGGTGCAGGTCTCGTTGGCAAAGTGCTTCGAGGTGATGCCCATGTCGCCCTGGAAGGCGCCGCCGGTCTGGTGCGCGACGGTCGCAACGTTGCCCTTCCAGCCGAAGCGGCCCAGCATCATCTGGCCCGAGGGCGCATCCCACACCCGGTTGGGCACGCCCTTGATCGGGCCGCCTGCTGCGGCCTGGTCGGCCGCGTTGGCCAGGATGTCGGCCTCGGCAATGGCTTCGAGCAGGCCCACGCCGATGATCTGGGGCGCAATGCGCGGGCTGGCCATGATCTCGGGGTGCATGGGGCCGTAGCCCAGGTCGGCAAAGCCGTAGCTCGGGTCGAGCAACTCATAGCGCGTGCCGTCGGCGAATTTACCCTTGATGGTCTTGTAGCGCAGGGTCACGCGGCCCTCGGGCTTGACGCCCTGGACGCCCGCGTTGTTGAACTGGTCGCCGTACACCGGGTCGTGCTTGGGCCCGCCATGCGCGTCCGCGCCGGGAATGGACAGGCGGATCAGCAGCGCCACCGTGGGGTCCTTGGTGTCGCCCAGGCGGTTGAAGATGGCCGGCGGCTCGCCCCGGCCGTCCTGCACGTGGCAGCCGCCGCACGAGCGCGCGATGAAGTGCGGCCCCAGGCCGTCGCGCGCCTTGGTGGAGGCCGGTGCCTCGACCCAGTTGCGGCGAAAGAACGAATTGCCGATCACGAAGCGCGTGCGCTCTGCGTCATCGAGGTTGGCGGCCGGGAAGGAAAAGGCATTGCGGCCCGTGGCGAACACCGTGGTGTTGCCGCCGACCTTCTCGCCGAGCGGGTCGGCGGGGGTGTCGGCCATGAGGCCGCCCAAGGCCGCAAGGCCGATGCTGGCAACCGCCAGGCGCGTGGCGCGCCGGCGGTAAGGGGCTTGCAAAAGGGACATGGAACGAAAGGAAAGCGCAGGCGGGGAGCCTCAGGGTTGGACCAGCGTGAGCTTGGTGATGCCGATGGCGTTGGCGGCTTCCACAAGATCCTTGCTTTGCTGGGTCAGGCTGTCGATGGTCTTCTGGATGCGCTGGCGGCCCGGTGCATCCTTGCCGCCGATGATCTCACGGTCGAAAGGTGCCTGGATGGCCTCGGCCGCCGCCACCGAGGCGGCGATCTGCTGGGTGGTCTTGTCGGCCAGGGCCGGGTTCTTGGCGGCGACCAGGTCGCGCAGCGATGCGCCCTTGACCGTGCTGGCATCGGCGCGCTTGTATTCGCCCAGCCAGACGTTCTGGATGCCCCTGGCATTCGTCACGGCGTCGCGGTGCGTGTTGTCCGAGAAGCACGAGTGCTCGTCCTCCTGGTCCTGGCTGTTCAGCGCCACTTCCAGGCGCTCGCCCGCCAGTTCGCCGCGCGACAGCGAGCCCAGGCCCACCAGCATCTTGCGCACCGACTCCATGTTGCCCTTGGCGAACTTTGCGCGGTAGTTGGCCTTGGCATCGGGTGCCCAGGACTTCACGAGGAAGCCCAGGTCGTCGACCAGCAGTTCGGTCACCACCGTGAGGTACTGGCGGCGGCGGTCGGCATTGGGCTTCTTGCCGTCCACGAAGTCCTCGAAATTGCGGTTGCCGGGGCCGGTTTCGGACAGGTCCTGGCCCCACAGCAGGAACTCTATGGCGTGCCAGCCGGTGGCGATGTTCTCCTCGCCGCCGCGCTCGTTCTGCGCCGCCAGCGCCTTCTTGGTGATGGCGATCTTGCGGTTGTTTACGAGGCCGGCCTTGGGCTTGCCTTCGACGCTGTCCACGTACGATTCGTCCATGGGCCAGGCGTTGATCTGGCCTTCGGGGCCCTTGTCGTCGTCGATGGGGCCGCCGTAGAAGCGAAAGGCCTCCGTCTGGCCGTAGAACTCGCGCGCGGCCAGCCAGGTCTTGCGGGCCTCGGCCAGGCTCTCAGCCGACGGCTGGGCCGTGAAGGCCTTGATCGCCGCCTGCATGGCTTTGGCGCCAGCCAGCGTGTCTTCGTAGTTGGCATGCACCAGCGTGGCGTACTGCGCTGCCACCGAGGCGGCTGACACCGCCTGCTGGGCCTGGCCGGACGTGCCCTGTGCCTGTGCCACCCCCATGAAGCCCAGGGGGCTGGCGGCGATCAGGGCCGCAGCCAGGGTGGTGGTGTGCAGTAGCGTGGTTTTCATGCGCTTTTTCTCCAGAAACAAACGACGACGATGACGGGGCGGCTGGCCGCCGCAGGCAATGGCCTGCAGCGCAGACAACGGGTGGGAATCTGGGCGCCCCGGATGGGGGCAGGGGCACGGCAAACAGACGGCCCTGGTTCGGCTACCAGTTCCTTGTCCAACTGCCCCAGATGCTTGGCGGGAGGATTATATAAATAAGATTGATTTGCATTACTTTGAAGCCTGATGGGACAGAGGGAGATGCGCGTGGCCTTGGCGATCTCGATGCGGTTTGCGCAGGTCATGAATATGCCTTCAGACCGTCACGGTAGTGTCATTTGTGCTTCGTACGCTGCACGGGTTTCCCCACAGACAAACCAAGGACTGTCATGACACAACGTGCAGACGCGCCACAGGCGGCCGTCGATTTCAACAACGAAGACTCCAATACTTCCGCCAACCCCACCTTTGAGGCAGTGCTCAGCGCACGCCTGAGCCGCCGCGGCATGCTGCGTGGCAGCGTGGGCACCGTGGGTGCCACGGTGCTGGGCAGCTTTGGTGTGACGGCTTGTGGTGGCAGTGATGATGAGCCCGCCAAGCTGGGCTTTGGCGCTGTGTCCAAGAGCCTGGCCGACGTGGTCAGCGTTCCCGCAGGCTACACCGCCAGCGTGCTGTATGCCCTGGGCGACCCTATCCTCGCCGGTGCCTCTGCATATAAGAACGATGGAACCGACACCGATTTCGACAAGCGCGGCGGCGATCACCACGACGGCATGGAATGGTTTGGCCTGAGCGCTGACGGCAAGCGCTCGGACAACTCCACCGATCGCGGCCTGCTGGCGATCAACCACGAAGCCACGACGGACGAGCGGCTGTCCTCGTACTTCATCCACGCCAATGGGGGCACGTCCACCCTGCCGCGCCCTGCGTCCGAAGTGGACAAGGAAGTGGCCCTGCACGGTATCGCCGTGATTGAAGTGGCGCGCATGGCCGGCAAGTGGGCATATTCGACCAATTCGGCACTCAACTTCCGCCTGACGCCATTGAGCGCGATGGAAATCTCCGGCCCTGCCCGTGGCAGCGCCGATCTGGTCACCAAGTACTCGCCGACCGGAACCTTGACCCGTGGCACGTTGAACAACTGCGGCACGGGAAAAACCCCTTGGGGCACCTTCCTGACCGGTGAGGAGAACTGGTTTGGCTACTTCACGCGCGGTGCTGCCGACGATGCCGCACGCAGTAGTGACAAGAGCGTTGCATCCCTCAACCGTTATGGCCGCACGCAAGGCGCTGCGTCGCGCCATGGCTGGGAAACGGGTGGCTCGGCCGACCAGTACCAGCGCTGGAACAACAGCAAGACCGGCAGCTCCGCCAATGGCAGCGACGACTATCGCAATGAGATGAATGGCATGGGCTACATCGTCGAGATCGACGCCTATGACAAGTCCCGCATGGCCAAGAAGCGCACCGGCCTTGGCCGTTTCGCGCACGAGAGCGCTGCGTTCGGCCAGGTGACGGCAGGCCAGCCGCTGACGGTTTATATGGGTGACGACTCGCGTGGGGAGTACATCTACAAGTTCGTGTCCACCGCGCTGTGGAATGCGGCCGATGCCAACGCCGCTGACCGTCTGGCCGTGGGCGACAAGTACCTGGACAGCGGCAAGCTGTACGTGGCCAAGTTCAACAGCGATGGCACGGGCCAGTGGGTTGAACTGACGGTGGCCAACAGCGCCATTGCCAACTACTCCGCCTTCCGTTTCACCAACGCTGCAGAAATCGCCGTCCATACCCGCCTGGCCGCCGATGCCGTGGGTGCGACCAAGATGGACCGCCCCGAGTGGAATGCCGTGAACCCCGTCAACGGTGAAATCTACTTCACGCTGACCAACAACAGCAACCGCCGCCTCGAACCCTCGGGCAGCTCGCAGATGGGCCTGGACGCAGCCAACCCCCGCGCCTACACCGACATGAAGGGCACGACGCGACAAGACGGCAACTCGCATGGCCACGTGGTGCGCATGAAGGACGGTACGTCTGGCTTCTCGTGGGACGTCTACCTGTTTGGCGCCGAAGCCGGTGCGGACAAAGCGACCGTCAACCTGTCGTCGCTCACTGACGACCAGGACTTCTCCAGCCCCGACGGCCTGGCTTTCAGCAAGTCCACCGGCATCTGCTGGATCCAGACCGACGACGGTGCCTACACGGACGTGACCAACTGCATGATGCTGGCGGCAGTGCCAGGCCAGGTGGGCGATGGCGGCAAGAAGACCCTGGCCTACACCAAGGCCGACGGCAGCAAGGTGGATGTGTCCACCTATGTGGGCAAGACGCCCACCCCCGAGACGCTCAAGCGCTTCCTCGTGGGCCCCAAGGGCTGCGAGATCACGGGCCTGGCTGAAACCCCGGATGGCAAGACCATCTTCGTGAACATCCAGCACCCCGGTGAGTCGACCGGCATGGCCAATGTCGCGGATCCGACCAAGTACCAGAGCCAGTGGCCTTCCAATGCCGGCTATGGCGCCGGTAAGCGCCCCCGCTCGGCCACCATCGTGATCACCAAGAACGACGGCGGCGTGATCGGCAGCTGAAGCGCTTCAGCGCAAGACGGGAAGGGGTCGCGAAACCCCTTTCCTGCAGCCGCCTGGCTGTCTCCGTAAGGGGACACCAGGCGGCTTTCTTTCTCCAGGAGCTTCTGGGCAGTGGCGTGTTCCTGGGCCCAGGATCGGGCAGGCAGCGCGCGTCATAGGCCGGGCGGCCAAGCCTTCGATGACTGTGCCACCATGTCCGCCCAGAAGGACTCCGGTATTGGCGTGGGTCGCTGCAGCGCAGCGGCCACAAGGCATCAGTAGTCGGAGCCGTAGGGTGAGGCAGGGCGCGCACGCGACATGGGCGGGCGTGCCGGGGCTGGCACGGGCACGGCTGGGGCGGGCGATGCGGGATTGCTGCCGGCAGGTGCTGCGGGGTAGGTGATCTGCCCGGTGCCATCCTTGCTGCCCTTGTGCCCGGCGATTTGCCAGGCCGTGCGCTGGTCCACGAGGCGGGCCAGGAACTCCAGTTCCTCGTCCGTGTGGTTGATGGCGCCGGCCGGCGTCAGCATGCGGCCGTTGCGCGGCGCCACCTCGGCCCAGAAGGCCTGGTGGTAGGACGCCTGGCTGACGACGGATTCGCCCCCGGCCGCAATGTCCACCGTGCCGTAGCAGTTGCAGAAATAGCTGCGAAAGTCCTGTTCGGGGAACACCTCGGCATACACCCCCGTGCCGCGGATTCCGGCCGTGGCCGTGGGCATGACCACCTGGCGCTCGCTGCCGCGTCCCCAGACGCTGGCCACCGCGCCCGTCAGCAGGCGCAGTACCTTCACGGTCATAGGGGTATCGCCCTCGAGCGCAATGCGGGTGTTCTGGCGCACCATGAAGGCGTCCTTGCCGACGGTGAAGACCACGGTGGAGCCCGGCCCGGTCTCGATCCGGTCACCGGGGGCGATGCCTTCGCCTGCCGCCAGTGCCTGGCCGTTGCGGCGTACATCGCCGCGCATTTCCACCACGTTGCGGCCCTGCTGTGCGTGCGCCACTGTGAACCCGCCAGCGGCCGTCCAGGCAGCGGCCGCCTGCAGCAGGCTGCGCCTTTGGTACCAGACGACTTCGTCCTCAGTGCGGCCCTGGAGTTGGTGTGGGTGCTGGCTGTTCGTCATGGGATTCCTCCGGCGAGGGTTTGGCGGGCGGTTCGAAGCAGTCGCGGAACGTGAACACGATGGAGGTGAAGAACATCGCCGCCAGCATCATGGCCGTGCCGACCATGATGCCACTGGCAGCTGTGCCCAGCCCGGCCAGGGCAATGAGGCCCGACGCAAGGGCCACCACCACGCCAGCCATGAGGAAGATGCCCATCCAGCCCAGACCGAAGACGAAGAAGGCGCCGAAGTTGCGCACACAGGCCACCAGGCTGAAGAACAGGGCCTTCACGGGCGGCACTCCATGCCAATGCACCAGCCCGGGTGCATGCCAGAAGGTCAGCGACAATGGCAGGTACAGCAGCATCGACAGCCACATGGCGCCCTGGAACGATGCGCTTTCGGCCACCTCGCGCTTGAGCGGCGTGCCGCCCAGGTAGACGCTGGCGAACTGGCCGCCGTCGATCAGCGCCGACAAGCCCATGATGGACAGGAAGCCCACGGCGTAAAGGGCGCCCAGCACCAGCATGTCGCGCAGGCGCTGCTGGCCGGTGCGAAAGGCCACCAGCAGCACGGCGGGCGTCGGAAAGCGCCCCATGGTGGTTTCGGCCGCTGCCACCATCATGGCCAGCGTGGCCGAGGGCAGCAGGGCCAGCGCAATCGCCGGGCCCACCAGCGGGACCAGGCTGGCCAGCGACATGGCGGCCATGGTCATGAAGAACAACGCCGCCAGTGCCATGGGTTGGCGCCAGAACGACCGGATGCCAAGCTTGACCCAGGCGATGCCGGTGCGGGCGGGGACGATGTTGAGTTTCATGGGAACGGAGGGCGGCTCAGGAAAGCGGCCCGTGCGGTCGGGCCTGGCGAATGGGCGGGGAGACAGTGCCTAATTTACCCCAGCGCACCATGGCAGGGGCCGCATGGGGGCATGCGAAAGTGCTCCAGGGCGTGACATTCCTCGCGGAATACCGGTTCAGGTGCAGTTTTCCGGGGTGGCTCAGCCAGCGTGCACGGGCTGCGCGATGCGCCCGCGCAGCACGCGCTCGAAGTGGGTCGGGTCGTGCGGGGTCAGCATGGAGGCCTCGCGCGGCAGGTAAAAATCCCACAGCCGCGAGATCCAGAAGCGCAGGGCGCCGGCACGCAGCAGAGCCGGCAGCAGCTCACGCTCGGCCGCCGTGAGGGGGCGCACGGCCTGGTAGGCGTCGAGCATGCGCCGGGCGCGCTCGGGGTCGTGCTGGCCCGTGGGCAGGTCAATGCACCAGTCGTTCAGGCACACGGCCAGGTCGAACAGCCAGGTGTCGACGCCGGCAAAGTAGAAGTCGAAAAACCCCGTGAGCTCCTCGCCGTCGAACATCACGTTGTCGCGGAACAGGTCGGCATGCACCGGCCCGGTGGGCAGGGCGGTGTAGGCCGAGGAGGCTGCCACGTGGTTCTGGTAGGCCAGCTCCGAGCGCAGCAGGGCCGCCTGGCTGGCATCGAGGTGCGGCAGCACCACCGGCACGGTCTCGTTCCACCACGGCAGGCCGCGCAGGTTGGGCTGGTGGCGGTCGTAGCCACGGCCCGCCAGGTGCATGCGCGCCAGCATGGCGCCCACGGCGGCGCAGTGCACCGGGCCGGGGGCCAGCTGGCTCTTGCCGCGCAGCTTGCTGACCACGGCGGCCGGCTTGCCGCACACGCTGTGCAGGATGTCGCCATTAGCGTCACCGCGCGGGTCGGGCACGGGCACGCCGCCATGCGCCAGGTGCTTCATCAGGTGCAGGTAGAACGGCAGCTGCTCGGCCGTCAGGCGCTCGAACAGCGTCAGTACGAACTCGCCCTGGTCGCTGGTGAGAAAGTAGTTGGTGTTCTCGATGCCGCCTTCGATGCCGCGCAGCGCGACCAGCTCACCCAGGTGCAAACGGCGCAGCAACTCGCGCGCCTCATCATTGGAGACTTCGGTAAAAACGGCCATCGCTCAGCAGGGGGAATGCGGAAAATCCGGAGGAAAAAGCGGGAGCAGGGGGCGCAGCACCCCCAGCCAGGCATCAGAACTTCAGGACGTTCCAGACCCGGGGGCCGGTGTTGGTCTCGGCGCCGTTGAGGGCGCCGGTGCGGCCGCGCGCGCCGTCGGGCGACTGCACTTCGTAGCTGGGCATGTTGCCGGTCTTGGGCTGCACGTTGATGCTCTGCGTCTGGCCGCCCACACGCACTTCGTCGACGCGGCTGCCCGCGTCCTCGATCTGGATGCGTTCGGTGCGCTGGTTGTTGCGCCCGGACAGGGACTCGGGCGTGGTAAGCGCCTCGCCTTGCCTGGGGGCGCCCGCAGGGGCATTCTGGCCGCCGGTCTGGGCCAGTACGGGGCCGCAGGCAAGGGCCAGCAGCAGGGAGAGGTTAACAGCGCGCATGCACCCATTGTAGAGCGCGCCGGGCGGCGGTGGTGCGCGGCCTTTGGCCGTGCACAATTGCCCCCATGAGCAATAAAAAGACCCTGGTGCTGGTGGACGGCTCCAGCTACCTGTACCGTGCCTACCATGCCATGCCCGACCTGCGTGCCGTGCCGGGCGACTCCACGAGCGCGGCCACGGGCGCCATCCGCGGCATGATCAACATGATGCAGGCCCTGCGCAAGGAGGTGCATGCAGACTATGCCGCCTGCATCTTCGACGCCAGCGGTCCCACCTTTCGCGACGAGATCTACCCCGAGTACAAGGCGCAGCGCGCGCCCATGCCCGACGACCTGCGCTCGCAGATCGACCCCATCCACGAGGTGGTGCGCATGCTGGGCTGGACGGTGCTGGCGATTCCGGGCGTGGAGGCCGACGACGTGATCGGCACCCTGGCCGTGACCGCTGCCAGCCAGGGCATCGACGTGGTGGTCTCCAGCGGCGACAAGGACCTGTCGCAGCTGGTTGACGAGCACATCACCATCATCGACACCATGAACGGCAAGCGCCGCGACGTGGCCGGCGTGACCGCCGAGTTCGGCGTGCCCCCCCACCTGATGGTGGACTTCCAGACCCTGGTGGGCGATACCGTGGACAACGTGCCCGGCGTGCCCAAGGTGGGCCCCAAGACCGCTGCCAAGTGGCTCATGGAATACGGTTCGCTGGCCGAACTGGTGGCGCGCGCCCACGAGATCAAGGGCGTGGCCGGCGAGAACCTGCGCAACACGCTCGACTGGCTGCCCACCGGGCGCAAGCTGGTGACCATCCGGACCGATTGCGATTTGGTCGAGCACATCGTGGGCCTGCCCGCGCTCGACGCCATCGTGATCGGCGAGCAGCAGGTCGATGGGCTGCGCGAGTTCTACGAAAAATACGGCTTCAAGGGCCTGGCGCGGGCCCTGGGTTCACCGGCCGAGCCGCCTGCTGAACAAACCGCTCCCGCCGCGCGCAAGAAGGCCGGCGATACCGACACCGCCGACCTGTTCGCCGAGCCTGCAGAGGGTGGTGTAGATGGTGCACAGGTTGCTGCCGAAAAGCCGCCCCGCAATGAGCGCTACGAGACCATCCTGACCTGGGACCAGTTCGACCGTTGGCTGGCCACCCTGCACGTGGCGCCCCTGACGGCGCTGGACACCGAGACCACCTCGCTCGACGAGATGCGCGCCGAGATCGTGGGCATCAGCTTCAGCGTGGAGCCGGGCGCGGCGGCCTACATCCCGCTGCGCCACGAGGGGCCCGATGCGCCGGCGCAACTGCCCTTCGACGAGGTGCTGGCACGCCTCAGGCCCTGGCTGCAGGACCCGCGCCACCTGAAGCTGGGCCAGCACATCAAATACGACCGCCATGTGTTCGCCAACCACGGCATCGAGGTGCAGGGCTACGCGCACGACACCATGCTGCAAAGCTATGTGCTCGAAGTGCACAAGCCCCATGGCCTGGCCAGCCTGGCCGACCGGCACCTGGGGCGCAGCGGCATCAGCTATGAAGACCTGTGCGGCAAGGGCGTGCACCAGATCCCCTTCGCCCAGGTGGACGTGGCCAAGGCCGCCGAATACTCGTGCGAAGACTCCGACCAGACCCTGGACGTGCACAAGGCCCTGTGGCCGCTGCTCGAAGCCAATGACAAGCTGCGCTTCATCTACGAACTAGAGATGGCCAGCAGCGAGGCCCTGTACCGCATCGAGCGCAACGGCGTGCTGATCGACGCGCCCACGCTGGCCAACCAGAGCCACGAGCTGGGACAGCGCATCGTGCAGCTGGAGACCGAAGCCTACGAGATCGCGGGCCAGCCCTTCAACCTGAGCAGCCCCAAGCAGCTGGGCGAGATCTTTTTCGACAAGCTGGGCATGCCCGTCGTCAAGAAGACCGCCACCGGCGCGCGCAGCACCGACGAAGAGGTGCTCGAAAAGCTGGCCGAGGACTACCCCCTGCCCGCCAAGCTGCTGGAGCACCGCGGCCTGGTCAAGCTCAAGGGCACCTACACCGACAAGCTGGCCCAGCTGGCGTTGCCGCGCACGGGGCGGGTGCACACGCACTATGCGCAGGCCGTGGCCGTCACCGGGCGGCTGTCGAGCAACGACCCCAACCTGCAGAATATTCCCATCCGCACGCCCGAAGGCCGGCGCGTGCGCGAGGCCTTCGTGGCGCCCGCAGGCAGCGTGATCGCCAGCGCCGACTATTCGCAGATCGAGCTGCGCATCATGGCCCACATCAGCGGCGACCACTCGCTGTTGCATGCCTTCCACGCGGGCCTGGACGTGCACCGCGCCACTGCTGCCGAGGTGTTCGGCGTGGAGGTGGACCAGGTCACCAGCGAGCAGCGCCGCTACGCCAAGGTCATCAACTTCGGGCTCATCTACGGGATGAGCAGCTTCGGCCTGGCCAAGAACCTGGGTATCGAGACCAAGGCTGCAGCCGCCTACATCGACAAGTACTTCCAGCGCTACCCCGGCGTCAAGCAGTACATGGACGAGACCAAGGCCGCCGCCAAGTCCATGGGCTATGTGGAGACGGTGTTCGGCCGGCGCCTGTACCTGCCCGAGATCAACTCGCCCAACGGCCCACGCCGCAGCGGTGCCGAGCGCGCCGCCATCAACGCCCCCATGCAGGGCACGGCGGCCGACCTGATCAAGCTGGCCATGGTGGCCGTGCAGAAGGAACTCGACGCGCACAAGCCCGGCATCAAGATGATCATGCAGGTGCACGATGAACTGGTGTTCGAGCTGCCCGAGGGCGAGGTGGACTGGGTGCGCAGCCACATCCCGCGCCTGATGGCCGAGGTCGCCGCGCTCAAGGTGCCGCTGCTGGCCGAGGTGGGCGTGGGCCCCAACTGGGACAAGGCGCATTGAAAAGCCGCAGCGCTGGCGCGTTCATTGCAAGGTAAAAAGGCATGCGCCTTCGCCACATTGAAGTCTTCAACGCCGTGATGCTCACCGGCAGCGTGAGCGCTGCCGCACGGCTCATCAACGTCACCCAGCCGGCGGTGAGCCGCATCCTCGCGCATGCAGAGCTGCAGCTCGGGTTCGCGCTGTTCCACCGGCTCAAGGGCCGCCTGGTGCCCACCACCGAGGCGCAGACCCTGTACCCGCACATCGAGCGCCTGTTCACCCAGCTCGACGACGTGCAGCGCCTGGCCGCCAGCCTCAAGGGCGACGGGCGCGAGGGCGAGCTGCACATCCTGAGCGTGCTGGCACTGAGCTACGAGGTGCTGCCGCGCGCGCTGCGCAGCTTTCGCGCGCTGCACCCGGACGTGGGCATCACCATCGAGGCGCTGCACTCGCCGCAGATCGTCTCGGCCCTGGTGCTGCAGGAGGCGGACGTGGGCTTCGTCTTCAGCTCCATCGCCCACCCCTCGCTGAGCCAGGAGCACATTGCCGACGGCTACATGGTCTGCGTGGCGCCCAAGGGCATGCTGGACCCCGCGCTGGTGCACTCGGGCACCGTGCACCTCACCGACCTGGCCGACACGCCGGTGGTGCGCCTGGACGTGCGCGACCCCATCGGCACCGTGGTCAGCCATGCCTGCCGCGAAGCCGGCGTGGGCCTGCGCACGGCCATCACGGTGCAGACCTACCACGCCGCGCTGGCCCTGGCGCGCCATGGCCATGCGGTGGCGCTGGTGGATGCCTGCACTGCCGCCTCGGCCGACTGCAGCCAGGTGGACGTGCTGGCGCTGGCGCCGCACATCCCCGTGCCCATCCAGTCGCTGCGCACCGTCAACCGCCCGGCCTCGCTGCTGGCCAGCGCCATGACCGCCTGCATGCGCCAGGCCGTGGCCGAGACCATGGCGTCTGCCCCGCAGAGCCCCGCGCCCTGAGGGGGGTCAGCCCGCGAGCAGTTCAGCCACCCGTGCCGCCGTGCCGAAGGCCAGGGTGAAGCCCAGCGCCCCGTGCCCGGTGTTGAGCACCAGGTTGGCCGGTGCGCCTGCGTGGCGCCCCACCACCGGCAGGCCGGTGGGCGTGGCGGGGCGCATGCCGGTCCAGGGCCGGGTCGCTTCAAAATCGCTGCAGTGCGGGAACAGCGCGCGTGCGGCTGCGCACAGGCTCGCTATGCGCTCGGGGGGTATGCGTGTGTCGTGCCCTACCAGCTCGGCCATGCCCGCCACGCGCAGGCGCTGGCCGATGCGCGCAAACACCACTTTGCGCGCCGCGTCGGTCACGCTCACGTGCGGTGCCGCCCCCGGGGCATCGCTGGCATCGAGCGTGATGCTGTAGCCCTTGAGCGGGTACACCGGCAGGTGCACGCCCAGCGTGCGCGCCATGCCATGGCTGGCGCTGCCCAGGGCCAGAACGAAGTGGTCGGCCTCCACATTCCCCAGGCGGGTGCGCACCGCCTGGATGCGGCCCTGCCCGGTGGCAAAGCCCTGGATATCGGTTCCCAGCAAAAAGCGCACGCCGCGCGCGGCCAGCAGGGTGTGCAGGCCCTGGCATACCTGCAGGCAATCGGCCGCGCATTCGCTCTGGGTGTAAATGGCGCCCGCGATCCGGCCCTGGTAGTGGGCCAGCGCCGGCTCCAGTGCCACGCAGCGCTCGGCATCCACGGCTTCCTGCAGGCTGCCGAAGGCGCGCTGCAGTTCCATCTGCCGCCGCGCTGCGCCAAACGCATCGGCTGTGCCGTAGAGCACCAGCTTGCCGGTGGCCGAGAAATCGCATGCCAGCCGCTCGGCCTGCAGCATGGCGTCGAAGCGCTCGCGGCTCAGCGCAGCCAGGTCCAGCAGCTCGGCCGTGCTGCGCGCCGAGGTGGTGCGGTTGCAGGCCGCGAGGAACTGCAGGCCCCAGCGCCACTGGTGCAGATCCCACTGCGGGCGCACGGAAAGGGGGGAGTCGGCTGAGAACAGCAGGCTGGGCAATTGCCGCCAGATGCCGGCGTCGGCCAGGGGTTGCACATAGCTGTAGCTCAGCTGCGCGCCATTGCCGCCACTGGCCCCTTCGCCGGGTGCGCCTCGGTCGATCACGGTGACCTCCATGCCGCGCTGGCGCAGCGCATACGCGGTGGCCAGCCCCACGATGCCCGCGCCCAATACACATACCTGCATGCTCTTTGCTTTGGTTGGTTGCTCTGGCGGCCACTGTAGAAGCCGGCGCCGGGTTTGAACAATGCCGTTGTGCACGGGGGCCATGACGGCAGGTTATGGGGTGGGTATGCCCCAGGCATAACTTTCCGGCATGGCCTCCCCGGTGAAATGAATTGTTCAAAGCGCGGGCAAGTTCCTACAGTGCGTTCACGCCTTGCCTTTTTCTTTCTCCTCATCCACCACCTCACGAAGGGAATTCCATGCGACTGTCCGCCGTCACCCGTGCCGCCCTGCTGGCCACCGGCCTCCTGGCCTGTTCCATCGCCAGTGCCGACACGCTCAAGAAGATCGCCGACACCGGCAAGATCACGCTGGCCTACCGCGAGTCGTCCGTGCCCTTCAGCTACCTGGCAGGCCCTGGCCAGCCCGTGGGCTTTGCGGTGGACATCTCCAATGCCGTGGCCGACGCCGTGAAGAAGCGCCTGAACAATCCGGCCATCAAGGTCGAGCTGCAGCCCGTCACCTCGCTCAACCGCATCCCCTTGGTGCAGAACGGCACGGTGGATCTGGAGTGCGGCTCCACCACCAACAACAGCGTGCGCGGCAAGGACGTGCAGTTCGCCACCAACTATTTCTACACTGGCACGCGCCTGCTGACCAAGAAGAGCTCGGGCATCAAGGGCTTCGGCGACCTGGCCAAGCGCAAGATCTCCACCACCTCGGGCACCACCAATGCCCAGGTGGTGCGTAAGTACGACCGCGACAACAAGCTCGACATGGAAGTGCTGATGGGCAAGGACCACGAGGATTCGCTGCTGCTGGTGGACACCGGCCGCTCCGAAGCCTTTGCCATGGACGACATCCTGCTCTACGGCCTGATGGCCAATGCGCGCAACCCGGCCGAGTGGGACGTGGTGGGCGACGCGCTGCAGGTCGAGCCCTATGCCTGCATGCTGCGCAAGGACGACCCGCAGTTCCAGACCCTGGTCAACGGCGTCATCGGCGGCCTGATGAAGTCCGGCGAGTTCGAGAAGCTCTACACCAAGTGGTTCATGTCGCCGATCGCGCCGCGCGGCCAGAACCTCAAGCTGCCCATGGGCAAGGAGCTGCGCGACAACCTCACGACCCAGAGCGACAAGCCGGCCATCTGAAGGAGCCCCCGAGCATGTTGGCAAGCCATCGCCCCGCCACGCAGACGGTGGGCATCCTGGGCGGCATGGGGCCGGCAGCGGGCGCTGATTTCGCGCGCCTGTTCGTGCAGGCCTGCGGGGAGCGCATGGCGCAGCTGGGCATTCCCGTGCACGACCAGGCCTACCCCGAGCACTGGCTGGCGCAGGTGCCCATCCCCGACCGCACGAATGCCCTGGGGGATACGCGCCAGGGCGCGCACCAGCCCGCCGAGCCCATGCTGCAGGCCACCGGCCGGCTGGCTGCGCTGGGCGCGCGCGCGGTGGCCATTGCCTGCAACACCGCTCATGCCTGGCATGGTTTGCTGCAGCAGCGCTTTCCGCAGCTGGTGGTGCTGCATGGCGTGCAGGAGGTGGTGGCCGGCCTGGCGGCGCGCCAGGTGCGCGGCGTGGGCCTGCTGGCCACGCGCGGCGCCTATGACGCCGGGCTGTACCAGGGCGAGCTGGAGCGGGCGGGCATCGCCTGCTGCCTGCCCACCCTGGCCGAACGCGAAGAGCTCATGCAGGGCATCTACGACGGGGTGAAGGCGGGCGACTATGCCCTGGCGCGTGAGCGCTTCGGGTCGGTGGCCCTGGCGCTGCAGCAGCGCCATGGCATCGGCACCCTCGTCATGGGTTGCACGGAGATACCGCTGGCACTGGAGGAAAGCCCGGCGCTGCCAGGCTTGTCGCTGGTCAATCCCTCGGCCGTGCTGGCGGCTGCGCTGGCGCGCCAGGCCTACCTGGTGGACACGGTGCCGACCGCCGCCTGATACCGAGCCTTCCCTCCCTCGGCAGTGCGGCTGCCGTTGCACTCGCAAGCCCGCGCTTCGCAGGCCGGCTGTATTTTTCAAGGTGATCGCGACATGACTTCTGCATCCCAGTCCTTGTGGAGCCGCCGGCGTGTCCGCCTGCCTGCGGCATCGGCCCTGTACCTGCTGGCCGCATCGGCAGGAAGCGTGCTGGCGCAGATCCCGCTCCCTGCCACCGCCAAGCCGCCCGCTGGCGCCCTGCAACGCATCCAGGCGCGCGGCAGCGTGGTCATCGGGCACCGCGAATCGTCCGTGCCCCTGTCCTATGTGGCAGACGGCGTGCCCATGGGCTACAGCGTCGATGTCTGCCGCAGCATTGCGCAGGCACTGGGCCGGCATCTCCACTTGCGCGAGACCCGGGTGGATTACCGCCAGGTCACGTCCAGCACCCGCTTCGACGCCATCGAAAGGGGCGAGGTCGATCTCGAATGCGGCTCCACCACCAACACTGCGGCACGCCGCCAGCGCGTGGCCTTCACCATCCCGCACTTTGTCGCGTCCTCGCGCATGGTGGTGCTCAGCAGCCAACCCTATGAGCGCATCGAGGACCTGGATGGCAAGGTCGTGGCGTCGACCACCGGCACCACCAACATCGACTCGCTGGCGAAGGAGGCGTTGGCCAAGTCCGTGCGCATCCGCATCGAGCCGGCAGCGGACCACGCGCAGGGCTTTGCCTGGGTGGTGCAAGGCAAGGTGCAAGCCTTTGCCATGGACGACGTGCTGCTGTTCGGCCTGCGCGCCAGCCACGGCCGGCCCGAGGACCTCAAGGTGATCGGCAAGCCCATGACCATCGAGCCCTATGCCATTGCCTTCGAGAAGAACAACCCCGAGCTCAAGGCGGTGGTGGATGCGGAACTGCGACGCCTCATCCAGACGCGGGAGCTGCACCGCCTCTACGGCAAATGGTTCACCGCGCCCATCCCGCCGCGCGGCATCAACCTGGGCATGCGCATGCCGCACCTGCTCGTGGATTCGCTCAAGTACCCGACCGACTACGTCCCCCAGTAGGCCTGGGCGGTGGCAGCCGCCGCGCAAACCGCCTAGACTGCGCGCTCGCCTTGTCCCATTTACCCATTGGAGATCAACGATGCTGAGCGACGACCACCGACAGGATACCGAGGCCCTGCTGCCCGGCCGTACCACCGAAGCCGGCGCCACGCGCCGCCTGGCCCTGCAGACGGCCATCGGCCTGGGCTATGCCGCCGCCGCCGCGCCGCTGATGGCGCAGACAGCCATCGCCACCCCTGCCGACGGCCTGACGGCGGGTGAGGTCAGCTTCACCGTGGGCGGCTTCAAGGTGCCCGCCTACCGCGCGGCGCCTGCGGGCAAGACCGGCCTGCCCGTGGTGCTGGTGATCCAGGAGATCTTCGGCGTGCACGAGTACATCGCCGACACCTGCCGCCGCTTCGCCAAGGCCGGCTACCTGGCCATCGCTCCACAGCTCTATGCGCGCCAGGGCGATGCCTCCAAGTACACCGAGGCTGCCAAGCTCATGGCCGAGATTGTCTCCAAGGTGCCCGATGCGCAGGTGATGGCCGACCTTGACGGTGCCGTTGCCTGGGCCACCGCCAACGGCGGCGACGCTGCACGCATCGGCATCACCGGCTTTTGCTGGGGTGGCCGCATCACCTGGCTGTATGCAGCGCATGGCCCGGTCAAGGCCGGGGTGGCATGGTACGGACGCCTGGTGGGCCAGGCCAGCGACCTCACGCCCAAGCACCCCGTGGAGATCGCGCCCATCCTCAAGGCGCCGGTGCTCGGCCTGTACGGTGAAAAAGACACCGGCATCCCCCTTGACACGATTGATAAGATGAAAGCCGCCTTGGCAGGTGGCACTGCCGCCGCCAAGGCTTCGGAATTCGTGGTGTACCCTGACGCGCCGCATGCCTTCCACGCCGACTACCGCCCCAGCTACCGCAAGGAAGCGGCCGATGATGGCTGGAAGCGTGCGCTGGCCTGGTTCAAGGCGAACGGCGTCGTCTGACCGGCCGCTCTCCTACAATCAGCCGCCCCTGCATTCAAGGGGCGGCTTTTTTTGAGCCCGTGGTGCCACCCGATTGACACAAAAATCAATCCCTCTCGCTCAATGGACGGGCACGTAAAGCCATGACTCTGATAGCAATCATTTTGGCCACCCTGGCTGCCGGCATCGGCAGCGTGTGGCTGGCCGCGCTGCTCATGCGCATGGGCCTTGGCGGCCGCACGGACAGCGTGGGGCCCCAGCACCTCTTGAGCCTGGCGGCCGGCGCGCTGCTGGCCACCGCCTTCATGCACCTCTTGCCCGAGGCCTTCGAGAGCCAGGCCGGAGCGCATGACCTGTTCGCCACGCTGCTGATCGGCGTGGTCTTCTTCTTCCTGCTGGACAAGGCGGAGCTCTGGCACCACGGGCATGAGCACAGCCACGCGGCGCCGGACCCGACCCTGCACGCAGAACACGACCATGCCCATGGGCATGATCACCACCACGCCCCGCGCACGGGCGGCTGGGCCGTGCTCACGGGCGACAGCGTGCACTGTTTTGGTGACGGCATCCTGATCGCATCGGCCTTCATGGCCGACATCCGGCTGGGCATGATCGCCGCCGTCTCGGTGCTCGCGCACGAGGTGCCGCACCACATGGGCGACCTCGTGGTGCTGCGCCAGACCAGCCCCAACCGGCGCATGGCGCTGGTCAAGGTGTCGCTGGCGGGCGCCGTCACAGCGCTGGGCGGCATCGTCGGCTACTACCTCGTGGGGCAGTTGCAGGACCTGCTGCCCTACTTCCTGGCCGTGGCATCGAGCAGTTTCATCTACGTCGCCCTGGCCGACCTGATTCCCCAGTTGCAAAAGCGCCTGTCCGCGCGCGAAACCGTGGCGCAGATCGCCTGGCTGATTGCCGGCATGGTCATCGTTACCCTCGTCAGCGGCGCGGCCCATGCGCATTAGAGAAGCCTGAGCGGGCTACCGCGCCAATTCCTCGCGCACGGCCGCCACCTGCCGGCGCGAGACGGTGAGCACCTCCGTCATGCCCTGCAGGCGCACGGCCCAGCCGTCGCCTTCCTCGGGGTCGTAGTGCTTTTCGAGGGCGCGCACGGCGCGCCGGGCCACCAGCGCATTGCGGTGGATGCGCAGGAAGCGCGTGGGGTAGCGCGCCTCCAGCTCGCTCAGCGCGCCGTCCATGATGTAGCTGCGCGTGGCGGTGCGCACCGTCACGTACTTCTGCTCGGCCTTGAAATACAGCACCTCGGCCAGCGGCAGGCGTTCGGTGCGGCCCCGGTCCTGAATCACCAGCGCCTCGCCATCGGCGGCCGAAGGGGCCACCGGGCTGTGCGTGGGGCGGGTGGTGCGCTGCACCTTGGCCAGGGCCTGCTGCAGGCGCTCGCGCCGCACCGGCTTGGTCAGGTAGTCCACCGCATCGAGCTCGAAGGCATTCACCGCATGGTCGGCATGCGCGGTCACAAACACCACGGCCGGTGGGCGCGCCAGCGCCTGCAGGGCGTGCGCCAGGCCCAGGCCGTCCTGTCCTGGCATGTGGATGTCCAGCAGCACCAGGTCGAAGGCGCTGCCCCCGGTGGGCCCCAGCAACGCCATGGCTTCGCCGGCATTACCGGCTTCGGACACGGTGGTGTGCAGTGTCTCGGCGCAGTCGCCCAGCAGGGTGCGCAGGCGGCTGCGGGCCAAGGCTTCGTCGTCAACGATGAGAATGTTCATGGCGCGGCATTGCGGGTAGGAGCGGAAGGAGGCGGGGTAGAGGAGGGGGACGTCGCGGGCCGGCCATGCCGCCTCGGGCGCCGGGATACGCGGGCCGGTGCACCCTGCACGGGCAGGGAGATGCGCACCTGGTAGAGGCCATCGAGCACCCCGGCGCTGAATTCACCCTGCACATCATGCAGCAGGGCCAGGCGCGCGCGCACATTGGCCAGGGCGATGCCGTGGCCGCGCGGCACGTCGTGGTAGCGGATGTCGCTGGCGGGCAGGGTGTTGGTGATGCGTACCACCACGCGGTTGCCGCGCAGCTCGGTCATCACCTTGAGCTTGCCGCCGCGCGGGCTGGGTTCCACGCCGTGCTTGACGGCATTCTCCACCAGCGGCTGCAGCAGCAGGGGCGGCAGGCGGGCGCTGTCGGTGCGCGGGTCCAGGCTCCACTGCACCTGCAGGCGCTTGCCAAAGCGCACCTCCTCGATGCCCAGGTAGCGGCGCGCCAGGGTGATCTCCTCGGCCAGCGTGGTCGATTCGCCCTGCTCGACGAGCGCCACGCGGAACAGGTCGCTCAGGTCTTCCAGCAGCGATTCGGCCTTGGCGGGCTCCTTGCGCACCAGCGCGATCGCGCTGTTGAGCGTGTTGAACAGAAAGTGCGGGCGAATGCGCGACTGCAGCTCGGTCAGGCGTGCCGTGGTGGCCGCCGGGGTGCGCCCGCGCGCACGCAGGACCAGGGCCGCAACCAGCAGGGCCGCGAGCAGGGCCCCCGTGGCGGCACTGGCCACCCAGGGCGAGCGCTCGGCCACGCCGGCCAGCGTGAGCATGGCGCAGGCGTACAGGCCGGCCAGTGCCCCCAGGGCCACGCCGGCCGCATACTGCGGGCCGGTGCGCAGGTTCTGCAGCACCGTCTTCAAGCTGCAGGCCGTGATCAGCCAGGCCAGCGTGGCCGGCAGGGCGCCGCCCGTAACCAGGGCCATGCTGGCCAGCCACTGTGCCGGGTTCTGGGCGCCGAACAGGGTGCCCACGCCCACCACGACCTCGACGAACAGCACGGCCCGCAGCACCACGCCAACCTGGCAGGCGTCGAACACCAGCGCCCTTCCGGCAGGGGGCTGGCCACTGCGCGAAGGGCCTCTGGACGGGTCCGATTCGGCGTCGGGAGGCGGGGTCGATAAAATTTGGGTGTTTTGCATTGCGGCATCCGGGTGTTCCGGGTGTCAGAACTACCGGATTATTGCCCTCCCATGTCCAACAGCCAAGCCAATAGCGCGCCGTCCGCGCCCTCCCACAACCAGCTCGACACCAAGGCACAGGCCTGGTCGGCGCTGTTTTCCGAGCCCATGAGCGACCTGGTCAAGCGCTACACCTCCAGCGTCTTCTTCGACAAGCGCCTGTGGCAGGCCGACATCGCGGGCAGCCTGGCGCATGCCGACATGCTGGCCGCGCAGGGCATCATCAGCTCCGAGGACCATGCATCGATAGAGCGCGGCATGGCGCAGATCAGCACGGAAATCGAATCCGGCGGCTTCGAATGGAAGCTCGACCTCGAAGACGTGCACCTGAACATCGAGGCGCGCCTGACCCAGCTCGTGGGCGATGCCGGCAAGCGCCTGCACACCGGCCGCAGCCGCAACGACCAGGTGGCCACCGACGTGCGCCTGTGGCTGCGCGGCGAGATCGACCTGATCGCCGACCTGCTCAAGGAACTGCAGGTGTCCCTGGTGGACGTGGCCGAGCAGAACGTGGAAGTCATCCTGCCGGGCTTCACCCACCTGCAGGTGGCCCAGCCCGTGAGCTTTGGCCACCACATGCTGGCCTATGTGGAGATGTTCGCGCGCGATGCCGAGCGCATGGCCGACGTGCGCCGCCGCGTCAACGTGCTGCCCCTGGGCGCCGCCGCGCTGGCCGGCACCACCTACCCGCTGGACCGCGAGCGCGTGGCGCGCACCCTGGGCATGCAGGGCGTGTGCCAGAACAGCCTGGACGCCGTGAGCGACCGCGACTTCGCCATCGAGTTCACCGCCGCCGCCAGCCTGTGCATGGTGCACGTGAGCCGCCTGAGCGAAGAGCTCATCATCTGGATGAGCCAGAACTTCGGCTTCATCAAGATCGCCGACCGCTTCACCACCGGCAGCTCCATCATGCCGCAGAAGAAGAACCCCGACGTGCCCGAACTGGCGCGCGGCAAGACCGGCCGCGTGGTGGGCCACCTGATGGGCCTGATCACCCTGATGAAGGGCCAGCCCCTGGCCTACAACAAGGACAACCAGGAAGACAAGGAGCCGCTGTTCGACACGGTGGACACGCTCAAGGACACGCTGCGCATCTTCGCCGAGATGGTCGGCGGCCAACTCAACCCCGCCACGGGCAAGAAAGAGGGCGGCATCACCGTCAACGCGCCTGCGATGGAGCAGGCCGCGCTCAAGGGCTACGCCACCGCCACCGACCTGGCCGACTACCTGGTCAAGAAGGGCCTGCCGTTCCGCGACGCCCACGAAACCGTGGCCCATGCCGTGAAGGCCGCCGTCTCGCACCAGGTGGACCTGTCCGAGCTGCCGCTGGCCGTGCTGCAGGGCTTTCACCCGCAGATCGAGAAGGACGTGTTCGACGCGCTGAGCCTGCGCGGCTCGCTCAATGCGCGCAACACCCTGGGCGGCACCGCGCCTGCACAGGTGCGCGCGCAGTTGGCGCGCCATCGCGCACGGCTGGCGTAACTCCTGGCTGGGTGTATTTCTTGCATGGTGAGGTAACCGCCTACCGGCGGTGCATGACAGCGCAGCAGCGTGGGGCTACGATCCTCGCCTGTTGCATCTAAGAACGTGTTTACGATCTTTATGGGGCCGCGTTGGGGCGCAATCGGGATGAGTGGATGCTTCGGGTGCGCCGCATGGGCTCATGCCCATGCAAGCAGCCGGAGCGTCCAATCGCCCGATTTCGCCCCAACCCTTCGGGCAAGTGCCTTGCCGGGCGGTCTGCTGCCTTGCGGCGCTTGTTGATAGCCGAGCTATCAACTGCGCACCGCGCCTTGCACCCCATCCCGGCAAGGCTCATGCGCGGCCCCATAAAGATCGTAAACACGTTCTAATTACCTATCCGCTGGAGCCCTCGCATGACCTCGCCTCGCCGCCGCCTTCTCGTCAATACCCTGCGCACCGGTGCGCTGCTCCTGGGCCTTGCGGCTGCAGGCCTGGCATCGGCCCAGCCCAAGCCGATCCGGTTGCTGGTGGGTTTCCCTGCTGGCGGTGGTACCGATGCCATCGCGCGCACCCTGGCCGAAAAGCTCAAGGACGAGCTCGGCACCTCGGTGGTGGTCGAGAACAAGCCCGGCGCAGGCGGGCAGATCGCCGCCCAGACCCTCAAGGCCGGCCCGGCGGATGGCACGGTGTTGTTTCTTACCCACGACCACACCATCTCCATCCTGCCCCAGGTGGTGAAGAACGCCGGCTTCGATCCCGCGCGTGATTTCATCCCAGTGGTCGGCATCGCCACCTTCGTCAATGCCTTCGCCGTCTCGGGTGGCACGCCCGCCAAGTCGTTTGCCGAGTACGTCAGCTGGGTCAAGAGCGCCGGTGGCGGCAAGGGCGCCGTGGGTATCCCTGCCCCGGCATCTACCCCGGAATTCCTGGTGAAGCTGGTGGGCGGCAAGTTCGGCATCGACCTGGTGTCGGCACCCTACCGCGGCAGTGCGCCCATGATGGCCGACATGCTGGGCAACCAGATCGGTGCCGGCGTGGCCTCCATCCCCGATTTCATCGAGAACCACAAGGCTGGCAAGGTGCGCGTGGTGGCCGTGCTGGGCAAGGCCCGCCAGGCCGCCATGCCCGATGTGCCCACCTTCGACGAACTGGGCCTCAAGGGCTTCGAGGACCTGCCCTACTACGGCATCTATGCCCCCACCGGCACGCCGCAGAAGTTCGTCACGGATTTCTCCAACGCCGTGGCCAAGGTGATCGCCATGCCCGAGGTGCGCGACCACCTCACGGCCATGGGCCTGACCGTGGGCCATATGTCGCCCACGCAGTTCGCCACGCGCGAAAAGGCCTATACCGCCGCCTGGACCAAGATCATCAAGGACACCGGCTTTGTGGCCCAGTAATCCGTCCTGCCTGAGCAGGTAGGCACCGCCTCCACCCCTCCATGCCTGCCGCCCGCCTGCCCGCCCACTGGCTCCGGTCCCGCTACCTGCCCTTGATCGTTGGCCTGGGCAGCTGTGCATTGGCCATGCTGCTGGCCTGGGTGGTGATCGACATCTCGCACACCAAGGCGCGCACCGAGATCGTGGCCCGCGGGCAGACCCATCTGCTCGAGATCCGCGACCGGCTGGACCGCCAGTTGCAGAGCACGCTGTCGGTACCCGAGACCGTGGCCGCCTTCGTGGCCGCCCAGGGCCATATGTCGCCCGAGATCTTCGCCTCGGTGGTGGGGCGGCTGCTGGAGAGCCAGCGCAACATCCGCAACCTGGCGCTGGCGCCGGACAACGTCATCAGCGACATCTACCCGCGCCTGGGCAACGAGAAGGCCCTGGGCCTGCGCTACCTGGAGAACCCGCAGCAGCGCGGCGCGGTGGAGCGCGCCATCCAGACCCGCCGCACGGTGGTGGCCGGGCCGATCCCGCTGGTGCAGGGCGGGCTGGGCATCGTGAGCCGCACGCCGGTGTACCTGTCCAGCGTGCCCGGCACCGCCTCTGTGGCCGAGCCGCGTTTCTGGGGCATTGTGTCGCTGGCCGTTAATGCCGACACCCTGTTCACCGACGTGGGGCTCAACACCGAACAGATGGGCTTTCAGGTCGCTGCGCGCGGTCTTGACGCCATGGGCGCCCAGGGGGCAGTGTTCGTGGGCCGCGCCGGTCTGTTTGACGAAAACCCGGTCACGCTCGACGTGCCCCTGCCCGGAGGGGGCAACTGGATCCTGGGTGCCGTGCCGGTGGGTGGCTGGAAGTCCGCCGGCAGCGCGCCCGCCCTTGTGGTGACGCTGTCGTATGTCTTCGCGCTGCTTCTGGGCCTGCTCAGTGCCTGGCTGGTGCGGGCCCACCAGCTCGTGCTGGCGCTGGCCAGCCACGATCGCCTTACGGGGCTGCCCAACCGGCGCCTGTTCGATGACCGCCTGTCCCAGGCCGTGCTGGCCGCCTACCGCGATCGCCGCGCCGGCGCGCTGCTGCTGGTGGACCTCGACGGCTTCAAGGCCATCAACGACAGCATGGGCCACGGCAGCGGCGACCAGGTGCTGGTGCGGGTAGGCCAGCGCCTGGCGGGCTTGGCCCGTGGCAATGACACGGCTGCACGGCTGGGGGGCGACGAGTTCGCACTGGTGTTGAATGCGGTGACTTCGCCGCAGGCCGCGATGGAAATCGCCCAGCGGGTCATCCTGGACATGTTGGCACCCATCGGCCTGGACAACGGCGAGCATGTGCGCATCGGTGTCAGCATCGGTGTGGCTGTGTTCCAGGGCGACGCGGCCGAGGCTCTCCCGGCGCTGATCGACCGGGCCGACCAGGCGCTGTATGCCAGCAAGCGCACCGGCAAGGGCAAGGCCACGCTGGCCGCTCCGGCCGAGCTGCACACCTATGCGACGCAGCCGCAGAACAGCTCCACCATGCCGTGAACCATCCATCCGGATGGCTGTGGCAGTGCCCATGGCTGGATTGGCATGACGGGCCAGCCGAAGTTGTAAAACATGGGGTGGCTGCGGTGAAATTGCCGAAAATGGCCCCATCTGATAACGATGTCCCACTTCCTGGAATCCATGCCATGAAGCGATTTCCCCGCCTTTCCAAACTCGCCCGGCGCCTTGCGCTGTCGGGGGTGCTGCTGTCGAGCACTGCTGCGGTGCACCCTGCGCCCGTGGGAGCCGCGGGTTCGGCGCCCGGGTCCAAGACGACGCAGTCGTCGTCCGCCTCCCACTATGCGCGGTGGCAAGCCAGCATGGATGCGTTTGCCTCGGCCGACAAGGCCCAGGCCCCTGCCGAGGATGGCGTGCTCTTCGTGGGCAGTTCCACCATCCGATTCTGGACGCAGCTGCCGCAGGATTTTCGCGACGTGCCGGTGGTCATCAACCGCGGCTTCGGCGGTTCCACCATGGCCGACTGCCAGTATTTCGTGAAGCAGCTGGTGCTGCAGTACCGCCCGCGCCAGGTGTTCGTCTACGCAGGGGACAACGACCTGGCCGAAGGCCGCTCGCCCCAGCAGGTGCTCGAGAGCTTCGAGGGCTTCGTGGCCGCCGTGCGCGCCGAACTGCCCGAGACGCGCATTGCCTATATTTCCATCAAACCGAGCCCCTTGCGCGCCGAGCTGATGCCCAAGGCCCGCGAGGCCAATGCCCTGCTTGCAGGCTATGTGCGCAGCTTGCCCAACAGCGATTACATCGATATCTTCACGCCCATGCTCGACCCGCAGGGCGCGCCCCGTGCCGAGCTCTTCGGACCGGACCGCCTTCACATGAGCGATGCCGGCTACCGGCTGTGGCGCTCGGTGATCGCGGACTATGTGGGCAGTGGCCAGCCCGCGCTGCAGGCTGCACGTGGCAAGGCGGGCCAAGAAACCGCTGCGGCTGCGGTGGTCGCCGTACCAGCCGCGGCGGCCACCCAGGTCAGCACCGGCCGCTGAGCTCCCCGCAGCTGTCTTAACCGGGCGCGACCTTGGCCTTCGGCGGGTCGCGCGGCTTGGGCTGCGCCCTCTGGCGGGCGGACGCAGGGGGGTACATGGGTGGGCGTTTCTGTCCGGGTGCCAGGACCGCCGGCGGGGTGGTGTCCTCCCCGGGTTTCTTTTCCAGCCACAAGGTGGCGCGTGCCACCGCATAGAGCACGGCGAAGGCTGCGGCCAGCAGGGCCAGGTCCATTCCCCAGGGACGGTCGTACTTCGCCCCCAGCCCCGCCAGCACCACGAGCACCAGTACCAGGTGCGCGCAGAACACCGGCAGCGAGGCCGATCCCAGCGTCTCCAGCCAACGCTGGCGTGGCATGCGGGCGGCCAGCCGAGGGCCGTAGTGGATGGCAAGAACCACCAGCGCAAACAGGTTGATCATGCGCATGGGCCCCAGCGCCCATTTGTCGAACCAGGGGTTGAACCCGGCGTACGGACCCTCGGGATGGAACGGTACTTGCCCGACCAGATGGCGCCAGCCCATCAGGAAAATGGCCAGTGCCAGGGCCAGCAGCACTGACCAGCGCGGAAACGTGAACGCCGGCGCATTCGGGTCATTGCGCGTGGCGCCCATCCACAGCCCCAGCATCCACAGGAACTGCCAGCTCCACATCACGAACGCCCCCATCTCGTTGAAGGGCACGGGCAGCGGCACGATGGCGTTGATACCGTCGTACACCCAGTGCGACAGCCCGAACTGAGCCGCCAGCCAGACCAGCCCGCTCACCACCATCACTGGGCGCCAGCCCCAGACAAAGGCCAGCACCATCACCCAGGGGCTGGCCAGCATGAACAGCACGTACAGGGGCAGGATATCCAGGAGCGGCGGCTCATAAAGCAGCAGCAGCCCACCCACCAGTGCGGTGAACGGCTGCTTGATGTAGAAGTTCAGCAGGTCCACCACGGCAGGCTGCTCGATGCGGATGCCGATGAAGGCAATGACGGTGAACAGGAACAGCAGCAGCGCCGCATGGCAGGCGTAGATCTTGAGGGCCCGGCGCCAGAAGGCGTGGTGCATCTCGGCCACGCTCTTGCGCCAGGCCACCCGGCCGTAAACCATGCCGGCCATGTAGGCCGACAGCAGCACGAAGCCCTCCGCCGCCGAAACGAAGCCGAAGGGCTGGCCCAGCGGCGAGGTAAACCGCGTGGGCAAGTGCGTCACCGTCATCAGCAGCAGCATCAGCCCCCGGGCTGCATCGATTTCCCAACTGCGTGGGGACGGGGCGGGCGCGGGGGGCATGGCGGTTGTTGCTCAGGCGAGGGTGCGTACTTTCGGCTCTCTGTCCCACTGCCGTGTCTGCGCGGCGGCGATGAAGGCCTTGCTGTCCTTGGGGTCCACCACGCCGGCATCGGGCTCTATGCCGGCGGCCTGCACGATGGCCTGCGATCCTGGGCAGGCGCCGATGGCCTTGAGGTGGCCGAAGGCATCGCGAAACCAGTCCACGGCTGCAGCCTCGCGAGAAAGCTTGTTGCCCATCTCGGTCGAGAGGATGGAGGCCACTGCATCGAACACGGTGGACGGCGTGCCGGCCAGTTGTCCATCGGCGGGCAGGCGGCTGCCATCGTCCATCTTGGCACCGCCCACCTTGGGTGCGACGATCTTCACCGTGGCACCGGCCTTCTCCACGGCCTTCTTGAAGGCGGCCACCGATTTGGCGTTGGATCCATCGTCCACCAGCAGGCCCACGCAGCGGCCTTCCAGCGTAGGCTTCATGCGGTCGATGATGCGCAGCGCGGGCGACAGCGGCAGGTCCTGTGGCTGCACCGCAGTGGCGGGAGCCGGCGGCAGGGCGTCCATGCCCAGGCCGTCGGCCACGCGCTGGGCGAGGGCTGCGTCCACATGCTGCAGGTGGCCCACCACCGCTTCGCGCACATGCACCGTGGCCACCTTGGAGAGCTCGAACACGATGGCCGAGGCCATGTGCGCCTGCTCCACCTCGCTCTGGCTGCGAAAGAACATGCGCGCCTGGCTGTAGTGGTCGGCAAAGCTCTCGGCACGCACCCGGCCCTTGGCACCGTCGTCGGCGGGGCGTTCAGCAAAGTGTTTGAAGCCCTGGGCCAGCGAGGCGCGCGGCGTATCGCCCTGCAGGCTGCTGGGCTCGTAGTTCACGCGGCCCTTGGGCACCTGCATCTGCATGTGGCCATCGCGCTGCATGTTGTGGAACGGGCACTTGGGCGCGTTGACCGGGATCTGCGCGAAATTCGGGCCGCCCAGGCGCGACAGCTGCGTGTCCAGGTACGAGAACAGCCGGCCCTGCAGCAGCGGGTCGTTGGAGAAATCCACGCCCGGTGGCACGTTGGCGGGGCAGTAGGCCACCTGCTCGGTCTCGGCAAAGAAGTTGTCGGGCCAGCGGTTGAGCACCATGCGGCCGATGGTCTTGAGGGGCACCAGTTCTTCGGGGATCAGCTTGGTCGCGTCCAGGTGGTCGAACGGGAACTTCGCCGCGTCTTCCTCGGTGAACAGCTGCACGGCAAAGTCCCACTCGGGGTAGTTGCCGGCTTCGATGGCTTCGAACAGGTCGCGGCGGTGGTAATCGTTGTCTGCCGCTTGCAGCTTCACAGCCTCGTCCCACACGGTGGACTGGATGCCGAGCTTGGGTCGCCAGTGGAACTTCACGAAGGTGCTTTTGCCCTCGGCGTTGACCAGGCGGAAGGAATGCACGCCAAAGCCCTCGATCATGCGCAGGCTGCGCGGGATGGTGCGGTCGCTCATGGCCCACATCACCATGTGCAATGTTTCGGGCATCAGCGAGACGAAGTCCCAGAAGGTGTCGTGCGCGCTGCCCGCCTGCGGGTAGCCGCGGTCAGGCTCCATCTTCACGGCGTGCACCAGGTCGGGGAACTTCATCGCGTCCTGGATGAAGAACACCGGGATGTTGTTGCCCACGATGTCCCAGTTGCCCTCCTGCGTGTACAGCTTGACGGCAAAGCCGCGCACGTCGCGCGGCGTGTCCACCGATCCGGCGCCGCCGGCCACGGTGGAAAAGCGCGTGAACACGGGCGTCTGCACGCCCACTTCGGTCAGCACGCGGGCCGTGGTGAACTCGGCCAGCGACTCGGTCAGCTCGAAGTAGCCATGCGCCGCCGTGCCGCGCGCATGCACGATGCGCTCGGGAATGCGCTCGTGGTCGAAGTGCGTGATCTTCTCGCGCAGGATGAAGTCTTCGAGCAGCGTGGGGCCGCGTGGCGTGTCGCGCAGCGAGTTCTGGTTGTCGGCGATCGGAATGCCCTGCTGGGTTGTCATCACCGGGTGATCGCCGCCGGCTTGCTGTTGCAATTCGTCACCATTGCCGCGCTGGGTGTCGGGGGCATGGGTGGTGGTAGGGGTCGAACGTGGCTTATCCGCAGTGTTGCGGATGGCTGGGGACTTGGCCATGGATGCTCCAGAAATGGGGGTTGGGATCAAAAGGCATCTTTCCCGAGGGGCCCGCAGGTGGAGGTAGGACCACGAGCCGTCCTCCTGTCGGCAGTGCAAAAAGTGGCGGTTGCGTGAAGTGGCGCACGCTCTGGATACGTAAGTGCTTGCAACGCAGGGCTGCATGCCATGCGGTTTTGTTACGCTTGCCAGTTCCTTTGGAGGGGATCGCGTGAAAGCCAAGAACTGGATGTTTGCCGCCGGCCTGCTGCTGGCTACCGTGGCTGCAATGGGGTCGGCCCATGCCCTGCAGATCACGAGCCTGTCCCCCCAGGGTGAAGTCGCCCGTGTGCGCCAGATGGTGGCCAAGTTCGACGCGGCCGCCGTGAATTTCGGCGACCCCAAGGCCCCGGCCCCGCTGACCCTCAGCTGCAGCGACGCCGCCGCCACCAAGGGCAACGGCCGCTGGACAGGTGAGAAGGAGTGGGTTTTCGACTTCGAGAACGACCTGCCCCCCGGCGTGCGCTGCACCGCTGCGGTCAAGGCGGGCTTCAAGTCGGCTTCCGGCACGGCGCTGACCGGGCCCACCAGCTTCCAGTTCAACACCGGTGGGCCGTTCGTGCAGAACATGCGCCCCGGCACCTACCAGGAGCTCGATGAAGAGCAGGCCTTCGTGTTGCAGCTCAATGGCCCGGCCACCCTCGAAAGCATCAGGGCCAACACCTGGTGCTCGCTCGAAGGGGTGGGCGAGAAGGTGCCCGTGCGCCTCATCGAAGGCAGCCAGCGCGACGAGATTCTCAAGTCCCTGGGCCTGGACAAGCGTGCCGCGCAGCAGCCGCTGCAGTATGTGAGCCTGGCCTGCAACCGTCGCCTCACCTCGGGCTCTCGCGTGCAGTTCGTCTTTGGCAAGGGCGTGGCCACGCCGAGCGGCGTTGCCAATGCGGTGGAAAAGCGCTTCGACTACAAGGTGCGCGAGCCCTTCTCGGCCGAATTCAACTGCGAGCGCGAGAACGCGCAGGCCGCGTGCCTGCCGATCCGCCCGTTGTCCCTGACGTTCAACGCCCCGCTGCCACGCAAGCTGGCGGCCGCGATCCGCCTGAAATCGGCCAAGGAGACCATCAAGCCCCAACTGGAAGGCGGCGCCGACGAGGACAAGAACCCCGATGCCCTGGTCAACAGCGTGCAGTTCGCCGCCCCGCTGGCCGAGAACACCGGCTTCACCATCGAGTTGCCCAAGGACCTCAAGGATGCCTCGGGCCGCACGCTGCGCAATGCCGACAGCTTCCCGCTCAAGGTGGCCACGGGCGGCATGCCGCCGCTGGCCAAGTTCGCGGCCGCGCCCTTCGGCATCGTCGAGCGCTTTGCCGAAGGCCCCGAGGGCCCGGCATTGCTGCCAGTCACCTTGCGCAATGTCGAAGCAGCCCTCAAGGTGCAGGGCCTGCAGGCGGGCAGCGGCACGCCTGCGGCCCCTGCCGGCAAGGTCAGCACCCTGCGGCCCACCAGCGACTCGGACATCATTGCCTGGTTCCGCAAGGTCAAGCGCTACGACAACTACCATGTCGACCGCAAGGAAGCGCGCCGCGACACCAAGGGCCCGTTGCCCAAGGTGATCGACAACGAGCGCGACTACGTGCAGTCGCGCATGGTCTCGCTGCTCGGCGGCCAGGGCGGTGTGAAGACGCTGGACCTGCCCAAGCCCGCGAGCAACGACCCGCGCCCCTTCGAAGTGGTGGGCATTCCGCTCACGCCCGGCTTCCATGTGGTGGAGATCGCCTCGCAAAAGCTCGGCACCTCGCTGCTGGACGAGCGCCATGGCGACGCCCGCACGATGTACGTGCGCACCTCGGCACTGGTGACCAACCTGGGCGTGCACTTCAAGCTCGGCCGCGAGAACGCGCTGGCCTGGGTGACCAGCCTGGACAAGGGCCAGCCCGTGGCGGGCGCCACGGTGCGCGTGTCCGACTGCACCGGCCGTGAGCTGGCCACCGGCACCACCAACGCCCAGGGCGTGGCCAGCATCGAAGGCCTGTCCTCAGAGCCGGAAATGTGCGGCGAGGAGGGCGAGCGCGCCTATTTCGTCAGCGCGCGCAGCAAGGGCGCCGACAACGTCGAGGACATGGCCTTCACCTGGACCGACTGGCAGCGCGGCATCGAGCCCTGGCGCTTCAACGTGCCCACCAGCAGCGAAGCCAACCCCAACGAGCGCGCCCATACCATCTTCGACCGCACGCTGTTGCGCGCCGGCGAGACGGTGTCGATGAAGCACCTGCTGCGCAGCGAAACGCGCAAGGGCTTTGCCGTGTCCGATAGCCGGCCCGAGACGCTGGTGATCACCCATGTGGGCAGCGGCCAGCAGTACACGCAAGCACTGGTCTGGCGCAGCACGGCCACGGGCGGCCTGAGCGCGCAGAACACCTTTGCTGTGCCACCGGCCGCCAAGCTCGGCGTGTACTCGGTGGAGTTGCGCTCCGACGCCGGCAATGAACGCAGCCTTTCCACCGGCCAGTTCCGGGTGGAGGAATTCCGCCTGCCGGTGCTGGAAGGCCGCATTGCCCCCGCCGACAAGAAGGCCCTGGTGCGCGTGCGCTCCGTGCCCACCGAGGTGCAGATCAACTACGTGGCCGGCGGCGGTGCAGCCAACCTGCCGGTGCGAGTGTCGGCCATGGTGCGCGGCAAGTCCCTGCAGTACAACGACTACGACGCCTTCAGCTTCAACCCGCCGCGCAAACGCGGCCAGTCGAGCAACGGCAACAGCGACGATGAAGAGGCCGCTGCCAGCCAGGACAGCCGCGTGATCGCCGACAAGCTGCCCGTGACGCTGGACCGCAACGGCGCCGGCAAGGTCACCATCGACAACGTGCCCCAGGGGCGCCAGCCGCAGGACCTGGTGATGGAGGCCACCTACGCCGACCCCAATGGCGAGGTGCAGACGCTGCGCAGCACGCAGACCGTGTGGCCTGCAGGCGTGGTGGCCGGCATCAAGACCGAAGGCTGGGTCTCTGCCCAGCAGAAGATCCGCTTCCAGGCACTGGCGCTGCAGCACAACGGGTCGGCCGCGGCCGACGTGCCCCTGCAGGTCAAGGCCATGGCGCGCATCACCACCACCACGCGCAAGCGCATGGTGGGCGGCTTCTACAGCTATGACAACCAGACCGAGACCAAGGACCTGGGCACGGTCTGCAGCGGCAAGAGCGACAGCCGCGGCCTGCTGCTGTGCGAATCCAAGCTCGACGAGGCTGGCGAGGTGGAGCTGGTGGCAATTGCCAGCGACCGCGACGGCAATACCAGCGAGGCCGCGTCCTCGGTCTGGGTCACGCGCCAGGGCGAACTGTGGTTCGGCGGTGAAGACCACGACCGCATCGACCTGCTGCCCGAGAAGAAAAGCTACCAGCCGGGTGACACCGCCAAGTTCCAGGTGCGCATGCCGTTTCGCTTTGCCACGGCCCTGGTGGCCGTGGAGCGCGAAGGCATCATCGACACCCGCGTGGTGCAGCTCAACGGGCAGGACCCGACCATCGAATTGAAGATCGAAGAGGGCTGGGGCCCGAATGTCTACGTGAGCGTGCTGGCACTGCGCGGGCGCCTGCGCGACGTGCCCTGGTACAGCTTCTTCACCTGGGGCTTCAAGTCGCCACGCGAGTGGTGGAACTCGTTCTGGTACGAGGGCAAGGAATACCAGGCCCCCACGGCCATGGTCGACCTGTCCAAGCCCGCCTTCCGCCTGGGCCTGGCCGAGATCCGCGTGGGCACCAAGGCCCACCAGATCGACGTGAAGGTCGTGGCCGACAAGGAGAGCTACCCTGTGCGCGGCAAGGCGCAGGTCACCATCACCGCCACCTTGCCCAATGGCAAGCCTGCGGCCAACGCCGAGGTGGCCCTGGCCGCCGTGGACCAGGCGCTGCTGGAGCTGATGCCCAACAGCAGCTGGAACGTGCTCGAAGCCATGCTGCAGCGGCGCAGCTGGGGTGTGCAGACCTCCACCGCGCAGATGGAGATCATCGGCCGGCGCCACTACGGCAAGAAGGCCGTGCCCGCCGGCGGCGGCGGCGGCCGTGCGCAGACGCGCGAGCTGCTCGAGACCCTGCTGCTGTGGGAGCCCGCGCTCAAGCTCGACGCCAATGGCCAGGCCAAGGTGACGGTGCCCCTGAACGACGCGCTCACCACCTTCAAGATCGTCGCCGTGGCCGACGCCTCGGTGGGCCTGTTCGGCACCGGCAGCACCAGCATCCGCGCCACGCAGGACCTGCAGATCATCAGCGGCCTGCCGCCGCTGGTGCGCGAGGACGACCAGTTCCGCGCCCAGCTCACGCTGCGCAACACCACCAAGGCGGCGATGAAGGTCGAGGTCTCGCCCCGGGCCACGCTGCTGGACCTGAAGCCCCAGACCATCGACATCCCCGCTGGCGAGTCGCGCGAGGTGGCCTGGAACGTGACGGCGCCGGCGCAGCTGGCGCAGACACGCTTCGAGGCCATCCTCTGGGAGATCGATGCCAAGGACACGGTGAGTGGCGCGCGCGATGCGCTCAAGGCGCGCCAGCGCATCATCCCGGCCATACCGCTCACGGTGCAGCAGGCCACGCTGGTGCAGGTGGACGGCAGCTTCAGCCTCGACGTGAACCCGCCGGCCGACGCGCTGCCCGGCCGCGGCGGCCTGAAGATGTCGCTGCAGCCCAAGCTGGCCGAAGGCCTGCCCGGCGTGCGCGACTGGTGGGCCAACTACCCCTTCATCTGCCTGGAGCAAAAGACCAGCAAGGCCGTGGGCATGCGCGACGGCAAGCTTTGGCAGACCGTGGTGGCCCAGCTGCCGACCTACCTGGACAGCGATGGCCTGGCCAACTACTTCCCGCCGCGCGACGGCGACACCAACCGCGGCAGCGACACCCTCACGGCCTACCTGCTGGCGGCCACGCACGAGGCCAGCAGCATCGACCCGGCCTTCGCGCTGCCCGACGAGGCGCGCGCGCCCATGGAGCGCGGCCTGATCGCCTTCATCGAAGGCCGCATCCAGCGCGAGTTCTGGAGCCCGCGCAAGGACCTGGACATGCGCAAGCTGGCCGCCATCGAGGCCCTGTCGCGCTATGGCAAGGCCCAGGGCCGCATGGTCAGCAGCATCACCGTGGCGCCCAACCAGTGGCCCACGCACTCGGTGATCGACTGGGTCAACGTTCTGCGCCGCGTGGCCGACGTGCCCGAGCGCGACAAGCGCCTGGCCGAGGCCATGCAGGTGCTGCGCAGCCGGCTGTCCTTCCAGGGCACCAAGCTGATCTTCAGCACCGAGCAGGACGACTACTGGTGGTGGCTGATGCAGAACGGCGACGTGAATACCGCCCGCCTGATGCTGGCCGTGATGGACGACCCGGCCTGGAAGGACGACATGGGCCGCCTGGCCAACGGCTTCATCAGCCGCCAGCAGGGCGGTGCCTGGCACACCACCACGGCCAACCTCTGGGGCGGCCTTGCGCTGGAGAAGTTCTCGGCCAAATTCGAGGCTACGCCGGTCGCGGGCAGCACCAAGGCCAGCCTGGGTGCCAACAGCGCCAGTGTGGATTGGAGCAAGGTCGAGCGCATCAAGACCGCTGACGCCAGCGGCGCGGCGCATCAGACCACCTGGTTCGGTGCACCGGCGGCACCCGGCAACCTGCGCAACAACGGCATGTTCCTGCCCTGGGCGGCCGCGGGCGGCAAGGAGAATCTCTCCGTGGCCCACCAGGGCACGGGCAAGCCCTGGCTCACGCTGCAATCGGTGGCGGCCATTCAATTGAAGGCCCCATTTGCCGCCGGCTACGCCATCAAGAAGACCATCACCCCGGTGGAGCAGGCCAACAAGTCGCTGCCCGCCGGCCAGTACACGCGCGGCGACGTGCTGCGCGTGACGCTGGAGGTCAACGCCAGCGCCGACATGACCTGGGTCGCCATCACCGACCCGGTGCCCGGCGGCGCCACCATCCTGGGCAGCGGCCTGGGCCGCGACTCCGAGATCGCCACGCAGGGCGAAAAGCGCAGCGGCAGCGGCTGGCCGGCGTTCGAGGAGCGCAGCTTCGAGTCCTTCCGCAGCTACTACCAGTACCTGCCCAAGGGCACGGTGAAGATGGAGTACACGGTGCGCCTGAACAATGTGGGCGACTTCGCGCTGCCCCCGAGCCGCGTGGAGGCCATGTACGCGCCCGAGATGTTCGGCGAGTTCCCCAACGCCCGCGTGAAGGTGGAGGCAGCCAAGTGACACTTCGTACCGCAGCGCTACCACGCAGGCCCGGGCCATGAACGCCAGCGTCTTCGTGGAGCTGCGGTTCTGGGTGCTGGTGGCCTTCTCGCTGGTTCTGCCTGCGGGCATCTATGCAGCGCTGCTGCGCACCCGCGCCATCTCGCGCCTGGCGGTGCTGGGCTTTGGCATTGCACTGGTGCTGATCGCCGGGGTCGACGTCTACCTGCTGCAAAGCCTTGCGGCTTTGGCGCGGCATACGCCTTCACTGGCCGACGATGCGGTGTTTCTCTCCGAACTCTCGATTGCCCTGTATGTGCTCCCCGTGGTGTTTGGGGGGATCGGCGTGAACCTCATCTCGCACGTGCTGCTGCACCACCTGACCGAGGCGGAAAAGCGTTTTGAGCGGGAGCATCCCGGTGCGTGAAGCATGCCTGTGGTGGCGCCGTCTGGCGCTGGCCTTGGCGGCCGCAGTGGCGCTGCCTGCCCACGCCATCCCCACCTTCACCGAGGTGCGCCAGGACTTCAAACCCTCCGACACCCTCGTCCTCTCGCAGGAAGGCGAGATCGTGCAGCGCCTGCGCACCGATGCCACGGTGCGCCGCGGCCAGTGGGTGCCGCTGGCCGATGTATCGCCTGCGTTGCGCGCGGCCCTGGTGCTCAGCGAGGACAAGCGTTTTTACGAACACAGCGGGGTGGACTGGCGCGCGGCATCGGCGGCGGCCTGGGGCAACCTGTGGAACCAGCGCACGCGCGGTGCCAGCACCATCACCATGCAGCTGGCCGGCCTGCTCGACGGCGACTGGCGCCAGGGGCCGGGCGGGCGCAGCGTGGTGCAAAAGCTCGGCCAGACTGTGGCTGCCCAGGTACTGGACCGCCGCTGGCGCAAGGACCAGGTGCTGGAGGCCTACCTCAACCTGGTGCCGTTTCGCAGCGAGCTGGTGGGCATCGATGCGCTGAGCCGCACCCTGTTCGGCAAGGCCCCCCACGGGCTCGATGACCGCGAGGCGGCCTTGGCGGCGGCGCTGGTGCGGGCCCCCAATGCCCGGCCTGCACTGGTGTCGCAGCGTGCCTGCGGCGTGCTGCGCGACCTGCAGCAGCGCCCCGGCCAGGCGGCGGTGCGCGTGGATTGCGATGCGCTGGACCTGTTCGTCACCGCCGCCCTGCAGCGCCGGGCCTTCGACGCCAGCGAGGGCATTGCGCCCCATTTCGCCCGCTACCTGCTGCGCCAGCAGCAGGCCGCTGGCGACAAACCAGCCGCCGTGCCCGAGCGGGTCGCCAGCACGCTGCGCGCGCCGCTGCAGCGCTTTGCGGTGCAGACACTGGCGCAGCACCTGCGCGAGCTGCAGGGCCGCAACGTCGAAGACGGCGCGGTGCTGGTGCTCGACAACGCCACGGGCGCGGTGCTTGCGTGGGTGGGCTCATCGGGCCAGCTCAGCCAAGCCGGCGAGGTCGATGGCGTGCAGGCCCTGCGCCAGCCTGGCTCCACGCTCAAGCCCTTCCTGTACGCCCAGGCCATTGCCGAGCGGCGGCTAACGGCTGCGTCGTTAGTGGACGATTCGCCGGCCCACATCGCCACGGCCGGTGGCCTCTACATCCCCCAGAACTACGACCGCCAGTTCAAGGGCTGGGTCTCGGCGCGCACAGCGCTGGCGGCCTCGCTCAACGTGCCGGCCGTGCGCACCCTGGTCATGGTCACGCCCGATGCCTTCCACCGCCAGCTCGGCGCCCTGGGCCTGCCGCTGCGCGAAAGCGGCGACTACTTCGGCTACAGCCTGGCCCTGGGCAGTCCCGAGGTGCCGCTCTTGCACCTGACCAATGCGTTTCGCACCCTGGCCAATGGCGGCAGCCGGGGCTCCGTGCGCGCCTGGCCCGCTCAGCCCGGCGCGGCGCCGGTGCGGGCCATCGATGCGGGCGCAGCCTTCATCGTGGGCGACATCCTGTCCGATGGCAATGCGCGCTCGCGCACCTTCGGCACCGACAGCGTGCTTGCCACCCGCTTCTGGTCGGCCGTGAAGACCGGCACCAGCAAGGACATGCGCGACAACTGGGCCGTGGGCTGGTCCGAGCGCTACACCGTGGGCGTTTGGGTCGGCAACGCCAGCGGCGCAGCCATGCACGACGTGAGCGGCACCAGCGGCGCGGCACCCATCTGGGCTGCGGTGATGGGTTTTCTGCATGCGCGCGAGCCCAGCCGCGCGCCCACTGCGCCCAAGGGCCTGGTGCACCAGCCGGTGCGCTTTGGCGCTCTGCCGCAGACAGCTGGCGTACCCACGCCCCTGGAGGCGGCGCGCGAGGAATGGTTCGTGCCGGGCACGCAGCAGGCGCTTTTCGCCATCGATTCTGCGGCCGGCGACGACGCGGTGGCCAGCCGGCCCGGCGCGAAGCCGCGCAAGGCAGGCCCCGTGCCCATGCAGGATGCCGCTTCGGACACCCCCCTAGCGCGCATCACGGCACCTGCCCCGGGCACCATCATCGCGCTCGACCCCGACATCCCGCCTGAACGCCAGCGCCTGCGCTTTGTGGCCAGCGGAGGGCGGGATCTGCGCTGGCGCATCGACGGGCGCGAAAGGGCGCGCGGTGCCGTCTGGGCATGGCTGCCCTGGCCTGGTCGCCACCAGCTTGAACTGGTGGACGCCCAGGGCAAGGTGCATGACACACTGCAGTTCGAAGTGCGCGGGGCGGGGGTGCGTGCGGCACAGCGGTAGGAACCTGCAGATAAGTGCCTACAAAGCCGCCTCTTTCATGCCATTGCCAAAGGGGGGGCGACGTTACACTGTGTTGCAAATAACCGGGTCTGCATGATGCTCGCCCCGCAACGCACGCTTGTCCATGCATTTTTCCCGCCAGTTTTTCTCCCATAGGCTGATCTGGCTGGCGCTGCTGGTGTCCCTGGGCATCGGCCTGCTGTTTGCCCGCACGATCTCGACCATGCGGGAAGACGGCTGGGACTATGCAAGTCGCACCAATGCCAACCTGGCCAGCACGCTGGAGCGCAGCATTGGCGGCACTCTCAGATCGCTCGACGAGTCGCTCAAGGGCGTGGTGGCAGGGCTGGAGCGCTCGGAGGTGATGTCCCTGCCGCCGGAGATACGCAACGGTGTGCTGTTCGACAACTCTCTGCAGGTGCCGGGCTCGGGATCGGTACTGGTGGTCGATGACCGGGGCGACGTGGTGCTTGACTCTTCCACCCTGAGGCCACGCCAGGCCAATTTTGCCGACCGGGACTATTTCCTCGCATTCTCCAAAGGCAGCCATCAGGGGTTGCACGTGGGCCGCCCCGTGCCCTCGCGCATCACCGGCTTGTACATTCTTCCGTTGACAAGGGCCTACCACCGCCCAGACGGTTCCTTCGCAGGGGTGGTGGTCGGAGCCATCCGCCTGAGCTACTTCGACGGGTTGTTCGGCTCGCTTGACCTGGGGGCCGGCAGCCGGGTGGACCTGTACCGAACCGATGGGCTGCTGATCTCGCGTTTTCCGCCGGACCAGGCCGACGTGAATACCTCCATTGCTGGCACGGCCGCCCTGGCACGGCTGCAGGCTGCGGCGGTGGGCATCGACGCGGTCGATGCGGCGGGCGCCGACGGAACGCGCCAGCTGCACGCCTGGAAGCATGCAGGGGCCTACCCGCTGATCGTGAACGTGGCGCAGTCGAGCGACACCGTCCTGGCCAAATGGCACCGCAGCGCCTGGGTGATCGGGGTGTTCACGGCACTGCTGATGGCCGGCTGCGTGGGGCTGGCCATGCTCTTCGTGCGCGAACTGCTGCGCCGCCAGGCCGTGAGCGCCGAGCTGCGCCTGGCCGAACGCGACCGCCAGACCATCCTCGATAATCTGCCCTCGCTGGTGAGCTATTGGGATGCAGACCTGAACAACCGCTTTGCCAACAGCGCCTATGACACCTGGTTCGGCATGCCCGCCGAACAGTTGCGCGGCAGGCACTGCCGCGAGGTGCTGGGTCCTTCTCTGTACGCCATGTGCGAACCCTTCCTGCGCAGCGCGCTGCGCGGCGAGCGCCAGCTTTTCGAGTGCACCATGGTCGACAAGGCCGCGGTGCTGCGCCATGCCATCGTCTCCTACGTGCCCGACATGGACGGCGGCGTCGTGCGCGGCGTTTTCTCGCAGACCACCGACATCACCGACCGCAAGCGCATGGAGGAGCAGCTGTTCGAGGAGAAGGAACGCATCCGCCTGACGCTGCAGTCCATTGGCGACGCAGTGATCTGCACCGACGCGCAGGGCTCTATCACCTACCTGAACCCCGTGGCCGAGCGGCTCACCGGCTGGCAGGCCTTTGACGCCGCCGGCAGCCAGGTCGACGCCGTGGTCTGCCTGCACGATCCCGCCACCGGCATGCCCATGCCCAGTCCGCTGCGCCAGGCCATCCAGGGCGTGGCTCAGGAGGTGTCGGTGCGCGGCGTGGTGCACCACCGCACTTCGAGCCAGCGTTTCGACGTGCAGGAAACCGCCAGTCCCATCACCGACCGCCACGGCGCGGTGACCGGTGCGGTGGCCGTGCTGCGGGACGTGACCGAGGCGGTGGCCATGCAGGCGCGCATGGCCCACCTGGCGCAGTACGATGCACTGACCGACCTGCCCAACCGCCTGCTGTTGCAGGACCGGGCCCAGTTGGCGATTGCGCACGCGCGGCGCGACGGCCGCAGCCTGGCCGTGATGTACATCGACCTCGACGGCTTCAAGGGCGTCAACGACCGCCTGGGGCATGACATGGGCGACCGGCTGCTGGTCCAGTTCGCCCAGCGCCTCAAAGGCGCGGTGCGCGAGTCGGACACGGTATGCCGCCAAGGCGGCGATGAGTTTGTGGTACTGCTGCCGGGCCTGGAGGATCTGGAGGGCGCCTGCAGCGTAGCGCGCAAGATCCTGGCGACGGCGGCCACCCCATTCGACCTCGCAGGCGAGCCTCTGTCCATCGGACTGAGTGGCGGCATCGCCGTGTTTCCAGCGCATGGCAACACTTTCGAAGAGCTCACGCAGCACGCCGACGCCGCCATGTACGCCGCCAAGCGCAGCGGGCGCCTGCAGTTCATGCTGTACGCGGGCCCCGGGGCCGCACCGCGGGTGATCAAGCCACTGGTGTCCGAGCCGGGTTGACGCGCTCGCGCGTTGCCGGGGCCTGCGCAGCGCAGCGGGCGCCCTGCGTCTATGCTCGGCGGTTCTGTCCGCTTTTTCCTCGCCTCCCATGCATGCGCTCGCCCCGGTGTTGTTCGTCCTGATCTGGTCCACGGGCTTTCTTGCAGGGCGCGGCGTGGCAAGCCATGCAGACCCTTTCTGGTTCCTGGCATTGCGCTTTGCCTGTGTGGCCGTTGCCTTCATCGGTGCGGCACTCTGGGTGCGAGCCGCCTGGCCCAAGGGGGCGCGGCGTATCGCCATGCACCTGCTGGCCGGCGCGCTCATGAGCGGGCTGTATCTGGGGCCCAGTTGGTGGGCCATGTCGCAAGGCATGGCGGCCGGCATCATGTCGCTCATCGGTGCGCTGCAGCCGCTGTTCACTGCGCTGCTGGCCGTGGCGGTGCTCGGCAAGCGCCTGTCGCTCACCACCTGGGCCGGGTTGGCGCTGGGTTTTGGCGGTGTGGGTATGGTGCTGCTGCCGCGCCTGCAGGCGGCCGACTCCAGCGCCTTGTCGCTGCCCGTGGCGCTGGTCGCGGCGGGCAGCATCTTCTCGCTCACCGTGGGCTCCATGGTACAGAAATCACCCCTGGCTGCGGGCGACGACCTGCGCAGTGCCAGTGCCGTGCAGAACATCGGTGCCGTGGCGGTGCTGCTGGCCATGGCCTTCAGCGTGGGCCAGCCGCACTGGGACAATTCGACCGCGCTTTGGGGCTACCTGGCGTTCTCGGTGCTGGTGCTGTCCATCGGCGGGGCCACGCTGCTCATCTGGCTCATGCGCCGGGGCGAGGCCACGCGCACCACCGCGCTGCTGCTGGCCGTGCCGCCGCTGTCGGCGCTGCAGGCCTGGCTCATCTTCGGCGAGACGCTCTCGGCCATCCAGCTCGTGGGCTTTGTGGTGGCCATTGCTGGCGTGGCACTCGCGCGGCGGTGAGCCGCCATGCAAAAATTTCAATGCACGCGCAAAAGCCTTCATGCCGCCCCGGCCGCGGCGGGGCTACGATGCGCTGCATCCATAACAAGGGGACCCCGTGCCTGACCTGTCCAAAATCACCTGCATCGAAGACCTGCGCGTGGTCGCCCAGCGCCGCGTGCCGCGCATGTTCTATGACTATGCCGATTCAGGTTCGTACACCGAAGGCACCTACCGCGCCAACACGGCCGACTTCCAGGGCATCAAGCTGCGCCAGCGCGTGGCCGTCAACATGGAAGGGCGCAGCACCCGCACCACCCTGCTCGGCCAGGACGTGGCCATGCCCGTGGCCATCGCGCCCACGGGCCTCACGGGCATGCAGCATGCCGATGGCGAGATCCTGGGTGCGCGCGCGGCCAAGGCCTTCGGCATCCCGTTCACGCTGTCCACCATGAGCATCTGCTCGCTCGAAGACATTGCCGAGAACACCGGCCGCCACCCCTTCTGGTTCCAGGTCTACGTGATGCGCGACCGCGACTTCATCGAGCGCCTGATCGATCGTGCCAAGGCCGCCAACTGCTCGGCGCTGCAGCTCACGCTCGACCTGCAGATCCTGGGCCAGCGCCACAAGGACATCAAGAACGGACTGTCCACCCCGCCCAAGCCAACCCTGCGCAACCTCATCAACCTGGCCACCAAGCCGCAGTGGTGCATGGGCATGCTGGGCACCAAGCGGCGCACCTTCGGCAACATCGTCGGCCATGCCAAGGGCGTGGGCGACCTGTCCTCGCTGTCCTCGTGGACGGCCGAGCAGTTTGATCCCCAACTCAACTGGGGCGACGTGGAGTGGATCAAGAAGCGCTGGGGTGGCAAACTGGTGCTCAAGGGCATCATGGACGCCGAGGACGCGCGCTTGGCCGTGGACAGCGGGGCCGATGCGCTCATCGTCAGCAACCACGGCGGGCGCCAGCTCGACGGTGCGCCTTCATCCATCGCCGCGCTGCCGGCCATCGCCCAGGCGGTCGGCAAGGACATCGAGGTCTGGATGGACGGCGGCATCCGCAGCGGGCAGGACGTGCTCAAGGCCCGCGCCCTGGGCGCGCAAGGCACGCTGATCGGCCGCAGCTTCCTCTACGGCCTGGGTGCCTTCGGCGAGGCCGGCGTGACCCGCGCGCTGCTGATCATCCAGAAGGAGCTCGATATCACCATGGCCTTCTGCGGCCATACCAACATCAACACCGTGGACCGGTCCATCCTGCTGCCGGGTACCTACCCCGTGTAGGTGCTGGGCAGGCAGTCCGGGCCTTCTCCTGCCTGGATGGCCGCCTTGCCGGTTGAAGTGGGCGGGACACCACGCCAGGGCGCTATAACCCATCGATGACTCTTTCATGGATGGCCTGGGCCTGGATTCCCCTCACCCTCTGGGCTGCGCTCGCGCAGACGGCGCGCAACGCGGCCCAGCGCTCGGTCACTGCCGAGCTGGGCACGCTGGCCGCCACGCTGGTGCGCTTTCTCTATGGGCTGCCGCTGGCCACGGCCTGGGTGGCGGGGCTTACCTTGGTAGGCGAAGGCTACCCGGTTCCCCATTTTTCACTGCCCTATGCAGCCTGGCTGGCCATGGGCGCGCTCACGCAGGTGGGGGCCACGGCCTTCCTGCTGCTGGCGATGAAGGAGCGCAATTTCGTGCTCGCCGTAGCCTATTCCAAGACCGAGGTGCTGCAGGTCGCGCTGTTCTCGGCCGTGCTGTTGCAGGAGTTGCCGGGCCCGCTGGCCTTTGGCGCCATGGCCGTCGCCACGCTGGGCGTGGTGCTGCTCTCGCTGCCTGCGGGCGGCTGGCGCACGCTGCGCGCCGGTGAGGGCGGCAGCAGCAAGCTGGTCGTCTACGGCCTGGCCTCGGGCGCATGCTTTGCGCTCGCCAGCGTGGGCTTTCGCGGGGCGTCACTGGCGCTGGGCGAGGGCGTGGCACCCTGGGTGGCTGGGGCCTGGGGCGTGTTCTGGGCGCAGCTGCTGCAAAGCGTGGTGCTGGGCGGCTGGCTGCTGGTGCGCCAGCCCGGCGTGGCCGGGGCGATTGCGCGCGCCTGGCGGTTGTCGGTGGTGGCGGGCTCCATGGGGGCGTTGGCCTCCATTGCCTGGTTCACGGCCTACGCCATGCGCCTGGCGTCGGACGTGCGCACGCTGGGCCTCGTCGAGGTGCTGTTCAGCTACCTGGTGTCGCGCCGCATGTTCCGCGAAAGCCTGTCGCGCAGCGAAGGCATCGGCCTGGCCCTGGTGCTGGCGGGGTTGGTGGGCATCTGCGCCCAGTGGTAGCAGGGCGCCGTATCAGGGGGCAGGCGCGGCCGTCAGCCGCCTGAGCGTGGCGAGGTAGGCCACCACATCTTCGCGCTCCTGCGCGTCGTCCAGGCTGTAGTCCATGGCCTGGCCCGGGATCAGGGCCTCGGGGTCGGTGAGCCAGGCCTTGAGTGTGGCCCGCGTCCACAGCAGCTTGCTGCTCTGCAGGGCGGGTGAATACTCGTAGTCCTTGAGGGCACCGGCCCGGCGTCCCACCACGCCCCGGTGGGCCGGGCCCTCGCGGTGCGCGTCCACGCTGTGGCAGCCCGCGCAGTGCTCCCTGTAGACTGCCCGCCCGCGCTCCACCGATTGGGCGGATGCGCTGGCGCTGGCCATCCACAGCACGCTGGCGGCCAAAGCCGCGATCACCCCTTTCGCATCACGCCGCATGGCTGCGTCCCTGCCAGATGCCGGGGTATGGCGTGATGGGGGCGTGGGAGTTCGGTGGGATGCTGTTGTTCATGAGGCCAAGCGGATCGAATGGAGAGAAGGGGGCGGCGGCTGCAAGGCTCCGCCCTTTGCCTTGCCCGCTCTATACGCAACAGGCCTCCCTTTGGATGCAGCCAGAGTGCGCTGTTCGCATGGTGGCGCTTTTGCGGGGGCGCAAAGGCCCGCCAGTGCATCCAGACGCCGGTTTGTGGCGTATCCACAGCAGACCACCTGGAACTTCCTCCGTGACTTCGGGCCTTTCCCACACAATCGGCGCATGAGCACCCTCACCCCAGACAGTGAACTGATGTACCTCCTTGACCGCATCGCCGCGCAGGACGACTCCGCGCTGAAAGCCTTGTACGAGAGCACCTCGTCCAAGCTGTTCGGCCTGGCGTTGCGCATCGTGCGCCACCGCGACGTGGCGGAAGATGTGCTGCAGGAAGCATTTTTGAGCATCTGGCGCGGGGCGGGCAACTACCGCGCATCGCTGAGCCCGCCCATGGCCTGGATGGGGCTGATCGTGCGCAGCCGGGCCCTGGACGCCCTGCGCAAGCGCAGCTCCGAGCGCAGCGACCTCACCAATGAGTTCGACGACGAGATGGAGCAGACCCTGGAAGGCGATTCGCCCAACCCCATGGACGTGACTCAGGCCAGCGAGCAAGCCTTTGCACTGCACCAGTGCCTGGGCAAGCTCGAACACAAGCAGCGCGAGGTGGTGAGCCTGGCCTATCTGCGCGACCAGAGCCACAGCGAACTGGCCGAGCAGCTGCAACTGCCCCTGGGCACTGTGAAGAGCTGGATCCGGCGTGGCCTGGAGCAGTTGCGCCAGTGCATGTCCCGTTACATCTGAGGGGGCACCATGAACATTACCCAACACCCCGAACTGCTCGACCGCCTGGCGGCCAGCTACGCTCTCGGCACCCTGCGCGGCGGCGCACGCCGCCGCTTCGAAACCCTGGCCCGCGAGCACGCGGCGGTGCGTGCCGCCGCCCTGGTGTGGCAGACCCATTGGTCGGGCCTGGCCGAACTGCAGGAGCTGGCCCAGCCCGATGCAGCCGTCTGGAAACGCATCGACAACCTGGTGCAGGCCGACCGGCAGGCCCAGGCCATGCAGGCCGCGCGCCTGGCGGGCCAGGAGCCGGCCCTGCCTGGAGCTGCTGCGCCCGGCGGCTGGCTGCGCAGCCTCTTGCTGTGGCGGGGCGCCGCAGCAGCGGGGGCTCTTGCCACGCTGGCGGCCGTGGTGGTCGGCGTGCAGGTCAATGGCGGGCTGCGTGCCAGCAGCGGTACCCAGATTGCCGAGCTGCGCCAGCAACTGCAGGCCGCGCCGCAGATCCAGTACGTGGCCGTGCTGGCCGATGACAAGGCCGCCGCCTCCATGCTGGTGACCTTCGACCCCAAGAACAACCAACTGGTGCTGCAGCGCGTGGGCGGCTTCCAGGAGGGGTCGGACAAGTCGCTGCAGCTGTGGGCGCTGCCGCCAGCGGGTGGCCCGCGCTCGCTGGGTGTGCTGGGTCAGGAAAAGCTGCTCAACCTGACGGCAGGCGAAGCCGACGTGCGCCAGGTGCCGGCCCTGGCCATCAGCCTGGAGCCGCGCGGAGGCGTGCCCAGCGCGGGCGGCCCCACAGGGCCTGTGCTGTTCAAGGGCGAGCTGATCCAGCGCATGCTCTGAAACCGCGCCTGTCCCTTTTCGGAGGCGGAAAAAATATCTGTGGTTTTTGAATCCGTAGCGCACCCGTTTGCGTAAGTAGGGTGCAACATCCTCTTACATTGCTTTCGTACTGGAGCCCCCGATGAACCACAGGCGTCCTTTCACCGTGTTCGCGGCCTTGGCCATGGCGGCCGGGCTGGCACATGCCGATACCGGCAAGCTGCTGCTCACCGGTGGCGTCAACACCATCGCCGGCTCGGCCGGTGGTGGCCTCACCCCCTGGGCCGTGATCGGCAGCAACGCCACCGAGGGCGAGGTCGGTTTCAGCGGCTACGCCACGCGCGCCGGCACACAGGACTATGGGCTGACCGGCTACGGCGTGGCGATAGGCTTGTACGACCGGGTCGAACTCTCACTGGCACGGCAGGATTTCGATGCCTCGCCAGCACTCGCGCTCAATGGGGTCGCCGCCTTCGGCGTCATGCCGGGCCAGCACATCAAGATGGACGTGGTGGGCCTGAAGGTCAAGGTTGCCGGCGACGCCGTGCTCGACGCCGATACCTGGATGCCGCAGATCGCGGTGGGCATCGAGCACAAGCGGGCCAGCCCCGGCTCCATCCAGTCGGTCTACAACTTCCTGGGCGTGAAAGACAGAGGCACCGATCTGTACGTGAGCGCCACCAAGCTGTTCCTGGCCCAGAGCCTGCTGGTCAATGCCACGCTGCGCTCCACCAATGCCAACCAGAACGGGCTTTTGGGCTTCGGCTCTGCCGCGCCCGGAAAGAACGGCCGCAGTCTGCAGCCCGAGTTTTCGGTGGCGTACCTGGTGAGCAAGAACGTCGCCGTAGGGGCTGAATACCGCTTCAAGCCGAACAACCTGCAGGCGCTGGGCGCTGCTGCCGGCCTGGGTGCAGGGCTGCGCGAGGACGACTGGAAGGATCTCTTCGTGGCCTGGGCCCCGAGCAAGCACCTGTCGCTCACCCTGGCCTACGTGGACCTGGGCCGCATCGTTCCCGGCGTGACCCAGGGCCGGCGCCAGACGGGTTATTACCTGTCGGCCCAGGCCGCGTTCTGACCCCTGGCACTTTTGGAGACAGCCATGAAAAAGACCCTGATGGCCTTTGGCCTTGCCTTTGCCAGCCTGATGGCAGCCCCCGCCCTGGCCCAGTCCGCAGCCCCCGCTGGCCTGTACCAGGCGCTGGGCGAAAAGCCCGGCATCACCCGGCTGGTGGATGACTTCGTGAACCGTGCCGTGAAGGACCCGCGCATCGGTGCCCACTTCAAGGACGTCAAGCCCGCTGCGCTCAAGGAGAGCCTGGCCGACCAGTTCTGCCAGCTCAGCGGCGGGCCTTGCAAATACGAAGGTGCCGATATGAAATCGGCCCATGCCGACATGCAGATCAACAAGGGCCACTTCCATGCACTCGTCGAGGTGCTTCAAAGCGCCATGGACGCGCAGGGCATCCCCTTTGCCCAGCAGAACCGCCTGCTGGCCCTGCTGGCCCCCATGCACCGCGACGTGATCACCGTTCACTGACTTCAGAGAGGGAACCTTGCCCATGCAACACACGCTCATCGCCATCGCCGCCGGTATTGCTGCCAGCCTCCTTGCCCTGGGGGCCCATGCTGGCAACGTACAGATCCAGGTGCTCGACAAGGACGGCAAGCCCGTTCCAGATGCCGTGGTGGTGGTCTACCCGCCCGCAGGCGGCGCTACGGCACCCACCCTGGTGGCGCCCAGCCCTGTGATCGAGCAGGAAAAGATGCGTTTCGTGCCCGCCGTGACGGTGGTGGTGCCGGGCACCACGGTGCGCTTCACCAACCAGGACCGCTGGGACCACCATGTGCGCGGCAATGCCGCCACACCTGCCGCCAGCGCGGCGCCCGGCGCCGGCGGCTTCGAATTGCGGCTGGCCGGCAAGGCCGATGGCAAGCCCTCGAATTTCGCCGACGTGAAGCTCGACACCGCCGGCGTGGTGCTGCTCGGCTGTCACCTGCACGGCTCCATGCGCGGCCATGTGTTCGTGACCGATTCGGCCTGGACCCTCAAGACCGACGACAATGGCATCGCCCGCTTTGCCAGCGTGCCCGAGGGCGCGGCCCAGGTGCGCGTCTGGCATGCCGAGCAACTGGTGGACCTGCCGCGCAAGGCCGTGCAGGTGCTGGCTACGCCGGTGCTCGACACGGTGCAACTGAGCGTGGTGCCGCGCGTGCGCCGCGCTCCCCCATCCACCGCACCGGGTGGCCCGATGGGTTCGTACAGCCAGGCGCAGCCGCCGGGTCAGCACACGCACTGACTGGATCCATTCATCGGTTCAAGGCCACCTCGGCTGCGGGCGGTGGGGGCATGCTGCCATCGGCGGGCAGGGCCTGCAGGTAGGCATACAGGGCGCGCGCATCCACATCGCTGAGCTGGCCCAACGACTCGAAGGGCATGACCTGGATCGGCGTGCCATCGGGCCGCTTGCCGTTGCGCAGCATGGCCACGAAGCTCTCTGCCGTCGGGTAGCGCGCCATCGCGCTGTCCTTGCCGGGGCGGATGTCGGCGGCGGCCGGCCAGTCCGGCGGGCCGCCGGGGATCTTGCCGCCTGCCAGGCTGGCGCCATGGCAGCCGATGCACATGTTCGCCACGTACTGGCCGTTGGCCACCGTCACGCCTGCGGGCACGGGGCGCGAGGGAGCCTGGTTGTGGTCGATGCGCGAGGCCGCGTCGGGAATCATGCCCAGGCCGTACAGCACCCAGGCCGGGCGTGGCAGCTCAATGGCGGCAGGAGTGCCTTCCCTGGCTGGCAACTGGCGGATATAGGAGACCAGTGCGTTCAGGTCGTCGTTGGTCAGTCGGTTGTAGTCTTCGCTGGGCATCACCAGCAGCGGGCGGCCATTGGGCTTGACACCATGGCGGATGGCGCTGTTCCAGTCCTCGGGCTGGTAGCGCGCCACCACACCGGCCGGCGTGATGTTGGGGCCGGCCAGCCGGGTGCCCTTGCCATCGTTGACGAACTCGCGGCCGGTGCCCTGCGCGCCGTGGCAGTCGGTGCAGCCGCGCGAGGTGAACAGGTAGCGCCCGCGCTCGATGGCCTGCGCCTCGGTGGTGTAGGCCACGGGGCGCGGCTTGATGTCGATGTAGCGGTTGCGCTTTTGCTCGGCCAGGTACAGGCCGGTGGCGGCCGTGGCGGCAACCAGCACGCCCAGTGCCAGGGCGCTGCCAGCCGTCCATTTCATCCAGCGTTTCATGGTGGGGAAGCCTTGTGGGAATGAAGTCAGAAACTCGATGGAGCGGATTCTGAAGTGCCGCAGGCGCTTTTGGCGCAGGGCGCGCGCAAGGCACGGGCGGCCCCGGTGACATATGTCACGGATAGCCTGCCCGCGCGGCCCACCAGGTCGCTGCGGGGCAGTCCATCCCCTGCCGCGCAGGCCGATCAGCGCTCGACGGTCTTGTTCCAGCGCGCGTTCCAGGCGGGGCGGTTGGCGTTCACGGAGTCCCAGTCCAGCGTCACGGCGTTCTTCATCCACTGGCTGATCTGCGCCACCTGGGCAGCGCCCTCGCCCACGGCCGGGGCCTTGGGGTTGGTGGGGATCTGCGCGCCGAACTGCAGCACGTTGGCCTGGGCCAGCGGGCTCAGCAGGAACTCGGCGAGCTTTTGCGCCAGCTCGGGTTCGCTGTTGTTGGCGATCACGCACTGGCCCACCATCAGCACCACCGAGCCTTCCTTGGGCTGCGCGTACTCCACCGGGATGCCCTTGGACTTGAGCGCGGCCACGGCCGTGGGGGTCAGCGGGAACATCGCGGCCTCGCCGGTCTGCACCATCTCGGAGATCTTGGCCGAGCTCGGGATGTACTCCAGCACGTTCGGGCCGATGGTCTTGGCCCAGTTGTTGAAGCCCGGCTCCACGTTCTTGTCGTTGCCGCCCTGGATGCGGTTGAACATCAAAAAGCCATGCAGTCCGAAGGACGAGGAGGGCATGGACTGGAACACCACCTTGCCCTTGTACTTGGGATCGGCGAAGTCCATCCACGAGGTCGGTGGCGCCCAGCCCTTCTCGGTGAACATCTTGGTGTTGTAGGCGATGCCCGTCATGCCCAGGCTCACACCGCTGGCCAGGTCGTCCTTGAAGCGGGCGGCGGGGTAGATTTCATTGAGGTGCGGGTTGGGTCGCTGCTTCTGGCACAGGCCCATGCCCATGGCGCGCACCATGATGCCGTCGTCAAGGAACATCACGTGCATCTGCGGCCTGTCCTTGTTGGCCTGCGCCTTGGCCAGGATGTCCGAAGAGGTGCCCGGAACCACCACCACCTTGGCGCCATGCAGCTTCTCGAACGCTGGGAAGACGTACTGCGTGTACGCCTTCTCCATCGTGCCGCCGTTCATGCCGATGTAGATCGTTTTCGTCTGGGCACCGGCCATGCCGCTGGCGGCCAGCGCCGCCGCCGCGGCTGTGGTCAGCAGCGCACGGCGCACAAAAGAGGTCTGGCGAGAAGAGGTCATGGGGTCTTTCCTTTCAGGGTGTTGGAAGGGTAGCGGTCAGGGGATCGAAACTCAATGGGCAGCGGCCGCCGCCGGGGCGCTGGCAGGGAAAAAACGCCCGATGGAAAAGGCGTCGGTGGGTGTGCTGCTGCGGCCGTCGCGGGCCAGGTCTGCCAGCACTTCACCGGCAGCTGGGCCGATCTGAAAGCCCGCCCCCGCAAAGCCGAAGCCGTGCAGCAGGCCGGGCGTGGTGCGGCTCTTGCCGAGCACGGGCTGGCGGTCGGGCAGGTAGCCCTCGGTGCCGCTCCAGGTGCGGATGAAATGCGCGTGCTTGAGCACCGGCAGCAGCTCGATGGCCTGCACCGCCAGCGCCGCGATGGCACTTCGTTCCGAGCGTGCACGGTCCGCATCCAGGCCAATGCCCGAACCGCCGCCCAGCACCAGGTTGCCGCGTGCCACCTGGCGGCAGTAGATGCTGCCGCCCTCCACACCCAAGCTCCAGTGCATGAAGAAGGGCAGGGGCTCGGTCACGGCCATGGCCGGGTGGCCCGACTGCAGCGGCACGGCCTCGCCGAACTGGGTGGCCAGCGGCCCCGACCATGCGCCTGCACAGTTGATGAGCACGGGCGCACGCACCGTGAGCGCCGTGCCCGAGCGCAGCACGAACTGCCGGCCGTCGTGCTCCACCTCGGTCAAGGGCGTGCGCTCGAAGATGTGGGCGCCCGCGCGCCGGGCGGCCAGGGCGAACGCGGGGGACACCAGGCGTGGGTTGGCCTGCCCGTCCTCACGGCAGAGCGATCCACCCACGGCCTTGCCACCCAGCCAGGGGCAGCGCTCGCGCAGCCGCTGGCCCGAGAGCAGCTCGATACCGAGGCCGTAGTCGCGGCTCATGGCCTCGTAGCGCTCCAGCGCAGCCAGGTCGTCCTCGCTGCGCGCGATCTTGAAATGGCCGGTGCGCTGGTACTCGCCATCGGTGCCCAGCAGTTCGGGCAGCCGGCCCCAGATCTCGTGGGCACGCTGCGCCAGCGGCAGCTGGCTCAGGGGGCGGCCCTGGCGGCGCACGCCGCCGTAGTTCACGCCGCTGGAGCGCGAGCCGCACAGGTCGCGTTCGAGCAGCACCACGTTCACACCCCGGCGGCGCAGCGCGAGCGCCGCCGAGGCGCCCACGATGCCGCCGCCGACGATGGCCACGTCGGTGTCCATCAGGCGCGGGTTGCTGGTCAGGTGGGGTGCGGCGGCGCTCATGCAGCGGATCCGGTGTGCTGGCTGGCGGCCTGCAGATGGATGGGAATGGGTTTGATCGGCGCCTGGCCACGCAGCCGGCCCACCAGTTCCACCGGCTTGCCGGTGGCGTGGGCCAGGATCTCCGCCGCCGCCACGCCGCAGCTGCGGCCCTGGCAGCGCCCCATGCCCACGCGGGTCAACGCCTTCAGGCGGTTCATCTCGTCGGCGCCAGTTTCACTCACGGTGTCGCGCAACTGGCCGGCTGTGACATTCTCGCAGCGGCATACCACCAGCTCGTCGGGCGCCTGCGCGGCCCAATCGGTGGGGAAGGGAAAGGCCCGCTCCAGCCCTTCGCGAAAGCGCTCCAGGTGCGTGAGTTTGCCTTCGAGTTCCTGGGCACGGGCTGCATCCACGGACACCCCCTGGTCGGCCAGCAAGGCCAGGGCGGCACGCTCGCCGGCCCACTCGGCCGCATCGGCACCCATGATGCCCGCGCCGTCGCCCGCCAGGTAGACCCCCGCCACGCTGGTGCGTCCGGCGGCATCGCGCTCGGGCAAATGGGCTCGCTGCAGGGGCGCCCAGGCAAAGCGGCAGCCCAGCAGGTCGGCCAGCTGGGTTTCGGAGCGCAGTGCGTAGCCCAGGCCCACGGCGTCGCAGGCCAGGGTGTGTTCGCGCGTGCCGTCGCTCCACACCACGCCATCCACGCGTTCGTCACCCAGCACGCGCACGGGGCGCACGCCGGTATGGATGGGCACGCCATGCGCGCGCAGCCAGCCCACGTAGTACACGCCCTTGGCGAACACGGCGGGCTGGGTCAGCATGGCCGGCACGGCGGCCACCTGGTCGGCCAGGCGCGCAGTGTCGAGCACGGCCGCCACGGTGGTGCCGGCACGTGCGTACTGGTAGGCCACCAGGTAGAGCAAGGGCCCGTTGCCCATCAGCACCACCCGGCTGCCGATGGTGCAGCCCTGGAACTTGAGCGCCACCTGCGCGCCGCCCAGGCTGTACACGCCGGGCAGGGTCCAGCCCGGCACGGGCAGCACCCGGTCGGCCGCGCCGCTGGCCACGATGAGCTGGCCGTAGGGCACGGTGCGCGTGGTCTGCGTGGGGCCATGCAGCACGTCGAGCAGGTCGCCCTGGGCGTTCCAGACCAGGCTGTCGGGCCGGTAGTCGATGCGCTCGGCGATGCCATCGAGGGCCGCATGCACGGCCGTGGCGCGCGCGGCCTCGGTGCCGTACAGCGCCGATGCCGGTCGCTGAAAATGCGCAGGCGGGCGCCGGTAGATCTGGCCGCCGCCGCGCGCCGATTCGTCGAGCAGCACGGGGCGCACGCCATGCGCGGCCAGGGTCTGCGCGGCGCGTATGCCGGCGGGGCCCGCGCCCACGATCACGGCTTGCAGGGTCTTGTCGCTCATGCGGCGCCCTCGCCGGTGCGCAGGGCCATGCCCGGCGCGATGAAGGTGGCGCAGGCGCGCAGGCGCTCGCCGCTGTCGGTCTGCACCCAGCAGTCCTGGCAGGCGCCCATCATGCAAAAGCCGGCGCGCGGCTCCTGGCTGAACTCGTTGTGGCGCAGCCGCGCCTGCAGGGTGAGGATGGCGGTGAGCACGGTGTCGCCTTCGAGCGCGCTGGCCGGCTGGCCATCCAGCACAAAGGGCACGGCCTTGCGCGTGGTCTCGGCCACGCGGCGCAGCAGCGGCAATGCAGGGGAGGTCGTCGTGGCCATGGGCTTACTTGCGCCCCACCAGCACCCGGTCCAGGCCGTACACGCGGTCCAGCAGCACCATGGCGAAGGCCGTCACGGCCACCATCAGGGCCGACACGGCAGCCATCAACGGGTCGATGGACTCGGTGGCGTACATGTACATGCGCACCGGCAGCGTCACCGTGCTCGGCGAGGTGACGAAGATCGACATGGTCACCTCGTCGAAGCTGTTGATGAAGGCCAGCAGCCACCCGCCGGTGACGCCCGGCAGGATCATGGGCAGCGTGATGCGCGTGAACACCGTGGCCTGGCTGGCACCGAGCGAGAGCGCCGCATGCTCTGCACTGCGGTCGAACCCGACCAGCGCTGCCACCACCAGGCGCAGCGTGTAGGGCGTGACGATGAGCGCATGTGCCAGCACCAGCCAGCCGAAGCTGCCCGTACCGCCCACCAGCGCGAACAGGCGCAGCAGGGCCACGCCCAGCACCAGGTGCGGAATGATCAGCGGCGAGAGGAACAGGCCGTTGAGAAAGCCGCGCCCGGGAAAGTCGTAGCGCGTGATGGCAATGCCTGCGGGCACGGCCAGCACCGTGGCCAGCGTGGCCGACGCCAGCGCCAGCCACAGGCTGTTCCAGAACGACTGCGCGAAGTCGGGGTGTTCGAACACCGCCCTGAACCAGCGCAGCGAGAACTCGGTGGTCGGCAGGGTCAGCGTGTTCTCGGGCGTGAAGGCCACCACGCACACGACCACCAGGGGCGCGAGCATGAAGGCAATGACGAGGGCGTTGAACGCCAGGGCGAGGGGGCCGTTCTTGTGCATGGTCAGATTTCCTGCGGGATCGTCATGGTCATCCCAGCGCCTTTTTGTAGCGGCCTTCGACCAGCCGGTTGTAGCTCAGCATCACCACCAGGTTGGCCACCAGCAGGGTCAGGGCCACGGCCGCGCCCAGCGGCCAGTTCAGTTCGTGCAGGTACTCGTCGTAGACCACGGTGGCCACCATCTTCAGGCGCCGCCCACCCAGCAGGCCGGGGATGGCGAAGGAGCTGGCCGCCAGGCCGAACACGATCAGGCTGCCCGAGAGGATGCCCGGCAGCACCTGCGGCAGCACGATGCGGCGCAGCGTGGTGAAGGGCGATGCCTTGAGCGAGAGGGCCGCGTTCTGCACCCCGGGGTCGAGCTTCTGCAGCGAGGTCCACACGGGGATCACCATGAAGGGCAGCATCACGTGCACCAGCGCCACGATGACGGCGATCTCTGTGTAGAGCATCTTCACCGGGCCGATGCCGATGAGCTTGAGCGTGCCGTTGACCAGGCCCTCGGGCCCGAGCAGCATGCTCCAGCCGAAGGCCCGCACCACCACCGAGACCAGCAGCGGCGCCAGCACCACCAGGAGCAGCACCGATCGCCAGGGGTTGCCCATGCGGCTCAGGATGTAGGCCTCGGGCGCGCCGATGGCGACGCAGATCACGGTGACCAGCGCCGAGATCCAGAAGGTGCGCCAGAAGATGGCGTGGTAGTACGAGTCGGTGAACACGTGGGCGTAGTGCTCCAGCGTGAACTCGTCGGCCTTCACGCCCGTCATCGGGTCGAAGGCATTGAACGACAGCACGGCCGTGAGCGCCAGCGGCACCAGCAGCAGGCAGGTGAACAGCACCAGCGCCGGGGCCGACAGCCACCAGGGCACGGCCTTTCGGGTGGCGCTGCTCATGGGGCCACCTCGGCCTCGGGTTCGGCCACGGCGGTTTCGTCGGCGGGCAGCAGGCGCATGCAGTGGTCAGGCCAGTCCACACCGGTGCGGTCACCCTCGTCGAGCGCGTTGCGGCCGTCATTGGGCACCAGCACCATCAGTTCGCCCACGGGGGTGGCCACACGGTACAGCCACTGGCTGCCCAGGAAGAAGCGTTCGCCCACCTCGCCGTCGAGCCGGCCCTGCACGGCGGGTACCAGCTGCAGCTTCTCGGGCCGCACGCTGAGCAGCACGGCGGCGCCGGGCCGAAATTCCGGGCCCTCGACCTGCACGGCCAGCGAACCCACGGCCACATGGGTGCGTGCCGCACCGCTGGCCGTGACCTTGCCGGGCAGCAGGTTGGCCTTGCCCACGAAGGTGGAAATGAAGCGCGTGCGCGGGTGCTCGTATACGCGGTGCGGGTGGTCTATCTGCGTGGCGCGGCCGGCCTCCATCACCACCACGCGGTCGCTGATGGACATGGCCTCGCTCTGGTCGTGCGTGACCATCACCGTGGTGGTGCCCACCTTGCGCTGGATCTGGCGCAGCTCGAACTGCATTTCCTCGCGCAGCTTGGCATCGAGGTTGGACAGGGGTTCGTCGAGCAGCAGCACGGGTGGCTCGATCACCAGCGCGCGTGCCAGTGCCACGCGCTGGCGCTGGCCGCCCGAGAGTTCGCGCGGGTAGCGTGTGGCGTGGGCTTCCAGGTGCACCAGCCCCAGCGCCTGGGCCACGCGCTCCTTGCGCTCGGCCTTGGGCATCTTGCGCATCTCCAGACCGAAGCTCACGTTGTCGGCCACCGTCATGTGCGGAAACAGCGCATAGCTCTGGAACACGATCCCCAGGCCGCGTGTATTGGCCTTGGCGTGCGTGATGTCGCGGCCATCGAGTTCGATGCGGCCATTGGTCACCGCCTCGAAGCCCGCCACCATCTGCAAGGTGGTGGTCTTGCCGCAGCCAGAGGGGCCCAGCAGCGAGACGAACTCGCCTTTTTCCACCGAGAGGTTCATGGCCTGCACCGCGCAGGTGCCGCCATAGAACTTGGTCACGTCAGTGAGTTGAAGGAAGGACATGCACGGGCCTTTCTGGTCGCTGTTTCATCGCCGCGCCATGGCGGCCTCTGGGGTGCTTGCTCCCTGTCTGCACCGGTGCGGTGCGGGTTTCGGCATTCCGTGGACTGTCTTGCGCTTTCGATTCAATGTATTGCAGTAATCGGGCCAGATCGCATCGGGTATTCCATTAATCAGAATATTTATTGAATTTATTCCATTTAATGGAATATGATCATGACCGAAAATGCCATCTATTCCACAGGAGCAGTGCATGGAACCAGCGTCCCCCTCCACGGGCGGAGTGCCCCGCATGTTTGCCGTCATCCGGGCCCTGGCCGAGGTGCAGGCCGAAGGTGGGCGAGTCACCCAATTGGCGCGTGCCGTGGGCCTGACCCAGGGCACGACGCACCGTTTGCTGCAATCGCTGGTGGCCGAGGGCATGGCCGAGCAGGACGAGCGCAGCAAGCTCTACCGGCTGTCCATCGATTTCTTTGCACTGGCGGCCAAGGCCGGCAACCCCGGGGACCTGCGCAGCCTGTGCCGGCCCGCGCTGCTGCGCCTGAGCGCCAGCCTGGGCGACAGCATCTTTCTCCTGGTGCGCAGCGGCTTCGACGCGATCTGCCTGGACCGCAGCGAGGGGCCGTTCCCCATCCGCTCCTTCACCGGCGACATCGGCGGGCGTGTGGCGCTGGGGGTGGGGCAGGGCGCCTTGTCGATCCTGGCCTTTCTGCCCGAGGCCGAGCGCGAGGAGGTGATCCGCTTCAATCTCTCGCGGGTGCGCGAGTACGGCGTGTACGACGAGGTCTACCTGCGCACCGAGATCGAGCGCGTGCGCCAGACGGGCTATGCTGCCCGCAACACGGGCCTGCTCGAAGGCATGGCCGGCGTGGGCGTGCCCGTGCTCGACCGCGAAGGCCGGGCGGTGGCTGCCTTGAGCGTGGGCACCATCGCTGCGCGCCTCAACGAGGACCGCCTGCCCACCGTGGTGGAGTTGCTCAAGCGTGAGGCAGCGGCCATCGGCCCGCGCATCCACCCCTTCGATGCCACCTTGCGCCGCCCCACGCAAAGTCTGGCGGGCCAGCAGCCGGAGCAGCGCCTGGTGCCTGGCGGCACGCCGGTCACACCCCACTGAGCTTGCTGCCAGCGGCGTATGCTGCGGGTTCCTGCCGCACCGGGTTCCAGGGATGCGGCGCTTTCCACCCCCTTGCCAGCTGCCATGAACCCCATCCTCACCCTCGTCGTGTACTTTGCCATCATCACCTGGCTGCTGGTGGTCGTGGCCAGCCTGATCCGAGCCCGCGCCTGGACGCCCTCGGGCCTGCTGCTGGCCTTCGGCAACCGCGACCATCTGGCCGATCCGGGGGCCTTTGCCGGCCGCGCCGAGCGCACTGCGCGCAACAGCTTCGACAACCTCGTGTTCTTTGCCATCCTGGGCCTGGCGGCCACTGCCAGCAACCGCACCGGCAGCCAGGTGGTGCTAGGTGCCCAGGTTTTCTTCTGGGCGCGCATGGTGTACATCCCGGTGTACTACATCGGCATTCCGTATGTCCGCACGGCGAGCTGGGCCGTGAGCATTGCCGGGCTGGCGATGATGGCGGCGGCCTTGCTGTAGTTCGCCCGCAACGTGCGCGGTGCGAATGGTGGGCGGTGGTGATGCCGGGCACAGCGGGTGGTATGGGCCTGCCACTGCGGCACGGGGCACGACCTACAGTCGGTGCTCATTCCTCTACGGCCAAGTGCCGCACCCATGACCACACTGCACGACGCCAGCCCCGAATACCTCCAACAATGCCGCAACGCGCAGGCTGCCGAACAAGCCGCCTCGCTGGCAGCAACCAACCAGTGGGCCCATGTCCACAAGGCCCGGGCGCACCAGGACTTCCAGCGCTTCTACGAGGAGCTGGCGCCGCTGATCGACAGCACCGAGCCTTCCTCGCCGGCCATTCAGGCCCTCATGGCGCAGCACCATGCCATTGCGTCGCGCTTTTATGCGCCGTCACGCGAGGCCTATATCGGCACGGCACTGTTCTATGCCGACAACCCCGACATGAAGGCCTTTCACAATGCCTACCACCCGCGCATGGTGGAGTTTTTGGGCGAAGCCATCCACGCCTACGCACACAGTCATCTATAGGGTGGAGTGGGCGGCAGTGGCGATGCCTGCACACTGCGCCAGCAGCCAGTCCCTGAAGGCCTTGACCAGCGGCGTCTGCGCGCGCGCCTCAGGGTAGACGAGGTAGTAGGCCTCGCTGCTGGTGAGCACGTCGGTGGACAGGGCCACCAGTGCCCCCGAGGCGAGTTCGCCTTCGATGAGAAAGCGCGGCAGCAGCGCCGCGCCCAGACCCGACACCGCCGCCTGAGCGATCATCGAGAACTGCTCATAGCGCGGGCCGCGCAGCGCCTGCGGGGTGGGGGCGCCCAGGCGCTCGAACCATTCCGTCCATTGCGTGGGCCGGGTGTTCTGCTGAAGCAGCACGGCGCCTGCCAGGTCGGCCGGCGTGCGCAGGCCCTGCTGGGCGCGGTAGTGGGGACTGCACACCGGCAGCACCTCTTCGTGCATCAGGTACTCGCACACGGCGCCGGCCCAGTGCGGTGCGCCGAAGTGGATGGCCGCGTCCATCGGCTCCTGCGCAAAGTCGAAGGGCTCGGAGCGGGCCGAGAAGTTCACCGTGGCATCGGGGTACAGCGCCATGAAGCCCGGCAGCCGCGGAATCAGCCAGCGTGTGCCCAGGGTGGGCAGCACCGCCAGGTTGAGCAGGCCGCCCGCGCTCGAAAACGCCATGGCCTTCTGGGTGGCGGCCGACAGCTGCTGCAGGAGGGCGCGCACGTCGGCGGCATACACCCGCCCGGCATCGGTCAGCACCACGCGCTGGCGCACGCGGTGGAACAGGGCCATGCCCAGCTGTTCTTCCAGCTGGCGTATCTGGCGCGACACGGCGCTTTGCGTGAGGTGCAGTTCCTCCGCTGCGCGCGAGACGCTGGTGTGGCGTGCCGCCGCCTCGAAGGCGAGCAGGTCGCCCACGGGCGGCAGGAAGGTCTTGCGAAACATGGCTATTCATGCCCGTCAGGAATGACTCTCAGGGTTTACACCGCTGGCGCACCGCTGTGGTGCCTGCCTCATCCCCGAAATGGGCACAGGTGTTGACGTGACTTGATTCTATTTGCGAATCAAGTTGTTCCAATTTTTTGCTATCCGCCACCCGGCGATTGGGCGATATTGGGTGCATTGATTTTTGGAATGCCGCCATGTCCGCACCCTCTGCTGTCTCCCACTCCCTCGTGACCGATGTCGATGCGCTGCTGCAGCGCCTGGGCGTGCCGCGCGCCGCCTACACCGGCGGCGACCTGCCGGTGCGTTCGCCCATCACCGGCGAGGCCATCGGTGCCGTGCACGAGGTCTCGGCGACCGCCGCCACTGCCGCCATCGCCCGCGCTCAGACGGCCTTCCAGGCCTGGCGCAACGTACCGGCCCCGCGCCGCGGCGAGCTCGTGCGCCTGCTGGGCGAGGAACTGCGCGCCGCCAAGGACGACCTGGGCCTGTTGGTGACCCTGGAGGCCGGCAAGATCCCGTCCGAAGGCCTGGGCGAGGTGCAGGAAATGATCGACATCTGCGACTTCGCGGTCGGCCTGTCGCGCCAGCTCTACGGCCTGACCATCGCCACCGAGCGCCCGGGACACCGCATGATGGAAACCTGGCACCCGCTGGGCGTGTGCGGCGTGATCTCAGCCTTCAACTTCCCCGTGGCCGTGTGGTCGTGGAATGCCGCCCTGGCACTGGTCTGCGGCGACTCGGTGGTCTGGAAGCCGTCCGAGAAGACGCCCCTCACCGCCCTGGCCACGCACGCCATCGCCCAGCGCGCGCTGGCCCGCTTTGGCGATGCGCCCGAGGGCCTGCTGGAGCTGCTGATCGGCCAGCGCGCCATCGGTGAGGTGCTGGTGGACGATGCCCGCGTGGCCGTGCTCTCGGCCACCGGCTCCACGGCCATGGGCCGTGCCGTCGGCCCGCGCCTGGCAGCGCGCTTTGCCCGCGCCATCCTGGAGCTCGGTGGCAACAACGCCGCCATCGTCGCGCCCTCGGCCGACCTGGACCTGGCGCTGCGCGGCATCGCCTTCGCCGCCATGGGCACGGCCGGCCAGCGCTGCACCACGCTGCGCCGCCTGTTCGTGCACGACAGCATCTACGACACGCTGGTGCCGCAGCTCACCAAGGTGTACGGCAACGTGCAGGTGGGCGACCCGCGCGCCGCCGGCACCCTGGTCGGCCCGTTGATCGACCGCGCCGCGTTCGACGGCATGCAGAAGGCCCTGGACGAAGCCCGTACCCTGGGCGCCACGGTGCATGGCGGCGACCGTGTGCAGGGCGTGGCTGGCAGCGACGCGTACCATGTGCGCCCCGCGCTGGTCGAGCTCTCAAAGCACGAGGGCCCGGCCCTGCACGAAACCTTCGCGCCCATCCTCTACGTGGTGCGTTACGGCACGTTCGACGAGGCCATCGCCTGGAACAACGCCGTGGGCGCCGGGCTGTCGTCCTCGATCTTCACGCTCAACGTGCGCGAGGCCGAGCAGTTCATGTCGGCGGCCGGGTCGGACTGCGGCATCGCCAACGTCAACATCGGCCCGAGCGGTGCCGAGATCGGTGGCGCCTTCGGCGGCGAGAAGGAAACCGGTGGTGGCCGCGAAGCCGGCTCCGACAGCTGGAAGGCCTATATGCGCCGCGCCACCAACACCGTCAACTACTCCACCGCGCTGCCGCTGGCGCAAGGTGTGAAGTTCGACGTCTGAGCACTGCGCCAAATTCCGGGAGTACCAGCATGCCCATCGTGATCATCGGCGGCGGCGTGATCGGCAGTGCCATCGCGTACTTCCTCACGCAGCAGCAGCCGGGCTGCGAGGTCGTGGTGGTGGAGCGGGATCCGACGTACGCACGCGCCTCGTCGGCGTTGTCGGCCAGCTCCATCCGCCAGCAGTTCTCCACCGACATCAACGTGCAGATCTCGGCCTATGGCATCGGCTTTCTGCGCAATGTGGGCACGCTGCTGGCTTGCAATGGCGACGTGCCCGACGTCGGCCTGCACGAGGGCGGCTACCTGTACCTGGCCACTGCGGCTGGCGAAGCCACGCTGCGCGACAACCATGTGCTGCAAAAGCGCCATGGCGCCGACGTGGCGCTGCTCGGCCCGGATGAACTGGCCGAGCGCTTCCCCTGGCTGGCGCTGCAGGACGTGGTGCTGGGCTCGCTCGGCCTGTCGGGCGAAGGCTGGTTCGACGGCTACCTGCTGCTGACCGCGCTGCGCAAGAAGGCCCAGAGCCAGGGCGTGCGCTACATCGCCGACGAGGCCGTGGGCTTTGCCATGGCCGCCAGCGACGGCGTGCAGCACGTGACCGCCGTCCAGCTGAAAAGCGGTGCCTCACTACCCTGCAGCCATGCCGTCAATGCAGGCGGTCCCTGGGCTGCCGCCATCGCAGGCTGGGCGGGCATTGCCTTGCCCGTGGTGGGCAAGCGCCGCACCGTGTTCCATCTCTCCAGCCCGGCCCAGTTGCCACGCTGCCCGCTGCTCATCGACACCAGCGGCATCTGGCTGCGGCCCGAGGGCCAGGGCTTCATTGCCGGGTTTGCACCGCCCGCCGACCAGGATGAAGACTTCGCCCCGCTGGAGCCCGAATACCACGCCTTCGAAGAGCATGTCTGGCCCCTGCTTGCCGAGCGCATCCCGGGCTTCGAAGCACTGCGCATGCAGGGCGCCTGGGCCGGCTACTACGAGATGAACACCTTCGACCACAACGCCATCGTGGGCCTCTCTCCTGCCAGCGACAACCTGGTGTTCGCCAATGGCTTCTCGGGCCACGGCCTGCAGCAGTGCCCTGCCGTGGGGCGGGGCGTGGCCGAGCTGTTGCTCACAGGCGGCTACCAGAGCCTGGACCTGTCGCCCCTGTCCATCACGCGCATCGCCGAGAACCGGCCGCTGCTGGAGAAGAACGTCATCTGAATCGCAGCAACGCCGCATTCGTGTGGCGCGCCCCACCGCTTTCCCAACGCCATCCACAACAACCATCGGAGACAACGACATGGCTTTTTCCCCCAACCGCAAGATGATGACTGTGGCCCTGGCCGCACTGCTGTGCGCAGCAGGCGCCAGCGCCCAGACCACGCTCGAGAAGATCAAGGCCAGCGGCAAGGTCGTGCTCGGGGTGCGCGAGACCTCGCCCCCTATGGCCTATGCGCTGGGCGCCAACGAAAAATACGTGGGCTACCACGTCGAGCTGTGCGAGCGCGTGCTCAAGGAGATCGTGCCCGATGCCAAGCTCGAGTACATGGCCGTGACGGCGCAGAACACGCTGCCGCTGGTGCAGAACGGCACGCTCGACATCGGCTGCGGCCCGACCACCAACAACACCGCGCGCCAGCAGCAGGTGGCCTTCGCGGTGACCACCTATGTGAGCGAAGTGCGCATGGCGGTGCGCAAGGATTCGGACCTCAAGTCGGTCAGCCAGCTCGCGGGCCGCACCATTGCGGCGTCCACCGGCACCACGGCCGTGCAGTTGCTGCGCAAGCAGGAACGCGCCTTGGGCGGTGCGTCCGTCAAGACCGTGCTGGGCAAGGACCACCACGAAAGTTTCCTGTTGCTCGAATCCGGCCGCGCCGATGCCTTCGTGCTCGACGACAACCTGCTGGCCGGGATGATTGCCAACGCCAAGGACCCGTCGGCCTACCGCATCGTGGGCGAGCCGCTGGGCGCCGAGCCGATTGCGCTGCTGTTCCGCAAGGACGACCCCAGCTTCAAGGCCGCCGTGGACGGTGTGCTCACCAGGCTCATGCGGAGCGGTGAGATGGAAAAGATCTACACCAAGTGGTTCATGAACCCCATCCCGCCCAAGAACGTGGCCCTGAACCTGCCGCTGGGCACCACACTGCGCCAGCTGTTCGCCGCCCCCAACGACAAGCCCCTGGAGTCCTACCAGCAATGAACGCCGCCATCCCCGCCACGGCTTTTCGCGCGGCCGACCGCATCAGCGCCATCGGCGTGTCGGACATCGTGCGCATCACCCAGGCCGCCAACGAGCTCAAGCGCCAGGGCCAGCCCGTGATCGTGCTGGGACTGGGCGAGCCGGACTTCGAGACGCCCCTCCACATCCAGGAAGCCGCGCAGCAGGCCATGGCGCGGGGCGAAACGCACTACACGGTGCTGGACGGCACACCCGCACTCAAGGCAGCCATCGCGCTCAAGTTCCGCCGCGACAACGGCCTGGAGTTCGCAGCCAACGAGATCACGGTGGGCGCGGGTGCCAAGCAGGTCATCTACAACGCGCTGATGGCCAGTCTGAACCCTGGCGACGAGGTGATCCTGGCCGCGCCGTACTGGACCTCGTACGCCGACATGGTGCTGATCGCGGGTGGCGTGCCCGTGGTGGTGCCGTGCAGCGAGGCCAATGGCTTTCGCCTCACGGCCGGGCAGCTCGACGCTGCCATCACGCAGCGCACCCGCTGGGTGTTCATCAACTCCCCTTCCAACCCCAGTGGCACGGCCTACAGCACCGAGCAACTGCGGCCCATCCTGGAGGTGGTGCTGCGCCACCCGCAGGTCTGGGTGCTGGCGGACGACATCTACGAGCACATCCTGTACGACGGCCATGCGTTCGCCACGCCGGCCGTGGTGATGCCCGCGCTGCGCGAGCGCACGCTCACGGTGAACGGCGTCTCCAAGTCGTACGCCATGACGGGTTGGCGCATCGGCTACGGCGCGGGCCCGCGTGCACTGATCGCGGCCATGGCGGTGGTGCAGAGCCAGGCCACCTCGTGCGCGTCGTCCATCAGCCAGGCTGCGGCCGTGGCGGCGCTGACCGGACCACAGGACATCGTGGCCGAGCGCTGCCGCGAGTTCCAGGCACGGCGCGACCTGGTGGTGGCCTCGCTCAACGCGTCGCCCGGGCTGCGCTGCCGCGTGCCCGAAGGCGCGTTCTACACCTTCGCCAGCTGCGAAGGCGTGCTGGGCCGCACCACGCCGGGCGGTGCCATGCTGCGCACCGATGCGGATTTTTGCGACTACCTGCTGCGCGAGTTCCATGTGGCTGTGGTCCCCGGCAGCGTGCTGGGGCTGGCGCCGTACTTCCGGATCTCGTACGCTGCGTCCATGGCCGACCTGCAGGAAGCCTGCGCGCGCATCCGCCGTGCGTGCGAGGCGCTGCACTGACGGTTTGCTGATTCCTTTTTTGTTTGTTTCTCTCGTTCCGGAACCCTGACATGACCACGCCTTCCACCCCCAGCAACGCCGCCAGCCGCACGGGCGGCCAGATCCTGGTCCAGCAGCTCATCACCCATGGTGTGAAGCAGCTGTTCTGCGTGCCCGGTGAAAGCTACCTGGCTGTGCTGGATGCGCTGCACGACGCCGACATCGCCGTCACTGTCTGCCGCCAGGAAGGCGGCGCGGCCATGATGGCCGAGGCCCAGGGCAAGCTCACGGGCCAGCCCGGCATCTGCTTCGTCACGCGCGGGCCGGGCGCCACCAATGCCTCGGCGGGCGTGCACATCGCGCACCAGGACTCGACTCCGATGATCCTGTTCGTGGGTCAGGTGGCGCGCGGTGCGCTGGGGCGCGAGGCCTTCCAGGAGCTCGACTACGGCGCCGTCTTCGGCACCATGGCCAAGTGGGTGGTGCAGATCGACGACCCGGCGCGCGTGCCCGAGCTGATTTCGCGCGCCTTCCACGTTGCCACCTCGGGCCGGCCCGGCCCCGTGGTGGTGGCCCTGCCCGAAGACATGCTGACCGAGGCCGCCACCGTGGCCGATGCGCTGCCCTACCAGGTGGCCGAGACCCACCCCGGCGCCGCGCAGATGGCTGAGCTGGCCGAGCGCCTGGGCAAGGCCAAGCAGCCCGTGGCCATTCTGGGCGGTAGCCGCTGGTCCGAGCAGGCCGTGCGCGAGTTCACGGCCTTTGCCGAGGCCTGGTCGCTGCCCGTGTACTGCTCGTTCCGCCGGCAGATGCTGTTCCCGGCCAACCACGCCTGCTACGGCGGCGACCTGGGCCTGGGGGTGAACCCCAAGCTGCTGGCGCGCATCCGCGCGTCGGACCTGGTGCTGGTGGTCGGTGGGCGCCTGTCCGAGGTGCCGTCGCAGGGCTATGAACTGTTCGCCATTCCCAACCCCGTGCAGCCCATCGTGCACGTGCTCGCCGATGCCGACGAACTGGGCAAGCTCTACCGGCCCGCACAACCGATCCATGCCACGCCCCAGGCCTTCGCGGCTGCATTGGCGGCGGTGCGCCCTGCGGCTATCGTGCCCTGGAAGGCCCACGCAGAGGCAGCCCATGCCGAGTACCTGGCCTGGAGCGACACGGCACCCATCCGCATCCCCGGCGACCTGCAGATGGGCCAGGTGATGCAGCACCTCAAGGACGTGCTGCCGGCAGACACCATCTTCTGCAATGGCGCAGGCAACTTCGCTACCTGGATCCACCGCTTCTGGCCCTTCACCACCTTTGCCAGCCAGCTGGCACCCACCAGCGGCTCCATGGGCTATGGCCTGCCGGCCGGCGTGGGCGGCAAGCGCCTGTGGCCGCAGCGCGAGGTGGTGGTCTTCGCCGGCGACGGCGACTTCCTGATGCACGGCCAGGAGTTCGCCACCGCCGTGCAGTACGGCCTGCCCATCATCGTGGTGCTGCTGGACAATGCCATGTACGGCACCATCCGCATGCACCAGGAGCGCGAGTACCCGGGCCGCGTGAGCGCCACCGCGCTCAAGAACCCTGACTTCAAGGCCTACGCTGCGGCCTTTGGTGGCCATGGCGAGCGTGTCACCACCACCGAGGAATTCGCCCCGGCCCTGGCCCGTGCGCGCGCCAGTGGCCTGCCCAGCGTGCTGCACTGCCTTATCGATCCCGAGGCGATCACGCCCACGGGCACACTCCAAGGCCTGCGCACCGCCGCACTCGCCAAGAAGTAACCTGGCGGCCCTGCCCAAACCCTGTGATCAGCCGGATGGCTGACAGCAGGGTGTCTGCGCTTTTGCGCACAATGGAGGCCGTGACCTCCGTACCGCCCGACGAGCCTTCCGCGCTGCGCCTGCGCCGCATCGCGCACCTGGACATGGATGCCTTCTTCGCCTCCGTGGAGCTGCTGCGCTACCCGCAGCTCAAGGGCCTGGCGGTGGTGATCGGCGGCGGGCGGCGCAAGGTGGACGAACTGCTGCACCAGACCCCCGACGGCACGGGCCTGCGCGAGCCGCATTTCATCCCGGTGGCCGACTTTCCCCTGCTCAAGGACTATGTGGGTCGCGGCGTCATCACCACCGCCACCTACGCGGCGCGGCAGTTCGGCGTGGGCTCGGCCATGGGCATGATGAAGGCCGCCAGGCTCTGCCCCCAGGCCATCGTACTGCCCGTGGATTTCGACGAGGTGCGCCGCTTCTCGCGCCTGTTCAAGAGCACCATCACCGACATCGCGCCCGTGATGCAGGACCGGGGCGTGGACGAGGTCTACATCGACTTCACCGATGTGCCCGGCGGCCAGCGTGAGGGCGGACGGGTGCTGGCGCGGCTGATCCAGAAGAGCATCTTCGATGTCACGGGCCTGACCTGCTCCATCGGCGTGGCGCCCAACCGGCTGCTGGCCAAGATGGCCAGCGAGTTCAACAAGCCCAACGGCATCTCCATCGTCTACGAGGACGAGCTTGAAACGAAGATCTGGCCGCTCAACGTGCGCAAGATCAACGGCATCGGCCCCAAGGCGGGGGAGAAGCTCGCTACCCTGGGCATACAGACCATCGGCGAGCTGGCGGCGCAGGATCTGCAATGGCTCATCGAGCGTTTCGGCAAATCGAGCGGCGCCTGGATGCACCGCGTGGCCTGGGGCCGCGACGACAGCCCCGTGGTGACCGAGAGCGAGCCCGTGAGCATGAGCCGCGAGACCACCTTCGACCGCGACCTGCACGCCGTGCGCGACAAGGCCGAGCTCGGCCGCATCTTCACCGACCTGTGCGAGCGCGTGGCCGGAGACCTACAGCGCAAGGGCTATGTGGGCAAGACCATCGGCATCAAGCTGCGCTACGACGATTTCCGGATCGCCACGCGCGATCAGACGCTGGACCGCTACATCCAGGATGCGGCCACCATCCGCCGCACGGCCGGCCTGTGCCTCAAGCGGGTGCCGCTGGACCAGAAGCTGCGCTTGCTGGGCGTGCGCGTGGGTACGCTGGAGCGGGTAGGCGATGTGCCTGACGGCCCGCCAGAGCTGCGTGCGCCCAGGGCGCGCGAAGCCGACCCACATACCCGCCCTCTTTTTTGAGGGCCGCCGGCTGGCCTGCTGTCGTGCAGGGGGCTTGACGAAATCTTACGTAAAACTTACATTGATTATTCCTCTGGCGGGAGATGGTCATGACGCTCAACGAGCTCCAGCGCATCAAGCAGTGGCATGTGGACCACAGGGTGGAGCATCCGCTGGAATACCACCTGTGGGATCTGGTGCTCACGCTCTGGGTCATGGGCTGGGTGGGCTGGCTGCCCGCTTGTGCGTTTGGGGAAGCCTGGGCTGCGCCCCTGTGTTTTGCCGGAACCCTGTTGCCCAGCCTGTATGTGGCCTGGCGCACCCGTGCGCACCGCCTGCACCAATTGCGATGCGACTGGTTGGGCAAGCAAATCGGTCCCTCCTGAATCCCCCAGGCCTTGGAACCTGTTCACGATCCCCTGCGAGATCGTGGGCTGATTCTCACTGCCGTGCCGTGCGCACGTTGCCCGGCAGGGCCTGCGGGTGGCTGGTGCGCAGCGGGTTGATGTCCAGACCGCCGCGGCGCGTATAGCGTGCGTAGACCGTGAGCTTGAGCGGCTTGCAGCGCGTCCACAGGTCCATGAAGATGCGCTCCACGCACTGCTCGTGGAACTCGTTGTGGTTGCGAAAGCTCACCAGGTACTGCAGCAGGCCTTCCTGGTCGATGGGTGCGCCGGTGTAGCGGATCTGCACGCTGCCCCAGTCGGGCTGGCCGGTCACCAGGCAGTTGCTCTTGAGCAGGTTGCTGGTGAGCACTTCGGTGACGGCGGGTTCGTCGTGCGCGGCATGTAGCAGCTCGGGTGCGGGCTGGTACTGCGTGCACTCCACGTCCAGGCGATCCAGGCTCAGGCCGTCGAGCTCGTGCACGGGTTCCTGGTCAAACAGTTCTGGCAGCAGCAGCCGCACGCCCACGGTGGCCGGGTGTTCGGCACCGCGCCACACGGCTTCGCTCACGTCGGCACGGATGCGCGCCTGCACCTCGGAGACATCGGCAAAGCGCGTGTTGTTGAAGCTGTTCAGGTAGAGCTTGAACGACTTGCTCTCGACGATGTTCGGCGTCTCGCACGGAATGGTGATGTGCGCCAGCGCCACCTGCGGCTTGCCGCGCTGGTTGAGCCAGGACAGCTCGAACGCCGTCCACAGGTCGGCACCGAAAAAAGGCGGGGCGGCGGTGATGCCGATCTCGGCGCGCTTGCCCGCGCGCGCAATCGGAAACAGCAGCGAGGCATCGTACTGGTCCACATAGGCCGAGGCCTTGCCCAACTGGGATTGTTCGGGGGTGTTGTCGTTCATGGAGGGATCCCTTGGTTGCGAGCCTGCGGCGGGCCCGCAGGACTGGCGGCAGGCCTTTGGTTACTTGAATTCGCGTTCGCGCAGCCACTTGGTGGCAATCCACTTCTCGCCGGCGATCACGGGCGCGCCGCCGTGCAGGGTGCGGGTGGAGGGCGCTGCGCGCTCGTAGCTGAAGAACACGGCATTGCCGCGCTGCGGACCGACTTCGACATGCACGTCGGGGAAGGTGGTGCCGCCGCCTTTTTCGGGCGTGTTGAGGTACATCACCAGGGTGCCCACGCGCTGGCCGCCGCGCTTGAGGATGGTTGCCGTACCGGGCTCGCCCGGGTCGAAGTAGTCGTAGTGCGGCTTGTACTCGGCGCCGGGGCGGTAGTGCAGCACCTGCAGGCCCTCGCCATTCTCGATCGGCCAGTCCAGCAGGCGGGCGATGCGCTCCTCGATGCGCTGCACCACGGGATTTTCGCCGCGCTGGAAGAACATGCCGTCGCTGGTGCGGTCGTCGTTGACTTCCTCGCCGCCGGTCTTGGTGGCCACCGTGAGCGAGCGCGCCATGCGCGGCTCGGCAGCGGCGATCAGGGCATCGCATTCCTCGGGGGAGAGCAGGTTGCCGAAGACCACGATGCGCGGCTTGGCCATGGCCAGCAGAATGCTCACCATGCGGCCGCCGGCATCGATCTGGGCGGGCGATTCACCCATCAGGGGCTCGGGCACCTTCACGGCGGACGGCTGGCCTTGCTGCTCGGCCAGCGCGTTGAGGTGGTCCTGCAGCGTGATTTCCAGCGCTTCGGCGGCTGTGTCCTCGTTCCAGCCGGCATCGCGCATGGACTGCAGCACCACGGGGGCGGCAAAGCCGGCCTCGGCCTGCTCGATGATCCAGCGGCGCAGCTCGGGCGTGATGGCCTGGCGTGCCGCTGAGGCGGTGGTTGCGGTGGATGGCGACTGTTCGGAAGACGATGCCATGGCAGATCTCACTCGTTGGTCTTGCGCCGGAACACCAGGCGCTCGGATTCTGAGGCGGCGGGAGCAAAAGTGTAGCCCTCCAGGTCAAAGCCCTGGAGGGCGTGCGGGGTCGCCAGCCGGTGGGTGACCGCGTAGCGCGCCATCAGCCCGCGTGCCCGCTTGGCGTGGAAGCTGATGATCTTGTAGGTGCCACCCTTCCAGTCCTCGAACACGCATTCGACCACGCGCGCCTTGAGGGCCTTGGTGTCCACCACCTTGAAATACTCCTGCGAGGCGAGGTTCACCACCACCGGCGTGGTGTCGGCCCGCAAGCGCTTGTTCAGGTGCTCCGCGATGCGGCTGCCCCAGAACTGGTAGAGGTTGCTGCCGGCATCGGTGGCCAGGCGCGTACCCATTTCCAGGCGGTAGGGCTGCATCCGGTCCAGCGGGCGCAGCATGCCGTACAGGCCGCTCAGGATGCACACATGGTCCTGCGCCCATTGCAGGTCTTCGGGTTCCAGCGTGCGGGCGGCCAGGCCTTCGTAGACATCGCCGTTGAAGGCCAGCAGGGCCTGGCGCGAGTTGGCGGCGGTGAAGCGCGGCCTGAAGGTCTGGTAGCGCGCCACATTCAGGGCCGCGAGCGGGTCGCTCAGCGACATCAGGGAGGCGATGTCCTGGTGCGACTTCTCGCGCAGCACCTTGATCAGGGCCGTGGATTGGGGCACGAACTGCGGCAGCGTGTGCGGCAGGTCCGGCGGCAGCGGGGTTTCATAGTCCAGCGATTTGGCGGGAGACAGCAGGAACAACATGGAGGCGTGGTGGTTCGTCGAGGTCGAACAGAAGAAAAGTGAGACACCGAGGTCGTGGCCGCAAGGATACCGGCATCGGCCGTGCGCCAGTGCAAAGGCGGGGCCCAAAAAGCAAGAAGGCGGCCGAGGCCGCCTTCTTGCTTGCTCACCGCATCAAGCCGCTGGAGGCTGCTCGAACGGGAGTTTCATTGCCGAGAGGTCGCGGCGGGTTTCCACCAGCACCAGCGGGCCCTCATCGGCCACCACCACCTGCGGACGCTCGCGCGGCACATGGATGGGCTTGGGTTCCGCCGCGATTGCGGCCTGCACGGCAGCGATCTTTGCGGCATCGGAGTTCACCCACTGCAGGCCCGACGATTCGGCGACCTGCTGCAGCGCATCCAGCGGCAGCGTGAACGCCTGCACACGGGGTAGACCCGCTGCGGGGGCCGGCGCTGCCGCGGGGGCGGCGGCTGCAGGCGCAGGGGTCGCTACAGGTGCTGCCACAGGTGCTGCCACAGGTGCTGCTACAGGGACGGGGGCCTGTACCACCGGAGCAGGGGCTGCCACGACCGGTGCAGCAGCAGGAGCCGGGGCCGGTGCGACGGGAGCGACGGCCACAGGGGCCGGGGCGCTCTCTTGCACTGGAGCCGCGACAGGTGCCGCCACGGGCGCTGCGGCTTCGGTGGCTGCAGCAGGGGCTGCTGCGCTGAAGTAGCTGCGGCGTGGTGGCTCGTCCTGGGGCTCGGCCGTTGCTGCGGCCGGGACATTCGAGGTATCGAAGTCCAGCAGGGGGGCTGCCGGTGCTGCGGCAGCTTCGGCGCCATCGCGTGGACCGCGCTCACCGCGTTCACGGCGGTCACGGCCATAGCGGTCGCGCGAGCGGCGCTCACGGCGCTGCTCTTCAGTGCCTGCGGCTGCGGACTCGTTGCCCGTCAGGTCCAGATCGGGCAGCAGCGCCAGCGGCGAGGTGTCGGCAAAGTCGCCTGCCGGTGCAGCGGCTTCCGTGCCCTCGGCGTTGCGGGGCGCACGCTCGCCACGTTCGCGGCGGCCGGAGCCGTCGCCGCGCTCGCGGCGGGGGCCGCGCTCGCCACGGTCATTGCGTGGTGCCTGGCCGGCGGTGGCGTCGGCGCCACTGCCGATCGGGTCTTCCACCTGGGCACCGGCGACTGCCGCTGCCTGCTCCCCATTCAGGGCGGCGCCGTTGGCCTGGTTGCGGCCTTCGCCGTCGTTGCGGCCACCACGACCGTTGCGGCCGCCGCGTCCTTCACGTCCCTCGCGGCCTTCACCCTCGGGGCGGCGCTCGCCGCCTTCGCGCGGTGGGCGGCTTCCCTGGACTTCGGCATCGCGGGGTGCACGGCCTTCGGCCGGGCGTTCGCCACGGCGGCCACGTCCTTCTGCGGCGCCATCGCGGTTGCCGCCTTCACGGCCGCCACCTTCGCGCTGGCCGTCGCTGCGGCCGGGCGCGTCGCGGTTGCTGCGGCGTCCGCCACGGCCTTCGCCGCGGCCATCACGGCGGGGTTCGCGGGCGGTGGTTTCCGCTGCGGGTGCGGCTGCTGGTGCAGGGGCCGCTACCGGTGCAGGTGCTGCCGCCGGTGCGCCACCGAAGCCGAACAAGCCCTTGATGAAGGCAAGAATCCCTTGCTCCTGGGGGGCGGCAGGCGCTGCCGCAGCGGGTGCCGGTGCGGGCGTGGGCGCCGCAGCTGGCGTGGCCGCAGGGCGCTGGCCCTGGCCGGCGCGCGGTGGGCGGGCCGCGCCTTCGGGGCGGGGCTCGACCTGCGGTGCCGGTGCGTCGGGCAGCACGCCCTTGATCACCGGGGTCTGCTTGTTGGTGGGCTCTTGCGAGCGGCGCGTCACGGCCGTGGGGTCTTCCACTTCTTCGGCGAGCTTGTAGCTGGCTTCGATGTGGTCCAGGCGCGGGTCGTCGTGCTTCAGGCGTTCCAGGCGGTAGTTGGGGGTTTCCAGCGTCTTGTTGGGAACCATCAGCACAGCCACGCGCTGCTTGAGCTCGATCTTGGCGATTTCGGTGCGCTTTTCGTTCAGCAGGAACGAGGCCACTTCCACCGGCACCTGGCAGTGCACGGCGGCCGTGTTGTCCTTCATCGACTCTTCCTGGATGATGCGCAGGATCTGCAGCGCCGAGGACTCGGTGTCGCGGATATGGCCCGAGCCGCCGCAGCGTGGGCAGGGGATGGACGAGCCTTCGGACAGCGCGGGTTTCAAGCGCTGGCGGCTCATTTCCATGAGGCCGAACTTGCTGATGGTGCCGAACTGCACGCGGGCGCGGTCCTGGCGCAGCGCGTCGCGCAGGCGGTTTTCCACTTCGCGGCGGTTCTTGCTCTCCTCCATGTCGATGAAGTCGATCACGATCAGGCCGCCCAGGTCGCGCAGGCGCATCTGGCGGGCCACTTCGTCGGCGGCTTCCAGGTTGGTGCGGGTGGCGGTTTCCTCGATGTCGCCGCCCTTGATGGCGCGGGCCGAGTTCACGTCCACGCTGACCAGCGCTTCGGTGTGGTCGATCACGATGGCGCCGCCCGAGGGCAGTTGCACGGTGCGGGCGTAGGCCGATTCGATCTGGTGCTCGATCTGGAAGCGGCTGAACAGGGCGGCGTCGTCGCGGTAGCGCTTTACGCGGGCGGCATGCTCGGGCATGACGTGTGCCATGAACTGCTGCGCCTGTTCGTAGATGTCGTCGGTATCGATGAGGATGTCACCGATATCGTTGTTGAAATAGTCGCGGATCGCGCGGATGACGAGGCTCGATTCCTGGTAGATCAGGAAGGCGCCCTTGCCACCCTTGGCAGCGCCGTCGATGGCGTTCCACAGCTTGAGCAGGTAGTTCAGATCCCACTGCAGCTCGGGCGCGGTGCGGCCGATGCCGGCGGTGCGCGCGATGATGGACATGCCATTGGGGTACTCCAGCTGGTCCATCGCCTCCTTGAGCTCGGCGCGGTCCTCGCCCTCGATGCGGCGCGATACGCCACCGCCGCGGGGGTTGTTGGGCATCAGCACCACGTAGCGGCCGGCCAGCGAGACGAAGGTGGTCAGGGCCGCGCCCTTGTTGCCGCGCTCTTCCTTCTCGACCTGGACCAGCAGTTCCTGGCCTTCGCGGATCACTTCATTGATGCGCGCCTGGCTGGGCGAGACGCCCGGGGCGAAGTAGCTGCGCGAGATTTCCTTGAACGGCAGGAAGCCGTGGCGGTCTTCGCCGTAGTCGACGAAGCAGGCTTCCAGCGAGGGCTCGACGCGTGTGACGACGGCTTTGTAGATGTTGCCCTTGCGCTGTTCGCGCCCTTCGATCTCGATCTCGTAGTCGAGGAGCTTTTGTCCGTCGACGATGGCCAGGCGCCGCTCTTCGGGCTGTGTGGCATTGATGAGCATCCGCTTCATGATGCGTTTCCTTCTTGTGTTTCGCGGAGGGCAGCGGCGCAGCCAACAGGGCTCTCGCGGGCTGCCACCCGCAGTTCCAAAACAATGAACAAGCTCTACAGGAGCTGTGAATGCCTGGACTGACGCATCGAAACGAAGGGAATTGCCGGGGATGCCGAAAGCCTGCCGCGCGTTAGCGCGGCAGCGAAAGGCAGGGGCGCATGGAAGGGGGCGAGTGGGAGAGGCGCAGTTTTGCCACGAACAAGGTGGCTGGTTGCGCTGGCCGGACGGATGTTGCAGGCAATTGCGCGCGCATGGCCAGGGGCATGCGCCACCGCCACAAGGTCACAATCCAAGCCATCAACAACCACATGCTCGCTTCGATCCGCTGACAGACCCTGCCCTGGTGGGGCGCATCTGCCAGCTTGGGGGATTCCGTATCAGTGTTTCAATCTGTCAGCCCGCCGGCTGGCGCCCAGGCCATTGCAGGCATCTGGCCTGCAATCTGCGTGGGCGACACCCGCTGGCATCGACCTGCCTGCGCCCGTGTTGTGATCGCGTGGACTAAACTCCAGACAAATCAACCACTTACACAGCAACGCGCAGGTGAAACACATTATAGGGGGCAAACCGCCGTCCGGCCCCGCCCCGGCTTCCAACCCGCCCGCCGCCCGGCTCGTCGAGGTCGATGAGGACTCTGCAGGCCAGCGCCTCGATAACTTTTTGATACGCCACCTCAAGGGCGTACCCAAGACGCATGTCTACCGCATCATCCGCAGCGGCGAGGTGCGCATCAACAAGGGCCGCGCCAGCGCCGATACCCGCGTGGAGGCGGGCGATCTGGTGCGCCTGCCGCCCGTGCGCATCTCCGAGAAGGTGGCCGAGAAGGCCGAGCGGCCTGCGCCCGCGCGCGAATTCCCCGTCCTGCTCGAAGATGAGCACGTGATCGCAATCGACAAGCCCGCAGGTGTGGCCGTGCATGGCGGAAGCGGGGTGAGCTTTGGCGTGATCGAGCAGTTGCGCCAGGCGCGACCCGCCGCGAAGTTCCTGGAGCTGGTGCACCGGCTGGACCGGGACACCTCGGGCATTTTGCTGGTGGCCAAGAAGCGCTCGGCGCTCACCCACCTGCAGGACCAGTTCCGCGAGCGCGAAACCGGCAAGACCTACCTGGCGCTGGTCACCGGGGTGTGGACTGCCAGCAACAAGGTCATCGACCTGCCGCTGCACAAGTATTTGCAGGCCGATGGCGAGCGCCGCGTGCGCGTGACCACGGCCGACGACCCTGACGGCATGCGCTCCATCACCCTGGTCAAGGTGCGCCAGGCCGTGGCGGCGCGCCAGCAGCAGGGCCTGCCGGCCATGACGCTGCTGGAGGTGACCATCAAGACCGGGCGCACGCACCAGATCCGGGTGCACCTGGCGAGCCAAGGCCATGCCATCGTGGGGGACGACAAGTACGGCGATTTCGAGTTGAACAAACGCTTGCAGAAGCTGGGCATGCGGCGCATGTTCCTGCACGCGTGGAGGTTACAGTTCAACCACCCGGCCAGTGGTGAGCGCGTGGCGCTCAACGCCCAACTGCCGCACGAGCTGGCCGATTTCGTTCCCTCTGCCTGAGTGCCTTGTCCCATGCGTCCCACGTCCCGTCCCCGCCGTTTCGACCTGATTGCCTTTGACTGGGATGGCACCCTGTTCGACTCCACGCAGATCATCGTGCGCTGCATCCAGGCGGCCGTGAAGGACGTGGGCGGCACCGTGCCCACGGACGAGGCGGCCTCGTACGTGATCGGCATGGCCCTGATGCAGGCGCTGGCCCATGCCGCGCCCGACGTGCCGCCCGAAAAGTACCCTGAGCTGGCCAACCGCTACCGTTTTCACTATGTGCAACACCAGGACGATCTGAGCCTGTTCGAAGGCGTGCTGCCCATGCTGGCCGACCTGCGCGATGCCGGGCACCTGATCACGGTGGCCACGGGCAAGAGCCGGCGCGGCCTGGACGATGTGCTGCATTCCAAGGACCTCAAGGGTGTGTTCGATGGTTCGCGCACCGCCGACCAGACGGCCGGCAAGCCCCACCCGCTGATGCTGCAGGAGCTGATGGCCGAGTTCGACGTGCTGCCCGAGCGCGTGCTCATGATCGGCGACACCACGCACGACCTGCAGATGGCGCTCAACGCCGGCTGTGCCAGCGTGGGCGTGAGCTATGGGGCGCACGAGCCCGACGCCTTCCACGTGCTGCAGCCGCTGGCCGTGGCGCATTCGGTGCGCGAGCTGCACGACTGGCTGCGGGCCAACGGATAGCCTCTTCATCGGTCACTTTCTTCATTTGCCACAGCCGTTGTCGTCCCATGAGCACTGCCGAGCCTGCCTCCATTCCCTTGTGCAACAGCGCCGATCTGGTGGATGGCGGGCTGGCAGTGCCCTTTGATGTGAAATACGCGGGCCAGACCTGTCGGGCCTTTGCCATCCGCTACCGCGGGGCGCCGCATGCCTACCTCAACCGCTGCACGCATGTGGCCATGGAAATGGACTACCAGCCCGACCGGTTTTTCGACGACTCCGGCAACTGGCTGCTGTGCGCCACGCATGGAGCGGCCTACCTGCCCGACACGGGCCAGTGCGCGGGCGGGCCGTGCCGGGGCGGGCTGGTGAAGATAGCCCTGTCGGAGTCCGATGGTGCAGTGCACTGGCATACTGCATACAACCTCCAGCCCGTCGAGTTTTAGGGGTGTTCCCTGACTCGTCCTGTTTTTGCATATTTGCCTGTGGCGGCCTGCCCGCCAAGGGCCGCATGGTGTCTCAAAAGGCCTGAAATGACCGATCCCCAACAGCCTGGAATCCCGGGTTCCGACAAGAATTTCCCCCCGTCGCAGGACCTGTGGTCGCAATCGGCCGCCCCGTCCGGCGCCCGCGCGGCTGTGCAGGAGCCTGGGTGGGAGCGCGCCACGCTGGAGAAGCTGGCCTTTGCGGCCCTCAGCGAGCAGCGCTCGGCCCGCCGCTGGAAGATCTTTTTCCGCTTTGCCTGGTTGTTCCTGATCCTCGCGCTGGCCTGGGGCGCCATGCGCCAGGCATCGACCGGCGCAAGCAAGAGCACGCCGCACACGGCGGTGGTGGACATCAAGGGTGAAATCGCTTCGGGTGCCGAGGCCAGTGCCGAGTTTGTGGTGGCCGCCATGCGCAGCGCCTTCGAGGACGAGGGCTCTCAGGCCGTGGTGCTGCTGATCAACTCGCCGGGCGGCAGCCCGGTGCAGGCCGGCATCATCAACGACGAGATCGTGCGCCTGAAGGCCAAGTACAACAAGCCGGTGTATGCCGTGGTCGAGGAGACCTGTGCCTCGGCTGCCTATTACATCGCTGCGGCGGCGGATGAAATCTTCGTGGACAAGGCCAGCATCGTGGGCAGCATCGGCGTGCTGATGGATGGCTTTGGCTTCACCGGCATCATGGAAAAGCTCGGTGTCGAGCGCCGCCTGCTCACGGCGGGCGAGAACAAGGGTTTCCTCGATCCTTTCAGTCCCCAGACCGAAAAGCAGCGCGAATACGCGCAGGCCATGCTCAACCAGATCCACCAGCAGTTCATCGGCGTGGTGAAGGCGGGTCGGGGCGACCGGCTCAAGGTCACGCCCGAAACTTTCAGCGGCCTGTTCTGGACCGGCCAGCAGGCTGTGGAGATGGGCCTGGCCGACAAGCTCGGCAACCTCGACTACGTTGCGCGCGAGGTGGTCAAGGCCGAGGAGATCATCGACTACACGCGCCGTGACAACGTGGCCGAGCGCCTGGCCAAGCGCTTTGGCGCGGCCATGGGCATCGGCGCCGCCAAGGCGATGATGTCTGCCGGGCCGCAGCTGCGCTGATCAGGAATCCAGTCCGCCAGCCTTGCGCTGGCGCGATCCGTCTTCGAGGATGGTGTCGTCGGCCATCAGCTTGCCTGACTCGTCCCACTGCCTGCGCGCCTCCAGCCGGGTGCGGCCCCGGGCATAGGGCGCTGTGTAGCGGTCTTCCTGGGCCATGCGACCATTGGCATGGAACTGCTGCTGCGCACCGGTGGGAAACTGCTCGGCGGTTAGCAGCTCCCGGCGCCTGAGCCGACCTTCGTCGTCGCGCAGTTCGCGCTGGATGCGCGTGGCTTCTCCGTTGCCCGTCATCGTTGAGCGTTCACGTGCCGCCCCGTTGAGGTACCAGCGCTCGAGCAACACTTCGCGGCCGTTGGCATAGCCATGCTGTTCGATCAATTGGCCCGTGCTGCCAAATCGGCGCAGGCTGTGCAGTGGCCCACGGGTGTCGCGCAGGAAGCGCTGGGGCTCATCGGGGGCAAAGATACGTTCCTCGCGCAGCACGCTCTTGCCGCCCTCGGTGAAAAAGCTGCGGTGCACGCGCCGGCCTTCCTCGTAAAGCATCTGCTGCGCCACCACGCCGTCGCTCGTCCACTCGGTGGACAGCAGCAGTCGACCCTGGTCGTAGCGCACCTGGCCGGCCCTGGTGCCAGCACCCGTATACAGCAGGGTGTCCGCAGCGCCTTCCAAACCGCAGGGCTTGCGGTCTTCGGGCAGGACGCTGGCGCGCGGGCATTGCAGCCGCGTGGGCTGGCCAGCGGCGTTGTATTCGATGGCGAATTGCTCCTGCCCTGCGGCATGGAAGGAAAGGCGCTCGGGTCGGCCATTGGCATCGAAGCGGCGCACGGCCCCGACCGTGCCGCCGTTTTCGGCGAATTCCTCGCGCTTAAGTTGACCATTGGGCCAGAACTCGGCCACGCGGCCCTGGCTGTTGCCGCGCTCGTTCACGCTGCGCTCGCGCGTGAGCTTGCCCTCGCGGTCGAAAAAGCGCTCCCGGCCCAGGTACTTGCCGTCCTTGAGCTCCTGCTCGCGCTGCAACTGGCCGGTGTTTTCGTCGCGGCAGCGCAGCAAGCCGGTCAGCCCCGCGGTTTCGGCGCCGTTGGACGGGTTGACGCTCTTGCCGTTGAATTCGCAGCGGATGTTGGCGTGTGCGCCCGTGGCACAGGTGCCCAGGGCAAGGAGCAGAAGGGCGGAGAGGCGTTGCATGGCATGGAGCGGGCTCAGCGGCCCAGGGCAAACACGATGGGGGTGCGGTTGCTGGGTACCAGGGGCTGGGCACGCCACTGGCGCACGAGCTGGCTGCGGATCTGGGCGCTGGGCAGCGTCAGGCCGCTGGCCAGTGCCAGGCGGGTGTGGGGCTGAAGGGTCTGCACCAGGGCCTGCCAGAGCGCGGGGTTGCGGTAGGGCGTCTCAATGAACAGCTGGGTCTGGCCGGTCTTGAGGGCCAGGGATTCGAGCTCGCGGATGCGCTGCGTGCGTTCCTGTCCATCCTGTGGCAGGTAGCCGGCAAAGGCAAAGCTCTGGCCATTCAGGCCGCTGGCGGCCAGGGCCAATAGCAGCGAGACAGGGCCGACCAGTGGCACCACGGGAATGCCCAGGTCATGCGCGGCGCGCACCACGGACGAGCCTGGGTCGGCGACGGCAGGCATGCCGGCCTCGCTGACCAGGCCCATGGCGTGCCCGGCAAGTGCCGGGGCCAGCAAGGGCTTGGCGTCGAACGTGGCGGAGCCCTTGTCTCCGTGGTCGCCCTTCTTGTGCACCTCGCGCGGCAGCTCGGTGATCTGTTGCTGCTGCACAGGCGTTGCCAGTGGGTGCAGGGCATCGATGCGCTTCAGGTAGGCACGGGTGCTCTTGGCGTTCTCGCAGATCCAATGGGTGAGTTGCGCGGCCTGCTGCAGGGTGCCTGCGGGCAGGGCGTCCTGCAGCGGCGCCTCCACGTCGCAGCCGAAGTCGAGGGGGGCGGGCACCAGGTACAGCGTGCCGCTGGCGGCGGCGCCGGATGGTGCATCCGTGGGGGTGGCGGGGCGGGTGCTCATGGCAGAACCACCCCGGCAGCGCGCAGCATGCGGCAGGTGCGGATCAGCGGCAGGCCGATGAGGGCCGTGGGGTCGTCGCTGTGGATGGCCTCCAGCAGGGCGATGCCCAGGCCTTCGCTTTTGGCGCTGCCGGCGCAGTCGTAGGGCTGCTCGGCGCGCAGGTAGCGCTCGATTTCATCGTCCGACAGGTCGCGAAAGCGCACTTCCACGGGGGCGATGTCCACCTGCTCGAAGCCGCTGGCCTGGCACACGGTGGCCACGGCGGTCTGGAAGATGACGGTCTGCCCGCGCATCTGGCGCAGCTGCTGCACGGCGCGCTCGTGGGTGCCTGGCTTGCCCAGCGGCTGGCCGGCCAGGTCGGCGACCTGGTCGGAGCCGATGACCACGGCCTCGGGATAAAGGCGTGCCACGGCCCGGGCCTTGGCCAAAGCCAGGCGCAAAGCCAGATCGCGCGGTGCCTCGCCCGGGCCGGGGGTTTCGTCCACCTCCGGCGAGGCGACCTCGAAAGGCAGGTTCAGGCGCGAGAGCAGTTCGCGGCGGTAGCGGGAGGTGGAGCCCAATACCACAGGGCGTTGCAGGGCAGGGGATTGATGCATTCGCTGATTCTCTTACACTGCCGCCATGACCAAGGAATTCTCAGTGGACCGGCTCGACGTCAAAGCGTTTGCTTTGGCCGGCGCGCGCCTGGCCGGCCATGATTCCCTTTTGAAGTATGAGCGCCTGGCCCAGGAGGCCCGGGGGCTGCACCCCGACCTGCTGGTGGACTGGCAGGCGCAGGGAGAAGTGCGCACGGCGCTCGGTGGCGCGGGCCAGGTGTGGCTGGTGCTCAAGGTGCGTGCGTCCTTTCCCATGGAATGCCAGCGCTGCCTCACGCCGGTGGATGTGCCGCTGGAGGTGGACCGCGCGTTTCGCTTCGTGGCCGACGAGGCTACCGCCGAAGCCCTGGACGACGAGAGCGAAGAGGACTTGCTGGCAATGACCCGTGAGTTCGACCTGCACGAGTTGATCGAGGACGAGTTGCTCATGGCGCTGCCAGTGGTGCCCAAGCATGACGAGTGCCCGACGGCTGTGCCGTTGGCATCGACGGACGATGATTTCGAGGCGGCAAGCGCCGACAAGCCCAATCCTTTTGCAGCGTTGGCAGGCCTCAAAAAAGACCGCAAGGGACACTGAATCCATTTGGGATATAATCGAGGGCTTCGCGCGAATCCCCTCGTGTCTTCTATGGGCTCATCGCGTATTTACCAACCTATTTAAGACCAGGAGCCATCATGGCCGTTCAGCAAAACAAAAAGTCCCCTTCCAAGCGCGGTATGCACCGCTCGCACAATGCCCTGAATGTGCCAGGCATTGCGGTGGAACCCACCACCGGCGAAACCCATCTGCGCCACCACATCAGCCCCAACGGTTTCTACCGCGGCCGCCAGGTGCTCAAAAACAAGTCTGAAGCCTGACCTTCAGTACCCTTCAAAGGCCCGTAGCTACGGATTCTGTAGCGCGGGCCTTTGTTTTGACCGTTGTATCCATCTTCCGGCCAGCGCAGTTGGCCGGACAAGTCGCCCATGATCACACTGGCTGTTGACTGCATGGGGGGCGATCACGGCCCCCGCGTCACGCTCGCGGCGTGCCGTCAGTTCCTTGGCAATCACCCGGATGCCCGCTTGCTGCTGGTCGGCCTGGCGGACAGCCTGAAGGATTTCTCCCACGACCGCGCCACCATCGTCCCTGCCACCGAGGTGGTGGCCATGGACGATCCGGTCGAGGTGGCCCTGCGCCGCAAAAAAGACTCTTCCATGCGCGTGGCCATTCAGCAGGTCAAGGATGGCACTGCGGGGGCGGCGGTTTCTGCCGGCAATACCGGCGCCCTGATGGCCATTGCGCGCTACCTGCTCAAGACCCTGGACGGCATCGACCGGCCTGCCATCGCCACCCAATTGCCCAACAACCAGGGGCGCGCCACCACGGTGCTCGATCTGGGTGCCAATGTGGACTGCTCGGCAGAGCATCTGCTGCAGTTTGCGGTGATGGGTTCGGCCCTGGTGTCGGCCCTGCGCGATGATGGCGGCGAGCCCACCGTCGGGCTGCTCAATATTGGTGAAGAGATCATCAAAGGCAGCGAAGTCATCAAAAAAGCGGGTGAACTGCTGCGATCTGCTGCCGAAGCGGGTGATCTCAACTTCTACGGCAATGTTGAAGGCAATGACATTTTCAAGGGCACGGTGGACATCGTGGTCTGTGACGGCTTTGTCGGCAACGTGGCGCTCAAGGCCAGCGAAGGGGTGGCTGCAATGGTGATAGGGGGGCTCAAAAATGAGTTCTCCCGCAATATCTTCACAAAAGCTGCTGCCATCGTCGCTTATCCGGTGCTAAAGGCGCTCATGATTCGCATGGATTACCGACGCTACAACGGCGCGGCGCTTTTGGGGCTGCGTGGACTGGTGTTCAAGAGCCATGGCTCGGCCGATGCCATGGCCTTCGAGCAGGCCTTGAACCGGGCGTATGATGCAGCCCGCAACAACCTGCTCGACCGTGTCCGGACCCGGATTGCGCACGCGGCGCCGCTCCTGGCCCCTGCCGATGCCCAGCCCAGGCCTGCTGCGGCGACGACGACACATTAATGAGACGCTATTCCCGCATCACCGGCACTGGCAGCTATCTGCCACCGCGCCGGCTCACGAATGCCGACCTCGTGGCCGAGCTGGCCCGCGATGGCATCGAAACCTCGGACGAGTGGATCGTTGAGCGCACGGGGATCCGGGCGCGGCATTTCGCCGCCCCTGATGTGACGGCCAGCGACCTGGGTCTCGAAGCTGCTCGCAACGCCTTGCAGGCTGCGGGCCTGCAAGCGCAGGACATCGACCTGATCATCGTCGCCACGTCCACGCCGGACATGGTGTTTCCCTCGGTCGCTTGCATCCTGCAGCACAAGCTGGGTGCCAATGGTTGCCCGGCGTTCGATGTGCAGGCCGTGTGCAGCGGTTTTGTCTATGCATTGGCCGTGGCCGATTCGATGATCCAGACCGGCGCGGCGAACCGTGCCCTGGTGATTGGCGCCGAAGTCTTCAGCCGCATCCTGGATTTCAAGGACCGGACCACCTGCGTGCTGTTCGGTGATGGTGCCGGTGCCGTGGTGCTGGAGGCGTCCGAGACGCCCGGCATCCTGTCGAGTGACCTGCATGCCGATGGCAAGCATGTGGGCATCCTGTGCGTGCCGGGCAATGTCTCGGGTGGCCAGGTGCTGGGCGACCCGGTGCTCAAGATGGACGGCCAGGCCGTGTTCAAGCTGGCCGTGGGCGTGCTGGAAAAGGCCGCCCATGCCGCGCTGGCCAAGGCTGGCATGACCGAAGCCGATGTGGACTGGCTGATCCCCCATCAGGCCAACATCCGCATCATGCAGGGCACGGCCCGCAAGCTCAAGCTGTCGATGGACAAGGTGGTGGTCACGGTGGACCAGCATGGCAACACCTCGGCTGCATCGATTCCCCTGGCGCTCGACCATGCGGTGCGCAGCGGGCAGGTCAAGAAGGGTGAAACGCTGCTGCTCGAAGGCGTGGGCGGTGGGTTCACCTGGGGTGCCGTGCTCCTGAAGCTGTAGCCTGCCGCCCTTGGGCGGTCTGCAGAACCCGATTCCTTTTATCTACCTGTGCTGGCATGAAGTCATTTGCATTTGTTTTTCCCGGGCAGGGCTCGCAGTCGGTCGGCATGCTCGACGGTTGGGGTGACCACCCTGCGGTTGCCGAGACCCTGCGCGAAGCCTCGGATGCGCTGGGCGAGGACATTGCCCTCCTGATCAAGGAAGGCCCCAAAGAGGCGCTGGCCCTGACCACCAACACCCAGCCCGTGATGCTGGCCGCCGGTGTGGCGGCATGGCGCGTGTGGCGTGCCGAAGGTGGCGCTCTGCCAGTGGCCCTTGCCGGGCACTCGCTGGGCGAGTATTCGGCGCTGGTTGCTGCAGGCGTGCTGACGCTGTCGCAGGCTGCGCCCCTGGTGCGCCTGCGTGCTGCCGCCATGCAGGAGGCGGTGCCTGTGGGGACCGGTGCCATGGCGGCCATCCTGGGCATGGAGGCTTCCAGGGTCATCGCCGGGTGCGCCGAGGCTGCGGCCACGTTCGGTGCGGGCAGCGCCGAGGTGGTGGAGGCTGTGAACTTCAATGACCCGATCCAGACTGTGATTGCGGGCACCAAGGCGGCGGTGGACAAGGCCTGCGAGGTGCTCAAGGCCGGCGGCGCCAAGCGTGCGCTCCTGCTGCCGGTGTCGGCGCCTTTCCATTCGAGCCTGATGAAGCCCGCAGCCGACAAGCTGCGAGAGGCTCTGGCTGCGGTGGTGCTGGCGGCGCCCGCCATTCCCGTGGTCAACAACGTGGATGTGGCGGTGCATAGCGATGCCGACGCGATCCGTGATGCCCTGGTGCGCCAGGCCTTTGGTGCCGTGCGCTGGGTGGAGTGCGTGCAGGCGCTCAAGGCGCGCGGCGTGACGCACATTGTGGAGTGTGGCCCCGGCAAGGTGTTGGCGGGCCTGACCAAGCGCATCGACCCCGAACTGGTCGGTGCCGCAGTATTTGACACGGCCTCGCTGGCCGAAGCACGGGAGTTGCTGGCATGACGGAAACTGTTCAAATCGCCCAGGTGGCCCTGGTCACTGGCGCATCGCGCGGCATCGGTGCGGCGATCGCACTGGAACTGGCCGTGCGCGGCTACCAGGTGGTCGGCACGGCCACTACCGATGACGGCGCTGCCCGCATCTCGGCGGCCCTGGCGGCCTACCCGGGCTCCAAGGGGGTCAATCTCAACGTGAACGACGGTGCGGCCATCGAGGCCACCATCGACGCCATCGTGAAACAGCAGGGCGGCCTGCATGTGCTGGTGAACAACGCCGGCATCACGCGCGACACCCTGGCCATGCGCATGAAGGATGACGACTGGGATGCGGTGCTGGACACCAACCTCAAGGCGGTCTTTCGCGTGAGCCGCGCCGCCATCCGTCCCATGATGAAGCAGCGCTTCGGGCGCATCATCAGCATCACCAGCGTGGTCGGTGCATCGGGCAATCCAGGCCAGGCCAACTACGCTGCTGCCAAGGCCGGTGTGGCCGGCATGGCGCGCGCACTGGCGCGTGAGTTGGGCAGCCGCAGCATCACCGTGAACTGCGTGGCCCCTGGATTCATCGAGACCGACATGACCGCAGGCCTGCCCGAAGAGCAGCAAAAAGCGCTGCGTACGCAGATCGCTTTGGGCCATCTGGGCAAGCCCGAGGACATCGCACATGCGGTCGCCTACCTTGCATCTCGCGAAGCGGGCTATGTGACCGGGCAGGAGTTGCATGTCAATGGCGGCATGTACATGTAATTGTTGAAAGATAACGCCGGTTCATCCGGACGGCGGGCTGCTGAGGGGCTTCTCCTTAAGCGGCTAGAATCGCGGATTCATTCACAACCCCCAGAGGGAAACCATGAGCGATATCGAAGCACGCGTCAAAAAAATCATTGCCGAACAACTCGGTGTGGAAGAGTCCCAAGTCACCAATGAAAAGGCCTTCGTGGCAGACCTCGGTGCCGACTCGCTCGACACGGTGGAGTTGGTGATGGCCTTGGAAGACGAGTTCGGCATCGAGATCCCTGACGAAGACGCCGAGAAGATCACGACGGTGCAAAACGCCATCGATTACGCCAACACCCATCAGAAGGCCTGAGCCGGCGCACTGCGCCTGACTTGAGCGATCAGCAGAAGGTTTTTACGCATGAGCCGTCGTCGCGTTGTCGTGACCGGCCTGGGTTGCGTCAGCCCCGTGGGAAACACGGTGGCCGATGCCTGGGCCAATGTCCTCGCTGGAAATTCCGGCATTGACCTCATCACCAAGTTCGATGCGTCGAACTTTTCCTGCAAGATCGCAGGGGAGGTCAAGGGGCTTGACCTGGAGTCGTACATCAGCGCCAAGGATGCGCGCGCGATGGACGCCTTCATCCATTTCGGCATTGTCGCGGCAGCGCAGGCCATACAGGATGCGGGGCTGCCCACCGGAGAGGCGCTGGACGACGAGTTCGCCACGCGCATCGCCTGCGTGATCGGATCCGGAATCGGCGGCCTGCCGCTGATCGAGGACACCCATGCCGAGCTGACCAACCGCGGACCACGGCGCATCACGCCGTTCTTCGTGCCGGCATCCATCATCAACATGGTGGCGGGCCATGTGTCCATGCGTTTTGGCTTCAAGGGCCCGAACCTGGCGGTGGTGACGGCCTGCACGACTGGCCTGCACTGCATTGGCGAAGGCGGCCGCATGATCGAGTACGGCGATGCCGATGTCGTGATTGCCGGCGGTACGGAATCCACGGTGTCGCCGTTGGGCATTGGTGGCTTTGCCGCGATGCGTGCGTTGTCCACCCGCAACGATGACCCCAAGACGGCGTCGCGTCCCTGGGACAAGGACCGTGATGGCTTCGTGCTGGGTGAGGGTGCTGGCGTGCTGGTGCTCGAAGAGTACGAACACGCCAAGGCCCGTGGCGCCAAGATCTATGCCGAGCTCAGCGGCTTTGGCATGAGTGCCGATGCCGGGCACATGACCGCGCCGAACATGGACGGCCCGCGCCGTGCCATGATCAGCGCCATGCGCAATGCCGGCATCAATCCCGGCGATGTGGGTTACCTGAACGCGCACGGAACCTCCACGCCCCTGGGCGACCTCAACGAGACCAATGCCATCAAGGCGGCCCTCGGCGAAGCCGCCTACAAGACGGTGATCAGTTCCACCAAGTCGATGACGGGCCACCTGCTCGGCGGGGCGGGCGGGATCGAAAGCGTGTTCACCGTACTGGCGTTGCACCACCAGAAGGTGCCGCCGACCATCAACCTGTTCAACCAGGACCCTGAGTGCGATCTCGATTACTGCGCCAACACGGCCCGTGATGTGAAGATGGACTATGCGCTCAAGAACAACTTCGGCTTCGGTGGGACCAACGGTTCCCTGGTGTTCAAGCGGGTCTGACGGCTTGATGCCAGTGCCCTTGCGGGCGCTGGCATGCTGTTTGCGGCAAACTGCAGGACGATGATGCACCTGCATTCCCCCTCCTTTCCATGAATTCCATGGCGCGCCAGGCCCCTGCCGTGCACTTGCCCGTGCGGCGCAGCCGCGCCGTGGGCGCTGTGCTGGCCGCCGTGGCGCTGGCGGGTGCTGCGGTGCTGTATGCCTGGTGGCTGCTGGGGGCTGGGCAGGGGGTGATCCCTGCACTGGCCGGCTCGAGCGCCTGGCTGGCCGCAGTGGCAGGTGCCTGGCACTGGTGGCTGGGCCAGTTTTGCGGAGAGTTGCACTGGGACGGCCAGCAGTGGTGGCTGGATGCGCTGCTTCCAGGCCGCTCGCCGGTGATGCTGCAAGGCGCTCCGGAGGTGCAGTGGGACCTGCAAGGCCACTTGTGGGTATGCGTCCAGGAGGCGCAAGGCCGCCAGCGCTTCTGGCTATGGCTGGAGAGCCGCCAGCAGCCCGAGCGGTGGGCCGATCTGCGGCGTGCGGTATATTCGCGCGCCGGAACGGGCACTGTGAGTGCCGGAGAGTTCGCGCCGATCCACAGCCGACAGGCGTGAACCCAGAGATTCGATGACAGTCCAAACGCCGCCTCCCACACCCGACAACAGCGATCTTCTCCTGGTGGAGCGCGCGGTGGCGGGCGATCAGCGGGCGTTCGAGCTGCTGGTCATCAAGTACCAGCGCCGCATTGAGCGCCTGATCGGCCGCATGGTGCGCGACACCGACATCATCCCGGACATCGCGCAGGAAACCTTCATCCGCGCCTACCGGGCCCTGCACCAGTTCCGGGGCGACGCCCAGTTCTATACCTGGCTGTACCGGATTGCCGTCAATACCGCCAAGAAGGCGCTGATGGACATGAAGCGCAACCCGGTGATTTCAGAAAACGCCTTGAGGGGTGTCGACGATGAAGATGAAACTTCTCGTGTCGGGCATGAACTAACCAGCGACGAAACACCTGAAACGGTGCTGGCTGCCCAGGAAATCGCCCAGGCGGTGAATGCTGCCATGGAGGCGCTGCCCGAGGATTTGCGCCAGGCGGTGACGCTGCGCGAGATCGAGGGGCTCAGTTACGAAGAGATCGCTGCTGCCATGGGCTGCCCAATCGGCACGGTGCGGTCGCGTATTTTCCGCGCGCGGGAGGCGATTTCGGCCCGCGTGCGCCCGATGCTGGAAAACCAGACGGGCAAACGGTGGTGATGGTGCGGTGTACGGCAAGGGTAAAGCAGTGTCTGGTGACGGATATGCAGGTGAGACCATGAACAATGATGTGATGACGACGAAGCGCGAACAGATTTCGGCGTTGGCCGACGGCCAGTTGCATGGCGATGCGTTTGCGGATGCCATCGCCTGTACAGGCGATGACGAAGGGCTGGCCACATGGCAGATCTACCACCTGGTGGGTGATGTGCTGCGCTCGAACGAGCTGGCACGTGCCGACAGTGGCAACGTGCTGCTCTCGCGCCTGCGCGAACAGATGGCCCAGGAGGCGCCGGTGCGGAGCCCGGCCGCGTTGGCACCCGAACCGGCCCTGGGCGTGGTGGCGCAGGCCCGGTTGCCTGCTGCCAATGCCTCGGTGTTCCGCTGGAAGATGGTGGCGGGGGTGGCCTCGCTGGCGGCCGTGGCGGCCATCGGGTGGTCTTCCGTCGGCATGCTGCAGGGTGGCCGCGGGGTTTCGGGGGCGCAGATGGCTTCTGTGGGAGCGCCTGTGATCCAGGCTGCCCCGGCACCGCAGGGTGTCATGCAGCCGGGCTCCATGATCGCCGTGGCCGAGAACGAGGGCCAGCAGGTGATGATCCGGGATCCGCGCCTGGACGAGCTCCTGGCGGCCCACAAGCAGTTTGGCAGCACCTCTGCGCTGCAGATGCCGGCCGGCTTCCTGCGCAACGCCACCTTTGCCACGCCCAGCCGCTGAATTTGCCTGACCTGACGCGCCACAATGGGATGGATCTCTGACTTTGCCATGGCGCATGCCGCCGCACGGGTGTGGCGGCGCGCTGTGACCGCTGGCGTGGCCTTGTGGCTGTGCGCTGGTTTGTGGCCTGCAGCATTGCATGCGCAGGCGGTGCCGGGGCCTGCGGTGTCCGCTTTGCCGCCCCTGTCTCCGGTGATCCCGGTGCGCGACATTGGCCAGTGGATAGAGCGCATGCACCAGGCGCCCCGCAATCGCCCCTACGTCGGTACCTTCGTGGTGCTGTCCTCCTCGGGCGCGATGTTCAGCTCGCGCATCTGGAATGCCTGCGACGGCAAGCAGCAACTGGAGCGGGTGGATGGCCTGAGCGGCACGCCGCGCAAGGTGTTCCGGCGTGACGGCGAAGTGCGCACCTTCTTGCCAGAGGAGCGCACGGTGCGCACCGAGCGTGGGGACGCGCGCGGGCTGTTCCCGCAGTTGCCGTCGGTGCAGGGCACGTCCCTGGCCAGGCACTACGAGGCGCAGGTGCTGGGCCAGGAGCGCGTGGCCGGCCTGGATGCGGACGTGGTCTGGTTCAAGCCGCTGGATCCCCTGCGTTTCGGCTACCGCATCTGGAGCGAAAAGGAGTCGGGCCTGGTGGTCAAGTTGCAGACCCTGGCGACCGACGGCCGCGTGCTGGAGCAGGCGGCCTTCTCTGAGCTCGACCTCAACGCCACCGTGCCCTTGGACAAGCTTTCGCGCATGATGGATGACGTCTCGGGCTACAAGGTGATCGCCCCTGCGGCGGTGAAGACCACGGCACTGGAGGAGGGCTGGCGCATGCGCCAGCCGGTGGCCGGCTTTGTGCCGCAAAGCTGCCACAAGAGGGCGGCGGCTGCGGGGTCTGCAGAAGCTCCGCCACCGGTGCTGCAGTGCCTGTACTCCGATGGCCTGGCGACCGTGTCGCTGTTCATTGAGCCTTTCGATGCCAGGCGCCATGGCGCGCAAGGCCAGTTGGGCAGTGTGGGCGCCACGCAGATGCTGGGCCAGCGCATGGCCTCCGATGCCTGGGTGACGGCCGTCGGTGAGGTGCCGATGCAGACGCTGCGCCTTTTCGTCGGTGCACTGGAGCGCGCGCGCTGACCTGGCGCGGCGAACAGCCCTGGTACTGCGTGGTTTTCGGGAACCAAATGCCGGCCCGCCTCTTCACAGGCTGTGACACTCTTTTTCGCGTTCCCCACAATTTGAAAGGTCGATGATGCCCAAGTTTGATTGGAGTATGCTGCGCGCCCTCGCCGTTTCGGGCGTGGTGGCGACGGTGGCCAGCGTGGCGGTGCTGCCCCAGGGCGTGGCCATGGCGCAGTCCGCCGTGGTCCGGGGCTTGCCGGACTTCACTGACCTGGTGGACCAGGTTGGTCCGTCAGTGGTGAACATCCGAACGCGCGAGAAGGCGTCCGAGCGTTCGGGCGCCAACGGCATGGACGAGGAGATGGCAGAGTTCTTCCGCCGCTTCGGCGTGCCGATTCCCAACGTGCCGCGCCAGCAGCGCCCCCAGCGTCCCCAGCAGGATGAGGAGGCGCAGCCGCGCGGCGTGGGCTCGGGCTTCATCCTCACGGCCGACGGCTTCGTGATGACGAATGCGCATGTGGTCGAGGGGGCCGAGGAAGTCATCGTCACGCTCACCGACAAGCGCGAATACAAGGCGCGCATCGTGGGTGCCGACAAGCGCACCGACGTGGCCGTGGTCAAGATCGAGGCCACCGGGCTGCCAGCGGTGAAGGTGGGCGATGTGAGCCGCCTCAAGGTGGGTGAGTGGGTTATGGCCATCGGCTCGCCTTTCGGCCTGGAGAACAGCGTGACTGCCGGCATCGTGAGCGCCAAGCAGCGCGACACGGGCGACTACCTGCCTTTCATCCAGACCGACGTGGCCATCAACCCCGGCAATTCCGGTGGCCCGCTGATCAACATGCGCGGCGAGGTGGTGGGGATCAACAGCCAGATCTACTCGCGCTCGGGCGGCTTCATGGGTATCTCGTTCGCGATTCCGATGGACGAAGCGATCCGCGTCAGCGAGCAGTTGCGCTCGTCGGGCCGCGTGACGCGTGGCCGCATTGGCGTGCAGATTGGCGCGGTGAGCAAGGACGTGGCCGAATCGATCGGCCTGGGCAAGTCGCAGGGCGCGATGGTGACAGGGGTGGAGTCGGGCTCGCCGGCCGACAAGGCGGGGGTCGAGGCAGGGGACATCATCACCCGCTTCGACGGCAAGCCCATCGAGAAGGTGGCCGACCTGCCGCGCCTGGTGGGCAACACCAAGCCCGGCACCAAGAGTGCCATCACGGTGTTCCGCCGCGGCAGCGCGCGCGACCTGTCCATCACCATCGCCGAAATCGAACCCGACAAGCCGGTGGCCAAGGCGGTGGAGCGCGAGGAAAAGCCCAAGGCGTCGGCGGCAGCCCAGCAGCTCGGCCTGTCCGTGCTCGAACTCACCGATGCACAGAAGAAGGAGCTCAAGCTCAAGGGCGGCGTGGCCGTGGCATCGGCCACCGATGCCGCTGCGCGGGCGGGCCTGCGTGAAGGTGATGTGATCCTGTCCGTCGCCAACACGGAGATCGCGGGCCTCAAGGACTTCGAGGCGGTCGTGTCCAAGGCGGACAAGAGCAAGCCCTTGAGCCTGCTCTATCGCCGCGGCGAGTGGGCCCAGTATGCGGTGATCCGCCCTCTGCGCTGAAGGAGGAGGTGCCCGGATTCAGAGGGGCAAAGGGGTGGTTCCCGCGGGCTATTCCCTCTGTATTTGATGGGGTTTTCCCAAAAAACTCCCCGGAAACGGGCGGTCTCTTGGGCCCTGAAAAAAACTTAGAGGTTAGCTTTCGCTAACTTTTGCTGCGGGGCATCAACCAGTTTCGATAGAATGCAGGGGTCTGTTCAACCGTTATGTGCATATTGAACGACTCCTGCCCCACCATGCGGGATGCATCGTGTTCATGCACAGCTGATCCACAGCTCACCCACAAGTTGTTCATCATCGTGCGGGCTGGATCTGTGAATAAACTGTGTATAAAATCCCTGTTGCAGTCAGGCAACGACCCTTTTCGTGCCAGTGCCGGGCTGCTCCCGACCCGCTTTTTGCCTACAATGAAGATCCAACTATCGCAGTTGCCAATGATTGTTGGTTCAGGGCGCGTCGCCACTCGACGCGCCCTTTTTTCTTGTGCGCGCCGTTTTAATTCAATTACTTGACGCTTCCCGTTGATGAACCACATCAGAAATTTTTCCATCATTGCGCACATCGACCATGGCAAGTCGACGTTGGCCGACCGCTTGATCCAGCGATGCGGCGGCCTTGCGGACCGCGATATGGAGGCCCAGGTTCTGGACTCGATGGACATCGAGAAAGAGCGTGGGATAACCATCAAGGCGCAGACCGCTGCGCTGCAGTACAAGGCCCAGGATGGGCAGGTCTACAACCTCAATCTGATCGACACTCCGGGTCACGTTGACTTCTCGTACGAGGTGAGCCGTTCGCTGTCAGCATGCGAAGGCGCGCTGCTCGTCGTCGATGCCTCGCAGGGTGTCGAAGCACAGACCGTGGCCAATTGCTATACCGCGCTGGACCTCGGTGTGGAAGTGGTGCCGGTGCTCAACAAGATGGATCTGCCCAATGCCGATCCGGAGAATGCGAAGGCCGAGATCGAGGACGTGATCGGCATCGATGCTGAGCATGCGATCCCTTGCTCGGCCAAGACCGGCATGGGAATCGACGAGATCCTCGAAGCCATCGTGGCCAAGGTGCCTGCGCCGCGCGGCAATGCAGACGGTCCGCTGCGCGCGATGATCGTCGACAGCTGGTTCGACAGCTATGTAGGCGTGGTGATGCTTGTGCGCGTGGTCGATGGCCGCCTGCTCAAGGGCGAGCGCATCAAGATGATGGCCAGCGAAGCGGTGTACAACGCGGACAATCTGGGTGTGTTCACCCCCGCCAACGAGCCGCGCAACTCGCTCGACGCGGGCCAGGTGGGCTACATCATCGCCGGCATCAAGGAGTTGCAGGCCGCCAAGGTGGGTGACACCATCACCCTCGAAAAGAAGCTGCCCAACAATGCCGGCCCAGCCACTGAAGCGCTGCCGGGTTTCAAGGAAATCCAGCCCCAGGTGTTTGCGGGCCTGTACCCGACGGAAGCCAGCGAGTACGACTCGCTGCGCGATGCGCTGGAAAAGCTCAAGCTCAACGACGCTTCGCTGCACTACGAGCCAGAGGTTAGCCAGGCGCTGGGTTTCGGTTTTCGCTGCGGCTTCCTGGGCCTGTTGCACATGGAGATCGTGCAGGAGCGCCTGGAGCGAGAATTCGACCAGGACCTGATCACCACCGCGCCCAGCGTGGTCTACCAGGTGGTCCGCGCCGATGGCGAGACCGTCATGGTCGAGAACCCCTCCAAGATGCCCGACCAAGGCCGTATGGAAGAGGTGCGCGAGCCCATCGTCACCGTGCACCTGTACATGCCCCAGGACTACGTGGGCCCGGTGATGACGCTGGCCAACCAGAAGCGCGGTGTGCAGATCAACATGGCCTACCATGGCCGCCAGGTCATGCTGACCTATGAGATGCCACTGGGCGAGATCGTCCTGGACTTCTTCGACAAGCTCAAGTCCGTTTCGCGCGGCTATGCGTCGATGGACTACGAGTTCAAGGAGTACCGCGCATCCGATGTGGTCAAGGTGGACATCCTGCTCAACGGCGAGAAGGTCGATGCGCTGTCCATCATCGTGCACCGTTCGCAGTCGCAGTACCGCGGCCGGGCCGTGGTGGGCAAGATGCGCGAGATCATCAGCCGCCAGATGTATGACGTGGCCATCCAGGCCGCCATCGGCGCCAACATCATCGCGCGCGAGACCATCAAGGCCCTGCGCAAGAACGTGCTGGCCAAGTGCTATGGCGGGGATATTTCCCGCAAGCGCAAGCTTCTGGAAAAGCAGAAGGCGGGCAAGAAGCGGATGAAGCAGATCGGTTCGGTCGAGGTGCCCCAGGAGGCCTTCCTCGCCATTTTGCAGGTGGAAGATTGATGCAGTTCATGCAAATTCTGACGGCCGCCATCCTGGCCGCCTTTCTTGGCTACGTGGGTTCCTGGTACTTTGGCCTCATCGAGGGCAATTTTGCGCTGCTGCTGTTCCTGGCCACGGTGGTCACGGGCGCTTTCTGGCTGGCCGAGCGGCTGTACTTCCTGCCCCAGCGCCGCCGTGCAGCCCAGGCGATTGAAGACGCTGCCGTGCAGCGCCGGGCCGAACTGGACCGCATGGGCATCCAGAAGGTGGATCTGGATGTGCAGGAAGCCCAGGGGCGCCTGCTCATGCAGCCCTGGTGGCTGGACTGGACGGCCGGGCTGTTCCCGGTGATCGCAGCGGTGTTCGTGCTGCGCTCCTTTCTGTTCGAGCCGTTCAAGATTCCCTCCGGCTCGATGATCCCGACCTTGTTGGTAGGCGACCTGATCCTGGTGAACAAATTCACCTATGGCGTGCGCCTGCCGGTGATCAACACCAAGATCATCGAGGGCAACAAGCCCGCGCGCGGCGATGTCATGGTGTTCCGCTACCCGCCGCAGCCCAGTCTGGACTACATCAAGCGCGTGATCGGCGTGCCGGGCGACGAAGTGGCGTACCTGAACAAGCGCCTCACCATCAACGGGCAGGTGGTACCCACCACGGCCGTCCCGGATTTTCTGGACGAAGTGAAGTACTACCCGCAACTCGAAGAGCAATTCGATGGCAAGGCACATCGGTTGCTGAACTATCCGGATGCTCCGGCCTTCATCCAGGGCGCGACCAGTTTTGCGTATCGTGACAACTGCCGCTACAGTGTTGAAGGCGTGGTGTGCAAAGTGCCGGAAGGCCACTATTTCATGATGGGAGACAACCGCGACAATTCGCTGGATTCTCGCTATTGGGGCTTTGTGCCCGACGCCAACATCGTGGGCAAGGCCTTTTTCGTCTGGATGAACTTCAGCAATCCCAGGCGCATTGGGTCTTTTCAATGATCCATGGCCTGTTTTAATCAGTAAGTACGGAGAGGGGAGAGTATGTATTCCAACCGTTTTGCCAGCCGTTCGCGCCAGCGTGGTCTGTCTTTCATTGGCGTGATTTTCATCGGGCTGATCTGCGTGGCGGCGTTTGCCATCGGCGGGCAGTCTGTGCCTATCTTTTTGGAGTACCAGGCCATCAACAAGGCGGCCACCAAGGCCGCCAGGGAAGAGACCACAGTTGGAGGAATACGCGGTGCCTTTGATCGTGCGGGTACTATCGATGACATCAGTTCCGTCAAGGGGAAGGACCTGGAGATTACGAAGCGCGGCGATAAAAATGTGGTGAGCTTCAAGTATTCACGCGAGATTCCCCTCGCTGGTCCGGCTTATCTCGTCTACCGCTTCGAGGGACAGACCAAGTAGTGTCCCCCAGTCTTCTTGCGCTGCAGGACCGCCTGCAGCACCTCTTTTCCGATCCCTCGCTGCTGCAACGTGCCATCACGCACCGCAGCTTTTCGGCCGACCACAATGAGCGGTTGGAGTTCCTGGGGGACTCCGTCCTGAACCTTGCGGTTGCGAGCCTGCTGTACCAGCGCCTGGGGTCCCTGCCTGAAGGTGATCTCTCGCGTGTGCGGGCCAACCTGGTCAAGCAGGACACCCTGCACCAGTTGGCCCTGCGCCTGCGTGTGTCCGAGGTGTTGAGACTCGGTGAGGGTGAATCCAAATCCGGTGGCCACCAGCGCCCTTCGATCCTTGCCGATGCGCTGGAGGCGCTGATCGGCGCGGTCTACCTCGACGCCGGTTACATCCAGGCCGAAGCCCTGGTGCACCGCCTGTTCCAGGCCATGGAGATCAACCCGCAGATGCAGGCCGCGTCCAAGGACCCGAAGACCGCGTTGCAGGAGTGGCTCCAGGGCCGCAAAATGAAGCTTCCGCAGTATGCCGTCGTGGCCACCGTGGGGGCGGCGCACCGCCAGACCTTCGATGTCGAGTGCGATATTCCCGAACTGGGCCTGATAGAGCGTGGCATTGGCGGCTCCCGCCGTGCCGGTGAGCAGGCTGCGGCAGCGGCCATGCTTGCCACACTGAAAGCAAAGAATCTATGAACGACGACAACGCCACCAACGACACGGCGGGCGATGCCGGTACCCCTGCAGACCATCCCCAAACCCCGGGGGATCTGGATGCCATGCTGGCGGCTGCAGGTGCGCCTGCGGCCGTGCCGGGCCAGCGCTGCGGCGTGATCGCCATTGTCGGCAAGCCCAACGTGGGCAAGTCCACCCTGCTCAATGCACTGGTGGGGCAAAAGATCAGCATCACCTCGCGCAAGGCGCAGACCACGCGCCACCGCATCACGGGCATCCGCACGCGCGAGCAGACCCAGTTCGTCTTTGTCGACACCCCGGGTTTTCAGACCCGGCATGCCACGGCCCTGAACAAGTCGCTCAACAAGACGGTGATGGGTGCCATCGGCGACGTGGACCTGATCCTCTTCGTCGTGGAGGCGGGCAATTTCACGCTGGCCGACGCCAAGGTGCTGTCGCTGTTCAAGCCCGGCATTCCTACCTTGCTGATCGCCAACAAGCTCGACATGGTCAACCGCCGTGCCGAACTGGCGCCCTGGCTCAAGAGCATGCAGGAGCGCCACCCGTTCGCTGAATTCGTGCCCATGTCGGCCAAGAACAAGGGCGACATCGAGCGCCTCTTCGGCATCTGCGCCAAGTACCTGCCCGAGCAGGCTTGGTGGTACGGCGAGGACGAACTCACCGACCGCAGCGAGAAATTCCTGGCCGGCGAAACCGTGCGCGAAAAGCTGTTCCGCTTCACGGGTGACGAGTTGCCTTACACCTCCACTGTGGTCATCGACAAGTTCGAGGAAGAGGCGAGCAAGCAGCACAAGCGCCTCGTGAAGATCGCCGCCACCATCGTGGTCGAGCGCGACAACCACAAGATGATGGTCATCGGGGACAAGGGCGAACGCCTGAAGCGCATCGGCACCGAAGCCCGCCAGGAGCTCGAAAAGCTCATGGATGCCAAGGTGTTCCTGGAGCTGTGGGTCAAGGTGCGCTCGGGCTGGGCCGATGACGAGGCGCGCGTGCGCTCCTTCGGCTACGAGTGAGGATGGCCGCTTCGGTGCTCATCCGTGCAGAGGCGCCTTGGTGCCTGTGGCGTGGCTGAAAGCCGCCCATGGCCGTTGCCAAGCGCATTTCCGATGAACCGGCCTTCGTGCTGCACAGCTACGACTGGAGCGAGTCGAGCCTGATCCTGGAGGTATTCTGCCGCCGCCAGGGTCGTGTGGCCCTGGTCGCCAAGGGTGCCAAGAAGCCCACCTCCAACTTTCGCCCTGTGCTGCTGCCCCTGCAGCCGCTCCTGCTCACTTACACCCTGTCGGGCGATGGCTCAGCCGACATCCACACGCTCAAGGGCGCAGAGTGGGTGGGCGGGCATGTCATGCCGACGGGTGACGCCTTGTTGTCGGGCATGTACCTCAACGAATTGCTGCTGCGCCTGCTGGCGCGGGCCGATGCACACACTGCGCTGTTCGATGACTATGCCGGCGTGGTGCGCGTGCTGGCCAGCGAGCATGGCGACGCGCTCGAACCCGTGCTGCGCAGCTTCGAGCTACTGCTGCTGCGCGAGATCGGGCTTTTGCCCAGCCTGGATGCGCAGACCATGACCCTGGAGCCCTTGCACCCCGGCACGCGCTACACGCTGGTGGCCGAAGGGGGGTTGCGTACGGCCTCATCTGGCGATCGCGTCGCGCTGCCCGGCAGCCAGTGGCAGGCCCTGCAGGCGGCACTGGACAGCAATGCATCCAGCTACACCGCCACCTTGCGCGCCTGCGCTCCGGTGGCCGCCGAGCTCAAGCCCCAGTTGCGGGCGCTCTTGCAATACCATTGCGGCAGTCCCACGCTGCGCACGCGCCAGCTCATGATGGATCTGCAGTCTCTCTGACCCCTACATACCGCATGCCACACCCCACGCCGCACCGTACCGCCCTGTCGGTCAACGTCAACAAGGTCGCCCTGGTGCGCAACACGCGCCACCTGGGCATTCCCAGCGTCACGCGTGCGGCCCAGCTGTGCCTTGAAGCCGGCGCGCGGGGCATCACCGTGCATCCCCGTCCGGACGAACGCCACATCCGCAGCCATGACGTGTTCGAGCTGGCCGAGCTGATGAAGGCTTGGCCCGATCGGGAATACAACATCGAGGGCAACCCCTCGCAGAACCTCATGGACTTTATCCGCCAAGTGCGCCCGCACCAGGCCACCTTCGTGCCCGACAGCGAAGACCAGTTCACCAGCGACCATGGGTGGGGCTTCCCGCAGGATGCCGAGCGCCTGGCGCCTCTGATTGCAGAGTGCAAGGCCCTGGGTGTTCGCGTGAGCCTGTTCATGGACCCGGCGCCCGAGGCCATGGCCGCCGCCAAGGCCGTGGGGGCTGATCGCGTCGAGCTTTACACCGAGCCTTATGCCGCCGCCTGGGGAACCTCCGGGCAGGCCTTGCAGTTGGAGCGCTACCGCGCTGCCGCCCAGGCCGCGCTCGATGCCGGGCTGGGCGTCAATGCCGGGCACGACCTGAACCGCGACAACCTCACCGCCTTTGTGCGCGAGGTGCCGGGTGTGCTGGAGGTGTCCATCGGCCACGCGCTGATCGCCGATGCATTGGAGCTGGGCTATGCCGCCACCGTGCAGGCCTACAACGCCTGCATCGCCGCAGCAGGCTGAGCGCCTTGCCATGATCTACGGCATCGGAACCGATATCTGCGACGTGCGCCGTATCCAGGCCAGCCTGGAACGCCATGGCGACCGCTTCGCCGAGAAGGTACTGTCCCAGGGCGAACTCGCCACCTGGCGTGCGCGCACGGCCCGCTGGCCGGACCGGGGCCTGCGCTACCTGGCCACCCGCTTTTCTGCCAAGGAGGCTTTCAGCAAGGCCATTGGCCTTGGAATGCGCATGCCCATGACCTGGCGCCACTGCGAGGTGGCCAAGCTGCCCTCGGGTCAGCCTGTGATCGTGCTGCATGGCGCGCTCAAGGAATGGTTCGATGAGCGCGGCCTGCAGGCCCACCTGAGCGTCACGGACGAGACGGACTACGCGGCCAGCTTCTGCGTGGTTGAAAAAGCCCCCTGATTTCCGTCGGCAGTCAGCTCTCAGCGTGGCCGCCCAGTTTCCATCCCTTCTGATTTCACAAGCCCATGACCGAACACGCACCCGTCATCCTCGATGTGGCCGGCACCGCGCTCAGCGCCGACGACCGCCGCCGCCTGGCCCACCCGCTCACCGGCGGCGTGATCCTGTTCGCCCGCAACTGGGAAAACCGGGCCCAGTTGCTGGCCCTGACCAGTGCGATCAAGGCTGTGCGCGATGATCTGCTGGTCTGCGTGGACCATGAAGGCGGGCGCGTGCAGCGCTTTCGCACCGATGGCTTCACCCACCTGCCGCCCATGCGCGCCCTGGGCGAGATGTGGATGGACGATGGCAAGGGCGCCAAAGCGGTTGCCGGCAGCGGCGCCCTGCGCGCCACCAATGCCGCCACCGCCGCAGGCTATGTGCTGGGCACTGAACTGCGCGCCTGCGGCGTGGATTTTTCGTTCACACCAGTCCTTGACCTCGACTGGCAGGACGAAGGCGCCGGCTCGCGCAGTGGCGTGATTGGCGACCGCTCCTTCCACCGCGATCCGCGCGTCGTGGCCCTGCTCGCCAAGAGCCTCATGCACGGACTGCTGCAGGCCGGCATGGCCAATTGCGGCAAGCATTTCCCTGGCCATGGTTTCGTCAAGGCCGACTCGCACACCGAGGTGCCGGTGGACACGCGCAGCCTCAAGGCCATCCTGGCCGACGATGCGGCCCCCTACCCCTGGCTCAGCAGCACGCTCACCAGCGTGATGCCGGCCCACGTGATCTACCCCAAGGTGGACAGCCGCCCCGCCGGGTTCTCCCAACGCTGGCTGCAGGACATCCTGCGCCGCGAGATGCGCTTTGATGGCGCAATCTTCAGTGACGACCTGAGCATGGAAGGGGCGCGCCGCCTCGATGGCCAACTGGTCAGCTACACCGATGGTGCCCTGGCCGCGCTGGGGGCTGGCTGCGATCTGGTGCTGCTGTGCAACCAGAGCGTGGGCGATGGCAAGGCCGTGGACGAACTGCTGGGCGGCCTGGCGGATGCGCAGGCCCGGGGCCGCTGGCAGCCCAGTGTGGACAGCGAGTCGCGCCGCATCGCCCTGCTGCCCGAGACCCTTCCCCAGGCCTGGGACGACCTGATGTACCAGCCGGCCTACCTGCAGGCGCTGGACTTGCTGCCCTGAGCGCGCCCTGGTGGTTCAGGGCGCAGGCGTAGCGGGCTGAGGTTCCTGCGCCGGGGCGGATGTTCCGGGCAGCGTTGGCGCTGCCGGCGCGGCGGGCTCCACCGCCGCAGGTGGTGGCCCTCTCCAGCGCCGTATCACGCGCTGGAAGATCAGGGCATTGGGTATCTGCAGCCAGGTGCCATCCGGGCCCGCGTGGAGGTGGTCTTCGAGCGTGGTGTACAGCAGGTTGATGTCCACCACCCGGCCTTTGGCGCCGGGCTTCTCTGCTGTGTCCAGCACCTCGATGTAGTCGCCCACGCGGAATGGCCGCACCGTGAAGATCAGCAGCGCGCAGAACAGGTTGGAGAGCACGCTCCACGCCGCGAAAAAAGCCACGGCGCCCACGGTGGCAAAGCCCGTGAGGGCCGTCCACAGCACCGTGGCCGAAACCCCCATGCGTTCGAGCACCAGCAGGAAGGCGCTGGCCACGATAGTCCAGCGTATCAATCCCTTGATGGGTACCAGCAGCTCGTCGGGCAACTGGTAGTGGGCGGCGGCACGCGCCACCAGGCGCCGCAGAAGGCGCTGCAGCATCCAGGCCACAAAAACGACCAGCAGGATCTGCAGGCCGGGCACGATCACATCGAGCCAGTCCTGCACCCAGTCCGGGAGCCGCGTCTTCAAAGCATGCAGACCGTTGGTGGCCATGGGAAAAGGGCGCGCTCGGGCGCGCAGAAAACGGAAAAGATCGCCATCAGCTGCGCAACTGCTCCACGGTGTCCATCTGCATCTCGAAACTGAAGAAGCGGTTGCGGCCCTGGGCCTTGGCCGCGTACAGGGCCTGGTCGGCGCGCATGATCATGCTCTCGGCATTGGTGCTGTCGTCGGGCACGCAGGTGGTGATGCCGCCCGACAGCGTGAGTGCATCGCCCAGGGGGGAGTCGGGGTGGGCAATGCCGCGCACCTTGAGCAACTGGCCCAGGGCCCTTGCAAAGGTCATGGCGCCCGAACGGGGGGTGTTGGGCAGGATCAGCGCGAACTCTTCGCCGCCATAGCGCGAAGCCACGTCGCGCGGCCGCACGCACACCTCGCGCAGCAGCCGACCCACCTCTTTCAGGCAGGCGTCTCCCTGCACGTGGCCGCTGGCATCGTTGAACAGTTTGAAATGGTCCAGGTCGCAGAGCATCAGCGTGAGCGGCGTGCCATCGCGCCGGGCCGACAGTATCTCGCTGTGCAGCATCCGGTCGAAGCCCCGGCGGTTCACCAGGCCGGTCAGCGAGTCCACCTCCACCATCTCGTTGAGGCGCTGGTTGGCCAGATGCAGCTCAGCCGATAGCGACACCAGCCGCCGGCGCATGTCCAGGAGGCGCTGCATGGCGCGCAGCTTGGCCATCAGCACGATGGGCTTGACGGGCTTGACCAGGTAGTCGTCGCCCCCCACCTCGATGCCGCGCCATACGTCGAGTTCATTGTCCAGGCCCGAGAGGAAGATGATCGGCGTCCAGTCGCCCGCCTCGCTCTCGCGCATCTGCTGGGCCACCCAGTAGCCGTCCTTGCCGGGTAGCCGGATGTCCAGCAGCACCAGGTCCGGCCGATGTGTCTTGAACAGCTGCAGTGCCGCCGCACCTTCGGGGGCCTCGAAGATCTCCGAAACCCCTGCGTGCCGCAGCTCGGCCACGAGCGCAGCCCTCACCGAATTCTGGTCCTCCACCACCAGTACCGAAAAACTGTTGCGGGAGGACGCTGATGCGGGCGCTGAAGGGTAGGGCGCGCTGCTGGGGGTGAAGGGCATGGTAGCGGCTCCTTGAGGCGAAGGGCGTTGCGCGGCAGCCGCTCAGGACTCCCGCCGCAATGCGGGGAACAGTATCACGTCGCGGATGCTCGGGCTATCGGTCAACAGCATCATCAGGCGGTCGATGCCGATGCCGCAGCCGCCCGTGGGGGGCATGCCGTACTCCAGCGCGCGAACGAAGTCATGGTCGTAGAACATGGCCTCGTCGTCACCGCTGTCCTTGGCGGCCACCTGGGCGTGGAAACGCGCGGCCTGGTCCTCGGCGTCGTTGAGTTCGCTGAAGCCGTTGCCGAACTCGCGCCCTGTGATGTACAGCTCGAAGCGCTCGGTCACCTCGGGGCGGGTGTCGTTGGCGCGCGCCAGTGGCGAGATTTCCGTCGGATGCTCCATGATGAACGTGGGCAGCCACAGCTTGTCTTCTACCGTCTCTTCGAAGTAGAGCACCTGCAGGCTGGCCAGCGAACGCGTGGACAGCTTGTTCTTTTCTTCGTTCAGGCCCAGCTTCTTGAGTGCACTGATCAGCCACGCGGCGTCGTCCACATGGGCGCCTGCCTCGGTGTACTGGAAGATGGCTTCGCGGATCGTCAGGCGCGCAAACGGCTGCGACAGGTCCACCGCGCGGCCCTGGTAGGTCAGCTGCAGCGAGCCCGTGGCCTTGAGCGCCACTTCGCGGATCAGCGTCTCGGTGAAGTCCATCAGATCCAGGTAGTTCCAGTACGCCGCGTAGAACTCCATCATGGTGAACTCGGGGTTGTGGCGCACCGAGATGCCTTCGTTGCGGTAGCTGCGGTTGATCTCGAACACGCGCTCGAACCCGCCCACGATCAGGCGCTTGAGGTACAGCTCCGGCGCGATGCGCAGGTACATCTCCTGCTCAAGCGCGTTGTGGTGCGTCACGAAGGGCTTGGCATTGGCACCGCCCGGAATCGGGTGCAGCATCGGCGTCTCGACCTCCAGGAAGCCGTGGTCCACCATGAACTCGCGCAGGCCGCTTACGGCCTTGCTGCGCGCGATGAAGCGCCTGCGCGCCTGCTCGTCGGTGATCAGGTCCACATAGCGCTGGCGGTACTTCTGCTCCTGGTCGGCCATGCCGTGGAACTTGTCGGGCAGCGGGCGCAGGCTCTTGGTCAACAGGCGCAGGCGCGTGACCTTGATCGACAGCTCGCCGGTCTTGGTCTTGAACGTGGTGCCCTCGGCGCCCACGATGTCGCCCAGGTCCCAGTGCTTGAAGGCCGCATAGGCCTCTTCACCCAGCGCATCGCGGGTCACGTACAGCTGGATCTGACCGCCGGTGTCGCCCAGGGATCCGTCCTGCACGGTGGCAAAGCTGGCCTTGCCCATCACCCGCTTGAGCATCATGCGGCCAGCCACGCTCACCGTGGCCGGATTGGCCTCCAGGGCCTCGGCATCGAGTGGGCCATAGGTCACATGCAACTCAGCCGCCTTGTTCGCCGGCTTGAAATTGTTGGGGAAGGCCACGGCGCCGCCCTGGGCCTGGACTTCGCGCAGCGCGCGGAGCTTTTCGCGGCGCTCGGCCATGAGCTTGTTGTCGTCCGGGGGCACTGGTGGGGTGTTCTGTTCAGACATAGGTGCTGTCAATGCGGTGCGAGCGTGGTGCGTCGAAAATAAGGGGCTGTCAGGGAGTCTGCGGCAGCCAACCCTTGATTTTATCGGCTTGGCGGGCACAACCCGGTTTTTTACCCGTGCAGTGCCGGTTTTTAGGCGCTCGGTGGCCTTGCGCGGACGCTGCGGTGGCTCAGCGCGGCGTATCCTGGCCCGGCGACGCATCCGGGCGCAGCACGGCGTGCACCGTCCGTGCCAGGATCCGCAGGTCCTGCCACACGCTGTGGTTGCGCGCATAGCGCGCGGCATAGTCCAGCTTCACGGGCAGAATTTCTTGCACGTAGGTGCGCTCGGGGTCGGCGCTCTGCGCCAGCAGCGCGCTTTCGTTGCGAAAGGCGATGGACGCCAGGTCGGTGATGCCCGGGCGCACGCTCAGCACGATGGCTCTGAGCTCGGCCGGGTACATCGCCACATAGCGCGGCACCTCGGGCCGCGGGCCCACCAGGCTCATGTCGCCCTTGAGCACGTTGAGCAGCTGCGGCAGTTCGTCGAGCTTGCTGTGGCGCAGCCAATGCCCGGCGCGGGTGATGCGCGCGTCCTCCCCCACTGTGATGGCCGGGCCCGCCCGCTCGGCCCCGGTGTGCATGGAGCGGAACTTGTAGATGTGAAAGCTGCGCCCGTGCCGACCCACCCGCTCCTGGCGAAACAACGCCCCGCCTGCCGAATCCCAGCGCACCCACAGCGCGATGGCAAGCAGAACCGGGCTGAGCGCCAGCAGGGCGCCGCCCGAGACCACGATGTCCATCAGGCGCTTGAGCATCCTCATCCCAGCAGGGTCTGCAGGGCCGCGATCACGCGGTCCTGGTCGGCGACGGTCATGGCCGTGAACAGCGGGATGCTCACCATGGCCTGGTAGGCCGCATCGGCTTGGGGAAACATCTCGGGCGTGAGCTGGTAGCGGTCGCGCCAGTAGGGGTGGCGGTGCAACGGCACATAGTGCACGCTGGTGCCGATCCCCAGGTCCGACAGGCCCTGCACCAGCACGTCGCGCGACAGGCGTGCACCCGGAGCCAGTCGTATCACATACAGGTGCCAGGCATGCATGTCGCCTGCCGGTGCCTCGGCCGGCAGCACCAGCGGCAAGCCTGCCAGAGCCGCGTGGTAGCGCTGTGCCAGGTACTGGCGCCGCTGCACGAAGGCCGGCAGGCGCGCCAGTTGCTGCACGCCCATGGCCGCAGCCACGTCGGTCATGTTGTACTTGAAGCCCGGGGCCACTACCTCGTAGTACCAGGCGGGCGTCTTGGACGTGAAGCGGTCGAAGGCATCGCGGTTCATGCCGTGCAGGCGCATCACGCGCATGCGCTTGGCGAGATCCGGGTCGCGTGTCACGGCCATGCCGCCTTCGCCGGTGGTGATGGTCTTGTTCGCGTAGAAGCTGAACACGGTGACATCCGAGGCCAGTTGGCCCACCAGCGTCCCTCTCCAGGTCGTGGGCAGGGCGTGGGCGGCGTCTTCCACGACCTTGAGTCCGTACTCCTGGGCGATGGCCAGAATCGCATCCATGTCGCAGGCCAGGCCGCCGTAATGCACCGGCATGATGGCTTTGGTGCGCGGCGTGATCGCAGCGCGCACCAGGGCCGGGTCCATGTTCAGCGTCACCGGGTCCACATCCACCAACACCGGGTCGGCGCCCAGGTAGCGCACCACCTCGGTCGTGGCCGTGAAGGTCAGCGTGGGGGCAATCACCTCGTCGCCCGGGCCGATGCCCAGGGCTTCCAGGGCCAGGTGCAGGCCGGCCGTGGCCGAGTTCACGGCCAGGCTGTCCACGCCGCCGCCCAGGTAGTCGGTGAAGGCCTGCTCGAAAGCCCGGGTCTGCGGGCCGGTGGTGACCCAGCCCGAGCGCATGGCCTCGGCAACGGCGTTCACCTCGGCATCGCCGATGTCGGGGCGGGCGAAGGGGAGAAAGGGCAGGGCGGCGGTTTCAGCGTTCGACATGGTCAGGTGGCAATGGGGTGGACGGGGCTGCACCACGGCCGATGGCGTGGTACTCCAGCCCCGCAGCGCGCAGCTCGGCTGGCTCGAAAAGATTGCGGCCGTCGAACACCATGCGTTCGCGTAGCGTGGCGGCCAGGTGGGCGAAGTCCGGGCTGCGGAACTCCTTCCACTCGGTGGCGATGATGAGCGCGTCCGCGCCCTGCAGCGCCGTATTGGCGAGCTGCACGAAAGAAAGGCCTGTGCGTTCGCCAAGGGCCTGGCGCGCCTGGTCCATGGCCTGTGGGTCGTAGGCAACCACTTCGGCGCCCAGGGCCAGCAGCCGTTCGATGATGGCCAGGCTCGGTGCCTCGCGCATGTCGTCGGTGCCGGGCTTGAAGGCCAGGCCCCAGAGCGCGAAGCGCCGGCCCGTGAGGTCGGCGCCAAACCGCGCGACGATCTTGTCGGTCAGCACCTGCTTCTGGTGGTCGTTCACGGCTTTCACTGCCTGCAGGATCTGCAGGTCCTGCCCGGCATCCTGCGCCGTCCGGATCAGCGCCTTTACATCCTTGGGGAAGCACGATCCGCCATAGCCCGTTCCTGCGTAGAGGAAATGCGTGCCGATGCGCGGGTCCATGCCGATGCCGGTGCGCACGTTCTCGATGTCGGCGCCCAGCCTCTCGGCCAGCAGCGCCAGCTCGTTCATGAAGCTGATGCGCGTGGCCAGCATGGCGTTGGCCGCGTACTTGGTGAACTCGGCGCTGCGCACGTCCATCACCACCAGGCGGTCGCGGTTGCGCATGAAGGGTGCATACACCGCACGCATGAGTTCGGTGGCGCGCTCATCCTGGGTGCCCACGATCACGCGGTCCGGCCGCATGAAATCCTGCACCGCGCTGCCTTCCTTGAGGAATTCGGGGTTCGATACCACCGCAAATTCCGGCGGCAGACCGCGGGAGGACAGCACGGCGGCCACAGCGTCGCGCACCTGGTCGGCTGTCCCTACGGGCACCGTGCTCTTGTTGACGATCAGTTTGTAGCCCGCCATGCGCTCGGCAATGGATCGCGCGGCGGCCAGCACATGCTGCAGGTCGGCCGAGCCGTCTTCGCTCGGGGGCGTGCCCACGGCGATGAACTGCAGCAGGCCATGCGCCACGGCGTGGTCGATATCGGTGGTGAACTCCAGGCGGCCGCTGCGCGCATTGCGCAGCACCACGTCCGGCAGGCCGGGTTCATGGATAGGCATCTGCCCCTGGTTCAGCCCATCGATACGGCGAGCGTCCAGGTCCAGGCACACCACGTGGTTGCCCATTTCCGAGAGACAGGCCCCGGTGACAAGGCCCACATAGCCGGTGCCGATGACGGTGATTTTCATGGAGCGTGATTCAGTGCGGAACGGGGATGCCAACGGTCAGGCCGGCTTGGCCAGCCAGGTCAGGCGGTGGGTGCGCAGCGGGTAGAGCAGTGCGGATGCGGGCGAGAGGCAGGCGGCAGGCAACCGGCGCGCAATCGGGGGCGCCAGCGTGATCCGCCGCGACTGCACCTGCGCCTTGGGGAACAGGCGGCGCAACTCGGCCAGGGGCACGCCGCGCACATCGGGGTTGCGGGGATTGTCCACGATGAAGTCATAGACCAGCACGCCGCCGCCTGGGGCCGTCCAGCGCCACAGAACATCGGCCATGCGCTGGCGGAACGCCGGGTCCAGCAACGAGCTGAACAGGGTGAAGGCCAGCACCGCGTGCTGGCTGCCATCGGCCACGGGCGCCAGCGTGGCATCGCCTTCGGTGATGCGCACGGCGCTGGGCAAGCTGCCGCGCGCCTGCGCGGCACGTTCGCCGATCAGCTCCAGCCCCTGCAGGCGTGCGGGGCTGGCACCCAGGCGCAACAGGTCCTGCAGGTTGCCTCCGCTGCCACAGCCCACCTCGGTGATGGATTTGTCCGCGAGGTCCGTCCAGCCATGCGCACTCCACAAACGCACCATGGCGCGCAGGCGCTCCTGCTGCGCCTGCAGGGCCGAGGGGCTGGTCAGCAGCCGGTAGTGCCGCGCGTCCTGCGCGGCATCGCGGCGTGCATAGCGCGCCTGCACAGCCTGGGGCTCGGTCGGGTCGCTCATCGCGTGATCCGGGCGAACCGGGCCGACGGCGCACGCGCGCGCAGCACGTCCCACAGGCCGCGCCAGGTACCGAGCCCATAGGCCAGGTGGTAGGCCGCAATCACCACCGGCAGCCGCGCCAGCAACTGCCAGCGGCCTGCACTGCGCGCGGCCGACACCGAGGCCAGTGCCACGTAGGCTGCATACAGCGCGACCAGTGCCGCCAGCGGCAGCACGGTCCAGGGCAGGCACAGCGCGAACAGGCCGAGCGCGGCCACGAAGGCCGCCGGCACCAGTTGCCGAACCGAGCCGGCCTGCCCGTGCTTTCGCATCACGAAAGGGCGCCAGTAGCCGTATTGCCGCTGCTGCGCGAACAGGTGGCGCAGTGAATTGCGCGGGTGGTAGAGCGAGTGGATCAGCGGGCTCTGCCAGATGCGCCCGCCCGCCAGGCGCAGGCGCAGGTTGTGCTCGTCGTCCTGGTTGCGCACCAGTGCCTCGTCGAAGCCGCCGATGCGCTCGAACACGGCGCGCGGCCAGCAGCCCAGGTAGACCGTGTCCACCTCGCCATCGTGCTGCGTGTCGCGCGAGCGCGCGCCACCCACCACCCAGCGGCACTGGAAGGCGGCGGCCACGGCCTCGCCCATGGGCCCCGTACCCTCGGCCACCCAGGGGCCGCCCACATTGTCGGCGCCGCTGCGTTGCAAGGTTTCGATGCAGCGCGCCACATAGTCGGGCGCGAAGCGGGTGTGGATGTCCAGGCGCACGATGACTTCGCCACGTGCGCGTGCAATGCAGGCGTTGAGGCCGGTGGAGACGATGCGACCGGGGTTGTCCACCCACTGCAGCCGCGCGTCCTGTGTGCTGCGCGCGACCAGCAATTCGCGCGTGCCGTCGTCGCTCTCGCCATCGGCCACCAGCACTTCCATCTGCCAGCCGGGGGGCAGCACCTGGGCCAGTGCGCTGTCGCAGAACGCGGCGATGTGCGCTGCCTCGTTGCGGCAGGGCGCGATCACGCTGACCCATGCCGGGGTGTCCTGGGGCCGGCTCATGGGGTGCCCGTCCGTTCTCGGTAAAGTCGATCCATCGTGTCCATCTGTACGGCGCGGTCGCCATCGCGCGCAATGCGCTGCACATTCTCCTGTCCGTGGCGCTGCATCCGGGCATCGTCGGCGGCCATGGTTTCGAGGCAGCGCGCCAGCGCCGCCGCATCGCGTGGCGGCACCAGCAGGCTGGCATCCAGCCACGCGCGGTTGGCATCCAGGTCGCTGGCCACCACGGCCAGGCCGCAGGCCATGCTTTCGAGCACCGAGACCGAGGTCGCGTCGCTCGTCGGTACCGAGACCGACAGCTTGCACTGCGCCAGCACCCGCGCCATGCCCGCGTCGTCCAGCCGGCCGTGAAAGACCACGTGCTCCTCCAGTCCCTTCGCGGCCACCAGCGCGCGCAGCGCCGCCTCCATCGATCCGCCGCCCAGCAGGTGCAGTTGCACCCCTGCCTCGGGATGGCGTGCCACCAGGGTGGCCAAGGCCTCGACGATGGTGTCGATGTTGTAGTTGGGCTCCCAGGAGCGCAAGCTCACGATCTGCAGGCCGGTCTTGGCGGACCATGGAGCCGGAGCAAAGCGCCCGAGGTCCACGCCCCAATGGATTTCCTGCACGGGGCAGGCAGGGCCAAAGGCCTTGGCCGCGTCGATCAGACTTTGCGAGTCACCGGTGATCAGGTCGGCCCGGCGCAGGCTCCAGCCCGTCAGCCAGCGCATCAGTGTGTTTTTTTGCGGCGTCACCAGCAGGTCGCTGCCCCAGGCCGTCATCACCAGCGGATGGCGGCCGCAGCGTGCGGCCAGGTAGCCATAGGAGGTGATGTAGTGCGCATGCACGATGTCGGGTGCCAGGGCCTGCACGTAGCGGTGCGCCTGCCCCACGCGCAGCAGCCAGTCGGTCGAGCGGCGCACGGGCGCCAGCACCTTCTGCTCCACCCCCTCGATGGGTGCCGGGCGGGCCGTGACCAGCGATACCCGGTAGCCACGCGAGCGCATCTCCGCCGCCCAGCGCTGGATGTGCGGGCTGGTTGCATCGCCCAGCAGGCACAGGTGCCTGTTTGCTTCAGCCATGGGTTCTTGCCCCTGCGGCCTGCGGCAACTCGCCAGCCCAGGCACGGTAGTGTTCGGCCCACTCAGGGTACTGCGCCAGCAGCGCCGCATCGGCCGTGCGCACGTCGCCGACCTGGCGCGCAGGCGCGCCGGCCATCACGGCAAAGTCGGCGACCTCGCCGCGCACCTGCGAATAGGCGCAGATCAGCGCGCCCCGGCCGATGCGCGTGCCCGCCTCGATCAGGCTGTGCGGCCCCACGAAGGCATAGGCGCCGATGTGCACGGCCCCCTTCACATAGCCGGGTACCTCGCCGCCCGCATGGGTGGCGTACCCGCGCCCGAGCAGCCGGATGGAGCGGTGCGAGCTGTGCGTGACGATGCTCACGAAATTGGTGATCTGCACGCCCTCGTCGATGGTGAGGCCCGCCGTGGCATCGAGAAAATTGAACTGCCCGATGAACACATGGTCCGCCAGCGTGAGGCCTTGCTCGCCCTCGATGCAGGTGCTGGGTGCAATGCGCGTGTGCGCCAGCAGCACGCCCGCAGGCGTGCGCTCGCCGAACACCATGCGGTACATCAGCGCCTGCCAGATCCGGCGCCGTGCGCGGTTAAGCCAGGCTTTCATCGGGGATGTTTTTCCAGTGGGCAAGGGTGAGAAAGTAGTAGGCGAAGTAGGGCAGCATGGATGCCGAGATGCCCCAGGCCGCGCCTTCCAGGCCGCCCAGGGCCAAGCCGGCCAGCAGCCCTGCAAAGAAGGCCAATTGTCCCACCAGCGCCAGCTTGAGGGCCCAGGCCTGTGCGCGCCAGGCCAGCGTGGTCACCGACAGCGGCGATGCGATGAAGTGCAGGGCGATGTAGGGCGCGATCGCGCGCACCAGCGGGCCGGCCTCGCTCCACTGCGCACCGAACGCGGTGGTGAAAAGCCAGGGACCCCAGAGCATCAGCACCGCTGCCATGGGCAGCGCGATGGCGGCCAGCGCCAGCATGCTCTTGCGCACCAGGGCTCGGGCCTGTGCCGCGCTGTGGGCCTGCAGCAGCTGCGGGTACAGCGCCTGCGACAGCGCACCGCCCAGCAAGGTGGCCGGCGCCTTGAGGTAGCGCAGCGACAGCGCCCACAGGCCGGCTGCCGCATCGCCCGCCCAGGCCGCCACGGCGATCAGTGTCAGCGTGTCCTGCAGCGCACCGATGAAGGCATGCGGCGTATTGAGCAGCGGAAAATCGCGGTGCTTTGCGGCCATGGTCCGCAGCGATGCCCAGGGCGTGCGCCCCAGCACCGCCCAGCCCCCGGCAGGTGCCGGCCTGGCCAGGGCCGCCGCAGCCACCAGCCCTGCGGCCACCGCACCGGCCAGCAGCCCGGCCGCGCCCAGCTTGAGCAGGCCCAGCGCCAGCTGCAGCAGGGCGCCGCCGCCATGTTGCACCAGGCGCGCGATGGACAGCAGGCCAAAGCGCTGTGAGCGCGTGGCCCACAGCGTGAGCCACTGCGTGGCCGCGATGGACAGCACGGCCAGGGGTAGGGCCCAGGCCAGCGGCATGCCCTGCATGGCCGCCATCACGCCGCCGGCCACCAGCGTGCCGGCGGTGGCCAGCAGCAGCAGCCGTGCACACAGTGCCATGAGCTCGGCAGCGCCCGGTTCGGCCTTTTCCAGCGGCAGCGCGAATTCGTAGCGCGCACAGCCGACCACCGCCACGTTGGTGGCCAGGGCCCACAGCAACGCGAACTGGCCGAATTCGGCCGGCGTGTACAGGCGCGTCAGCGCCGGGCCCAGCAGCAAGGGCAGCGCATGGGCCACCACACTGCCGGTCAGCAAGGTGGCTGTGGCCCGCAGCAAGGTGGAGCTCATGTCAGTTATCCATGGCGCTGCGGATGAAACCGGCGCGGCCCAAGCCAGTGCCCCCGTGCAAGGGCCGCCCCGCTGCACCGGGGGCGTCCCCCTCCCAGATTGCGAAGCAAACTGAGAGAGGGGGAAGGCGCGAAGCGACTCAGGGGGTGCTTCATGTCAGGCCTGCTGGGGCTCCTGGTGGAAGCCCGGCACCAGTTCGTGCAGCAGGACCATCATGGCGGCGCCGTCCGCCTGGTGGATGGCACGCTCCAACGCCCGCAGGCGGCTCTCCAGCACATCCCAAGCGAGGTGTTCCTCATGGGCACGCAGGATGCGCGGGTGCGGTGTGGGCTCTGCGCCGTCGCCGATCAGCAGTTCCTCGTAGAGTTTTTCGCCGGGGCGCAGGCCGGTGAAGACGATCTCGATGTCACCCTCGGGGTGCCCCGGTGCGCGCACGCTCAGGCCCGACAGCGCGATCATGCGCTGCGCCAGCTCCAGGATGGGGATGGGCGCGCCCATGTCCAGCACGAAGACCTCGCCGCCCTGCGCCATGGCGCCGGCCTGCAACACGAGTTGCGCGGCCTCGGGGATGGTCATGAAGTAGCGCGTCACGTCCGGGTGCGTCACCGTGACGGGGCCACCCGCCGCGATCTGGCTGCGGAACAGCGGGATCACGCTGCCGCTGGAGCCCAGCACATTGCCAAAGCGCACCATCGAAAACCGGGTGCGCGCGGCGCCACCCTCGGTGCCGGGCTGGCGGGTGCAGGACGCCACCGCCTGCAGCACCAGCTCGGCCACGCGCTTGCTGGCTCCCATCACGTTGGTCGGGCGCACGGCCTTGTCGGTGGAGACGAGCACGAAGTTCTCCACGCCGCTCGCCATGGCGGCGCGCACCATGTTCAGCGTGCCGAAGGCGTTGTTGCGGATGCCTTCGCCCGCGTTGGCCTCCACCATGGGCACATGCTTGTAGGCCGCTGCGTGGTAGATGGTGCGCGGGCGGTGCGCCTGGCACAGGTCGAGCATGTGCTGCGCGTGGCTCACGCTGGCCAGCAGCGGCACCAGCTCGCAGGCCATGGCTTCCTGCTGCACGATGGACTGCAGCTCCTGGTGGATGCTGTAGAGCGCGAACTCGCTGTGGTCCACCAGCAGCAGGCGTGCCGCGCCTTCGCGCGCGATCTGGCGGCACAGCTCGCTGCCGATGCTGCCGCCCGCGCCGGTGACCATCACTGCCTGGCCGCGGATGTGGCGGCCCAGCAGCTCGGGGTCGGGTGCCACCGGGTCGCGGCCCAGCAGATCTTCCAGGTCCAGGTCCTGGAAGTCGGTCACCGTCACACGGCCGCTGGCCAGGTCGGTAAGGCCCGGGATGGTGCGTATGCGCACGGGCAGCGAGCGCAGGTTCTCGATGATCTGGTGGCGGCGCTGGCGCGGCACGCTGGGCAGGGCCAGCAGCACGTCGGTGATTCCAAAGCGTTTCACCACCTCGGCCAGCGCGATGGGTGCATACACCCGCACGCCGTTGATGCTGCGGCCCACCTTGGCGCGGTCGTCGTCGGCAAAGGCCTCGAGCACGTAGTTGCGCGCGCTCACCAGCCCTGCCGCCGTCTGGGCGCCGGCCGTACCGGCGCCGTAGATCAGCAGCCGGTGCGGCGCCTTGGTGGTCTGCCCGGCCAGCCACATCCAGCCCAGCGAGCGGCTGGCACCCACCAGCAGCAAAAAGATCACCGGTTGCAGGATGCCCACGCTGCGCGGTATGCCGATCCACTGGCCCGCCATCAGAATAGCGAACAGCAGCGCCCCGTAGATCGCCACGGCCTTGCCGGTCGTGACCAGCGCGGTGATGCCGGTGTAGCGGAAGATGGCGCGGTACAGCCCCAGGTTCACGAAGATGGGGAAGGCCAGCAGCGGTGCCAGGCCATAGGCCAGCCACTGCATGCCCTCGGGCCAGTGCAGCACGTCCAGCCGCAGGGTGAAGGCCAGCCACATGGCGAACAGGCCCATGGCGATGTCCAGCGCCACCACCACCAGCCGCTTGACCGGGCGGGGCCACTCCAGAACGTTGCTCAGCACGGGTTTGCCGATTTGCCGGATCCGCGGGTCACTGCGCGATGCCCGTGCGTTCCAGCACGTCGCCCACCAGCTCCAGCCGCACCAGGGGGTTGTCCAGTTCCATCAGGCGCTGCTTGAGCTCCAGCGGCACGGGCAGCAGCTCGCACCAGCGGTTGGCCACCCAGCCGCAGTCGTCGAGCTGGGCGGCAGTAGGCACCAGCGCGCCGGGGCTGTCCGGGTCGCGCTGCTGCAGCGTGTGCAGCACCTGCGCCAGGGCCTGCGATGCCTTTTTCAGGTCGTCGGGCACGGGCACGGCCATGTCGGGATCGAGGTGCGTCACGTCGGCAATCCACAGGCCGTGCACCAGATGGCTGCGTTGCACGATGCGAAAGCGCTGGCTGCCCCGGCACTGCAGGGTGATGAGCCCGGGCTGGGGCGCGTCGAGCTGGTCGATGACGGCCAGGGTGCCGACCTCGCTGAACTGCTCCTCCGGGGCGCCTGCCTGGCGCACCTCGTGGCCCTGGGTGAGGGACACCACACCGAAGGGGGCGCCCATCTGGTGGCATTTGCGCACCATGTCCAGGTAACGTACCTCGAACACGCGCAGCGCCAGAAGCCCGTCGGGAAAGAGGACGGAACCCAGAGGGAAAAGGGGCAAAGATGACAGGGAAAGGGGTTGTGTCATAAGGCAGGTTCTTCGCCCGCTATCATCCCATGGCGCGGGCTGCTTTCGCACCGCCCGCTTTCCTTTTTGCCGCTCCCATGTTCTTCCAGATCGCTTCCTTCCTGCTCGATGTCGTCGGTGGCCTGCTCACGGGCGCCTGTCTGCTGCGCCTGTACATGCAGTTGCAGCGCGTGCCGTTTGGCAACCCCATCGGCGGGCTGGTCTTTGCGCTCACCGACTGGATCATCTTGCCCCTGCGCAAGCTGATCCCCCCGGTGGGCAAGTGGGATCTTTCCAGCCTGGTGGCTGCCATCCTGTTCCAGGTGCTGCAGTACGTGCTGTTCCTGCTGCTCGTCGGCGCGGCCGCCGCCTGGGCATGGCTGCCCTGGCTGGTGCTGTTTGGCCTGGCCAAGGTGGCGGTGTCGGGGCTCATGGGCCTGCTCATCGTGCATGCGGTGATGTCCTGGATCTCCGCCCGCTCGCCGCTGTCCGATGTGGTGTGGCGCCTGTGCGCCCCCGTGCTGCGGCCGTTCCAGAAGGTGATTCCCCTGCTGGGCGGGGTGGATCTGTCGCCGCTGGTGGTGCTGGTGCTGCTGCAGGTGCTGATGATCGTGCTGGCCAACCTGCAAGCCAACGTGATGCGCTGACGGAGCCCGCAGAGCAAAAAAGCGCCTGGTCTTTCGACAGGCGCTTTTTTCATGGGGCATGCCAAGGCATGCCTGTCGGATTGCGGCGTGCTTACACCACGGCGTCTGCGGGCAGGCGCTGCAGCATGGCCAGGCTGCTGGCCACGGTGTTGCGCAGCTCGCGGCGGTCGCAGATGAAGTCCACGGCGCCCTTGGTCTGCAGGAACTCGGCACGCTGGAAGCCTTCGGGCAGCGTTACGCGCACGGTGGATTCGATCACGCGCGGGCCGGCAAAGCCGATCAGCGCCTTGGGCTCGGCAATCACGATGTCGCCCACGAAGGCGAAGCCGGCGCTCACGCCGCCCATGGTCGGGTCGGTCAGCACGCTGATGTAGGGCAGGCCCTTCTTGGCCAGGCGGGTCAGCGAGGCATTGGTCTTGGCCATCTGCATCAGCGACAGCAGGCCCTCCTGCATGCGCGCACCGCCGGTGGCGGTAAAGCACAGGAAGGGCACCTTCTGCTCGATGGCGGTCTCCACGCCGCGCACGAAGCGCTCGCCCACCACCGAGCCCATGGAGCCGCCCATGAAGTCGAATTCGAAGCAGGCGACCACCACGTTGATGCTCTTGACCGCGCCACCCATGACGATGAGGGCATCGGTCTCGCCCGTGTTCTCCAGCGCCTCCTTGAGGCGCTCGGGGTACTTGCGGCTGTCCTTGAACTTCAGTGCATCGACGGGCAGCACTTCCTGGCCGATCTCGTAGCGGCCTTCGGGGTCCAGGAAGGCATCCAGGCGCGCCCGTGCACCGATGCGGTGGTGGTGGCTGCAGTGCGGGCAGACGTTCTGGTTGTGCTCCAGGTCGGACTTGTAGAGCACCGTTTCGCAGCTCGGGCACTTGATCCACAGGCCCTCGGGCACCTGGCGGCGCTCGGTCGGGTCGGTTTGCTGGATTTTGGCGGGCAGGAGTTTTTCAAGCCAGGACATGTGTTTTCCTCGTCAATGACAGGGTTTCAGGCCATTTCGACCGATCCAGGACCACCAGGGCAGGACGCGAAAAGACACAACCGTGTGTGTAACCCAATGGGCGCCCGCCGCACTGGGCGGGCGCCAAGGCCCACATTATGCGTCGAGTGCCTTGCGGATCCCGCGCAGGAAGTCCACGGTGATCGCCACGACCTTCTCATGCGGCTGGTCCTCGATCAGCTGGATGATGCGCGTGCCGATCACCACGGCGTCGGCCACCTTGCCGATGGCCTGGGCCGTGGCGGCGTCGCGGATGCCGAATCCCACGCCCACGGGGATCTGCACATGCTGGCGGATGCGCGGCAGCATCTGCTCCACGGCGGCCGTGTCGAGCGCGCCCGATCCGGTCACGCCCTTGAGCGACACGTAGTACACATAGCCGCTGGCCACGCGCGCCACCTGGGCCATGCGCTCGTCGGTGCTGGTGGGGGCCAATAGGAAGATCAGGTCCATGCCGTGCGCGCGCAGGCTGGCGGCAAAGGTCTCGCATTCCTCGGGCGGGTAGTCCACCACGAGCACGCCGTCCACGCCGGCCGCAGCCGCATCGCGCACGAAGGCGCCCGCGCCATGCACCTGGTCATAGCGCTCCACGGGGTTGGCATAGCCCATGAGCACCACCGGGGTGGTGCTGTTGCGCTTGCGGAAATCGCGCACGTGGTCGAGCACCTGGGTCATGCCGATCCCGAGGGCCAGGGCCTTTTCGCCCGCCTTCTGGATCACCGGGCCGTCTGCCATGGGGTCGGAAAAGGGCACGCCCAGCTCGATCACGTCGGCGCCCGCCTCCACCATGCCGTGCATGAGGGCCGGGGTGATGTCGGCGAACGGAAAACCGGCGGTGACATAGGGCACCAGGGCCTTGCGGCCCTGCGCCTTCAATTGGTCGAAAGTGGTGCTGATGCGGTTCATGGCTTGGCCTCTGCACCCTTCACGGACAGTCCGCGCATGGAGGGGCGGTCGTAGAAATCTTCGCCCGACAGGTCGGCCACCGTGCCGATGTCCTTGTCGCCGCGCCCGGACAGGTTGACCAGGATGGACTGGTCGGCGCGCATGGTCGGGGCCAGCTTCATGGCATAGGCCAGGGCGTGGCTCGATTCGAGCGCGGGGATGATGCCCTCCACCCGGCACAGGTGGTGAAAGGCTTGCAGCGCTTCCTTGTCGGTGATGCCCACGTACTCTGCACGGCCGATTTCCTGCAGCCAGGCGTGCTCGGGGCCCACGCCGGGGTAGTCCAGGCCTGCGCTGATGCTGTGCGTCTCGGTGATCTGGCCGTTGGCGTCCTGCAGGATGAAGGTGCGGTTGCCGTGCAGTACGCCCGAGCTGCCGCGCTGCAGCGATGCCGAGTGCTTGCCGCTGTCCAGGCCCTCGCCGGCCGCTTCCACGCCGATCAGGCGCGTCTTCTCGAACGGAATGTAGGGGTGGAAGATGCCCATGGCATTGCTGCCGCCGCCCACACAGGCGATCACGGCATCGGGCTGCTCGCCCTGCACCTTCTGTTCGGCCAGCATCGGGGGCATCTGCGTGAGGCATTCCGTGCCGATCACGCTCTGGAAGTCGCGCACCATCATCGGGTAGGGGTGCGGGCCCGCCACCGTGCCGATGATGTAGAAGGTGTTGTCCACATTGGCCACCCAGTCGCGCATGGCCTCGTTCAGTGCGTCCTTCAGCGTCTTGCTGCCCGACTCCACCGGCACCACGGTGGCGCCCAGGAGCTTCATGCGGTAGACATTGGGGCTCTGGCGCTTGACGTCCTCCGAGCCCATGTAGACCACGCATTCGAGGCCGTAGCGCGCGCAGATGGTGGCCGTGGCCACGCCGTGCTGGCCTGCGCCGGTCTCGGCAATGATGCGCGGCTTGCCCATGCGCCGGGCCAGCATGGCCTGGCCGATCACGTTGTTGATCTTGTGGGCGCCGGTGTGGTTGAGGTCCTCGCGCTTGAGGTAGATCTGCGCGCCGCCCAGGTCGCGGCTGGTGCGCGCGGCATGGTAGACGGGCGAGGGTCGGCCTACGAAGTGCTTGAGCTCGTACTGGAACTCGGCCAGAAACTCGGGGTCGTGCTGGTAGCGGGCGTAGGCCTCGCACAGTTCGGCAATGGCATGGGTCAGCGTTTCGCTGACGAAGCTGCCGCCGTAGGAGCCGAAATGGCCCGAAGGATCAGGTTGCTGATAGGAACTCATGGGGATTCTTTGCAAGTTGTGCATCGGCCGCACGCACGGCGGCAACGAAGCGATGGATTTTTTCGGCGTCCTTGATGCCCCTCAGGGGGTTTCCATCGGGCCCATGGGCCTCGACGCCGGAACTGACATCAACCGCCAGCGTGGTGCAACGCGGGCGTACTTGCAAAATGCCATCGGTCACGTTTGCAGGCGTGAGTCCACCAGACAAAACGAGGTGAGAGCCGACGCTTGGTGGAAGGAGTGACCAATTGAATGCCTTGCCGCCGCCGCCGTACCCCTCGACATGGGCGTCGAGCAGGATGGCCTGGGCGTTTGAAAAATCGTGTGCGTATTTTACGAGGTCGAATTGTGCCGCATCCGGGTCCAGGGGTATTCGGGCAGCGCGCAGGTAGGGGCGGGCACCGGCTCCGGTGGCTGCCTGGCATTGCTCAGGCGTTTCGTCGCCATGGAATTGCACGGTGGCGCCGGCAATCTGCGCGCTGGCGGCCACCACCTCCTCGGTGCTGGCATTCACAAACAGCAGCACCGGCGTGACGAAGGGGGGCAGGCGCCGCGCCAGCTCGGCAGCGCGCGCTGCCGTGACGGCGCGCGCACTCTGGGCGAACAGCACGAAGCCGATGGCATCGGCTCCTGCCGCCACGGCGGCGTCCACGTCCTGTTCACGCGTCAGTCCGCAGATCTTGATGCGGGTGCGGGCTGCGGGCAGGGGCGTGGTGTGGGAAGGCGATGAAGTGCTCATGGGAGCCAATCATACGCAGCCGTGCGCTGGGGCAGGCCCCACGCGGCGTCGTAGACCGGTCCCTGGAAGTACAGCCCGTCGGGCGAGAAGGTGGGCGCCGCCGCGTCGCGCGAGCGTGCCTGCAGCACCTGCTCTATCCACCCGGGCGGCTGGTCGCCCCGGCCGATCGCCACCAGGCAGCCCATGAGGTTGCGGATCATGTGGTGCAAGAAGGCATTCGCCTCGAACTCGAAGCGCCAGTAGCAGGGGCTCCAGCCCAGCTCGGGATGGGGCTCGCCCAGGCCACGCTGCGTGATGTCGATGCGCGACAGTGTCTTCACCGGCGACTTGGCCTGGCAGGCCGAGGCGCGGAACGAGGTGAAGTCGTGCTCGCCCAGCAGGTGGTCTGCGGCCTGGCGCATGGCGGCATGGTCCAGGGGGTGGTAGACCCAGCCGACGCGCCCGGCGTCCACGCTCGGGCGCACGGTCGACTGCAGCAGCACGTAGGCATAGCGGCGCGCCACGGCGCTGCCACGCGAGTGAAAGCTGTCGGGTACATGGCTGGCCCATTGCACAGCAATGTCGGGGGGCAGAAAGGTGTTGGTGCCGCGCACCCAGGAGGAGGGTGGCCGGTTCAGGGGGGTATCGAAATGCACCACCTGCATCAGGCCGTGCACCCCCGCATCCGTGCGGCCGGCGCACAGGGTGCTCACGCGGTGCGTGGCAAAGCGCGCCAGGGCCGCCTCCAGCTTGTCCTGGATGGTGTTGCCCGACAGCTGGCTTTGCCAGCCGCTGTAGGGCTGGCCGTTGTAACTGACACCCAGAGCCACCCTCATGGGCGGGCCTGGGCCGGGGTGGAGTAGCTCAGGGCCGTGGCAGCCGAGCGCATCAGCCCAGTTCGACCAGCATGCGCTGGGCGCGGGTGCGCAGGGCGCCGCTCGATTCGGCCACGACCTCTTCGATCAGCGTGCGGGCACCGTCGGTATCGCCGATGGCGTTGAACTCTTCGGCCAGTGCCAGCTTGGTGGCCAGTGGGTCGTCCTGGGCGGCGGCCGATCCGTCGTCTTCCGAGATGGGCACGGCGGCCGTGGGGATTTCCACTTCGCGCGATGCGGGGGCGGCCATGGGCTTGGAGGGCGCCGTCAGGTCCAGCGACAGCTCGCCCAGATCGAAGTCCATCGGACCGGAATCCTGGGCATCGGCCAGCGGCATGGGGCCGGTGGGCGCCATGGTGAGTTCGTCGTTGGGCGCTGCACGGCCTGCGGGCGCCTGCGTGGGGGCCGGTGCGGGCGCATTCCAGGCGGCATCGCCCGTCAGGTCAGGCAGGTCGAAATCTTCACTGGACAGCACGGGCTCCGTGCGTTGCGGCGCGCGCGGAGCAGGCGCTGCCGCAGTGGCGGCTGCAGCCGCTGCGGCAAACCCACCGGGAGGCGCGGGTGGTGCATCGGTGAGTGCGTCGTCGGGCAGATCGAGGTCGAGGTCCAGGTCCAGATCGGGCGGCAGGGCGGCGGAGGCCACGGGAGCGCCCGAGAAGGTGCTCACGAACGCGCCGGGAACCGATGGGTTCTCGTCCTCCACCATGCCGGGGCGGCCGCCGGGCTGGTACAGCGGGTTCTCTGGCTCGATGCCACGGCCCAGGTCGACGATGCGCGCCCAGTCGGGGCCTTCGCCCTGCGTGAGCTTGAACACTTCGCCGGCCACCGACTCCAGGGCCTTGCGGTCCTGGCGCTTGGCATAGATCTCGGCCAGCTTCACGTGCACGGAGACGCGGGCCGGGTTGTGGCGGATGGCTTCCTTGAGGATTTCCTCGGCCTGCAGGTCGCGGCCATAGGCAAGGTACACGTCGGCTTCGGCCACGGGGTCCACGTCACCGCCGGCATCGAGCTGGCTGGGCGAGTAGGCCATGGACGAACCGGTGGTCATCTCGCTGTTGGCCGTGTCCACGCGCTGGCCGCCACTGGCGCCGAAGAACGAATCGGGCTGGATGCGGCTTTCAAGGAACGAGCTGTCCACGCCCGCATTGTTGCGCCGGCGCTGGATCACGCGGTAGGCGCCATAGCCCAGCAGCAAGGCCAGCAGGCCGCCACCGGCCAGGGGGATCAGCGGGTCGTCCAGCAGGCCGTCGAAGAAGCCGGGTTCTGCCACCGGTGTGGGTGGGGGCAGCACGATGGGCTTGGAGGCGGGGGCTGCGGGGGCGGCAGGAGCCGCGTCCGACGCAGGGGCTGCGCTGGCTTCGGCCGATGCACTGCTGGTGGGTTCGGAGGCCGCCATTGCCGGTGGGGCTTCGGGGGCGGCAGGCGTGGCGGGCACGCCGGGCACGGCCACCTGGGCCGTGCTGGCCGCAGGGACTGCCGCTGCAGGAGCGGCTGCCGGTGCTGCCGGCGTGGCGGGCGTCGAAGGTGCTGCGGCCGATGCGGCGCCCAGCTTGTTCAGGTCGCTGATGTTCTTGGACAGTTCGGCCATGCGGGCCGATGCGTCGCTGGCCTGCTTGTCCTTGGCCAACTGGTCTTCGGCGGCCTTCTGGCCCTTGACCGAGCCCTTGGACAGCGTGAGCTTGTCGGGCGCCGTGGTGGCGGGCTTGCTGTCTTCCACCCGGGTCTGCACCGAGCCCTTGGCCGAACGCTCGGCCGATGCGACTGTGGCGGAGGGGGCGGATTCGGCCAGCTTGCGGCGGAACGCGCCGAAGTCACGGCTTTGCGCGGCCAGGATCTGGCGGGCTTCGGGCGCAGGCGTGGCCTGGGCCGTGGCCTGGTCAGGGATCTGCAGCACGGCGCCGGCCTTGATGCGGTTGATGTTGCCGCCGATGAAGGCGTCCGGATTGGCGCGCTGCATGGCCACCAGCATCTGGTCGAGCGAGACACCGCCTTGGCGGTTGGCATTGGCAATGCGGCCAGCCGTGTCGCCGGCCTGCACGGTCACGCTGCCTTCGGCGGGCGTGGCGCGGGGGGCGGCCGGTGCACGGGGCGTGGCTGCGGGTGCCGATGCAGCACTCGACGAGCGTCCAGCCACGGCGGGCGGAACCTCGGGGCGTGAAGCGGGAGAGTTGATCTGCGGAGATGCCGTGACCGCTGGCGCCGGGCGGCGGATGGCGGGCGGGTCGAACAGCATGGTGTAGCTGCGCACCAGGCGGCCCGAGCCCCAGGACGCATCGAGCACCAGGTCGACGAAGGGGTCGTTCACCGGGCGGTCGCTGGACAGGCGCAGCACGGCCGAGCCATCGGCACGGCGTTGCAGTTGCACCTGCAGGTTGTTCATGGTGGGCGAGTACTCCATGCCCTGGGCGCGGAACACCTCTGGCGTGGCGGTGCTGGCCTTCAGGGTTTCCGCCTCCGCAGGGGTGATCTGCGGCAGGTCGATCTCGGCGCGCAGGGGCTCGCCCAGCGCGGATTGCACGGTGATGCGGCCCAGCGCGAGCGCGGACGCATCGGTGGCGTAGAGCCCGGCAGTGGCCACGGCCGCAGCCGCCAGCACAGAAAATTTCCAACGATGCATGTTTGCCATCAACTGATTGGGTTGTGCGGCTCGGTCGAGCGGTGCTGTTTTTCTCATGGTCTGGTCCCGCCCCGGCGCGTGAAAATATGTAAAAAGCACCATAGCATCAATGTTTTGCACTGACAAGCTGAGGTGGCGCGGAAGCTTTGCCCCTGGTGTCCATGCACCATATTGGGGCATTCAAATGTTGCCAATTGCCAACGTCACGTAACTGGGTGTGTCGGGCTGCTGGGCACAAAAAAGCGCGCGCAATCTGCATTGCGCGCGCTTTTGACAGGGCTTGCCGAGGCGTAGTTTACGCTGCCAGCAGGATGCGCAGCATGCGGCGCAGCGGTTCGGCAGCACCCCAGAGCAACTGGTCGCCGATGGTGAAGGCGCCTACGTATTCGGGGCCCATGGCCAGCTTGCGCACGCGGCCAACGGGGATGGTCATGGTGCCGGTGACGGCCACGGGCGTCAGGTCCTTGATGGTGGCCTCGCGCGTGTTGGGTACCACCTTCACCCACTCGTTGTCGGCGGCGATCATGGCCTCGATGTCGGCCACGGGCACGTCCTTCTTGAGCTTGAAGGTCAGGGCCTGGCTGTGGCAGCGCATGGCGCCCACGCGCACGCAGAAGCCGTCCACAGGGATGGCGGGGGCCGTGAAGCCTTCGCCCTGGCCCAGGATCTTGTTGGTCTCGGCCATGCCCTTCCACTCTTCCTTGGACATGCCGTTGCCCAGGTCCTTGTCGATCCAGGGGATCAGCGAGCCGCCCAGCGGCACGCCGAAGTTGGCCGTCTCGGCACCCGAGAGGGCGCGCTGCTTGGCGATGACCTTGCGGTCGATCTCCAGGATGGCGCTCTTGGGGTCGTCCAGCAGGGACTTCACCTCGGCGTTCAGCGTGCCGTACTGCGTGAGCAGTTCGCGCATGTGCTGGGCGCCGCCGCCGCTGGCGGCCTGGTAGGTCTGGGTGCTCATCCACTCGACGAGGCCGGCCTTGTACAGTGCGCCCACGCCCATCAGCATGCAGCTCACAGTGCAGTTGCCGCCGACCCAGTTCTTGCCGCCCTTGGCCAGTGCGTCCTTTATGACGGGCAGGTTCACGGGGTCGAGGATGATGACGGCGTCCTTTTCCATGCGCAGCGTGGAGGCGGCGTCGATCCAGTGGCCGTTCCAGCCCGCAGCGCGCAGCTTGGGGAAGACTTCGGAGGTGTACTCGCCGCCCTGGGCGGTGATGATGATGTCGCAGCGCTTGAGGGCGTCGATGTTGAACGCATCCTGCAGCGTGGTTTCGTTCTTTGCCACCGCAGGGGCCTTGCCGCCCGCGTTGGAGGTGGAGAAGAACAATGGTTCGATCAGGTCGAAGTCATTTTCTTCGGCCATGCGATCCATCAACACCGAGCCGACCATGCCGCGCCAGCCGACCAAACCTACCAACTTGCTCATTTCAACGCCCTTTCAGATTGAGAAACAGTGCCAGACCGGACTGCTCGCCTGGCTCGTCAGGCCAGGAGGGGCGCACGACGAACCAGGCTGAGTCAGCCCTTAATGGTCGTGGTTTTGGTGATGGTTGCGCGCGCAGCCACACCGGCCGTGGCGGCGGGTGCAATGTTCAGGGCGAACGTGTGGGCGGCAAACATAGGGTGAGAAGTATATCGCAAGCCCGGTGCTGCGCTCAAGGGGCCGGCGCGACGGCGTTGCACAACGAAAAAGGGCGACCCCAAGGCCGCCCCTTGCACCGTGCAGATGCCTGTTACTTCAGCGCCTGCACCACGGCGTCGCCCATCTGCGCGGTGCCGACCTTGGTCGTGCCCTCGCTCCAGATGTCGGGCGTGCGCAAGCCCTGGGCCAGCACCGCCTGCACGGCGGCTTCGATGCGCTGGGCGGCGGCTTCCTGGTTCAGCGAGAAGCGCAGCATCATGGCGGCCGAGAGGATGGTGGCCAGCGGGTTGGCCACGCCCTTGCCGGCGATGTCGGGGGCGCTGCCATGGCTGGGCTCGTACAGGCCCTGGTTGCTGCTGTTGAGCGAGGCCGAGGGCAGCATGCCGATGGAGCCGGTGAGCATGGAGGCCTCGTCCGAGAGGATGTCGCCGAACATGTTGCCCGTCACCACCACGTCGAACTTCTTCGGCGCGCGCACCAGCTGCATGGCGGCGTTGTCCACGTACATGTGGTCGAGTTCCACGTCGGGGTATTCCTTGCCGACTTCGGTGACGATGTCCTTCCAGAACTGGAAGGTCTCGAGCACGTTGGCCTTGTCCACGCTGGTCACTCGCTTGCTGCGCTTGCGTGCGGCCTGGAAGGCCACGTGCGCGATGCGTTCCACCTCGGGGCGGCTGTAGCGCATGGTGTCGAAGGCTTCCTCGGCACCGGGGAAGTGGCCGTCGGTGGCGATGCGGCGGCCACGCGGCTGGCCGAAATAGATGTCGCCCGTCAGCTCGCGGATGATGAGGATGTCGAGGCCCGAAATCAGTTCGGGCTTGAGGCTCGATGCGCCCACCAGTTGCTCGTAGCAGATGGCAGGGCGGAAGTTGGCGAACAGGCCCAGGTTCTTGCGCAGGCCCAGGATGGCCTGCTCGGGGCGCAGGGGGCGGTCAAGCTTGTCGTACTTCCAGTCGCCCACGGCGCCGAACAGGATGGCATCGGCGTCCTTGGCCAGCTTGAGCGTGGTGTCGGGCAGGGGGTGGCCATGCGCCTCGTAGGCGGCACCGCCCACCAGGGCCGATTCCATCTCGAACTGGAGGTCCAGCACTTCGAGGACCTTGACGGCCTCTGCGACGATTTCGGTGCCGATGCCGTCTCCCGGCAGAACTGCGATTTTCATGAAGTGCTTCTTCTTAAGTGAATGGCCGCGCGCCCTGGCTTGCACCGGGCTGCGACGGCCACTGGTCGATGAACTGGTGGTTTTTGGGTTCAGGAAACCATGGTGAGCGCGAGCCAGGGCTTCGTGGCCAGGCGCTGCGCTTCAAAGGCGCGGATCTTGTCGGACTGCAGCAAGGTCAGTCCGATGTCGTCAAAGCCGTTGAGCAGGCAGTATTTGCGAAATGCCTGCACCTCGAAGGGAATTTCTTCGCCCTGGGGGCGCACGACGACCTGGCGTTCCAGGTCGATGGTGAGCTGGTAGCCGGGGAAGGCCAGCACCTCGTCGAACAGCTGGGCCACCGTGGCTTCGGGCAGCACGATGGGCAAAAGGCCGTTCTTGAAGCAGTTGTTGAAGAAGATGTCGGCAAAGCTCGGCGCGATCACGGCGCGAAAACCGAACTGGTCCAGCGCCCAGGGCGCGTGCTCGCGGCTCGATCCGCAGCCGAAGTTCTTGCGTGCCAGCAGCACCGAGGCGCCCTGGTAGCGCGGCTGGTTGAGCACGAAGTCGGGGTTGGGCTTGCGGCTGGCGGGGTCCTGGCCGGGCTCGCCGTGGTCCAGGTAGCGCCATTCGTCGAACAGGTTCACGCCGAAGCCGGTCTTCTTGATCGACTTGAGGAACTGCTTGGGGATGATGGCGTCGGTGTCGACGTTCTCGCGGTCCATGGGGGCCACGAGGCCCTTGAGCAAGGTGAATTTCTGCATGGTGGTGTGCCTGATTACTTGTTGGCAGCGCGCTCAAGGGCGCCGCCTGCCCGCTGGACGTCCTGGCCCACGCCCTTGACGGTGTTGCAGCCGGCCAGCAGGAAAGCCAGCGAAAAGGCGATGAATGCGGCGGTCTTCTTCATGACGGGGCTCCTAGGGGCGGTGGAAAGGCCAACGGGGGTTGGATCAATGGGGTGATGAAGGGTTCAGGCGAACTGGCGGATGTCCACGAAGTGGCCGTGCACGGCAGCGGCTGCGGCCATGGCGGGGCTCACCAGGTGGGTGCGGCCGCCGGCGCCCTGGCGGCCTTCGAAGTTGCGGTTGCTGGTGCTGGCGCAGCGCTCGCCGGGCTCCAGGCGGTCGGCGTTCATGGCCAGGCACATGGAGCAGCCGGGCTCGCGCCATTCGAAGCCCGCAGCCTTGAAGATCTCGTGCAGGCCTTCGCGCTCGGCCTGCTCCTTGACCAGGCCCGAGCCGGGTACCACCATGGCCAGCTTAACGTTGCTGGCCACCTTGCGGCCGAGCTTCTTGACCACGGCAGCGGCTTCGCGCATGTCTTCGATGCGGCTGTTGGTGCACGAGCCGATGAACACCTTGTCGATGGTGATGTCGTTGATCGGCTTGCCGGGGGTCAGGCCCATGTAGGTCAGCGCGCGCTCGATGGCGCCGCGCTTGTTGGCGTCCTTTTCCTTGTCGGGATCGGGCACGCGGGCGTCGATGCCCAGCACCATCTCGGGCGAGGTGCCCCAGGTGACCTGCGGCAGGATGTCGGCTGCGTCGAGCTTGACCACGGCATCGAAGTGCGCGTCGGGGTCCGATTGCAGGGTCTTCCAGTAGGCCACGGCCTGGTCCCACTCCACGCCCGTGGGCGACAGGGGGCGGCCGCGCACGTATTCGATGGTCTTGTCGTCCACGGCCACCAGGCCGGCGCGTGCGCCGCCTTCGATGGCCATGTTGCACACGGTCATGCGGCCTTCGATGGACAGGCCGCGGATGGCCGAGCCTGCGAACTCGATGGTGTAGCCCGTGCCGCCGGCCGTGCCGATCTTGCCGATGATGGCCAGCACGATGTCCTTGGCGGTGATGCCCTTGGCGAGCTGGCCGTCCACCTGCACCAGCATGTTCTTGGCCTTCTTGGCCAGCAGCGTCTGGGTGGCCATGACGTGCTCGACCTCGGAGGTGCCGATGCCGTGGGCCAGCGCGCCAAAGGCGCCGTGCGTGCTGGTGTGGCTGTCGCCGCAGACCACGGTCATGCCCGGCAGGGTCGCGCCGTTCTCAGGCCCGATCACGTGCACGATGCCCTGGCGCTTGTGCATGAACGGGAAGAACGCCGCCGGCTGGATCTGCGCCATGTTGTCGTTCAGCGTGGTGATCTGTTCCTTGCTGATCGGGTCGGTGATGCCGTCGTAGCCACTCTCCCAGCCTGTGGTGGGGGTGTTGTGGTCGGCGGTGGCGACGATGGAACTCATGCGCCACACCTTGCGGCCCGCCTCGCGCAGGCCTTCGAAGGCCTGGGGGCTGGTGACTTCGTGTACCAGGTGGCGGTCGATGTAGAGAATGGAGGTGCCGTCCTCTTCGGTGTGGACAACGTGCTCGTCCCAGATCTTGTCGTACAGGGTGCGTCCCATGGTGTGTCTCTTTCAGGTGGGTAATGTGATTTTAGTGGGGCGTGGCCGCAGGCAAAAGCGTGCCAGGGGCGGGATGTTCGTGGGCGCTCACTACGTCGGGCTGCAGCGGTGCCAGGTGCTCCACCAGCAGCCGCGCGGTCACCGGCAGGGCGTCGAAATCGCGGGCCACCACGCGCAGCTCGCGGTGGGCCCAGGCCTCGGCCAGCGGGATGGCGCGCAGATGGCCCACGCCGCGCATCAGCTCGAAGGCGCGGTCGGGCAGCAGGCCTACGCCCAGGCCGTTGTCGATCATGCGGCACATGGCGTCCAGGCCGGTGACCTGGATGCGTTGGCGCAGAGGGCGCCCGGTGGCTGCGGCCGCAGCGCGCATGGCCAGGCTGATGCTGCTGTTGGCGTGCAGGCCCACGATGTCCCAGTCCAGCACCTCTTCGAAGCCGATGGTGGCGTGCTGTGCCAATGCATGTGCCTCGGGCACGACCAATACCAGGTGGTCGGCGCGGTAGGGGCGGCTTTGCAGCCCGGTGCCGCCGGTGCCCGTGGCCATGCCGACGTTGCAGATGCCCAGGTCGGCCGCACCCTCGTGCACGGCGTTGAGCACGTCGCTGCTCAGGTGCTCCTGCAGGTCGATCTTGATCTGGCTGTGCGCACGCGCGAAAGCCCCCAGGTCCTCGGGCAGGAACTGGAAGATGGCCGAAATGTTGGCGTGCATGCGCACATGGCCGCGCACCCCATCGGCGTATTCGCTGAGCTCGCCCTGCATGCGCTCCAGGCCGAAGAGCACCGTGCGTGCGTGGTGCAGCAGGCTCTCGCCGGCAGGGGTCAGCGTCACGCCCCGGCTGTGGCGGTAGAGCAGGGCCGTGTCCACGGCGGTTTCCAGGTCCGACAGGCGCTTGCTGACGGCCGAGGCCGCGATGAATTCGCGCTCCGCCGCGCGGCCGATGCTGCCGAGCTCGCACACCGCCACAAACAGCTGCAGCGAAGTGAGGTCAATGCGGCGCGCAAAACTGCGCTCGGAGCTTTTCATCGGGGGTGGGTGTCTTTTGCTTCTCGTTTCGAGAAGGTGCTTTTGTATTTTCCTATAAATGGCGCCCCTGGGCCATCGTGAACCGCGATGTCGTCCATCGCGGGTGTGGTCTTCTCGGGGCGCGTGGGGTGGGCAAGAAAAAACCGCACAGGCCGGTGGCGCTGTGCGGTTGCAGGGGGCTCTTGCTTGGGGCGGTCAGCTGAAGAAGTTCTTCAGCCGGTCCGTCCAGCTCTCGCCGCTGGGCGAGTGGCGGGCGCCACCCTTCTTGAGCGAGTCTTCCAGCTCGCGCAGCAGCTTGCGCTGGTGCTCGGTCAGCTTGACCGGGGTCTCGACCGCGATGTGGCAGTACAGATCGCCCGGGTAGCTGGCTCGCACGCCCTTGATGCCCTTGCCGCGCAGGCGGAACTGCTTGCCCGCCTGGGTGCCTTCGGGGATGTCGATGGCCGCCTTGCCGGCCAGCGTCGGCACCTCGATCTCGCCGCCCAGTGCCGCCGTGATGAAGCTCACGGGCACCTGGCAGTGCAGGTCGTCGCCATCGCGCTCGAAGATGTCATGCTTCTTCAGGCGGATCTCGATGTACAGGTCGCCCGGCGGACCACCGTTGGTGCCGGGCTCGCCGTTGCCGGTGCTGCGGATGCGCATGCCGTCGTCGATGCCCGAAGGAATCTTCACTTCCAGCGTCTTTTGCTTCTTGAGCTTGCCCTGGCCGTGGCAGGTGGTGCAGGGCTCGGGAATGATCTTGCCCGTGCCGCGGCAGTGCGGGCAGGTCTGCTGCACGCTGAAGAAGCCCTGGCGCATCTGCACCGTGCCGCTGCCCGTGCAGGTGGCGCAGGTCTTGGCGCTGGTGCCGGGCTTGGCGCCGCTGCCGTGGCAGGTGTCGCAGGCCTCCCAGGAGGGGATGCGGATCTGCGCATCCTTGCCGCGCGCGGCCTCCTCCAGGGTGATCTCCATGGCGTAGCTCAGGTCGCTGCCGCGGTACACCTGGCGGCCTCCGCCGGCGCCGCGCCCGCGCCCGCCCTGCTGGCCGAACATGTCGCCGAAGATGTCGCCGAACGCCTCGGCAAAGCCGCCAAAGCCCTCGGCGCCTGGCCCACCCGGCCCGCGCATGTTGGGGTCCACCCCGGCGTGGCCGTACTGGTCGTAGGCGGCCCGCTTTTGCGGGTCGGAGAGCATCTCGTAGGCCTCTTTGGCCTCCTTGAACTTCTCTTCCGCAGGCTTGGACGCATCACCCTGGTTGCGGTCAGGGTGGTGCTTCATCGCCAGCTTGCGATAGGCCTTCTTGATTTCTTCGTCCGAGGCGTTCTTGGGAACGCCCAGGATTTCGTAAAAGTCTCGTTTGGACATGGTCTTTCTGGGCCCGGTTGGAACAGGAACGCCGCGCAAGCCCCCTGGTCAGGAAACTCGCGCGGCGGATCGGGTCAAACGGGGCGTGTTCAGCCCTTCTTGACTTCCTTCACCTCGGCATCGACCACGTTGTCGTCGTCGGGCTTGCTGTTGGAGGCGGATGTCTGCTGGCCGCCCGATGCGTCGCCCGCACCGGCACCGGCCGCCGCCTGCGCGGCTTGCGCGTCGGCGTACATCTTCTCGCCCAGCTTCTGGCTGGCGGCCATCAGCGCGGTGGTCTTTTCCTCGATGGCGGCCTTGTCTTCGCCCTTGAGCACGTCTTCCAGGGCCTTCGCGGCCGAGGTGATCGCTTCCTTCTCGGCGGCGTCGAGCTTGTCGCCATGCTCGGCCAGGCTCTTGTTCACGCTGTGCACGGCGGCTTCGCCCTGGTTGCGCGCCTGGATCAGCTCCAGCTTCTTCTTGTCGTCGGCCGCGTTGAGCTCGGCGTCCTTCACCATCTTCTGGATTTCTTCTTCCGACAGGCCGGAGCTGGCCTTGATGGTGATCTTGTTTTCCTTGCCCGTGCCCTTGTCCTTGGCGCCCACATGGAGGATGCCGTTGGCGTCGATGTCGAACGACACCTCGATCTGCGGCGTGCCACGGGCTGCGGGTGGAATGCCTTCGAGGTTGAACTCGCCCAGGGCCTTGTTGCCCGAGGCCATTTCGCGCTCGCCCTGGAACACCTTGATCGTCACGGCCGGCTGGTTGTCGTCGGCGGTCGAGAAGGTCTGTGCGAACTTCGTCGGGATCGTGGTGTTCTTGGTGATCATCTTGGTCATGACGCCGCCCAGGGTTTCGATACCCAGGGACAGGGGGGTCACGTCCAGCAGCAGCACGTCCTTGCGGTCACCCGAGAGCACTTGGCCCTGGATGGCGGCGCCCACGGCCACGGCTTCGTCGGGGTTCACGTCCTTGCGCGGTTCCTTGCCGAAGAATTCCTTGACCTTCTCCTGCACCTTGGGCATACGGGTCATGCCGCCGACCAGGATCACGTCGTGGATGTCGGAGACCGACACGCCAGCGTCCTTGATGGCCGTGCGGCAAGGCGCAATGGTGCGCTCGATCAGCTCTTCCACCAGTGCTTCCAGCTTGGCGCGGGTCAGCTTGATGTTCAGGTGCTTGGGGCCGGAGGCATCTGCCGTGATGTAGGGCAGGTTGATGTCGGTCGCAGCCGAGTTGGACAGCTCGATCTTCGATTTTTCGGCGGCTTCCTTCAGGCGCTGCAGGGCCAGCACGTCCTTGGACAGGTCCACGCCCTGTTCCTTCTTGAACTCGCTGATGATGTAGTCGATGATGCGCTGGTCGAAGTCTTCGCCGCCCAGGAAGGTGTCGCCGTTGGTCGACAGCACTTCGAACTGCTTTTCGCCGTCCACGTCGGCGATTTCGATGATGGACACGTCGAACGTGCCGCCACCCAGGTCATACACGGCGATCTTGCGGTCGCCCTTTTCCTGCTTGTCCAGGCCGAAGGCCAGGGCTGCAGCGGTGGGCTCGTTGATGATGCGCTTGACGTCCAGGCCCGCGATGCGGCCGGCATCCTTGGTGGCCTGGCGCTGGGCGTCGTTGAAGTACGCAGGCACGGTGATGACGGCTTCCGTCACGGGCTCGCCCAGGTAGTCCTCGGCCGTTTTCTTCATCTTGCGCAGGATGTCGGCAGACACCTGCTGGGCCGACAGCTTGTTGCCGCGCACTTCGATCCAGGCGTCGCCGTTGTCGGCGGGCACGATCTTGTAGGGCATCAGGTCGATGTCCTTTTGCACTTCCTTCTCGGTGAACTTGCGGCCGATCAGGCGCTTCACGGCGTACAGCGTGTTGCGCGGGTTGGTCACGGCCTGGCGCTTGGCCGAGGCGCCGACGAGGATCTCGCCGTCTTCCTGGTAGGCCACGATGGAAGGCGTGGTGCGGGCGCCTTCGCTGTTTTCGATCACGCGGGTCGTGTTGCCCTCCATGATGGAAACGCAGCTGTTGGTGGTGCCCAGGTCAATACCGATGATTCTTCCCATGATGTTCTTCTCCGCGATGTTTGAGTGATTTGGATAACTGGTAACTTGTGGATAACTTGGCCGGCTTCAAGCCGTTATCCAGCAAATTTATTTATTTCGGGGCGGTGACGGTCACCAGCGCCGGGCGCAGCACGCGGTCGGCGATCTTGTAGCCCTTTTGCAGCACGGCCACCACGGTGTTGGGCTCCTGCTCGGCAGGCGCCACGCTGATGGCCTGGTGCTGGTGGGGGTCGAACTTCTCGCCGGCAGGCGGGTTGATGGCCAGCACCTTGTTGCGCTCCAGCGCCGAGGTCAGCTGGCGCAGGGTGGCGTCGGCGCCTTCGCGCAGCTGTTGGGGCGTGGCTTCCTTGATGCCCAGGGCGGCATCCAGGCTGTCGGCCACGGGCAACAGGCTCTCGGCAAAGCTCTCGATGCCGAACTTGCGGGCCTTGGTGACTTCGTCTTCGGCGCGGCGGCGGGCGTTTTCGGCCTCGGCCTTGGCGCGCAGGAACTGGTCGGCCAGCTCGGCGCTCTTGGCCTTGAGCTCGGCCAGCTCGCCTTGCAGGCGCGCCAGCTCGTCAGAGGCATTGGCGGCCATGGCGGCTTCAATTTCTTCGGGGGAGGCGTCTTGGGAGGTGGTTGGCTGGCTGTTGTCGGACATGTCTTGGTCTTCGTAAATAAAACAGTACGCGCACAAGGTTGGGCGTGTGTGTGGTATTTCAAGTTCGCGCGCAATGCTGGGGGCATCTGCGGCGACCTGGGCGAGGGGATTGGCCGGGCGGCAAGCCTCTTGGAGCAGGGGTGAGTGTACAAGGTCGAAGATGCGGGCTATAATCTACGGCTTTGCCTTGCCACACCGCTTCTAGACGCAGCGGGTGGTCTTACCCAGAAGGAGTATGCATGCGTCATTACGAAATCATTTTGTTGATCCATCCGGATCAAAGCGAACAAGTTCCAGCCATGCTGGAGCGTTACAAGGGCATGATCACCGCTGGCGGTGGCAAGGTGCACCGCGTGGAAGACTGGGGCCGCCGTCAACTGGCGTACCTGATCAACAAGCTGGCCAAGGCCCACTACCTGTGCGTGAACATCGAAGCCGACCAGGCTGTGATGGCTGAACTGGAGCATGCCTTCAAGTTCAACGACGCCGTACTGCGCCACCTGACGGTTCAGAAGAAGAAGGCCGACACTGGCCCATCTTCGATGATGAAGACCGTCGAGCGCGAAGAAGCCCGCAAGGCCAGCCAGGCGGAATACGCCGCTGCCGGCGAGCGCTGATCGTCCACAGCCCTCTCGGGAGTGGAGAACCGCGTCGTCTTGACCGCCTGTATCGCCGAGGCTGAGGCCCTGCGCTACACCCCCGCCGGTTTGCCTGCTGTTGCCCTGCGGCTCGAACACGAGTCCAGGCAAAACGAGGCAGGCGAGCCGCGGGACGTCAAGGCAGCCATGAAGGCCGTCGCATTCGGTGCGATGGCCGAGCGGCTGGCGAGGCAGCAGATTGGAAGTCGATGGACTTTCAGCGGCTTTCTCGCCACGCCGCGCAATGGCAGGAACGCTGTGCTCCACATCCAGGATATTCAACAAAATTAATTTTCCAAGGGGTCCGCAATGGCCACGTTCAAGAAGTTCAACAAAGACAAGCGCCCAAAGCGCAACACCCAGTCCCTGCTGTTCAAGCGCAAGCGCTTTTGCCGCTTCACGGTGACCGGTGTTGAAGAAATCGACTACAAGGATGTCGACACGCTGCGCGATTTCATCGCCGAAAACGGCAAGATCATCCCCGCGCGCCTGACCGGCACGCGCGCCATCTTCCAGCGCCAGCTGAATACCGCCATCAAGCGCGCCCGCTTCCTGGCCCTGGTGCCTTACAGCGACCAGCACAAGATCTAAGGAGCACAACCCATGCAAATCATTCTGCTCGACAAGGTTGTGAACCTCGGCAACCTGGGCGAAATCGTCAAGGTCAAGGACGGCTACGCACGCAACTTCCTGATCCCTTCGGGCCGCGCACGCCGCGCCACCGAATCGGCCAAGGCTGATTTCGAAGCCAAGCGCGTGGAACTGGAAAAGGCTGCTGCCGCCAAGCTGGCGCAAGCCCAGGCCGAAGGCGAAAAGCTGGCCGGTACCACCGTCGAGCTGACGCAAAAGGCCGGTGTGGACGGCCGCCTGTTCGGTTCCGTGACCAACCAAGACATCGCCGAAGAGCTGAACAAGCAAGGCTACAAGGTTGCCAAGGCGCAAGTTCGCCTGCCCAACGGCCCGATCAAGGTCGTCAGCGAAACCACGGTCAGCGTGGCTCTGCACACCGACGTGGTTGTGGAAGTCACCGTGTCGGTCTACGGCGAAACCGCCTGATCGCCAGCACGTAGTAACCTGCGTGACTTGCCGCGAAAGCCGCCCTCGGGCGGCTTTTGTCTTTTCGACCCCGCCATTTGTACAGGATTGCCCACCGGTAATCCACAGATTGCCCCAAGGTTTATCCCCGGTTGCCGCACTTGGCGGGTGGCCGCAATGCATCCATTCAGGCCCCTGCCCGGAGAAACCCCATGTCCGCTGTCTTCCCCCCGCTCGATGAACAGGGTTTCGTGCCGCCTTCCGGTTCCGGTCAGGACCAGGACCAGGAGATTGCCAAGCTGCGCACGCCCCCGCACTCCATCGAGGCTGAGTCCAGCGTGCTCGGCGGCCTGCTGCTGGACAACAACGCCTGGGACCGGGTGGGCGATCTGCTGGTGGAGAGCCACTTCTACCGGCACGAGCACCAGATGATCTACTCGGCCATCGGTGCGCTGATCAATGGCAGCAAGCCGGCCGACGTGATCACCGTGTTCGAGCACCTGAAGAACCTGGGCAATGCCCAGGAAGCAGGCGGCCTGACCTACCTGAACAACCTGGCGCAGTACGTTCCGAGCGCGAGCAACATCCGCCGCTACGCGGAGATCGTGCGCGAGCGCGCCATTCTGCGCAAGCTGGTCACGGCCAGCGACGAAATCTCCACCAATGCCTTCAACCCACAGGGCAAGACGGTGGAGCGCATCCTGGACGAGGCCGAGGCCAAGATCTTCGCCATCGGCGAAGAGGGTTCGCGCACCAAGCAGGGCTTTCAGTCGCTCGACAAGCTGGTGATCGACCTGCTCGACAAGGTGCAGGAAATGGCCGACAACCCGGTGGACGTGACCGGCGTGCCCACCGGCTTTGCCGACCTGGACCGCATGACCTCGGGCCTGCAGGCGGGCGACATGGTGGTGCTGGCGGCGCGCCCCTCCATGGGCAAGACCTCGTTTGCCGTGAACATCGCCGAGCACGTGGCGCTCAACGAGGGCCTGCCGGTCGCCATCTTCTCGATGGAAATGGGTGCCGCCCAGCTGGCGGTGCGTATCGTCGGCTCCATCGGCCGGGTCAACCAGGGCAACTTGCGCACCGGCAAGCTCACCGACGAGGAATGGCCGCGCCTGACCGAGGCCATCGAGCGGCTGCGCACGGTGTCGCTGCACATTGACGAAACCCCGGGTCTGACCCCCGGCGAGCTGCGTGCCAACGCGCGCCGGCTGGCGCGCCAGTGCGGCAAGCTGGGCTTGATCGTGGTCGACTACCTGCAACTGATGAGCGGCTCCGGATCATCGAGCTCGGACAACCGCGCGACCGAACTGGGTGAAATCTCCCGGGGCCTGAAGATGCTGGCCAAGGAGCTGCAGTGCCCTGTGATCGCGCTGTCGCAGCTCAACCGCTCGGTCGAGCAACGCACCGACAAGCGCCCCATGATGTCCGACCTGCGTGAATCGGGCGCCATCGAGCAGGATGCGGACATCATCATGTTCATCTACCGCGACGACTACTACAACAAGGACAGCAAGGAGCCCAACGTGGCCGAGGTCATCATCGGCAAGCAGCGTAACGGCCCCACCGGCACCGTAAAGCTGTTCTTCCAGAAGAACCAGACCCGCTTCGAGAACCTTGCCATGGGCAGCGGTGGCGATGACTATTGATTCCCCCTGAGTCGCTTCGCGCCTTCCCCCTGGGGGGGGGGGCATCTCAAGCGCCATC
>NZ_JAUZDX010000010.1 GCF_030704685.1 Acidovorax sp. A1169
GCGAGGCCTGCATACGGTGCAGGCCGAGTGGAAGCTCGTGTGCATGGCGCTGAACCTGCGGCGAATGGCGGTGATGACCGTGTAAAAAGCCCGCAGCTGCGGTCACAAACGTCCCACCGGGCTCTGATCCAGGTCGTGCCAGGGCTTGATGCGCATCCACCACACCCGCAAACCGCCACAAGCCCGGCCGACCGCAACCCGCGCCGTTCAGCGGACCGCAAAAGGCGGGCGCCCAACTTCTGCCGCGCAGACTCCTAGCCCACTGCCCGAACTGTTCCTCAGCGATGGTTTAGCAGGCCATGTGCTGCCCTCTGCTCGCGCGGCCGAACTCGATGTCCACGGTGCCGAACTGGCTGTTCAGGAGAGCCGAAATACGCACGCTGCAACCCAGACGAACTTTGCCATATAAGATTCAACGATGACTGGCCACCATCCCGACCTGATTGCACGAGTCCGCGCTCAATGGCGCTGGCGAGGAACGGACCGTCCGCCGTTTGCTGTCATTCCCTCACATGGACAAATATCAGTGTGGGATTTCCCACGCCCACCAGAGCTTGTTCGTGAACTGCGCGAGGTCGTTGTACTTTGGGGAGATCTGGAAGTGGCTCGAACGCGCGCTGCTTGGGCAGTAAGAGAGACTGCACACCCTCCAACTTTCTACCTGCCTTTTGCTGATGTTCAGCGGTCGTTGTTACGTCCGGTAGGCGCTGGCTCCTTTTGCGAATGGAAAGGCCCTGCGCAATATTGGGATTTAGTCGATGGAGCACATTGCTTGGCGCAGGTAGCTTGGAGCTACCCCCAACCCTTGGCAGGAGCAGAGCCGCTGGCTGAATGCCTCGCTTTTTACGCTCACGATCTCATTTGCACAGTGGGCGGCGCCAAGGTTATTGCGCAATCTGGAGGTTTTTATGGCGGATGGATCACGCCAGAGTTGACCGGGCCATTCAAAGGCGATCCTGGCAGCAATGGTTGGTAGCGGGATTGACGTGCGGGTCACCGCTCGGTTGCATCCGACAAAGTCAGCATTTCAGCTGTGGACAAGCCAATACCTTCTGGAATGCGCAAGGCAGCTTTCGGGGACTGAATCCGAGTTGCTGGTGAGCTGCTATGGGCCCAAAGCTGCCTTAGCGCAGCTGACCGGAGTGACCGCTTTGCTGCGATTGCTGACATCCAAACCGTGCCATCTAAGGCGCACTATCGGGCAAGAGCTGCCGCTGGCGGTTTGAGAAAGCACTCGCCGAATGTTTGCATTCACTGGCAGCAGCAGGCCCTGAGTTCGCATGACGAGTCAAGCGCCTTAGGCTTCGCTCCATTTGCCATCCGGTCTACAGCGTCGCGTATCGCGTTTGGGCGACAGCGCGGCTCCTCTATCCGCGAGCTTCAGGTGTATCTGGTCACAACGATGCCGAGCACTCTGCGATTAGTGCTCTGAACCAAAGCTGGGCGGGATGCGAGTCATTGCGTCGATGCCAATTCAGGTCGAATACGATTTCAGGCAATGCGATCGGAGGCTGAAAAAACGCCAACCGGCGACCCGCCGACGCCGGGCATGCTCGTCCGCCCCTGTCAGGCTAGCCGCCTTGCGGCCACCGCTTCAGGACGAGCGCGTCTTGCCGATAACCAGAAGGTTACGATGAAAAGCCTCCTCGCTCTGCTGCTGGTCAGCGCCTGCTTCCAGGCGCAGTCCGCCAACCTGCCTCCCTGCGGCAAGGCGGTGCGTTTCAGTGCGGCTTGGTTCGCCGACCCGGAAGTGGACAACGCCAAATCGGCCGCCGAACTGACGAAGATCGGCGCGGGCGCCGGCCGCAGCGGTACGCAACTCGGCCACGTCGTTGTCGAGACCAAGCTGGCGGTGATGCCGCAGACAAGTTGCCAGGGCGTCGTCGTGCGGCTGGATTACATCAAACCGGTGCTGCGCGTGGCCAGCGAGCTCCCGCCGGGCAGCTGTGCCTATGCGCACGTGATGAAACACGAGCAGACGCATGTGCGCATTCACCGCGACATCGCGCGCCAGTTCCGCGAGCTGGACTATCCCTGGGCCTCGGGCGGCCACAGCGCGGGCATCCTGGTCTACGCGAAACAGGAACTCGACCGCCTGATGCAAGCCCAGGTGATGTTCGACAACCCCGAGGAATACGCCAGCAACTTCAGCGCGTGCGGTGGTGAGATCACGCGGCTGGTGAAGCCCGCGGCGTCTACCAAGTCGGGGCAGACACCGGGTTGAGGCAACCGCCTTCCGCGAAGGCTGATTGGTCGCGCCTTGGGCTGGACCAGACTGATGCCGACGGTCAGGCTTGCTGCCGCCGAGACCGGAGTGAGCCACCGCGCCGACCTTCGACTGCGCCACTTGTTCCGCCCCCGCACCCAACAGGCGTGTGGGTAAAGAGCCTCGCGTGGCTCACGGGGTCGTCGGCACATGAGTCAAAAGTGGTTTACTTCTACATCGGCGCCAACACTCTGGCCGATGGCAGCCATCGTACACGCGGCAGCCACGGGCCCGTTGCGGTCTTTGCTTATGCTTGAAACCGGTCATCTCTCAGGAAGGACTTTCCTCGCCGCCTTAAGGCTGCCCCACAGCGAAAATGGAAAGGCAACAAAAAGCACAGGCAGAACCGAAAACATGAGGACCATACCGAGCCCCATGTCGTTCGAGAGATCCTCTTGATCAGGAATGCCGTATTTGTTCCTATACCAAGCGACAGCGAGTGCGGAGGCGCCCCAGGCGACGCCAACCTCGAGCAAGACAAAGGAAGCGATGCAAAGAAGAAGCCTAAAAGCACTTCGCAGCCAGTTTTGCATTTTGTTCCCTGCCGATGATTTGGAATGTCACTTTTTCGTCCGCTTCTGGCCGAGGCTGTGTGAAAACGTCGATAAACGACTTTTGCAGGGGTACTCCAACCATTGCTCGCATCGAGATAGTGCGTTGTAGGCCGTTCTGAGCGGTCGATTTCTGAGAAGACCGGGCAACACCAGGGCGAAACGCGCGTTTTCACACAGCCTCGGCCGATATCGGAAGTCTAGCTGCTCGCACCCGTGCCCTGCATCACCCAAGAAGGCGACTCAGCGAAGCTGACCAGATGCTCGTCGTCTGCGACCTGGGAACATCCACGAGGGCCGATCTGTGTGTCCAGTTCACGCCGACCAATCGAATTCGCACAGACTTTCCTGCAGTGACCGAAATGCGCAACTGGGGGAGGCGTTCGCAACTAGCGCCAGCGGCCGTCGGTTGAACACGTCTAGAAAAGGTCCTGCTGTGCCGATGTCAACGCGGCAAAGCTTTCCCCCAGCGGCTGCAAAATGGCATCGGCAATCGGCTGCAGTTGCTTGGTGAGGTAGTGACCGTAGTCGATGGGCGAATGGCGCGCTTCCAGCGGTTCCGGCCCGTTGCGGGTCATGACGTAGCGGATCCAGCCGCCGCTCTGGTACTGCTGGGGGCGGTTCATGCGGGTGTTGTACTCGTCGGCCATGCGCGCCGCGCGCACCTGCGGGGGCACGTTGGCCACATAGGCATCCAGGCGGTGGCGCAGGCGCTTGCGGTAGACGAGCAGGTCGTCCTTGTCGCCGGCCAGCGTGGCATGCGCGTAGTCGGTCACGAACTCGCGGTAGGGCGCGCCCTGGAACACGCGCGAGAGCAGCCCTTCCTGAAACTGCCGGGCCAGGGGCGTCCAGTCGCTGCGGGCCATCTCCAGGCCGCGATAGACCATCTCCTCCTTGCCCTGGGTGTCCACGCTCAGGCCGGCGTAGCGCTTCTTGCTGCCCACGTCCGACCCGCGGATGGTGGGCATGAAGAACTTCTTGTAGTGCGTGTCGAATTCGATTTCGAGGTGGTTGTCGAGGTTCTGCTCCTCGCGCAGCCTGCGTGTCCACCAGGCGTTGATGTCCTTGACCAGCTCCGCTGCCACGGCATGCGCCTCGGCATTGGTATGGGTGCGCCCGAGCCAGATGAAGATCGAGTCGGTGTCGCCGTAGATCGCCTGGTACCCGCGCTTCTCGACGAACTCGCGGGTGAGCTTCACCATCTCGTGGCCCCGCAGCGTGATCGCTGAAATCACCTGCGGGTTGAAGAAGCGGCATTCCGACGCCCCCAGTACCCCGGCGAAGGAGTTCATCACCAGCTTGAGCGCCTGTGACAGGGGCTCGTTCTTCGCGCGCTTGGCCTCGTCGCGCGCGCGCCAGAGGGTGGTGACGATCTCGGGCAGGCAGTGCCTGTCGCGCGAGAAGCGCGTGCCCAGCGGGCCCTGGATGAGCGGTGCCACATCGCTGGCGTGCATGCCTTCCACGTACCCCACCGGGTCGACCAGGAAGGTGCGGATGATCGAGGGGTACAGGCTCTTGTAGTCCAGCACCACCACGGAATCGTAGAAGCCCGGCTTCGAATCCATCACGTAGCCGCCGGGCGAGGACTGGCCCTCTATCTCGCCCACATTGGGCGCCACGTAGCCCAGGCGGTGCATGCGCGGCAGGTAGTGATGGCTGAACGCGGCGATGGAGCCGCCGAAGTGGTCCATCTGCAGGCCCGTGGTGTGGGCGCGCTCCATCGCAAACTGCAGCAGCCGCGTTTTCTCGAAGATGCGCAGCACCAGCTCGCAATCGCGGATGTTGTAGGTGGCCAGCGCGGGCTTGTCGTGCTGGTAGCGCCGCTCGATCTCGGCCATCTTGTCGTACTCGTCGCCGATCTCCTTGCCTTCGCCCAGCAGTTGCTGCGATACGTTCTCGAGGCTGAACGAAGCAAAGCTCCACACCGCGGCGCGCAGCGCCTCGATGCCGTCGATGACCACTCGGCCGGGCATGGGCGCGAAAAGGTAGCCCTGCTTGCCAGGGTGCGTGCGCCAGGCGATGAGCCGGCGCTCGCGGCCCAGCAGCAGGGGCGTGGCGCAGTCGTCCGCCGTCTTTTGCAGCACGCGCAGGTCGAACTGGATCACGTTCCAGCCGATGACCACGTCCGGGTCGTTGCGGGCCACCCAGTCGTTGAGGTGGTCGATCATGGCCTTGCGGGTGGGGCAGTAGACGAGCGCAAAGCCCTCGAGCTCCGCAGGCTCGGAAGGACGCTCGTGAGGGGGCTCGCCGAGCATGTACACCACGCGCTCGGCCATGCCGTCGAGCGCAATGGAGTACAGCTCCTGGTGCTGGCTGGTCTCGATGTCCAGCGACACGACTTTCAGCGCCGGCCGGTAGTCGGGCGCAGGCGCCAGCCTGCAGTCCACGCGGGCGCCGTTCTCGGCGTGCCCGCCCTCCACCAGCACGCCGGCGGTGATGAAGCGCTCCATCAGGTAGCGCTCGTGCGGGCGCACATCGGCTTCGAGCAGCGATATGCCCAGTTGCTGGAGCGAGCGCGCCAGGCGCCCCAGCTGGCGAAAGTGCTTGGCATAGACCCCGATCACGGGCTCCTGCTGAAAGCTCTTGAGGTCCAGCGCGCGCAACTCCACGTCCGGCAGGGCCATGAGTTGGGCATCCACCGTGCCCTTGTGCTTGGCCTCGACGAAAGCCACCGAGGTTTGGCCGGTCAGCAGCACCTTCAGCGGCCCGGCGTCGGTCGCAAGCCAGTATTCGATTTCGGTGCCCGCAGGTGTGTCTCGCCAGTTGCGCGTGAGGATGAAACCCTTCATTTGGATGGACGCACGGGTCTTGGAACCAATCGGAAAATAGAAAGGGAGAGGGCGAGAGGGCTGGCAACGGAGCTTCCAATTCTCGCCGATGGCGGCGCGTCTGCGCAGGCGCAACGCCCATGCTGGCAGCTGCGGCAGAATGGGCCGAAACCCACCGAACTTCTGCTGCACTGGACCCTGTGGCGGCGAGGGGCGGCAACCGAGCCATTGCCATGCTGAACAGACTGCGCACCACTGCCATCGCTGCCCTGGCCGCCACCACCATCGCCATGGGAAGTGCATCAGCACGCGCCGACACCCCGGCTGCCATCGCAACGGCAGCAGCGCAGCAGGCCGGGGCGCAAGGCGTCTTCCCTGGTGCGGCCTGGAGCACGCCAGCCATCAGCGGGCAGCCGAGCGGGTGGTCGGCAGACAAGCTCAAACGGGCCGACGACTATGCCGACTCGCTGCGCTCTGACGCCTACCTCGTGGTGCACCGCGGTGTGCTGGTGCATGCCTATGGCGACATCCGCCGGCCGATGAACCTCGCGTCGGTGCGCAAGAGCGTGCTCAGTGTCCTGTACGGCATGCACGTCAGCTCGGGCGCCATCGACCTGGACCAGAGCCTGGCGTCCCTGGGTATCACGGACAAGGGCGGGCTGTCCGACGTGGAGCAGACCGCCACCGTGCGGCAACTGCTGCAGTCGCGCTCCGGGGTCTACCACGAGGCGGCCTACGAGACGCCGGCGGCCAAGAAGCGGCGGCCGGAACGCGGCAGCCACGCACCCGGCACCTTCTGGTACTACAACAACTGGGACTTCAACACGCTGGCCACCATCTTCCAGCGCCGCACCGGCAAGGATGTTTTCGAGGCACTCAAGACCGAGCTGGCGGAACCTTTGCAGTTTGAGGATTTCCGCTACCCGCAGGACACGAAGTTCGAGTACGAGCGCAGCTCGGAGCACCCCGCCTACCTGATGTTCCTGTCTGCGCGCGACCTGGCGCGCATCGGCCTGCTGGTGAGCCGCGACGGCCAGTGGAAAGGGCGCCAGATGGTGCCGTCCGCCTGGCTGCGCGAGAGCACGACCTCGTACAGCGCCGTCTCGGGCGGCAGCGGCTATGGCTACATGTGGTGGCTGCCGTTCGTGGCATTTGCGCAATGGCGCCTTCCTGGCAACCAGCTGGTGCTGGCGGACGGGAGCGGCGGCCAGTTCATGCTGATCGACCGGGCGCGGGACATCGTGCTCGTGCACCGGGTCGACAACAGCCGGCTTTGGTTCAAGCGCAATGCGGTGGACCTGGGGCAGTTTGCGGAGCTTGCGGCGCGCGTCATCGCCGCCGCTCCGGGGAAGTAGGCAGCGGCCCTCAGGCGCCGAGCAGGTGCCGGATGATCGCCTTCTGCACCGGCAGCAGCAACTGCTTTTGCCCGTAGCCTGCAAAGCGCGGGTAGAGCAGGGGGTCGAACGCCAGCTCGCGCCCGATGGAAAACGGCGGCGTCGGCAGCAGCACGGGGTGGCCCATGCTTTCCAGGTCGGCCAGCGTGAGAGGCCTGCCTGGCGCGTCGGCGTCGCTCGGCCAACCATCGGTGATGACGATGTCCATAGGGCCAGGGGGCTCCGATGCAAAGCGCACGCCCGGCAGCGTTTCGTCGTGCAGGCGCGCGTCGCACACGTGGTGCAGCTGCGGCAGCCCCAGCACCTGAGCCAGTTGGTGCCAGGACCGCAGCACGTTGGTGGTCGGGCCCCACAGGCAGATGCGCGCGTCCCTGATCGGCATGAGCGCACTGTCGATGTAGTTCGCATCGGCCAACACCTCGCACGGGTGCCCCGCGCCCGACATGGCGTTGATGACGGGCCTGCACGACGCCGCAGCGAACTCGGTCAGCCGCTGGTGGTTGGATTCGCGCACCACATACAGGTCGTAGAACGGGTCGAGGTAGCCCGCCAGGTCGCAAGCGCGCTCTGCGGTCTTGAGCAGGTTGGGCAGCTCGGTGAAGGCCAGGCCCAGGTCGCGAAACGCCTGGACGAAGGTCGTGCGCGTGCGGATGCCGTTGCCTTCGAAGGACCAGGCGACATGGCCCCGTAGCGCCTTGTCGGGCTGCCTGGCCAGGCGCCAGATCGCATCGACGCTGTCGGGGGTGAGCTCGGAGAGGGTGATGAGGTTCATGCAAAGTGGGTTGCAAAACGGGGGAATCGGCCGGTGCCGATGTGCCAGCATCGCAGAAGTAAACCATAGCCACAGCGTTGCGCTTATCCTGCTGGCTTTGCGAGATCCATTGCGGGGGAAAACAGCATGCGGTTGCTTCAGCGGGGAATCACGGCGCTCGTTCTTGGCCTGGCCGTCGTCGCGCCATCGGTTGCCGGTGAGGCCAAGGAAAGCCACAGCGCGCGCCCCGGCCTTTTCTTCGCATGGCTGTCGCCCGATGATGGATCGGTGGTGGTGCAGTTTGACGATGCCGCCCACGTGCGGGCACTGGCGCGCCACTGCAATGCGGGCCGTGGTGTCTTTTCCACCCAGACCGGCGTGAAGTACCAGTGCAAGATGGAGGTGCCCAAGAACGCTTTGGGGCAGGAGCAATGGGATTCGGCCCAAGCCTCGGTGCAGGGCGAATCGCCCAAGTCGGACACACGGCAGTTCGGGCTTTTTTCCATGGCACCCGTGCGCGCCACCCGGTGGGCTACGCGCCGTATCTCTGCACCGGAAGTGGAGGCCATTGCGGCACTGCTGCGCTCAGACACCAAGCGGTTGGGTGCGGTGCAGCGGCAATTGAAGCTCGCCACGGCATCGGTGGTGAGCCAGCCTGGCAGCCCAACCCTGGCCATCATCGTGCCCGGGCGGGTGGTGGAGGATCGCGCCGCTTTCTACCATGCGCGCAGGCACCATGTGTTCACCAAGAACGGCAGTAGCGTTTCGTACCTTGGCGAGGTACCCGGCAAGCCTGTCAGCTTTGCCGATATCGACCAAGCCACCCAACTGCCAGGGCTGGTGGTCAGCGAGGGTTGCGACGGGTGGTGCATCACCCTCTGGAGTCTGGCCAGCGGGCTGCGGCAGGTGGGGCGGTTCGGGGGGCATTGAGGGGCGTCGAGGCTGGCGGCGCTACTGCGGCACCAGCCCCGCCGCCTTCACCAGCTCTGCATGGACCTTGATCTCCTGCGTGATCGCATCCTTGAGCTGCTGGCTGCTGCCCGGCGCCACCTCCATACCGCTGGCGGCCAGCTTGGCCTTGATGTCCGCATCGGCCAGGGCAGCGTGCGCTGCGCGCTGCAGCCGGTCGATGATGGGCTGCGGTGTCTTGGCCGGGGCGAGCAGGCCCACCCAGGCGGATAGGTTCATTTCGGGCGCGCCGGCCTCGACCATGGTGGGGGTCTGCGGCAGGGTGCCGGTGCGCTGTGCGGCCATCAGGCCGAGGGCATGCAGCTTGCCGGACTGGATGTGCGGCAGGGCCTCGGGCAGCACGGCGAACAGCATGTCCACCGTGCCGGCCAGCGCGTCGTTGATGGCCGGGGCGCCGCCCTTGTAGGGCACGTGCAGCAGGTCGGTCTTGGTGCGGGTGGTGAACATCAGCCCCGCCAGGTGCTGCGGGCTGCCGTCGCCCGATGAGGCATACGTCAGCTTGCCCGGCGCTGCCTTGGCCGCAGCCAGCACGGCGGCCACGGTGGGGAACTTCTGCTTGTCCTTGACCACCAGCACCATGGGCTGGTTCACGAACTTGGTGATGGGCACGAAGTCGGCCTCGGGGTCGTAGGGGAGGGTCTTGAAGATGCTCTTGTTGGTGGTGAGGAACGACGCCGGCGAGACCATCAGCGTGTAGCCATCGGGCGCGGCGCGTGAGACCAGCGGCGTGCCGATCTGGCCGGATGCGCCTGCCTTGTTGTCCACCACGAAGGGCTGGCCCAGCTCGGCCGCCATCTTCTGCGTGACCACGCGGGCGATCATGTCGGCGCTGCCGCCGGCGGGCAGGGCCACGATGACCTTGACGGGGCGGTCGGGGTAGACGGCACCTTGGGCGAAGGCGGTGGTGGCGGCGGCTGGCGCTAGCAGGGCGCAGACAAGGGTGGACATCAGGCTTCGGCGTTGCATGGGGACTCCTCCGTACAGGGACAGGACTGGGCTGGCAGCAGCAGGTATGCCGCAAACAGGCGTGTCATGCAAGTCCTGTACCAGAGCCTGCGCGCGGGCCCGTCCGCGGCGGCACGCGCGCTCCGCTCACTGTGGCACTTTGCGTACCTCGGTGGCCTGCGGCGCCACGGCGCTGCCTTCCTTGCTGCGGGGCGCCATGTACGGCAGCGGCTTGCCCGTGCGCTTGTCGATCAGCACCGAATGCGGTTCGCCACGCTGGAACAGGTGCTGCTCTCCCCACTGCCGCAGCGCCACCACCACCGGAAACAGGCTGTCGCCCTGGGCTGTCAGCACGTACTCCTGATAGGCCGAGCCGTCGGATGCCGGCTGCGTTGCAAGGATGCCTGCCTCCACCAGCTTGCGCAGGCGATCCGAAAGGATGTTGCGGGCCACGCCCAGGCTGCGCTGGAAGTCGCTGAAGCGGCGCATGCCGTCGAAGGCGTTGCGCACGATGAGCAGCGACCAGCGGTCTCCAACGCTATCGACGGCGCGCGCTACGGGGCAGGGTTCATCGTGCGTGGGTTTGCGGCGCGGCATGGGATCTCCTGGGTGGTCAGGGCTATTGGTTGCATTTTAAAACTAGTTGGCCTAGCATTCAACTGGTTTTGTTTTGAAACCAAGTTGAGCTTGCTACGAACCATGAAGGCATCTTCCATTTCAACCCCACTGCCGTGCTGCCGCCAAGCGCCCAGCCGGTCGGCAGGCATGCCGCGCAGCTTGGTGCTGCTGTTCGCCATGGCTGCCGGCCTGAGCGTGGCGAACGTGTACTACGCCCAGCCCTTGCTGGATGCGCTGGCGCGGGATTTCGGCATCGGCCATGCCGCAGTCGGCGGCGTCATCGCGGCCACCCAGGTCGGCTGCGCGCTGGCCTTGCTGCTGCTGGTGCCGCTGGGTGACCTGGTGGAACGCCGGCGCCTGATGGGCGTGCAGTTGCTGGCATTGGTGGCGGCGCTCGCGCTGGTGGCCGTGGCGCCTTCGGCCCCGGTGCTGCTATCGGGCATGCTGGGTGTTGGACTGCTGGGCACGGCGATGACGCAGGGGCTGATCGCCTACGCGGCCAGCGCCGCCGCGCCGCAGGAGCAGGGCCGGGTCGTCGGGGCGGCGCAGGGCGGGGTGTTCATCGGCCTGCTGCTGGCCCGCGTGTTTGCGGGCGGTGTAAGCGATCTGGCCGGCTGGCGGGGCGTGTACTTCTGCGCCGCCGGGTTGATGCTGGTGATGGCGCCCGTGCTTTGGCGGCGCCTGCCGCACCTGCCGAAGCGGCCCGCGGCGCCGCATGCCATGGGCTACCTGCGCCTGGTCGGCTCCATGCTGGCGCTGCTGCGGCAGGAGCGGGTGCTGCAGGTGCGCGGCATGCTGGCGCTGCTGATGTTCGCGGCGTTCAACATCTTCTGGAGTGCACTGGTGCTGCCGTTGAGCGCAGCCCCTTATGGCTTTTCGCACACCGCCATCGGGGCCTTCGGCCTGGCAGGCGCGGTGGGTGCGCTGGCTGCTGCACGTGCCGGGAGGTGGGCAGACCTGGGTTACGCCCAGCGCACCAGCGCGGCGGCCCTGGTGGTGCTGCTGCTGTCATGGTGGCCGCTGTCAATGATGGAGCGATCCCTGTGGGCGCTGGTGATCGGTATCGTGCTGCTGGATCTGGGCGGCCAGGCCCTGCACGTCACCAACCAGAGCCTGATCTTTCGCACCCGGCCCGAAGCGCAGAGCCGGCTGGTGGGCCTGTACATGCTGTTCTACGCGGTCGGCAGCGGGCTGGGCGCGATCGGCACCACAGCGACCTATGCCGCTGCCGGCTGGCAGGGCGTGTGCCTGCTGGGCGCGGCGGTCAGCCTGCTGGCGCTGCTGTTCTGGTGGGCCACGCGCAGTGCTGTGCCCGCCGCCAGGGCAGCGCACTAGTTCATGCAGGCGCGTGCTGCCAGCTCTTGTAGACGAACTCCAGGCTGTAGCCATCGGGGTCCAGCACATTGGCGGCGTAGTAGCGTGGATCGTAGTGCAGGCGCGCGGTGGGGGCTCCGTTGTCGGTGGCGCCCGCAGCCATTGCGGCGGCGTAGGCGGCATCCACTTCGGCGGTGCTGCTGGCTACAAAGCCCACGTGCGCGGCGCACCCGTCGGCCGGGCCGGCCTTGAGCCACAGGAACATGCGGCCGTTGGCGCCAAAGCCTTTCAGGTCCGGGTGGCCTGGCGGGCCGTCCTTGCCGTCGAAGTCGTGCCGCGTGGTGATGCCCAGCGGCTTGAGGGCCGCGGTGTAGAAGGCGATGGAGCGATCGATGTCGCTCACCGTGAGGAATACGTGGTCCAGCATGGGGCTTGTTCCTTGTTACGCTGGGTCACACCATATACCCGCCAGCCACTTCGATGCTCTGGCCATTGACCCAGCCGCTGTCCTCACCCAGCAGGCTGGCGATCACACGCGCCACGTCTTCGGGCTCGCCCACGCGGCCCAGGGCGGTCTGCCCGGCCAGCAGGGCCTCGAAGTCGGGCGGCAGTCCACCACCCAGTTCGGTGCGGATTGCGCCGGGCGACACCGCGTTGGCGCGGATGCGCCGCTCGCCGAACTCCTTGGCCATGTAGCGCGTGAGCACCTCCAGCCCGCCCTTGAAGGCTGCGTACGGCGCCACGCCGGGTGTGGCGACGCGCGTGGTGGCGCTGGTCAGGTTGACGATGCCGGCGCCCGGTTGCAGCAGCGGCAGCAGGGCCTGGGTGAGGAAGAACGGGCCCTTGAGGTGCACGTTCATCAACCCGTCGAACTGCGCCGGGGTCACGCTCTCCAGCGGGTTGAACAGGCCGTAGCCGGCGTTGTTGACCAGGCCCGCCAGGTGGCCGTGGCCCCAGGTCTCGTGCAGACTGCGCTCGACTGCGCTGCGGAAGTCGCCGAAGCTGTCGGCGTCACCCACGTCCAGCGGCAGGGCCACGGCCTTGCCACCCGCCTGGGCGATGCGCTGCACCACGGCCTGCGCGGCTTCGGGGTTGCGGTGGTAGGTGAGGATGACGCCCATGCCGCGCCGTGCGCATTCGATGGCGGTGCTGGCGCCGATGCCGCGGCTGCCGCCGGTGATGAGGATAGTGTTCATTTTTCAGGTCCTTGAGGGGTTGTGAATCGATGGATAGAGCTTAGGCAGTGCCGCCGTTTTTGGCGTGCCTGCTCATGCCGCATTGCTGCCTAATCCTGCTTTTTCACTTGTGCCGAGCCCGGCTTTGCGGTCTGATCGGAGCCCATGAACCCAAGCCCGCTCGAAGAACTGAGGCACCTGGCCTCGCGCGCCGAGAACCGGCGCACGGACACCGGAATCCCCCGCGTGGCGATGGTGCAGGGCGCCATTCCGGAGCACCAGCTGGCCGCGGTGTACGACCCCATGGTCAACCTGATCTTGCAGGGCAGCAAGACCATGACCATCGGCGGGCACACCCTGGCCTACGACCCGGCCACGTACTTCGTGATGTCCATCGACTTGCCTGCCGTGGGCCAGGTGCATGCGGCGGCCGATGGCGCGCCCTACCTGGCGGTCAGCCTGACGCTGGAGCCGGCGGTGGTGGCCGCGCTGCTTGCGGACCTGCCCAGGGGTGGCTCCGATGTGTCCGCCACGGATGCCTGGGAGCCGGGCTTTTCGGTGGCGGCGATGACGCCGCAGCTGATGGACGCCTGGGTGCGCATGCTGCGCCTGATGGACAAGCCGGCCGACATCGCGGCCCTGGCGCCCGGGTGCGAGCGCGAGATCCTGTACCGCGTGCTGCAGGGCCCCCACGGCGGCATGCTGCGCGCCATCGCCACGCCGGACTCGGCCATGGCGCGCGTGGGCCAGGCCATTGCCCACATACGGCGCGAGTTCGCGCAGCCGCTGCGCGTGGAGTTGCTGGCCGAGGTGGCGGCGATGAGCGTGTCGGCGTTTCACCGCCACTTCAAGGCCGTGACGGCCCAGAGCCCCGTGCAGTACCAGAAGCGCCTGCGCCTGCTGCAGGCGCGCATGCTGCTGGTGGCCCAGGGCGCCAGCGTGGCCGGCGCCGCGTTTGCCGTGGGCTACGAGAGCGCCACCCAGTTCAGCCGCGAGTACGCGCGACAGTTCGGCGCGCCACCTGCGCGCGACGCGCAAAGGCTGGTCGCACAGGCGCGCCGGGCCTGAAGGTCAGGCAGCAGGGTCCACCACCGCGTCCACTTCCAACTCCACCCACACCCCATCGGGAAGGCTGCCCACGCCGATGGCACTGCGTGCCGGCAGTGCAAGCTGCGGGAAGCCAATGGCCAGCACGTGCGACGCGGCATCGAGCACCCGTGGGTGCGCGCCAAACCCGGGTGCCGAGCGCACGAAGCCGCGCAGGCGCACCACATGCTGCACGCGGGCGAGCTCGCCGCCGCAGGCGGTGCGAAGCGCGGCCAGGGTGCTGAGCATGGCCACCGTGGCCGCGTGGCGAGCGGGCGCCAGGTCGCGGCCTTCCTCGCAGATGCCGGCCAGGGGGTGGCCATCGATGCGGCTGGTCTGGCCGCTCACCGCGACCCAGTCTGGCCCGCCGCCTCGTGCACATGGCAGGGCGCGTAGCTGCCGCGTGGCTGGGGCGCAAGTGGCAGCACCAGGCCGGCGGTGGCCAGGCGCTCTTCGGGCGTGGTGTGCACTGCTTCGGTATTCATGCCGCGCCCCCGACTACCTCGCCGCTGAGCCAGCAGCCGGACATGGCACCCTGCGCATCGAAGCAGGGCCGCACCGCGATGGCCGAAGGGCTGCCCATGGCGTCGCCCTGGCGCACGGTGCAGACCACGGGCGCGGTTGCGCTGCCTGTTGCGATGGTGCCGGAGGCTGCCAGATGCCGGGGCAGCGGGGCTTGTCATGTCAACAACACCTTTGCAGGGATCGTGCCAGATGCGCCCGCCACACACAAATTCAGGCGGTTGCCGCCTGCGGCTGCCCCAGCGACCGCAATATGTCCCGCACCATCTGCGCGCGGTCCTTGGGGTCCTTCAGTTCGCGCTCGATGCGCAGCTTCTCGTTGCCGGCCAGCTTGATGTGCTTGTTCTTCTGGATCAGCTCGATGATGCGCATCGGGTCGATCGGCGGCTGGGGCTTGAATGTGATGTTGATGACGCCCGGAGCGGCATCCACCTTCACCACGCCGTAGGGCTGGCTCAGCACGCGCAGGCGGTGCACGTCGATGAGGGTCTGGGCCTGCGGCGGCAGCTTGCCGAAGCGGTCCACGATCTCTTCGAGCAGGCCGTCGATCTGGTCGGGCGTCTTGGCGGTGGCCAGCTTCTTGTAGAACGACAGGCGCAGGTGCACGTCGCCGCAGTAGTCATCGGGCAGCAGGGCGGGGGCGTGCAGGTTGATGTCGGTGGTCACGCTCAGCGGGGAGAGCAGGTCCGGCTCCTTGCCGGCCTTGAGCGCCTTGACGGCTTCGTTGAGCATCTCGTTGTACAGCTGAAAGCCCACCTCCAGCATGTTGCCGCTCTGGTTCTCGCCCAGCACCTCGCCGGCACCGCGGATCTCCAGGTCGTGCATGGCCAGGTAGAAGCCGCTGCCCAGTTCTTCCATCTGCTGGATGGCATCGAGGCGCTGGGCGGCGTTCTTGGTCAGGCCCTCGGTGTCGGGCACCATCAGGTAGGCGTACGCCTGGTGGTGGCTGCGGCCCACCCGGCCACGCAACTGGTGCAGCTGCGCCAGGCCGAACTTGTCGGCGCGGCTCATGATGATGGTGTTGGCCGTGGGCACGTCGATGCCGGTCTCGATGATGGTCGAGCACAGCAGGATGTTGTAGCGCTGGGCCACGAAGTCGCGCATCACGCGCTCCAGCTCGCGCTCGGGCATCTGGCCGTGGGCCACGGCGATGCGGGCCTCGGGCAGGATTTCTTCGAGCTTCTGGCGGCGGTTCTCGATGGTCTCCACCTCGTTGTGCAGAAAGTACACCTGCCCGCCGCGCTTCAATTCGCGCAGCACCGCCTCGCGGATCACGCCCGTGCCCTCATTGCGCACAAAGGTCTTGATCGCCAGGCGCCGCTGCGGCGCGGTGGCGATGACCGACAGGTCGCGCAAGCCTTCGAGCGCCATGCCCAGCGTGCGCGGGATGGGCGTTGCCGTGAGGGTGAGCACGTCCACCTCGGCGCGCAGGGCCTTCATCTGCTCCTTGTGGCGCACGCCAAAGCGGTGCTCCTCGTCGATGATCAGGAGGCCCAGGTTGTGGAACTTGGTCGATTCGCTGAGCAGCTTGTGCGTGCCCACCACGATGTCCACCGTGCCATCGCCAATGCCCTTGATGGCAGCGGAGATCTCCTTGCCCGAGCGAAAGCGCGACACCTCGGCCACCTTCACCGGCCATTTGCCGAAGCGGTCCATCAGCGTCTGGTAGTGCTGCTCGGCCAGCAGCGTGGTGGGAGCGAGAAAGGCCACCTGCTTGCCGCCCGTGACGGCCACGAAGGCCGCGCGCAGCGCCACCTCGGTCTTGCCGAAGCCCACGTCGCCGCAGACCAGGCGGTCCATGGGGCGGGGGCTGATCATGTCCTGGATCACCGCGTGGATGGCGGCGTTCTGGTCGGCCGTTTCTTCAAAGCCGAAGTCGTTGGCAAAGGTCTCGTAGTCCTGTGGGCTGTAGCGGAATGCGTGGCCTTCGCGCGCAGCGCGGCGGGCGTAGATGTTGAGCAGCTCGGCCGCGCTGTCGCGCACCTGCTCGGCGGCCTTGCGCTTGGCCTTCTCCCACTGGCCGCTGCCCAGCTTGTGCAGCGGCGCCTCGTCGGCGCTCACGCCGGTGTAGCGGCTGATGAGTTGCAGCTGGCTCACGGGCACGTAGAGCACGGCCTTGTCGGCGTACTCCAGGTGCAGAAACTCCTGCATGGCGGGCGAGCCGTCGGGGTTCTTGTTGCCCACGTCCATGTTGACCAGGCCGCGGTAGCGGCCGATGCCGTGGGCGCTGTGCACCACGGGGTCGCCCACGTTGAGCTCGGCCAAGTCCTTGATCAGCGCCTCGACGTCGCTCACCTGCTCCTGCTTCTTGCGCCGGCGCGTGGTGGGGCCGGCGGCGAAGAGCTCGGTCTCGGTCACGAAGTCGATGCCGTCCTCGATCCAGCTGAAGCCCACCGTGAGGCCTGCGGTGGCAATGCCCACCTTCTCGGTGGCATCCCCCTGAAACTCGGCCAGCGAATCAAACGCCGGCGGGCTGACCCCGCTGGCGCGCAAAAAGTCGAGCAGGCTCTCGCGCCGGCCCGCGCTCTCGGCCAGCAGCAGCACACGGTGCTGCGTGTTGCGGATATGGGCGTGCAGGCGGGCGAGTGGGTCCTCGGCCCCGCGCACCACCGACAGATCACCCAGCTTCTGGAAGTGCGGGTTGTCGGCGATGTCTTCCACCCCGGGCCGGATGGACAGCTGCGCATGCAGGTTGGCGCGGGTGTAGAACTGGTCCACCGAGAGGAACAGCGCATCGGGCGGCAGCGCCGGGCGCTCCGGGTCACCCTGCACCAGGCGGAACCGGTCCTTCGTGTCCTGCCAGAAGCGCTGGAAGGCCGGCTCCAGGTCGCCGTGCAGCACCACGGTCGCCTCGCTGCCCAGGTAGTCGAACACGGTGGCCGTGTCATCGAAGAACAGCGGCAGGTAGTATTCGATACCGGCGGTGGCCACGCCGTTGCCCATGTCCTTGTAGATGCGGCTCTTGGTCGGGTCGCCCTCGATCATCTCGCGCCAGCGGCTTCGGAACTTGGCGCGCGCGTCGTCGTCCATGGGGAACTCGCGGCCGGGCAGCAGGCGTACCTCGGGCACGGGGTACAGGCTGCGCTGGCTGTCGGGGTCGAAGGTGCGGATGCTGTCGATCTCGTTGTCGAACAGGTCCACCCGGTAGGGCACCAGCGAGCCCATGGGGAACAGGTCGATCAGCCCGCCGCGCACCGCGTATTCGCCGGGGCTCACCACCTGCGACACATGGCTGTAGCCGGCCAGCGTGAGCTGGGCCTTGAATTTGGCCTCGTCGAGCTTTTGCTTGACCTGGAAGTGGAAGGTGTAACCCGCCAGGAACGAGGGCGGCGCCAGCCGGTACAGCGCCGTGGTGGCGGGGACCAGCACCACGTCGGCCTCACCCTGGCTGATGCGCCACAGCGTGGCCAGCCGTTCGCTGATCAAATCCTGGTGCGGCGAGAAGGTGTCGTAGGGCAGCGTCTCCCAGTCCGGGAACAGCGCGCAGCGCAGCGTGGGCGCAAAGAACGCCATCTCTTCGATGAGGCGCTGCGCATCGGTGGCGTCGGCCGTGACGATGGCGGTGGTGCGGCCCCCTGCCTTGTCACGTTCGGCCAGGCGGGCCAGCAGCAGGGAATCGGCACTGCCCACGGGGCGGGGCAGGGTGAAACGTTTACCGGGGGAGAGTTTGGGCAGTTCCATGCGGACGGTACGGGTCGTCTGGGCCACCGCATCCCCAGGGGCGCGAGACGCGCACGGGCTGGATGGGGGGCAACAGACCATTTTAGGTGGTGGAACGCATCTTTGCTGGGGCGTACAGGCTGTGACAAGTGCCCAGGCGCCGCGTGGCCCGCGCTGACCGTCGTCCATTTCCGCCCATTCGTCGGGCCATGCCTACGTCCACAGCCCTGTGTCCCTACACTCGCGCGCCAAAAGGAGGAATCGCCTTGATCCCGCTGACCACTCGACATTTGAACGACCAGCGCCTTGACGATGCCCTGGACGAACTGCTCGCCAACGCCCGGCTTGCCGCCGTGGCCGGCCATGCGCCCGAGGCACTGGCCGCGCTGGGCCTGTTGCTGCAGCGAGAGGGGGCATGGCGCCTGCCGGCCCACGGCGCGCTGGTCGCGCAGGTGCAGCGGCTGTTGCCCTCCGTGGCGCTGCTGGCCGGGCAAGGCTGCCCTGCCGTGGGGGAGCAGGAGGCGATGGATTGTGACCAACAGGCCGACTGGGCCGGGCAGCAGGCCGGGCCACTGCTGCAGTCCCTGGCCCTGCCGGGCCGCCTGCAGCTGGCGCCTGCGGGCGAAGGCTGGTCGCCCGCCTTCCTCGCCACCCTGGCGCAGCGCCAGGGCGCGGCCGGCGACCCGCGGCCGCACTTGGCCTTTGGTGCGTTCTGCATGGATGCCGAGCTGGTGCTCAAGGCCCGCATTGCGCAGCACTTCGGCGCGTCGAATGCCCTGTTAGCCGACGTGCCCCGAGCCGATGACCTGATCGCGCTGGGCCTGCCCGAAGACGAGGTGGCCGCCATGCTGGCGCAGCTGCAGTCGGCCGGCCACATCGACGTGGCGCCTGCGGCCGAGGCCACGGACACCCTGGCCATTGCGCGCGCCATGGCCGGCTACCTGCGCGCCACGGGCTTTGCCGGTGGCTACCTGGTGCACAACATCTGGCAGGCCAGTTGGCTGCTGCTGGCGGGGCAGGGGCGTGGCGATGATGCCACCGAGGTCGCCGCCGCCTGGCTGGCCCACGATGCGCCGGCCGCTGCCACGGGGTTGCTCGATCTGGCCGTGGTGCCTGCCGCCGGCAAGCTGCTGCGCACGGGCCGCCTGGAGCCGGCGGTGGGTGTGGATGCGCGGGCGGTGGCCGAATGGCGGGCGGCTCTGGTCACGCGGGCGGCATCTACGCCTGCGCCTGAGCAGCCAGCGGCGGTGCCGCCAGCCACTCCCACGGAGTCGCGCGAAGCCTGGCTCGCCCGGCTGCAGGGCACGCCCCTGGCGGCGCTGGACTGGCTGGCGCTGCCGGTGCCTGGCCATGGCGGCGCGGCCAGTGGCGAAGTCGCCTGGGCGGCCCAGGTGCCTGTGTCAGAACGCGAGGCCCTGTGGCTGGCGGCGCGGGCGCTGGTGGAGCGGGGCAGTGGCCGCTGGCCCGTGGTGACCACGCTGTGGTCCGGCGCCGCTGAGGCACCCGGGCCCGAAGCCCTGGCCGATGACCTTTTCATGCGCTTCCCCTACGAGCAGGGTGCCGCACGCGACGATGTGTCGCCCCGGTCCTTCATCGCCACTGCGCGCGGCATCGGCGCCGACGAGGTGCTGGCCGAGCTGGCAGAAAGCTTCTACCCCCTGGACGAAGAGGACCAACTGGGCGTCTGGCGCGGCGAACTCGCTGCGGCCGGCGTGGCCGAAGAGGCCTGCGCCGGCTTCGACGCCGCGTGGGCCGAATGCGCTGGGGACCGGCTGCGCTTCGAGCACTGGCTGGCTGCCATCGAAGAGGCACAGGGTGCTGCTGACCCCGAGCGCGGTCGTCAGGAGCGCTTCGATCCTGACAACGCCTGGCTGGTGCTGCTGCCCACACCCCACAGCGAAGAAGCCCTGGCCTACCTGCACTGGTACGGCATGGAGCGCGGCCGTGCCGACGGCTTCATCGCGCTGCTGCGCCGCTGGCGCGAGCAGCATGGCGCCGAACTGTGGGCGCACTACGGCACCATGCTCGAATTCACGGTGCGCCAGCCGCCGCAGGACTTCGACAGCGCCCTGGCGCTGGCCAGAGAGCATGACCTGGCAGCGCCCTGCACCCTCGCCCTGCCCGGCATCGCCTTGCGCCACCATGCGTTGGGGCTGCTGGACTACGGCACCTGGTTCCTGCACGAGAGACCTTGACACATTGGCGGGCGGGAGGCGCCAAGCCTCCTAAAATGGCCCCCTCATGACCATCGACCCGCTGCTGCAACCCTCGCTCACCGCTTCGCATGCCCCCACGTCTGTGCAGGGGCGTTTCTGGGCGCTGGTGCCGTGCGCGGGCACGGGCTCGCGCGCGGTGGCGGCGCCCCCGGCTGCACCGGCGGGCTCCACCATCTCGGCGTTCGGCGCGCTGGCCGGGGCAGCGGGCGAGCCCCTGGCACCCACGCCGCCACAGTTGCCCAAGCAGTACCACCTGGTGGCGGGCCACCCCATGGTCATGCACACCCTGGCCGCATTCGCGGGGGTGGGGCGCCTGGCGGGCACGCTGGTGGCCGTGGCGCCGGGCGACCGGTATCTGGACGCGCACGACCACCCCTCGTACTTCGTGGTGGAATGCGGCGGCCCCACGCGCGCGGCCACGGTGCAGGGCGGGATCAAGGCCCTGCAGGAGCGCGGCGCCCAGCGCGATGACTGGGTGCTGGTGCACGATGCGGCGCGCTGCCTGGTCACGGCCGAGCAGATCGACCGCCTCATCGACGTGTGCGCGCAGGACAGCGTGGGCGGCCTGCTGGCCCACCAGTTGGCCGACACGCTCAAGACCTCCATCGACGGACCCGGCGGCGTGCGCGTGGCCTCCACCGTGGACCGCAGCAACAAATGGCTGGCGCAGACGCCGCAGATGTTCCGCATCGGCCCGCTGCTGGACGCGCTGGCCCGGGTGGGCACCAACGTGACCGACGAGGCCAGCGCCATGGAGGCCATGGGCCTGCACCCGCGCCTGGTGCCCGGCGGCGCGCAGAACTTCAAGGTGACCTACCCCGACGACTTCGCGCTGGCCGAGGCCGTGCTGGCCCAGCGCGGCTACGGCACCACGCTGGCGCGCTTTGGCGGCGAGCGCGGCCAGGGCGCCACCGAGACGGGGCGCAAGACGATTTTTTAAGAGCGGCTAACAAAACTCTTCTGGCGTCGTTGCTGCGTCTTGTCGTACTACCTGTACTGCCTGCGACGCAGCGCCTAGCCAGAACCGCTTCGCTGAGTTTTGTTATCCGCTCTAAGACCGCGCAAGCGGATGTATGACTTCGCGCCCCGTGTGGGCGCGTGGAAAGGAACGCATGAATTTCAGAATTGGGGAAGGTTGGGATACCCATGCGCTGGTGCCGGGGCGCCCGCTAGTGATTGGCGGGGTGACCATTCCCCACACCATGGGCCTGCTCGGCCATTCCGATGCCGACGTGCTGCTGCATGCCATCACCGACGCTATCCTGGGCGCGGCGGGCCTGGGCGACATCGGCACGCATTTCCCCGATACGGACGCCCAGTTCCGCGGTGCCGACTCGGCCGTGCTGCTGGCCGAGGCCGCGCGCCGCGTGCGCGCCGCGGGCTACACCATCGGCAATGTGGACAGCACCGTGGTGGCCCAGGCCCCGCGCCTGGCGGCCCACATCCCCGGCATGCGCGAATGCATTGCCAAGGCGCTCGATGTCGCGCCCGACCAGGTCAACGTGAAGGCCAAGACGGCCGAGCGCCTGGGGCCCGTGGGGCAGGGGCTGGCGATGGAGGCGCGGGCGGCTGCGCTGATCTACAAGGCCTGAGTTTCCGCAGCCCAGGCTGCCACATAGCCTGGCGTAGCAGCCGTGTTCAGTCGGTCTGCCACGGGCGTGCCGCGCACCTGCACCAGCGGCAGCACACCGGTCCACACCGGGTGCTGCATGTCCTCGGCATCGTCCACCGGCGGGCCGCTGCGCACCTTGCACGCGGCTTCATCGAGCGCGATGCGCATCACGGTGGTGGCCGCAAACTCCTTGTCGTTGCCGGCGCGCACCTCGGCCTGGCGGCCCACGGCCAGGTGGTCCATGAGGGCGGTCAGCGATGCGTGCTTGTCGGCCACGGGCTCGAAGCGGCCATACACCATGGCCGAGCGGTAGTTCATCGAATGGTTGAAGGCCGAGCGTGCCAGCACCAGGCCGTCGAGGTGGGTGATGGTCACGCAGGCCTGAATTCCCTTGCCCAGCCACTTGATCAGGCGCCCGCCGTTGGAGCCGTGGATGTACAGGTGCCCGCCCTCGCGCCAGCAGGCCGTGGGGATGCAGTGCGTGCCCTTGTCGTCGGCAAACGCCACGTGGCACAGGTAGGCGGCGTCGATGATGGCGTGCAGCGTGGCGCGGTCGTAGGCGGCGTTCTCGGCCACGCGGCGCACGCGGGTGCGATCGGTCGGGGGCAGGGCGGTGGCTGGGGTGTCGTTCACGGGTCGTTTTTCCGGTGGAGAGTTGGTGAGGAAGCGAAATCTAAGGCCTTTGTGGTGCCAGAATAAGACCCACAACACCACTATTTTTTAGGGCCACAGAAGCGCCATGGAGTTCCAGCTGCTGTTCACCGCCTTCCAGGCGCAACCGGCGCACGCCCGCTGGCCGCAGCAGCGCCAGTTGCACGAGTGCCTGCGCCAGGGCATCCGCAGCGGCACACTGGCCAGCGGTGCGCGCCTGCCCGCCAGCCGCGCGCTGGCGGCGGAGCTGGGTGTGGCGCGCAACAGCGTGCTCTATGCCTACGAGCAGTTGGCGAGCGAGGGCTTCCTCGTCGCCAGCCGGCGCGGCAGCGTGGTGGCGGCCCTGGCCGGGCGGCTGGCGGTTGCTGAGCCCCGGCTGAACGCACCTGCACCACGGGCCAGCCTGTCGCGGCGCGCGCAGAATATGCCGGCGCTGCCCGGCTCGGAGACCGCAGCCGCGTTTGCACCCGGCGTGCCTGCGCTCGGGGACTTTCCGGTGCTGCGCTGGCGGCGCATGCTTGACCGGGCCTGGGCCTCGCTCACACCTGCGCAGCTCAACTATGCCGATCCGGCGGGCGAGCCCGCGCTGCGCGAGGCCATTGCCGCACACCTGCGCGTGGCGCGCGGCGCGCTGGTCGATGCCGCCCAGGTGTTCATCACCGACGGCACGCAAAGCAGCCTGGACCTGTGCGCCCGTGCGTTCGCCGATGCGGGCGACAAGGTGTGGCTAGAGAACCCCGGCTACCAGGGCGCGGTGGCGGCGTTTCGCGCAGCGCAGCTCAAGACCATCGGCATCGTGGTGGATGCCGAGGGCATGGCCCCCACGGCGGGCGACTGGCTGCGCCAGCGGCCCCGGCTGATCTACACCACGCCCTCGCACCAGTACCCGGTGGGCAGCGTGCTGAGCCTGGCGCGGCGCCTGGCGCTGATCGACGGGGCGCGCCAGGCCGGGGCCCTCGTCGTCGAGGACGACTACGACAGCGAGTTTCGCCACGACGGCCCGCCGCTGGCCTGCATGCAGGGCCTGGCAGTCGATGCGCCCGTCGTCTACCTGGGCACCTTCAGCAAGACGCTTTTTCCGGCGCTGCGCATGGGCTTCATGGTGGTGCCCACGGCGCTGGCGCCCGCCCTGTCCGAGATGCTGGCCCGGGCCGCACCTCGCGGCCGCACGGCCGAGCAGCTGGCGCTGGCCGAGTTCATCACCAGCGGTCAGTTCAGCCTGCACCTGCGGCGCATGCGCCGCTTGTACCGACAGCGCCGCGATGCGCTGGTGGCCGCGCTCGCACGGCACCTGGGCGATGTGGCTATCGTGCACGGCGGCTCCGCAGGCATGCACCTGGCGCTGCGCCTGCACGACGTTGCAGTGGACGATGTGGCGCTGAGCGCGCGGCTGCTGGATCAGCACGGCATCATGGCCCCGGCGCTCAGCCTGCACGCCGTGGGCCTGCGCGCCCAGCCCTGGCGCGGCTTTCTGCTGGGCTATGCGCAGGTGCCGGTGGAGGCCATGGGGCCGCTGGTCAAAAAACTGGCGGGCGTGGTGCGGCGCTGAGCCGCTGCCATCCTGGAGAGGTTCAGGGGCGCTGGATCAGCGGAGACATCGGCAGAAGCCGGAACGCCAACGAAGCCAGCGCCAACCAGGCCGCAATGGCCAGGCACACCACCTGGTAAGGCTCGATGCCCCGCGCCCCGGCCCAGCCGCCCACCACGCCGGTCAGCGACTGCATCAGGGCCACGCCCAAAAACATGGACATGGTGTACAGAGACAGTGCCCGCCCGGTCATCTCGGGCGGATAGGATGCGCGTGCGTCGCTGTACTGCAGCACGCCATAGCCGGACAACAGCCCCATGAGAAAGATCAGCGCCACGGCGGCGACCTCGTGGTGCAGAAATGCAAGCACCGCAAAAAGGCTGGCCATCAGCAGCGAGGCATTGCCAATCCAGGCGCGGCGCCGGTGTATGCCCGGGTCCATGCGCCCGAACGCGGCCGGGGTGAAGACCGCGATCAACGAAAGCGCCAGCGCCACATTGCCGCTGTCCAGCAGCGAGAAGTCGAACCGTTCGGTCAGCAAGGGCCCCAGCCACAGGCCGCGCAGCGTGAGGAACGCGGCATAGCACGACATGCCCAGCACCACGATGCCCCAGGTGTGGGGAACGGTGAGCAGCTCGGCAAAGCGCGCCAGCGACTGCCCCCAGCTTTCCTGCGGGGTGGGCGGTGCGTCAGGGACCGCGGGCTCGCGCACCAGCGCGAAAATCAGCATCCACGACAGCGCACTCAGTATGGCGAGCAGGCCGAACCCCGTGCGCCATCCCCAGTGCTGCACCACCCAGGCCAGCGGCGTGCCAGTGAATATCAGCCCCAAACTGCCTACACCCATGCTCACGCCCGAGTAAAAGGCAAAACGCTCGACCGCGAAATACCGTGCAATGAACAGGGTGCAGGCCACAAACGCCGGTGAGTAGCCGACCCCGATCAGCACCTGCCCGGCCATCAGCCAGCCATAGCTGGGCGCCAGCGCCGACAAGGCGGCCCCGGCGATACCCAGCGGCGCGGCCGCGAGCACCGTGCGGCGTAGGCCGTAGCGGTCCAGTGCGATGCCCATGAGCAGCTGCGCGACGCCGAACGACAGGCCGAACAGCCCGGCAAACGCGCCCAGCGACGAGGCCCCCAGGCCAAAGTCCGCCTGCAGCCCCAGGGCCACGATGGAGGCGGTGGTGCGGTAGGCCTGGCTGAGCGCGAAGCCCGACAGCAGGACCAGCAGCATCAGCCAGAGGGGTTGTGTGCGTGGTGATGGATGGGGCGTGGGAGAGGAAGGCTGCGGTGGCATGCAGGGGATTGTGCAGTGCGCAGGCTTGGGGCGCGGGAGGGTAGGCAGGGCGCCGTTGATGATGGCCCGGGGCGGCTTTGTTGCGCGGGCTGCACGCATCGTTCAAGTTCCAGTGCAGCTAGCCCAGCCTCGTCAGGCTTACCGTCTATCCAATTCGATTTCGATAGGGCTGCAGCCAACATGACGGCAGCCAGTCAAGAGCCGGCATTCAGCCTCGCTCTTAGGAGGCAACATGGACGAAGAACTTCTCCCAAAAAATTGACGCTGCCCTCGCAGAAATTCGCCCGATGGCTGCGTCTTTTTGTGTGCGTGACCACCTGGCAACCTTGTTCTGAGTGACCTCATGTAGTTTCCCATCCAACTCTGTTCCCGATGTTTTCCCACGCACTACGGAGAATGCTCGGGTTGTCGGGATGAATTGTGATGAGGGAGAGTAAGTGATCGGAGGTGAACACTGTTCTGCCTCCATTCACTAGATAAACGACCTCAACGCAATCTTCTGTAGGCATGAATGGCGGCACTGAAAGTGGAGTGATTTGATGCCCCAGCTGCCTAAGCTCGGCGAGGAAATATTCGACACATTCACGCCACTCATGGTTGTCGTAAGATTCTCCCCATTCGTAAGAAAGCCAAAGTGCACCCGGATCGTGGGCTACCGCGCCAAGTGGATAGAGCCTGTACATCAGCTACGCCTCAGGTTGAAGGTAAGCGGTGTGCCGCAGGGAGATCAGCTGGAGCGATGGATTAAGCATTGGCAGGTCCTGGTTGGAGCTTGCCTTCCGAATTCGAGCGCCTTGGATACTTCATGACTACCTTCTTTTAGCCGCACTCCATGGTAGCAATGGGCTGGATTGGGCCCTGAACGGACATTCACAAGCAGGAAATTGGCGGCGACAGAAGCAATGGAGTGAGCTGCCCTTTTCTCACCCGGTGCCCAAGACCCTGGGCGCGGTCAGCGTTAGCCTCTGGAACCCATTGCTGAGTTGGCCTGCCATTCTGTCGCGTCGAAATTTTACAGTTGGACCGACTCAGCCAATGGCCGCTTAGGCCGATACGCTTCCAGCCCAACGCCGCGATGTGGATGCGCTGATTGAACGCGTCGTCCGACCGCACCTGCAGCCTGGCGCGCTGCAGTTCCTCTGCGAGGGGTTGGCCCATGCACAGTCCCTCGGTGCGCGCGGGTGCCGGTGACGATCACAGAGCCGCAGTTAAAAACTGGCGGGCATGGTGCGGGGCCCCATCGGAACCCCGCACAGCCCGCCATCGCGACCAAGGCACCACCAAAGCCACCAGGAGAGTGCAGTGCCTTGCGCAACAGAAACGGTCCGCGGCCTCGCCGCCGCGCTGCCGTCACTCCATCGTGATTTTCGATGTGGTCACGATGTCGCGGTACAGCGCGGCCTGCGGCTTGATGAAGGCCTTGAACTCGGGCCCGCCCAGCGGCGCCACGGTGATGCCTGCGTCCTGCAGCTTCTGGCGCAGCTCAGGCTGGGCCAGCGTGTCCTTCAGGGCCTTGTCGTACGCGGCCACCGTGGCGGCAGGCGTGCCGGCTTTCATGAAGAGCCCTTGCCACAGCGGCAGCGCCATGCCGGTGAAACCGTCTTCCTCGCCGATGCGCTTCACGTCGGGCAACTGGGGCACGCGCACCGTGTCGGACACCGACAGCGCCCGGATCTTGCCGTCCTTGAGGAAGGGCATGGCGGTGGAGAGCACCAGCATGGCACTGTCCACCTGGCCGCCCACCAGGTCGTTGGTGATGTGCGTGCCGCCGCGGTAGGGCACGTGCAGCATGGACACCTGGGCCTGCTTGTTGATCAGCGCGCCGTACAGGTGCTGCATGGTGCCGATGCCGGGCGTGGCGAAGTTGATGCTGTCCTTGCCGCCCTTGCGCAGCGCCCCGATCAGGTCAGCCAGGCTGGTGTACGGCGCGGCCTTGGGCACGGCAAAAATCATGGGCACCGTGCTCATGCGGCCCACGGGCACCAGGTCGTTCTCCCAGTCGAGCTTGACCTTGGGGTTGACCATGGGCACCACCACGGTGTCGGTGCCGCCCATGTAGATCAAGCTGCCGTCGGTGGGGCCGTTGAGCACGCGCTGCGCGGCCAGCATGCCGCTGGCGCCCGCCACGTTCTCGACGATGACGGTGCGTGACAGTCGCTTGCCCAGCTCTGCGCCCACGATGCGCGCCACCAGGTCGGCGCTGCCGCCGGCCGAGTAGCCCACGATGAGCGAGATAGGCTTGTTGCTGCTGTCGCCCTGGGCGTGTGCCGCCATGCCGGGGGCCAGCGCGCCCGCTGCGATGGCTGTGGCCTGGTTCAGGAGTTGTCTGCGTTGCATGGCATGCCTCCTGTTCAGAATGTGTGCTTCACGCCGAAATCGATCGCCGTGGTGCGGGTGAGCCCGTCGCGTTTGGCGCTGCCCAGGTTGGTGTAGAGCAGGGTGCGCTTGCTCAGGTCGTACTGCAGGCCCAGGCCGATCATCTGCGAATCGAGGTTGGTGGCGGGCTTGAGGGTGCCATACATGATGTAGGTGCGGCCAAAGCTCAGCGGCACCAGGGCCGAGACGCTGTAGGCCGTGGCATCGCCGTTGAGCCCGCCCTTGGCGCGCGTGTAGCTGGCCTTGGCCTGCACCACGCCGAAATCGTAGCCGCCGGCCACCAGCTCCATGTGGGTGCTGGAGTTGAGCCGGTCGAACGCCGCGCCCACCCATACAGGGCCGTTCTTGTACTGCAGGTTGCCCGAGGTGGCGTTGCTGCGCGTGCCCTCGCCCAGGGCTCCGGCAATCTCCGCGCTCACGCCGGCGATGGTGGGGGACTTGTAGCCGACGGTGTTGGCCCAGCGGATGTTGGAGGCCTCCACTGTGGTGGCCACCGGTGTGTAGTTGGCATAGGTGTAGGCCGAGCCCAGCTGGCTCACATAGCTCCAGTAGGTGGGGTCGGCGTTCAGGGCCACGGTGTAGGCGGCCGAGTATTCGCGGCCCGCGTAGACCTCGCCCCAATCCTTGCTGCCCATGGCCACCACCGAGCGGCCCAGCCAGTACACGCTGGCGTTGCTGGGCGCGCCGGTGTCGGCGGCAAAGCGGTGCTCCAGCTGAAAGCGCGCGTACAGGCCACCGCCCATGTCCTCGCGCGCCGCAAAGCCCAGGCGCGAGGTGTTGCCGGCCTTCATGGTCCAGACCAGGGGTGTGACGCCGCGCCCGGGCAGCAGCGCGCCCGGCGTGGTGCCGCCGTTGGCGCGGGCCAGACCCTGGTCCACGATGCCGTAGATGGTGAGCGAGGACTGCGCCTGCGCTACGCCGAAGGCGCCAAGGCCGGCCAGTGCCAGCAGCAGAGCGTGAGGGGTGGAGCAGGCGAGGGTGCCTGCGGGGGAGTGCCGTGTCATGGATCTGTCTCCGATTGGATGGGGTTTGTGGCTGACGGGCAAATTGTATGTATTGAATTTGAATTGTGCAATACAATGCAATTCAATCTATGCGGCGCCGAGAAGATTTGAGGCGTTGGTAGTCGCATCGTCCAGAGGCAAATCAATGCAATACAAGTTCAATCCAGGGACATACCCTAGGTTGTATGAACGGAGCACATATGGCGGTCGGAATGTTTGAATCCTTCATCACGGGCCACTGGTTCAGCGCAGAGGCCAAGGGGGTCTGGAGCGATGCCGCCACCCTGCAGGCCTGGCTGGACGTGGAGGCCGCGCTGGCCCGCGCGCAGGCCGGGCTGGGCGTGATCCCGCCCGAGGCGGCGCCAGTGATTGCCGCCCACGCACGCGCCGAGCTGTTCGACCTGCCGCAGCTGGCCGAAGCGATCGCCTTTGCCCAGCACCCGCTGGTGCCGGTGCTGCACCGCTTCGAGCAGTTGTGTGGTGAGCCGGCGGCCGGGTACATCCACTGGGGTGCCACCACGCAGAACATCTTCGACACGGCCAACGCGCTGCAGATGGTGCGCACGCACCGGCTGCTGGCCGGGCACCTGGACGCGGCCATTGGCGCGCTGGCCGAACTGGCGCTCACGCACCAGGCCACGCCCATGGCTGGGCGCACGCATGGCCAGCACGCATTGCCGATGACGCTGGGCTTCAAGCTCGCAGGCTGGGTGGACGAGCTCGACCGCAGCCGCCAGCGCCTGGCCGAGCGGCTGGCCGGCTCCTTCCCGGCCAGCATGGGTGGGGCCATCGGCACCTTCGCCGCCACCGGGCCGCTGGGGCCTGCGGTGCAGGCACGGCTGGCCGCAGAGCTGGGCCTGCTGCCGGCGGCCCTGCCGCTGCGCTCGTCCTACGACCGGGTGGGCGACTACCTGGCCGCGCTGGGCCTGCTGGCCGGCACGGCGCAGAAGATCGCGCAGGACGTGGTCTTCATGCAGCGCACGGAGATCGGCGAGGTGGCCGAGGCCTTCCACATCGGCAAGGTGGGCAGCTCCACCATGGCGCAAAAGCGCAACCCATCGACCGCGCTGCTGCTGGTGAGCCTGGCGCGCATGCTGCGCACGCGCACGCAGGCCGCGATGGAGACCATGGTGCGCATGGACGAAGGCGACTCATCGGCCACCAACGTGGCCGACACCCTGCTGCCCGAGATCGCCATCATCGCCACCTCGGTGGCCGAGACGCTGGCGCGCCTGGCCCGCGGTCTGGTGGTGGATGAACAGGCCATGGGCCGCAACCTCGCGCTGACGAAGGGCCTGATCGCGTCCGAAGCGGTGATGATGCGGCTGACCCGCACCATGGGCCGGCACGAGGCGCACCGCCTGCTCTATGCGGCGGCGCAGCGCGCGCAGTCCGAGGGCGTGCCCTTCGTCGACGCGATTCGCGCGCTGCCCCCGTTTGACGGCGCTGAACTACCGCCCGACCTGCTGCAGGCGTTGGATGCAGCGGCCTATGTGGGCGAATCGGCCGCGCTCACGGTGCAGACCGTGGCGCGCGTGGTACCCGGCGGGTAGCTAAGCCGCCGCTGGCGCCACCGATGCCCCCGCACGCCGCACCACCGGCGTGAGGTGTACGCCATAGGGCGTGCCGGCATCGGCCCAGCGCGCGGTGATCGCGTGGTGCAGCGCGTCGACCTGGTCAGCCACGCTGCAGCCCACCACGTCGAAGAAATCCGCGTGCTCGTTGGCCAGGTCGGTGCGGCCCAGCAGCACCACGCTGAGCTGCGCGGGCACGGCAATGCCTGCCTGGGCCAGCAGGCGTTGGAAGAGTGCGCCATCCTCGATGCCCCAGGCCACCAGGGCGGTGAAGGGCAGGGCGCCATCGCTGCCAGCGCTGGCCAGCAACTGCTGCACCAGCCGGGTGGTGTAGTCCTCGTGCGGCAGCATGCCGAGGGTGATGGCCTGCAGCTCCACGCCAGGCAAAGTGCTCTGCAGGTACTCGAAGCGCCGCTGACCGAGCTGCGTGGCCAGAAAGGGGTGCGAGGTGCTGGCATAGGCGATGCGCCGGTGGCCCTGCTGCACCAGTAGTGCAATGGCCGCGGCCAGCGGCTCGCCCCACTCGGTGCCCACGGCCTCGACGTCGGCGCCCACCAGCGCCGCGCCGTCGACCGCCAGCACGTCGCACTTGTCGCGCAGCGCGGCCAGCAGCGCGATGGGGATGGCCTTGAAAGTGGACTGCACCACGCAGGCGTCGAAGCGCGGCAGCCCCTTGAGCACCGTGAGCGCGTGGTCGGGGTCGGTGTACGACAGCTCCAGCACCCGGTGCCCCTCGTCTGCCAGGCGGCGCTGCAGGCCCTCGACCAGCACGCGCCCGCGCGCAATGCTGATGGAGCGGCGCAGCAGCAGCACGGATTTCACGCTGGTGGATGCTGTGGCGCCGGTCGCAGAGGCCTTGGCCCGCTCGGTATCGCCAAGCACCGTTGCCGCCGCCGGCATCCGTGATCCTGCACCTCGGAAATAGGTGCCCCGGCCCACCTGCGAATCGATCAGCCCCTTGTCCTTGAGGCCCTGGAAGGCGCGCTGAACCAGCATCTGCGATGCACCGAAGCGCTTCATCAGTTCGCGGATGGTGGGCAGCCGGTCGCCGGGAAGCGCTTCGTGGGCAAGCTGGTCAAGGAACTGGTCGAGATTGGGCGGGGAGCTGCTGCGCATGGTCTCAATACAATACACCGAAAATTGAATTGAATTGAAGAGCACGGGCCCTCGGCGTGATCCTGCAGTCCACCCGCGGCTGCACCATGCCGTTGGTTATTCCGGGTATCGCCTCGCGTGGGGCAGGGCCCATCAGGAATGCACCTCCCACTGGGTTGCCAGCTCCTGCAGGTGTTCCAGAAATGCGCTGGCCACCGGCGACAGGCGTTTGCCTTTGAGCCAGAGCACCGACCAGGAAGAGGGCACAGGAAAGCGGTTCGCCTTCAGCACGGCAAGCCCTTCCGTCGAAGGCTGGCCGGCCAGGGCGTGCCGGGACACCAGGCCCAGCCCCATGCCCGCAGCGACCGCTTGCTTGACGGCCTCGTTGCTGCCGAGCTCCAGCCGCACGCGAGGGTGCAGCCCCAGGCGCCCGAAATGCGCATCACCGGCCAGTCGCGTGCCTGACCCCCGCTCGCGCAGGATAAAGGGCTCTTGCTGCAGCCGCGCGGCACGCACGCGGGAGGCGCCTGCCAAGGGATGGCCCAGCGCGGCGATCGGGACCAGCGGGTTGTCCAGCAATGCCAGCCGCTCATGCGGCAAGTCCTCTGGAGGCAGGGACAGGATGTAGAGATCGTCCTGGTTGGCGCGCATGCGCTGCACCACGCCATCGCGGTTCAGTACCTGCAGCTCGATGTCCACCTCAGGGTGCTTGGCGCAAAAGGGGCCCAGCATGCGCGGGATGAAATACTTGGCCGTGCTGGCCAGCGCAACCCGCAAACGCCCCTGTCGCAGGCCCTTCAGGCCCGCGATACGCTGCTCCAGCGCCTCCCACTCCGCCACCATGGCGCGCGCGCTTTCCGCAACAGCCTCGCCGGCAGGTGTCAGGTACAGGGCGCGGCCAATCTGCTCATGCAATGGCATGCCCACGGCATCGGCCAGTTCCTTGATCTGCATGGACACGGTGGGCTGGGTCACATGGCATGCGCGGGCCGCGCCGGTGACGGACCCGGTGTCGGCCAAGGCCACCAGAAGGCGCAGTTGTCGAAAGGTTGCATGCATAGGGTTTTATCTATGGGTCGTATCGATACTATTGATTTTCCTCGATTGGAGCTTGTCCATACCATTCGCAGCCATGAACATCCTTCTGGACCCCGCCATCCTGTTTTTCGTGCTCGGCGTTGCCGCCGGGCTGCTGCGCTCCAATCTGGAAGTGCCGCCACCCCTGTCCCGATTTCTCTCGCTGTACCTGTTGATGGCCCTGGGCCTGAAGGGCGGCTTTGCTCTGGGCCAGACCGGGGTGACACCGGCTGTCCTGGCGGCCCTCGGGTGTGCTGTGCTGTTGGCCATCCTCATCCCTTTGCTGGACTGGCAGTTTCTCAAGCGCGCACTGCCTCCACTGGACGCCATCAGCGTGGCGGCAACCTACGGCAGCGTGAGCGCTGTGACCTTTGTGACCGCTGCGCACATCCTGGAGTCCCAGGGCAACCCCGGCGGCGGGTACATGGCCGCAGCCATGGCCTTGATGGAGTCGCCGGCCATCGTGCTGGCATTGGTGGGTGCGCAGTGGGCCCGCACCCAGGGCATGGCCCCTGGGGGCTCTGGCGCTGCGGCGATGGCGATCGGCAATGCACCGCCGCGCATGGCGGGTGTGCTGCGCGAAGCCCTCACGGACGGCGGCACGGTGCTGCTGGTGGGCGCCCTGCTCGTGGGCCTGGTATCGGGCCCCGCCGGGGCGAAGGCGATGCAACCTTTCACCGGCGACCTGTTCAAAGGCTTGCTGGCCTTTTTTCTGCTGGACATGGGCCTGCTGACTGCGCGCCAGATGGCGGGCTTGCGCTCGCTGGCGCCCTCTCTGTTTGCCTACGCGGTGCTGGGCCCGGTGGTGCATGCCGCTCTGGCACTGGCACTCGCACGGGTGGCAGGGGTGGGCGTCGAGGACGCCACCCTGCTCGCCGTGCTGGCGGCCAGCGCTTCCTACATCGCCGTGCCCGCCGTGCTTCGGCATGCGGTCCCGGAGGCCCGCCCCGCCGTCTACATCGGGCTGTCGCTGGGCATCACGTTCCCTTTCAATCTGCTGGTGGGCATTCCGCTGTACCAATGGATGGCCGGTCTCATGGTCTAGGGCCTGTTCACACTAATTTTGGGGATCGCGTTGCCCGGCCTGGGGGCTGGATGCTAGGCGCCCGTGCGCAGCAAGGTGTGCACCTTGCAAGCGCGGGCAACGCCGCAGACGGCCCCCAGGCCGGGCAACCCGACGGGAAGGCCCTTGCCGGCGCGCCACTCGTCGTTGCGTTCCTTGCGTGTGCAAGAGCACACGCGGCGTCGCGCGCCTAGATTGGCCCGCCGGCAAGAGCCTTCGCGACCCCGAAATTAGGGTGAACAGGCCCTGGTGCCTGTGCAGGCTCCCTGGGAGCAGGTGCTGAAGCTGTAGATGATTGCGGATCTGGCTCGGCCACCGGTCAGCACAGCGTCTTCATTCCGCCAGGCGTCTGTATGTCTGCCCGGTAGCGCAAGGCATCTCCCTTTTGCACCTGCGGCGCGTGCTGTATGCCGAGCGATTCGAACAGCGCTTCGACTCTGCCGGGGTCCGGGTGCTCGATGGTGAAGCGGACAAGCCGCGCTCCCAGGTCCGGCATCGACGCGACCGGGGGAGGGCGTTGGCCCCGGTCGATCACCGAAGGAGCCACGCCTGCGAGGGGCAAACCGCCGCCCGGGGGGATCGCAAAGAAGTAGGGTGGCGCAGCCCCGGCCGACAGCTGGGTCTTGCGGCCCAGCAGGTGCCCGTGCTGCGCCAGCACCGCATCCATGTGCTGCGTGCGCGCAACCCAGCCGCGCAGGCGCAGGCCGGCATCCCAGGCCGTCTGCACGGCATGCCGGTCGTCCAGCCCGAACCAGCGGGCATGCGCCGGGGGCGGGGCAGCGGGGTCGATGGCGATGACCTCCAGGTACACATCGTCGCCCAGCCGCAGCACGTGGTTGTGGGTGCCCATGTCGGGGTGCTTGCGGCCATAGGGTATGTCGATGCCCAGGCATTCGCGCACATGGGCCACGCCCGCTTCGAGCGAGGGCGCGATGAGGGTCAGGTGGTCGAGGGTGAGCACGGCCTTGGCTCCACAGTGCCATGCGGTGAGAGAAACCATTCATCCTTCAGCCCCTTCTCTTGCCGCAACGCAGCGAATGGCTGCGGATCGAACGGAACCGCACCTGCCTGCCGGAGCCTTGCACAGTGTTCGCTTGCATAGCGGTGCGCATAGTCTTCCTTTTGCGCCGAAGTGCGGCTGTCCCACTCTTCGGGCGAGAAGCGCCGGTAGTCCACATGGTGGCCCAGCTCATGCAGCAGCGTCCGATACAGGACCGTGTTGCGAAGAGAAGCGGGTGTGGGCTGGATCTCTATCGTGCGCCGGTCCTTGCGGACCTGGTGCCCGTCGGCCTGCAGCCGGTCCAGCTCGCACTGGTCTCCGGGCGCCAGCGAATTGCGCCAGACGGTGGGTGCGAGGTGCTGTGCCTCAAGCACGATGGCAGTGCCGACATGGGGCGCCAGCTCGAACTGGAACACCGCGCGTCCCCACACGGGCCGCAGGACGCGTTGCTTGCGTGTGGGCTGGCGCATCACGATGAAGTCGAGGATCGCGAGGTCCTGGGCCGGGACATGAGAAAGAAGCCCCATCGCGTCCTCGACAGAGCAGGGGTGGAACCAGCCAGTCCGGGTGGGCTCCACAAAGAATCGGAGGTGGTGGCCGTTGACCCGCTGCGTGAAGGTGGCGCACGGTCCCAGGCGCTCGTAGAAGAAGCTCCGGTCGTGCCGGGATTCAGGAATCGTCAGCCGGTTGTCCTCCCCGTGGCCTTGGGCAGGGGTGCCGATGTTCCTGTTTCTTCGAACGGGGTTCCAGCCAGGGCGCATGGGGTTTCTGGGTTGGGTGCATTTCCGTACTCCGCAGAGACGGTACACCGGTGGGGTGGATGCCTATTATCGCGATGCGCCCGCTCACCCCATCTCCCGCAACCATCGTCGCGAATGCTGCCCGGGAGCGCTTTCATGAATCCTGCAACCAGACTGGGGCGCACTAAATACCTTGCACTGACAATTATTTGGAATTAGTATCTAATTGTGTCAATGATTGCGGTGATCGGTCACCAGGAGTTCCCGAAGAGGACCTTCGGTAAATTACTTGGTTGTCGATAGCACGTAGTGCGAAGGCCCCCGGCGGTATTTTTCTTGCCAATGGCTGGGTTATTCGCTAAAAAAAGATGCCCTGTGGCCATTGTGGTCCGTCTTGCCGCGATTCGCGGGGCCTGTGCAGAGGATGCTGGGCCGAGCGGAAATATGTTTTCTTGACTGTCGATAGTGCGGTGAATCTTCAAATGCAAATGGACGCTTCGGGCAAAGAGCAGGAAGGACTCGATTAAACCGGCGTCACATCGGGTTTTCCCGCATTTCGCTGAATAGCGGGTTTCCGGTATTCCATAGAAATGCAGCGGTTCGTTATTTATCCACCTTTTTTACGGTAAACATCCATGCCCCAACTCGTCTTTGGTGCCAGCGCAGTCGTCAGTTCATTGAACCGCGCATTGGCCGATTCCACACCGTCTTCTTCCCTTTTCACCAGCCAGGTAGCACAGGCCGGTACCACCAACGAAGCGCAACTGGCGTTCGCCAAAACCTTTGGCGCCACCTATGCGGCGGGCAAGACCCCTGCGCAGCTGGCTGTTTCGCTGCTGACAAACCTGGGGTTGGACAAGGCTCCGCTCTCGCTGTTTGCTGCACTCACCGACTACATCGGATCTGTGGGCACTGCAAATATCGGCATCGTTGCCTTGCAACTGGGCAACATCCTGGCGGGCCGGGAGTCCGACGCCACTTACGGCACTGCTGCCCTGGCCTGGAATGCGGAGGTGACCCAGTCGTACGAAAAATCCACCGGGCTGTCGCTCACGCCCCCACCTGCGCCGGCACCGGGCGGCGGCGGTGACAGCGGGCCTGCCCCCGCACCCGCGCCTGTGGTGACCCTGGGCACTGCGGGCCCGGACGCCCTCGTACTGGCTGCCAACGCACAAAATGTAGATCTTCTGGCCGGCATTGACTCCTTGACCATCAATGGGGCCACCAACGCGCCCACGGGCTCCCTCACCGGGGGCGCGGACGCCGATACCCTGGTGCTGGCCGCTGGCACCAATCTGTCGGGCGCCACGGTCAGCGGTTTTGAAAATGTCACCTTCGCTGCGACCGGCGTCTACACCATGACGGCCGCGCAGTACAACGGCTTCACCGGCACGTTTACAGCAGGCAATTTCGAGACGATCGCGCTTACCACGGCGGGCACCATCGTTGCGAATGCTGCCATCGAGCGCTTTCATTTGGCCAACGGTACCAATACGTTCACGGCGGGCACCAACACCGTCTCCGTGGTGGGCGGCAACGGGGCCGATACCTTGAACTACACCGCCACCCAGGTTGCGGGGGCCACCACCGTGGATGGCGGTCTGGGCGCGGACGTTTTGAACATCGGTGCCATCGGCGCCAACCTGAACATCTCTGCGCTGGTGACCGGGATCGAAACGATCAACATTACCGGCTCCGCTGCGACGGGCTATACCTTCACCAATGAAAACGGTGCTGGTGTCACGCTCAATTACTCCAAGGGGGCGACGGGCGACGTGGTGGTCCTGGGGACCGGCGGGCAGACCGTGAACCTGTTCGGCACCTCCGCCACCGCAGTCACCGTCACTGGCGGTTCGGGGGTGGACACCATCAACCTTTCCGCCACGGCCACGGGGGCCGAGACGATCACCAACGGGTCCGTGATCGGCAACATCGATACGGTCGCCAATTTCAGGGTGGCTGGCGCTGACGTCTTCAAGACGGGTATTGGCGCAACCACCCTGACGGCACTGACCATTGCCAGCGCGGACACCGCCACGCTGGCCGCCTCCATCTCCACGGCGGCCACGGGCGCGGGCGCCACGCTGGCGGCCAATACGCAAGCCTACATCATTACCGTATCGGCGGGCACGTCGGCAGGTACCTACGCGTTCCAGAACATTGGCGGCACGGTGGGCACGGTGGATGCCACCGACTTCATCGTCAAGCTGACCGGTGCGGGCAGCATCGTCGCAGGCAATTTCATTGCCTGATACGCATCACATGATGGCTCCGGTCAGCGGGGCCTGGATGGCCCCTTGACGGGGCGGCCAACGCAAAAAAGGAGCGCTAGCGCTCCTTTTTTCATGGTCTTGCGCAGGGGGGCGTGTGCCCGGGGAGGCCGTCACGGTGTTGCACCTGGCCCGGCTCACCCTACCTCCCGCAGATCCACCACATGCACCGCGCAGGCATTGCGCCCGCCGTGCTTGGCCGCGTAGAGGGCGCGGTCGGCGGCCAGGAGCAGGTCGGTGGGGCGCACCGATGGGTCGCCCGGGGCGAGGTAGGCCACGCCCACGCTGGTGGTCATCTGCCGGGGGATGTTGTGCTGCAGCGGCAGGGGTTCGCGGATGGCGTGCAGCACCTTGTCGGCCACGGTCTGCGCCTCGTCGCACGACGACAGGTGGGGCAGTACCACGGCGAATTCGTCGCCCGCGATGCGCGCCGGGAAGTCCGTGCTGCGCACGGCGCCCTGCAGCCGCTCGGCCATGGCGATCAGGGCGGCGTCCCCGGCGGCGTGGCCCCAGGTGTCGTTGATGGCCTTGAAGTGGTCGATGTCCAGGAACATCAGCGCCATGCCGGTGCCCGAGACCTGGCTGGCCTGCAGGGCGGCGGCCAGGTGGATGTCGAACTGGCGCCGGTTGGCCAGGCCGGTGAGCGTGTCAGTCATGGCCAGCTCCTTCATGCGGCGTTCGGACTGGCGGATGGCGGTCACGTCGGTGGTCAGCGTGTAGATGCCCAGCACCTCGCCCACGGCCAGCATGTCGGGGATGTAGTCGGTCTGCAGGATGCGCCGTATGCCCAGGGCCTGGGACTCCACCTCGAACTGCACGCGCTGGCCCGAAAGGGCCCGGCGCAGGGGGTCTGCACGCTGGGCGTAGAGGGCCGGGCCGATCACCTCGGGCAGGGGCTTGCCCAGGGCGTTGGCAATGGGTAGGCCGGTCCACTCCTCGAAGGTGTGGTTCAGGAACTGCAGCCGGTGCGCGCGGTCGATGTAGGTGATCATCACCGGCAGGTTGTCGGCAATGGCGCGCAGCCGCCGCTCGGTGCGCTCGTGGCGCAGCTGCAGCTCCTTCACAGCGGTGACGTCGAAGGACATCAGGTAAAAGCCCACCACCGCCGGCCCGGTGCTGCCCTCGCCATCGCCGGCATCGAACTCGGGGATCAGGTGGCTTTGCAGGTGCCGGAGCGTGCCCTCGTGGTCCACGCAGCCCTCGAACTGGGCGCGCCGGCCGGCCAGGGCCTCCAGCAGGTAGGGCAGGTGCAGGGCGTACTGCACGTCGCCCAGCAGCTCCTGGGCGTACAGGCCGACCTGCGGGTGGGCGATCAGCCCGCGCGACTGCAGCGCGTAGTCGTTGGCGAACAGGCAGCGCTGGCGCGCATCGAAATGGCAGACCACGGCCGGCAGGTTGCACAGCACGTCGCGCAGCCGCTGTTCGCTGCGGGCCAGGCGCTGCTCGGCTTCGCGGCGCGAGCGGATGTCGCGCAGGAAGGCGTTGGCAATTGGGCCGTTGGCGGTGGGCTGCACCGTCATCATCATCTCCACCGGCACCTCGCTGCCGTTGCGGTGGTGGCCCACCAGCTCGGTGTGGCGGCTCACGGCCTGGTTGCTGCCCAGGTTCACCAGCTGCGCGAAGTCCGTGAGCGGCGCATGCGGGTGGATGCGCGGCACCATCAGCTGCGCCACGTCCCGGCCGATGGCTTCAGCGGCGCTCCAGCCGAACATGCGCACGGCCTCGGGGTTCCAGTCGGTCACGCGGCCATCGGCCCCGACGGCGATGAAGGCGTCGCCGGCCGTGTTCAGGATGTCGGCCGTGCGCTGCTGCTCCTGCACCAGCGTGGCCAGCAGTGGCCGCACGCGGCGGCGCAGCGCCCAGGTGCCGGCGGCCACCAGCGCCAGCACCGACAGCACGATCAGGTGCAGTTGCCCGCGCAGGGGGGCATACAGCGTGGTGACGTCCGTCTTGAGCACCAGGCCCAGGCCGTAGCCGCCAATGGGGCCGTAGCCCGCCACGACCGGCACGCCGCGCAGGTCGCGGGCATAGTTCACGCCGCTCTGGCCCAGCAGCGCCAGGCTCACGGGCAGGTTGGGCTTGCCCGATGCCGTCCACAGGGGCACGGTGAAGGGTGTGGGGTACAGCCGGCTCGGGGCGCAGGCGGCGACGTCGGCGCGGCGGCGGCAGATCAAGGCGTCGGCCGACTCGGTGGAGCGGCGCATCTGGTCCATCAGGCTGTCGAACAGCCTGAGCTTTTGCTCCATCACCACCTGGCCCACCACCGTGCCGCCCTGGTGCATGGGCACCAGCGTGCGCAGCACGTAGCCGGCGTTCCAGCGCAGCTCGGCCTGCTGCGAGCCGTCCAGGTCCAGCGACTCGATGGAGCGCGCACTGTCGCCCAAAAACAGGCCGGCCGTGTGCAACAGGTGCCCACGCGCATCGAGGAAGCGCACCCCGTCCACACCGCCCATGAGAAAGCCGGCCGTCAGCTTCTCCAGTTGCTCGCCGGCCTGGGCGTCGCGCGGCGAGCCGCTCAGGCGCTCCATGGCCTGGGCCACGGCGTGGTGGTCGCCCACGGCGGCCGACAGCGCAAGGCTGCTGCGCAGCGCATCGTCCAGCGCCAGCGCATAGGTGCGGGCCGACTGCTCCATGGCCTGCAGCACCGATTTCTCGAAGGTCTCGCGCATGGCGACAAAGCCGGCGATGCCCCCGCCCACGGCGACGAGCGTGAGCGCGGTGATGGCGCGGTAGGTGATGCGCCGCTCCAGCCACTGCGGATCGCGTGCCCTGTCGATGAGAACCCTGTCGCGCAGCTGCCAGATGCCTGCCCCCAGCACCAATAGCGCCACCGCCGTGGTCAGCCGCACATGGTTGTGCGAGGCCACGCGGTACAGCAGCTCCAGCCCCATCAGGTGGCCGGCCAGGCCCAGCGTGGCCACGGCGGCCAGTAGCGCCAGGGCCACCAGGCCGGCGCGCCGGTAGCGGTCGCGGCGCGCCGGGGCGGCCCACCACAGGGCGGCGGCGCTCGCCATGAAGGCCACGCCACCGTTGGGCGAGAGGCTGTGGGCCCCTGGTGCCCGCAGGGTGGTGCCGGTGATGAACCCCGGCAGGTCGGCCGCCGCATCGTGTCCCGACAGCGCGCGCCACAGGGCCAGCACCGCGTACACGCCTGCCACCAGCGCCAGCACCGAGGCCGCCGCCTGTGCGGGCCGGTGGGTATGGGGGAGGGCGCGCAGGCACAGGGCGGCGCCCAGAAGCAGGAGGATCAGCGCGGCGTGGATGCCGGGCTCTACCGAATCAGCGAAGGCCTTGCCCAGGGCCAGGTGGGGAAAGGCCGAACGCAGCACCAGAAAGAAGGCAAAAGTGGTACCCAGCACCCCCAGTGCCAAGGAGGTCGTTGCATGCCGGTCGCGCACCATGTGGGCCATCACATTGCCCCCGTATCCTTGTGACAACATGTTACGCCGCAGCTTGCGATTGCGCTAGGCGGGACAAACCCCCGAACGCGCGCCTGGCGAAGGCCCACCGTGGGGCACACGCAGGGCGCACGGCGCGCATGCCGGGGTGCAGGGTGGTAGCATGGCGGCGCTTGCGCACCCTGCGCCAGCCAGGCCGTGGACGACTTCGGCCATGTACCGACTCCCGGGGGACGGCCCTTGTTTTCCTACCGTGGGACGACATGCCCAAGCCGAACCTTCGCAAAACTCCTCACAGCGCCGCAGCGAATCCCGCTCACCCTGGCCAGCCGCGCCTGGTGGCGCCCACCACCTGGGCGCTGCTGGCCGGCGCGTGGCTGGTGGCCGGGCTCTTCATCGCCTTTGGCAGCACCTGGCTGGCGGCCCCGCTGACCACGGGCGTCGCGGCCGGCGCCTTCGGGCTGCTGTTCGCCACCATCCTCGCGGCATCCTTCGGGGTGGTGCATGAGGCCGACCATCTCGCGCAGCAGCTGGGGGAGCCCTATGGCACGCTGGTGCTGACCCTGTCCATCGTCTCCATCGAGGTGATCCTGATCGCGTCGGTGCTGCTGGGACCGGGCGATTCGTCGGCCATCGGCCGCGACTCCATCTTCGCGGTGATGATGATCATCATGAACCTGGTGATCGGCATCTGCCTGGTGGCCGGGTCGGCCCGCCATGGCGACCAGGAGTACAACGCCCAGGGCGCCACGGCCTACCTGGGCATGATCGCGCTGCTCACCGGCACGGCGCTGGTGCTGCCCAACCACCTGGGTGGGGCGGGCGCGTTTTCCACGCCGCAGGCGCTGGGCATGGCCGCCCTCACTGCCGGTCTTTACGCGGCGTTTCTGTGGCTGCAGATGCGCAGCCACAGGCGCTACTTCATCCAGCCTGCGGCCGGCAGCATGGCGGTGCCGGCAGCGGCGCAACGGACCAGGGGCGGCCAGACCGCAGCGATGCCTGGCCCGGCAGGGCGGCGGGCCATGGCCGTGCGCTCGGCCGTGCTGCTGGCGCTGGTCCTGCCCATCGTGCTGCTGGCGCACTACCTGGCCATCGTGACGGACTACGGCATCGCCGCCGCCGGGGCGCCTGCTGCCGTGGGCGGGGTGCTCATCGCCATCATCGTCTTCACGCCCGAATCCATCACCGCCGTGCGCGCCGCCATGGGCAACGAGATGCAGCGCGCCATCAACCTGTGCCTGGGCGCCTTTGTCTCCACCGTGGGCCTGACGGTGCCTGCGGTGCTGCTCATCGGCGTGGCCACGGGCCAGCGCATGGCCATGGGCCTGTCGGGCACGGAAGTGGTGTTGCTGGTGCTGACGGTCGCGCTCTCCATGCTCAGCTTCAATGGGCAACGCAGCTCGCCGATCCAGGGGCTGATGCACCTCACGTTGTTCGCCGTGTTCGGGCTGGTGCTTTTTCTTCCCTGAGCCGGGGGCCGGGATTTCCCGGAATGTCATCGCATCGACAGTCACGAACGGCGGCCCTGCCTAGCATGCCGGCATGACCTGTTCACCCCTGCCCACGGCCATACTTGCCCCTTCCATCGCGCACCCCGATCGCTCGCCTGGCGCAGCCCCCGTCGCGGCACAGCCGCTACGCCAGGCGGTGGATTGGGCCATCGTCTCGCGGCGCAGCATCCGCGCCTTTCTGCCCACGCCGGTAGGGCCGGGCGAGGTGCATGCCATCCTCGACGTGGCGCGCCATGCGGCCTCGGGCATGAACACCCAGCCCTGGCGGGTGCATGTGCTCACGGGCGGCGCCAAGGAGCGGCTGAGCGCCGCCATCGCCGCCGTGGACAACGATGGGGATGCTGCGGCAGCCCTCACTGAGCCCTACCACTACTACCCGCTCGACTGGGTCTCGCCCTATGTGGACCGGCGCCGCAAGGTGGGCTGGGACCTGTATGGCCTGCTCGGCATTGCCAAAGGCGACAAGGCGCGCATGCACGCGCAGCACGGCCGCAACTACCGCTTCTTCGATGCGCCCGTGGGGCTGATCTTCACGGTGAGCCGGGTGATGCAGGCTGGCAGCCTGATGGACTACGGCATGTTCTTGCAGAGCGTGATGGTGGCGGCCCGCGCGCGCTCTCTTGATACCTGCCCGCAGGTGGCGTTCACGAAGTTCCACCGGGTCATCGCCGCCGAGCTGGGCATCCCCGATACCGAGATGGTGGTCTGCGGCATGAGCCTGGGCTACGCCGACCCGGCGGGAATCGAGAACACGCTGGTGACGCAGCGCGAGAGCGTCGAGTCGTTCACCACCTTTCACCCGTAAGCGCACCACCAAGGAGACACAACAGTGAACCACGCCACTCCCAGCAGCCCTTACCAGACGGGCCTTGAGCGCACCCCCGCCAACCACCTGCCGCTCACGCCGCTGGGTTTTCTGGACCGCAGCGCACAGGTGCACCCCGACGGCATTGCCGTGGTGCATGCAGGCAGCACGCAGACCTGGGCACAGACCCGCGAGCGCGCCTACCGCCTGGCGAGCGCCCTGGCACGTCGCGGCGTGCAGCGCGGCGACACCGTGGCCATCCTCGCGCCCAATACCCCGGCCATGCTGGAGGCGCACCTGGGCATCCCGCTGTGCGGTGCGGTCATCAATGCCATCAACTGCCGGCTCGATGCCGAGGGCATCGCCTTCATCCTGCAGCACGGCGAGGCGCGCATTCTGCTGGTGGACAGCGAGTTCGCGGCGCTGGCAGACAAGGCCGTTGCGGGCCTGGACCAGCCGCCGCTGGTGGTCGCCATCCACGATGCGGGCCTGCCCGCGCAGCCGGCCTTCGGTGCAATCGACTACGAAGCCCTGCTGTCCGAGGGCGACCCGGCCTTCGAAGGCCTGTGGCCCGAGGACGAGTGGGACCCCATCGCGCTGAACTACACCTCGGGCACCACGGGCGACCCCAAGGGCGTGGTGCCCAGCCACCGCGGCGCCTACCTCATGAGCCTGCTGCAGCTGACCGACTGGGCGATGCCGCGCAAGCCCGTCTACTTGTGGACGCTGCCCATGTTCCATGCCAACGGCTGGTGCTTCACCTGGGCCATCACGGCGGCAGAGGGCACGCATGTGTGCCTGCGCAAGGTCACGGCCAAGGCGATATTCGAAGCCATTGCCGAGTATGGCGTGGACCATTTCTGCGCCGCGCCCACGGTGCTGGCCATGCTGGCGAATGCGCCGGCGCACGAGCGCATCGCGCTGCCGCGCCCGGTGCGCGTGCTCACGGCGGGCTCGCCGCCGCCCGCAGCCATCCTGCAGGCAATTGCCGCCATGGGCTTCGACGTGGACCATGTGTACGGCATCACCGAGGTCTCGGGCACGCCGGTGAGCTGCGTGCGCCAGCCGGGCTGGGCAACCTTGCCCGAGGCCGGCCGCGCCCAGCTGCAGGCGCGCCAGGGCGTGCGCGCTGCTGCGCTGGAGCATCTGCGCGTGCTCGACCCCGACACGCTGCAGCCCGTGCCGGCCGATGGCGTGACCCCCGGCGAGATCATGCTGCGCGGCAACACGGTGATGAAGGGCTACCTCAAGAACCCCGGCGCCACGGCCAAGGCCTTCGCGGGCGGCTGGTTCCACACCGGCGACATCGCGGTGCTGCACCCCGATGGCTATGTGCAGATCACCGACCGGTCGAAGGACGTGATCATCTCGGGCGGCGAGAACATCTCCTCGGTGGAGGTGGAAGACGTGCTGCACCGCCACCCCGCCGTGCTGCTGGCCGCCGTGGTGGCCCAGCCCGACGAGCGCTGGGGCGAGGTGCCCTGCGCCTTCGTGGAGCTCAAGCCCGACGCGGTGGGCAGCGTGAGCGCCGAGGAACTGATAGCCTTCTGCCGCAGCCATCTGGCGCGCTTCAAGTGCCCGCGCCAGGTCGTGTTCGAGGCCTTGCCCAAGACGGCCACCGGCAAGATCCAGAAGTTTCGCCTGCGCGAGATCGCGGGCAGCCGCGAGGCCATCACGCGGCTGGCGCATGTTCAGCCCGAGCCCGCAGGCTGAGCGTTCAGCCTTCGCGGGCGATCGACTGCAGCACCTTCAGGTCGATCACCTCGATCGATCCGTAACCCAGCCGAATCGCACCGCGGTCCTGCAGCTCCTGCAGCGCCCGGTTGGCCACCTGGCGCGACACGCCCGACAGGCGCCCCAGCTCCTCCTGCGACAGCGTGATGCGCCGCGCGGTGTTGGGGAATAGCGCATCGTTGAACAGCCCCGACAGGCTGTAGGCCACCTGCGCCGTGGTGTCACCCAGCCGGTCGGTCTGCACCTGCGCCACATAGTGGGCTAGGCGCGCGTTGAGCTGCCCGATCAGCCACAGCGCAAACGGATGGCTCTCGTGCAGCAGGCGTAAAAACTCGCTGCGCGGCAGCAGCGCCACCACGCTGTCGGTCAGCGCCGTCACGGCATAGGGCCGGGGCTCGTCCTTGAGCACCGAGCCCTCGCCGAACCAGGCGCCCGAGGGCACGCCCGCAAAGGTGCTGGTGCGGCCTTCGGCGGTGATGTTGTCCAGCTTGAGCATGCCCTCCATCACCCCCGCCCAGTGCGCCGTGGGCGTGCCGCGCGCAAACACCGCACCGCCCGCAGGGTAGCTGCGCACCGTGATCGCCTTGCGTACGCGCGCGGCCTCCTCGGCGGTCAGGCTGGACATCCAGGGTGATTGGGCGAGGAAGAGGGCGAGGGGATCAGCGGTCATGGCGTCCGTGGCGTCAAAGGTGGGCGCTTGGATTGTGGCGGCGATCATGGTCGTCTCCAATAGGGCAAAGCCTGTGTGCGACGTCTGCCGTGGTCGCCACCTGTGCTGTTGCGGAGGGTGGCGACCCTTCTCCGGGGCCGCTGCGGGCCGAGGTCACGGCGGCGGTGCGGGAGGTGCAACGGCCCTGGGCGCAGGTGCAGGCAAGGGCGCGGGCGAAGGGGTCGGCGCGGGCGCCGGCGGTGGCGCCATGGACTGCAGCATGGCCAGCGCCAGGGTTTCGTACAGTGGCCGCGCCAGCATGCGCGAGACCAGGCTGGCAAGCATGGCGGCTGCCATGAGGCTGAGCACCATGGCGTGGCCGTCGACCATCTCCATGACGATGATGAAGGCTGTGAGCGGCGCCTGCGTGACTGCGGCCAGGAAGGCCGCCATGCCCATGGCGATGAGGGCAGGCGCGATGTCGGTGCCCAGAAGCAGCGACACGTTGTGGCCCACGCCCGCACCAATGGACAGGGAGGGCGCGAAGATGCCGCCGGGCACGCCCAGCCAGGCCGACAGCCAGGTGGCGATGAACTTGAGCGTGACGTAGAACGCCGGCATGTCCGCCTCGCCGGCCAGCATGTGCTTGACCGCTTCGGAGCCTGCGCCGAAGGTCGCGCCGCCGGTGGCCAGGCCGATCACCGCCACCACCAGCGCGCCGACCGCCGCGAAGCGGATGGGAAAGCGTGCGCGCAACTGGCAGGCGCGCTCGGAGGTGCCGGTGAGCGAGGCGGCCAGCAGCTTGGCGAACAGGCCGCCCAGCACGCCGCAAGCCAGCGCCACGCACAGGCCGGGCAGCAGCGCGTCCCAGCCCAGGTGGGGCACCTGGATGCGGCCGAAGTAGCTCAGGTTGCCGAACACCGAGACGCCCATCAGCCCCGCCAGCACGATGGCGGCGATGATGACGCCGCTGCTGCGCGACTCCATCTTGCGCGAGAGTTCTTCGATGGCGAAGACCACGCCGGCCAGCGGCGCATTGAAGGCCGCCGCGATGCCCGCCGCGCCGCCAGCCACCAGCAGGGCATGGGCGGTGATGCCCGAGCGGTGGTCGAACCAGCGGCGCGCATGGTGCATGACGCCGGCCGCCACCTGCACCGAGGGGCCTTCGCGCCCGATGGACAGCCCCGCGAGGAAGCCCGCGCTGGCCAGCACGATCTTGGCGAACGACAGCCACAGCGAGACGAAGCGCCCGCGCCGTCCTGTCTCCAGGCTGGAATCCAGCGCCGAGATCACCTGCGGTATGCCCGAGCCCGCCGCACCGGGCGCCCAGCGCCGCGTGGCCCACACCACGGCCGCGGTGACGGCCGGCATCCACAGCAGCACGGCCCAGCCACCCTGCCAGCGGTAGATGTGCAGGAACAGCTCGAACGCGGCATCGGCCAGCAGCGTGAAGGCCACCACGCACAAGCCGGCGGCGCAGGCGTAGGCGAGCACGATGGAGCGGTCCAGCCAGCGCCGGCCGTCCCTCAGCTCCTGGCGCAGGTTGTCGAAGAAATTGGGCTCATGGTTCATGCGGGGCGTGCAGTGCGTGTGGTGTGCGAAGCGGCAGGGCGGCCATGGCCGTGGCCGCATGCAAGAAGCCTACCAAGCGGACCGGTGCGTGTTTCGGAAACAAGTTATCAGGGCCTGCAGGCCCTGGCCATGCGTTTTGCGCCGCTGGCAGTGCCAGAATGGGCCCATCACCAGAATATGGACGGAGCCCCATGAACAGCCAGCGTAGTTTGCCGATCACCCTCAAGGCCGCGCTCTGCATCGCCGCCCTCGGGCTGTTGCAGGGATGTGCCACCCGGGCAGACGGCCGCGCCCGCGTGCAGGTGGTGTGCGCGGTGGACGCCACGGCCACCGAGTCGGTGGTGGACCTGCGCCAGCAGGGCGTGGTGCAGCAGCAGGTGGACTTCAAGGACGACACCGGCGCGCAGGCGCGCAGCTACACCGGCGCCGCGCTGTGGCCGCTGCTGCAGGCCTGCGCGCTGCAGTCGGATTCGGCCACGGACCTCCATGGGCAGCGCGCAGCGGCGCTGGGCCGTTATGTGCTCGCCAGCGGGGCCGAGGGCTACAGCGCCGTGTTCTCGGTGGGCGAGCTGCACCCGGATTTCGGCAACAAGGCCAGCGTCGTGGCTTATGCAGAGGCTGGGGCAGGCGATGCCGATGCTGCGGGGACAGCGCCGTCGCTGCGCATCACCGCCCCGGGCGACCTGCAGGGCAGCCGCTATGTCGCCGGGCTTACGCGGCTCGAAGTGCGCGCGTCCGGCTCGGTGGGCGCGGGCAGCGGTGCGGCGCAGTCGCAGGCCGTGCAGGTGCTGGGCGCGGTGAAGAACACCCTGCGCCTCGATGAAGCGGCCCTGCGCGCGCTGCCGGCGGTCACGCAGGTGGTGGGCGGGCGCCGCTACACCGGCGTGGACCTGTGGGCGCTGCTGAGCGCCGTGGCCGGTATCGAGGCCGACAGGGCCAGCGGTGCCAACGTGCAGGGCATGTACCTGGTGGCCACCGGGGCCGATGGCTACCAGGCCCTGGTATCGCTGGCCGAAATGAGCCCCGAGCTGGGCAACCAGCGCGTGCTGATCGCCTACCGCCTGGACGAGCAGCCGCTGGCGCGCGGCATGGCGCGGCTGGTGGTGGCCGGCGATGGCAAGGCCGGCCGCTCAGTGTCGGCGCTCGAAGCCATCGAGGTGTTTGCGGCAGCGCCAGCTGTGCCGTAGCACAGCCGGGGCGGGCAAGGTCCTGCGGCGGTGCCGGGCAGTGCGGGATTGCTCGGCTGGCCAACACCCGCACTGCAAAAATCAAAGATGTCGCATGACAAAGGGTTTTCCCTATGGTATGTGTGAATGTTAACGTTAACATCAACCCATTCCAGCCATTTGACGCGGTTTGAAGTGCGTTTGCGAAGGGCGCAACCATGCCGAATGGCCCCCTGCCAGCCCCAAGACCGTTGCCTTGTGCCGGTGAAAAGGCTGCCGAGAGGCACTTGTACGACCTGTTGATCCGCTCTGACCACCCACCAGCCCCGCCACCACCATGAACCCGCAAGAACTCAAATCCATCATGGGCTCCGGCCTGCTCTCGTTCCCCGTCACGGACTTCGATGCCCAGGGCGACTTCAACCCCAAGGGCTACGCCGCACGCCTGGAATGGCTGGCCCCCTATGGCGCCACCGCCCTGTTCGCCGCCGGCGGCACGGGTGAGTATTTCTCGCTCTCGGGCGCCGAGTACGGCCAGGTCGTCAAGACCGCGGTGGACACCTGCCGCGGCAAGGTGCCCATCATTGCCGGTGCCGGCGGCCCCACCCGCACCGCCATCGCCCACGCCCAGGAGGCCGAGCGCCTGGGTGCCCACGGCATCCTGCTCTTGCCCCACTACCTGACCGAAGCCGGCCAGGAGGGTTTGATCGAGCATGTGGCCGCAGTCTGCAACAGCGTGAAGTTCGGCGTCATCGTCTACAACCGCGACCGCACCAAGCTGACGGCCAACTCGCTGGCCATCCTGGCCGAGCGCTGCCCGAACCTGATCGGCTTCAAGGACGGCGTGGGCAACATCGAGACCATGTCCTCGATCTTCATGAAGATGGGCGACCGCTTCTCCTACCTGGGCGGGTTGCCCACGGCCGAGGTGTATGCAGCGGCGTACAAGGCGCTGGGCACGCCGGTGTACTCGTCGGCGGTGTTCAACTTCATCCCGAAGACGGCGATGGACTTCTACAAGGCCGTGGCGTCCGACGACATGGCCACGCAGCACCGGCTGCTCAAGGACTTCTTCATGCCTTACCTGGACATCCGCAACAAGGTGGAAGGCTATGGCGTGAGCATCATCAAGGCCGGCGCCACCATCGTGGGCCATGGTGCGGGGCCGGTGCGTGCGCCGCTGACGGACCTCAAGCCCGCCGAGGTGGAGCAACTGAAAGCGCTCATTGCAAAGCTCGGCCCGCAGTAAGCGCAGCCTCCGCCCCACGCAAACCCTTTGATCACCAAGGCCCCGCAGAGGGCTGCCGAAACGACACCACCCCCTCCGGAGACATCCACCATGTTCGTCAAAAAACTGCTGCTGCTTGCCAGCGCCTGCACCCTGGCCTTTGCCGCAACGGCGCAGACCACCCCCTGGCCCGAGAAGCCCGTGACCATCGTCGTGCCGTTCCCGGCCGGTGGCTCCACCGACATGGTGGCGCGCGCCATGGCCCTGCAAATGGGCGAAAAGCTCGGCCAGAGCTTCGTGGTGGACAACCGCCCCGGTGCCACGGGCACGCTGGGCGCCGGCTCGGTCAAGCGTGCTGCGCCCGATGGCTACACGCTGCTGGTGTCGTCCCTGGGCGCCTTCGTCGTGGCACCGCACCTGCTCAAGAGCGTGCCGTACGACGCGCTCAAGGATTTCGACTACATCAGCGTGCCCGTGCAGGCGCCCAATGTGCTGGTGGCCGCGCCCAACCAGAAGGCGCGCACCGTGAAGGAGGTGGTCGCCCAGCTCAAGGCCAACCCCGGCAAGGTGAGCTTCGCCAGTTCGGGCAACGGCTCGTCGGACCACCTCTCGGCCGAAGTGTTCTGGCAGCAGAGCGGCACCGAAGGCCTGCACATCCCCTACAAGGGCGGCGCACCGGCCATCAACGACCTGCTGGGCGGGCAGGTGGAGTTCTCGTTCCAGAACGTGAACGCCGTGCTGCAGCACATCCGCGCCGGCAAGCTGCATGCGATTGCCGTCACCGGCGACAAGCGCAGCCCCGTGCTGCCCGACGTGCCCACCCTCGCCGAGGCCGGCGTGGCCGGCGCCGAGGTCTACTCGTGGCAGGGCATGGCCGCGCCCAAGGGCCTGCCCGCCGCCGTGAAGAAGAAGCTCTCGGACGCCGCCATCGCCGCCATGAACGACCCCGCCGTGAAGAAGCGCATGCTCGATCAGGGCCTGGAGATCGTGGCCAGCACGCCCGAAGCCTTCACCGCCTACCAGGCGCGCGAGTTCGCGCGCTGGAAGACAGTGATCGAAACCCGCAAGATAACTGCCGATTGATTTCTCCATGAGGCGTCTTCGCGCCTCCCTACCTGATTCTCGACACCATGAACGCCTCTTCTACACCGTTGGCCACCAGCACCCCCGTCGTCACCGAGCTGCGCGTGGTGCCCGTGGCGGGCCACGACAGCATGCTCATGAACCTGAGCGGCGCGCACGGCCCCTTCTTCACGCGCAACCTGATCATCCTGCGCGACAGCGCAGGCAACACCGGGGTGGGCGAGGTGCCCGGTGGCGAGAAGATCCGCCAGACCATCGAGGACGCACGGCCGCTGATCGTGGGCCGGCCCATCGGCCACCACAACGCCGTGCTCAACGCCATGCGCGCCCAGTTCGCCGACCGCGATGCGGGCGGGCGCGGCCTGCAGACCTTCGATCTGCGCATCACCATCCACGCCGTGACGGCGGTGGAGTCGGCCTTTCTGGACCTGCTGGGCCAGCATCTGAACGTGCCCGTGGCCGCGCTGCTGGGCGAGGGCGTGCAGCGCGATGCGGTGCAGATGCTGGGCTACCTGTTCTACGTGGGTGACCGCGCCAGGACCGACCTGGCCTACCGCACCGAGCCCGGTGCCGACAACGACTGGTTTCGCCTGCGCAACGAGAAGGCCATGACCGCCGATGGCATCGTGCGCCTGGCCGAGGCGGCGTACGAGCGCTATGGCTTTGCCGACTTCAAGCTCAAGGGCGGCGTGCTGCGCGGCGAGGAAGAGGTCGAGGCCATCCGCGCGCTGCACGAGCGCTTTCCCGAAGCGCGTGTCACGCTCGACCCCAACGGCGGCTGGCTGCTGAAAGACGCCATCCGCATCACGCGCGACCTGCACGGCGTGATGGCCTATGCCGAAGACCCCTGCGGTGCCGAGGGCGTGTTCTCGGGCCGCGAGGTGATGGCCGAGTTCCGCCGCGCCACGGGTCTGCCCACCGCCACCAACATGGTCGCCACCGACTGGCGCGAAATGGCGCATAGCCTGGCTCTGCAGTCGGTGGACATACCGCTGGCCGACCCGCATTTCTGGACCATGGCCGGATCGGTGCGCGTGGCGCAGATGTGCCAGGCCTTCGGCCTGACCTGGGGCTCGCATTCGAACAACCACTTCGACGTCTCGCTGGCCATGTTCACCCACGTGGGCGCCGCCGCCCCCGGCCGCGTGACCGCCATCGACACGCACTGGATCTGGCAGGACGGCGAGCGCCTGACCAAGGAGCCGTTCCAGATCAAGGACGGGTTCATAGCGCTGCCCCAAAAGCCCGGCCTGGGCGTGGAGCTGGACATGGACGAGGTCGAGCGTGCCCACCGCCTGTACCTGGAGCATGGCCTTGGTGCGCGCGACGACGCCATCGCCATGCAGTACCTGATCCCGGGGTGGAAGTTCAACAACAAGGCGCCTTGCATGGTGCGATGAGGGCACGCGTGTCACGCGCAGTGAGGCAGCCATGTCGCCTGGCACGCAGGCAGCAGGCGTGTCCGTCGGGGCGGGCGTGCCCTGCGCGCTGGGGTGGGTTGCCGATTGCCCATGGGCATGGACACCGCGGCACTGCGGATGGAACCCGGCACGGGTACGGTTATCATGGTGGCCTGTCCTCCATTGGAACCGTCCCGCTCCATGCGCCGGCTGCTCGCCGTTCTCCTGCTGCTGTCTTTCTTCTGCCAGGCCTTTGCAACGGCCGGGCAGTTGGTGGCGTTGGGCCATGGCGAATCGTTCCAGGCAAGCCATGCTGAAATGCACTGGGAAGGCGTTGCGCACCACCATGACGAAGACGGTGTGGCGCACCAGGACGACTCCTCCGAGTCCATCGCGCACATGCTCGCCGATGCCGGCCCCGGCACGGCGGCGCTGATCCAGGCTCCGGTGCTGGCCTTGCTCGTCGACCGCCCGCCTGCTCCGGCAGAGGTGGCCGAAGCTGCCGCTCCACCTCCTTACCTTGACGGCCTGCGAAGGCCCCCTCGACTGATCTCCTGACCCCACCGTAGCGCCGGCGCCTTGGTTCCCAAGGCCCCGGTTGTTTGTCGGTGCGATCAGTGCCTGTGGCCCCGCGCCTGTGCGTGTTCCGGGGCCAGTGCTGATCGCCGTTGATCAGTCAGGATTCACGTGAGTTTCTCCATCCCCGGGCTTGTGGCGCGTGTCGCTGCAGGCAGTGCATTGGGCTGCGTTCTCATGGGCGCAGGCCTTGCACAGCCCACCCCTGCATCACCTCCCATCGCGGCATCCGCCAGCGCGCCCACCTTGGCGCAGGCGGTCGATTCCGCCTGGCAGCGGGCCGTCCAGGCGCGCGAAGCCGATGGCCAGGCCCGGCGCGCACAGGCCGAGCGGGCCGCCGCGTCCAGCCTGTGGGCCGCGCCCCCGTCGCTGGAGCTGTCGCACCGGGACGACCGCTGGCAGACATCCGCTGGCCGGCGCGAGACCGAGGCCGGCCTGGCCTGGCCGCTGTGGCTGCCGGGCCAGCGCAGCGCCCGTGGCGCTGCCGTGGATGCCGACCTGGAACTGGCGCAGGCGGCTGTGGATGCTGGCCGGCTGCACTACGCCGGGCTGGTGCGCGAAGCGGCCTGGGCCATTGCCGCCCAGCGCGCAGAGGTCGGCCTGGCGGATGCCCAGGTCCGCTACCTCCAGGGCATGGCCGACGACGTGCAGCGCCGCGTGCAGGCCGGTGACCTGGCCCACGCGGATGCCCTTGCCGCGCATGCCGAGACGCTCGCAGCCAATGCGCTGCTCCTTGCGGCCCGGCAGCGGCTGGCAGCCAGCCAATCGCAATGGACCTTGCTGACGGGCCTGCAGTTGGCCCCCGATGTCGCGCCATCCGCAGCCGCCTCCCTGCAGTCTCCGAGCTTGCCGGTCGAGTCCCACCCCGATGCCCGCCTGGCCCGGCTGGCGCTGGAGCGGGCGCGCAAGCAGCTCGACGTGGTGACCACCTCGCGGCGCGACCCGCCCGAGTTGCTGCTGCGCCTGCGCCAGGACGTGCCGGGGCGCGGCGAATCGGCGCAGCACAGCATCGGCATCGGCGTGCGCATCCCCCTGGGCACCGAGGGCCGCAACCAGCCGCTTGCGGCGGCTGCGCTGAGCGAGATCGACGTCGCCGAAACCAGGGCGCAGCGCACGCACGAGCGGCTGGCCGCCGAAGCAGCCCAGGCGCAGGCAGCGGTGCGCGCCACCGAGCAGCAACTGCAAGCAGAACGGCAGCGCGCAGCTTTGCTGCGCGAACGCGCCGGCCTCATCGACCGCTCCTTCAAGGCCGGAGAAACCCCCTTGCCAGAACTGCTGCGCGCCGTCTCCGCCGCAGCCCAGGCCGACGCTGGCCTGGCCCGCCAGCACACAGCGCTGGGCCTGGCCCAGGCCCGACTCGAACAAGCCCTCGGAAACCTTCCATGAACCACGCAATCTTCTCGACCTCCCGTCGCCGTGCAGGGCTGCTGCTCTGCGCAGGCTTTGCGGCCCTGCTGCTGTCGGCAGCCCCCTCCATCGCAGCCCCGGGTGCCCACGGGCCCAACGGGGAGCATCTGGACGCCCCCGCCCAGGCCGGCAGCACCGGCGGCACCGTGCCGCGCATCGAGGCCCATTCGGAGGCCTTCGAACTGGTGGGCCGGCTGCAGGGCGGCGAACTGTCCCTGCTGATCAACCGCTATGCCACCAACGAACCAGTGCTCAACGCCACGGTCGAGGTGGAAACCGGCACGCTCAAGGCACCCGCCAAGTTCCATGCGGATATGGGCGACTACGCCGTGGACGACGCGGCCATGCTCAAGGCGCTGGCTGCGCCAGGGGAGCATTCCCTGGTGGTCACCATCCTGGCGGGCGCCGACAGCGATCTGCTCGACGGGACGCTCACCGTGCCAGGTGCCGCAGCCAATGACCACGGCCATTCCCATGACGAGGGCCATGCCCACGGGCCCTCCCGAACGGTGTGGCTGGCCCTGGCATTGGTGGTGCTGGTGGCGGTGGGCTGGCTGTTCGGCCGCAAGAAGGCTGCCGTTTCTTCGTCCGTGGGAGGTGCGCAATGATGAACCCGTCGATCCGACAAGCCCACGCTGCGGCACTCGCCCTGGCCCTTGCGGTTTGCGCAGCCCCCGGCTGGGCAGCGCCCGGCGCCCATGGCCCCAATGGCGAGCACCTGGATGCACCGGCGGCACCCACCAGCGCATCCGGTCTCATGCGCCTGCCCGATGGCAGCGTCAACGTGCCGATGCTGGCCCAGCGGCGCTTGGGCCTGCGCACCCAGCTGGCGCTGGAGTCCGAGGCTGCAGGCACGGTTGAGCTGCCGGGCCGCGTGGTCGTGGACCCCAATGCCAGCGGCCGGGTCCAGGCGGTCCATGGCGGGCGCATGGAAGCTGGCCCCAAAGGCCTGCCGGTGGCAGGCCAGGCGGTGCGCCAAGGGGACATCCTCGCCTATGTCGCCCACCATGCCGAGCCCTATGCGTTGGCCAACCAGCAGGCCCAGCTCGCCGAGCTGCGCAGCGGGCGCGACCTGGCGGCCCAGCGCGTCAAACGACTCGAAGGCCTGGAAGGCACCGTGCCACGCAAGGAAATCGAGGCCGCGCGGGCCGAGCTGCAAAGCTTTAGCGCCAGGGAAAAAAGCATCTCCGCAAGCTTGGGCGCGCGCGAGGCGCTGCGGGCGCCCGTGTCCGGCGTGATCGCCAGGGCCGATGCAACCCGGGGCCAGGTGGTCGAGGCACGCGAGGTGCTGTTCGAAGTCATTGACCCGGCCCGCGTGCTGGTCGAGGCCACCACCGCCGACGCGGGCCTGCCGGCGCGCACGGGCAACGCGCACCTGCAGGGTGTCGCTGGCGTGACGCTGCAGCTGATCGGTGCGGCGCGCAGCCTGCGCGACGGGGTGTTGCCCATGACCTTTCGGGCCGCATCGGACAAGGCGGGCACCCCCTTGCCGCTGGCCGTGGGCCAGCCGGTGACGGTGGTCGCCGCGCTCAAGGAGCAGGTGAAGGGCTTCGTGTTGCCCGCCCAGGCCGTGGTGCGCAACAGCGCCAATGAGCCCATCGTCTGGATCAAGTCCGGTGCCGAGCGCTACATCCCGCAGCCCGTGCAGTACCGCTCGCTCGACGTCGCCACCGTGGTGGTGACCCAGGGCCTGGGTGCCGACAACCGCGTGGTGGTGCAGGGTGCACCGCTGATCGCACAGATCCGCTGAACGGAGCGCCACGCCATGTTCAACTGGATCGTTCGCAACAGCCTGCACAACCGGCTGTTCGTGCTGGCAGCCGCCGCGCTGCTGCTTGCCTGGGGGGCCATCACCGCCTGGCGCACGCCGGTGGATGTGTTCCCGGACCTCAACAAGCCCCTGGTCACCGTGCTCACCGAGGCCGGTGGCATGGCCCCCGAAGAGGTGGAGCAGCTCGTCACCTTTCCGCTGGAGACGGCGCTCAACGGCATGCCGGGTGTCACGCGGGTGCGCTCTACCTCAGGGGTGGGCCTGTCCATCCTGTATGCCGAGTTCGACTGGGGGACGGATATCTACCGCAACCGCCAGCTCGTGGCCGAGCGCCTGGCGCAGGCGCGCGAGCAACTGCCTGCCGGCATCGCGCCGGTCATGGGGCCGGTGTCGTCCATCATGGGCGAGGTGATGCTGATCGCGCTGCCGCTTTCCGCAGGCGATGGCAAGGCCGCGCAGGCCACGCCCATGCAGGCGCGCGAGTACGCCGACTTCGTGCTCAGGCCCCGGCTGCTGTCGATCCCTGGCGTATCCCAGGTCATCCCCATCGGCGGCGAGGTGCGGCAGCTGCGGGTGGAGCCCGACACGGCGCGCATGGCGCAGTTCGGCGTGTCCCTGACCCAGGTCGAGCAAGCGCTCAAGGGCTTTGCGGGCAATGCCGGCGGCGGGTTCATCGACCTCAACAGCCGTGAGTTCCTGATCCGCCACATCGGCCGCACCAACCGGCTGGAAGACCTGCAGGGTGTGGCCGTGGCCTGGAAGGATGGGCGCGCAATCTTGCTGGAGCAGGTGGCGACCGTGCGCTTTGCGCCTGCCATGAAACGCGGCGATGCGGGCTACGGCGGTGCGCCGGCCGTCATCGTCAGCGTGCAAAAGCAGCCGGCGGCGGACACGGTGAAGATCACCCACGCCATCGAAGCCGCGCTGGGCGACCTGAAGCAGGGCCTGCCGGCCGGCCTGGCCGCGCCCAAGGTGCTGTTCCGCCAGGCGGACTTCATCGAGGCGTCCATCGGCAACGTGACCGAGGCGCTGCGCGACGGCGCCATCATGGTGGCCATCGTGCTGTTCGCCTTTTTGCTGTCGGCGCGCACCACGCTGATCTCGCTGGTGGCCATTCCGCTGTCGCTGGCCGTCACGGCGCTGGTGTTTCGCCTGCTCGACCAGTCGATCAACGTGATGACGCTGGGCGGCCTGGCGATTGCCATCGGCGAGCTGGTGGACGATGCGGTGGTGGACGTGGAGAACATCCTGCGCCGGCTCAAGCAGAACCGCGCCCAGGGCAAGCCGCTATCCACCCTGGAGGTCGTGCGCCGGGCCAGCGTGGAGGTGCGCTCGGGCATCGTCTACGCCACCGCCATCGTGGTGCTGGTGTTCGTGCCGCTGTTCGCGCTGCCGGGCATCGAGGGGCGGCTGTTCACCCCGCTGGGCATTGCCTACATCGTCTCGGTGCTGGCCTCCATGCTGGTGTCCATGACCGTCACGCCCGTGCTGTGCCAGTACCTGCTGCCGCGCATGAAGCGGCTGGACCTTGGCGACAGCGCGCTGGTGGCCTGGCTCAAGCGGCGCGATGAGCGGGTGCTGCACTGGTCGTTTGCGCATGCGAAGGCGCTGATCGCGGTGGCTGCGCTGGCCGTTGCCGCAGCGGCCGCCAGCGTGCCCTTCTTTCCGCGTGCCTTTCTGCCGGCGTTCAACGAAGGCTCGCTGGTGCTGGGCATGGTGTTCACGCCCGGCACGGCGCTGGCCGAAGCCAACCGCATGGGTGCGCTGGCCGAGACCTTGATCGCCGAGGTGCCCGAGGTCACCCAGGTCGGGCGGCGCACGGGCCGCGCGGAGCTCGACGAGCATGCCGAAGGCGTGCACTCGGCCGAGATCGATGTGGACCTGAAACGATCGGCCCGCGACCGCGAAGCCGTGATGGCCGACATCCGCGTCCGCCTGGCCGTGCTGCCGGCCCAGGTCGCCATCGGCCAGCCCATATCGCACCGGCTGGACCATCTGCTCTCGGGCGTGCGGGCGCAGATCGCGCTCAAGATCTTCGGCGACGACACCGACACGCTGCGCAGCCTGGCCGAGCAGATGCGCCAGCAACTGGCGGGCGTGCCGGGCCTGGTGGACCTGTCGGTCGAAAAGCAGGTGCTGATCCCCCAGATCACCGTGCGCCTGGACCACCGCAAAGCCGCCCAGGCCGGGCTATCCCCAGGGGAAGCCATCCGCGTGCTGCAGGCACTGACCGAGGGCGCGCACGGCGCCCAGATCGTGGACGGCCTGCGCCGCTACGAGCTGGTGCTGCGCCTGCCCGATGGCAAACGCGGCCCGCAGGATCTGGCGCAGACCCTGATCGATACACCTTCCGGCCGGATTCCGGTGTCGGCCCTCGCTACCGTGCAGGAAACCGACGGCCCCAACCAGATCGGCCGGGAGAATGGCCGCCGGCGGATCGTCGTCTACGCCAACACCGACGGATCGGACATGGGCCGCGTGATCGCCGACATCCGCGCCGCCATGGCGAAGACCCCGTTGCCGGCGGGCACCTTCCTGAGCCTGGAGGGCCAGTTCCAGGCCCAGGAACAGGCGATGCAACTCATCGTGGGCCTGTCGCTCGTGTCTCTGGCGATGGTTTTCCTGGTGCTGTACGCACGCTACCAGTCTGCGGTGCTGGCCGGCATCATCATGGCCAACATCCCCTTGGCCCTCATCGGCAGCGTGGTGGCCATGTGGCTGGCGGGGGTGAGCCTGTCGGTGGCGTCCATGGTGGGCTTCATCACGCTGGCGGGCATTGCCACGCGCAACGGCATCCTCAAGGTCAGCCACTACATCAACCTGTGCCAGTTCGAGGGCGAGAGCTTCAGCCAGGCCATGGTCGTGCGCGGCTCGCTGGAGCGCCTCACGCCCGTGCTGATGACGGCGCTCGTGGCGGCCTTTGCGCTCACGCCGCTGCTGCTGGCGGCCGATGCCCCGGGCAAGGAGATCCTGCACCCGGTGGCGGTGGTGATCTTCGGGGGACTTGTCAGCTCCACCTTGCTCGACACGCTGCTCACGCCCGTGATGTTCTGGAGATTCGGACGGCGCGCGACAGAACGCCTGCTGTCTGAAGATACCCAGAGCGATGGCGATGCGCCCCGAACGCAGGAGGCCTATTGACCCTGTTACCGCCTCCCGCCTGGTTTCATAGGCCTTTGTGCGCCCCCTGGGCAAGCGCGCCGATCCCTGCAACTTCTCAACCCAAGGAAAATCCCATGACCGTGAAGAACAAGCTCTCCAAGACCATTGCCGCCGCAGCTGTGCTGGCGGCCTCTGCGATCTTTGCCCCCGCCGCCCTGGCCCACGGCACGCCCGACCCGATGTATGGCGGCGTGGTGCAGACCGTCAACCACGTTGTCTTCGAACTGGTGGCTACGCCCGATGGCGCCCTGGTCTATACCCTGGACCATGACGAGCCCGTCGATGCGTCCCGCTACGACGGCAAGCTCACCGTGCTCAACGGTGCCGACAAGTCCGAAGCGCCGCTCAAGCACGCCGGCGGCAACAAGCTGGAGGCGAAGGGCGTCAAGCTCTTGCCCGGTGCCAAGGTGGTGGCCGTGCTGAACACCAGCAGCAAGAAGACCATCACCGTGCGATTTACCGCCAAGTGATCTGCCGATGAACCGCGCCTCTACGCATTGGCCGTCGCTGCGCGGCGGGCTGCTGGCCCTGCTGGCGGCCGCGCTGTTCGGCGTGAGCATGCCGCTGGTCCAGCACTTTGGTGCCGGGCTTGGCGCGTTCACCACCGCCGCCTTGCTGTACGCAGGGGCCGCAGCGGTGGGCGCCCTCTCACGACAGCCGGTCGAGCAGGAGGCGCGGCTCACGCGTGGAGACATGCCCCGGCTGTTGTCCATGGCCGTGTTTGGCGCGGTGCTGGGCCCGGTGGCCATGGCCTGGGGGCTGCAGCACACCAGCGGCACTGGCGCCTCGCTGATGCTGACGCTGGAGGCGCTGTTCACCGCAGTGCTGGCGCGCCTGATCTACCGGGAGACTATGGACCGCCGCGTCTGGGGGGCCATGCTACTGCTGCTGGTCGGGGGCATTGCGCTGGTGATGGACCAGGGGCAGGCCGGCGGCAGCCAGCTGCTGGGCTTGCTGGCCGTACTGCTGGCCACGGCCGCCTGGGGTGCGGACAACACGCTGTCGCGCGCTCTGGCAGAGCGCGATCCGGGCCAGGTGGTGCTGGGCAAGGCCTTGCTGGGCGCCAGTGCCACCGCCGTCCTCGCGCTGGTCTTTGGCGATCCGCTGCCAAGCATCGGCGCGGCGCTGGCCTTGCTGGCAGTGGGCGCCACCGGCTACGGGCTGAGCCTGCGCTTTTGCCTGCTCGCGCAGCGGGCCTTCGGCGCTGCGCGCACGGGCTCGGTGTTCGCGTTCGCGCCCTTCATCGGCGCGGCCCTGGCCATCGCGCTGGGCGACCGCAGCGGCAGCTGGGCCATGGCGGCGGGTGGTGCGCTGATGGTGCTGGGCGTGGCACTGCATCTGGCCGAGGCACACGCGCATGAACACGTGCACGAGGCGATGGAGCACGAGCATGCGCACCGCCACGGCGACGGGCACCACAACCACACCCATGCGCAGATGCCGGCCGGGGCGCACAGCCATCTGCATGCGCATGAACCGCTGAGCCACGCGCACCCCCATGTGCCGGATGTGCACCACCGGCATGGGCATGGGCCTTGATTTTCGCCGGCGTCCTGCGTCCCGCCGAAGCGCCAGCAGCACCAGCGAGAGCGCCGGTGACGGCTGAACTCGGACAGGTGGTAGCCCGCAAAGGGCGGGCACCAGTCCTCCCGCACGCGCACGGGGCGGTCCTCATCGAGGCGCTGAGGGGCGATGTGTGCGAAATGTCCTGAATCGCCGCGTTGCGCAAGGCGCGGGGCCAGCAGGCAGCGGGATTTCTGCGATGCTGGCCCCACGGGCGGCGGCTGACGGCCTGCACGCCCCCAGGGGCTGCCTCGGCTACCCCTTCGTTCCCATGGCCAATGGCTTTGCGCCGGACAACTGATTGAATGCACCCACCTACCGCCATCCGGCTCCTCGCGCTGTTGTCCTTCTCGGTTTTTTGCAGCGTGGCCACTGCCGCTGAGTGCAGCGACGGTCTGCCGGGGGACTACGCTGTTGAAAAGAACGGGCCTGCCGTGCTTCGCATCGAGCAGTCCTCCGGCCGCTTGCACACCCTCCAGAAGGACGACAGGGGCCAGTGGGGCGCTCAACGGTTCGAGAGCCCGGTGGTGGCGCCCGACATGGTGCGCAGGCTCATGGATGCCGAGGACCGTTCAGGGCCGATGTGCGGCGTGCGCGTACCGGGCGGGGCCTTGCTCAAGGTGCCGGTGGGGCAGGCGTACCGCGTGAGCAGCGCCACCGAAAAGTCCACGGTCGAAAGCCAGGCGCTGACCGGCTACCTGTTCTACGAGGCCAGTGGCTTTGCCGTGTCTGCCGTGGATCTGTACCCGGTGGCCCGCGCGGGTGAAGCGCCCGCAGTGCCTGCGGCCTCCGCCCAGGCGGCGTCTGGCCGCGAAGTCCCTGGCTCGGCGATCTGCCCCGGGCGGCGCTTGCCCGATATGCGCCAGGCCGCATTCGATGGCTTGCCAGCCCTGCAAAAGAGCGGGTTTCACCGGCTGAATGCCGCCGGCCAATCCAGGTTTGTCTGCGGGCAGTACCTGAACGATCTGATGGGCCGCAGCCTGGGCTCGAACGCCTCGTCCGGTGCATCGAGAGAAGGCATGCTGAAGGAGGTATCCACCCTGATCAGAGCCGGGCAGGTGCCCCGCAACGCAGAGGGGCAGGAATCCTGGGCCTCGGCTTCGAGCAGCCTGCTGTCGAGCATCGCGAGCCGGGGCGGCGAGGCGGTCCCGTTCCAGAAAGAGGTCTACGCACTGTTTGTGCATGAGATCCTGCCCCTGATGGGCGATGCCAGCCACGACGAGGATCGCGGCCTTGCCGAGCTGACCTACCTTATCAAGGAGCTGGTATCCATTCCACAGGAGTATGGCGTGGTGGCGCTGAAGGCATTGAACCGCCAGGGCGTTCTGCGGCGGTCAGTGCGCGGGTCGTCGCAAAAAATCGCGTCCGAGGCGCTGCAGTTCAACACCCTGCGCATTCCTGCAGACACCTTTGACTACCTGCTGGCAGAGGCAGGGCCCGGCGCGGCCAACGACGCGAGTTTGATGACGACACTGATCGACCGCAACGGCGTGGAAGGCATCCGGCGCATGCTCCACGCCGGGGCCAACCCCGCCCAGAAGGGCTGGTTGTCCAGGGCCCGGATGAATGCTGATGCAGCCCCTGAAATCTATCCCTTGCTGCTGAATGCCGCACTGGCCGCCGCACAAGGCAACCCGGCGCAGTCTCGGGCGCTGGGGGACCAACTGACCCTGGTGCTGGGACGGCTGCTGGCCAGGTGCCCCAAGGACGCTGCGCCGTGGACGGAAATCGACGTTCTGGTGGCGCAGGGCGCCAGGGTGCAGGGGGTGTTCGACAACCAGGAGTTCTCCGAAATAACCCTGGGCGTCTTTGCGCGCAGGTGCCCTGAGGGTTTCAAGGCCTTGCTCCAGCGCGGCTTGCCCCTGGACACTGTCTATCCCTACCCCGCGTACGCGGGCCCCAGGCAGGACACGCCCTTGCTGATGTACCTGACCGTGGGGATGGAAGACCACCCGCCGCAAGCGCAGGTGCTGGTGGAGATGCTCAAGCGGCACAACAACGCCAACGTGCGGCCCGCCTGTACCGGCTGCAACCCCTTGAACGCCCTGGAAATGGCGATTTTCTCGGGCGATACGGGCGTCCTGAAAGTGCTTCTGGATTTTGGCGCAGACCCCAATGATCCGAACCCGGATGGCAGGCCCCCGTTCATCCGGGCGGTGATAGAGAACAGCGTCGAGATGCTGGAGATGATGAACGCGAAGACTCCGCTCGACGTCCACCGGCCGGACAGGAAAAACATTTCTCTGCTGGCCTGGGCGAATTGCGCAGGCGCCAAGGACGCGGCGGCCTGGCTCAGCCGCAAGGGGGCGGTCAGCAGCGGGGAGGCGCTGTGCCAAAAGCGCTGACGGGCCCGCGTGTGGGGGTGCTCCCGCACACTCCTAGAACGCCCAGCGCGCACTGAGCCGTGCGCTGCGTGGCTCCATGGGGTGCACATGGCGCCCCTCGATGCCGCCGCCCGTGCAGTCACCGCGCGCTGCTTCGCCCGCCGTGCACGATGCATAGAGGTACTCGATGTCGTTGCCCTTCTTGCCGGCCAGGTTGAACACGTCCAGGCCCAGCGTGAGCTGCTTGCTTACCGCATAGCGCGCGCCGGCATTGAGCACCGTGTTGGCGCGCGAGCGCACGGAGTTGAGTGTGTCCAGCGCGCGCGGGCCCAGGTAGCGCAGGCGCAGCGAGGCGGTCAGCGGGCCCTGGGTATAGACCGCGCCCAGGGCCAGCACGCGCTCCACCGCGTTGTCCACGAAGTTGCCTTCGCCCTCGGGTGCGGCACCGCGAAAGCGCGCGCGCGACACGGCGGCGTCGGCTTCCAGGCGCCAGCGGGCGTGGGGCTTCCAGCGCACCGTGGTCTCTATGCCGCGCCGGTAGCTGGCGCGGCCCGGCTCGGTGCTGCCGGCGTCGCCCACATACACCAGCTCGGAATCGAGCTTGAGCTGCCACAGCGCCGTGGTGATGGTCAGGTCGTCGCCAGGCTGGTAGCGCCAGCCGATCTCGCTGCCCAGGCCCTTGACCAGCGCGGGCACGCGGTCTGCGGGCAGGCCGCTTTGCGGGTCGGTCTGGATGGTGGCGCCGCGCACGTCGTTGCTGTGCGAGCCCACGCCCGTGTTCAGGTACAGCTCATGCACGGGAGTGATGGCCCAGGCCAGCCCGGCCTTGGGGCTTACCAGCGCATCGTGGCCACTGCCGCTGTTGGCTGCGCCGTAGACGGCCTCGCGGCCCTGCACGTCGTAGCGCAGCAGGTCACCGCGCAAGCCCGCGTAGCCGCGCAGGCGCTCGGTGAAGCTCACGAACTGCTGCGCATGCACCGACAGCATGTCCTGCGACACCTGGTCGTTGCGCACGGTGGACAGGCGCTGGCGGGCCGCCGTGTTGTACAGGCCCACCTCGGCGATGCGGTCGCCGCGCCACTGTGCGCCCAAGCTGAGCACGCCGTCCAGGCCGGCGATCCGGTTGGGCAGGCTGTGCGAGGCCTGGGCGCCGAATACGCGGCGCCGGTCCGACTGCTCGAACTGGTCACCGTTGACCGGATCACGCAGGAAGTAGGTGAAGTCGGAGAACAGGTGGAACCGGTAGTCGATGGCATAGGCGCTGATCTGGGTCTGGCCCTCGGGGCCCTTGTCGAACCATTTGCCTGACAGGCTCAGGCGCCGGGTGCTGCCGCCGTCGGTGGGGTTGAGCGAGCCGAAGCGCGGCAGCTCGCCGCTGTCGATCAGGCGCTCGGGGATCTGGTCGGTTGCGTTCCAGCGGTTGCGGTAGGCCATGCCCGTCACGCTGAAGCCCCGGCTGGGCGAGCCCTGCGCATAGCGCACCACGGCGTTGATCTTGCGCAGGCGCTCGGGCACGTCCCAGGGGCCATCGTTGCCTTCGAGCTCGATGGCGCCCAGCCAGGTCTGGTCGTCCCGGGTGCGCGAGCCGGCCGCCAGCAGGCGGCGCAGCTGATTGGGGCCCAGGGTCACCTCGGCGAATGGTGCATCGAGTGCGCTCACGTAGTCGAGCGACGCGCTGCCTGCCGTGGAGAAGTCGCCGCTGTCGGCGAAGTAGGGGCCCTTGCGGTAGCGCACGCCCGAGACCAGGTCGGGGATCAGAAAGTTCAGGTCGGCAAAGCCCTGGCCATGGCCGTGCGTGGGCATGTTGACCGGCATGCCATCCACCGTGACCGAGAAGTCGGTGCCATGGTCCAGGTTGAAGCCGCGCAGAAAATACTGGTTGGCCTTGCCATCCCCCGAGTGCTGGGTGGCCACGACCCCTGGCACGGCTTCGACGATGTCGCCGGGGCGCAGCTTGGGGCGCGCCTGGAACGACTCTCGCTCCACCGCGCCCTCGCTGGCGCTGTCGGCCAGGCCGATGCTCACATCCTTGGGGCCGCGCACATCGACCTCGGGCAGGTGCGTGGCCTGCTGGGCCCAGGCCGCCGTGGTGGCCATGCCGGCCACCAGAATGCCGAGCGCCAGTGGGCGCGGCGCTGGCATGCGAGAGAGCTTTTTATTCTTCATGTCTGCCTTTTTCATTGTCCAGAAGTCTTGCCGCGCAGGCTCCCGGCCCACCCTCAGCCAGAGAACGCTATACGCTGCACCGTCCAGTACAACGACAGCACGACCAGTGCCACCGAGCCGCCCTTGACCACCACGGTGCGGTAGCCCGCCCAGCGGGCCAGCAGCAGGGAGACGCCGCACCACACGGCAACCACCATGAGCTGGCCGGCCTCCACCCCCAGGTTGAACCCCGCCAGCGCCCAGACCAGCAGGCCGCCCGAAACGCCGGCCTCGACCAGCGCGCCCGAGAACCCCAGCCCATGCACCAGGCCAAAGCACAGCGCCAGCAGGTCGCTGCGCAAGCCCTTCACCGGAAAAATATTGAGCAGCGCCGAGACGCCGATGCTGATGGCAATGGCCGGCTCGACCCAGTTGCCGGACACCGTCACCCAGCCCAGGCCTGCCAGCACCAGCGTGACCGAATGGCCCACGGTGAAGCTGGTCACGGTGAGCAGCAGTGTCTTGACGCCGCCCCACGGCCCGGCCGCCGGCAGGGCCTGCGCTGCGCCCTGGCGGCGCAGCAGCGTGATCGGCAGCAGCAGGGCCAGCAAAAAGGCCAGGTGGTCGTAGCCTTCCAGGATGTGGTGCACACCCTCCGAGACGAAGTGCGCCAGCGTGGCCGGGCCGCTGCGGGCCGTTGCGGCCTCGGGTGCGGTGGCGCTGCCGCCCACCGCACGCAGGTCGGTGCGCGAGCGGCCGTCGGGCGCCAGCACGGCGGCCAGCGGCTGGCCACCCAGTTGCCCGCTGACCAGCAGGCGGTGCGTGGGGTCGATGGCCTGCATCAGGCGGTAGTCGAGCGCCAGCGCCTGCGTGGCACCGCAGTCGAGCACGGCCGCCATGCGCAGGTAGCGCCCGTCCGTGCGCTGCTCCAGCGCCTCGAAGCGCCAGGCCGGGGCCAGCACCGCATCGCCGCATTGCCAGCGGATGCCTTGGCCCACCCAGGCGGCCACCGCAGGCGTGGCCTGCTGGATCTCGCCCCAGGTGAGCTGGCGGTCGCCGTCGGCATCGAGCAGGTCCAGCCCGGCATCCACGTCCTTGAGCGCCAGCGAAAGCTGCAGCGCCACGGCGTCGGCGCGGGCGGGGTCGGCGTCACCTGCGCCGGCGCCGGCCACCCGCAGGTAGGCGTCGCTGGCCTTGTGCGCCCAGGCGCTGGGCGCTGCGGCGCAGGCGGCGGCCATGGCCCCGGCCATCGCCAGCCATCGCAGTGTGCAGGCCGTTCGTTGAAAAAGCGACGGCTGCATCACTTGTCTCCCCGTGCTTGCCAGCGGGCCAGGCGCGCGTCCTGCAGGCCCGTGCGCTGAAAGCTCTGCACCACCGCGCGGTGGGCGGCGGCGTCACCGGACTGCTCGGACGTCTGCAGCGCCAGCCACCAGTCCAGCGGCTCTTTCTGCAATGCCAGATTGGCCTGTGCGGCCTGCCAGGCCTCCCGGGGCTGGCCCTGCAGCCACAGCGCCAGCAGCGAGCGCTCGCGGGCATGGGCATCGAGGGCTTCGCCGCGCGCCGCAAGAGCTGCAAACCGGGCTTGCAGTTCGGTGGCCAGGGCCTGCGACTGCACGGTCTTGCCCATGAGCCGCAGGGCCTGGGCGCGGCGCAGCAGCACGGCGTCGCTGGCGGGCTGGGCCTTGAGCACATCCACGGCGGCGGCCGGGCGGCCCAGGCGCAGCAGCAGGTCGGCATGGGCCAGGGCGGTGTAGCCGTCGGGCGCCGCAGCCAGGCTGCTGCGGTAGGCGGCATCGGCTGCGTCGTCGCGCCCGGCGCGTTCCTCGCTCTCGGCCAGCAGCGACAGCAGCCAGGCACGGCCAGCCGGGTCTGCCGCCTGCCCGATGAGTGCGGTCAAGCCGCTGCGTGCCGCGTCGCTCTGGCCCTGCAGCGAGCGGCTTTCGAGCAGGCAGGCCGTGGCGTGCAGCGCAGCCCCATGTCGCGCCACGTTGCGGCAGGCGGTCTCGGATTCGGCATAGCGGGCGGCCACCCGCTCCAGCGTGGCCAGGGTCAGCCAGCCCTGCACCTGCGCAGGGTCGGCCTGCAGGGCGCGCTTCAGGGTGGCGCGCGCGGCGTCGAATTCATGGCGGCCTTGCTCCACCGTGGCCTGCAGCACCGCCAGTTCGGCGGGCGCATCGGGCTTGCCCCACCACAGGGCCAGCACGGCCTGGGCGCGGCCCAGGTAGCGGGGGTCGGCGGTCTCGCGCGCCAGGGTGATCCAGCGGCGCGCTGCGGTCGCGGCGGCCTGCGGCGTGGCCGGTGCAAGGCTGACCCGCTCGGGCAACACCTCGATCACCTCGTTGTCCGACGCGGGGCGCAGCTCCTGCACGGCGGCGGCCGTGCCCAGGCAGCACAGGGCAAGGCCGATGCCCCAGAAAAGGCGGGCAGGGTGTGTCATAGGAGTCCGCAGGTGTGAAGGGATGGGCAAGCAGCGGGCGAGCGGCGAGAAACAGGCCGCAGGCCCGCGCGGGCAACAGGCGGTGGCCGCACGCACGGGCATGCGGCCACCGCCCAGGGCGACGTCACAGACGGGTGTCTGGCTCGTCGGTGTCGCTGGTGGACAGCACCAGTTGTTCCACGGCCACGGGTTCCGCCGTGTCCTGCACGCTGGCCGCAATCGGCTGGGTGTAGGCAAAGGCGTTCACCGCTCCGGCACCGCCGTCGGGCCCGGCGTTGTCGCTGCCGCCGCCACCGCCGCAAGCGGTCAGCGCCATCGCTCCCACGGCCACCAGGGCGGCCTTTCGCATCGTGATGTTGGGCATGGTGTGCATCCCTCGCATCAGAAGTTCTTGGCGCCAGGCAGCGGCGTGTTCACGTACGGGAAGGCGGTGCGGTAGTCGGTGGCCTTGGTGCGCGCGCCGTCCACGAACTCGACCGCGCCGGCAGGCGCATCGGCGGGCTTGCAACCCACCTTGAGCGCATCGCTCGCACCGGTCAGGGTGCAGAGCGCACCCATGGCCACGCGCAGCGAGACGTCGACCACGTCATCGCCCAGGCGGCGCCCGTTGGGGAAGCCGGCGGCATCGCCTGCCACCACGCCCAGCGAGTTCTGCGCGCTGGCCGGCGTGGCGGCTATGCCGGTGTTCAGGCGCAGCATTTCCGCCAGCGGCCCGCCGGTACCCAGTGCCGTGATGTTGCCCGGGCGGTTGACGGTGGGCAGGCCCGTGAGGAAGGCCGTCATCAGGTCGGTGCGCGGGAAGTTGGTGGGCGCCTGCGCGCCGAAAAGCACCTGGATCAGGGCCGGCAGCGTGGGGTGGGTCACATAGTCGGCGAAGTTGGCGGCATCGTCCTTGGGCTTGGACGCATTGAACTTGTCCTTGTCCTTGAGGCCGATGACGACTTCATTCACCAGGGGCATGCCCAGGCGCGACACCTGGGTCCAGGCGCCGCCGGCCTTTTCGCTGGCCTGCAGGCCGGAGTCGGGCTTGCCGTTGAGCACACGTGCCTGGCGCAGGCTGGCCGTGGTCCAGCCGCCAATGACCTTCTCGCCCGATGCAGCGGTCAGGCAACCGGTGGGCATCTCGACGGCGAGCGAAGTCACGTTCTTGTTCGCGATCTGGCCTGCGCCGAAGGCCGCGGCATTCGATTCGCTGGTGATCACGGCGGCAGGGGCGTTCACCAGGTCGAAGATGGTGCCCAGGGATACCGGGAAGGGGTCCTGCCGCTGGCCCACGAACACCTTGCCCGGCGTGGCGCAGCCGGGCACGTTGATGCCGTACACATACTTGCCGGCATAGGCGTCGTAGGCGGCGGCGTTGCCCAGCGACTTCTCGCCGATGTAGTCGATGGGCTTGGTGAAGGTGGTGCCCCCACCGGCCATGGTGATCTGCTCGCGCTTGCCGGTGCGCCGGTCGCCACGCACGATGAACATTTCATATTCTTCGCGGTAGGACACCGGGTCTGCCGCAGCGCCCGTGATCCCGCCCGCATTGCGCAGCGGTATGGCCACCTTCTTGCGGGCGCCGTCCGGGCCGATGTCCAGGGTGATGCCGGCCCCGCCGTTGTTCAGCGTGTTCTTGAAGCGGAACTGCAGGGTGACGTCTTCTGCCGCATCGCCGTTGTTGTCGATGTGGATCTCGTACAGCGCATTCGGGTCCAGGCTGAAGTAGTTGGGCCCGCCATAGGGGTCCTGCAGCGGCAGGTAATTGGCGATCATGGTGACGAAGCCGCCACGCCCCGCCTCATAGCTGTTGAAGAGGTAAAAGTCCGCACCATCGACCTTGGGCTGGGTCGTGATGAAGGGCGCCTCTCGGTGGCTGGATGCCAGGCTGACGCCTGCCGTGCAGGCAGCAAGCGCTGCAAGCGCCAACAGACTGAGTTTCCTGATTCGCATAGAGATCTCCTCGTGGGTGTTCGACCGTGAGCGCAATAGCTCGCCCTCTTATACGGCCGGGACTTCCAGGCGGATGCAGTTATTTGGCCGCGCAAGGGTTAACACCTAATGCAGGTCCCCGGCCTGTACATCGCGCAGCCTTTGGCGGCGCTGAAGGACCGCTCCAAACGACGTCAGGACTTCGATGCCGGAGTCCCGCCCAGTATCTCCAGCGCCTCCTTCGATATCGCCAGCGACAGCTCCTCCTGCAGGATGCCGGCCTTGAGCACCAGGTGCTGCAGGCGGCGCTCGCGGCTCAGCGCCTTGCCCACAAAGTCGCGCTGCTCGATGCGCTGGTAGACGGCCAGCTTCTCCTGGTGCAGGGCCATGAGGCGGGCGATTTCCTTGTCCAGGCCCGTGGGGCCGATGGCGGCCTCGGCGCGCAGGCGCACCATGAGTTCGTCGCGCAGGGGCGTGGGGTCGTGCTGCTCGGCGATCCAGCGGCGCAGCTCCTTGCGGCCTGCGGGCAGCAGGCGGAACTGGCGCTTGCGGCCGCGGCCCGTCTCGGCCGGCAGGGCCTCGATCCACAGCGCCTCTTCAAGCCGCGCGAGTTCGCGGTAGATCTGCTGGTGCGTGGCGTGCCAGAAGTAGCCGATGGACTTGTCGAAGCGCTCGGCGAGTTCCGAGCCCGAGCAGGGGTGCTCGACCAGGGCGGTGAGGAGGGCATGGGGCAGGGACATCGGGCGGAAGGAGGCGGCCAGGAATTCGGAATCCCCGATCTTGCCTGAATCGCGGAGGGCTTCATTTGTTTCTGCAACCAGTTGCACAAACAGCGCGTCAAGGCTATATTTGTGCAACTGGTTGCATAAACAAAAGGAGACCCACGATGAACGCCGTCCTCGCACCGACCCGGGAGCCGTCCATGGCTTCCCCCTATCCCCACCTGCACGCCCCGCTGGACCTGGGCTTCACCACGCTCAAGAACCGCGTGCTCATGGGCTCCATGCACGTGGGGCTGGAAGAGGTGGCCAACGGCTTCGAGCGCATGGCCGCCTTCTACGCCGAGCGGGCGCGCGGCGAAGTGGGGCTCATCGTGACGGGCGGCATTGCGCCCAACGAGCGCGGCCGGCCCATGCAGGGCGGGGCCATGCTGGTCAACGAGCATGAAGCGGAGCAGCACCGCAAGGTGACGCAGGCCGTGCATGCCGAGGGCGGCAAGATCGCGATGCAGATCCTGCACTTCGGCCGCTATGCCTACCACCGCGACCTGGTGGCACCGAGCGCGTTGCGTGCACCCATCAACCCCCACGTGCCGCACGCGCTCACGGCGGACGAGGTGGCGCAGACCATTGAAGACTTCGTGCGCTGCGCCGCGCTGGCCCAGCATGCGGGGTATGACGGCGTGGAGGTCATGGGCTCCGAGGGTTATCTGATCAACGAGTTCATCGCGGCGCGCAGCAACCACCGCGACGACGATTGGGGCGGCAGCTATGCCAACCGCATGCGATTCCCCGTCGAGATCGTGCGGCGCACGCGCGAGCGGGTGGGGCCGAACTTCATCATCATCTACCGCCTGTCCATGCTCGACCTGGTGGAGGGCGGCTCCACGCTGGCCGAGGTGATTCAATTGGCCCAGGCCATCGAGGCGGCGGGCGCCACCATCCTGAACACCGGCATCGGCTGGCACGAGGCGCGCATCCCCACAATAGCCACCAAGGTGCCGCGCGCGGCCTATGCGTGGGTGACGAAGCAGGTGATGGGGCAGGTGGGCATACCGCTCATCACCTCCAACCGCATCAACACGCCCGAGGTGGCCGAGCGCCTGCTGGCCGAGGGCTGCGCCGACATGGTCTCCATGGCGCGGCCGCTGCTGGCCGATGCCGACTTCGTGCGCAAGGCACGCCAGGGCCGGGCCGACGAGATCAACACCTGCATCGCCTGCAACCAGGCCTGCCTGGACCACACCTTCGGCGGCAAGATCACCAGCTGCCTGGTCAACCCCCGTGCATGCCACGAGACGGAGCTGGTCATCGTCCCCACGGCTGCGAAGAAGCGCATCGCCGTGGTGGGCGCCGGCCCCGCGGGGCTGAGCTTTGCCGTCACCGCCGCGCAGCGCGGCCACGCAGTGGTGCTGTTCGATGCGGGCAGCGAGATCGGCGGTCAGCTCAACATCGCCAAGCAGGTGCCGGGCAAGGAAGAGTTCTACGAGACCCTGCGCTACTACCGCCGCCAGCTGGAGCTGCATGGCGTGGACGTGCGCCTTTCCGCCCGCGTGGCCGCGCAGGAGCTGGCGGGCCAGGGCTTTGACGAGGTGGTGGTGGCCACCGGCATCCGCCCGCGCACGCCCGGCATCGAAGGCATCACCCACCCCAAGGTGCTGAGCTACCTCGATGTGCTGCGCGACAAGAAGCCTGTGGGCCAGCGCGTGGCCGTGATCGGCGCGGGCGGCATCGGCTTTGACGTGGGCGAGTACCTCACGCACGAAGGCGAAAGCGGGGCGCTTGCGCCCGCCAAGTTCAACGACGAATGGGGCATCGACACCGGCTATGCCCAGGCCGGCAGACTGCGCGCCGCGCAGGTGGAGCCGCCCGCGCGCCAGGTGCACCTGCTGCAGCGCAAGGCCAGCAAGGTGGGCGACCAACTGGGCAAGACCACGGGCTGGATCCACCGCACCTCGCTGAAGGCGCGCAACGTGGGCATGAGCTCGGGCGTGGCCTACGACCGCGTGGACGATGCCGGCTTGCACATCCGCATCGACGGCCAGCCGCGTGTGCTCGATGTGGACCACATCGTCGTCTGCGCCGGCCAGGAGCCGCTGCGCGAGCTGTACGACGCGCTGCTGGCCGCGGGCCAGAGCGCCCACCTCATCGGCGGTGCCGACGTGGCCGCCGAGCTCGATGCCAAGCGCGCCATCCTGCAGGGCACCACGCTCGCCGCCTCCATCTGATTCAACAACATCATCCCAGGAGACATCCCATGACCGAAGCCTTGAAGAACATCCACCCCGCCGTCGCCCGCTCGCTCGACACCTGGCACCACATGGTGGCCAGCCGCGACCTGTCGAACCTGCTGTCCATCGTGCACCCCGACGCGGTGTTCCGCTCGCCCATGGCGAACACGGCCTACTCCTCGGCCCCGGCGCTGATGCTGGCGCTGTCCACCGTGATCCAGGTGTTCGAGGACTTCACCTACCACCGCCAGCTGGCCACCGACGACGGCCTGAACATCGTGCTGGAGTTCAGCGCGCGCGTGGGCGACAAGCAGCTCAAGGGCATCGATCTGGTGCGCTTCAATGAAGCAGGGCAGATCACGGAGTTCGAGGTCATGGTGAGGCCGTTGAGCGGCCTGCAGGCGCTGGGCGCCGAGATGGGCGCGCGGCTGGGGGGCAAGCTGCCGGCGTTCAAGGCCAAGACCTGACGCGTTCGTAAAAAAGAAAAGACAGGAGACAACGCCCATGACCGCCACCACCGCGCCGCCAGCATCGATGCCCTGGGAGGGCTCGTACCCTGAGGCCCTGCGCAACTACCAGCTGGACCTGGCGGCGCTGCCCGCCAATGCCGCGCAGCTGGCTGCACAGGCCGCTGCCGACCACGGGGACCAGCCCGCCTTCACCTTCGTGCTGCCCACCGGCGCCAATGTGGTGCGCAGTTTCAGTGAGATCGATGCGCTGTCAGACGCCTTTGCCGCCTGGCTGGTGCGCGGGCAGGGGCTTCAGGCGGGCCAGGTGCTGGCGCTGCAGATGCCCAACTGCCTGCACTATCCGATTGCGGTTTTCGGTGCGTGGAAGGCCGGGCTCATCGTGACCAACGTGAACCCGCTGTACACCGGGCGCGAGCTGCGCCTGCAGCTCGAAGACAGCGGCGCGCGCCTGCTGCTGGTGTGCGACATGTTCCTGCAAGTGGCGCGGCCCGTGGCCCAGGCGTTGGGCGTGCCGGTGCTTGCCGCCAGCCTGTGGGACTTCTTTGACGAACCCGTGGCGTCGGCCATCCGCGCCAAGATGGCCGGGCCTGCCGATGCGGATGCCACGTCGCTGCCGCGCATGGCCGATGCGCTGGTGCGCGGGCAGGCACTGCCGCCCATCGACCGGCGCAGCCACCCCGCGGCGCTGTACCAGTACACGGGCGGCACCACCGGGCGCAGCAAGGGCGCGGTGATCACGCACGGCAACATCCTGGCCACCTTGCGCATCACGCGCGATTTTCTCGACGCCTACGATGGACCGAAGCGCGGTGAGACCATGCTCACCGTGCTGCCCATGTACCACGTGTTCGCCTTCATGGTGAATTTTCTGGTGTTCTTTCAGGTCGGCGCGCGCAACCTGCTGGTGCCCAGCCCGCGCCCCCTATCCAACCTGCAAAATGCCTTCGAGCAGTTCGAGGTGCAGTGGACCGCCGGGGTGGACACGCTGTTCGCCGGCCTGCTGGCCGAGCCCTGGTTCCAGGCCGGACCACCGAAGCTGCGCTATGCGTTTTCGGGCGGCACGGCCTTGCGCACATCGACCGCGCAGGCCTGGCAGGCGCTGGTCTGCCCCATCCTTGAAGGCTACGGCATGACCGAAACCTCGTGCATCGTCTCGTGCAACCCGCCCTCGGCCACGCCGCGCCTTGGCACCGTGGGCGTGCCCATGCCGGGCTGCCGGGTGCGCGTGGTCGATGACCAGGGGCGCGACTTGCCCCAGGGCGAGCGCGGCGAGCTGCTGGTGCAGGGCCCGCAGGTGGTGGGCGGCTATCTGCACGCCCCCGAGGACAGCGCCAGTGCGCTGGTGGGCGGCTGGCTGCACACCGGCGACATCGCGCAGCTGGAGGAGGGCGGTTTCATCCGCATCGTGGACCGCAAGAAGGACATGATTCTCGTCTCGGGCTTCAACGTCTACCCCAACGAGGTGGAAGATGTGCTGGCTGCCCACCCCGACATCGCCGAGGCCGCCGTCATCGGTGTGCAGGATGCCGGTACCGGCGAGGCCGTGCGCGCCTTCGTGGTCGCGCGCAACCCGGCGCTCACCGCAGAGGACGTGGAGCGCCACTGCCGCACCCAGCTCACGGCGTACAAGGTGCCGCGGCAGATCGTGTTCCGCGATCAGCTGCCCAAGTCGCCGGTGGGCAAGATCCTGAGGGCGTCGCTGCGCGAGGTGGGCTGACCTGATCCAGGTGTGGCGGTTGCACCCACCGCGCATTCCCGAGACTGAATGGCCTTGCGACTCTGGCTAAACCACCTTGTCGATCGGGCGCGTTGTGGATGTGCTTGCGCTCTGGGTGGGCTGATTGCCCTGGGCGATTGGGGGCCATTCGATCCGGTTGCGCCCAGCTGCTTTGCCACGGTAGAGGGCGGCGTCGGCTTCTCGCATGGCGTCCTCGAAGGCATGTGCGCCAGCGAATGGGTTTGAAACCCCAATCGTCACCGTGCAGTGCAGTGGATGGGCTGCGCCAGCGGTATGGACTGCTTGATTTTCGATGGCTGCGCGCAAGCGCTCGGCCAGGTGCCTGACTCCGTGAACGTCGGAGTCCAGACAGATGACCAGGAATTCTTCCCCACCGATACGGCCTGCCAGGTCGCCCCGGCGCACAGCGCCTCGAAGTACCTCCGCCATGTGGCGCAGCACGGTATCTCCGATGGGGTGGCCATGGGTGTCGTTGATGCGTTTGAAGTGGTCGACGTCAACCAGCAGCAGGTATGCAGGCTCGGCCTTGCGGGAGTTGAAATACAGCTGCAGCGCTTCTGTGAGTCCGCGGCGGTTGAGTAGCTGTGTCAGGGGGTCACGCGCAGCGATGTTGCGCAGCTCATCGGTCAAGCGGCGCAGTACCAGCCAAATGATCGAAGGTGGTAACACCGTGGCCAGGGACGACATGTAGATGTAGAACACCAATTGAAAATTGCCGTCCATCTGCAGTGCATCCAGACCGCCATCGAGGCCTGCATCCACAAGCCTCATGAACTTGAGTGCATTGAGTACGCAGATGCCGCCAATGAGGGCTGCAAAAAATACCATCTCCGCGTACAGATCTTTGGCAAATGTGCGCACGCCATAGACCACGGTGATGACCATGGCCAGGAACAGCAGCGCAGACATGCCTGAGAGCATGGCGTAGCGGGCAACGGGGCCCAGGCCCCATTGCACCAGCACCTGCGCGGCGCTGTAGGTCGCGGCAACCGCAAGCATTGGGCGCCACACAGGGACAGAGCGTCCAAAAAAACGCATGGCACCCAGCCAATAAGCCACTGGTGCGGCCAGTGTCAAGGTGTGATTGACGACGCTCATCAAGCTCCAGGCGGGGCCTCCTTCAGCCAATTGCAGCACATAGGCACAGCCCAACAGAAGATTGCCCATCGCAAAAATGTTCATCCCCATCTTTTTGCCGTGCAGGCGTTTGCTGACGAGCCAAAACATCACCGAAAAGCACAGCAGGTGTGTGCACAGCATGCCGACGAGAATGGTTGCAACCATGTTGACGTGGAAAGGTGGGACGGAGCAGTCGGCCTGGGCGGGAACCTGCGATGCATCGCTTCGGTATGGCGGCTCAGGAGCGGTTCAATTCTGGGTCAGTGTAACGATCGGTATCGCCAAGGATTGTGCGAGTTGAATCATCGTGCGGCCTGGGACACCTAGTCCAGCTCTGCCTGGATCGCTGCGCTGATGTCGTCCACAAACAAGCGCGTTTTGGCGGGGATCAATCGCCCTGGTGGCAACACTGCGTAGATCCCTCCTGATCCCCATCCCTGCCACCCGCTCAGTATCTGAACCAGTGCGCCTTCTCGCACGGCAGCACTGGCCAGCCAGTCCGGTGTGAGGACGATGCCTGCACCTGCAATCGCTGCCTGCAACAGCGACTCGGAGTTGTCGGCCGACAGCGAGCCGGCAGGCCTGACGGTTCGCTGCTGTCCGTCACTCTTGAGTATCCAATCCGGCCAACTGGCATGGTGGATGAAACTCAGGCATGCGTGCTGCTCCAGATCGCCCGGGTCCTGGGGCTCACCGTGCGCGGCGAGGTAGGACGGTGCGGCGTACAGCAAGGTGCGAAAGGATGCAATCTGGCGTGCGATGAGAGTGCTGTCGCGCAGCACGCCGACACGGATGGCCACGTCGAATCCCTCTGCGACCACATCGACATAGCGATCTGAAAAGCGAGCGTCCATCCGAATCTTGGGGTGCTCGCGAAGAAAGGCGGGGAAGTGCGGCGCAACCAGTCGCCTGCCGAAGGTGACCGGCAGCGAGATGCGCAGCAAGCCCTGCGGGCTCGAAGCAAAGTTGCTCGCCTCTTGTCCAGCGCTTTCCAGCCCGTCCAGCAGCGCGCGAACCCGCTGGTAGTACAGCGTCCCGACCTCTGTCAGCGCGACTTTGCGGGTGGTGCGCGACAACAGGCGAACCCCCAGCCGCTGCTCCAACTGCCCCATCCGGCGCGACACAATCGTGGCATCGCGCCCAACGATCTTTGCGGCCCCTGTGAAGCTGTGCGCTTGCACCACCGCGACGAAAGTGGAGAGTTCGTCCAGGCTCAGCCCTGGCATCGATTCCTGCATTTTTTGCATGACGTTCATTCTTCGATGGCCGATTGTCATTTTGGGGTGCAGTGATAGTCTAAGCCCCTCAGGCCTACACCGAGAAAAGGGCCACTTCCAAGCACGCCAACCACAGGCCTCGCCACATGTCGCTCGAACGAATCGCTCCCAGCCTATTTGCCTTCCTCTGGTCGACAGGCTGGATCGCCGCGAAATTCGGCGCGGGAGTGGCTGGCCCCATGGTGTTCCTGAGCCTGCGGTTTGGCGCTGCCGCAATGCTGATGCTCCTGCTCTGCCGGCTTCAGCGCGTCCCATTTCCACGGGATCTTCGGCTGATGGCGGTGTCCATGCTCTCTGGCGTGTTGCTGCACGGGCTCTATCTGGGGGCGGTATGGTGGGCCATCGCCCAAGGCGTTCCTGCCGGGCTTTCGGGCGTGATTGCAGCGCTGCAGCCGCTGCTCACGGCCATTCTTGCCGTGCATCTGATCGGAGAGCGGCTCAGCCGCAACCAGAAGACGGGATTGCTCATCGGATTCGCAGGGGTCGCCGTGGCCATTGCCCCCAACATTCTCGCGGCAAGTGCTGCAAGCATCGCGGCCTGGGCCATCCTCATCAATGTCCTGGGGATGATCTCGGTCAGCTACGGGACCATCTACCAAAAGAAAAAGCTCGGCGGTCACGACTTGCGTGTCGTCGTGACCTACCAGTACCTGGGTGCATTGTTCGTCACCTTGCCGCTGTCGTTTCTACTGGACACCTGGACGATCGACTTCGGCTGGGTGTTCTGGTCCGTCATGGCGTGGTCGGTCCTGGCCAATTCCCTGGTCGGCATTCTTCTGCTGCTCTATCTGCTGCGCCAAGGGCAGGCGTCCCGCGCCGCTGCGCTGGTGTACCTTGTCCCCGCGCTGACCGCGTTGCAGGCATTGATCGCCTTTGGCGAGGTTCCCAGCATGCCCATGGTGATAGGTGCTGCAATCACCATTTTTGGTGTTTACCTGACCAATCGCTCTGCCTGAATGGCGGTGGGGAGGGATGGCCTCCCGAGATGCGCAGGAGTGATCTCGCCGACCCCGAGTTGAAAGAACCTCGCAGGACCACCGCCGTGAACTGTGGGTGGCCTGCTGTGGTGACTGCCGCTGCCTACACCTTGTCTTCCGCCCGCCGGCGCGGTAGGTGCCGCTTGATGCTGGGGCGCTGCAGGCGCTGCTTGGGGTCCACGCCATCAGGCAGCTCGCTGGCGCGCTGCAGCTGGATGTGGGCCACCAGGCCGCCGGTGCTGCTGTTGGCCAGCGCGAAGATGCCGCCCATGCGCTGCACCGTCTTGTCCACGATGGACAGGCCCAGCCCTGCACCGGCAGCGGCGGTGCGCGCCGAGTCGCCGCGGAAGAAGGGCTTGGTGAGGTTGGACAGCTGCTCGGGCGGCACGCCCAGGCCGTGGTCGCGAATCTTCACCAGCACCCAGTTCTCGCGGCCCTTGGCGACGATGTCGACGTTGGCCACGCCGGTGTCCTCGCCCTTGCCGTAGCGGCGCGCGTTCTCCAGCAGGTTGGAGATCACGCGGGCCAGCTCCACCTCGTCGGCCAGCACGTTCAGGTCCTCGGGGATGGTCATGGCGATCTGCAGCTCGCGGTGGTCCTGCACGGCGTACACGCACGACGAGACCACGGCATGCAGGTTCACGGGCGTGAGGGTCACGTGGTCGGGCCGCGCATAGTCGAGGAACTTGTCGATGGTGGCATCAAGCTGCACGATGTCGGCCACCATGTGCTCGCGCGCCACGTCGTCGTTCACGCTCATCTCGGTTTCGAGCCGGAGGCGAGCCAGCGGCGTGCGCAGGTCGTGCGAGATGCCGGCCAGCATCACCGCGCGGTCCTGCTCGAGCTTGGCGAGCTTTTGCGCCATGCGGTTGAAGCCGATGTTCACTTCGCGGATCTCGCTGGTGACCACCTCTTCATCCAGGTGGCTGGCGGCAAAGTCGCCGTCGCGTACGCGGTTGGCGGCATACGACAGCTGCTTGAGCGGCCGGTTGATCAGCCGCGCAATGGCCGCTGCACCCGCCAGCGACAGCGCGCCTGCGGTGATGAGCCAGATGAGCCAGGTGCGCCCGCCCGCAGGGCTGAAGCGCGAGCGGTCCATCAGCAGCCAGTTGGGGTCGCCGTTGATGTTGAAGCCGACCCACAGGCCAGGCTCGCCGTTGACGCTCTGGGCCACGATGGTGTCGGGGCCCAGGCGCTGGGTGAGCTCATCGGTGAGGCGGTTGCCCAGCGCCGTGCCGTCGAGCAGGGCAAACTGGTCCTTGGGTTCGCGCGGGAGGATGCGCACACCCTCCTGGTCGGCCATGGTCTTGATGAGCGAGACGCGCGCAATCGCGTCCGAGTGCACCAGCGCGGCGCGGCTCAGATTCACCAGCGAGGCGATCTGCTGCGCGGTATGCAGGGTGCGGGGCTCGAACTCGAGCGCGCGCAGCGTTTGCAGCCACGCCAGGATGCTGCCCACCAGCAGCAAGGCCAGAAGGAAGAAGGTGCGCCAGAAGAGGTTAAGCCCGACGCGCGCCTTTTGCTCGCGCGCCAGGCGCACAGCTTCAAGCGGGGCCGGGCTGGTGGCATCGGTCGGCGCGGTCACGGAGGGAGAAGGGCGCGGTGCAGACCGCCCCTTGGCGCCGGAAATGGACATATCCCTCGATTATCAGCTCGTGCCGTCCGGCACGAACACGTAGCCCACACCCCACACGGTCTGGATGTAGCGCGGTGCGGCGGCGTCCACCTCGACCAGCTTGCGCAGGCGCGAAACCTGCACATCGAGGCTGCGGTCAAAGGGCTCGAACTCGCGGCCACGGGCCAGCAGGGCCAGCTTTTCACGCGACAGCGGCTGGCGCGGGTGGCGCACCAGGGCCTTGAGCATGGCGAACTCGCCGGTGGTCAGGGGCAGCTCTTCGCCGCTGCGCTGCAGGGCGCGGGTGCCCAGGTCGAACGTGAAGGGGCCAAAGTTGACCACCTCGTTGTCGCCCGAAGGGGCGCCCGGCGCCTCTTGCGCGGGGCGGCGGCGCAGCACGGCGTGCACGCGGGCCAGCAGCTCACGGGGGTTGAAGGGCTTGCCCAGGTAGTCGTCGGCGCCCACTTCCAGGCCCACGATGCGGTCCACATCCTCGCCCTTGGCGGTGAGCATGATGATGGGCGTGCGGTCGTTGGCGGCGCGCAGGCGCCGGCAGATGGACAGGCCGTCTTCGCCGGGCATCATCAGGTCGAGCACGATGAGGTCCACGGTTTCGCGCAGCAGCAGGCGGTTGAGGGCCTTGCCATCTTCGGCGACCATCACCTCGAAGCCTTCCTGCGTGAGATAGCGGCGCAGCAAGTCGCGGATGCGTGCGTCGTCGTCCACGACGAGAATCTTGTCGGTGCGGTTGGTTGTTGTGGCCATGTTGATCCCAAGTCCAATTTGTAACAGAGCCGATTCTGACTACTTGGAACGCCAAAGTTCGGTTTTTGGGGTCATCTTTGACCAACTGTTACAAGTTTTGCGGAGCTTCGCACAGTTGCCACCCCCTGTTCACCGGGGGTGCTGCCACAGCGGTTATGGTGGCGGCCTGCGTGGCCCGGTTGCCGGCCGCGCCCCTTTCATCGACGAAGGTTTACCCATGAAAAAAATCGCCATCCGCCTGATCACCACCGCCGCCTTGCTGGCCTGTGCGGGCACCGCCATGGCCCAGGCCACGGCGCCGCAGGAGCTGCGCAACGTGGTGCAGCTGTCGGCCACGGGCACCGTGGAGGCGCAGCAGGACCTGCTGGTGGTCACCCTCGCCACCAGCAAGGAGGGCGCCGATGCCAGCGCCGTGCAGGCCCAGCTCAAGCAGGCGCTCGACGCTGCGCTCGCCGAAGCCAAGCGCAATGCCCAGCCCGGGCAGCTGGATGTGCGCACGGGCCCCTTCGGCCTGTACCCGCGCTATGCCAAGGACGGCAAGATCAACGGCTGGCAGGGCCGCGCCGAGCTGGTGCTGGAGGGGCGTGACTTCTCGCGCATCACCACCACGGCCGGCAAGGTGCAGACCATGGCCATCAGCCAGTTGGCGTTTGCCCTGTCGCGCGAGGCCCGTGCCAAGGTCGAGGGCGAGGCCCAGACCCAGGCCATCGAGCAGTTCAAGTCGCGCGCGGCCGAGCTGGCCAAGGGCTTCGGCTTTGCCAACTACAGCCTGCGCGAAGTGGCGGTGAACAGCAATGAGATGTCCCCCGGCCCGCGCCCGCGCATGATGGCGATGGAGGCCAAGGCCTCGTCGTTCTCCGACTCGGCCGTGCCGGTGGAGGCGGGCAAGGCGCAGGTGGTCGTGACCGTGTCTGGCTCCGTCCAGATGCGCTGAGGCAGGCCAGGGCGGCCTGCTGCCGCCCTGGTGGTCAAAGGGCTTGACCGCCGGATACTTCGATGCGCTGGGCGGTGACCCAGCGGTTGCCGGGTGCCAGCAAGCCGGCCACCATGGGGCCGATGTCGTCGGGCACGCCCACGCGGCCCAGGGCCGTCATCTGGGCGAGCTGCTGGTTCAGCGCGGGGTTGTCGCGCACCACGCCGCCGCCAAAGTCGGTCTCTATGGCGCCCGGCGCCACGGTGTTCACCGCGATGCCGCGCGCGCCCAGCTCCTTGGCCAGGTAGCGCGTGAGCACCTCCACGGCGCCCTTGGCGGCCGCGTAGGCGGCATAGCCCGGCAGGGACAGGCGCGTGAGCCCGGTGGAGAAGTTCACGATGCGCCCGCCGTCGGCGATCAGCGGCAGCAGCGCCTGCGTGAGGAAGAACACCCCCTTGAAGTGCACGTTGACCAGGCGGTCGAACTGGGCCTCGCTCGTCTCGGCAAACGCAGCGTAGTCGCCATGGCCGGCGTTGTTCACCAGGTGGTCGATGGTGCTGCGCTGCCAGGTGGCCTGCAGCGCGGCGCGCAGGCGCTCGGTGAAGGCGGCGAAGCCGCTCACGTCGCCCGTGTCCAGCTGCAGGGCCACGGCCTTGCGGCCCAGGGCGGTGATTTCGGCAACCACGGCCTGGGCTTCGTCGGCCTTGCTGTGGTAGGTGACGACCACGTCGCCGCCGGTGCGCGCAATGCTCAGCGCGGTGTTGCGGCCCAGGCCCCGGCTGGCGCCGGTGACGAGGGTGATGGTGGTTGTCGTGGTGGTGGATGTCATGGGGTGGCTCCTGTGTGTGACGGAGTCCAGTGTCCGGCGTGAGCCCCTGCCGGTGTTGCCGAAACCCCTTCAATTCTTGCCTGATTCTCCAAAACAAGTGCCAAAGCTCCTACAAACCGTTACGCTAGCCGGCATGACGACGACCCCCTCCTTGCTGTTCCAGGCCGTGAGCCGCTACGCCGATGCACATGCCCGCCAGGGAGGCGTGGTGCAGACCGCCATCCCCGGCATGAGCACGGTGCGCGCCACCGAGCCCAGTGGGCTGTTGCATGCCATCTCGCACCCGCTCATCTGCCTGGTGCTGCAGGGCAGCAAGCAGGTGACCATGGGGCCGCAGACCTTCGAGTTCACGGTGGGCGAATCGTTGCTGATCACGGCCGACGTGCCCACTGTGAGCCAGATCACCCGCGCCAGCGCGGCAGCGCCCTACCTGTCGATCGCGCTGGAACTGAGCCTGCCGGTGATCGCCGACCTCTCGGCCCAGATGGGCGCCGTGTCCCTGGGCGACCACGCCCCGGTGCGCGTGGACCCCACCGATGCCGAGGTGGCCGACGTGGCCCTGCGCCTCATGCGCCTCTTGGAGCGGCCCGAGGCCGTGCCCCTGCTGCACGCCCCCCTGGTGCGCGAGCTGCACTACTGGCTGCTGGCCGGCCGCCACGGCGCCGCCATCCGCCGCCTGGGCTGGCCCGGCAGCCACGCCCAGCGCGTGGCCCGCGCCGTGGCGGTGCTGCGCACCGACTTCGCCCAGCCCCTACCGGTGGAAAGCCTGGCCGCGCTGGCGGACATGAGCCCCTCGTCCTTCCACCAGCACTTCAGGGCCGTCACCTCGCTGTCGCCCCTGCAGTTCCAAAAGCAGCTGCGCCTGATCGAGGCGCGCCGGCTCATGCTGTCCGAGGGTGCCAGCGCCAGCAGTGCGGCCTTTGCCGTGGGGTACGAGAGCGTGCCGCAGTTCACGCGCGAGTATGGGCGGCTGTTCGGGCTGCCGCCGGTGCGCGACACGCAGGCCGCAAGGGGGAGGGCGCGCGAGGCGGCGTGAGCCGCTTCCCGCGCATGCGCAAGCGGCCGCCGTGTGGCGCCTGTGCCGCAAAAGCGCTTGCGGTACAGTGCGGTGCGCGCAATGTGGTCGTGCACCCAACGGGCCTGCTGCCATGAAACGGATACCCTTGATTGCCCTCCTCGTGGTCCTGCTGGCCGCAGGTACGACCTTGCTTTGTGTGGCAGCGCTCAAGCCCGTCAGCGCCTTGGCGTTTGCCGCCTTCGCCGCCTGGCTGCTGGCCCCCTATGGCCTGATGGCCATGGCGCTCGCCGCCTTGCGCCGCCAGCAGGACGCACAGCCCCATGGCTACCTCGTGGCCGTGCTGGTGTCGCTGGGCGGCATTGCCTGGCTGGCCGCGATCCTCTTCTGGCGCCCGGATGCCCAGGGCGCGCTCGCCGTGCTGATGGTGCCGGTGTACCAGGGCGTGGCGCTGGTGCTGCTGGCGCCGCTGGCGGCTTGGCTGGGGAGAAGAGGGACCCGAGGGTAGGCGCCTCGCCTGCGCCCTGTGTCAGGACGGTTCCGGCACCTTCATGCTGCGCTGCGGATAGATCGTCTCCCCCCGCGCCAGCATGGCGACAAAGGCCTCGATCTTCTTCCTGCGCCCCGCCTCGGTCTTGAGGTTGTGCACCCGAAACGCCAGTGCAAACCGGTTCTGCTCTGTCAGCGTGGGCAGCATCGCCCGGGCCTTGGGGTCGGCATCGATGGCGGCCTGCAGGTCGTCGGGGATCTTCAGGCCCTTGCCATAGGCCCGGTCCCATCGGCCGTCGGCCTTGGCGGCATCGACATGCGCCAGGCCGTGTGGCGTCATGCGCTTTTCCTTGACCAGGCGCGCCACGTTGTCCACGTTGATCTTGCTCCACACGCTCTTCCTGCCGCGCGGCGTGTAGCGCTGCAGGTAGCTCTGGTCGTCCAGTCCCTTGCGAATCGCGTCGATCCAGCCCCAGCACAGCACCACATCGATGGCTTCCTTCGGGGTGATGGAGGGCAGACATGAAGCCACTTTGTGGATCTTGATCCAGACTTCGGTCTCCTGGTCATGGTGGCGGCCGAGCCAGGTGTGGAAGGCCTGGGCGTCGGCGAATTCATGCACTTTGGAGGGGTCGACGATGACGGCTGCCATCTGTACTCCAGTATCAGGGTTGTTGCTTTGCCAGGCAGGCGCGTGATTCCTCAGCTGTATCGCCTGCTCCAACGGCAAGTGCCTAGTCCTGCAGACGATTCATGGAAGAAGCAGCGCCTTCAGGCTTCACGGCATGGCAGGCCTTTTCAAGCGACCGGCTACGGGAATTGCCTGCTTGGAGGGTAGCCATTCTTGGCCCGCATTTCGTTGAATGCGGCCTTGAGGCGGCCGTCTCGAACGCCGAGCCAGATACCCCGTGATGCGAACGATTGGACTGCAACGACGCGGCCTGTCTTGGCTTCGATCATTTGAATCTGAAACGACTGCAGGTAACGCGACATGTCCCAGCCGGAGGCGTACGTATATTTCACGAGCAGGTCGGTGTCTTCGGGGTCCTTGAACGGAGTGGCGACCACTTGCATGCCCATGTCCGCGAGTTCGACAACCAATGCACCATAGATCTGGAATTCGTCTTTCGCCAGTGCTTCCACGTGAGCACGCTTGTAGCTCTTGAGGTTGGTGTCACCAATCACCTGTGTCTGTACGTTTGCGCAGCCGGCAAGAAACGCCAGCATAAGGGTCAGCAGGAATGACGCGAGGAGCCGTTTTTGATTCATGAAGCAGCAGTCTGTTGACGTTGGTGAGGTGGTTACGTAATGTATCTTGCCGGGCGGGGGTCCTGCTTGGAAATGGGGAATGGTGGGTACAACCGAGCATGGCAGTGGACTGTCGGGATCCGCCTGGGTAACGGGCGCTTGAGCCGCTCTATTTGCTGAACGCGATCAGCGTCCACACGATCACCACCAGCTGCGCCAGATTGATAGCGATGGCCGTGACATGCGTCTTGCGAAAGCCCGGGATGGCGTTCATGCAATCTGGGGACGACTGGATCTGCGCGCCCAGCGCATCCATCTTGGGGATGACCTGGCGGCGCAGCACGACGGACAGCCCTGCCAGGGCCGCTGCCCCGGCTGCGATGCCCGGGCGGCCTGCGGCGGCAAAGCTGATTGCGGTGGCCGCAGCCGTCACGAGCGCGGCCCGGTAGTACAGGTTGAAGAAGCCGCGCACAAAGCGTGCGTCCAGCGGCGTGTCGTGCTTGAGCACCAGCAGCGGGAGGGACCCCATGATGAAATAGGCGGTGGTGACGAGCAGGGCCACCGTGAAGAACATGGCGGCGAAGAGGGCGGCGGACATGGCGGTTTTCCTCCCTGCAGTGGGGATTGCGGCCATGCCGGCGAGGTGAGATGCCACCGGGCCGATTGGCGGGCGGTGCAATTGTAGGAGCCGCCTTGTGCCCGCACCTCAGGGAATGCGAGCATGCCCGTGCGGGCCGTGGTGCGTGCTACCAAGTGCGCGTTATGGGGGGGTGTCTGCGGCGTCCTTCGCATACCGCCCCGGCGGCATGCCCACATGCCGCGTGAACGCCACGCCAAAGGTGCTGACCGAGCTGTAGCCCACCTGTTCGGCGATCTCGGCCATCGCCAGCGTGCCTTGGCGCAGCATCTGCCGGGCCAGCGCCATGCGCCAGGCCAGCAGGTATTCCATGGGGGCGATGCCCACCGCGCGGTGAAAGCGCCCAAAGAATGCGCTGCGCGACATGGCGGCCTCTTGCGCCAGCTGGCCCATGGTCCAGGGCTGTGCGGGGCGCTCGTGCATGCGGCGCAGGGCCATGGCCAGCTTCGGGTCGGCCAGGCCGCGCACCAGGCCAGGCGCGGCCATGGTGCGGGCCGACGAGCGCAGCGCCTCGATCAGCAGCACTTCGAGCAGCCGCGCCATCACGATCTCGCGCGCGGGCCGGTCGCTGCGCGACTCGTCTCCCACCAGCTCCACCAGGGTGGCCAGGCGCCGCTCGCCGCGCACATGCAGCCACTGCGGCAGCAGCGGCACCAGCAGGGCCGCGTCGGGCGACTCGAACACGCAGTGGCCCACCAGCATGCGCACGTCCACCGCGCCCTCAGGGTCGCCCACGCGGGCGCCGCCCGGCATGGGGGCAATGGGGGTGGTGACGGCCTCGCCCTCGCGCGGTGGGTCGCGGTCCAGGCTGCTGGTGGCAAAGCTGCGCGCGGCGGGGATCAGTGCAAAGTCGCCCTGGTGCAGCGTGAGGGTGTCGCTGCGCTCGGGGCTGTCGATGGTCAGGTGGCAGCTGCCTTCGAGCACCACAAAGTAGAACGGCCGGCCCGTCTCGCTGCGGCGCACGGCCCAGGGGGCCGATGCCACCACCAGCTTGGAGAACGGCGCGGCGGGCCGCAGCAGCGAGACGACTTCCGCCAGGGGATCGACGGCCGGGGTGCTCATGGTGGGCTGGACTCTTTCGACAAAACGATGGACTTGCGAGTGTATTCAATCCAGGTCGGCGTTTCTACCATCCAGGCATCGTCAACCAACGGAGCCTTTGCACCATGCCTGCCACCACCAATCCATCCACCGTGCTCATCACCGGCTGCTCGTCCGGCTTCGGCCTGGAGACGGCGCGCTTCTTCCTGGCCCAGGGCTGGCGCGTCATCGCCACCATGCGCACGCCAGGCGAAGGCCTGCTGCCCCCATCGGACCGCCTGCGCGTGCTGCCACTCGACGTGGCCGATGCCGACAGCATCCGCCGCTGCATTGCCGAAGCATGCCCCATCGATGCGCTGGTCAACAACGCCGGCATCGGCCTGTTGGCGCCGCTCGAAGGCATTGCCATGGCCCATGCGCGCGAAGTCTTTGAAACCAATGTGCTGGGCACCATCGCCATGACCCAGGCCGTGCTGCCGCAAATGCGCGAGCGGCGTGCGGGCGTGGTGGTCAACATCACCTCCAGCGTCACGCTGCTGCCGTTGCCCCTGCTGTCCGTCTACACCGGCAGCAAGGCGGCGGTGAACGCCTTCACCGAATCGCTGGCGCTGGAGCTTGCGCCCTTCAACGTGCGCGCCCGCCTGGTGCTGCCCGGCCGTGCGCCCAGCACCAGTTTTGGCGACAACGCCCGCCCGCGCATGGGCCCGGACAGCGTGCCCGAGGCCTATGCGGAGTTCCGCGACCGTGTGTTCGCCGCCGTGCGCGACACGGCCACGCCGGTTACTCATGCGCAGGATGTGGCCGGGGCGGTGTGGCGTGCGGTGACGGATGCGGCGGCGCCGATGCGCCTGCCGGCCGGGGCAGATGCGGTGGCGCTGGCGGGCGCGTAGGCAACGCAGGCCGGGCCTCAGCCCAGCTTGTGCCGCGTGTTCAGCAGGCCCAGCCCCAGCGCGATGAAGGTGCCGCCCACCACGCGGTTGAACAGCTTGGCGCGCGCCACCACATGGCGCTTGACCAGCGAGATCAGCGCCACGTAGAAGGCGTGCGAGATCAGCGCGCAGACGGCGAAGGTGGTGGTCAGCAGCAGGTACTGCGTGAACAGCGGCTGGCCCGGCACGATGAACTGCGGGAACAGGGCCGAGAAGAACAAAATGGCTTTGGGGTTGGTGAGCGACACGCCCATGCCCTGCGCCACCAGCTGCCAGTTCTTGCGCTCGCGCCGGTCCGTGGGGGCCTGGCCCGCGTCGCTGCTGATCAGAGCGTCGTTGCTGCGCCAGCGCTTGACGCCCAGCCAGATCAGGTACATCGCGCCCACCACTTTCATCACCAGAAAGGCGTTGGCCGACATGCTGAGAATTGCGCCCATGCCGATCATCGCCAGCCCCGAGACCACGTAGATGCCGGCCGAGCTGCCTACCGAGCTGAAGGCCGTGCGCTTGGGGCCGACGTCCATCGAGTTGGATACGGCCAGCAGCACGGCGGGGCCGGGGGTGAAGCACATCAGGAGGGAGACGCCGCAGAATAGGAGCCAGTGGGTGAGGGTCATGGTCAGGGGGCTTTTGTCGTCGTTCGTCGGCTGCAGCGGACAGCGCCAGGGGGTATTTTCGGTTAGTTGGCGTTGGCTTGTTGCTGGGGTTTTGATTGACCCCTGCAGTTGGGGATAATGTCACCGAAGGTGGAAGAGATTCTTCGCTGCGCGACGTACCATGATTGATCTGCATCGCGTGCTGGTGTTAGGTTTTGGGTGATGGTTGCTGCATGCCTTTTTTTAGGGCGGAGGCCGGGGTGTGCGCCCGGCGGCGCACCTACCTTCTTTTGCGTCGCCAAAAGAAGGTAGGCCAAGAAAAGGCGACCCCGCTGCCCGTGTCCCCACTCGCCTAGCGGCGAGTGGGGCAGCCTGCGATGCTCGGGCCTGGGGTGTGCCGCAGAACTCGCTGCGTTCTTCGAACTCCGCTCAAACAGCTGCGGCAAGCCAGACAACGATGCGCGTGTCCTTCGGCACGCGCTCACCCCAGGCCCTGCGCTTCTCGGCACGGTCAAAGGGGGGGGGGAGCGGGCTCCACTCGGGCCATTGCTTCGCTCGGCCTGTGGTCCTTCGCTGCGCTCGGCTCGCCAGGGCGATAGTCAGGCGCGTCGGCAGCGCGCAGCGCGTAACCGACACCCGGCGCCGCTGCGAAAGCAGCAGCCGTGCGGTACCCGCTCCCCACCCCTGCTGGCTGCGCCGAGAAGCGCAGGGGCTGGGGTGGGTGCGTGTGCCGAAGGACACACGCACTTCGTCATCTGGCTTGCCGCAGCTGTTTGAACGGAGTTCACCCGAAGGGAGAACGCAGTGAGTTCTGCGGCACCACCCCAGGCCCGAGCATCGCAGGTTGCCCCCGTTCGCCCGACAGGGCGAACGGGGGACGCAGACTGGGGGTCGCCTTCTCTTTGGTGACTTTCTCTTGGCGACGCAAGAGAAAGTTACTGCGCCGCCGGGCGCACACCCCGGCCTCCGCCCTCTGCAAAAGCATGCGTCATCAACCACCAACCCCCAACCCGCCGCATCCGCAGCGCCCGAACAGCGCCTCCTGTCTTACACACTCGTGCGCAGCATTCCCGCGCGTGGCGCAGGTCGTGCCTTCCCACAATCAGCCTCATCCAACACAGCACCGCCGCCACCCGGCGCGGGCCCGAAATGCACACCGCCACTACCCCCAGCCGCAAGACCGCATGCACCCCCTCGGCCCCTGCATCCACCACCATCGCCACCCCCGAAACCATCCAGAAAACCCTGCGCAAAGTCTTCGGCCTTAAGCGCCTGCGGCCCGGCCAACTGGACGTGGTGCAGCGCGTGCTGCAGGGCGCCAGCACCTTGGCCGTGATGCCCACCGGCGCGGGCAAGTCGCTGTGCTACCAGTTGCCGGCCCTGCTGCTGCCGGGCACCACCGTCGTGGTGTCGCCCCTGGTCGCGTTGATGAAGGACCAGTGCGATACCCTGCGCGAACTCGGCGTGGCGGTGGTGCAGGTCAACAGCGCCATCGGCAGCGATGAGCTGGCCGCGGCCCGCCAGGCCATCGAGAGCGGCAGTGCGCGCATCGTGCTGACCACGCCCGAGCAGATGGCCGACCCGGCGCTGACCGCGGCGCTGGCACGGCACACGGTGAGCTTGCTGGTGGTGGACGAAGCGCACTGCATTGCCCAGTGGGGCCACGACTTTCGGCCCGCCTTTCTGGAGATCGCGCCGGCCGTGCGCGCGATGGGGCGGCCCACGGTGCTGGCGCTCACGGCCACCGCCAAGCCGGCGGTGATGAGGGAGATCGTGGCCCAGTTCGGCATTGCCGCTGCCAATGTGGTGCAGACCGGCGCCTACCGGCCCAACCTGCAGCTGGCGGTGGAGCAACTGGGCCGCGCTGCCGACCGGTTGCCGCGTGCGCTGCAGCTGGTGGCGGCCAGCCAGGGGCCGGCCATCGTCTACACCGCCACGGTCAAGAATGCGCAGGAGCTGCATGCCAAGCTGGCCGCCGCTGGCGAAAGCGTGGGCCTGTACCACGGGCGCCTGCCCGCTGCGCAGCGCGCGCAGGCGCAGGACGACTTCATGGACGGCCGGGTGCGCGTGATGGTGGCCACCAACGCCTTCGGCCTGGGCATCGACAAGCCGGACATCCGCTTCGTGCTGCACTACCAGATGCCCGCCAGCGTGGACGCCTACTACCAGGAGGCCGGCCGCGCCGGGCGCGACGGCAAGGACTCGCAGTGCACGCTGCTCTACGTGCGGCAGGACCGGGCGCTGCAGCAGTTCTTCGCCTCGGGACGCTACCCCACGCTGGACGATGTGCAGGCCGTGCACGCCGCGCTGCTGCACAAGGCACCCGAGGGCGGCTGGACGGCCGACGCCATCGTCGACGCCGTGTCGCGCCCAAGTGCCAAGGTCAGGGTGGCGCTGAGCCTGCTGCGCGGCCACAAGGTGGTGCGGCGCGACCGGGCCGGCCGCTTCACCCTGGCCCGCGAGCTGGACGACGCGGCCCTGGAGCCCCTGCTGGCCAGCTACCGCAGCCGCCGCGAGCAGGACAGCACCACGCTGGAAGCGATGGTGGCCTACTCCCAAAGCGGCCGCTGCCGCTGGCAGGGGGTGCTGTCGGCGCTGGGCGGCGACTCTGCCGCTGCCGATGGCTGCGGCCGCTGCGACAACTGCCTGCGCATTGCCGAGCTGTCGCGCCTGGCGCCCGCCGTGGCCACGCCCGAGCAGCCGATCGAGGTGCGCCCGCAGCAGGCGAGCGCCCGGCCGGCCTTCACCGGCGGCGACGCCGTGCGCGCCAGGCGCTATGGCGCCGGCCAGGTGGTCGAGGCCAACGCGCATTCGGTGACGGTGGAGTTCCCGAACGGGGCGCGGCGTACCTTTCTGCCAGAGTTCGTGCGCGCGGTGCGGCGGTCCGCACCGGTGGCGCTGGCTGCGTAAGGGATCCGCCATGCGACGCGGTCCCGGATCGAGCGCTTTTTAGGGGCATTGTCGGCCGTCGCACCTAGTGCCAGCCCCTAGACTCCCAGGGATGAACAAAACCTTCGTCAAGCTGCACGCCACCTGCCACATGACACTGTCCGCCGACGCGGACTGTGCCGTGGTGGCGGTGCTTCGCCCAAGAAGCGGAGATGCGCAGTGGATGGTGCAGGAGCGCTACGAGCTGACGCCCGTCGTGCCGATGACGGAGTATGTGGACGACCATGGCAACCTGTGCCAGCGGCTCAAGATTCCGCAGGGGCAGATGCGCATCGAGGTCGACATGATCATGATCACCGACACCGACATCGCGGTGGACGCCAGCGCCGCCGCCGTGCCGGTGGAAGAGCTGCCCTTCGAGGCGCTCAAGTACCTGCTGCAAAGCCGCTACTGCCCGTCCGACAAGATGCAGGACAAGGCGCGCGAGATCGTGGGCGATGCCTCGCCGGGCTATGGCCAGGTCGAGGCCATCCGCAGCTGGGTGCACCACAACCTGGAGTACCGCTACAACGTCAGCAGCGGCACCACCGATGCGCTGGATACTTTGAACGATGGCGCCGGCGTGTGCCGCGATTTCTCGCACGTCGCCATCGGCCTGTGCCGGGCCCTGGACATCCCGGCGCGGTACGTGGTGGGCTACCTGCACGAGCTCGACCCCATGGACATGCACGCCTGGTTCGAGGCCTTCGTGGGTGACCGCTGGTATGCGTTCGACGGAACCCAGGCCCATGCAAGGGGCGGGCGCATCGTGGTAGCCTACGGCAGGGATGCGGCAGATGTCGCGTTCCTGTCGTACTACGGCCCGCTCGAAATCACGCTGATGGACGTGCGCGTCGAAGAGATTGCGATGGAGGCTCCGCTGACCTTTCCCCTGCGGGCCTGACCTCCGCCAAGCCCTGCCGGCCCGGCATCGCTTGCCCGCCTGGCGCGGCCCTGCCGCACCCGCCACAGGGCGATGGCGGCACCTGCTACCCCAACCTGATGTATGTGCAGCGCCTGTGCCAGGCGCTGCATCCCCCATTGAAGATGCCTTTCGTCACCATTCTTGTAGAAGACAACAAACCCATTTGCGACACCCTGGTCCCGGCGCTGGAAGAAACTGCCAACGCGCAGGTGGTGGCCATTGCAAAAACGTCGATGGGTGCCGGGCAGGCGCTGGCGCGCTGGCGCGGCAAGTGGCACCTGCTGGTGGTCGACCTGCACCTGGGCCAGGGCTCGGGCCTGGACGTGCTGCAGGCCGTGGGGCCGCGCTCGTCGGACCAGCATGTGCTGGTGCTGACCAACCATGCCACGCCAGAGATGCGCGCGCACTGCCTGGCACTGGGTGCCGACGCGGTGTTCGACAAGGTGACCGAGCTGCAGGCCTTCTTCGATCACTGCACGCAGCTGCCCGAGGTGGTGGTCTGATGGTCCTGGGTTCGCAAGGGGGCTCGCCAAACCCCACCGTGCATTGGGCTCACCAACGCAGCGGCGCGGCCTCGCTGCCCCAGAAGATCCAGCGGCGCAGCTCCACATAGGGCGACGTGCCGATGGCATAGGGGTCTGCGCCCACGCCAGCGTCTGCCTTCGCGTCCACCTTCGCGCGCTGCAGCAGCACCAGGTAGCCGCTGCAGGTGCCGGCCAGCAGCAGGCTGCCGTCGCTCGATACCTCCAGCGCGCTGATGGTGCCGCCGATGTGGTGGCGCCACAGCGGTTGGCCGCTGTCGTCCCGGGCGTGCAGGTAGCCATAGGCGTCGCCCAGAATCACCATGCCCGGCAGCGTGGCCGATGCGTAGACGCGGCATTCGGTGTCGATCAGCGTGCCCTCGCTGTCCTGTGTGTCGCCCACACGGCTGGCCACGGTGCTGCCGTTGTAGAAATGGCAGGAGTTAGCCCACAGCAGCGCGCCGTCGTGCGAGAAGCGGGTGTGGTGCGGGTAGGACTCGGTCGCCAGCGTGCGCAGCACCCGGCCCTGCGCGTCGAGCAGGATGTGCATGCTGTCCTGGTCGCCCAGGGCAATGTGCCGCTCGTCGGGTGACAGCGCCATGTGCAGCATCTCCAGCGCCAGTTGGCGCGGGGCGGTGTTCTCGTCCTCTCCCTCTTCGCCATCCTCGCCATCCCGGTCTTCGTCTTCGCCATCATCATCATTGGCGTCAGCACCGTTCTCCATTCCCTCCTGCAGCTGGTTCTTGGGCCAGCTGTAGGGGCCGTCGTCCTCGAACTCCTGCGGGTGGATGCGCTGCACGCCGCCGGGTGTGAGCAGGTACACGCCCGTGGGGTTGCGCAGCAGCGCGCGCTGGCCGTCGTTGAAGGGGATGATCTCGTCGCAGCGCTGACCCAGCGCGCCTGCGGCCAGGCCCAGCGCTGCGGGCAGAGCCTCGTTGCCCTGCGGCAGCGGCAGTTGTGCGATCTGTGGCCCGCCAAAGCCCTGGTGCGTGGTGATGTGCGTGCCGTCGCTCTGCGCATAACAGCGCCCGTCGTGCGAGCGCCCCAGGCCCTTGAGCGCAGGCAGCGGCGTGAGCGCCGGGCCCTTTAACTGCACCCAGTGCACGTCAGGGCTGTAGTCGGCGCCGATGCGCGCCACCAGGCCGGCACCGTCCGCCAATTGGAACACCGGGCCGATGGCCTGGCCCTGTTCTGACGCCAGGGCGGCATAGGCATCGGGCGCAAACGCAAAGCGCTGGCGAAACCGCTCGGTGAGGGCCTCGTCCGCATGGCGGCTCACCACCCGGGCCAGCTGCAGCACCGTGGCGGCGCTGGCCTCGCGCGGGTCGTCGGGCAGCGTGCCGTTCGGGTCTTGCTGCCCGGCGCCGGCATCGTCGTCCCACCGGGGTGGCTGGTAGCCGGCCGCTTCGGCGGCAGCGGCGGCGGCCTGCGCCGCGAACTGGTGGGCGCGCACGGCTGCCACATAGGTCTGGCCGCTGGCCTGCCATTCCCCGGATAGCTGCAGCAGTACGGGCGGGAACACGGCCGTATCCGGCAAGCCAGGGGCTAGCGGCGGCGTGGTCAGCAGGTGCACCGCGGCCTCGATGCGCCGGGCCTCGGCCTCTTGGGCCTGTTGCTGGGCCCGCTCGGCCAACTGCTTGCCGTGCGCCTCCAGCAACGACGCCTCAACCATGCCCACCAGGCGCAGCAGCCGCGCACTGTGGTCGGCCGCGCCGCGTGGCAGCGGTGGCCGGTGTTCGCTTTGCCGCTGGCTATAGGTGAACTCCACCGGCTCCCGGCCTTCGCCTGGGCGGTCGATGTCGATCTGGTAGTTGCCGTGGGCGTCGTGCTCCGCGTCGCCCGGGCCGTCCTCGCCGTTCTCCCAGCTCACATCGAGCGCGCGGCACCAGAACTCGCCATCGTGCATGGTGGGCTGGCGTGCGCCCAGCCACACGTCGTCGAACCAGGTGCCACGCTTGTCGGCGTCCCACCAGTCGTTGTACTGCTCGGTGAACACGGGCAGCAGGGTCAGGCGCTCTATGCGCGCGGCGGTCAGCTCTGCCTTCAACCGCTGGTGCAGCGGGTAGCCCGCGCGCGCCTGGCCCACGGCGCGGCGCACATAGTCGAGCACGCCGCGCCATGCGGCTTCGCAGGCCTCGTGCACCTCCTCGTCGGCGTGCTTGTCCAACGTGGCCCAATCGCCGGGTTCGCCATCGGTGTACTCGCGGTACAGCAACGAAAGCTTGGCGCTCGCAGGGTTGGGCAGGCGCCGGGTGGGCCGGGCTGGGGCTACAGGCGATGCGGCCAGGTAAAACTCCCAGGCCTTCCACACCGTGAAGAACATCCGGTCGTCGTGCTGCGTCCCTTGTGCGTCCACATGGCGGCGGCACAGCGAGAAATGGGTCTGCGCGAACCAGCCATCGGCGGTCTGCTGATCGTCCTCCAGCACGGCAGAGTTCACCAGGGCCTGGATATTTGCCGCGCTGATGGCCTCGTCTGCAAACAGGTCGTTGGCCAGGGGCAGGTCGGCGTGGATGTCGCTGCTGCTGCGCACGGGGCTCTGGCCCGCGCGCACGGCGGCCACCACGCGGTCGCGGTCCAGCAGATCGGCCAAGCCGTCTTCGCCATCGTCGATGCCGTTGTAGAAGCCCGGGGCAAACACCAGCCCTGCGGCCTCGTTCGAGAACTCCACCAGGTTCGGTACGCCGCGCACCTCGTCGAGCAGAAACTCCACTCCTTCATCGCCGTCGATGTGCACCACGTAGTCGTCGGTGAACATCGCCACGCGCGCCACCAGGTCACCGTCCACGTGCAGCTCTCCAGGCTCGCCGTGGCCCCACAGCAGGCCATCGACCCGCAGCGTGCCCTGCACATGCAGTTGCAGCCCTTCCACCACGGCGTGCTGCAGCTGCGCATTGCCCAGCACGGTGAGGTGGCTGCTGCCGTAGGCGTCGCCACCGCTCAGTGCGCCGTCGATCTGCAGGTTGCCGTCGATGAGCACCAGGTACAGATGCCCGGGCGGCGGCCCCGGCAGACCGGAGGTGGCCTGGGCCAGGGCGCGCAGCGCGCTGCCGGGCTGCAGGGGCGCGTCCAGGTCCAGCGCGGGCAACTGCACGTCACCGCTGACCCAGGCCACGGTGGCATCGGCCAGGGTGTCGGGCTCCGACTGCAGTTGCTCGGCCATCGGGCCGTCGGCGGGGAGCAGATGGGCCACGTCGGCCAGGGGTACGAAGCGCAGGGTGGGCATGGGCGGGACAGGCGTGGTGGGCCTGGCGGTCGTTGCGGGAAATGGGGTGGCGAAATTCAGAGGCTGGTACGGCGCGGCGTTGAACACCGTGCGCACATTCCGCGCCCTTCGGGGGGGCGGGGCTGGTGCAGGGGCGCACTGCCATGCCCTCTCTGCTGCCCAATGTATGCGTCAGGCGCCAGCGCTGGTGGCCTTGCGCGGCAACGAAGTGCCTATTCGTCGATTTGTTCCGGATTGGCGCCATCCAAGATGGCAGCCATCCGTTCTGTTTCAGGCCAGGAGTTGTCGCTGTGGGTTTTTCCCACAAGGCGTTTGCGTTCGATGGGCACGCATTCGAAGTCACGTTGGCGCCAACGCTTCGGCGGGCGCTGGCCCTGATGGGACACGCGGACGACGGTCCGCTCGGCGCGTTCAGGCGCGGCTTGCAGCAGGCCGTCGGCGCGGGGCGAGGGATCTATATCACCTTCCAAAGCGAGCGCTGCCGTTGGCGGCAGGCACTCACGGGGGGGCAGGCCCCCTTACTGCGCCGCCCAACCCCCATCCATGTTCCACGCCACGCCGCGCACGTTGTTCGCGGCGGAAGAGCAGAAAAACACCGCCAGTTCGCCCAGCTCTTCGGGGGTGGTGAACTGCATCGAGGGCTCTTTTTCGCCCAGCAGCAGCTTCTTGGCGTCTTCGTTCGACAGGCCGTGCTCGGCGGCCTTGGCGTCCACCTGTTTTTGCACCAGGGGGGTCAGCACCCAGCCGGGGCAGATCGCGTTGCAGGTGACGCCGGTGGTGGCGTTCTCCAGCGCGGTCACCTTGGTCAGGCCGACGATGCCGTGCTTGGCGGCCACGTAGGCGGCCTTCTGGGCCGAGCCGACCAGGCCGTGGACCGACGCCAGGTTGATGATGCGGCCCCAGTTGGCGGCCTTCATGGCGGGCAGGGCCAGGCGCGATGCGTGGAAGGCGCTGCTGAGGTTGATGGCGATGATGGCGTCCCACTTCTCGACGGGGAAGTCCTCCACGTTGGCCACGTGCTGGATGCCGGCGTTGTTGACCAGGATGTCCACCCGGCCGAACTGGCTGGCGGCGTACTTCATCATGTCTTCGATGTCGGCCACGCGGCTCATGTCGGCGCCGTGGTAGGCCACCTGGGCGCCGGCTGCCTTGCCGGCGGCCAGCACTTCGGCGCGGGGGGTGTCCACATCACCGAAACCGTTGAGCACCACGTTGGCGCCCTGTCGGGCGAGGGCTTTGGCGATACCGAGGCCGATGCCGCTGGTGGAGCCAGTGACGAGGGCCGTTTTGCCTTTGAGCATGTGAGTCACTCCGAATGAAAGGTGAAGATGAATATGAATTACGATGAAGGCAACGCCTTGCCAGGGCTCCTGGCGGGCGCCGATTGAACGCAGGCATTATCAAGTGCCGCTACCGGATTTCGCACCCATGATAGAACCTACGCTGAACTACGTACTGTGCCCCGGCCCCGGGGCCACAGCGGTGCCCGCCGGCCAAGACCCTGCTGCCGCCAGGCCTGTCACCGGCCCGCAGCACCGCATGGCGTATTGGGAGTGGAATGCCACGGGCAACCCCGCCCACCCGCACGTCATCGTGTGCGTGCATGGCCTGTCGCGCCAGGGGCGCGATTTCGACGTGCTGGCGCGCGAGCTCAGCCAGCACGCCCGCGTCATCTGCCCCGACGTAGTGGGCCGTGGCCAGAGCGACTGGCTGGCCGACCCCATGGGCTACCAGATCCCCCAGTACGGCGCCGACATGCTGGCCCTGCTGGCGCAGTTGCACCAGCAGGCGCCCATCACCACGCTCGACTGGGTGGGCACCAGCATGGGCGGGCTGATCGGCATGGGTGTCATCGGCCAGCCGGGGCTGCCGCTGCCCGTGCCGGTGCGGCGCCTGGTGCTCAACGATGTGGGCCCGGTGATCCAGTGGCTGGCGATCCAGCGCATCGGCCAGTACCTCGGGTTTGCCGCCCGGTTCGAATCGCTGCAGCAGGCGGCCGATGCCACCTGGGCCGTCTCCACCAGCTTTGGCCCGCACACGCCGGCCCAGTGGCTGGAGCTGTCGCGCGCCATGGTGCGCAGCCTGCCCAATGAAGATGGCAAGGGAGGGCTCACCTTGCACTACGACCCCGCCATCGCCGTGCCGTTTCGCGCCATGACGCAAGAGGCCGCCGCTGCTGGCGAGGCATTCCTGTGGCAGCTGTACGACCAGATCACGGCGCGCACGCTGCTGCTGCGCGGCGCGGATTCGGATCTGCTCTCGCATGAGACCGCGCAGGCCATGGCCGAGCGCGGCCCGCGTGCGCAGCTGGTGGAGTTTGCCGGCGTGGGCCATGCGCCTACCCTGGTCGCGGCCGACCAGGTGGCCGCCGTGGTGGGCTTCTTGCTGGCAGGAGAGGGCACCGCCACCGCATGAAGACGCTTGCCCCGCCCTCCGGCCCGCCGCTGAACACGGCCGAGGCCGTGCCCCAGCTGATCGCGGCCACCGCCCACACGCTGCCCGAACAGCTCAATGCCCTGGTGCGCGCCCGCGCCTTTGCCGAGCCGCTGATCGCCAGCGAAGCGCTCGATTCTGGCGAGAACACCCTGGCCCATGCCGACGCCGTGGCCGCCATCTTGAAGACCATCGGCGGCTCTGAAGCCATGCAGGCCGCCAGCTACCTCGTGTACTCGTGTGTGCACCTTAACAAGCCCGAGGAAGTGATCACCAAGGCCTTTGGCGCCAACTTTGCCGCCCTGGCGGTAGAGACCACCAAGCTCGTGCGCGTGCAGCAGCAGGCGCGCGGCGCCCAGGCGCTGGACGACCCGGCCCTGCAGACCGAGAACGTGCGCAAGATGCTGCTGGCCTTCTCGCGCGACCTGCGCGTGGTCATGTTGCGCCTGGCCTCACGGCTGCAGACGCTGCGCTTTCACGCGGCCACCAAGCTGCCCATGTCGCCCAGCCTGGCGCGCGAGTCGCTGCAGGTGTTTGCGCAACTGGCCAACCGCCTGGGCATCTGGCAGGTGAAGTGGGAGCTGGAGGATTTGTCCTTCCGCTTTCTGGAGCCCGACACCTACAAGGAGGTGGCGCGCCTGCTCGACGAGAAGCGCGGCGAGCGTGAGGTCTACATGGAGCAGCTGCGCGCCCGGCTCGAATCGGACCTGCGCGCGCGCAGCATCAGCGCCAGCGTGCAGGGCCGGCCCAAGCACATCTACAGCATCGTCAAGAAGATGCGCGGCAAGTCGCTCAACTTCGACCAGGTGTACGACATCCGCGCGCTGCGCGTGGTGGTGCCCACGGTGAAGGACTGCTATGCCGCGCTGAGCTGGGTGCACCAGCGCTTTGCGCCCATCGTCGAAGAGTTCGACGACTACATCGCCAAGCCCAAAGCAAATGGCTACCAGTCGCTGCACACCATCGTGCGCGATGACCTCAACGGCAAGCCCATCGAGATACAGATCCGCACCCAGGCCATGCACGAGCATGCCGAGCACGGCGTGGCCGCCCACTGGGCCTACAAAGAGGCGGGCACCAAGGGCTATGCGGGCGTGGCCGCCACGGGCGAATACGACGCCAAGATCGCCGTGCTGCGCCAGCTGCTCGCGTGGGAGCGCGACCTGGCCGGCCATGCGCAAAAGAGCAATGGCCTGTTCGAAGACCGCATCTACGTGCTGACCCCCGAGGCCGCCGTGGTCGACCTGCCCCAGGGCGCCACCCCGGTGGACTTTGCCTACACCGTGCACACCAGCCTGGGCCACCGCTGCCGCGGCGCCAAGGTCGACGGCGTGATGGTGCCGCTGAACACCGCGCTGCAGAACGGCCAGACGGTGGAGATCGTCACCGTGAAAGAGGGCCGCCCTTCGCGCGACTGGCTCAACGCCGAACTCGGCTACCTCACCAGCAACCGCGCCAAGGCCAAGGTGCGCGCCTGGTTCAACGCCCAGGCCACGCACGAAACCGTGGCCCGCGGCCGCGAGGCCGTGGAGCGCCTGCTGCAGCGCGAGGGTAAGACGGCCGTGAAGCTCGACGACCTGGCCGTGCAGCTGGGCTTCAAATCGGCCGAGGCCTTGTTCGAGGTGGTGGGCAAGGACGAGTTCTCGCTGCGCAACATCGAGACCGTGCTGCGCCCGGCCGAGCCCCCGCAGAACGACGACGACTACCTGCTGCTGAAAAAGCCGCGCGGCAATGAATCATCCAGCCCCAAGGGTGGTGTGCTGGTGGTGGGCATCGACTCGCTCATGACCCAGCTGGCCAAGTGCTGCAAGCCCGCGCCGCCGGACGACATACGCGGCTTTGTCACGCGCGGCAAGGGCGTGAGCGTGCACCGCGCCGACTGCAGCAACTTCCGCGAAATGGCCGCCAAGAACGGCGAGCGCGTGATTGACGTGGACTGGGGCCTGCCCAAGGCCAGAGCCACGGACAAGCCCGCCGTGTACCCCGTGGACGTGGCCGTGGAAGCCGCCGACCGCCAGGGCTTGCTGCGCGACATCTCGGAAGTGTTTGCGCGCGAGAAGACCAATGTCATCGGCGTGCAGACCCAGTCCGTCAAGGGCACGGCATGGATGACGTTCACCGTGGAGGTTGCCGATTCAGGGCGCTTGAACAAGGTGCTGGGGATCGTGGCGGGGGTGCAGGGGGTGCGGTCGGCGCGGCGCAGATGAGGCGGTCGTGATGGGCGCCCGGAGGATGTTTAGCAATTTTTTGCTGAGTCTTTCCAGACGTCCATTTTTTGTGGCTATAATCGTGGTCTTGAACAGAACAACACAGGCGCGTAGCTCAGCTGGTTAGAGCACCACCTTGACATGGTGGGGGTCGTTGGTTCGAGTCCAATCGCGCCTACCACTTTCTCCCTCTCGACGAAACCAGCGTCGGGACTTTCAGGGAGATTTGTGGGAGATAAAGCCGGCATCAGCCGGCTTTTCCTTTTTCCCCAGCCGTTCCTCCATTTTCGCCTTTTCGCGGCCTCGGTCGGCGCCGTCGATCCACTTCGCGTAGACCGTGAAGAGCATCTTGGCGTTCTTGTGCCCCATCTGCCTGGCGATGTAGGCCGGGTTCACGCCCGCCATCAAGTTGTTGGCCGCGTAGGTGTGCCGCGTCTGGTAGGCCCGGCGCCAGCGAATGCCCAGGCGCCGCAGGGTGGGGCGCCAGAAGGTGTCCCGCTGGCTGCGTTCGTCGTGCCAGGCCCGGCCGGTCACGGGGCTCTGGAAGATTTGCCGGCCGAACTCGTGGTCTGCCTCATCGGTGCTGCCCAGCATGCTCCAGCGCTTCATGTACTCCAGCGCCTCGACCGCCCGCTGCACCAGGTCCACGTCCCGCGTGGCGTAGGTCTTGATGCCCTTCACCTCGCCGGCCGTGCGGGCACGCGACACACGGATGGTCTGGTTGGTCCAGTCGACATCCCCCCAGCGCAGTTCGATCAGCTCTTCGGGGCGCATGCCCGTGAGGAAGGCGCACGTGAAGTAGGCCCACACCCGCAGGTCGTAGTTCTTGCGCATGCTTTCCAGCACCTGCTCCATCTGGTCCAGACTGAGCGGGTCAGGGTCGGGGGCCTGGTGCTTGGTGTTCTCGATGCCCTCCATGGGATCATCGATCTTGAGGTCGCGGCCGGCCAGGGCGAAGACGCCGCGCAGGGGGATCAGGTAGTTGTTGAGCAGCTTGGGCGAGGCCCAGGGCTGGCTGCCCACCTTGGCAGCCACCACGGCGTGCGTCAGCTTCTCGACCGCCGTCTCGGCGCCGAGCAGGGTCTTCCACACCTCGAGCGCGTTCCGGTACTGGTCCTGCGTGCGTTTGGCCAACTGGCCCTTCGTCTGCAGGTACAGCGTGCACCACTGGCCGAAGTTGTCGGCTGCACGCTTCGCCTTCGCCTGGGGGGCATCGGGGAAGTACTCGGCCCACTCGAAGGTGCCGGCTGCAACTGCCCTGCGCACCTGGGCCACCAGCTTCGCGGCGTACCGCAGATTGGCTGGGGTGGGCGGCAATTTCAGCGCCACCCGCTGCCACTCGCCATCCAGCGTGAAGTTCACCCGGATGGACTTTGCCCGCGGCTCTACGCCGTCGCCGTCTCGACCCATTTTTCTACCTCTTTCGTGTCAATGAAGATGCTGCCATCGGACTTGCGCCAGTGCCGGCCTTCCAGCCAGACGCCACGCTCGATCTTGCGGCGGATCGCCTTCTCGGTCAGGCCCGAAATGGCGGCATAGAGTCGGATGGTGACAAAGCGCGATGCCACTACCTGCACGGCGGGTGTCATCGGGGCCGCCACCGCTGTCATCGGTAGTGCTGCTCCCATCAAAGGCCTCCTTTCTGCCCCTCGGGCAAATCGTCAAAATCGGGCACGGGTGCGCGCTTGTCGCGGCGCGTGCGGCTACGTCGGCTGGCCATGGGGGGCTCCGAATTGGCAATCGTGTTCGTGATGCAGCGCGCGCGGGCAGCGCTTGTCGCCGCAGGAGGGACACAGGCTCATGCGCGAGCGATGGCCATCGTTGGCAATAGCGTCGCAGGACTCGCACCAGCATGTTGGCGACCGCATTGCGAAAGCGGCCTGCAGTGCCTTGAACGGCACGTATGGACCAGCAACCGCCAGGGCTTGCACCTCCACCCCGGGCCACTCCGCCGGGGCGCGCAGCACCCAGTCGTGGTGCTCCTTTGAGCATGGTGTCCAGGCGGCCTTGGGGCCCATGCGCTCGCGCCATGCGACTGCAGGTGCCGAGGGCTGGGCGCGGGCGGCCTGGGGCAGGTCCGGTGCAGCGGCCTCGGTGGGGGCGATGGCCCGCAGTCGTGCCAACAATGCACCGCCGTGGTCTTTTTCGACCTGCTGGCCTCTGTAGCCAGGTGCGCCATCACCAGTGACTGCGCGCATGCCGCGGGCGTCGTTGTACCCAAGGTCATAAGCTGACCGGATGGCATCCTTGACCTCGCGTTCGGCCAGCGCCCCGGCTGCCACTCCAGTGGTCTCGGTTGATGGGCAGGCGATGGGGCTGAAATCCACCTCCTGAGCCACCTCAGCCGCCGGTCCCGGCGCACCGCGCTTGTCGCGCACGCTGATGGCCATCTTGTAGTGGCCCATGGCCAGGGGCAGCTTGGGCGCGGTGGCGATGGTCACCACCAGGCCGGCTTGGCCAGCTTCGGCGATGAGGCCAGCGGCCGCGGCGAGGATGCGCAGGCGCGCGTCAGGTTGTCTTTCGGTCATGGCTCTTGAGTCGTTGGGCCCGCGCCGCCCACAGGAAGTGGGGCGGGTCGCCGGCCTGGTTGTAGGTGTCCCAGAGCGCCAGCCCCTCGGGGCAGCGCTGCTGGGTGGGGGAGGCCGCGCGGGCTGCTTGGCATTGCCCGCATGCGGCGTGGTGGGAGTAGTACGCCTGGCGGGCGGCTGGCCAGGTTGTGGCCGAGGCGGTCACGGTCAGTGGAAGCCAGCGGTCTGGTCGACCTCGAACAACTCGGGCATCCCTCGGCGCTTTGCCTCGTCGCGAAGTGCCCCGGCGTTCAGGCGCAGGTCGACCAGCATGTCCTGAGCAATCTCTTCCGTGCAGCCATGGGCCAGCAAGAAGCTGATCGCGTGGATAGATCCCTGCTGCACCAGCATCTGGGCCTGCAGCTGCCCGTTGGGCATTGCGCGAATCTCTGCCTCGAAGGCGCTGGCGTCGGCCAGCAGCTCAATGTCAGCCATTGGCGGCCTCCTGCACAGCTGTGGGGAACCCGTCCCAGGTGCGACCGTCGAGCAGGCGGCCGGCTGCCTTCTTGCCGACCTTGTGCATGATGGTCACGGGGAAACCGTCTGCATCCCTGGCCCTGGCCATGTCGCCGCCGTTGCGTAGCTCCCGGCCGTGAACATCCAGGCAGATACCGCCCTGCACCCAGGTTTGGGCCTTGTTCACCCATTCCTGGAAGTTCGTGAACTGGCGGAAAACCGGCTCACCCGTGCTGGTGCTGTAGGCTTGGGTGTGCCACTCGCCCCATTGCTTGAAAAGAAACGGAACGCGAGCATCAGTGCACTGATTCCGCAAGTAGCATGGCCATTGTGGGAGCGTGGGCCTCGCACCTGGCCCGCTCTCTCCGCCCGCGATCACCCAGTCCAACCCGGGGCGGATGGCGCCCTTCTCGTGCTCTTGCAGCTGCTCTGCACCCGGCATGTCCCAGATGCCCCGGCCCTCGCACACCTCGCATTTGCCATCGGCGGCCAGCTGGCCGGGATGGCGTTCGCAGTGCGGCTGCAGCCAGCGGCGCAGGTTCACTGGGCCCAGCAAGGGTTCCATGGAGAGAAACCGCACGCGCGCCGGCACGCGCAGCAGCTTTGGGATGTCCCGGTCGGCCTCCTCCTGGTTCACGATGGTGGCGCCCAGCCACACGTTGTCTGGCAGCCAGCCCGGAATGATGGAGACCATCGCGGGCACGTTGCCGATTCGCTTCGTGAGTAGGAGCCAGTCCAGATTGGGCGTGGCATTGATCAGCGCAAAAAGATCCTCGCGCCAAAGCAAGTCCACCGCGTTGTCGAACACGTCGGCCAAGCTGGCGCAGAAGACCCGCTGCCGGCGGCCGTGCTGGGCCATGAACGCATCGGCCTGGGCGTTCCAACGCTTGGGCAGCTCCCAGTTGCTGGCGCTGGTGCGTCGCCGCGGCGCGCCCGGGCCCCAATTGATGGCCGTGCCACCGGCGAAGCGCGCGTTGCGCGTCTCGGCGTAGCAGTGGTCGCAGCCTGGGCCGACCTTCTGGCAGCCCTCCCACGGGTTGAAGGTGTGGTCGGTCCATTCGATTTTGCTGTTTTCGCTCATACTGATCGTTCCTATAAGGAGTCGAGAGATGTCTAAATTTCTTGCTGCCATGCAGCCGTTCCTGGAGCAGGCTTTTCCCGATGGCTCACGCTTCGCAGAAGGCGAGCGGGCAACCATCACGGTCACGATGCCGAAGATCGAACACATGAGCTATGAGAAGCAGGCGCACCTGTTCTTCGATCCGCTGGTGATCGAGCAGGTGGTGGGGCCGGAGGGCGATGCGATTGCCGCTGTCGTAGGGAATCACACGTGCAACGTGCTGTCGGCAAAGTTCGCGAGCTGGCAGGGGAACAATGTGCAAATCCCGGAACTGCACATAGGTCCTGAGGCGCTGGACGCCTAGTCAGAAAGGCGGCAGCCCCATCTCCAGCTTGTGCCGCGCGGCCGCGGCGTCGACGGTCCAGGCCACGGCCGCGCGCGCCTCGCGCTCCAGCTCGTCAAGATCGAGGATGTCATCCATCCAGGCATCTGGATCCTCTTCTTGATTGCGGGGGTTGCCCGGGTGGGTGCAACTGCCACAGGGCGGCGAGAGGTGGCAACTGCAGTTGCCACCGTCGTAGCTCCTGTCGAAGTCGTCGCGCTCTCCCTGGGCCTCAGGCGTGAGAACTTTTCCCCGCTGCGGTGGATAGGCGGTGATGGTCATGTTGCTCCTGCTACGCTGAGTGCGGTTGCGATGGGGCGCACCCAGATGGGCTGCGCGTTGAGAAGGAAGGTTTCCCCGGACCAGGCGAGCAGCAGCGTCTCGCCCATGACGTGGCCGATCGCCTCGGCTGCGTCGCTGGGCACCGCATTGCCGATGCGCTCGCGCCAGGCCTGATCGCTCAGCCCGTCCAGCTCCAACTGCTCCTCCGGGTCCACCAGGGACTGCAGGGCGGCCAGCTCCAGGGTCGTGAAGGGGCGATGCCAGGTGCCGTCCTCGGCCGTGATGCGGCAGATCAGCTTCTCGGTCGCTGCCGGCATGCGCGGGTCGGCCACGCTCCAGCGGCCGTTGTCGTGGCCAGCAGCTGCGCTGACCGCTCCGGATGAACCATCCCATGGCACCACGCCGTAGTGCCCGGCGGTGATGTAGCTGTCGCCCTTCTCGCGCTGCATGCCTGGGCGGGGATCGGCCACGGCAAAGGCGCCTTGGCCCGTGTCGCTGCGTGCGATGACCGTGCCGGCGGGTTCGTTCATGCTGGTCACGCGGTATTTGCCTTTTCCCAGGAACCCGGTGGAGGAGCGCGGATCCGCCACGCCCTGGCCGCCTGCGCTCGGGCCGGTGCCGCCCGTGACCGTGCCAGCCGGTTGGTCCATGCGCACGATGCGGAAGCAGTTGTTGTGCTTAACCTCCATGCGCGGATCCGCCACGGCACCACCGCCGCTGCTTGGGCCATGGCCGCTGGAGATGGTGCCGGCAGCGTTATCCCAGGGCGTCACGCGGAACACGTTCTTGTGCGTGTCGTCGCCGAAGCCGCGCGGATCGGCCACGCTGTACGCGCCCTGGCCAGGGCTTTGCTGGCCCGCCACGGTGCCCGTGGGCTCAACCCAGCGGCGCACGCCTAGGGCCTGGCCGTCGTTCCACTTCGCTGACTGGTCGAAACGTGGGTCGGCGATCGCGAAATTGCCATTGCTCGGGCGGCCCTTGCTGGTGACCGTGCTGCTGGGGCGGCCCCACTCCTGCACGCCCAGCATGCCTCGGTGCATCTCGGGAACGATCAGGTAGTCCCGCAGGTTGCCGTCCTCGACCGCCAGTCGGTTCAGCGAGCGCCAGTCGCTGCCGGCCTGCACGAACGCCAGGCGCACCCAGGTTTTCCACTGCAGGCTGGGGACGCGGTGCATGGGCCCGGCGCGCAGGTCGCCCGGCAGCAACATGCGGCCCAGCACGTCGCCAACGGCGCGGAGCGGCTTGCTGTGCGGCTGGTACAGGAAAGACGGCACCTTCTCGACGTGGCGCGCCACCAGCAGGAAGCGCTTGCGGCTCTGGGCCAGGCCCGCCAGGTGCCCGCAATCGTGCGTCGTCTCGGCCACCGCATAGCCGTAGGCCCGCAGCAGGTCCACGATCTGGTCCAGCAGGTGGCGGCCGCGCGTTGCGATGCGCGGCACGTTTTCGAAGATCACCAGCTCGGGCGGGTCGTTGCGCCAGGCCTCGAGCATCAGCCACACGCCGCGCAGCGTCAGGCGGTTCAGGGCCTGGTACTTGGCGGTCTTGCTCTTGCCCTCGGGCAACAGGCCACTGAAGCCCTTGCACGGTGCCGACAGGAACACGATGTGCGGGCGCTCGCCCCCGGCCGCGCGGTGGATGTCGGCGGTCGTGGCCTCGCGCCAGTCTGCTGGCGGCTCCTTGTCGTGGAAGTCCACGTACTGGCTGCGGTCGAACATGTCCAGCACGGTGCCGGGCACGCCGCTCAGACGCCCGAAGTCGCGGATGCCGGCGGCGTCCACGTCCACGCCGCCTATGCAGCGGAACTTCGCCTGCATGTTGCCCACGCGGGGGGATGCCTTGTTGAAGCCCTTGGCGCCGCCGCCCAGGCCGCAGAACAGGTGGAAGTGGCGGATCTCTACTGGGGTCATGGATGGTCCAGAAATGAAAAAACCCGCTTGGTGCGGGCTGGGTGAGGGGATACGATCTGGCCCATCAATGTGGAGGGGCGAGATGGATACGAATCAATTGGCGGAGGCATTAGCGCGCGCTGTGGAACTGGCAAAGCCTGCGCAGGAATACTGTTTGCTCTGGTTTTGGACGGATTGGTGGCCCTTATGCATGACCAAAGCTGAGTGGTCTGGGTGGACGCAGGCCATCTTCAGCGTGCTGGCGATTTACTTTTCCGTCTATCTGTACAGGAAGCAGTCGGAAGCCGGGCTTGCAAACGAGAGACGCATGAAGTTAGACGCAGCCAAGGAGGTTCATCTACTCATTGGGGAGTTGACTACTACCCTTGGGGAAGAGGCCAAAACGGTTGAAACCTGGCCGCAGTCATTGCCCTTCAACCGCCAACCTGAGCGCCTCAGGGCAGCTCTGCCACTGATAGAAAGCATGGCCGGTAAGCCGTTACCCCCAGAATGCATTTGGAGTTTGATGCAGATCAGGACGGCATTCACTGATTTGGTCGAGTTAATGGATCGGAACCAGGGCAATATCGTTGCTGGTCATTCGAGAATCCAAATGGCTTTGGACGGCATGCGCCTGCGTGCCACTACAGCGTCGACCCACGTCTCGGAGTTTGCGAAACAGCTGGGCTAAAAAGGTATGTCATCGTCCATGTCGTCGAACCCTGAAGATGCGCGCGGTGGCGGCGCTGGTGATCGCGCCGGCGCCGCCGCCTGACGCTGCTGCTGCCGCGGAGCCGGCGCAGGCGCATGCCCCTGCTGGCCGCCATCGTCGCGCGGCCCGCCCAGCATCTGCATCTGGTCGGCCCTGATCTCGGTGGCGTACCGCTCGGTGCCCTGCTGGTCGGTCCACTTCCGGGTGCGCAAGCTACCCTCCACGTAGACCTGGGAACCCTTGCGCAGGTACTGGCCGACGATCTCGGCCAGGCGGCCGTTGAAGATGATGCGGTGCCACTCGGTGGCTTCCTTCATCTCCCCGCTCTGCTTGTCCTTCCACTTGTCCGTGGTGGCCACGGTGACGCTGGCCACCTGGTCCCCGCTGGGGAAGGTGCGCATCTCGGGATCGCGGCCCAGGTTGCCGACGATGATGACTTTGTTGACTGATGCCATGGTGCTCTCGGGTTGCCTGCCGCCTCGCGCGGCAGGAGTTGGGGTGGTGATGGGCCGCAGGTCAGGCGGCCTGCAGGTCCAGGGTGTCGAACAGGCTGGGCATGCTGATCTCACGCTCCATTGCCTCGCAGTAGCTAACGCCATCGAGGAAGTAGCGCGAGCTCAACTCGCAGCCGCGCCCGCGGCGGCCGGCCTTCACGGCGCGGTATGGCACAGTCATGAGGCCGCCAAACGGGTCGTAGACCTCCTCCCCGGGCATGCTCCATTGGTTGATCGCGCGATCGGCGATATCGAACTGCATGGGGCACAGGTGCATCTCGCGGCCCTTGGCCGACTGGGCGCCGTTGAGCGTCAGCATGCGGGTGATATCGCTCCACACCTCGTCGCTCCAGCTCTGGGGCTGCAGCAGCATGAAGGTGACGGGCAGCATGCCCTTGGTTTCCAGGTGCTCGCCGACGCGGACGTGGTGCTCGAAGTCGTAGACCTGCTCCAGGCTGTATTGCTTGAACAGCTTGAAGATCGCATCGTGGGGCAGGCTCTCAAGGTGTTCGGGCGTCAGCGGCCGATCGCCACTGCTGCGCGTGAAGCCGTGGGCATCGAGCTGCCACCGCGCGCGGGAGTAGCCGGTACCGGGCACCATCTGCAGGTTGCGCTCGAAGGGCACTTGGTTGCCGTCCTCGTCCAGGCTGAGCGGTTTGTCCTTCACCACTGGCGTGTCGGCGTAGCTCTTCTCGGTGCTGCTGGGCGGCTTGCGGAAGATCAGCAAGTATTCGGGCATGCCCACGCCCATTTTGCTGCCGTCCTTGCACTGCTCGCTCCAGCCCAGGCGGTAGGTCTGGTTGTTCTCCCGCACCACGTCGGTGACGATGGTCTTCATGCCCATGTACCCGAAGCCGTGCTTTCTGAAACACTGGATGGTGTCCAGGTGGAAGGGGTACACCGTCTGGAAGCCCAAGCCCGTCATGCTGCCCGGCACGATGCGGTCCTTCACATGGATGGCCGCCAGGCGCCCGGGCTTCAGCACGCGCAGCAGCTCGGGCACCAGGTAGTCCATCTGCTGGAAGAAATGCGCGTTGTTGTCGGTGTGCCCGAAGTCCGCATAGTTGGGCGAGTACTCGTACTGCGTGCTGAACGGAATCGACGTGAGCACCAGGCCCACGCTGTTGGCCTCCATGCGGGCCGTCTCGCGCACGCAGTCATCGTTCACGCAGGTGAAGCGATCACCTTTCACCTCCACGCGCTCCACGCCCAGGGCGCGGGTCAAGGACTCGGCCATGCCGGACTTCGACAGGCCAAACTCTCGGATGATTTCAGTCATCTTTGCAACCATTTCATTGTGCTGGGCCCACTTGCGCTCCAGGTCCCGGCGGACCTGGCGCTCGGCCTCGGTGTAGATCAGGTGCACCACGCAGGCGTGCTGCTGCTGGAAGCGGTGGATGCGATGGATCGCCTGCAGGATGTCCTGCGCCTTGAAGCTGATGCCTGCGAAGACCATCGTGTGGCACTGCTGCAGGTTGACGCCAGCCCCATACATAGAGGGCTTGGTCAGAAACGCGCATGTCTCCCGGTTGCGCCAGGACTCGAGCAACGGGTCGCGCTCGTCGATGGTCTGGGAACCGTGCAGTGATGAGCAGGAGATCGAGAGCGCGGCGAGAGCCTTCTCTATGGCCCGCTGCTCGTCGTTGAGGTCGCACCAGATAACAACCTGGTCATCTCCTGCGCCTTGCGCATGCTCAAGTACTCCAGGGCCCGCTCCAGGTTGGCCGGGCTCTCGTCCAGCATCCCCAGCGCCGCATTGCAGCGCCTGCATAGGATCCCCCGTACCGATCCCGACACATGGCAATGGTCGATCGATGGCACGTGCGATTCCGTCAGGAAGCGCTCGCATATCGGGCACTGGTGTTCCTGCATGTCCAGGATGGCCTTCTTCTGCGCCGCCGTGATACCGTACTTCTTGAGCCGCGCCTTCTTCCCCCGCGCCCGGTAGCCAGGCTTGTTGGCCGCATAGTTCGCCCTGTTCCTGGCGCGCTGCTTCTCCAGCAGCGCTTCCTTGTTCGCAGCTCGGTACTCCTGCTGGTACTGGTCCCGCGCGCCGGGCTCGGCCAGGTCGCGCTGCTGATCGCGCGCCTTCTGCTCGGCCAGCAGCCGCTCCCTGTTCTTCCGGTAGTACGCCTTGTTGTAAGCCAGGCGGGCTGCTTTGTCGGACATCGGCACGGATGATCTCCATCAGTTTGGCGACACGGGCAGAGAGACTATCGCGCTTTTCGCGCGAGGCCTCGATGATGCCGATCGCCTCGGCCTTGAACATGCGCGCCTGGCCGTACACCTCGTGTCCAGCCATGTCGTGGTTGGCGTTGATCTCGTGCCACCGCACTTCCAATGCCGGCAGGTCATACCCTTCATCGCTGAAAACCAGGTCGCTGGGCCGCTGCACGAAGATGCCCCACGACGCGCAGAAAAGCCAGAACTCGCGTTCCTTGTGCGGGTGGATGGTGAGCTGGTCCGCTTTCTCGCTGTTGCGCTTGAAGAACCTTGTCTTGGCCTGGCCCACGTCCATGATGTCCAGAAACGCCGCGTAGGCCAGCAGTTCGATGAACTCGTTCGGGCTGGGCGTGGCCGTGGCCACGAACCGGTACCGCACGCCAGCGCTGCGCACGCGCGCATCCATGGTCTTGCGGTCGCCAGCGAACAGGGCCATGAACTCGCGGAAGGTCTTGGTGCCGCCGAAGCCGCGCAGGCACGAGGCCTCGTCCAGGCTGGCTACCACGAACAGGGTGGGGTCGAGCTTGCCGTCGCGGATGGTCTCGTAGTTCGTGAGGTAGATGCCCTCGGGGTCGTCGCACTCTTCGATGCGGCGGATGAACTTCACCTTGATGCCCAGCATGGCGGCGTCGCGGATGAACTCCTGCCGCACTCCCAGCGGGATGACCAGCAGGCCCATGCCGCCGGCCTTGGCGCGGGTGATGCGCACGATCTCCAGCTGCATCACGCTCTTGCCCAGGCCGAAGGCGGCGAAGATCGCGCGCCGGCCGCCGCGCACCGCCCAGCAGACGATGGCAATCTGGTGGGGCTTGAGCAGCGGGTTTACCTCGTGGGGATCGCAAGCAAAGCCGGTGTCGGTGGGCAAGGTCACCTTGGCGCGTAGGAAGTCGTCGTATGCGGTCATGTGTGGGCGTGAAAAAGCCCGCGCGTGGCGGGCTGGTGATGGGAGTGGGCGGGGCGGTCAGGGCAGGCGGCGGAACTCCACCGCCCACACCCAGGGGTTTGCGTCCCAAGAGTCGGAGCCGTTGATGTGCTCCCAAAGCTGACGAAACATCAGGCGAGTCTCGCCGGCAGGGATGTCCTTCACCGGCGTGTCTTGTTCCAGCGCCCAGGAGCGCGAACCCTCGGCTATTGCATCGGCCTCGCTGATGTCTTGGAGACGCTCCACGCGCACGCCCGTCACCTCCAGCGTGATGCGGCTGGCCCAGCGGGGCATGAACATCGGCGGGCGGTACTTGCCGGCCCCTGGCTGATGAGCTTCATCGGCCTCGTGCCAGATGCGATGCGCGGTCGTCAGGTCGCGCGGAGGGAGCTGGTCAGCTTCGGCCACGGTGCGCCAGGCTTCCCGCACCCAGAGGCTGTCGCCGGGCTGGCCGTAGGGGCAGCGCTCCAGCATGTCCGCGCGATCGCTCGCTCGGTGCATGAGGTAGGCACGGCTGAAGCCATCGCTGCCGCGCGGGCCCGGGAACTCTTCGCCCAGCACGCACTGCCGCGTGCTCGCGATGCGCCGCGTCTGCGTCTTGGCGCCGCTGAGCACTGCGCGCACCATCGCGGCCTTGAATGGTATGGGGCGTTCTTTCACAGCACGATCTCCAGGTTTCGGCCGGCGCTATCGCCCACCGGGGTGACGTTGCCCGCGCCATCGACCGCCAGCCCTGCCTCGGTGAAGAGGTCGGGCGGCCCTTCGATGGACACGCGGTCTTCGTCCTGCACCAGCTTGGCCAAGTCGGAGACGTCCCCCGCGTCGGGGTAGAGAGACACGCTGCAGCCCAGCGTGATGACGCCGCCATCGGCGGGCTCGATGCTGAACTTCTTCACGTCGCAGCCGTGGAAGGTGCGCAGGCCGATCTGCACGGTGGCGCTGCTGATCTGGTTGGCATAGGTCACAGGGGCCAGGAAGGCGTTGCGCACGATCAGCGCGGCGGTGTCGCCGCGCCATAGGAACGCCTCGAGCGCGTCATCGAAGTACGTGCACAGCCGGCGGTCGACCTTGCTGAACGACAGCTTCACATCGACCGCCAGGACCTTCTCGTCCTCTGGGCCTTCCTTGCGGACGTTCAAGTGCCGGATGGCGGCCGGCCCTTCGAGCTTGAAGGGCGGGCGCTGGGGTTGGGGAGCGTTTTCCAATGGGCCTCCGGATGTGGTGATGGGTGGGGCGGCCTGGCCTTCTCAGCCCGGCGCACGGCGGTTCCTGTAGTCGGCGCTGCCAACGGGCCCCGAGGCGTCTCGCAAGGGGCTGCAGGGGCGATCCGCGCGGCGTGCCGCCCCGGAAAGGGTCAGGCGGCGGCCAGCTCGAGGCGGTAGCTGCTGGCCACGGTGCCGGCGTGGCGCGCGATCGCTGCGCAGATGGCCGAGAAGTCTTCCTCGTGGTACAGCATGGCGCTGCCGCGACGGCCGGCGGGCTGAAAGCCCAAGCCGCGCAGGCCCTCGGCAGTGGTGCTGATGTGCGCCAGCCGTTCGTTGATCTGTCCGATGGTCAGCGAGGCTGCGCTGGGGTCGCGCGGCTCGGCGGGCGTGACCGCCTGCCCGGCGGGCGCCGTGCTGTCGGGGGCCTGGTCGTCGTCATCGAACGCCATGGCAGCGAACTGGGCGGCGGGCTTCGGCTGGGCGGCCAGGGTGGGGGCATGCGCAAAGGCCGCGCGGTGTGGTGCCGGCGTGGCGGCAGGGGCCGGCGCAGGCGCCTGAGCGCCCAGCGCTGCCCGTGCAGCGGCCAGCTCCTGCTGCAGCCGCTCGTTCTCCTGGCGCTGCCGCGTGCTCTCCGCGATCTCGCGCAGCCTGGCCACCGTGGTGTTGCGGGCGGTGTCGGCCTCGGGGGCGAACTCCTCCCACTCGGGGCCGAACTCCATCGCTTCCAGCGCGGTGATGGCGCTGGCCAAGGATTCCAGCGACTGACCTGCCGCCTGGTCAGCGTAGGCGCGCAGCTGGTCGATGTTGGCGCGGTGCCCGGCTACGCGCTCCGCTTCGAGGCGATCGCGCTCGGCCTTGTCGTCGGCCTTGCGCTTCTCCTCGACCTTGATCTGGGCGTCGATTGCATCCTCGACAGGCTTCACGATGTCCACCAGGCGCTCAACCTCGGCGCCCATCACCTGCTTGAGCTCGTTCACGTCGGCCTTCACACTGGCTTCGGTGCGTGTGAGCAGGCGGCGGCCGTTGTCGCGCAGGTCGGCGCGCGCCGCCTTGGCCTCGGCCATGCCCTTGGTGGTGGTGACGTCGTACACGACATCCCTGTAGCGCTCGGCCATGGCCAGCAGGCCGGCCTCGGCTTCCTTGAACTGCGCCAGCACGGTGTCCTTGATGGACAGGGGCTTGGACAAGATGGCGCCAGCGGTTGGCGCTGCCGCGACTGCGTTGGTTTGGTCGGTCATGGATGGCTTTCAAGAAAAGAGGGTGGGCAGTTGCACGGCATTGCGCCGTGGTGCTGGGGGCGGCGCGGCGGTGCGCGCCTGGACGTCGATCACGTCCTTGCGGTGCAGTTCGGCGAACTCGTGCACCAGCTCGTCGTAGTGCGCGCGGGCCGCTTCCAGGCGCAGCTGGATCAGCGATTCCTTTTGGTAGTCGCGCTCCAGCTCCCAGGTGGTGACCCGCAGGTGCGGTTGGATGTGGTCCACGACGTGCAGCTCCAGCGGCTCGTCGCGGATCAGGTCGTCGGGGGTGTCCACGAGGACGTAGTTCACCTCCCAGGCGTCGGCGTCCCACAGTCGCATGTAGCCGCGCATCTGCCACTCGTACAGCGGGTTGATGCAGTCGGCCACCCAGCCAGGAAAGGTGCGGATCGACCACGAGGCCTTGATGTCGTGCCCCCGGCGGCGCGGTGGGTTGAACAGGTCGCACTCGCCGGTCAGCAGCCCCAGCGTGCGGCGCTCGGTGTTCTTGGCCAGGTTCCAGCCGCGCACCTTGTTCAGGAGCGCAATGCCCTCGGCCTCCATGCGCAGGCCCTTCTCGATCTCACGGCCGCCGGCCTCGAAATCGACGGAGAAGATCTCCTGCTTGACCAGGTTGCGCAGGTAGGTGCGCGCGCCGATCGACAGGTCGCCCTCGGCCCGGGTCTTGGGCTCGGTCATCAGGTGCCCCAGGCTGGAGCAGCGGAACAACACGTCGCGCATGGTCAGCTGTCCAGCGGCAAGGTGACGCCGTGCGTCTCAACGGCCTTGGCGAAGATCGCGTAGCCGTCGCGGTCCTTGGCGTCCTTGAACACCACTCGGCCTTCTCTCATCACGGCCGTCAGCGCGGACCGGGTCCTGGTGGCGTTCACTATGTTGACCCACTTCGTGGCCAGGCTCTCGGCCCCGGTGCCGTCCGGCGCGCCCTGGCCGTCGTCGTCCTCGTCGCTCTCTGCGGTGCCGGTGATGGCCTTCAGGGTGTGGCGCTCCAGGTAGGTGGTGGTGGAGATCACCGCCTGGATCGCGTTCTTGCCACCGCTGGCGTCTGGCGGGCTCGACAGCGACACCTCCTCGCAGTGGCCCAGGCGGTGGCGCAGCACGCAGGTGATGGTGATCATTCCGCCTTCCTGGCGGGGGCGCCAGGACCATGACAAGCCGTGCGCCGACAGTGCGGGGCCCAGCAAGTCGGTCACGTCTACCAGTTCAGCATGCTTGTACTGGGTGCGCCCGCCCGTGCGGTTCTCAAAGTCCACCTGCTTGCGCTTCGGGATCTTGATGTTCATGGCCTTGAAGGCGGTCAGGGCATCGTTGAACGCCTTCTCGGCCTCGCGGCGCTCCCAGCGCTCCTGCATGTCCATCATGCGTTCGAACTGGTCCAGGTTGCCGTTCTCACGCAGCAGATGCAGCATCAGGCCGGCGGGAGAGCTGATGGCGATTGCTCCCATCGTGGTGAGGGCGGGCAGGGCCTCGGGGACGGCGGTTTGTGCCAGCGTTGGCGTGTCGGCCAGTTCGGTGGTGGTCATGGTGTGGGCGTATAGAAGATCCCGGCCAGCAGGCCGGTGGTCAGGCAGATGAAGAAGCCCAGGCCGGCGATCAGCAGGATCTGCTGCAGCTCTTCCAGGGCGGTGGGTTCGGGCTGGTCCTGCTCGGTCATGGCCGGGCCGCCGTGGTGGTGATGTCGCGCAGGCACTCGGCCACCTGGTCCTCAACCCACACGGCGGTTTCGCCGGGGCGGCAGGCGTGCTTCTGGAACTGCTGCAGCGCCCAGTCTCGGGAGTGCTGGGCTTCGGCCAGTTCGCGCTGGTACTGGGCCTGGCGTGCCTGGGTGTCGTCGGCCTGGGCCCACAGGAAGGCGCTCAGCAGTGCGATGATGGCCACGGCCGTGGTGAGGTTGGGGGCGGCGCTGTTCATTGCGATGCCCCTGTCCACTCGTGGTGCTGCTGGCACTGCTGGGCGCGCAGCGCGCGGCGGCAGCTGGCGTCGTTTGCCTCGATCCGCTCCACCTCGGCCCAGGCCTTGGCGCGCAGTTCCAGCAACTCGGTGGGCGTGATCGGGGGCGGGGCGTGCGGCGCGATGGCACGCTGCATGGTGCTGTGCACGTTCTGCATGGTGTTCTCCGTAGGGCGTAAAAAAGCCCGCGTGGTGCGGGCTGGTTGTGGTCAGGGGATGTGGCTCCAAGCCTCCTGGCTCAGAACCTTCTCGATGCTGCGTTCGTGCACGCCGAACTTTCTGGCCAGCGCTGCGTTGCTCAGGTTGTCTCTGATGTGGTCGCGCAGCTTGTCGCGCTGGCGCGCGGCGCTGCGGATCTCGGCCACGTCCAGCGGCATCAGCTTGGACTGCGGCAGCTCCATGCCGCGCTTGACGAACTCGGTGCGACGCTGCTCCCACTCGTCGCGGTGCAGGCCGTGCTTTGATCCGCGCCCCATGTGCTGGTCAGGCCGCCACCGGCTCTTTGGCCAGGTCGTATTGCTGAATGCCCCAGGCCAGCGCGTAGCAGCACCAGGTGAAGCGGTGGGTGTAGCCTTCGAGGCTGTGGTCCCAGAAGTCCTGAAACTGGAACTTCTTGCCGGCCACTTCCGCCTCGAAATCGTTTGCCATGCGGATCGCGTCGCCGGTCGTCTCGGGGCGCTCGCTGAAGTAGCCGGTGCCCAGCAGTGCTTCCTCGACCTGCTCGCGCAGCTCGCGGCGCTGTGCTGCATCGGTGCAGTGATCGCGCCACCATTCCACCAACTGCTCTTTCACGACCCGCTCGAAACGGTCGTAGCTGAACTCCATGGCAGAGCCAGAGCGGCGCGAGCCGTCAACGGCCAGCAGCTTCTCTGACCAGTAGGAGAGGTTGATGCGCAACTTGTCATCGTCGCGCCGGTCCGTCCGGAAGAACTCGAACATGTCCGCCAGCCGCGTGAACACGTAGGTGCCCATGTCGCCGCAGTAGCACAAGTATCCGGGCCACGTGATCAGGTCGAAGTGCATGCACATCGAATTTGGCCGGCTGAACCGGATGTGGCGGTAGAGGCCGTCGTCCCGGATCACATTGATCTGGTGCTTGGCGATGTCGCGGAGAAATTCCGCTTCCTGCGTGCCTGGTTGCATGGCGTGCTCCTGTGGAGGTGGGGAAGAAAAAACCGCTGGTGCGCCCAAGAAATGGAGGGAGGGACGGAGAGGGGCGCGCGGTTGGAAAGGGGTGGGGCGGCGGGCCGCTATGAGGCCCTGGAAACGCTGCCGTTGGTGTGTGCTGTGCCTTACGAGGTGCTGACCCCGACCAACGCGCAGCGACCGCAGTCGCCGCCCCGAAATGGTCCCCGCTGCTTTCCCGGGGTGGTCGTGATCGCTCTCTTGCACCAGAGTGCCCAGCGCCCGCCTTGGCCTTCGGCGGCGGTATGGGTGCGTCGGGTGCTCATGCCATCACTGAAGCGGGCCCGGTGACACTCGGGCTTGCATGCCTTTGCAGGGCCTCGCAACGCGGCTTGTCCTGCATGTTTCGGAGGGTTTTGGTGCCGGACATCGAACACCAAGCGTGTGCTCTATCCACGCCGCCGCTTCAGTGATGGCCCTGTTGCCAGGGCATCCATGCCGCATTTCCTCCCCACGCTGGGTGGGGCATGCGGCCTGCGTTTTTGCGCAGAGCCCAAGGGGAGGGAGTGACCGCCACTAATTCACCCTTGGATGGCACCTTGCTGTTCTTGGCAGTGCCGCCTCACCTGTCTCTATCCCCGACAGTCCGGGCCTCAGCATTCGCGAGAGGTTGTTTGTGATGGGCACCTGTTGCCAGGCGTAATCACGCAGCTTTTTAAGGAGCCGGGCGGCCGGGGTCGATGCCTTGGTGCCCATCGCTGCTGTGTGCTGCGATGGGTTGAATTATGCAAACAGGTTTGCCGTTGTGCAAGCATTATTTGCAATTTAGTTTGCATTTGATCTAGACTGCCCGTCACGCCCATCCCGGGCGGGCATGAAAAAGCCACCCGAAGGTGGCCAGGAGAATCAAATGACAAACGACGGGTCAGCGAGTGCGCGGCTTGTGCAAGACGGCCGTAAGTTCTATTTGGAGGCGTGCACGTCAACTGGTGAACGCGCGTTGACGCGGTTGGCGGAAAGCGGGGCTGGCGTTTTGGTATCGCCGTCCACTTCGGTGGCTACAGGGCGCCCTTCAACCACTCCATCACATCATCCTGTTGAGCTCGGCCCCACCACGGCCGGTTCAACGTAATCACAAAGCAGTTGTCATCAGCATCCAGAAGGGGTGCTAGGGCGTTGTAGACCTGCTCGGGCGGTAGGTCGGTGGAGACTGCATAAGACGACTCTGACAGCCGCGCCCATGCAGGGAACAGGTCTTTTAGCGTCTGAAGCAGTGGTGGACGCTTCGTCTCGTTGTTGAGGTCGTATGTGATCAGCAAAACTGCCATGGTCCCTCCCAGGGATGGTTGTTGAGGAACATCCATCGTAGCCCGGAAGGGCTTTTTTCTCGTGTGCTGAATGGCAGGCCTTCGCGAGGCCTTGGCAACTGCCCGACGATGAGTAATACTGTTATTTCATACAGTATTAAAAGGTGCGAACATGCAGAACGACGAGAGCGGTGCGGTGGGTGAACTGGTCGCCCAGATGCGAAACGAAGAGGTGGGGGTTCCCTTGGTGCGCGATGTAGCTTTGGCCTATGCGCGCCAAGTGGCAGCGATCGCGCACAAGCTGTCGCCCGATGAGCTGGCGTCTATGGTGGAGCTAGGTGTGGTGATTGATCGGCGGTCGTCGCGCCTGGTGCCGATCATGGGGTCGATTGGCGACGAAGGATGGATTTCCGACAACCTCGGACGTCCACAAACGTCTTTAGGCGGTGGTCGGCCGCTGTGATCCACTGCATGTTGCTGGGGTGGTCCGCGCCACCCGCGCACAACGGCACGATGTGATCTACCTGCCAGCCAGGACACGCGCCACGGGCACGGCCGGTGGCGGGGCAGGGCTGCTCAGCCTTGAAGGCCCGGACCTGCGCCTGGTCGCGGGGGATACGGGCCTCGGCTGCCAGCGGAGTCAGTACCGCTACAGCCAGCAACGCCCGCAGCACACTCAATACTGCTCGCTCCGCCACACGGTGAGTACCTTCCCCAGAACCTCGAAGTGAGGGTTGTGCGGCGATATGTCGTAGGGGGGGAAATCTGGATTCTTCGAGATGATGCGCAGAATGAACCCGGGGCCATTGAACTCTGGTACGCGCTGGACAAGCTTTATGAAACCCTCATCCCCGACCCGGAAAAAGAACACCCCTTCTTGATCCACCACCTTCACCCCGGTATCGACTAGCAAGGGGTCGCCAGGGTTGTACATCGGACGCATTGAGTGGCCAAAGCCGGTGACGATGCACAGATTTCTGAACCCTGTGTGCGTTGGAACGTTGCGGTTCAGCCATTCCTGGCTGACTCGCCAGCTTCGAATGATGCCCGGTTGATCGTCCAACAGAAGCCGACCAGTGGTGTCCATACCGCCACCTGCGTCGTATTGGGTGATGACCATGTCAGGAGGGGAATCGATGCTGGAGACCGGCGCTTCATGGGGCGCTGGCGCTGGGCTGTCGATGACGCTGCCTTTGTCCGGCTTGAACGATCCCGCTGCCAATGCTTCCGCAGTCGAACCCATCGCCGCCGCCAGCGCGGTCAGGTAGCGGACTGTCCGAAATTCCTTCTCAAGCAGTTGCTCGATGTTCTGTCGTTTGCATCTCTCCCCTTCTGGGAGGTCGCGCTGGAACTTTGCGACGGCTTCGGCAAGTTTCGCGGGGCTGTAGCCCTCGCCCTTGGCTTCGATGAACGCCCTGACTTGATCGGCAAGTGACTTTTTCATTGCAAACGATTTTGCAGCTATTGCTTGCAATCTAGTTTGCGTGATACATTGCAAACTAATTTGCATTCGAGTCACCCATATGGCAAACAGCACCGGTATTCAGCGCGCCGTCGAATCCTTCGATGGCAGCCCATCCAAGTTGGCGAAGGCCGTTGGAGGTGGCGTTCTTCGTCAGCACGTTGAGCATTGGCTCAAGACGGGCCGTGTTTCTGCGGAGCGCTGCCCAGAGGTGGCCGCCGCAACTGGCATCCGCTGTGAAGACCTCAATGATCAAGTGAATTGGGCGCTGGTACGTTCCAGTGAGCCAACCAAGACGGAAGCCGCCCATGGCTGAGCAGGACCGCCTCCGCAGCGTGAAGAGCGGGCCGCTGTCACGAAAGGGGCGCATGCACTGGGCCCCACCCCTTGCGCGCGAGTTCGCCCGCGTTGCTGAAGGCTTTGACGTGCCGCCTGCGCCACGCCAGCACAGTGAGCACTGCAAGGCCTGCGGCCATCTGTATGAGCCAGGACCGTGGAACGAGCCGAACCCCTGTCCCCATTGCCCCATGCCATGGCTGATCCCGAAGGAAAAATTCTGGCGCAACCGCGACGCGCGCCTCAGGGCTGAACAAGCCGCTGGATGCTCTGCGCCATCGACTGGAGTCCGTTCAGCCATTCGTCGGCTACTTCGCTGGATGGCAGTGCTTGGCTCTCCCAGGTCAATACGTTCTGGGGGTAGCCGTTCATGAAGATTGCCTTCTTGTCCGGCGGCAGAAGCCCTACCAGCGTTGCAATGGCCAAGGCCAATGCCTCGCGCGCGCCGTCTTCGTATGTGCGGTGTTCCGGTGATTCTTCTGGCATGTCTGCCCCTCTCGGGAATGGTTGTGTAGGAGCTTCCATTCTGCCCCGGGAGAGGGCAGGCACCCGATTGCACAGGGAGGCCATCGATGGTTGACCTCGAACCGATGCGGCGGGCTACCGAGGCGCTGGCGGCCAGCATTGCGGCGCTCCAGGCCGAGCTCAATGCTCTGCAGAACGCGATGAATGCCCAGGCGCACCACAGCTACCGGGACCCGCCTCCGCCTGTGATGGCTGCGGGCCGGATGCTGGACCCTCCCGCCGTACCGTGGCCGCACCTTCCACAGCCCGTGACCTGCGCAGCGCCTGCCACTGTCTGGCAATGGAGCCACGCACAGCACCGCTGAACGACGTGAACGGCCTTTCGCTTTCTCTTCGCCCTGTCTCCGCAATGGAGCGGGCGCCACCGCCGTGCTGTTCGCCGGCGGGTTCCTGATCAATTTCCACGGGGGTGGCATGCACAACAACGAATCCGAGAGCGGCCTGCAGTTCGCCAAGGCCCGCAACGACGAGAACGACTACACCGAGCTGCGCCTCACCGTGCCCAAGTGGCTCGCGGGTGTCATCGACGCGCACTGGCAGGTCCGGGGCGGCAACCGCTCGAGCGTGGCGGTAAAAGTACTGGGTGATTGGGCACGGCTTGAAGTCCATGCAGCTACTGTGACGACTCGTGTCCTGCGCGGCAATCCGGACCTTCCGGATTTGCCTCCGGAACTGAGGGAGGGCTGACCATGTACGGCATTCGCCCTCTCACGCCCGAGGCCTTGCGCGCGCAGGCCCAGCAGGCTGCAGCGCAGCAGGTGCCGCTGCGCGAGGCCAACCACCACGAACCCGGCAGCGAGCTGTGGGTGCAGTTCAACCGCGCCTATAGCGAGCACGAGACGCGGCTCCACGCGCGGCGCCAGCGCAAGGCGGTTGCATAGATGGCCACGACACCCTGGTACCGCCTCTGGAGCGGCATGCAGAACGACCCGAAGTGGCGAACCATCGCGCGGCTGTCCCAGCAGCGCATTGGCGACGTGATCTCGGTGTTTCTGCACGTGCTCGACAACGCATCGAACGCGACCGAACGCGGGCGAACAGAAAACCTGAATCCCGAAGACATCGCGAGCGCGCTCGACCTTGAGACGCAGCAGGTAGACGCGATCCTCGCCGCCATGCAGAGCCGCGTGATGGATGGCCCGGCTGTGTCTGCGTGGGAAAAACGCCAGCCAGCCCGGGAAGATGGGTCTGCAGAGCGGTCCAAGCAGTGGCGCGAGGAGCAAAAGGTCAAAAAAGAACGCGAGCAACAGCAGCCGAACGCGACCGACCACACACCGAACGCAACCGAACGCACTGAAACGCCCAGAGAAGAGAAGAGAAGAGTAGATATACCACCTGACGGTGGTAAGGCGCGCAAGCGCGCTGCCACCCCCGCAACTTCGCCACCTGGTCTCGAAGACGTGCCCGAGCGGATGCTTGCGGACTACATGGCCGTGCGGAAGGAAAAGCGCGCGGGCCCACTCACCGACACGGCCGTGAAGGGCTTGTTGCGGGAGGCAGACAAGGCGGGCATCACCGCGGCGGAAGCGGTGCAGGCTTGCTGCGAGTTCGGCTGGCAGGGCTTCAACGCCGGCTGGTACGCCGAACGCAAGAGCCATCGTGGAACGACTGCCGCCAGCACGGCCCCTGCCGAAACCGTCTACCAGCGCTCCATGCGCGAGCGAATGCAACAGGCCGTGCCCAGCATTGCCCGCCGTGCGCCGGCGCCCGCCCAAGACGCCGCCGACTTCTTCCGAACCGTCGAGGTGCCCGCCCGCGTGGTGCCCGACTCCAACGCCATCGAGGTGACCCCATGAGCCTTCCTGCCGACTGGATCGACAAGATCTTCACCAAGCTGACCCTGGCCTATGGCCGTGACTTTCTCGGCCGCTGGGAGGGGCTGGAGGAATCCGCCGTGAAGGCCGACTGGTCGCACGAGCTGGCCGGCTTCGAATCGCATCCGGACGCGATCGCCTACGCCCTGGCCCATCTGCCGATCAAGCCGCCGACCGTGCTGGAGTTCCGCGCGATCGCCCGGCTGGCCCCGCCGCCACCACTGCCGCGCCTTGAGGCGCCCCGCGCGGATCCGCAGCGCGTGGCAGAAGCGCTGCAGCGCCTGGGTCCGATCCTGCAAGGCACCAGCACCAGGGGCGGCAAGGACTGGGCGCACGCCATCGTGAACAGGGCCATGTCCGGCGAGCGCGTGACGCCGAACTCGCTGCGCGTGGCGCGCGAAGCCTTGGGCATTCCGAAGGGCGGTCGACCATGAGCTACATGAGCGAAGCCAACGCTATCGCCGCCACCCTGCGCGGAGAGATCCGGCTCAGCCCCCGCAGCATGCTCGGGCCTACGGACAAGCAGTTGAAGGTGCTGCAGTTCATGCGCGACTTCCACCGCGAACAGGACCAACTGCCGCCCGTGGCGTTCATCGCCCGGCACTTCGGCTGGCGGTCGCCCCAGTCCGCTTTGGGGCATGTCGACGCGCTGATCGCCAAGGGCCTGCTGCAGCGCAATGTCTGCGGAAAGCTGCGTTTCCCGCGCCCAGTAAAGGACGGTGCCGCATGAGCCTGATCCTTGGAATCGACCCAGGCGCCAGCACTGGCGTGGCCACCTACGTAGACGGCGAGCTCGCGTCGCTGGAGACGATCGCTCCCCACCAGCTGGAGCGCACGCTGCGCGCCGTGCTGCCCAGCCGCGTGGTGTTCGAGGACTCGCGCCTCGAGACGCGCGCATGGAACGCCCGGCAGAAGGCTGCCTACGGCGCCGCGCTGGCCACCGCCCGCAGCCTTGGCCAGGTGGACGCCTGGTGCCGGCTGATCACCGACCTGTGTGCCGAGCTGGGCATCCCCGCCCACGGCATCAGCCCCACCGCGAAGGGCGCCAAGCGCGACGCCGAGAGCTTCGCCATCACCACCGGCTGGAAGGGCCGGTGCAACCAGCACGAGCGCGACGCCGCCATGGTGGCGTGGCCATACCGGCGCGCAGCACGTTGAAAGGAACACCATCATGGAAAAGAAACTGAAGGCCTACGAGGTGCGCGAGCCTGACGAGGGCCATTGCTGCATCGAGTTCGCCACCAGCAACGCCGCAGCGCGGCGCCAGGGGGCAAACGAGCTGGGCACCGAGTTCGAATACGTCGAGCACTGCCGCCGCGCGCCTTGGGCGGATGCTTATGCCCCGGGACCCGTGCCCGTTGAGGCCACTCTCGCGGCGGGTTGGAGGTGGGGCTGTCAGCACTGCGATTGCACCTTTGATATCGACGGCCGTGGCTACGACGAGGACGACGAGCGCGAAGACGACTTCGGCCCTGTCGGTGACGAACGGAGCGGCGTTTACTGCAGCGAGACCTGCCAGCAGCAGGAATGGGCCGAGCGCCGCGCGCGCAAGGTGCTGGAGTGCGCTGTCATCGAGGCCGCCGCAGCCGCCTATCCCGACGCCACGAACATCACGGCTCACGAGGACTACGGCACCGATCCTAAAAGCGGGCGCCGCCTTTCGGATGCGACGCACTGGAAGGCAGTGTTTCGAGTCCCCGGGCTGCAGTACGGCGTGCACTGGATCCTAGGCGACGATTGTGTGAGCGTGTCGCAATGCGATGTCGAGGCCTGGAACGCGCGCAAGGCGCAGCAGGAGGCCGCCCATGCCTGAAATCACCCTGGTGCGCCAGGACCCCGCCGCGATCAGCGAGGCCGACAAGGACACCGCGCGCCGCGTCATCTTCGGCATGGTCGACGGCCTGGGCGAGGGCGGCCGCAAGCAGTGGCGCCGGCTCTGGCGCCGCATCCTGGGCCTGGAGCCCGGGGAGATGATGGAGATCACCACGGTGCAGCCGCGCCTGGGCTGGTATCACCGCAAGCACATGGCGCTGGAGCAGGCGGTCTTCGAGCTGCAGGAGCGCTTCGCCGAGTTCGAGGACTTTCGCACCTGGTTGAAGGTGGGGGCAGGGCATGTGAACTGGTTCCCCGGCCCCAAGGGAGGCGTGATCCCGGTGCCGCGCTCAATCAGCTACGGCAAGCTGGAGCAAGGCGAGATGGAGGTGTACCACGCCGCGGCCGTGAACTTCCTGCGCACCGAGCATGCCGGCGCCACGCTGTGGAAGCACCTGAGCCCGACCATGCGGATCCAGATGATTGAGACGGTACTGGGAGGGTTCGGAGAATGAATGCCACGCAACTCGCCGAGATCATTCTGCGCGCCAGCACCCGCAAGCTGGATGACGAGGTGCGCATCGTGGCGCAGGCGCGGGCGGCGACCATGGGGCCGCGCCACACAGTCGGCCTGCACTCCGCTGGGTACGGCATCGACTGGGAGAACGGCACGTTCGAGTTGATCCCCGCGACCCCGCTGACCGTGCTCACGCCCGAGGAGTTGGCAGAGGTGCGCAAGAGCATGGCCATGGGCCAGAGCTGGCATGCGTACAAGTCCTGGAAGAAGCAGGATGAACGGATCAAGGCACTGGAGGCCGAGCTGGCGACGCTGAGAGGCCGCGCATGACGGCCCGCCTCATTTCGTCCCAGCGCCACCTGGACCCCGCCATCGTGGCGCGCAAGGCAGCGACGTTCCAGGTGTTCGTGGTCAACGTCATCGAACTGACCCTGCGCGGCATGCCATACCGCGTGCTGGTGGATGGTCACCACAACCTGGCGGCCGCCCGGCTGGTGGGCGTGGAGCCGACGTGGCGCAGTGCTCCCAAGAAGCTGCAGCGGATCATGGACAGCACGCCCCGGGCGGACTTCGAGCGCTTCCTGATCAACAACCTGACCGATTCGGACTGGTACGACGTGGACACCGGCGCCGTGGTGCTGGACCTACTGGGGATGGAAAGGGCCGCATCTGCATGAGCGACGCGACGAAGACCATCACCAGCGCCAGGCGCAATGGCCTCAAGGCCCGCATCGAGAAGCTGCTGACCGACAACCAGACGCGGGACTACAGCGTGCACGAGATCGGCGCCGCCCTGGGCGTGCCCAAGACCGAAAACTCGCAAATCTGCTCGGCCCTGTGCAAGTTGCCCGTGCGCAGCGTGATGGGCCCCGCTGTGGGCAGCCTGGGCCGCCGCTACACCAAGCGCTACCGCATCGTGCCCAAGCCAGCGCCCATCGTGGTGCGCGAGGTGGACATGCGGCGCGAGCTGGCATTGATTCGATAGGAGAGACCATGGACTACGACACCGACGAGACTGAAGACCTGCATTTCATTGAGCTGCAGGCACCTGGCGCACCCACCCTTTATGCCGGCGTGACCGGATCAGGCATGGTCTACCTGCGGGGGGACCTGCACCCCCTGGGCGCCGCCACAGCCCTGATCAAGGCAGCGCGGGAGCACATCCCCTATGCCGCCATCAGCGCGGTAAACGTGCTCTTTCCGGCCGACTGGCTGCGTGGGGAGTGCCTGCACGACGGTGACCGGCTGCGGGTGATCGACAACATGGAGCGGATGGTGCGGGGGGCGCGCACGTGAAACCCCTGTCCGCCCCCATGGAGCTGTTCGCCCGCCGGCACGCCGAGGGCGCGAGCCAGTCCGCAGCCTATCGCGAGGCGTACCCTCGCAGCGTGAATTGGAAGCCCGACAGCGTGCACTCCAAGGCATCCACCCTGGCGGCGGATGTGAGGGTTGCGGCAAGGGTGGCCGAATTGCGGGCGGCGGCGGTCGAGCGCACGGGCGTGACGCAGGACCAGATCATCAGGGAGCTGTCGCGCATTGCCTTCTTCGACATCCGCAAGATCTTCAACCGCGATGGAAGCCTGAAGAACGTGCTCGACCTCGACGATGACACCGCAGCGGCGATCGGCTCCATCGAGATGCTCGACATTGGCACAGACGGGCAACTGGTCATGTCCAAGAAGTTCAAGACCGAGAGCAAGAAGGCCGCGCTGGAGCTGCTGGGCACGCACCTGGGCATGTTCGTGAAGAAGTTCGAGGACGTGACGGACCCTATGACCAAGGCGCTGGGCAACATGCCGCCCGCGCAGGCCGAGGAGATGATCGCGGCGCTGGCCCAGGTGCGCGCGATCAAGGAGAAGAGCCGCAGTGCTTCCTGATGCCCTGGAAAATGCCACGCTGGAACAGATCGAGGCCATGGAGGTCCTGCTGCTGCGGCGGCTGGCCGGCTGGCGCATGCGCAACTTCTTTAAGGACGATGGCCCCCTGCGCCGCGAGCTGTACGGGCGCCACATGGCCTTCTTCCGGGCCGGGGCCACGCACCGCGAGCGCTGCTTTATGGCCGGCAACCGGGTGGGCAAGACCATCGGCGGGGCCTACGAGACCACGCTGCACCTGACTGGGCGCTATCCGGACTGGTGGCAGGGCCGGCGCTTCGACAAGCCCATACACGCCTGGGCGGCTGGCAAGACGACCGAGACCACCCGCGACATCGTGCAGCTGGAGCTGTATGGCCAGCCCGGCCAGCCAGGCACAGGGATGATCCCGGCCGACGACATCGTGAAGGCGCGGCCCAGGCCCAACGGCAATGGAGCGCTCGATTTCATCCGCGTGAAGCACCTGACTGGCGGCGAGAGCGTGCTGGGCTTCAAGTCCTACGACCAGGGGCGCAAGGCCTTCGAGGGCACGGCCAAGCACTGGGTGTGGCTGGACGAGGAGCCGCCACCCACGGTCTACAACGAATGCCTGACCCGCACGGCCACGACGCAGGGCCTGATCGCCATCACGTTCACCCCACTGGAAGGCGCCACCGAGGTGGTGCTGGACTTCCTCACCAAAGGCCAACAGGTAACGACATGAGCAAAGCCATCATCCAGGCCGGCTGGAACGACGTGCCCCACCTCGACGAGAAGACCAAGCAGGAGCTTGCCGAGAGCTATCCGGAGCACGAGCGCGAGGCCCGCATGAACGGCGTGCCCGTGTTGGGCAGCGGCAAGGTGTTCCCCGTGGCCGAGGAGTCGATCGTGTGCCCACCCTTCGCGCTGCCCGCGCACTGGCCGCGCATCGTGGGCCTGGACTTCGGCTGGGACCACCCGGCCGCAGCCGCCTGGCTGGCGTGGGACCGGGACACGGATACCGTCTACGTGTACGACACCTTCCGCGTGCGCGAGACCAGCGTGGCCATGCAGGCGCCGCTGATCGCTGCTCGTGGGAAGTGGATGCCCGTGGCATGGCCGCACGACGGCCTACAGCACGACAAGGGCAGCGGCGAGCAGCTGGCGGGCCAGTACCGCACCCTGGGCGTGAACCTGTTGCCCGAGCGCGCCACCTTCGAGGACGGCAGCAACGGGCTGGAGGCGGGCATCAGTGACCTGCTCACGCGCATGCAGACCGGGCGCTTCAAGGTGTTCTCCACCTGCGGCGACTGGCTGGAGGAGTGGCGCCTGTACCACCGCAAGAACGGGTTGATCGTCAAGCTGCGGGACGACTTGCAGAGCGCGACCCGCTACGGCGTCATGATGCTGCGCTTTGCGATCACCCAGCCCAAGGCGTCCACCCTGGGCGGCGGCTCCAACATGGCCAACCGGCGCGGCGGCTACTGAGCAAACGGCATTAATGCCAGCGGTGGGGGATTCGGGCCGCGCGCGTGACCATGCGCGGCATGAACGCTGCCACCGCCCAACCTCCGACCCTTGCCGGCTTGTCTGAAGAAGAGCTTGCCGCCCTGGTTGCGGCTGGCGAGATCACGGCCGACGAGGTGGTGGCGCTGCTCGAGCAGCAGCTCGACCCCGAGGCACAGCGCCAGCAGGAAGACCAGGACCGCCGCGACGCCGAAGCCCGTGCTGTGCGCGTCAGTGCGCTGGGCCGCCGCCTGCTGACCCTGGCGCAGGAGCAGGTGCAGCAGCGCCAGGTGATCGAGGAGCGCTGGTACAAGGACGTGCGCCAGTTCAACGGGCAGTACGACCCGGGCATGTTCGGCGACGAGGGCGAGTACGGCAGCCGCATCTTCGTGCCGCTGACGCGCCGGCTGTGCGGGCTGGTGGAGGCACGGCTGTTCGACATGCTGTTCCCCAGCGACGAGCGCAGCTATGTGATCGAGCCCACCCCCGTGCCGGACCTGGACGAAGCAATGGGCCTGGCCGAGCAGTTGCCACCCGACACCCAGATGCAGTCCCCGGAGGGGCCCATGGTCACCGCCGGGGCGATGAAGGACTCCATCGGAGCCATGATGGACGAGGCGAGCAAGGCCTGCGACGCAATGCAGCGCGAGATCGATGACCAGCTCGCGGAGTGCAGCTACCCGCGCCATGCGCGCGATGTGATCCACGATGCGGTGCTGTACGGCACGGGCGTGCTCAAGGGCCCCGTGCCCCTATTCCGCACCACGAAGCGCTGGACGCAGCAGGGCGATGGCGCCTACGTCATGAGCCTGACCCGCAAGCCGCTGCCCCAGGCCAGCCGGGTGGACCTTTGGAACTTCTTCCCCGACATGAGCAGCACGCACATCCGCGAGGCGGAGTTCGTGTTCGAGCGCCACTACCTGACCAAACAGGAGGCCGCCGACCTGCAGGACATGCCCGACGTAGATGCCGACGCGCTGCGCCGCATGCTGGGGACAGATCCCACTACCCCCACCAACAACTACCGCGAGCGCCTGCGCGCCATCAGCGGCAGCAGCGGCGCCAAGGATCGTCGCTACGAGGTCTGGGAGTACCACGGTCCCATCACGGCCCAGGAGCTGATCGACTGCGGCTGCGCGGTGGAAGACGACCCGCTCAAGACCTACACCGGCGTGGTCTGGTTCGGCAGCCAGGGCGAGGTGCTGAAGGCTGCGCTCAACCCGCTGGACAGCAACGAACACCCGTACAGCGTGTTCACCTGGCAGATGGACGAGGCCAGCATCTTCGGCTTTGGCATGCCGTACGAGGTGCGCGACAACCAGGAGAGCGCCAACAGTTCCTTCCGCGCCATGCACGACAACATGGGCCTGTGCGTGCTGCCCCAGGTGGTGGTGGATGACCAGGCCATCGAGCCGGTGGATGGTTCGTGGCGCATGGCGCCGGGCAAGTTCTGGCGCAACAAGCGCCCGGGGGCGGATGCGCGCCAAGGCATCCAGTTCATCGCAATCGATGCGCGCCTCAAGGAGCTGCAGGAGATCTTCGGGATGTCCAAGCAGCTGATCGAGGAGGTGGGCACGCTGCCCGCATTCCTCCAAGGCACCGAGGCGCCCAACTACATGCAGAGCGCCACCGGGGCCAGCATCGCCTACACGGCTGCCAACCTCTGGGTGCGCCGCGCCGTGCGCAACTGGGACGATGACATCGTCACGCCGCTGATCACTCGCTTCTTCGACTGGAACATGCAGTACAGCGAGAAGAAAGAGATCAAGGGCGACAGCCGGGTGCGCGCCATGGGCATCGCGGCCCTGGTGGAGCTGGAAGGCCAGGCGCAGCGGCTACAGGCCTTCATGCAGACCGCCCAGGCCATGGGTCTGCCACCGAGCAACCAGATGCGGCTGATGCGGCAATTCGCCCGGGCCTTCAAGCTGGACCCCGACCAGGTGCTGCCCACCGAGCAGGAGATCGCCAAGATGCAGCAGGCCGAGCAGCAGCAGGGGCCGAAGCAGGATCCGCTCATGGCCAAAGTTGAGCTCGACAAGGCACGCCTGCAGCAAACCCAGCAGATCCACCAGGAAGACCAGGCCCTGCGCCGCGAGGAGATGGCTTCCAACGAACGCGTTATGGATCGCCGCATGCAGCTGGAGATGGCCGATACAGCAGCCCGTCTGGGCATCACCCAAGACGAAGCCATGCGGCGCTTCGGGTACGAGCGGGAGAAGACTCAGGCTCTCCTGGCTGACAAACAGGCAGATCGCGACAACAAGGCCCAGATGCTCAACGCCGAGATGCAGTTCGCTGCCCAGACCGGGAGGGGCGTATGAGCTGGGAGACGCAGATCAACCCGGCCACCGCCGTGTGGCGCGGCGTGGAGGCCTATGCCGCCGAGCGCATCGCCGAGCTGACCACCGTGTGCACCACGGTGCGCTCCACCGACGCCGAGATCCGCGCCGCGCAGGCCGCCATCCAGGAGCTGCAAGCCCTGCTGGCGCTTCCCGGCCGCATTGCCCTGCAGGCGCAGCAGCGCGGCACCACCGACCGCAGCAAAGGATACTGACCATGGCAGAGTACACGCAGGATCACGTCAACGCGGCCTATGCGACCGAGCGGGCCAACGGCGCGTCGGACGAGGACCTGGCACGTATCGGCAAGTCGCTGGGCGTCACCGACGCGCAGTTCAACCTGGCCAGCCAGGCCTGGGGCACCACGCCCACCACTGCGGCGGCACCGGTGGCAAGCGCCCCCGCCGCAGCGCCGGCCCGCTTCGAGGAAGGCGACTACCAAAACTTCCGCACCTGGGCCACCGGCAAGAGCTTCGACGAGATCGGCGCTGCGGCCAAGCAGTACGGCGTGACGGCCGAGGAACTTGGCAAAGCCTTCGGGAGCCACGGCGGTTCTGCCCAGCAGGTCATGGATGCGTCCAAGTACGGAACCGATGGCTGGGACGGCTGGAAGGATGAGGCATCGAAATGGTCGTTCTCTGGCTCCGGGTGGGACTATGACGATAAAGCCCCGCCGAAGACTGGCATCAACCTGTCCCAGCTGCAGGGCATGACGAAGTGGGAGGTGTCGCCCAACGAGACGGTGCGCAGCCAGCTGCAGCAGATCATTGCCGACGACAGCCCGCTGATGCAGCAGGCCCGCGCGCGCGCCATGCAGCAGTCGAACACCAGGGGCCTGCTCAACAGCAGCATGGCGGCCACGGCCGGCGAGTCGGCGCTGTACGACGCCGCGATGCCCATTGCCACCCAGGACGCCAGCACCTATGCGCGGGCCGGCGAGTTCAACGCGGGCCAGGCGAACACGTTCTCGCGCGACAACAACGCCTTTGTGCGCGACGCCTACATGGCCGACTTCAACGTGCAGGCGAACGAGTGGGCCGCGCAGCAGCAGTGGGACCGCGACTACAAGACGCTGGACCGCCAGCAGCAGCTGCAACTGGAGCGGGACGCCATCCAGAACGGCTACCAGACCGCGCGGGACAAGTTCGCGGCCGAAAGCCAGATGTCCATTGCGCAGCTGAACGCGGCATCGCAGGCGGCCAACTTCCAGCCCGACACGAGCATGGCACGCCTGCAGCTGCAACTGGCTTCTGACGACAAGAAGACCGACCGGCAGCTGGCGCTGGACGGGCGCAACACGATGACCAACTTGCGCAACGATGGAACGGACAAGGTCTTCCGCATCCAGACCAGCGACATGTCTCCGGAGCAGAAGCGGGAGGCCATCGACAGCGTGGTCGACATGACCAACAAGAGCCTCGGGAACCAGGCCACGTACCTGGGCATCACGCCGGATACCTGGCTGCTCACGAAAACGGCTGCAGCGACCGGCGGGCCATCGCCAGGGCCTGCGGGCCCAGCATCTAGCGACACGACCGGGGCAGGTGCCGCATGACCATCATCCGCCGCGCCACCCGCGAGGACCTGCCCGGCCTGGTGGCACTGGCCCTGCGTGAGCACGCCGCCAGCCAAATGGCTGACCAGCCTATCGAGCTGGCCCAGGTGCAGGCATCGTTCTTGGGGGTGATCCAGGGTATGTCCGGCGCGGTGTTCGTCAGCGAAGAAGGCGGCGCGCTGCGCGGCCTGATCGCGGGCATCGTGCAGCCCGGTCTTTTCAACCGCCGGCAGACCGCCTACGAACTGCTCTGGTACGCCGAGGACGGCTCGGGCCTGCGCCTGCTGGCAGCGCTGCAGGACTGGGCCGCGCGCATGCGGGCTGTGCAGTTCGTGGTGCACGACTACGCCGGCATCGCCGATCCGGCACGTTTCAACAAGGTCATGGCCCGCCGGGGCTTTGGCGTCATGGGCACGGCCTACGTGTCCGCACTGGAGAACTGATCCATGGCCGTCGTTATCCCCATCATCATGGCCTACACGGGCGCCACAGCCACCATTGCCACCGCCGTGGGCCTCACTGCCGCAGTCGGATCAGCGGCTGCCGCTACCGTGGTGTCAGCGGTTGCGTCCGTTGCCTTTCAGGTGACCGGCATCAATGACAAGGTCAACAAGGCGGCTTCCAAGGTCTTCGGCGAGGACATGGTCAAGGTGATCAACATTGCCGGGGCGGTGTATGGCGCTGTGAACGGCGGATTTGATTTTGGCAGCGGGGCAGAGGGGGCTGCGGGCCTGACCGAGGCAGGCGGCGCGCTGAGTACCAAGGCCATGCTGGACGGGACCAACGCCTTCGGCGCGAACTCGGCGGCGGGTGCCTTCGACCTGGCGGATGGCGTTGGGGCACTGACCACGGGCGACTTCTCGGGCACCACGGACAGCTTGGGGAATAGCACCTACAGCCCGGGCGACAGTTTCAACTTGACCGAGATGGCGAAAACAACGCCGGATGGTGTCGGCATTGCCGCGTCGACCCCCGACGCATCCCAAGGCATGGACCTGATGAAGGGCACCCAGACCACGGGGACCGACACAAAGGCCTTGGTAGACGCCGCCAAGACTGGCCAGAGCACGGGGGCGGCGCGCGATATCACCGCAGCCCCTGCTGACCAGAGCATGGCGACAAAACCGGCTGCAGCCGCATCTGATGCTGGCTCGGCCAAAGCCTCTGGCAACGTAGAAACAAAGCCGCTGACCACCACCAAGCCACCCACAACGGCCGCCACCAAGCCGGGCAGCTTCTTCGACAAGCTGCTCAACAGCGAAAAGGGCATGGGCGCTGTGGTTCAGGGTGTCGGCGGCGCCCTTTCGTCGGCTGCGCAGGGCAAGTCTCAGAAGGAAGCGCTGGACTTCGCCAAGCGTAAGTACCACAGCGTTTCTGGCGTTCGCGTCTCCTAAGGAATTCCCATGAACCTCAACGAAATGGCCCAGCAGGGCGCACCCGAAGACCCGCAGGCTGGAGCAGCTCCTGCCGGTGGCAAGACGCAGCCAACCGCCCAGCAGCAGACCCAGTTCGACATGCTGCTCGGCCGCGCTCGCCAGATCATGGGCGAGCAGGCGCAGGAGTGGCGCCAGGCCATGGAGGTCAATCCTGCCGAAGCCGCAGTGCGGATGGGCACCCAGACCCTGCGCTTCCTGACCATGGAGTCCGAGAAGGCCGGCCAGCCTGTGGACCCTGCCGTGCTGCTGCATGCCGGCGTGCAGTTGGTGAAGGACATCGCGGGCGTTGCCAACGACGCAGGCCTGGTGCCCGACGATCAGCTGGAGCCCTTCCTGCAACAGGTGATGCAGGAGTCCATCGCGGAGTACATGCGCATGGATGCGGACGAGGGGCTGATGCCATCGCCCGATCAACTGCAGCAGCAGGGCCCGCAGGCCGGCCAGCAGCCGCCACCAGCGCCAGGCCCTCAAGGCGGGATCAACTTGGCGCAGATGGCGCAGCAAGGGGGTATGCAATGAGCTTCTTCGCGAACCTGTTGGGCGGCACCATGCAGGGCATCGGTGCTGGCATGTCGGCCATGGGCGCCGACGAGGAGCGGCTGGCGCAGCAGCGGGCACTTTTGCAGGATCGCCAGCAGGGTGCGCTGGACCTGCAGCGGGAGCGTGCGGCCGATCGCCTGTACCAGCAGGAGCAGATGCTGCAGATGAAGTCCGAGCTTGGCGGCGGGGCGGGTGGCGGCGGTGGGGGCAAGGGCATCAACCTGGCGGCCCTGGCCATGCAGGCCAAGACACCTGAGGACCAGGACAAGGTGATCCGCCTGGCCAAGACGTTCGGCGGGCGCGACACCGGCCGGTTGCTGGCCGACGAGATGTTTAACCGGCCCGAGATGACGGGCACCGCAGCCACGGCCGGCGACTTCGCGCGCTACGACAGGGCCGGCGACATGGAGGCTGCACCACCCAAGGGAGCGATGGAGCGCGCGGCCTACGACCGGGACCAGGGCCAGCTGGGGTTGCAGCGGCTGTACACCGCCTTCCTTGACCCCGGCAAGCTGGATGACCATGCGAAGGGCGAGCGGCAGTTTGGCCTGAACGATATGGGCACGGCCAACGCAGCCCAGGTCATGCAGCGCGGCGGCTCTCTGCCCGAGGCTGCGGGCGCGTTCCAAAAGTACAGCGGTACGAAGGACGAGAGCGGGAAGGAAGACCTGGCACAGCAGCGGATCGACGCTACCAATCGCCGAACCGATGCGACGACAACAAATGCCGGCGCCAACCGCCAGGCACAGGACGCGCGGGCGCTAGATCGTCAGATCGCTGGCGCTTACAAACAGCTGGGCGAGGCGCGCCCGAAGGACAAGCCAGCCCTGCAGACGCGGATCCAGGAAATGGAAGCGCGACGCGATGCCATGGATGGCGCCGCCCTGGCGCCTGCACTGAACGACTACCAGCCGGGGGCCACCACCAAGGCGCCCAACCCCACCGCTGTAGTGCGTGCACCTGCGGCTTCGCCCAAATCGCTTGCTGATGCCTGGCGCGCCAAGATTGGAGCCGCCCGATGAACCTGTACCAGATGGCCACCCGTGGGGTGGACCTGGGCGCGCTGCCCGATGAAGAAGCGCCCCGCGCTCTATTCGACTTTGGCCCGGCCGCCAGCCCCGTCGCGCGCGGCGCCGTGCCGGCCGGTATGGACGATCTCTTTGATGCGGCCGCAGCTGAGTACGGCGTGGACTCGACCATCCTCAAGGGCATCGCCTATGCTGAAAGCCGTTTTCGCCCCGACATCATCAGCGGCAAGGTGACCAGCCCGGCGGGCGCGCTGGGCTTGATGCAGTTCATGCCTGCGACGGCCAAAGAGTTGGGCATCAACCCGCTGGACCCGGCAGAAGCCGTGTTCGGTGCTGCAGCGTACCTGCGCCAGAGCTTGGACAAGTTCGGCGGCGACACCGAGCGCGCTATCGCCAGCTACAACTGGGGCCGTAACCGCGATGCCTTCGCGCGAGACGACTGGTACAAAAGCCTGCCGGCCGAGACTCGCAACTACGTGGGCACGGTGCTGGAGTTTGCTGACGGCGTGGCGCCGAAGCCGGCAGCTGCCGGCAAGCAGGTGCCGCTGCCGGACGGCGTACAGCCGAGCCAGGCGGGCGGCGGCCGGGGCGTGGTCAACCCGGCAGCGGGCCCCGTGCTTCCCGCGCGCCGCGAGGTGCCCGGCATGTCAGTGGGCTCTGTGGCGCAGGACGTCGTATCCGGAGCCCTGCAGATCGGCCCCACCGCCGTGAAGGGCGTTGCCGACCTGGCGCGCCTGGCCACCGGGGATTACCTGGGCAAGGACTTGTCCGACTCGATGGAGGGCGGTATCAAGGCCATCCAGGGCGTGGTGGGCAGTGATCGTGCGGCCGCGCAGCGGGAGAACTTCCAGCGCGACATGGCCGACCCGAACGTCAGCATCGGCCAGACGCTGGCCAACAACAAGGGTGCCCTGGCTGACCAGGTGCTGCCCACGCTGGGGAGCATGCTGCTGCCGGTGGGCGCGGCTGGGCTGGCCGGGAAGGCGGCCACGGCGGGCAAGGCAGCTGCAGCGCTGGACACGGCCGCGCTCGCCTCGCGCGTGGCGACCGCCCAGAAGGCTGCTGGCATCGGCGCCACAGCAGCGCAGAACGCTGCCGACGTTTTCGCCGGGCTGGTGGACAAAGGCGTGCCTATGGAGGATGCCTACAAGGCGGCGGGCATCACCGTGCCGTTCTCGGTGATCGCCGGCAAGCTGACTGGTGGGGGCGCGGAGGTGGCGCTGGCGCGGCAGGCGGCTGGCCAGGCGGTGAAGGGCGGCGCTGTTGGCGTTGTCAAGGGCGCGGGGCGCGAGGGGCTGCAGGAGGTGGGCGAAGAGCTTGGCCAGGTGACGGGCGAGGCTGTCGGTACCGGCGAGGCGCCGAACGCCACGAACGCCGGCAAGCGCCTGGCCGTGGCCGGCACGCTGGGCGCGGTGGTGGGCGGTGGCGTGGACGTGGCCGGGCACATCGGGGCGAAGGCTGCAGCTGAGCCAGCACCAGCCCCAGTGCCGCGCGTCGAGGATCAGTCCACCACGCCGCAGGCGCCGCCGCGCAACGCGCCAGCAGGTGAGGGAGAGATCAGCATCGCCGATGCCGTGGGCCAGGCCCGGGCGGAGCTGGGCGGCACCGTGCCCGCAGCAGCACCGGCACCTGCTGCGCCCACTGCCGTCAGCACCCAGCCCGCAGCGTCGGCAGTGGACACGCAGCCCGAGTCAGGCCCGCTGTCCCCCCAGCAAAAGCAGGAGATCGCCCGCGCCCGCACGCAGGCCCTGCTGGACGCCGAGCCAGGCGCCACGCCCCAGGTGCAGTCGGCCCCGGCCACCACGCAGGCCGACGTGCAGCGCCTGGCCACCGAGGCGCGAGCCGCGCGCGATGCCGACGAGACCCGCCAGATCGAGGCCATGGTGGCTGCCGATGAGCAAGCCGCCCAGGGCCGGGCCGCTGCCACCGCGCAGGCCAGCGCCGCCGAGACGCAGCAGGGCCAGGCCGACACCCTGGCCGTGAAAGCCCGCCAGCGGGTGCTGGATGACCTGACCACCAGCTACGGCGAGGCCAACGGCTACGAGGCTGGCCGCACGCTGCCAGCGATTGAGCAGCAGCTGCAGACGCTGGGCGAGCCGCCGTTGACGCAGTCCGAGCGTGAGCGCACCGCCGAGTCTCTGGGGCGTGCACAGGCGTTCGCGGCCGCCAACCCCGGCAGCGAGGCGACGACCGTGGCCACGGTGCCCGATCGCGGCTCCGACAACAGCAGCCTCGAGGCGCAGATCAAGGAACGGGCCGAGCCGCAGCCCGCCCCGCAGGTGGAGATGGTCGACCTCCCGAGCGGCCAGGTCGAGCTGCGCGGTGATGCAAAGGCCGTGCGCGCGCACCTGGTGGCATCCGGCGTGCCGGCAGCGGCCGTCCGGGGTTCGCCCAAGGGGGTGATCGTCAGCAAGACCGTCGCTGCGCAGGCGCGCCAAGCGTTCAAGCTGCCGGCCGCCCCGGCACCAGCCCCAGCAGTCACCGCACCGGAGGCAGCAAATGCCCGCCAAGCACCCGCAGCGCAAACGGCCAGCACCACCGACACCGCCCAGGCGCCCAACGTCGCGCGAGCTGATGCGCCAGTACCGGCCGCCGTTGTTCCCGCAGCCGGAGGAGCCGCCGCCAGCGTTCAAGCCGATGTGGTGAAAGGTGACCCCGCCGGTATCTCTGAGGCCGCGCCGGGCGTGCGCCAAGCGTTGGGCGATCAGCCTGCAGCGGGGTCGAGCGAAATTGTGCAGCAAGGAAGCGCGGCCGACGAAGCCATGGCAGTCCAGTACAGCCGTGGCTCATCACCCGCCCGTACGGACGCAGAAAAGGCACGCATCCTGCAAGGCGCTCCGGTCGCCGAATTGAAGGGCGAAGATGTGCCAGCTACCGGGATGGCAGGAATACGCGCCTGGGCCGCCGGGCTGTTCGCGCGGTTCGGAGGTGTGGCCCGAAACCCTGAAATCGGTGCTGTGGACTTGGGAGAGCGCTCGGTGCGGTCTTCACTCAGCCACGGGAAGTTCAGCTTCTACAAGAACTTGGCCTTCGCCGCTGTGAAAAACGTCATCGAGCAGGGGGCAGTTGTGGTGGCTGCTGACCACCGCCGCGATGCTCGCAGCTACTACATCAGCGCCCCGGTGAAGATGGACGGGCTGGACAACATTGTCACGGTGCTGGTGCGCACTGACCCGAACGGACAGCGCATGTACCTGCACAGCGTGTCCGTAAAAGAAAATCTCCTGAACCGTCGAGTATCCGGGACTGACACCGCAAGCGGTGTGGAGCGATCCGGCTCATCCAATTCAGGAGAAGATTCCATCTTAGCCCAAACGCCAGAAAATGGGAAATCCGAGCAGGAATTCCTCAAGGCGAAAGGGGAGGAGGTGGGCGCGGAGCTGAACAGGCTGCTGCGCTTCGATGTGAACGGCCAAATGCAAAATCCCCCGGGGACCGGATCAGCCAGGCTCCAATTGCCTGGGGAACGCCGATCCTCGGGGGATTCGCAAGGGGAGAATGTAGCCGCTGATGAAGATGGCGTCAAAGGGCCGGAGGCAGAGTTCTCGAAAGAGATGTCCCCCGATCTGGCCGCCGCAATCCTGAGGGCCACGGGCACAGCCTCGGTCGAGTCGGTGCAGGCGGCCGTGGAGCAGCTGGTGGGCGCCAACGGCCGCCTGCCAGGTGGGCTGGGCAGCGTGGTGGTGGCCACCTCGGGCCAGATCAAGGCCGACTGGGAGCCGCTGATCGGCCCCGTGGCCATGGGCGCCGAGCAGGGCGGCAGGGCTGCGGGGTTCTACGACCCGCTCAGCCGCACGGTGTTCCTGATCGCCGACCACATCAAGGCCGGCCAGGAAGTGGCCGTGGCCGCCCATGAGCTGATGCACAAGCATGGCCAGGCGGTGCTGGGCAAGAAGGGTTGGGACCTGCTGCACGACACCATCGGCGGCTGGGCCACTGCGGCAGAGGGCAGCATGGAACGCCAGGTGTACGACGATGCTGCCGCGCGGGTGGCATCGTCGCGGCCCGCTGGCGCCGACGCCGGCAAGTACTCCACACAGGAGCTGTTCCCCTACGCGGTCCAGGTGGCGCTGGAGATGGGGGTGGAGCCCACGGGTGCGCGCCCCATCACCACGGTACAGGGCTGGCTGGCGCGCGTGCGCAATTCCATCCAGCAGGTTTTCGGCAAGCTGACGGGCAACCCCGAGGACTTCAAGTCGCAGGACCTGGTGAACCTGGCGTTCGGGATCGCGCAGCGCGAGAACCCTGACCATGCGGGCGAGCTGGATGGGGCAGTGAACCTGGACGAGGATACCGAGGGCGGCCTCCAGTACAGCCGTGCCGCCGCACCGCCGCCAGCGCCATCCGCACCCGTGGCCCAGCCAGCAGCAGCCCCCGAGCGCACGCCGCTGCCGGCCGAGACCCGCGCCCGCGCTGCGCAGCGCGTCATGCAGGACAAGCTGAACCGCTTCACCGTGCTGGGCAACTGGGCGAAGGAAAACGATATCGAGCTGTCGAGCGAGGCCGACGTGTGGGGCTACGAGGCCCGCATGCACGGCACCGTGGCCACGCGGGTGGAGGACTTCCGCGAGGGCACGGTCAAGCCCGTTATCGACCGGATCCAGAAGGCGGGCTTCACGACCGAGCAGGTGGCCGAGTACCTGCACGCGGCGCACGCCGAGGAGCGCAACGCCCAGATCGCCAGCATCGACCCCAAGACCCTGGACGGTTCCGGCATGACGAACGCTGAGGCGCAGGCTATTCTGGCCAAGGCGCCCCCAGGCCTCGCCGCCCTGGCCACCGAGGTGCAATCCATCACCGAGAGCACCAGGCAGATCCTGCTGGACGCCGGCATCATCTCGCAGGAGATGTCGGACGCCTGGAGCGAGGCCTACAAGAACTACGTGCCGCTCAAGGGCGGCGACGAGGCGAAGCAGGGCGGGGTGGGCAAGGGTCTGTCGGTGGACGGCCGCCAGAAGCGGGCCTTGGGCCACGGTGCACGCGATGAGAAGGTGATCGAGAACATCCTGCGCGACCACGAGCGCGCGATCATGCTGGCCGAGAAGAACAAGGTGGGCCAGGCCATGCTGGTGCTGGTCGACGAGCTCAACAACCCCGACATCGCCACCATCAACCAGCCCGAGCGCCGCCGGGTGCTCAAGCAGGGGACGATGTACGAGGTGCGCACGCCCGATGGCATCGTGGTGGACAGCTTCACGACGTCGAACCAGGCGCTGCAGTTTGTGGGCGCGAACCCCGGGATGAAGCTGCAGGTGAAGCCTGTGAAGGCGGACCCGATGGTGGTGAGCATGGCCACCCCCATGCTGCAGCCCAATGAGGCCCAGGTCTACGTGAAGGGCCACGCCGTGCGCGTGCAGCTCAACGACGAGGGCCTGGCCAGGGCCTACAAGCACATGGGCGTGGAAAGCCTCACCACGCTGATGAAGGTCAACCGCGAGATCAATGCCGCGCTGTCCAAGGCCTACACGGCGTACAACCCCGAGTTCCTGCTGAAGAACATCGCGCGGGACTTCACGGCAGGCCTGGCCATCACCACGGCCAAGTACGGGGCCGGCGTGTCGGCTCGGGCGGTGAAGAACTACCCGATGGCCATGGCCAAGCTGATCCGATACGGCTTCACGGGTAAGGCAACGGGGACGGTGGCGCAATACCGCCTGTCGGGCGGCAGCACTGGCGCGGCATACCTGGGCGACCTGGCGCGCATCGGCGAGGACGTGCAGGCCACCTTCGATGATGCGCGCGGCGCCTTCGCCACGGCCCGGGGTGACGGCACGGTGCGCGGCGTGCGCACGGCCATGCGCAAGTCGATCAAGAGCGGACTGAAGCTGATCGAGATCCTGAACGGCGCCGGCGAGTCGGCCATGCGGCTGTCGGTCTTCGAGGCCATGCAGGAGAGCGGCAACGACCTGCGGGCCAGCGCCAGCGCCGCGAAAGAGCTGCTGAACTTCAACCGCAACGGGGAAGCCACCCGCACCGTGGGCGGCTGGTATCTCTTCCTGAACGCCAGCATCCAGGGCACGGCCGCGCTGGCCGATGCCATGGTGCACGGCAAGCACCGCGAGCAGGGTTGGGCCATGGTGGCCGGCATGGCCGGGTTGTTCTATGCGCTGGCCCAGGCGCAGTTTGGCGGCGACGACGAAGACAAGAAGGCATGGGACCGGATCTCGCCCGACGTGAAGGCCAAGAACCTGATCATCCGGACGGGGGCGGACAGCTACATCACGCTGCCCATGCCCTACGGCTTGGGCGCTTTCTTCGGCGTCGGCAACGCCGCGCACGACTTGCAGCAGGGCAAGGACGTGGACAAGGTGGCGCTGGACCTGGCGCTGCTGTTTGCAGACCAGTTCCTCCCGGTGAAGCCGTACTCGGAAGGGGGCGACACGCGCGGGCTGGTGGAGCTGGTGCCTGGCGTCGCCGGCGGCGAGCTGATGCGCGCCGCGCTGCGCGCCGGCGTGAACCGCTCGGGCCTGGGCGGCGATATCGTGCCGGACAGCAAGTTCGACGAGAGCCGGCCGGACCACCTGCGGGCCTACCGCAACACGAAGACCTCGGTCTACCAGACCATCGCCGACCAGCTCAACGCGGCATCAGGGGGCACGCAGACGCAGGCCGGCCTGGTGGACGTGAGCCCGGAGACGTTGAAGTACTGGACGCGCACGCTGACGGGTGGGGCAGGGGTGTTTCTTACCGACACCTTCGACGCGGTGATGCGGCGCGCCGAGTACCAGTCCAGCCCCGACGATCCTGATCGCGAGGCGCTGCTATCCGAGGCCCGAGAGATTCCGATCCTGCGCGGCTTCGTGCGCGACGAGGGTATTTCCGATGACCGCCGCAACTACTGGGGCGCGGCCAAGGATGTGCGCCGGGCTGACCAGGACCGAGACCGCGCCAAGAAGATGGGTGACGAGGTGGGTTGGGAGCGAGTGGAGGAGCAGCGCGGCGAGCTGCTTGGCCTGGTCAAGATGATGGAGCGCAGCAGCAAGCACATCAAGGAAATCCGCGACGAGGTCGAAGAGATCATGCTGGACGAAGGAACGTCCATGGCCTACAAGCGGGCCCAGGTAAAGAAGCTGGAGGCGGAGGAGTCCGGAATCTACCGGGAGTTCATCGAGGCGGTGGCCGAGGACCGGGCGGCCGCTGGCAAGTAGTCAGCGCCGCAGGAACCAAGCGATCGCCTCGAACACGATGAACAGCAGAGGCCACCCCTGCGCGAGCGGCAGGGCGATGGTTTTGGCCCGTGCGGGCAAAAATGACGCGATAGCGATGCCGGCCACCCAAATGCCGGCCACGATCCAGGGGAAACCGCCCGAAGGCAGCCCGCTGCCCCCGTCATCCCCGCCGGCCATCCAGCTGCCACGGTCGGGCATCTGGGCCCAGGCTGCAGCGCTGGCCAGGGCGGAGAAGAGGAGGGCGAGGGTGCGCATGGATCAGGGCTTGGAAGCAGGGGCGGCCGGAACTGCCTGAGAACCCGGCATGTTGATGGTCACGGGCGAAACAGCAGCCGGGGCAGTCACGGGAGTAGTCGGTTTTCCGATGCTCCAGATCGTGCCCATCACACCCAGGATCCCGACGACTGCGAGCCCTGCGAATCCAACCAAAGCGGTGTGAGTCCACCGGTGGTTGTCCGCAATTGCCTTGTGCATGTCGGTTTGGCCCTTCGCAATGTCCGCGCGCAGCTCTGCAAAGTTGGCCTTGGTGGGCAACTCGGCGATAGCGTCTTCAAGCCTTTTTACGCGGGCGTCCATTTCTCCATTATCTGGGGGTTCTCCGCCAGGCGACAAGGTGTCGCTGATGCCTCGCAGTTGTCGGACGTTGTCATTCATCCCTGGCCTCACCTTGTCTGATGGTGTTCTGAAGCAGCATCTCCAGGATTTTCGGGGGCGTTTTCGCGTTCGGGTACAGCTCTGTCAACTGGCCGCGCAGTTGTTCAAATCGAGCATTTAGTCTCTCTGAGTTCACCGCGCCCGACTGGCAGAGCTCGTCCACCAACTCGCCCATTACGGCAGAGAGCGCGACAACTGCGGCGCTGACTTCGCCGATGTCCTTATTGCCCTTCTCGCTCATGGCTGGCTCGCTTTCGTCTTAAGCTTCGGCACCTTGACCGTGCCCTTGTGAACCAGCGTGACATCGCCGCTTTCGAAGGCATCAGCGAGCTTCTTCACCTGCTCTGCCGTCATTGCCTGCTGCTGCTGCAGGTTGTGGATCAGGTCTGCTATCACCGCCCAATCTTTCGCGGGATTGCGCGCCGCCAGTTTGTCCTCGGCCCGGTGCAGGTCCAGCATGATCGCCGCCGCATCGTTTACATCCACCGAGCGGAAGCTGCCTTCTAGCCGGGCCACGATTTCAGCGTTCAACGTGCGGTTGTTGTACTTCGCCGCCGCCTTCAGCCGGTCGCGCATGCCGTCGGGAAAGCGGACGATGTATTTGTCCGCATGACGCGACTCTGTGTCTTGAGGCTGCTTGTTATCCATTCCCCAATGGTAATGGCCTAAAGCCCTACTGCAAATATGGCCTAAGGCCATGTGTTTGACTTTGATATGGCCCTAGGCCACATTAAAGACATGGCCTTAGGCCATAAACTAAATGAAAGGACTTTATGACTACAGAGACCAAGGTTCAGCAGCGCGATGAGTCGGACAAATTCCTCCTGCGGTTGCACGCCGATGGCTTGCGCAAGCAACTCAAGATTCGTGCAGCCGAGAACGAACGCACCCTCAACGCAGAAATTCTGTACCTCATCAAGCTCGGCCTGCGTGCGGAGGAGCAGCAACAGGGACCGCATGCATGACCGAAGTCGTCACTATTGGCGCGGTGGCAACGCCCGTCATTAACTTCAAAGACCAGCGGGTCTGCACCTCGAAACAATTGGCGCAGTTGTACGGATGCTCAGAAAAGAACATCGGAGATAACTTCGAGAACAACCGCGAGCGCTTTGAAGAAGGCAAGCACTTTGTCAAGCTTCAGGGTGGTGACCTTCGGGATTTCAAGAACCAACCCGATATCGTCGGGTTGGTTGCCAAGAAGTCGGCTCACCTGATTCTCTGGACCGAACGGGGCGCTATGCGTCACGCCAAGATGCTAGAGACGGACGTGGCTTGGGAAGTTTTCGAGCAGATGGAGGACAGCTACTTCTCAAAAACCAGAGCCCGTCAGCCCATCACAGACGGCCAAGAGCGCAGCACGAAGTTCGACCGGCTACCGCTTTACCACTTCACAGTGGACACGGTGATCAAGCATGGCCTGTTGTTCGGCAAGGTCTACGCACTGTTGAACTTATTCGCCGGGTCGCACAGCTTCAAGGAAATGTCCAAAGAGCAGAGCGCCGAGGTGCACGACTTCTGCGACAGGTTTGCTCTGGGGCAGGACACCCGCACCGACTGGCAGCGCATCACGGACAACCAGACCAAGCTGTATGGCACGCCAGCGCAGCTGGACATGGTGCAGAAGCTGCTGCTTTCATGAGCCTACCCATTAGGGGAAACCCTTTGTATCCCGATCCGGGCCGATTAGGTGGTCTTTTGGCCCGCCCGGACTGAAAAAATAGCCGCATGACTGAACTGCGACAGTTTTGGATGTTTTTCGACCCCCCTTCGGCCATCGCAATCGGGGAAACTAGACCCACAAAGGCGAAGACCTCAACCGCGCCAACGGAAGAGGCCTTCAAGGTGAACCAAACTTCTCACGGAAAGATTCGATATGAACGATAGCACAACCCCCGCGCCGGTCGCAATCCCCGACTTTGGCATCCCACCTGGCGCACGCGCCGTGCTGGTCACTGACGCTGGCAGTGGAAACTTCAACCTCAAGCCCGTGCCACACCGCGCCTCTGTGGTGGACATCGAGCGCGATTTGACAGAGCACCTGGACAACATGCCCTACAGCGACGAGTGGCTGATGAACCTGCGGGCCTACGTGGACCGGCGGCTGCAGGCCAGAGCTGAAGCCCGTGGAACTGGAGGCGTGGCCATGGCTCGTGGCGATGGCTGGAATATCTTGCACACGCAGATTCGGAGCGCAGCATGAAGCTGCGGATCGACTGATGTCACCAGGCCCGCCATGCCCGGGCCTTTCTCATTGCCCAAACGGCATTAATGCCAACGGTTCGTGATCCTGCTCCCCTGATCCACATTGCCACCACGGGCGACGTGCCCGGTGTCAACCGCCTCTACCCCGCCAGGGGCACGCCGAAGGATCAACATGAGCGCAGCAGCACCAGCAGCAGGAACGGAAAACCTCGACCCCGAAGACCAGATGGCGGCAGCTCTCGACGAGTTGCGCCAGGAACGTGCGGCCGAGTCCACCACTGCAGCACCAGCGCCGGCACCTGCACCAGCGGATGCGCCCGCGCCCAGCGATGGTGCTGCCGCAGCTGCTGATGGTCAATCCACGGACGCCGGAAACGCGCCATCCCAGGCCACCGGCCAGGCATCAGCAGCACCAGGTGCGGCTCCAGCCACCGACCCCGCCAAGCTCCTGGAGCAGACGCAGCAGCAACTGCAGCATGCGCGCAGTGAGCTGGGCCGCGTCGGCGCGCTCAACCGCAATCTGGCCGAGGCCCGCGCCAAGCTCGAGCGTCTGCAGCAGGAAAACGCCACATTGAAGAAGGCCGCGCCATCACCCGAGCAGCCGCTCGGTGAAGACGCCGCAACCAAGCTGGCGGCTCTGGCAGAAAAGGCAAAGGGCTTCCCCGAACTGGAAGGTCTGGTGGGCGCAGTGCAGCAGGCCCTGCAGGCGGTGGATGCCAAAGCCGCCACGGTGGCCGAGCAGACCGCCGCCCGCATGGTCGAGCCGCTGCACGACCTGCGTGCAGAGCACAACCAGCGCCAGCAGGAACAGCGCGCCGCCGCCTTCGAGGCCGCGATGCAGACGTTCCAGACCACGTACCCCAATGCCGTGGAGGTGGTGCGCAGCCCAGAGTTCAACGCCTGGATCCGCACGCAGCCACAGCCAACGCAGCAGGCCTTCTACCAGGGGCAAGACCCCGGGGAAGCCATGGTGGTAATGGACGCCTACGACGCCGCCTTGCGCCGCGCAGGCAAAGCGCCCATCGCCCAGTACCCGACACAGCAGACCGCCGCACCGGCCCCCGCCCCTGCTGCCGAACGAGCCCGAGCCAACGACGCGCGCCTCAAAGCCGCCGCCGGACTTCCCAGCCGCAACAGCGGCAACCAGGGAGGCCTGCCGCCTGAGGACGACTTCGAAGCCAACGTGGCTTATTTCCGCGACAAGCGACTCGCCAAAGCCCAGCGCGCTGCCTGAAATCCATTCGATTTAGGAGCAATTCCAAATGACCGTTTACGGTGATATCACCCCCCGTACCGCCGCCTATGCGGTGGACAAGATGCTGGAGCGTGCCCAGCCCATGTTGAACATGGCGAAGTTCGCCGTGGTCACGGCCGTGCCTAAGGGCAAAACCAAGGTCGTGAAGTGGCGCCGTTACGGCCGCCTGGCGCCGACCACTACCCCGCTGACCGAAGGCGTGACGCCTGCCGCCGGCAACATCACGAGCACCGACGTGTCGGCCACTCTGGACCAGTACGGCCAGCGCGTGCAGATCACCGACGTGATCCAGGACACGCACGAAGACCCCGTGCTGTCCGAGCTGAGCGAGTCGCTGGGCGAGACGGCAGGCCAGACGCAGGAAATGATCCTGTACAACACCATCAAGGCCGGCTCCCAGGTGATGTACGCCAACGGTGTGGCGCGCAACACGCTCAACACCGCGATGACCGCCAACGTGGCGCGCCGGGCCATCCGCCAGCTCAAGGCCCAGGATGCCCGCCCGCTGACCACGATGGTGGCGGCCAGCGACGGCGTGGGCACCACGCCTATCCCGCAGTGCTACATCTGCTTCATCCACCCCAACGTGGAGCTGGACCTGCAGAACCTGACGCTGTTCCCCAACGGGTACACGCGCATCCAGAACTACGGCTCGTTCAAAGCGATCAGCGACGCCGAGGTGGGCTCGTTCGAAAACATCCGCTTCATGTCGAGCACGCTGTACGCCGCCCTGGCCAACGCCGGCAGCGCAACGCTGAACGGCATGCTGGGCGGTGCTGCGGTGGACGTGTACCAGTCGGTGGTGGTGGGTAAGGAAGCCTATGCCACGGTGCAGCTCTCCGCCTCCGGCTCGGGCCTCACGCCCATCGTGGTGAACCCCAAGCCCAGTGACAGCGACCCGATGGGCCAGCGTGGCCACGTGGCGTTCAAGCTGTGGAGCGCTGCGGCGATCTTGAACGACGCCTGGATGACGCGCATCGAGCACGGCGTCAGCGCCTGATCGGGCGCATCGGCGATCAGCAACCCAGGGGCCGGTGTTCTGCCGGCCCCTTCTTCAAGGAAATCACAATGGCAAGAGCACAACCCAAGGCCGCAGCTGCGGCCGCTGCCGAAGAAGCTGCTGGCAGCAACACCGATATCGATGTGGCCGTGCAGCAGCATGGCTTCTCGGGCCAGACGGTCGAGATCAAGCTCTTCAAGGGCGAGGCGAACGAGCCGACACAGCCCTTCTTCGGCATCAACAACTATCAAATCCAGGTCCAGCGCGAGAAGTGGGTGCGCGTGCCAGTGGAGATGGCCGACCACATCGAAGGCCTGACCTACTCTGTGCGCGAGGCGGACCCCGAGTTCCCCGACGACCCGTTCAAGGCCCGCTGGGTGGACAAGCCACGCTTCCCCCTGCAGCGCAAAGACTGATCCAGGGGCCGCGGCGTGAACTTCCTGCAACTGGCCCGGGCCGTCAAGCGCGAGAGCGGCTTGTCGGGCGGCCCACCCGCATCCGTCACCACCGCGAGTGGTGACGATGCGCGCGTGTTCGAGTGGGTGAACTGGGCGTGGCGCGATATCGCCCTGGCGCACGAGTCCTGGCTGTTCCGCCGGGGCGAGGCGCTTGGCCAGGCCACAGGGATAACGCTGCCGCCTGGAGCGGCGCTGCCGGGGTTCGCGCTCGCCGACTGGGCCAGCTGGAAACAGCAGAACCCAGAGTACCGCCCCAGCGCCTGGCGCGTGGCCGATGGCCAGGCCTCGGAGCGCGGGTTGCAGTTCCTGCCGTACGACCAGTTCCGTGCGCGCTTTCTGGTCGGTGCGCACTCTCCCGGGCCGTTGCGCTTCTGGAGCATTGCGCCTGGCGGGGAGCTGCTGGTCGGACCCATGCCGGACAGCGCCCACCAGGTGCGCGCTTCCTATGTCCGCGACGTGGTGGACATGACCCTGGATGCCGACGAGCCGCCACTGCCGGCGCGCTTCCACAACCTGATCGCGTGGCGTGCGCTGCGCGAATACGGTGGCTTCGACGCAGCCAGCGAGGTTTACCAGCGGGCGGACCAGAACTACAGCATGGGTTTCTCGGCGCTGGCGCAATCGCAGCTGCCACGGCCCGGCTTTGGCGCGAGGCCCCTGGCATGAGCGACATGCGTATGCCTCCCTTGAAGACCCAGTACTTCCCTCTGGCCGGGGGGCTGGATTCCGAGTCGCCCCAGCTCACGCTGCGGCCTGGGACGGTGATTGGCGCCGTGAACTACGAGAGCTCGGCCCTGGCGGGGTACGAGCGGGTGGGGGGCTACGAGCGCTTCGACGGGCGCGCACGCCCCAGCGATGCGGTCTACAAGTGCATGCAGGCCGCCGTGGCCTTCGCGGGCGTCGTCGTTGGCAACACCGTCACCGGTGCCACGTCTGCCGCCACTGCCCGCGTCATCGCCGTGCGCAGCGCCGCGCAGCTGGTGGTCACCCGTGTCGCCGGCACCTTCGTCGTGGGCGAGACGCTGACCGTGGCCGGCAACCCCGTGGGTGTTTTCAACGGCGACGCATCCGACATCATGGGGGCCGACGACAACACCTTCGCAGCGCTGGCGGCTGAGAGCTACCGCGCGGACATTGGTGCCGTGCCTGGCTCTGGGCCTGTGCGGGGCATCGCCGTATTGAGTGGCGTGCTCTACGCCTGGCGCGACAACGTGGCCGCCACCGCGTGCAACCTCTTCAAGAGCACGGCCGCTGGCTGGGCCCAGGTGTTCCACTACTACGAGCTGGCATTCACCGCTGGCAGTGGCACCGAGCCGGCCGTGGGCGCGAACATCACCAAGGGGGCCGTTTCCGCGATCGTCAAGCGCGTGGTGACGGAATCAGGCACCTGGCAGTCGAACACCGCCAAGGGCCGCTTCATCATCACTGCGCCGAGCGGTGGGGCATTCACGGCCGGGGCGCTGACCGCCGGCGCGACGGCCACGCTGTCCGGCGCCGAGACGGCGATCGCGCAGCTGCCAGGCGGCAGGATCGATGCCGTGGTCTACAACTTCACCGGCAAGGCCGGCGTGCAGCGGATCTATGGCGCGGATGGCGTGAACCGTGGCTTCGAATTCGACGGTGATGTGCTGGTGCCGATCGCCACCGGCATGGCTGCCGACAAGCCCACGCACTGCGTGGCGCACAAGGGGCACCTGTTCTTCAGCTTCGAAGGCTCGGTGCAGCACAGCGCGATCACTGACCCCTATCGCTGGTCGGTGGTGGTGGGCGCTGGGGAGATTGGTGCCGGCGATGTGGTCACAGGCTTTCAGGTTCTGCCTGCAGATGCCGATGGCGGCGCCCTGATGGTGTTTGCCGCGGCGCGCAGCTGGGTTCTGTACGGCAGCTCCAGCGCGGATTGGAAGTTTGTGAACTTCGCCGATGACGTCGGCGCCCAGCGCTGGAGTGTGCAGAACCTGGGCCGCATACTGGTTTTTGACCCGCTGGGAGTGGCCATGGTCAGTGCCACGCAGGCCTTTGGCAACTTCGTGCGGTTGCCGCTGTCGGCGCGCATTCAGCGCCTGCTGAAGTCTCGGCAGGTAGTGGCATCGGTGGTCAACCGGGCCGACAACCGCATGCGGCTTTTCTTCGCCAGCGGCGATGCGCTGAGCATCACGCCTATCCCCACCGATGACGGCAGTACGCTGGCCTTCATGCCGATCAGCTACGGCCGGCCCGTGCGTTGCACGTGTGGGGCCTTGATCGACGGCGTGCACCGCAACTTCTTCGGCAGCGACGACGGCATGGTGTACGAGGCCGACCGTGGCCGCAGTTTCGACGGCGGCGAGATCGTGGGCTACCTCAAGCTGGCCTTCAACCACATCAAGAGCCCGATTGAGAAGAAGCGCTTTCGGCGCGTGGACCTGGAAAGCTCAAACCGCAGCGCCTGCGGCCTGCAGGTCCAGGGCGAATACAGCCTGGGCGATCCCACCATCGGCCTGACCGACGTTGTGGACGTGCAGCAGAACGCTGGCGGCGCCTATTACAGCGTCAGCAACTACAGCCAGAGCTACTACAGCGTGCCCGTCAACACGCTCAACAAGATCCGCCTCGATGGCGTCGGCACCAGCCTGTGCCTCAGCTTCGTGAGTCGATCCAGCATCGAACTGCCCCACACGCTGCAGAGCGTGTCGGTGGTCTACACCCCCCGCCGTCTGGACAGGTAAGCCATGCCCAACCCTTTCTACTCCCGAGTCTTCAACCCACTGCCCGGCCAGCGCGTGGACGAGCAGGTCCTCAAGGACGAGTTCCAGCGCGTGCAGACCGGCTTCGATGGCGTGGCCGCCAAGACCGGTCAGATCGACACCGGCCTGGCGGGCAAGGCCAACCTTGCTGGCGGCAACGCCTTCACGGGTGACCAAGCCATCACCGGAGCCCTGACGGTGACCGGCAGCGCCACCCTGGCCGGCACGGTCACTGCCACCACACCCGTGGCCCCCGGCGACAACAGCCAGCTGCTGGCCAGCACGAACTGGGTGCAGGCGTTCGTGTCGGCATATGCCGGTGGCGCCCTGGGCCTGCCCGTTGCGCCCGTTCAGGCCGCCCCCCTCGCGCTGCTTGTCGTGAACGGCGTCATTCAATGGGCTGCTGTGCCATCGCGCAGCAAGCTCTTCTACGCAGCAGGAGCCTGATATGCCGAACGGAAAACTGGGCGCGGTGGACATCGCCGCTGCCGTCAACACCACGATCTACACGGCCCCGGCGCTGACCACCGGCACCGTAACGGTATCGATGGTCAACCGGGGAGCCGCCGGCACTCTGGTGCGCCTGGCCCTGGCCAGCACTGCCGCCCCCACGGCGGCCGAGTGGCTGGAGTACGACCAGTACCTGCCGAGCGCGGGCGTGCTCGAGCGCAGCGCCATCGTCGTCGGACCCGGGCAGTACCTGGTGGGCTATTCGTCGGTCGGCAGTACGTCGGCCGTGGCTTTCGGATTCGAGGAGCAATAAATGGGACGTCACACGACGAACGCGGCGGCAGCGCTGCATGAACCCCTGGCCGTCACCATCACCGGCGACGCTGTCACCGTGGGCGACTACGTGCGCGTGGAGGCCTCGGGATTCGGCCGCCGGGGCGTGGATGGCCTGTCGCTGGCCACCCAAAACACCGCCGCAGGGGTTACCGCCCTGACAGGGCTGGGAGTTACAGCCCACGTTGCGGCAGCCAACTACAGCGGCCCTCCCGGGCGTCCGCTGGCGGTGCTAGGCAACGGCAATGTTGCGTGCCTCTACACCGGGGACGGCACGACCGCGAGCACCGCGCTGACCTGCCGGGTGTACAGCCCGATCAAGGCCCCAGTGGCGACGGTCGCGGTGTCTGCAGTGGCAAACATCTCCTCTGCCCGGGTGCTCAAGTTGGGGGCAAGCAACTTCGCGGTGTGCTGGTCTGAGAGCGCAACGCTGAAGATGGCGGTCTACAGTAACGCGGGGGCGGTTGTGCTTGCCGCGATCACAATCGCGTCACTCGGCGGCGGCTCGGCCGTTGGGTGGAACGCCACCGCGCTGGTGAACGGCGATCTGGTGGTGACTTATGACAAAACCGCTTCCGGGGGTGTCTTTTTCAGCCGCTACAACGCTTCAGGAGTGTTGCAGGGCGCTGAAACCACCATTGAGGCAGCATCGGCCGGCGCCAACTTCTGCGCGCTGCCGCTGGCGGCCGGCGGGTTCTGGGTCTATTACTACCGGAGCACCTCGACCGCCTATAAGTTCGCCCGGTACAACGCGGCCGGCGTGCTGCAGGGTGCCCTGACCACCGTTTTCACGGGAGCCGCCAACCTCAGCGCCGGCTTTTCAGAAAACTACGCCATCGAGCTGTCAAACGGCAACGTGGCCCTGGTGGATCCGAGCGTGGGCACGGTGTCGGCCGTGCGGCTGTATGACAGCGCCGGCACCCTGTTGACGACCGTCACCAATAACACCGGGCTGGGGGCGGGGGCCGGGCCGAACAACACGATGATTCGCGCCAAGAGTGGCGGCGGGTTCTACATCGCCACGGTTCAAGGGCGAATCGCCTACTACGACAACGGCGGCACCCTGCTGATCGTTTCCGCGACCACCATTAGCCTGGGCGGCGGCGGCACGGTTGGCATGGCGCTTGATCGCCTGGCGACGGGGCCGCTGTTCTATTACACAACGTACGACGGCTCCAGCGTCGGGAGCGTGAACGCCATAGCACTGGATGGCGTGATGGTGGCCGAAGCCACGACCCTCGCCATTCAGGCGACCACCAGCCAGAGCGTAAATCTCTGGGCAGAAATCATGCCCTGCGGCCTGCTCGCGTTCACCTTCTGCAGCGCCCAGGTGACCGGGGTGTCAGCCCATGGGCGCCTGTCGCCGCAAGCCGCATCGGTGCTGGGGCTGGCCATCACGGCCGGCACCGATGGCCAGGCTGTGAGCGTGGCCACTGCCGGCCGCTGGCGCGCCAACCAGACCATGCCGGCTGTCAACTTCGACCGGCGCAGCTCGTCGCCTGTGGGCTGCAAAGCCGCCATCACCGGGGGCACGACTGCCGTGCTGCTCGGTATCGTGGCATGAGCGGGGACACCACCATGTGGCACCTTCAAGATCGCAACGGCAACACCTTGGTGTCGGGCACCGGGCCCGTGGCCTGGAACGCAGAGCGGGGCGGGTGGGAAACCCCCGAGACCTGCTACGCGGACCCCGACCGTCAGATGGTGCTGGCACCGGAGCCTGTGCTGGAAAGCCGGCACATCACCCGCCTGGCATTCCGGAACCGCTTCACCCAGGCCGAGAAGATCGGGCTTGAGCTGGCGGCTCTGGACAAGCCGGCGGGCACCATGCCCGAGCGCACCCAAGCCGCTGCGCTGCGTACCTACCTGGAGGATGCGGCAGCTGCCACCTTCGTGGACCTGGCGCGCACCGACACCCGGGCGGGCGTGCAGTTTCTGGAGACGGCTGGACTTCTCGCGGCCGGGCGCGCGCTGCAGATCCTGGACACACCCATCCTGCCCACGGAGCGGCCGCTATGAACTGGGACCTTCTCAAAGCCTGGGGCGTGCAGGTGTTCATCGGCTTCGACCAGTTCTGCAACACCCTGATCCCGCCGCTGGACGGGACCATCGGCTATGCCGATGAAACCCTGTCCGCGCGCAGCTACCGCGCGCACCGCGACGGCAAATTCTTCGGTCGGCTCTCGATGCCCGTCATTGACCTGTTGTTTATCTGGCAGGGCCCCCGCCACTGCTACCGCGCGTACCTCAAGGAATACGACCGCGCCAACTCCCCGGCCGAGTACCGCGACCGCCCACGCCCCACGGAAAGCCCTGACGCATGAACGACAGCATCGACCAAGCCACAGCGGAGAGCATCGCGCGCCAGTTCACCGAGGGTGCCGACCGCATGACCCGCATCGAGGACGATCTTTCGTCGGTGCGCGCAGAGCTCAAGACCAACACCGAAGCCACCCAGGCTGTGGCCTCCAACACGGCCGAACTCGTGGAGATGTTCCAGGCGATGAAGGGAGCCTTCAAGGTCTTCAACTGGATCGGCAGCCTGGCCAAGCCCATGGCCTATGTCATCGGGCTGGGGACGGCCATCGTTGGCATGTGGGCGGCCATCAAGACGGGGATCCATCCGAAATGACACCCCGCCAACAACTCGCCGCCAAGATCGGCGCCGGCGCCCTGGCCCTGGCCACGCCCCTGGTGATCCTGCACGAGGGCTGGGTGCCCAGCACCTATCGCGACCCGATCGGGATCGTGACGGCCTGCGTGGGCCACACCGGGCCCGAGCTGCAAATGGGCCAAACGTTCACACGCGAGCAGTGCGACGAGATGCTGGTGGGCGACCTGCTCAAGCACGCCGATGCGCTGGACTGCGTGACGCAACCGCTGACCACGCCGCAAAAAGCCGCGCTGCTGTCCTTCGCCTTCAACGTGGGCAACGGCCAGTTCTGCCGATCCACGCTGGTGCGCAAGGCCAACGCGGGCGACATGCGCGGCGCGTGCGCGGAGCTGAACCGCTGGACGATGGCTGGCGGCCGTGAGCTGCCAGGCCTGGTGAAACGCCGCGCCGCGGAGCGCGCCCTGTGCGAAAGGTCCGAATGATCGACGTCCTGATCCTCGCCGGCCTGCTGCACATCACAGCGCCGGCCACGCCCGCCCCAGAGCAGTACCTGGCCACGGCCTACGCACTGCCAGGCCAGCAGCTGCAGTGGCGCGGCCGTGACAACTGGGTGGCCCCGCATCTGTGCTTTGAACGCTGCGGCACGGTGGCCGGCCAGCCCAACGTGCTGCTGGCCGGCGGGCTGAGCCTGCAGGATGCCGCCGACGTGCAGCTCACCGTGTGGCGCCTGGACGGCGACCACTGGGTGCAGGTCATGCACTGCGCGCAGTTCTTCGGCACGCCGTACTGCGGCCCCTGGGGGCAGCGGTGATCTGGACCCACCTCGCCGCATGGCTGCTGGGCGCAGTCATCGCTGCCACTACCGCCTGGCAGGTCCAGGACTGGCGCATGGGCGAGCAGATCGCCGACCTGAACCTTGCCCACGCCACCGCTCTCGCCCAGGCCCAGGCCAAAGCCCTGGCGACCGAGCGCGCCATCACCACCCACTACCAAGGAGCCCTGAATGAAGCACGCACCCGTGAAGCAGCCCTGCAGCGTGATGTTGGCCGCGCTCGCGCTGAGTCTGACGGCCTGCGCGACCAAGCCGCCGACGCAGCCCGTCGCATCGCCACAGCTGCCCCCGCCGCCGTCGCTGAGTACGCCAATACCGTCACTGAGCTATTCGGAGAGTGCAGCCGCAGTTATCAAGAGCTGGCGCACCAGGCTGACCGCCACAGTGCTGATGTCCGAACCCTCCAGCAAGCCTGGCCAGTGATCGCTGGCCCCTGATTTGTTGCCCGCCATGGCGCGCGGCGCTTGTGGCGTGCACGATGCTTATCGCCAAAAAATAAGCCCCGCATCTTTCGAGGAGGGGCCTACTGGTCCATATGGGTGGGGTGAGGTTGGGTACTCACTCATGCCGAAGCGCGTCACCACCCATCGAACACTTCCGGCTCGACTGAGCCAGCGGTGCGATTTTATGGCAGAAGTCAGCCTAACCCTCGTCGGGCACCTCGGTCCCGATCTTGTAGACCACCAGCGCCCGCATGGCGGCCTGCAGCGGCGTCATCCCTTCCTGGTAGCGCGGGTTGCCCGTGAGCGACACGACGGCAGCGCACCAGATCCAGCCCTTGCCGGGCATGGGCGAGAGCATCACGCGCTCCTTTTCAAGCAAAGGGCCTGCTACCGCCCAGTCGCTGGAGTAGGCCGGCCCGGGCGGCAGGCCAATGGCCTTAGCCACCCAACGGTCAAGGGCCTTGCCGGCCAGGTCGGAGGTCTTCATGCCGTGGCGGCTGGCTGCTGCAAGGGTGTCTCCACCCCGTCCACACCGATCATCACGCCGGGGGTGTTGATGTCGTGCTCAATCAGAACGCCCATGAATTTCTCTCCCGCCAAAGGCTTCGGCCCCTTGCTTGGCTGGCCGGTGCTGACGGTGGCGCGCATGTCGTTCAGCGCCTGGTGCTGGTCCGGCGTGAGGATGACTTTCTGCGGGTATTTCTTGTCGTGGGCTGCCCAATGGGCGGACAGCGCCTGCTGGATTGATGAGTAGATGTGGGCCATGCCGGGCATTGTCGCAGGGCACATGCCCCTGGGCGCCCCGCCTGGATTTGGGGAGATTTTCCGGGGAGATTACCGGGGAATCAGGGGGAAAAGAGGGGCAGGCCTCGTGACTCCGCTCCAATAGAGCGTTGATCTACAAGGCCCCGCAACTTGGTTCGAGTCCAATCGCGCCTACCAAGGTTCCTTCTGAAGAGACCAGCTTCAGAGATTGACGGAATCTTGAAGAGGACTGCAAACAAGCAGTCTTGGAAAAAGCAAACAGCCACCTTCGGGTGGCTTTTTTGTTTGCGCGTCGCTTCCCGCTTGGCGCGCTCGTGGTTATCGCGGGCCCCGCCAGCACACTCCGCCGTACGCTTGGAACAGCATTTTTGCGTTCTTGAGTCCCTGACCGGCCCGGCATGCCGAGCGAGCTGCTGCTGCCTGGTGCTCATCCCTGGATGCAGCAGCGCGCGGCGCCCCTGGTTTGTCTATCACCCTTAGAGGTGCAAACAAATTGATACACCAGCGTGTACCATCGGTGGCGAGGGAAACCCATGATTCGCGCCGTCGCAAGTGGGGCACGCGGCATTGCAATTGAGGCCGAACCGAAATTAGGCGACGCACAGCGCCCTGACTGCGCAGCAGGAGAACTCAATGCTCAAGAAAATAGCGGCCCTCGCGGCCATGCTCGTAGCAGGCGCAGCACAAGCTGCGGGGCAATACGACGGCATTTACTTCAACCCTAGCAGCAGCTCCTATTTTTCCGTCCATACCAACGGAAACTCGATGATTGCAGTGGGCCTGTCTGCTGTCCCGGCCAACAACCTTCAGTTCACAACCGCGCTAGGCGTTGTTCGGGTGAATTCAGTCGCGACGTGGGAGGTGGCCACTGGGGGCATCGCGGGCAACAATGCGATCCTTCTCGGCACGAATCTCTACGGTGCCTGCGATATCACCTATGACATCGATTTCGTACCGGGTGCAGCCATCGTTCGCATTGCCGGTGCCATTCAATCCGCCGTCGGCCGGCAAAGCGGGATCAACTGCGGGGCGCTGACCTCGACGCCTGTGCTGACGCTGCCGAAGGCATTCTGAGGGTTCATGCCATGGGGGCGGCTCAGGATCTATACGCACCCACCCAGAGTGGCTAGAACGAGGAGAGAGGGATGAGGAAACTTGTCATCGTCGCGGCCTGCGTTTTCGCTGTGTCCGGATGCGTCCAGGCGCCGAGCATTCAGCCTGTGGCCGCAATGCGGTCGCCTTTGCCGACTACCCCCGCCCCCTCCGATGCGGAGGCTCTCGCAGCCCTTCAGGCGCAACTTGAGCGGACCTTGAAGGACCCCGACAGCATCAAGCAGTTTCGACTGCTGACCAGCCCGACGTGGGCGACCTGGCGCGGCACAGGCAATTGGGTGCACGCCATAGATGGCGGGTGGCTGGTCTGCTACGAGCTCAATGCCAAGAACAGCTATGGCGTGTACGTCGGTATGCGCACGCAGGGGGTTGTCTTCCACGTCAACGCTGGCCGCCTGATCCCCATCAAGGAAGTCGAGTGGGGTTCGATTGAGCCCACTTGCCCGGTTCAAGGCTAACCGACACCCCAGAGTGACTGAACAAGGAGGGGGAGATGGAGATCTCGCAAGGGGGATTCGTGAGCGCCCTTCTTGGCGCCTTTGGTGGAGGCGCCGTCATCGTGCTGGCATTGTCTGCCTGGCTCGGCAAATTATGGGCGGACCGTCTGATGGCATCAGAACAGGCAGCGCATGCCGAGAGGCTCAAGGGACTGGAGGCGAACCTGCGCCACCAGGTGGATGCGAGCTTAGCGCTTGTGAAAACGCAGTTGGACCTCCAGCGTGGCAAACACGAGAAGGCGCATGCAGACAAGCTTGCTTGCTATGACGCCGCCGTTCACCGGATGGCCAAGTTGTTTGAAGCTATGAATGGGATCGCCGCCAATCCAACAGCAGGCCAGATCTTTGCCGAGGCCTTCGCAGAGTTCGAAGCGTTTCGCTTTGAGATCTATGGACGGATGGCCTTGGTTGCCCCGCAGCCTGTGCTAGACGCCTACGATGCTCTGGTGAATCACCTTCTTGATGGCCTGGAAACACGAGGTGTACCAGACGTATTCAAGACTCGCCAACTCTCACTCAACTGGATCAACGCTGCACGGCTTGATCTGGGCGTGGACCCCGCGCCGATTGAGTTTCGAGGGCCGCGCTGACGGCCGCCCTGTTCTGGCTGGGTCGTTGAAGCCTTGGGAGTAGCGAAAACAGCCGCCGGACTCCCACAAAGCTGCGTAAGGAATAATTTTTGGAATAATTTGTCGTTGATTTTGTAGTTCTGACCCATAATGGCGTCACCTCAGCTACCGGCGCCGCCATCAACGTCATGCCATTCGCTCAAGAATCTCAGGTTTCCTCTGTGCTGCGCCCTTTGTATGGGGATCTCGTCTCGCTCGTGCAGCGAGCCCACAGCGACTGGATGCAAGGTCCCTTTGCGCGCACGATGCAAGATCCCAAGGTCAGGGCAAATGTCATCTGGAACCAGTTCCTCTACTACGCCAAAGCTCACTTTGAGGGTTCGGGCCTGGTGCGTGTGGAGAACAAGGCCAACTGCCAGGGTCTGCTGGTCGGCACCAGTTTTTTCGTTCGCATGAAAAAGGGCACTAGCCAGCTGCTGTCTCGCAACTACCCTACCCAGGCGGCGCTGGACTTCAACGACGCCTCTGTCGACCTTTTTGACGGTGTAGCCAGGCTGGAGCTGATTTACACGTTGGACGATCTTGGCACCGCCATTGACAAGGTGGTCTTGGCCCAACGTCATCGCTCCAAGATTTTGTGGGCTATCGATCTGCTGGGCGGCGCCGAGGATCATGGTCAAACGGTGATTTCTCTGCCGGTTGCTCCTGTGGATGGTGGAACCCCCGCAGAGCGCGTGCTCAAGCCGAAGAAATTTGCACAAAAGATCAAGAAGACTGGAAGCGGCGATGGCTCTGCGTGATAAAGGCTTCCGGCCTGAGATGGTCGGCCTGCGCCGCCGCATGGTTGGTTTGAGTCAAGCTGACTTGGAGGCAGTCACGGGATTTTCCCAGGGACTCATCTCCAAGGTAGAGCAAGGGTTGAAGGAGCCCAGCGCAGAGCAACTGGAGAAATTCGCTGCGGCACTTGATTGCCTGCCATCCTTTTTCTATCAGGCTGAACGAGAGTACGGTCCGCCTATTAGTGCACATCCGATGTACAGGAAGAAGGCGTCAGTTGGCCAAAAAGTGCTGGACAAGGTGATTGCTGAACTGAGCGTTCGCCTTGGGCATGCACGTGTCCTTCTTCAGTCGGTAGATGTGGAGCCGGAATTGCCGCTGCCTCAATATGACTCTGACGAGTTTGCGGGGCAGATCGAGGAGGTGGCTGGGATGGTTCGGCGCGCATGGTACATGCCGCATGGCCCTGTGCGCTCCCTTGTGGAATATGTTGAGCGTGCTGGCATTCTGGTGATCTTCACAGAAATGGAAGCCGCCCGAATAGATGGTGCGAGCTACCAAGTAGCTGGTATGCCACCGGTCATCTTCTTGAACAAGAACATGCCTGCGGACAGAATGCGATTCAGCCTGGCGCACGAATTGGGGCACATCGTGATGCACAGAATTCCGTCTCCAGATATGGAGCAACAGGCCGACGAGTTTGCCGCCGCCTTGCTCATGCCGAAAGAGGATATCGCATCGGAACTTACTGGATTCACACTGGCGAAAGCTGCTCAATTGAAGCCGTACTGGAAGGTGTCAATGGGCGCTCTGATAGTGCGGGCTAAGACTATTGGAAAGATTGATGCCGGGACCTATTCGTGGCTCTGGCGGCAAATGGCCATAAAGGGTTACAGGACGAGAGAACCCGCAAATCTGGAGTTCTCCGCAGAAAGGCCAAGTCTCACCGCAGCACTGTTTTCGAACCTCAGCGACAACATGGGATACAGCCCGCAGGATCTTGAGCACATGCTGCACCTTCGCTATTCCGAATTGTCAGCCATGTACGATCTTCGCCCCTCCGCTGGACTGAGGCGAGTGAAGTGATGGAGAGCCCGCCTCGCGCGGGCTTTTTCTCGCTCGTCAGTGCGGCAGCGGCGCCTGCTTGTCCAGGATGATCAGCCGCAGGTCCGGGCCGCACAGGTCCTGCACGACAGCGCATGCCTCCAGCCATGTGGTGGCGGCCTTGCCCACGTCGGCGAAGAAGTTGTGGACGCCACCTGGAGCGACTGGCTTGAACGGCCTGGTGCCCACGGCGGCGCATTCCTCAACCGTCACGCCATAGTGCGCCAGCACCGCGTCGGCCGAGGCAAGGGCGCGCTGGCGCACGTCCTCTGGCAGCCTGCCTGTGGGGTCGTCGATTGCGAGGGTGTGCTCGGCCATGGCGTGCTCCTCAATCCTCGGCGGCCCCTGCAGCGAACACTTCCACGGGCGCCAGGCGCAGGAGGGCCTGTGCCCCTTCCATAGTGCCGGCCAGCCAAGCGTCCACGTCGCCGGCCTCAATGGGGATCACGCTGCGCTTGTCCTGCTCGGCTGGGCCCACCTTCGGGTCGGGTTTGTGCATGCGGGACATCAGCGGGTGCGCGTCGGCGTTCAGGGTGAGCATGGTGTAGCTCTCGTGCACCTCGCCCGTGCCCTTGTCGGTCCAGGTGCTCCACAGGCCTGCCAAGCCCCAGGGGTGGCCGTCTGAGCGAGCGAAGCGCCACCACACGTTCTTGCCGCTCTCCCAGTTGGGTTCATCGAAGTTGGCCGCCGGGATGATGCAGCGCTGCGCGCGTGCCCATGGCAGCTTGTAGCTGGCCTTATCCGCCAGTTCCTCGCTGCGTGCGTTGTTGGTCGGGTACTTCAGCTTGGGCTCCTTGGCGAACCAGGGGATCAGGCCCCACTGGCCAACCACCAGCTCGCGCGAATACCCGGCATCGTCGCGCGCTCGGCGGATGAATGCGCCCTGGCCGCGCGGGAACAGCACCTTGTCGAACAGCTTGGGCTGGTTGCGGGCGCCAATATTCCACTCGCGCTCGATATCGAGCTCCTCTGCAGACACATACCTGTTGCACATCTCGGCTCCAGATGGTTGACAGGAACTGCGGGGAATTCCGCACTCCTGAAAGGGGAGCGCCCATCGTAGGCCCCTGCTCGCGGCGCGCCAGTAGGAGAGAACCTAAGGTGCGAATACTACTCCTAAGCTGGCAAAACACTGTAAATTCGTACAGTGCTTTTGTATGTTTTCAGGATGAGATCCGGCGGTCACCGCATTGCAGGCTCCGACCCGGTGCTACGCCAAGCCGTGCACGGCTGGCTGCTTTACAAGCGCACGCCTGCCGATGACTACGGCCCGCGCTGGGAGGCGCATCTGCTCGACAGGCCAAACGGCAAAGCGCTGATGCTGCCATTGTTCCGGGCGCGATTTGCGCGGGTGGATGGAGTGCTTCATATCGTGGGTACAGAGGAGGGCGGCCGCACCAATACGAAGGCAAGGCCCAGCCTCTGGAAGCAGTCATGGCTGGCTGCGCAAGATCCGGCGGATGCGCTGCCCTTCCTCGACAAGGTGAGCCTCTCTAGCGCTACAGGTTTCAGCCCCGAAGCAGACCACCTCGACGACGACCCCTATGCCCCGCTCTATCTGTGAGCCCTTGCCGGCTCTGCTGCGCATGCCGCCCTTGCCCCGCGCCAAGCCGCGCGGGCGGATCTGGTGGCCGCTTGAGCAAGCGCTGCCGCTGCCGGTGGACAGCTACGAAATCGAGGCCGGGGAATTCATCTGGCGTGTTCGAGAAATCTCCACGAGATGCACTGTGTATTTGGGGCCGGGCCCAGTGCATCTCGTCCAGTCAACCGCCCCGTTTTGAGATGCCTCATGTCCAATCTGTTTCAACCGCCTGCCGTCCTGCGCACGCCCACCTGGTACGGTGGCCCGCCCGACGAATCGCCGCTTTTGTTCCCTGCAGAAGACTACAGGGTGGAGCACCGTGCCGGGCGCTCAACCGTACGCATCATCGTCTCCGGTGCCCTGATATACGACGGCATCGGCCCGGTGGAAATCTCCCCCTCCGATGTTCCGTTTTGACGGATATGGAGATCCCCAACGGAATCCTGGCCCGAGTGCGTGGCGAGGACATCTCTGCTGGCAACAAGTAACTGCCTGACCCTGTGCACGCCACTGTCGGCAGCACCATTGCCGAGGTGAACGGCCTTCACCGGGGCCCCATCCAGATCGTGTAGCACCGCCGCGTGCAGCGCAGCGGACGCAACCGCTTTCCCTATTGGGTCGCCGTGCGCGCATGGGAGGTCGACCGCCTGGCCCCAGAAAGGCTTTAGCGGCATACTTTTTCTCGCAACATCATCAAGGTCGAGCCCGTACATGACCGCAGCCGCTCATGGACGGGCGCGAGGAGCTGGGCACCTTCGACACCATCAGCATCAGCGCGGCAGCTCCCGGACTTTTTCACGCCCACCTCCTACGGCCCAGCGCCTCGACAGGGCGCCCAATGTTTCTTTCAACAGGAGCGCACCATGGCCACCGACCCCAAAGACCACCCCCTGCACCAAGTGCCCGACAACCTGCCCCGGCCGCCGGGCGACCTGCCGCCCAGCACGGAGCAGCCAGCCCGCCCCAACGAGCCGTTGGACCCGAGCGCGCCAGACACTGCGCCTTGACTGGACGCTCGCGCCGCTATCATTGCATGGCTAGGCAGCGGCCCTGCCAGGCCTTCACGCACAGCCGATTTTTCGGTTTCAGCGGACTAGCGTATTTCCGAATCGATCTGCGTCGACCTCCACAGTCGTAGAGCAGGAAAGCCCCAATCAGTCTGGACTGGGGCCCCTTTCGAAAGACTTGCTGGCCGACCAAGTCGACGGTTTTAAACAGTGGGAACCGTCCCGCCATCGATCACATGCTCTGAACCCGCCACCGATGCCGCGCGCGGCGACACAAGGAAGGTGATCAGGTCTGCGACCTCCTGCGGCCTTGCGGGCCGGCCGACGGGGATTCCGCCGAGCCAGTCCATCACCATCTTCTTGCCGCCCTCGTAGTCGGTGCCCGCCTGGGCTGCCATTCGCTCTGCGAACACCACCGAAGCCTCGGTCTCGATCCAGCCTGGCGAGACGCGCAGCACCCGAACTCCCTTGGGCGTGACCTCCTTCGACAAGGATTTGCTGTAGGTCGAAAGGGCCCCCTTCGCTGCGGCGTAGGCGGTGGTCGACTCCGGCAGCGGAAGCACGCGCTGGATCGAGGTCACGTGCAGGATGACGCCTGCGCCCTGTGCCAACATGGCGGGCAGCAGTGCCCGGTCAAGACGAACCGCAGACATGAGGTTCAGGTTCAGCTCACTGAACCACATTGCGTCATCGAGGGCCGCAAAACCACCCGCTGGCGCGTTGGAGCCGCCGAGGGAATTGATCACGATGTCCACGCCGCCCCAGCGTTCGGTGACGGCGCGCGCAAGCTGTGCCACGCCTTCTGCGGTGGTCAGGTCGGTCTGGACATACGCCACACCCTCCAGCGGCTTGTCAGGCGCAGAGCGCGCAGTGGTCATCACCTGCACGCCCGCATCCTGCAGGCTCTGGACGAGGGCCGCGCCCAAACCCTTGGTGCCGCCCGTTACCACGGCACGCTTGCCTTGAAGTTGGAGGTCGAAGCTCATGCCTTGATCTCCAGCGATGCGATCAGCCCGCGTTCAAGGCGAAAGCGGTACGACAGGTCGATAGGGCTGCCTGGAAAGTTGCCCGTCACCTTTGCCTGGACGACCTGACAACCGTCCTCACGCTCCAACGCGAACGGCACGGTTGTAGCGCTGTACTTGGCAGATGCCTCGGCCATAAAGGCCTTGATGGCATCGACGCCCGTGTACGTGTGGCCCTCGTCCTTCATGACGGCTTGCGCAGTGAAGCAGCGCGCCAGGGCCTCGGGCTTGTGTTCGGCCGCAAAGTACGCGGCGATGGGTTCGGGAAGGGTCAAGGCGTTCATGTCGATGGCTCCATGGGGTTGATGAAGGCCTGAGGATGCGCGCCGGGGTCAATTTAGGGAATATCCTAGAATCCGCATGGGCTGTGTAGAAAGGAATACATAATGCGCGGGTTCGAATTCGCTGAGCTGAAAGCCTTCGCTGCCGTGGTCGAACGCAAGAGTTTTGCCCGGGCGGCGGAGCATCTGGGCCTGTCGCCTTCTGCGCTCAGCCAGACCATACGGCAGCTTGAAAGCCGGATTGGCACGCGCCTTCTCAATCGCACCACACGCAGCGTTGCGCCGTCGGCCAGTGGCGAGCAGCTCTATGGGCGCATCGCCCCGCTGTTTCGCGAAATGGATGCTGCAGTGGCCGAAGCCAGTGAAGCCGCAGGACAGACCACGGGCACGCTGCGCATCAACACGCTGGGGATCGCAGCTAGAACCATCATTGCGCCCAGGCTGTCACGCTTTCATCAGGCGTACCCTGACGTAGTGCTCGACATCGTGGTCGACGACGCGCTGGCCGATATCGTCGTGGGCCGCTTCGACGCGGGCATCCGTGTGGGTGGGCGGGTTGAGAAGGACATGATTGCCGTGCGCCTCACACCCGACCTGGACATGGTTGCCGTGGCGTCCCCCGTCTACCTTGCGGCCCGGGGCACACCCAGAACACCCGCCGATCTGCACAGCCACGCCTGCATCAACTGGCGGCTCCAGATGGACGGCAGGCACTACCACTGGGAGTTCGAGAAAAAGGGGCAACGGCTTGAAGTGGCGGTGGACGGCCCCGTCGTCACCAACCATGCCGACATTGGCGTTGCTGCTGCGCTCAATGGGCTCGGCATTGCCTACCACTTCGAGCGAGACGGCGTGGGTGAGCTCCTGGCCCAGGGCAGGTTGATCCAGGTGCTGGCGGACTGGTCGATCTCGCGCCCGGGGCTGTTCCTGTATTACCCGAACAGGCAACATCGACCAGCCCTTCTCAGTGCTTTCATCGACTGCCTGCTGGACAAGGACCTGGAAGCGGCCCCGCGCAAGCCGCAGATCGCCTGAAGAGGCTGTTGAGCTTTGCAAAAAAATCTGACCGGTGAGCGCTCACACGGGCAAGGTGTCCAGCATGCTGCGGTTGACCCGCAGGTGCTCCTCGATCTGGGTGATTCGGGCGTCAATGGCTGCCGTGGCTTCGCGGCCGTTGTCCACGGGCAGCCAGGCTCTTGTGTAGACCCAGATCGGAGCGGCAATCAAGGCAGCCAGCCAGGCGTATGCAAGGACGGTCCCCATGACTCCATCGATGTCAGGGATGGTGAGCAGACCGAGAACGAAAACCACGCCGAAGGTGATCTGCGCGTAAGTGCGGCGGGCCCGCTTGGCGCTTTCCAGCTTCGCCTTGGCTGCCAGGAGGATGCCAGCCCTGACCAGCTCTGCCTCGGTGAGTTCCTTGGTCAGGCGCGGTATGGCCAGTTCTGCTGCGGTACGGGCCGTTGCGCGCTGCACGGCCTTCAGGTCGGTCTCGGTTTTTGGTGCCGGGATGGCGACGCCAGAGCGCTCGATGATCTGCGCGGTCCCGCAGTAGTCGCACGTAAAGTACCCAAGATCCCCCTCGATCTCGAGGGGGGCCGTACAGCTTGCGCAGGACAGTTTCAGCAAACGCACGCAGGTCTCCTATTCTTCAGTCCGTCAGGGGCCCAATCCCATGGCGGTGACTGAATGAATGTAATCGGACTTGGTGATCTTTGAGAGGTGGTCGCGTCACCCAAACCGGTGACCACGGTGCCCACCGGACCGCTCTGGAACATCGATAAATAACAGCAAACGCACCTCCATCGCCACGGGGCTGGATATCCCGTGGTATGCCCGCATCTACCGACTTCTGCGGCCCCGCCGCGCCACCCCTGCCCGCCATGCCGCTGCGCCCCCTGACCATCCTGACAACCCTTCTGCACCTGTACATCGGCCTGCGCCTGGTGGGGGCGCTTGCTGCGTGGACTGGTGCCGGGCCCGCACTCGCGATGGCGTTGCTGGTCTCGGCCATCGCATTGCCGATGCCCTTCCAGCACCGCTCCGGCCGCCGTGGCGCGGCCAGCCCCGCATGGACCTGGCTGGGCCTGCTGGCCATGGGCTGGTTCTCATCGCTCTTCTTGCTCACGCTGCTGCGGGACCTGGTGCTGGCCGGTGCGTGGGCCGGCGGCTGGATGCAGGAGGAAGGCGTTGCGGCACGGGCCGACAGTGCGGCAGCGGTGGTGGTGCTTGCCACGCTGGCATCCCTGCTCGGTTTCTGGAATGCGCGCCGCACGGCTGGTGTGCGTCGCGTGGATGTGGCGTTGGCCGGGCTGCCTGCGGCGCTGCATGGCTTCACCATCGTGCAGCTCAGCGACCTGCATGTGGGGCCCACCATCCGGCGCGGCTATATCGCGCGCATCGTGAGCCGCGTGAATGCGCTGAAGGCCGATGCCATTGCCATCACGGGCGACCTGGTGGACGGCAGTGTGGCGGAGCTGCGCGAGCACATTGCGCCGTTGGCCGACCTGCAGGCGCGCCACGGCAGCTTTGTGGTGACGGGCAACCACGAGTACTACGCTGGCGCGCTCCCGTGGATTGCAGAGCTGCGCAGGCTGGGGCTGCAGGTGCTGCTCAACGAGCATGCGGTGCTGCGGCCGGCTGCGGGGCAGGGCGATGGCGATGCGTTGGTGCTGGGCGGCGTGACCGACTTCACTGCCGGGCACTTCGATGCCAGCCACGCCAGCGATCCGCAGCGCGCACTGCTTGGCGCGCCACCCGAGGCCCTGACCCGCGTGCTGCTGGCGCACCAGCCGCGCAGTGCGCCGGCCGCTGCGCAAGCGGGGTTCTTGCTGCAGTTGTCGGGCCACACGCATGGCGGGCAGTTCTGGCCGTGGAACCTGTTCGTGCCGCTGCAGAACCCCTTCGTGGCAGGGCTGCACCGGCTGCAGACGATGTGGGTCTATGTGAGCCGAGGCACGGGCTACTGGGGGCCGCCGATGCGGCTGGGGGCGCCTTCGGAGATCACGCTGATCAGGTTGGTGCTGGCCTGAGGGCAAGCGCCTGCTTCATCCGGCATGGCCCTCTGTGCGAACGGCTGCCGAGGCCACGCACTCAGGCGGCGGCTCCCACGCCCGCATCCACCCCATCAGATCCTGCAGCGGCATGGGCCTGGCAATGCCATAGCCCTGCAGGCCATCGCACCCCAGGTCGCGCAGCGCCTGGGCGTGCGCCAGGGTTTCCACGCCTTCGGCGATCACGCTCCGGTTGAAGGCGTGGGCCAGGCTGACGATGCCGCGCACCAGGGTGCGGTCGCGCTCGTTGTCCAGCATGTCCCGCACGAAGGACTGGTCGATCTTCACGGTGTGGGCGGGCAGGCGCTGCAGGTAGGTGAGCGAAGAGTAGCCCGTGCCGAAATCATCGATGGAGCACCGGATGCCCAGCTCGCTCAGGCCCTGCATGACATAGGCCACGGCAGACAGGTCGTTGAAGGTTTCGGTTTCCAGCAGTTCGACCTCCAGAAACTGCGGGGGCAGGGCGGGGTACTGTCTGAGCAGTTGGGCGGCTTGCAGCTGAAAGCGGCTGTCGATGAGGGTGGATACGGTGATGTTGATGCTCAGCGGCAGCGGGTTGCCCTGGGATGCCAGGGTGTGCCCGGCCTGGAAGGCGGCGTCCAGCACCCAGTAGTCCAGCTTGTTGGCCACCGGGGTGCCCACGATGTCTTCCAGAAACGCACCCGGCGCCAACAGCCCCCGTTCGGGGTGGCGCCACCGGATCAGGCACTCGGCACCGATGACCTGGCCGTCGGAAATCCGCACCTTGGGCTGAAAGAACAGCTCCATCTCGCCTTGCAGCAATGCGTCTTCGACCAGCTTGGCGGTGTGCCTGCGCGCCTGCACCCGTTGGCCTTGCTGAACGTCGAACACCACGATGCGGTCTTTGCCCTGTTCCTTGGCGGCGTACAGGGCCAGGTCCGCGTGGCGCAGCAGGCCGTCGGCGTCGGCCAGGTCGTCGGGGAAGAAGGTGACCCCTGCGCTGCAGGTCAGGCGCAGGGCGATGCCATCGAGCGTTGCGGTCTGCGCAAGTGCCAGGCGCAAGCCTTCCAGCTGCTGCAGTGCGGCATCGGTGTGCGCGCAGTTCTTCAGCACGACGGCGAATTCATCGCCTCCAACGCGCCCGATGAGGCTCTCGGTACCCGCCTCTTTTCTGAGGCGCTGTGCAAAGACCCGAAGAAAGCGGTCCGCCATGGGCTGGCCCCATTGGTCGTTGAGGTCCTTGAACTGGTCGATGTCCAGCAGGCACATCGCCAGTAAGCTGTCGGTCTGCACGCCACTTTGCAAGAAGGCATTGAATTCTTTGGTGAACAGGCGCCGGCTTGAAAGGCCGGTCAGGGCGTCGTAGTTGCCAAACTGCTGTAGCACCTGCTCCAGATGCCGTTGCTCGGTCACGTCCTTGCCGACCGAGACCCACTTGCGCACCACGCCGTCGGGGTCCCGGATGCCTTCGATGGTGACTTCGGAGACGAAGTCTTCGCCGTTCTTGCGGCGCCGGATCAGCTCGCCGTGCCATCGACCCCCGCGCTCGATGGCGTGCGCCACCCGGCGCAAAAATGCGGCCTGGCCGCCCTCGTCGATGCGCAGAACGGCCGATGATTTACCGATCAGCTCATCGCGCGAATAGCCCAGCACATGGACGTACGCGGGGTTGACATCCAGCACCGTGCCGTCCGGCTGCACGATGGCGATGGTGTCCTTGCTGTTGACGAACACGCTGGCGGCCTGGCGCGCTTCGGCGAGCATGTTTTTCAAGGTCTCGGCCGTCTGTGCCAGGGCCTCTTCGCGCTGGTTCAGCTTCTGCGTGTTGTCCAGCAGAAAACCCAGCAGAACGGTGCCGATGGGGTAGACCACCAGCACAGCCAGCCAGGACCGTGCGGTGACCGCCCGTGCGATCTCTGGCGGCAAGGTCTGAATGGCCAGCATGCCGCCAGCAGCAAGGCTGAAGCCAAGCCCCACCAGCCAGAGTCCGTCGGACAGGGTACCAAGGCGGAGGGTAGAAAAGAATGGCCTGTAGCGCTGCCAGAGCCAGCCGATGGCGGTGGTCAGTGCGATGCCGACCATGGCGGGGCCGCTGCCGATACCGCCCAGGCTGAGCCGGTAGGTGCCCAATACAGCCGCGCACAGCAAGGCGCCCGGGGGCGACAGGTAGGCCCCGGCAAGACCGGTCATCACCAGCCGGGTGTCGACGATCACGCCCTCGGCCAGGCGCAGGGGCACCAGCATGGTCAGGATGCCGGTCACGCCGAACATGAGCCCCGTGACCCAGGGCAGCCATCTGCGCCGCCTCGCCACGACGGCCGGGTCGGGGTGGCGCTGGCCGCTGATGACGATGCTGTACAGCGCCGCCAGAAACGACAGCAGCCCGGCATTGATTCCCATGTCCTGAATCAAAGACGTTGTGTCGATGTTCATGGCGCCTTCTGGAGCGATTGTCCAGACATCATAGGCAAAGAAGGCTCGGATGGGGCGTTATCTCGCGGCCCCTCGCACCAAGGCGGAGGCCGAGGGGCAGTACCCGGTATGCGGGCTGGGGGGCAGGCTCAGGTGGCGGCCAGGAAGAAATCCATGGGAATCAGCTCGACGCCCCAGCCGCCCGCCTCACCCAGCGTAGCAGCCGGATGCATGGAGGCAAGTTGCACCGCCTCTTCACGGCTGTCCGCCTCGATGATGAACAGGCCGCCCACCATCTCCTTGGACTCGGTGAAAGGCCCGTCGCTGATCTGCGCCTTGCCAGCGCGTGGGCGCAGGCTGACCCAGTCCTTGGCGTCCCCGAGCGACGCGGACACCAGCACCTTGCCCGTGGCGCGCATCTTCTCGTCCAGGGCGGGGCACTGGCCCACCAGGGCCTGCACATCGGCGGGCGCCATGCAGGCGAATTTTTCAGGGGCGAAGTAGGCGAGGCCGAGGTATTTCATGGACCAATCCTTGGGTAGTGGTGGCGGATGCCTTCACGACGAAGCGGACCACCAGAAATCGACAGGGTGCGCAAAAAAGCATGCTGCGCTGCAAGAATACGCCGGTGCTGGGGCAGGGCGCATGGGGCTTGCCGGGCCGCATGGCCCGATTGGGCTGCAGCAGGTTAAAATCGCGCCATCGCTCCGGGGTGCACGCAAGTGCTGAGATCCACACCCGAGAACTTGAACCGGGTAATTCCGGCGGAAGAAGAGCTTTCACCCCTCCCGATGCGGGCGCATTTTGCTGCGCTGTGCCGTCGATGTGCAGGGTGACCTCGGAGCATCCTGTCAAAGACAACACAAGGACGCTCGCTCATGGACAAGGTCACTCCGCTGGTGGCAGACCTGCTCGAATTCATCGCGATGGATGGCTGCACGGACGAGCAGTTCGACCAGATGGCCCTGCGCCTGTTCGCGCACCAGTTCGCGGCCAACCAGCCGTTCCAGAGTTTTTGCCGGCTGCGCGGCGCTAACCTGCGCAGCGTGAAGTCGTGGGCGGACATTCCAGCCGTGCCCATCGACGCCTTCAAGGCCATGCCGCTGCGCTGCGAGCCGCCGGCCGCAGGCGACCGCATCTTCATGACCAGCGGCACCACGCGCGGCGGCAGCACGCGCGGGCAGCACTTTCACCCGCTGCTCGATGTGTACGACCTGTCGATGACCCGCAACTTCGCGCAGCGCTTCATGCGCGGCGCGCAGCGCATGCCCATGGGCATCCTGTTCCCCGACGAGGTGGCGATGCCCAATTCCTCGCTGGCGCACTACCTGGATCTGGCCAAGTCGGCTTTCGGCAGCAGTGGCGCCAGCCAGACCTTCGTCACGCCGCAGGGCATGGACCTCGACGGGCTGTGGGCCGCGCTGGCCGCTGCCGAGCGCAGCGGCGAGCCCTATGCGCTGCTGGGCGCGAGTTTCAGCTTCGTGCATGTGATCGACGCCCTGCGCCAGCAGGGCAAGGCCTTTAAGCTGCCGCCGGGCAGCCGCATCCTGGACACCGGCGGCTACAAGGGGCAGTCGCGCGAGCTGCCGCTCGATGCCTTCTACAGCGAGCTGTCGCAGGCGCTCGGCGTGCCGCGCACGCACTGCATCAACATGTATGGCATGACGGAGCTGAGCACCCAGTTCTACGACGATGGCAATGCATCGGTGCCGTCGGTCAAGTCGGGGCCGCACTGGATCCGTTCGCGCCTGGTCGACCCGGTTACGGGGCGCACGGTGCCTGCGGGCGAGCGCGGCATTCTGGTGCACTGCGACTTGGCCAACTTCAATTCGGTCACCACCATCCTCACGGAAGATGTGGGCCTGGAGGCCGAGGGCGGATTTCTGCTGCTGGGCCGGGCCGAGGGCGTTGAGGCCAAGGGTTGCTCGCTGGCGGTCGAGGAGTTTGTGCGGGCCACTGCGGCATGACCACGGCGCCCCACCGCATCCAGGCAGGCTACCTGCCGGGGCTGCACGCTGCCGAGGTCGATTGGCAGGTGCTGCGCTTTGTGCAGGGCGACCAGGCGCTCGAAGTCGAGGTGCCGGTGCTGTCCGCGGCGCAGATGGATGCGCTCGCAGCGCGCGTGCGGCACGCCAGCGCCAGGCACCTGAAAACCATGGCGGTGTCGGAGATCATTGCCGTCATCGACCAGGCCATCGCCCGCCTGCTGGACCGGAGCGACCCCTACCGCCAGCAGGCCGAGGCGTATCTGCCCGTGGTCAGCGGCTATGACCGCGACATGGTGCGGCTGGGGCTCACCGGCTTCTTCAAGACCTTTCGCGCAGCGCAACTGCACCGCTTTGTGGCTGAGGATTTTGCCAACCCCAAGGTGCTCGACTGCTTCCAGCCCACGCCCAAGGGCGGCGCGGTGCGCGCCTTCGGCCCCGATCTGCTGGTGCACAACTGGGCCGGCAACGTGCCCGCGCTGGCGCTGTGGAGCATGGTCTGCGGCCTGCTGGTCAAGGCCGGCAACATCGGCAAGCTGCCGAGTGCCGAGCCCCTGTTCGCCGGCTGGTTCGCAAACCTGCTGGCCGAGGTGCACCCGCCCATCGCCGATTGTTTTGCGGTCGTCTGGTGGCGCGGCGCAGGCGACGACGGCGCCTCTGCCCTCTATGCCCAGGCCGACACGGTGCTGGCCTATGGCGGCAACGAGGCGCTGGACGCGATCCGGCAGCGCCTGCCGGTCACCACGCGGTTTTTGCCCCACGGGCACAAGCTGGGCTTTGGTGTCGTCAGCGCCACGGCGCTCGATACGCTGAAGGCGCCCGCCCTGGCGCGGCTGGCCGCGTGGGATGTGATGCGCTACGACCAGCAGGGCTGCTATTCGCCGCATATCTTTTATGTGCAGCGGGGCGGGGCGGTGTCGCCGCGTGCCTTTGCTGGCTACCTGGCCGGCGAGCTGGCCAACCTGCACCGGCGCTTTCCGCGCCGGCCGCTGCCGGTCGAGGATTCCGCCGCCGTGGCCAAGTGGCAGCAGGGGGTGGAATGGAAGGCGCTGTCTGCCTCGGCGACTGAATCTGCCGTTCAGCTGATCGGCCCGCCCTCGGCCGCGTGGAGCGTGGCCTACAGCGACACGCTGCAGCTCCTGGCGCCCACCGCGATGCAGCGCACCATCCAGGTGGTGGGCGTGGACGCGCTCGACGATGTGGTGCCCGTGGTGGCGCCGCACAGCCGGTTTCTGCAGACCGCAGGCATCGCCGCTGCGCCGGCCGAGCTGTACCGCTTGGCCGGGCTGCTGGGCGCGGTGGGGGTCACGCGCATCAGCGCCATCGGTGCCATGAGCGCGCCCGAGGCCGGCTGGCACCACGATGGCCGCTTCAATCTGCTCGACCTGGTGCGCATGACCGAGATCGAGCAGTCCGCCGAGTTGGCGGCCGAACCACTGGCCCCTTATGCGGATTGAGTGCACGCCATGAGCTTTCTTGCCATTGAGCAGGTGGTCTTCACCTACCCGGGCCGGCCGCCGGTGGTGGATGGCATCGACTGGCACATGCAGGCCGGCGAGTTCCATTGCCTGGTGGGCCGCAGCGGCTGTGGCAAGACCACGCTGCTGCAGCTGGCTGCCGGCCTGCTGCGGCCGCAGTCGGGCCGCGTGCTGCTGCGCGGCCAGGAGCTGCTGGCGCCCGGGCCGCAGCTGGGCTTCATGTTCCAGGCGCCAACCCTGCTCGACTGGCAGCGCGTCATCGACAACGTGCTGCTGCCCGTATCGCTGCAGCGCCGCCCCGGGGCGGGCGATGTGGAGCGCGCCAAGGCGCTGCTGGACCAGCTGGGCCTGGCCGCGCATGCGCAGCACTACCCGCGGCATTTGTCCGGCGGGCAGCAAAGCCGTGTGGCGCTGGCGCGCGCGCTGGTGCTCGAGCCCGCGCTGCTGCTGCTCGACGAGCCGTTTGCCGCACTCGACGCCATCACCCGCGCAGAGCTGCAAGACGACCTGCTGCACACCTGCCGCCAGCGCGGCACCACGGTGCTGTTCGTCACGCACGACATCAACGAGGCGGTGTACCTGGGCGACCGCATCGCCGTGATGCATGCCGGCCGCATCGTGGACGACATCCGCATCGACCTGCCTGGCCCGCACGTGCAGGCCATGCGCGACGAGGCACCGTTCAACCGCTATTGCGCGCAGGTGCGCAAGAGCATGGATGGGGTTGCCGCATGAAGCTGAGCAACTTGCAAGCCCGGCTCCTCTCCGCTGCGCTGCTGCTGGTGTTGCTGGCGGCGTGGGAGTTGGCTGTGCGCCGCTCCGGGCTGTCGGCGCTGGTGCTGCCTGCGCCGTCCTCGGTGGCCGCCGCGCTGTGGAACGGGGTGGCTACCGGCTATTTCTGGCCCCACATCCGGGCCACGGTGTCGGCGCTTGTGCTGGGGCTGGTGGGTGGCGGTGTGGCCGGCCTGCTGATGGGCATGGCCCTGGCCGAATCGACCCTGCTCGAACGCGTGTTCAGGCCCTACGTGGTGGTCAGCCAGGTGGTGCCCAAGCTGGCGCTGGCGCCCCTGTTCGTTCTGTGGTTCGGCTTTGGCATCGCGCCCACGGCGCTGATCACGGGGCTGATCTGCTTTTTTCCGCTGATGGAGAACACGCTCACGGGCCTCAAGCACGTGGACCCGCAGCGACTGCAACTGTTTCGCATGCTGGGCGCCACGCGCTGGCAGACGCTGCTGCGGCTCAAGCTGCCCGTGGGGCTGCCCGCCATTCTGGCGGGCCTGCGCATGGCCGTGGTGCTGGCGCTGGTCGGCGCCGTCGTCGGCGAATTCATCGGCGCCAGCCAGGGGCTGGGCGCCGTGGTCATCGCCTCTCAGGGAATGATGGACACCGCCCTGATGTTCGCCGCGCTCTTTCTCATCGCCCTTATCGGGCTGGTGCTATACCAGGCCACGCTGCTGCTGGAGCGCCGGCTTCTGACCCCTTACCTCGACAACCCTTGATTGCCATGAACCGCTTTACCCACCCCATGCCCATCTCCCGCCGCACCGTGCTCGGCGCATCCGCAGGTTTGGTGGCCTTGCCCTTCGCCGGCCTGGCCACTGCGCAGTCCAAGGGCAAGATCACCGTCGGGGGCTGGAGCAAGCCCATCAGCGAAATCACCAACCTGCTCGCCGAGCCCGACAAGGGCTTCTTCAAGGCCCAGGGTGTCGAGCTGGGCTACGCGCCCGGGGCCGGCGGTGGCGACGCCATCCGCAACATGCTCAGCGGCCAGGCCGACGTGGCGTTCACCGACCCCGGCTCTTTCTTCACCGCGCTGGACAAGGGCGAAAAGCTCACCGCCATCTATGACATCTATCCGCAGAACGTGTTCAACGTGGTCTCGCTCAAATCCGCCAACATCCACAAGCCGGCGGACTTGAAGGGCAAGAAGATCGGCGTGTACAGCCTGGCCAGCGGCACGCGGCAGAACCTGCTGGTGATGCTGCACCAGGCGGGGCTCAAGGAGTCGGACGTGACCATCGTCGTCACCGGCCTGCTCAACTTCGCGCCGCTGCTGCAGGGCCAGGTCGACGCCACGGCCGCCACCGACACTGGCCTGGTGGTGGGCCAGCGCAAGGGCATCGGCGAGGTCAACGTGATGCAGGTGCGCGACTACCTGAACGTGTCGAGCGACCTCTTCGTGGTGCGCGACGAGACGCTTCCGCAGAAGAAGGAGCTGCTGCGCGCCTTCCTCAAGGGCTACCGCGACAGCGCTGCCTGGATGATCGCCAACCCCGAGGAGGCCGCGACCCTGGCCGTCAAGTACGCCATCGACGGCACGCAGCGCGACATCAACCTGGAGGTGATCCGCCTGCGCAATGCCTCGTCGATGCCGTCCGCTGCGGGCGGCAAGCTGGGCGCCTTCAACCTCGACTCTCTGCAGAAGGCCGCCGACGCCTACCGCGCGCTGGGCCTGGTGCAGCGCCAGATCAAGGTGGCAGACGTGGTCGACACCAGCCTGCTGCCGGTGGCGTGAAGACTTCAAGGGAGAACAGGCCATGAAGTTCCAGGGCAAGGTGGTGCTGGTCACCGGGGCCAGCCGGGGCATTGGTGCCGCGATCGCGACGGCGTTTGCGCAGGAGGGGGCGACGGTGGCCATCAACCACCTGTCCAACGACGCAGCCGCCGCCCAGGTCGTAGCAGCCTGCCGGGCCGCCGGTGGCGATGCCTGGGCCGCAAAGGCCGATGTAGCGTCGGCGCCTGCGGTGCAGGCCATGGTCGATGCGGTCGTGCGCGAGCTCGGCCCCATCGACATCGTGGTGAACAACGCCTTTCGGCCCTACGCCTTCGACCCCCAGCGCCGCACCCTGTTCGACGACCTGAACTGGAGCGACTACCAGGCGCAGTTCGACGGTGCAGTGGGTGGCGCCTTCAACGTGTGCCGCGCGGTGCTGCCGCTGTTTCGCCAGCGGGCGCAGGGCGCCATCGTCAACATCGCCAGCAACCTGGTGGAGCACCCTGTCGTAGCCTACCACGACTACACCACCGCAAAGGCCTCGCTGGTGGCCTTCAGCCGCAACCTGGCCACCGAACTCGGGCCCCTGGGCATCCGCGTGAACTGCGTGGCCCCCGGGCTCGTCTACCCCACGCAGGCCAGCGAATCCACGAAGGAGTCGTTTCGCGAATCGCTGATGGCGGCCACGCCGCTGCGGCGCATCGCCCGGCCCGAAGATATCGCCGGACCCGTGCTCTTCCTGGCCTCGGACTGGGCTGGGTTCATGACCGGGCAGGTGCTGTTTGTGGATGGCGGGTTGGTGATGCGGTAGGCGCAGTGTGAGGAGCGGTCATGAGCGGTTTGAATCTGGCACCAGCAGAATCTTCCCCACACTCAGCCCCGTCTCCATGCGCCGGTGCGCCCCGGTCGCATCCTCCAGCGGATACGTGCTGTCGATCACCGGGCGCAGCGTGCCATCGGCCAGCGCGCCCAGCCAGCGCTGGGCAAAGCGCTGCGTCATGGCCTGCTTGACCTCGGGCGGGCGCGACTTCATCACGGTGCCGTAGATCTGCAGGTGGCGGTAGAGCAGCACGTCGATGGGTAGCTGGGCGCCTTCGGTCGCGCCGCCGAGCAGGCCCACGACCGTCATGCGCCCGCCCACTGCCAGCGAGCGCACGTTGCGCTCCAGGTAGGGGCCGCCGATGAAATCGATCACCACGTCCACGCCCTTGCCGCCGGTCTGGTCGGCCACCACGGCCTGGAAGTCCTCGCTGCGGTAGTCGATGAACACATCGGCGCCCAAGCCCAGCACGGCGTCGCGCTTGTCGGCGCTGGCGGTGGCGAACACGCGCGCGCCGGCGGCATGGGCCAGTTGCACCGCAGCCGAGCCCACACCGCCTGCGGCAGCGTGGATCAGCACCGACTCGCCGGCCTGCAGGCGCGCCAGGTGGAACATGGCTTCGTGCGCGGTGACGAAGACCTCGGCCACGGCGCCGGCCTGCAGCAGCGACAGGTTCTGCGGCACACGCATGGCCATGCGGTGGTCGATGCGCGAATACTCGGCATACGCTCCTCCCCCCACGATGCCCATCACGCGGTCGCCCACGGCAAAGCCCTGCACCTCGGGGCCCACCTCGGCCACGGTGCCGGCGACCTCCAGGCCCATCAGATCCGAATCGCCGAAGTAGGCGCGGCCATAGGCGCCCTTGCGGTGCGACAGGTCGGCGCGGTTCACGCCGATGGCGGCGTTGTGCACCAGCAGGTCGTGCGGGCGCACTTCAGGGCGGGCAACTTCGCGGGCCACGAGGACTTCGGGGCCGCCGAACTGGTCGAAGACGATGGCTTGCATGGTGGGTTTCCTTTTTTCAGATCCAGTGATGGTGCACAGCTTAGGTCGGAAAGGTGCTTGTGAAATGCAGCGTTTTTGCTGCCCAGTGATGCAAAATTGCATTGCATGAACTGGGACGACACGCGCATCTTTCTCGCACTGACCCGCTCGCCCTCGCTGCGTGCCGCAGCGCGCAGCCTGGGCGTGGACCAGGCCACGGTGGGCCGGCGCCTGCAGGCGCTGGAGGCAGAACTGGGCGCCACGCTCTTTCTGCGCGCCAAGGGCGGCTACCTGCTCACTGCGGCGGGCGAGGCGGCGCTGGGCGCGGCCCGGCGCATGGAGGCGGCGGCGCTGGACCTGCGCACCCGCATCGAGGGGCAGGACGAGAGCCACTCAGGCCTGGTGCGCGTCACAAGTTCGGATTCGATTGCCATGGACTTCCTGCTGCCCGCCATCGAGCGGCTGCAGCAGCGCTGGCCCGGCATCCGCGTGGACCTGGAGGTGTCCACCCAGGTGCTCAGCCTGAGCCGCCGGCAGGCCGACATCGCCTTTCGAAACGTGCGCCCCGATGCGCCCGACCTGGTGGTGCGGCGCGTGGCCTCGTGGTCGGTGGGGCTGTTTGCCAGCGCGGCGTATCTGGAGCGCTTTGGCATGCCCGTGCCTGACGACGAACTGCGCGGCCACCATCTTGTGGCCTATGGCCCGACCCTGGAGCAGCGGCCGTTCCCCACGGCGGCCCAGGTGCCAGCCCGCCAGGCCCGCATCGCCATGGCGGTCAACTCCGGCCTGTTGGTGCGCAAGGCGGTGGCCGCCGGCATCGGCCTGGGCGAGATGCCGGTGCACCTGGGCGAGCGCGAGGGCTTGGTGCGCATCTGGCCCGAGCGGCGGCGCGCCAACGACCATGAAGTTTGGCTGGTGATGCACCCCGACCTGCAGCGCACGGCCCGGGTGCGGGCGACGGCGGAGTTTCTGTCGCAGGCGCTGGGGCAGAGCCTGTCTGAAATGGGGTGAGGGACAGGTGCGTATTTCGGCTTTCCTGGACATCCGGTTCGGCGCCGTTGACACCGAGTTCGGCACCGCGAGCGGATGGCAGTAGATGGCCGGCTAAACCATCGCTGAGGAACCGTTGGGGCGGTGGACTAGACTTCCGTGATCGGCCGAGGCTGTGTGAAAACGTCGATAGACGACTCTTGCAGGGGTACTGCAACCATTGCTCGTATCGAGATCGTGCGTTGTAGGGCGATATGAGCGGTCCATTTCTGAGCGGATCGTCAAACCGAGGGCCCACGCGCGTTTTCACACAGCCTCGGCCAGAAGCGGAAGTTCAGCTGTGCTATCCAACAGACTGACTGGCAACACCTATATGCAGCTTCTATTCGAGATCGAAGACGTTTTTGATATTGGCGGTCGAGGTTGCGTGCTGGTGCCAGGCGTGCCGTATGAGCTTGGACAGAATGTGAAGCTTGGCGCGCAACTTCTCATCATTGCGCCCGCTGGCGAGGAGACTCGAACAAGCATCCAGGGTTTTGAGATGATCAACCGCGGACGGCCCATGAATCACGCACCCTTTTCCGTTCCCCGCTCGGTGAAGAAAGAGAGCCTGCCCGTCGGCTCAAAGGTGTATCTCCTCGACGCCAGCGACGTATAACGGCCAGAAGCAGCCGTTGGCGAATCGTTAAACGGCTGCTCAAATTCTGATCAAAGTAGTGCGCTGCGGTCGTTGACCGTCTGATGCACATCAACCGGATGGCGTCTGCCGGTAGATCGTTGTATGTCCGTTTGAGTCGGTCAATCTAGCGCCGCGTGAATTTCGAAGACGAACGGCTTCCCTCGTGAACCAGGCAGCCAGCCCGCCGACAGCGCCTCTAGGATACGAGGCCGAATATCGGAGTCAGTCACTTTAGGCCGTTGCCGGTAAGGGACGGATCTGCTTGCAGTTATATCAAAAGGTAGTTCCAACAAAAGAGTTCGCCCTTCAATATCGACGGAACATACTTCGATAGAAAGACCTTTCCATCCTTCCATCGAAGACCATTGAGGCTCGCGCCGGACAGTCCAGCTGTAGCGAACTCCTCCGACTTCGACGATTCTTTGTACTGGGCGACGAGTTTGCATGGAATTACTGTAGCTCACAGACCGGGCGCTTTCATGAGAACGACTGACTTTCGGAGACCGAGAAAACGTACCGCAGGCCGCTTTGGATATCGATGCGCAACTTCTGCTTTGGGCCCGTGACTGCCGCTGATACGATGGCAGCCATCGGCCACAACCGGACATTGGATGCACCATGGCCATTGAGCACAAATTTGGATGGGGCCCTAAGGCGATGCCTCGGCCGAGCGATTCGGACATGAATCGTTTGGCTGGGATGGTTGGCCGCGGCGAACTGCATCCTGTTCTTAACAACACGAAGTGGGCGGAGCTTCGAACGGAGATGCTCTCGGCGCCCTCCGAGCAGCATCCCCAATTCCGATCTCGCAGCGTGTTCTCACCACCTGGCTTCTGCACGAATTGGGATGGAGAGTTTTTCTACCACGTCCATCCAGTTGCAGACCTGGAGTGGATAGAGTTCCAAGCCACCTCTGCGGAATGGCTCAATGGAGTTCTCCGGCGCCATAGCATCCCGTATTCGATAGAAGATGGTGTTGTGCGAGTGTGGGGCTACACGCGTCCCGGACCGCAGCCAGTGTGGCAGTAAGCGGCCGAGGCTGTGTGAAAACGTCGATAGACGACTCTTGCAGGGGTACTGCAACCATTGCTCGTATCGAGATCTTGCGTTGTAGGGCGATCTGAGCGGTCCATTTCTGAGCGGATCGTCAAACCGAGGGCCCCACGCGCGTTTTCACACAGCCTCGGCCGATAGCGGCAGTCTAGCCGCTCGCGCCTGTACCCTGTATCACCCAAGAAGGCGACTCAGCGAAGCGGAGCAGGTACTGCCAGCGACCTGGGAATGTCGGCGAGAGCCGATCTGTGTGTCCAGTTAACGCCGTTCCCGTTGTCCAACGCATGTCGCCCCACTGTCCGGCAACGACCGAACAGGCAACAGGTGCGGGGCTTGCCTGCAGTCACCGCACCAGGCTGCTATGCGGACACCAGGCCCAGGCGGTAGCGTGCGGTGTCCAGCGACATTTTCAGTGCGGCGGCGCGGTGGCTGTCGGGCGCACCCCCCTGGGCCAGCCGGGTGGCCTCTGCCTGCCATTCCTCCAGAGCCCTGGCCCAGGTGGCAAGGGCGGTGTTTCGCGGCAGGGAGGGGGAGGGGACCATGGTCCATAGTGTCAGAGTAGGCCCGGGGGTGATCTAGCCCATTTGGGTGACTGCAGTTGAAGCCGCAGTATGCGATGCCGTACGAGACCGGCCAAACGGTCATTCTTTCGTACCTCTGGTTGACGGGATGTGCTTTGGCCTCAAGGCTGCATCCGCAATCACCGCATCCCACGGTGCGGGCGACGGAAACAGCTCCTCCAGAAACACTATGAACGCCTTGACGCTCGGACTCGCGCGCCGGCTTTCGGGCCAGATGGCGGTGATGGTCGGCATGTGGGCCGCAAAGTCGGTCAGCACGGGCACCAGCAGGCCGCGCTCGACATACGGCGCGGCGATGAACGATGCCGACATGCCGATGCCGCCACCTGCGGCGATGACCTCCACCACAGCGTCGCTCACGTCCACCACGATGGCCGCGTCGGGCGTGAACTCCAGCGTGCGGCTGCCGGCCTTGAACACCCAGCGCATCAGCTGGCCCGACGCCTGGTAGCGAAAGTTCACGCAGTCGTGGTGCTTGAGGTCCTCGGGCCTTTGGGGCGTGCCTCGAGCGGCCAGGTAGGCTGGTGAGGCGAAGGCGCTGACTTTGGCCGAGGTGAGGCCGCGCGACAGCAGATTGGAGTCGGGCAGATCGCCGATGCGTATGGCCACGTCGATGCCTTCTTCCACCAGGTTGACGAAGCGGTCGCCCAGCCGCAGGTCCACCTGCACCTTGGGGTAGCGGCGGCGAAACTCCGGCAGGGCGGGCGCGAGCAGGCGCGTGCCGATGGGCAGCGGCGCCGCCACCTTGATGGTGCCTGCCGGCTCGGCGCGCACGGCGGCGGCGGACTGCACCACGTCTTCGGCCGCGCGCAGCAGGTGCAGGGCGCGCTCGTGCAGCTCGCGGCCCTCGGGCGTGAGCACCAGGGATCGGGTGGTGCGCGTGAACAGGCGCAGGCCCAACTGCTGCTCCAGCCGCTGGATGGTCTTGCTCACGGCCGATGGCGACACCGACAGCGATTGCGCCGCCGCGGTGAAGCTGCCGTGTGAGGCCGCGCGGGCAAACGCGACGATGCCGGTCAGGCGCTCCAGGCTGATTGATTCCGTCATGGCATGAAAAAAGTGAGTCGTGGAGGGATTATCAAACAGGCGGTGAAGATCGACACTGCGGTTTTGACGAATCCAAGGAGATCGCGATGACGACCGCTACGACAACCACGACGACGATGATGAAGGCCATCCGCCTGCACGCCTTCGGCGGCCCCGAGGTGCTGCGCTACGAGGATGCGCCCGTGCCGCCCCTGAAGCCCGGCGAGGTGCTGGTGCGCGTACACGCCGTGGGCATCAACCCGCCCGACTGGTACCTGCGCGAAGGCTACCGGATGCTGCCGCCCGCGTGGCAACCGCCGATCGCGATGCCCGCCATCCCGGGAACGGACGTGTCGGGCGTGGTCGATGCCGTGGCACCGGGCGTGCATGGCCTGGCCGTGGGCGACGAGGTCTTCGGGATGGTGCGCTTTCCCAGCTATGGCGACAGTGCGGCCTATGCCGAGTACGTGGCGGCCCCTGCGTCGGACCTGGCGCGCAAGCCGGCCGGCATCAGCCATGTGCAGGCGGCTGCCGTACCCATGGCCTTGCTCACGGCGTGGCAGTTCCTCATCGAGCTGGGCCACGACCACCCGAACCCCTTGCAACCGCAGATGCACCGCCCGGTGCCCATTGCGGGCAAGACGGTGCTCGTCAACGGCGCGGCGGGCGGGGTGGGGCACTTTGCGGTGCAGTTGGCGAAGGTCAAGGGCGCGCACGTGATCGCCGTGGCGTCAGGCGCGCACGAGGCATTTCTGCGGAGCCTGGGCGCCGACGAATTCATCGACTACACCCAGGGCGCGCCCGAAGCGGTGGCGCGCGGGGTGGACCTGGTGCTCGACACCCTGGGCGGCCCCACCACCGGCCGGTTTTTGCAGACGCTCAAGCCGGGTGGCGTGCTGTACCCCGTGTTCCCCCTGGGCTACACCGGCGCCGACGAGGCTGCGCAGCGGGGCTTCACGGTGTCGGCAACGCAGGTGAGGTCCAGCGGCGCCCAGCTCGCGCAACTGGCGGGCTTGCTCGGCGCGGGCACGGTGCGCGTGGCCATCGACAGCACGTTTGCGCTGGCCGATGCGCGCAGCGCACACGAGCGGGCGGCGCGTGGGCACATTCGCGGAAAGATCGTGCTCACGGTGCGCTGAGGCAACGGTCAGGGGGCCACAGCTCAGTCGTCCCGCAGCAGGGTGTAGGCTTTGTACAGGCACACCACCCCAAGGCCCATGAAGGCGATGGCTGGACCGTAGTCGCCCAGGAGCCAATAGGCCAGGTAGATAAGGATGGCGCCGCCCTTGCCCCCGCCAGCGGCAGGCTCCCCGAGTGAGAAGCACATTGCCACGCCCGCCGCAAGAAACACGATGCCGAACAGCGAGCAGGCGATCCAGGCCATCGGGTGCGGCGGTTTGTCATCGGCAGGTGGGTGCCTGGGCCCATCTGTGGTTGAGGCGGTCTTGTTGCCTTGGCGAGAAGCCCAGATGATCGCGGCGGCCACGGCGATGACGCCAAAGAGAACGTAGAAGTTGGGCACTTGGGAGGGGGAGAGGAGCTGGCGTCGCATTGTGGGCCCGATGCGTGTGTGCCTTCAACGGAAAATTACCTGGAGACTTTCACTCAGCGCGGCGCCACAGCGCCCCGGCCAGGCCGTAGCAGATTTGCCATGGTTTTCGAGTATCGGGATTCCGACAAGCCAAACTTTTATCTTGGCGCCTGGGCCGTGCGTGAGGGCAGAATGGGGTACATGACACGCACCCCGGACATTGACCTTACCGATCAGGAACACGCATGGTTGGGCCAGATCGACTTCAGCCGCAGGCACGACGACGCCACGGTACGGTCGCTGGAGCCCATGGCAGCGCTCTACCAGTCGCTGCTGGCGCGCGGCGGCATTCCTGTGGAGCGCCTGCGCTACTACAAGGTGCCGGACCGCTACCCTGGAGGGCAGGGGCGCTCGCGCGAGGCCTGGTACGAGGCCAATGGCGCCCCTGCCAATGGCGCGCACCTGGAGGCCAGCTTTCTGCCCCGGCTCGAATACTACGTCTTCGGGCCGAACCTGCCGGCCGATATCGTTGCGGCGTTCAGGCAGGCGGCCCTGTCGGATGGCCGGCTCTCCAGCTGGGAGATCGAGCGGCTCAAGCCCGGCGCCATGCAGGTGGTGCGGGCGCTGCCGCAGGAGATTTCAGTGTCTGCTGAAGAATTTTTGAAGCTGGCCTTCGAGTGCGGCGCGCAGCCGACGGCGGCGGCGTCGCTGTGGGAGTCGTTGTGCAAGGCGCGGCGCTAAAGCCCCATGACCCCCAACGCTGATGCGGAGCCGGGAGACAGCGGGCAACTGGAAATCGAAGGGCACACGGGCACCTGGCAGGTGAAGGACGGCACCCTCACCGTGACCTGCCTGACCATGGGCATTGCGCCGAAAAGCGCCAAGGTGTTGGACAACCCGGACTTTCTGGCACGGCTGCTGCTGCAGGAAATGCACCGCGAATGGAAGCTGACGCGGCCTTAGCGGAGGGTGTCCGCCGGTGTAAGCATCGCCGTGCCGTTGCTTCCCGCCCCGTCTCGTTCAAGGGGCCAGCCCATCCACCTCGGCACGGGCCGCATCGAGCGCCCGCTTGAGCGCCACTGACCGCACGCGGTCGCGCTGGCCGCCGCGCAGCACGCGGTGCATTTCCTGGTGGAATGCTTCCAGGGCTATGGCCCAGGTGGCAAGGGCCTGCTGCCGGTCAACAGGGGTGGAGTAGGTCATCCACCATGGTGGCGCAGTGGTGGCAATGCGCGTGCAAGGGATGCCGCTGTGGGGGCGTGGGACAAGGACCCCTTTTTATCGCTCCAACGGGCCGCCACAGGGCCGGGCAGCTTGCCCCCGTTTTTGGGCCTGCTCTCCGTGCGGTTTTGCACACCGCAGCCATTTTCAAAAACGCCACCGGCCCCATCTGCTGCGAGGATGGGCACTTGTCTGACACGGAGGGCTGGGCTTGCCAGCTACCTTTGCATACATCTACCACCGGGAGAGCACCATGAGCACCAGCAAACCATTCCAGCGCCAGATGTCCTTTGCCGATGCCGGCCTGGCAGAGGATGCGGAACTGGAGTTTGGCCAGTACAGCCCGCGCGTGATGTGGCTGGCGGCCGCTGCGGTGATGCTGCTGGTGGCGGTGGTGGCGTTTGCCGCAGGCTGACGCTGCGCCAACAGCGCAGCGGGGCGAGTGCCCTGCGCAGCACTGGTTACCGAGCGCAACGCGGCTTGCCGCAGGTGCGGCCGGCGAGCACACTGCAGGCTCGCTGCAGAGACCGCACCCATGCATGAACCTACAAGAAACCGGGGGAAATCGACCATGAAAACCATGCCACCACTGGCACGCGGCGCGGCGCTTGGCGCCATGTTGCTTTGTGCATCTGCCGCCATGGCGCAGGACTACCCCCAGCGCGCGCGCGAGGACCTGGGCCCCAGGGCGCGGGCGCAGTACGACCGCTGTGTGGAAAACGCCACCGAAAAGCCCACGCCCACGGGCATCCACATCGCGCTGCGCGTGTGCGATGAAAACTACCTCATGGGCAAGGCGCCCACGGAGAAGGGCGCACGCCTGTCCGCTGAGGTGCGGGCCAAGCGCCTGGCCGAGGAGTACAACTCCGACGCCCGCGAGCGGCGCGACGAGCGCATCCTGACCACCTCGGCCACGCACGCGGGCCGGCATGTGACGGTGAAGTTCCTGGTCAGCCCGGCCGGCGTGCGGCCGGATTTCGAGGCCGTGGTGGAGCGCGAGCTGCTGGGCACGCTGTGCCGCGACCCGCATGTGGCGCCCGACCTGCAGGCCGGTGTGCGCCTGAGCTACATCTACGACGACACCGCCATGCGCCGCTTGGCGAATGTGACGGTGTCGCAGGCCAAGTGCGGCGAGTGGCCGTGGAACCGGATGTAAACCGTCGCTGCATTTGCGCCCCCTAAGCCGCCTTGTCAGGCGGCTTTTTTCATGGCACGAGGGGGCTTGCAGGCAGGCGGGGGTTGCGGGTTTTCGACATCCAGGAATGGCATTTGTCCGACAGCCTGGGCGCCCGCTGGCCGTTAACTTCACTGCAACACACAGCCAGGAGCAACCACATGAAAACAATGAGCAACACATCGGGCAATTACGGCATGCTGCAGGGCGCCGACAGTACGGGTGATTCGCGGGTGTTCGGCATCTCTGCGGTCATTGCGGTGCTGGTGGTGTCGTGCGTGGTGGCCTTCAAGATGGCCGCGCCAGAGATCAAGGCAGCCCTGGCCAGCCAGTTGCCGGCTGCCACGCAGTTGGTCTCTTCTCAGTCCGCGCCCAGCGTGGATGCATCTGCCCCGCGCGCCGTGGTGGGCGAGCACTAAGAGTCCCTGGTTTGGGTTGTCGCGCGGCAGGATGGCGCGGCCCCCCGCGCGTCAGTCAAGTAGCAGCCCAGTAGAGCAGCAGGTCTTTCGCGGGTGTCACAACCCCATGGCGCATGCGCGGGCACCATCGAAGGCCTGTTTCTTGCTGGCGCTTGCCGCCTGCCATCCGCCTTCTCTCTGCTCCCATGGTTCTGTACAAGCCCGGTTCCCGATTTCTCTACAAAGGCCGCGTCGTCACCGTCGACTACATCATCATCCGCAAAAGCGGCATGTGGATTCGTCTCGTCGGGCATGAGGAGTCGTGCCTGCCAGAGGCGCTGACACCGCTGTGAGCCCGCGCTGACTGTACGCAGTACTGGCCTGCACCATGCTGTGCCCACCCATCCCCGTCATGGTGAATTGATGCTTGCTGGGGTCTCAGGGTCCACATCCGATTCGGGTGGATGCGGCGCAGGCGCTGCAGGCGTAGTGTCCCCGCGCTCGGGCGCCGTGTCCGCAGGCTTGCGTTTTCCGGCAGAGGCGTCGGCTTCCGTAAAGGCCGGGGTGGGGCGGTCGGGGTCCTTGCGGGGCTTGCCGTCGGGCGATGGGGATGGTGTGGCCATGGGGCCTCCGCTGCAAAAAGCCCAGTGTGCGCACCAGGTGGCTGCACGGCTGTAGGACGATGCCGCCGTCCCATGGGGTGGCAATCCGGCTATTTTTTTGCAGCGGCGGCTGCAGCGGTTTGCTGGGCATCGATCTCGCGCAGCAGATCGTTGGATTTTTCGAGCGCTTCGGCCGTCTCGCTGAGCTGCTGTTCCAGCTCGTCGGTGCGCTCCACGGCGGCCTGCAGGTCGCCCTCCAGCGCTTCTGTGGGGATTTGCGTGGACAGCACGGCGTGCACCACGTTGAGCTCGCTGGCCGTGGCCTTGATCTGCTCGGCCGCTTCGCTGTTCTGGTTCAGGACATCGGCGATCTCGGATGCCTGGGACGGTTTCGACTCGCTGGGCATGGTGGGGGCTCGGCTCAAGGGGGAAAAAATCACACAATCGTGTGCATGCGGGGTAACGGCCTACAGGCAGTGACCATGTACGGGCTTAGATTGTAGGCAGCTTCCCAATAACCGGTGTAACCGGCACGTTCCACGATGCCTCTCATCACCATTCTCGTCGAAGACAACAAGACCATCAGTGAGACCCTGGTTCCGGCATTGGAAGAGTTGGCCAATGCCCGCGTTGTTGCCATTGCCACCACTGCCTCGGGTGCCCGGCAGGCGGTGGAGCGTTGGCGCGGGCAATGGCACCTGATGGTGGTGGACCTGTTTCTGGCCGCCGGCTCGGGCCTGGAGGTGCTGCAGGCCGTGCGCCAGCGCAATCCCGGCCAGCATGTGTTCGTGCTGTCCAACTACGCCACGCTCGACATGCGCCGCCGCTGCCTGGCACAGGGCGCCGATGCCGTGTTCGACAAATCTACGGAACTGGATGCCTTCTTTGACCACTGCATGGCCTTGCCCGATCCCGAAGGCTGACCGTGCGCGCCCGCAAGGCCGGCCCTGTGCCGGGCCGTGGCGGCATCCATGAACACCCGGGTGGTTCAAACCCGGCCAAGAATGTAAAGTGACGCTTCCTGTCCCGCGAGCGCTCCCGATATTTGCTGGGCGTGAGGTCGCGGGAGAATATGCCAATATAAAAAACCGCACCCCATGCCACTGAGCGCAGCCGCGTTGTCGATCGTCATCAACAGCGCCACCGACACGGCCATCATCGCGCTGGACAGCCGGGGCGCCGTGCTCAGCTGGAATCCCGGCGCCGTGCGGCTGCTGGGCTTGTCCGAGCAGGAGATGCTGGGCCAGACCCTGCTGCGCATCTTTCCCGCAGAGACGAACCCCCAGGCGCGCGTGACCGAGGAAATGGCCGACGCCCAGTCCAAGGGCCGCGGCGGCCACGAGGGCTGGCGCATGCGTGCCGATGGGTCGCGCTTCTGGGCGGTGGGCGAGCTTACCCCGGTGACCGACCCCGCCGCAGCGCCCGTGGCCTTTGTGAAGGTGCTGCGCGACCGCACGCAGTGGAAGGTGTCCGAGGACGCGCTGCGCGAGGAAAAGCGCACCCTTGAAATCCTCAACCGCGCCGCCGCCACGCTGGCGCGCGAGAACGACCTGGCCCTGGTGGTGCAGGCCGTCACCGATGCGGGCGTGGAAGTGACCGGCGCGCAGTTCGGCGCGTTCTTCTACAACCTGGTGGATGCTGCGGGCGAGAGCTACACGCTGTACACCCTGTCCGGTGCCCCGCGCGCGGCGTTCGAGGGCTTTCCCATGCCGCGCAACACGGCCATCTTCGGCCCCACGTTTGCGGGCGAGGGCATCGTGCGCTCGGACGACATCACCCAGGACCCGCGCTACGGCCGGAGCGCGCCCTGGAACGGCATGCCCCAGGGCCATCTGGCCGTGACCAGCTACCTGGCGGTGCCGGTGATTGACCGGGCCCGCCATGTGATCGGCGGCTTGTTCTTCGGCCACGCGCAGCCGGGCGTGTTCACCGAGCGCTCGGAGCGCTCGGTGGCCCTGCTGGCGGCCGAGGCGGCCATTGCCATCGACAACGCCCGTCTGTTCGAGGCCGCCCAGCGCGAGATCGAAGAGCGCCGCAAGGCCGAGGTGGCGCTGCAGACGCTGAACGCCACGCTCGAATCCCAGGTGGCCGAGCGCAGCCAGCAGCTGCGCCTGCACGAGGACGCGCTGCGCCAGGCGCAGAAGATGGAGGCCGTGGGCCAGCTCACCGGCGGCATCGCGCACGACTTCAACAACCTGCTCCAGGGCATCATGGGCAACCTGCAGGTGCTGCGCAAGCGGTTGGGGCAAGGGGTGCACAGCACGGCGACCGACCTCGATACCTATGTCACCCGGGCCCTGGCGTCCACTTCGCGCGCGGCGGGGCTCACGCACCGGCTGCTGGCCTTCTCGCGGCGCCAGCCGCTCAGCCCCAAGGCCGTGCGCGCCAATCCGCTGGTGCTGTCCATGCAGGACCTGCTGCGCCAGACCATCGGCGAGAAGGTGGAGCTATCGCTGCAGCTGGCGCCCGACCTGTGGACCACTCTGTGCGACGAGAACCAGCTCGAAAGCGCCATTCTCAACCTGGCCATCAACGCCCGCGACGCCATGCCGGGCGGCGGCAGTCTCGTCATCGAAACCCACAACGCCGAGCTCGATGCGGACTACGCCGCGGCCCTGCACGGCGTGCAGCCCGGCCCGTACGTGTGCATCGCCGTGAGCGACACGGGCATGGGCATGACGGCAGAGACCCTGGCCCATGCCTTCGAGCCCTTCTTCACCACCAAGGCGGTGGGCGAGGGCTCGGGCCTGGGGCTGTCGATGATCTATGGCTTCACCCGCCAGTCCGAAGGCCACGCCCGCATCTTCAGCGAGTATGGGCAGGGCACCACCGTCAGGATCTACCTGCCGGCCCACTTCAACGCCGAGGACGGCCCCGCGCAAGCACTGCCCGCACTCAGCGCCACGGCGGCGGGCAAGGGCGAGGTGATCCTGGTGGTGGAGGACGAAACCCTGGTGCGTGAGTTGGTGGCCGAGGTGCTGCGCGACCTGGGCTACCAGGTGCTGGAGGCGCACGATGGCCCCTCGGGGCTGCACCAGCTGCGCATGCCGCAGCGCCGCATCGACCTGCTCATCACCGACGTCGGCCTGCCGGGGCTCAATGGCCGCCAGGTGGCCGAGGCGGCCAGCGCCGAGCGGCCCGACCTGAAGATCCTGTTCATGACGGGCTATGCCGAGAAGGTCTCGGCCTCCGCACCCTTTGCCTCGCCTGGCAGGGAGATCCTCACCAAGCCCTTCGAGGTGGACGACATGGCGCGCAGGGTGCGCGCCTTGCTGGATGGCGGCGCCGGCAGGTAAGAGCCTGCGCCCCTTCAAGGGGGCATGTCTTCCACGACCAGCCCCGCGCGGCCCTGTGCCTTGGCCTGGTAGAGCGCCATGTCCGCCCTCCGGGTGAGGGAGGCGGGCTTGGCCTCCATCGATGGCGCAATGCACGCCACGCCGATGCTCAGCGTGACCCAGGCCCCCAGCGGCGAGGCGCCGTGCGCGATGCGCGCGGCGGCCACCGCGTCCAGCATCCGCTGGCCCACCAGGCGGGCGCCTTCGCGCGTGGTTTCGGGCAGCAGGATGGCGAACTCCTCGCCGCCATAGCGCATGGCGCGCTCGTGCGATCGCCACAGCGCCTCGCGCAGCACGCCCGCCACGCGCTTGAGGCACTCGTCGCCCGCCTGGTGGCCGTGCCGGTCGTTGAAGCGCTTGAAGTAGTCCACGTCCACCATCAGCAGCGACAGTGCCGCGCCCTGGCGTGCGTGGCGCGCCCACTCGGCCTGCAGCGTGTCGTCGAACAGGCGGCGGTTGCCCAGGCCGGTGAGCGCGTCCTGGTAGGACAGCTCGGACAGCGTGGCGTTCAGCCGCTCCAGCTCCAGCGCGGCCTGCTTGCGGGCCGTGATGTCCTGGAAGGCGCCGGTGATCCGCACGATGGCGCCGTCCTGCCAGATGGCCTCGCCCTGCGTGCGTACCTACAGCAGGCGGCCCTTGGCCGAGACGATCTGCAGCTCCAGGTCCCAGGGCGTGCCGTCCTGCACGCATTTTTCTACCGCAGCGGCGATCAGGGGGCGCGACGCCTCGGTGTAGAAGTCGAGGGTGCGCGGCAGGTCCGGCGCGCCGCCCGGATCGAGGTCGTGGATGCGGTAGACCTCGTCGGTCCATTGCGACTGGCCGGTGGTGAGGTCGCGTGTCCAGCCGCCGATGCGGGCGATTTCGCCGGACTTCTTTTGCAGCAGCACGGCGTCGGCCAGCGCGGCCTCGCTGGTCTTGCGCGGTGTGATGTCCATGAACGTGCCGATGATGCGCAGGGGCGCACCGCTCTTGGCGCGCTCGGTCACCTTGCCGCGGCTGAAGAGCCACACGAACCGGTCTTGCACCCGCACGCGGAACTCGTTTTCGTAGGCCGTGCTGGCGCCCTGGAGGTGCTCGGAGAAGGCGGCGGCGTTGGCGGCCTGGTCGGCCGGGTGCAGGGTGGCCGTCCACTCCTCGATGGGGCGCACCACCTCGGCCTCGCCATAGCCCAGCATGCGCGCGCCCCGGGCGTCGATGCGCAGCTGGCGCGAGTCCACCTGCAGCTCCCACAGGCCCAGCTGGGCGCCGTCGAGCGCGCGCTCCAGGCGGGCCGCCGTCAGCTGCAGCGCGGCCTGCGAGGCTTCTTCGTGCGCCAGCAGCCGGCGCAGGCGCCGGCGCTCGATCAGGCGCAGGCCGGTGGCTGCTGCCAGCAGAGCGGCGTACAGCATGGCGTACATGCGCACCTGGGCGTACCATGGGGCGTAGACCTCCGAGCGCTCGCGGCTCACGGCCAGCACCACGGTGTTGTCCAGCCCCAGGCCCACCGGCTTCACGCTGGCCAGCACCACCAGCCGCTCGCGGCCCGTGGCGGGCACCAGGCCTTCGAAGACGGTGGTCTGCCGCTGGCTTTTGACATGGGCTTCGAACGCGGAGCCCGGCCTTGCCAGGCTGGCCATGCGCTCGGTGCCCATGCTGGGCACGGTGACGAAGACTTCGCCGTCGGCATGCGCCAGCGTGGCCCGCATGTCGGGTGCGAACAGCGCGGAGCGGATGATGAAGGCGAAGAACTCATCGTCCAGCGTGGCGCTGACCACGCCCGAAAAATGGCCCTCGGCATCGAAGATGGCCCGCGACAGGTACAGCGCCACGCCCTCCTCGTCCGATGCCGAGGGGCGCGAGAGGTAGAGCACGCGCGGGTCGGGCCTGCTGTGCACGCTGCGAAAGAACTCTGCCGCGAAAAAATCCCGGCCCACGTCGGCTGCGCGGTCCGACGCGACGGCCGTGCCGTTGGCGTCGTGCACCGCCAGCCCGCGCACGGCCTGGATCACGTCGGTGAGCAGGTGCAGTTGCCGCGAGGCATCGGCGCTGGATGCGGTGAGCGCCGAGGCGCGGTAGTCGCGGCTGATGCGGGTCAGCGCCTCGTTCAGGCCCTTGAGCTGACGCGTGAGGTTCTCCGACACATAGCGGCTCACGTCCTGCAGCCGCGCCTCCTCCGCCTCGCGGATCGTCTGGCGCGCGTTCAGCAACTGCAGGAGGATGGCCACGCCTGCCAATGCAAACACGAACAGGAACACCCGCCACGGTTCGAGCCGCAGCGATGAGCGGTCTTTGGCAGACCGTGGAGCGCCGGTTCGCGATGAAAACACCTGCCAGGCCTTGCCTTTCATCCATCCCTGTTGCAAAAGTGGAGCCGCGCGCACTGGCTGTCTGGGCAGCACCGGTGGCGCGGGAGAAACGTCTCCCCCTGCTTGTCAGAATCTGTTCAAGATCGTAAACACGTTCTAACAGCCCCCGGCACAAAACGCACGCGATTCCATCGCCAAGGAGCGGGTACAGACCCCCTGGCCTGCATGGGGCGCAGTGCGTGGCCCCGCGTGATGGGGAAAGGGCCATAGCGCGAAGTTCATACTCTGTGCTTTCTTCCCTTGTGAAAGCCCCCCATGTCCCTGCCAATCCGCGATGCTGCGCCCAATGAAAAACGTGGCAATGCCATGTCTGCGGCGCTGGCCAAAGAGCAACTCCAGTACGCCGTGCAGATTGTCAAGGAGGTGCTGCCCACCCATGCGGGGGATGCCGTGCTGATTGGTGCCGTGGTACAGGCCATCGCGTCCAACTACGCAGCGGTGCCGCAGCCCAACCGATAGCTACCTCGGATTCAGCGCGAGCCTGAGGCACGCCGGGCGGTGCGGGTTGTGGGTGGGCACGCCCGGGGGGACACGCCCATCGGCCACGCAACCGCCTTCGGCGGCTACCGCCCGCGTGCAGCAACGGCACCTTCGCCCCTGTACCAACGCTCAAAAATGCGGTGGCGGATCCTGCACGGGCGACTCAGCAGGGCCGGGCGGCGGGTCGCCCTGGGGCGGCGCGGGCGCCCAGGCCGGCTGGGGCGGCTGCTCCAGCGGTGGCGTGTCGATGGGGGGCATGGGCTGGGGTGCGGGTGCGGGCATGGCGAACTCCTTGGATAGTGGTGGTCTGGCAACCACCGTACTTCTGTGCCCGGGCCGCGTATGCCAGCCAATGCCTATACCTGCGGCGAGCTGAGCCCCCAGTTTCCATGCTATTGGCGATGGTGGAGCGCCTTATCCGTCGGGCTGGTGCTTATTGTCATATTCTGTGAGGTGAATGATGGCCATTGGTGCTGAAAAATGAGGCGCGTTATGCACGGGGATGTGTCCTTGATCACCAGCAAGCAGCCCCACTCGGGCGGACAATACAGTCATTGAGGTGTGGTGCATGCGCTACGCCTCCAGTCGGGCACCACAGATTGTTGCCCGACTCAGTTGTTACGATGTACGTTAACGGTTACAGGTCCGGTACGGGCCCAGGAGAGATCAAACGTGAAACTGAACCCCAAGAACCTCGCGGTTGCGGCGTTTCTCGTGAGCGCCATGGCAGGGGCCCAGGCAGCAGATCCGGCGGTTTTCGATGGCGCCACCGGCACGCTGAGCCTGCCCACGCTGCAGATCGACAACGCCAAGTACTTCAGTGTGGTGATCAAGCTGCTGGATGTGGGCCTGCTCAAGGCCAATGACCCCGCCGTGGTGGGAGACGACATCCAGTTCCTGAGCACCGGCAATTTGCTGCACCTGCCCCAGTTGACCGTCGGCAAGGACCTGTTCACCCAAGTGAGCCTGGGCAATCCCTCGTTCAGCCTGGTCAGCTATGGCGGCGTGGTGACGAATCCGCCCTTCACCGGCCCCGGTTCCACAGGCCACCTGCTGGACGTGCGTGTGACGGCCGTGAGCACGGCGCAGAACCCCATCACGCTGGTCAATGTGACCCGGCCGTTGAGCCAGCAGGAGTTCTGCAGCGATGCGTCGCTGCGCCTGCCCATCACCCAGAGCCAGCAAAGCGCGCTGGCCAACAACTGGACGCTGAATGTCTGCACCTTCGATGTCATCTCGGGCACGGGCTCCATCAAGATGACGCTGCGTGTGTCGGGCCTGGCTGTGCCTTACAGCGCGACCTACACTTACCATTGATCCGCGCCTCAAAGGGCGGTACGCAAGGGGCGGCACACAGTGCGCGCCCCTTTTTCTTTTTCGGGGCGCCGGGCGCGGCCCTCCGCACGGGTCATTCTGCTGTCAACTGCGCGACTCTCGCGAATCAGGGTATTCCTTTGCGGTTCCAGGGGCTGGCACTGCCTAGAATCTGTTGCACTGCAATAGATTGACAGATACCACCCATGATGGGCCCGTGCGCCCGAGGAGTCCGTAGTGCCCGACAAGAAGAGCAGCGCCCCCGCTGGAGCCACCGCAGCCGCATCTGCCACCAGCAAGTCTGCACCGCGCGTGATCAAGAAGTACCCCAATCGCCGCCTGTACGACACCGACACCTCCACCTACATCACGCTGTCCGAAGTGCGCGAACTGGTGATGGCCCACCACACCGTGGTGGTGCGCGACGCCAAGACGGGCGAGGACCTCACGCGCAGCATTCTGCTGCAGATCATCCTGGAAGAAGAGGCCGGCGGCGCCCCCATGTTCACCGAGGCCGTGCTGGCCAACATCATCCGCTTCTACGGCCATGCCATGCAGGGCTTCATGGGCGCCTACCTCGAAAAGAATGTGCAGGCCTTCACCGACGTGCAGGCCAAGCTGGCCGAGCAGAGCCAGAGCGTCACGCCAGAGATGTGGGCGCAGTTCATGAACCTGCAGTCGCCCATGCTCAAGGGCATGATGGGCAACTACGTGGAGCAGTCCCAGTCCATGCTCACGCAGATGCAGGAGCAGATGCAAAAGCAGACGGAGCAGATGCTGGGGGCCTTCGGCCTCAAGCGCTGAACCGAACGGAGCGGAGGTCGCCATGGGCTTTCTGCAACGCCTCTTGGGGGGAGGGGGCCGCAAGCTCGAACACCCCGTCTTTGGCGGTCTGCTGCTCATCCGCGCCAAACACGGTGCCTACTGGGAAGGCGAGACCCAGCTTGCAGGCCGCCCCCTGACCCTGGCAATCGAGGCCCCGGGCGAGGCCGAGCCAGTGCCGGGGCAGGTGGCGTTTTTCGAGCGCTACACCCAGGACCCCGACCTGGCCTTTCACAAAGGGGAGGACCTGCTGATCGGCGAGTACGAACAGTGGCTGCGCAAGCCGTTTCCGGCCGACTGGCGGGAGGCGTTCGCCTGGGTGGCTCTGTCGATTCCGGCCGATGGCGCTGAACACAAGCCCTGGGACCTGTCGTTCGAGTGCCTGCAGGGTGGGGCGGCGCGGCGCCATTTCACCTGCTGTATCGAGCGGGGGCATGTCGTGCGGGTGGAGGTGAGTGGGTAGCACAGTGCTGGTCTTTTTGGTTAATCCGGGAGCGTCTTGTCTGCTGTGCAAAGGTTCTTTGACACTCCCTGGGATTCAGAGATTGCTGCCTGCCGCTTTGTTTGGCCGACCCTTGTTGAGCCTCCGCCTATGGCGGAAGGGGGTGGTTATTTCTGGGCGCAAGCCTGAGAGAAGAGACGCAGCTTGCTAGCGGCAAAACTGACCCAGTCCTACCTGCGTCAAACCCCCTGCACCGCGAATCAGGAACAGCACATCCAGGCTCCTGTGCTGAGCCAATGCCAGGCCTTCGGCTGCGCCAGCCACGAGCAGGGCAGTGGCCCAGGCGTCAGCTTGCATGCAGCTCTGCGCCAGCACGGTGACTGATGCGATGGCGTTGTTGACGGGCGCGCGGCGGCGTGGGTCCATTGTGTGTGCGAAGCGCGCGCCGCCCACTTCCAGGTAGCGCCGGTAGTCGCCCGAGGTGGCGACGGCCAAGTCAGTCAGATCGATGACGCCGTGCACTGCGCGAAGTCCGGTCTCAGGACGCTCGAGCGCCACAGCCCAGGGCACGCCGCTGGCCTGGCCGGCCACGGCACTGAGTTCACCATCCAACGCGACCAGGGCATGCCGCACACCGTGCTGCCTGCATACACTGACCATGCGGTCCACTGCGTAGCCCTTGGCAATGCCGCAGAGGTCGATCTGCAAGGGAGCTCGCTTGCGTACACGGCCTGCGGAGTTGTCCACTTCGATGGCACTGCGGCCGCTGTGCGACCTGGGCTGGCATGCGGCGCTGATCGCTTGCGCATCGGGGGCATCACGCACCGCGCCAAAGCCCCAGGCATCGACCAGTTCACCAACACATGGATCGAATGCCCCGGCGCTCAGGTCTTGCACGTTGAGCGCGTAGTTCAAAACCTGCAGCAGTTCAGTGCTCAACTCCACCCAGGCGTCCACGGGCGCACGGTTCAGGCGCATGAGGTCGCTGTCCGGCTTCCATGGCGACATCTGCCCGTCAACCTGCTGCACCGTTTCCGCAAGGTCCTGGTTCAAGGCCGTCAAGTCGACGGTTTGGTCGGCGTCGACGGTGACCGACCACCTTGTTCCCATGGTCGGGCCGTGCAGGAAGGTGCGCTTGCAGATTCCTTGCGGGTCAGAAGATATCTTCGGCATAGCGCTCCTTGGCCTTCAATGTCGCGACGTCCAACTGCAGTGGCGCCAGCACCCCGTCCAGCGCTTCAGCCACGCCCTGCGCCATCGCGCGGCTGCCGCAGACGCGCACGATCGCTCCCTGCGTCACCCAGTCGCGCAGTTGTTCGGCGTCGCGGCGCAGGGCGTCCTGCACATAGCCACCGCCTTCGGGCACGCGGGAGAAAACTGTCTGCAACGTTGTCAGGCGCCCTTCAGCCAGCCAGCGTTGGATTTCGGGGCCGAAATAGAAATCACGCGCTGGGTCGCGCCCACCAAAATACAGGTGCATGGGGCTGCGTGCGTCGTTGCGGCGGACGAAGCCGGCCAGCGGTGCCACTCCTGTTCCTGCGCCAATCAACAGCACTGGCCGCCGTGTCCGCGGCAGTGCAAAACCGGGATTGGACCGGACGAAGGCAGCGATGCTGTCGCCCAATTGCAGGCCCAGCAGGTGGGTGGAACACAGGCCGCTGGGCATCTGACGCGCGCAGATTTCCAAAAACCCGTCCTTCCAGCCCGAGGCCAGCGAGTAGTAGCGTGGCACGGGCGAGCCCGGTGGCACGATGCCGACGAGATCGCCTGCCGCAAACCGCGCCAGCGCCTGGCCGCGCAGGCGCGCGACCAGGCGCTGTGCCGGCCACGCAAAGCGCAGGATCGCCGTGGCCTGTCCACTTGCATCGGGGTAGTCTTGGCGCGCGATGAGCGTGAGTGCCGCTGTCGGTGGCACGCGCGGCACATGTTCGAGCAGCAGCGGTTCATTCAAGGCTTGTGCCAGGGCAAGGCCCCAGCGCGCGAATTGCTGGCCCGATTGCTGGTGGATGCACTCAAGCGGCAGCAGCACGGGCCAGCCCTGCGCGCGCAGCGTCTGATCCAGCGCTTTGGCAAAGGCGCAGAAATCCGGAAACTGCCGGTCGCCAAAGCCCAGCACCGCCACCGGCACAGTGCTCGCTTTGAGCTTGGCGATTTGTGCCAGGGCGTGGCTTGCATGGGCTGGAGCCTGGCCTTCGCCGTAAGTTGCCGCCAGCACAAAGACCTGCCGCGTGGCGGCCGCGGTGCTGAAGTTCTCCAGCGCCGTGGTGTGCACGCGGTGGCCGCCGCAGGATAGTGCGTCTTGCAGGGTTTGCGCAAAACCCCAGGTACTGCCGCCTTCGCTGGCCACGAAGATCAGCATGTCGGCCTGTGCCAGCGGGGTGTTGCCGGTGATGCGTGGCGCTTGACGGCGTGCCTGCCACCATATGACGAGGCCCGACAGCCAAAACAGCAGCACACTGGCGCCGACCAGCCCAAGCACCACAGCCCAGGGCCATGCAGCGTGGCCCGTGTGCAGTGTCACGGCCAATTCGTACACACCTTGCGCAAAGGTCTTGTCCTGCCAGGCCAGCATCCGGCCTGAATAGCGGTCGATCCAACCCTGTCCCTGGGTCGTATCGACCCTCCAGGTGTCTTGCGGGTCGGTGGCTCCGGGGAAGTTCAGCTTGCGCAAATCCCGTACGGCAAGCCCTTGCAGCGCGGCCAACTGGGTGCCGGCCAAGGCAGGCTTGCCGGCAAGCACTGAGAGCACTGCGGGCTCGGCCCGGGTGTCTGGCGCCACCAGCCCCAAGGTGGATGCGCTCATGGTCAGCGCCGTGATTGATGTCAGGCACAGCACGGCCAGCACCACGCGGCCGGTGACCACGTGGATGCGCTGCGCCAGCGAACCACGCACCCGCGCAGCCAAGCGCCGCCAGCCACCCATTCGCCGAAGCAGCAGCACCAGGGCAGAGACACACACCAAGCCCATGGCCAGTGCGATGGTCGCTGCACCCCAGCGCCCGGCGTCGCCCAGCAGCAGTGAGCGATGCAGGTTCTTCAACCAGCGCGGCAGCGTCGTGGCCTGCCACCCCCCGAGCACCCGGCCGTCGGCAGGGTCCACGTACTGCGCCTGCGGCAGGTCGCCGGCGAAGCTGAACACCACGATGGCCCCCGAGGGCAGGTGGCGAATCTCTTCCGCGCCCGGGACGGTTCGCGAGATTCGCTCCACCAGCGTGGCCACAGGCAAATCGCCGGGCGCAGCGGGCGCTTGCCACGCCTGCTGCACGGGATCTACCGCCAAGATTGCGCCGGTGACCCCCAGCACCACGGCCAAGGTGCCGATGGTCAGCCCCAGCCAGCGATGGATGGTTTTCCAGCTCATGCGAAGATTCCTTACGGGAGCTGGAAGGCCACGGACTGGATGTACTGCTTGCCAGCCTGCGGCTTGCCGATGTTGGCGGTGGACAGGGGCACGCGCACTTCCATCGGGCTGTCGCGCATGTCTTCAGCAGCAGCGTCGATGCGGATTTCAAAGCCTGCGTCAATCATTGCGTTCGCCAGATCGGCGCTGACCTTGAGCGTGCGCCCCGCGCCCACGCTGGCGCCGGTGATCCCATCCAGGCGCTTGGCGTCGCCGGAGGAGATGCGGCTCCATTCGGACAGGTGCTTGTGGTACTTTGCCTTGCCGCCGGCCACCCAAAGCGTGCGCACATAGGCACCCTTGGCATCGGTAAGATAGGCCGCCAGATAGGCGCCGTCGCCCCCGTAGTTCTTGAGCTGAACGGTCAGCGAGACCGGACGGCTGTGTGCCATTGTGGGGATGGCCATCGCGCAGGCGCTGGCAAGAAGGGTCAAAAGAGGTTTGGACATGGGTATGCTCCTGTGGAGGTGGCGCTTTACTCGATCTGGCCGCGCGGCACGCTGCCAGGGTTCGACAACGGTGATGGCGGCGCCGTGCCGCCTGGCGGCAGCTGTCGAGCCTGCCGCGGGGAGCCTTCTTCATCGTGATCGCGTTCCCGCGAATGCTGGCGGTCGTCTGGCTTCATCTTCAGCACCTTCAGGGTTTCCGGGTCGATCTTGGCTTTGAAGGCGCGACCCTTGGCATCAGTGCCCCGAATTTCGTAGCAGCCGTCGTCGATCTTCAACCTCTGGATCTGCCAACCCTGTGCGGAGGCCATCTGCCGCACAGCATCGCGTGACTGCCAGTGACTCAGCGGTGCGTCGCAGTCTTCATCGGCCCATGCGGGTAGCAAGGCCAGGCCCAAAGTCAGAACCAGCAAGCCTTTGCGAAGAGATCTGGGGTATTTCAAGGAAATGTCCTTTTGCACTGGGGTGGGCGTTTTGCAAGCTGCTTGTGCTGCAAGTGCAGCGTCGGTATGCACGAGGCTTTGCTTGCCTGTTTGGATGCATTGTTGAAAAGGCAGCTTGTATGCAGGCTGAACGATCCATTCATCCTCCGTTCATCGTCCTTCGATGGCGATGAAACAGCCTGGACTTCGGTCAAACCGAATGGCGTTGTTTGCTGACCTCGACTGACTCTGAATGACGCGTTCACTTACGGTTCAGATTCGATGGTCGACAATGGCCCGGTGAAAGTCATCCGCTTCATTGACCACCATCTCGTTCGAGGCAACTCGACATGGTGGCTTCGTGCCGGCCATGGACTTGCATTGACTGCGCTGATATGGCCTGGCGCCTGGGCCAGCGACAGCCACGACCATGAAAAGGCGCGTGCGGCTCTGGAGGCAGGCCAGGTACTGCCCTTGCCGACCTTGCTGGAGCGGCTGCGGCGCACGCATCCCGCCCAGGTGCTTGAACTGGAGCTTGAGCGGGAAGGGGGTCGCTGGATCTACGAGGTCAAGCTGCTGCAGGCCGACGGTCAGTTGTTGAAGCTGAAGTTTGACGCCGCCACCGGGCAGGTTGTGCAAGCCAGGCGAAAGGCAGATCGCGACGCGGCCCGCCTGACCGAGACCCCGAAAGGCACCTCCAAGTGAACCGCCCCAACTTGCTGCCAACGGTATGAGAGTGCTTCTCGTCGAAGACGATCCGACGCTTCGCGCCCAGTTGCGTGCCGGGCTCGAAGAGGCGAGCTATGCGGTCGATGAAGCCGACAACGGCCGTGACGGGCACCATCTGGGTGCCGTCGAGGCGTTCGATGTCGTGATCCTTGACCTGGGGCTTCCGATGCTGGACGGCATCAGCGTACTCAAACAATGGCGCCAGGCCGGGCTGACCCTGCCCGTGCTGATCCTGACGGCGCGCGACAGCTGGCACGAGAAGGTGGCCGGCATTGACGCGGGCGCAGATGACTACCTGGCCAAGCCATTTCACATGGAGGAGCTGTTGGCCCGCATGCGCGCACTGATACGCCGCGCCCAAGGCCTTGCCTCGCCACTGCTGCAGTGCGGCGCACTGACGCTGGACACACGCAGCAGCCGCGTCACGTTGAACGGGCAACCCGTGATTCTGACCAGCCATGAGTTCCGCTTGCTGTCCTACCTGATGCATCGCCCGGGCAGCGTGGTCTCGCGCACCGAGCTGACAGAACACCTGTACGCCCAGGATTTTGAGCGCGACTCCAACACCATCGAGGTTTTCGTTGGCCGGCTGCGGCGTAAGCTGCCATCGGACACCATCGAAACCGTTCGCGGTATGGGCTACCGGTTGGTGACACCGTCTTGAAACAGTTGATCGCCAGCCACTGGAGGCACTCACTGCGTTTTCGCTTGCTGGCTGCGACCCTGGTGGCCTTGGCGTTTGCCTTGGTGCTGGCTGGTCTCATGCTGGGAGGACTTTTCCGAGACCACGTGATGCGCCAGTTCAGCCAGAGCCTGACTGTGCAACTCGATCAGGTCACAGCGCGGCTGGAGTTTGACGCAGCAGGGCAGCCGCAAATTGACCCGCAGACCCTGAGCGACCCACGTTGGTCGCGCCCTTACTCAGGTTTGTACTGGCAGATCGACGGCGCAGGTCCCGCGCGGCAGCGTGGCGTTTTGAGGTCGCGATCATTGTGGGACGTTGCCTTGTCGGTTCCCAACGACGTGCTCGCTCATGGATCCGTGCATGTGCACGAGGAAGCGGGACCCGCCGGCGCACGATTGCTGCTGGTAGAGCGCACGATCACGCGGGACGGCGCTGCGGCCACGCCCTGGCGCCTGATCGTTGCGGCCGACCTGAGCGAATCGGCTGCTGCCGTGACGCGCTTCAATGGTGTACTGGCTGCTTCGCTGGCAACGCTGTTCGTGCTGCTGTGCGCAGCTGCGCTAGCCCAGGTGGCCATCGGTCTGGCGCCGTTGCGGGCGCTGCAGCGCACCTTGGTGGGCGTTCACGCCGGTGTGAGCCCGCGACTGATCGGTCGGTTTCCCTCGGAGGTCCAGCCCCTGGTCGATGACTTCAACGCCGTACTCGATCGCAATGCCGAAGTCGTCGAGCGGGCTCGCACGCAGGCCGGCAATCTCGCTCATGCGATCAAAACCCCACTGGCTGCGATGTCGCAGGCTGCGGCGGTGGCCTTGCGCAAGCCAGAGGCCTCCGGTGCAGAGTTGGCCGCGCTGGTCGAAGAGCAGGTGGGCGTTGCACGTCGCCACGTCGACTGGAATCTCGCGCGCGCCCGGGCTGCGGCGGCGCAAGGTGTGCCGGGGGCCAGGGTGCCGTTGCAGCCCGTTGTGAGTGGCTTGCTGCGCGCGTTGGAGCGCGTGCACGCCGAACGGGGCGTCACCTTGCAATGCCTGCCGATGGCGCCCGAACTGGCCTTTGCAGGCGAAGTACAGGATCTCCAGGAAATGTTGGGCAACCTACTCGACAACGCCTGCAAATGGGCTCGGCATGAGGTTCGGGTCAGCGTGACCACATCTGGATTGGCGTCCGGCAGCCCACTGCGCATCGTGATCGATGACGACGGGCCTGGCATCGAAGCGGACCGGCGAGAGTCGGTCATGGCTCGCGGGGCGCGACTGGACGAGTCAGTGCCCGGTAGCGGCCTGGGCCTTGCGATAGTGAGTGAACTCGCGAGCCTCTACGGCGGCAGTATGCGCCTGCAATCAGCGCCGACTGGGGGGCTGCGCGTTGAAATGGAGTTGCCTGGTGCTTGACTGCAGGGAGCGCAAAGGAAGTCGGGTCAGAGACACGGTACTGCGACTCTCTGGACTCCATCCGATCAAGGGCTTGACGCAGTCAACGCAGCGCACTCGGCCTCGGTGGCGATGAGGGACTCTACCCGCAGCTTGCCCTGACCGCCAATGTCGGGACCTTGAGCGGGTACGTTTGCAGCGCGTCGGGTCAAATCAGTGGGCTGGCTTCCAATTGGGTCCCAGTTAATCAGCTAGATCGCCCCGCGAAAATCAAATGAAATCAGATACTTACGACGCAGTCGCGACCGCAGAGCTGCCCGAATTTCCAAGGTCGGCTTCGTAAGTCTTGGCTGCCCCAAGGCCCTCACGGATTCAGAACTGATCCTGACGCAGCTGAGCGCCGAGGGTTACGAGACCTCCAAGACCTTCCACGGGGCCGATCTCGTCATCGTCAACACCTGCGGCTTCATCGATGATGCGGTCAAGGAAAGCCTGGACACGATTGGCGAGGCGCTGGCCGAGAACGGCCGGGTCATCGTCACCGGCTGCCTGGGTGCGCGCGAAGGCGCGGACGGGGGCAACATGGTGCGCCAGATGCACCCCAGCGTGCTGGCCGTGACCGGCCCGCATGCCACGCAGGAGGTGATGGACGCGGTCCACCTGAACCTGCCCAAGACGCACGACGCCTTCATCGACGTGGTGCCGGGCACCCGGAAGGGAGGCCCCCTAGTCCGAAGTGGCTGGCCACCGGCTGGGTCAGCCGACTGCGATGGCGCGTTGCGGGACCGCACGGACAGCAGCGGAAACGGCGGTGGCCTGCGAACCCGCCGCGGCGCCGTCGCGCTGGCGTGGCCCTGCGCCGCGTTCTTCCAGTCTGAAGACAGCCACGGTTTCAACCAGCTCTTGCGCTTGGTTCTTCATGCTGTTGGCAGCTGCAGCCATCTCTTCTACCAACGCGGCGTTTTGCTGCGTCGTTTGGTCCATTTGCATTACGGCCTCGCCGACCTGGCCTACCCCTTCGCTCTGTTCGGCACTGGCGGTGCTGATTTCACGCACTATCTCGGTGACGCGGCGTATCGCGTTGACCACCTCGGTCATCGTCACCCCGGCCTTGTCGACAAGAGCGCTGCCTTGCTCCACGCGGGTGACGCTGGCTGAGATGAGTTGCTTGATCTCTTTGGCCGCTTCTGCGGATCTTCCAGCCAAGCTGCGCACTTCGCTGGCCACCACGGCAAAGCCTCTGCCTTGCTCGCCTGCCCGCGCGGCCTCCACCGCTGCATTGAGCGCCAGGATATTTGTCTGAAACGCAATGCCGTCAATGACGCTGATGATGTCCGAAATTTTCTGTGAGCTGTCGTTGATGCCCTTCATGGTCTGGACCACCTGTGCCACCACTTCTCCTCCTTGAACGGCTACCGTGTTGGCCGTCATGGCGAGCGTGTTGGCTGCTTGAGCGCTATCGGAGTTCTGTTTGACGGTGGCTCCCAGCTCTTCCATGGAAGCGGCAGTTTCTTCAAGGGCACTCGCTTGGCGCTCCGTGCGGGCTGAAAGATCATGGTTGCCTTGTGAAATCTCCGCGCTGGCTGTCGAAACGTTTTCGGCGCTTTGCCGTACGTTGGCCACGATTTCTGCGAGCTTGCTGCGCATGTACGCCAATTCAGTCAGCAACCTACCGGGCTCATCCTTGAATCCCGACGGTATGTGGGTGGCCAGGTCTCCGGCGGCGATCGCTGCGGTGACATCCACCGCCTGCTGAACTGGGACGGTGATGGAGCGGGTTGTCCAGTATGCGAGGAACACCCCCGCGAGAATGGCGAGCAAAGTGCCGCCGCCCACCCACCAAATGCCTTGCTGGGCACTCTGCGTGGTTTCTTTCAGGGTCGCGGTGACTTCATCATCAAGCGTCTTGGTGAGCTGCGATAGCACTTGAGAATATTGCGTGAACAGGGGGGCCAACGCTGTGTCTGTTTGCTCGAAGACGTCCTGCCCGGATTCCTTCAGCTTTACCAGCTCAGTGCGTTTGACGCGATAGGCATTGCGAGCCGTGATGGCCTGGTCATAGAGTTCATTTTCCTTGCCTGGCAAAAGGTAGGTGCGTATTTCATCGATGCGCTTACTTTGCACATCCACCACCGCTGACATATCTGCTTTGAGCTTGTTGGTGTATTGCGCATTACTTGACTTTAGCAATGCCTCGGTGCGCAGCCAGTTCATTTGGATATCGGTCTGCCATGACTGCACCAGGTCCTGGCGTTTCAGCTCGGACGTTGCAATATGCTCATTGCTGCGCTGCAGTGCCAATATATTGGCACTGCCCAGCATCGCGATGATGGCCGTGATGAGCAACAAAATTCCAAACGCCATTCCGAGGCGGATACCCAGTTTCAGATCTTTGATGTGCATGGAATTTCCTTTTGGGGCTCAAGAAAATAGCTTCTCGTGCGAAAGAATGGATTCAGCGAGACTTGGCAACAGGCTGGTTTTCGCCGGCTTAGGTTGGAACTGCTGATGCAAATTTTCCAGGTACCGCGCTCTTACCATGCGGGCTTCAGTTGCTCCCATGCCTCTTTGCGCCGTTTGGTGGAGAGCGACCGACTTTGTTCGATGGCGGCTGCACTGGGTATATGCGCTCTTATATCGGTCATGCATTCATCCAGGTCCGGAGCCTGTGGGTCTTCATAAGGGGCTGATATACCTATAAAGTGGGGAATGACGCCCGAACGGGCTCTGGCGTACAGGCGTTCTTCCAGTGCATAGGCCAAGGTCGATTTGCCCGATCCGCTGAGCCCGGTGAGCCATACGGTGCAAGGGCGCTGCTGCAACAGCTGCTGGCTCAGGTGTTCGGTGGTGCCCAATGTGCGGAACGATCACCTTCGCATTCATGGGCATTGCGGCTGCGTCAACGGTTGCGCAGTGGGCAGTACCCGGTTGCATGATCGCGTTTGTCATGGCTTGAGCGGCGGTATGGGTGGGCGGAACGTGGACGGCAATGAATGGGTGCTCTACATGCATTTGATGGAGCAGGCAAAAAGCGGCTGCTGATTGACAAAGGTGGGGGGACCCAGTCGATGCGACTGAAAGCCGATGCGCCGCAATAGCCGCTCTACCCCCAGCGGTGATACGGTCACCATGCGCCGAGCCCCTTGCTCCATGGCGCAGCGGCTGGCAGCGCGCAGAAGGCATGTGGTGATGGGGGAGGAAAACTGGTCCAGTGCTGCAACTGTCGTTCCGGAGAAGTCCATTGCGGCGAACCGAGACAGCTCCCAGATCTCGGGTGATCTTGGGGGGGGAAGTCCATTGAAGAGGTTGGGAAAGACCTCCGACAGCAGATAGGGCCGCGTTGTTGGCAGCAGGCGTGCGGTGCCGATCACATCGCCGTTCTCGTTCTGCGCGACGATGTACAGCGTGTCCTCGCGATCAAACTGATCAAACTCGAGTGCGTCGCGGCACTGCATTTGCCAGCCCAGCGTTTCAACAAACACACGATGCCGGTAGAGCCCCATGCGGTTCATGAGCGATTGGCGTAGTTCAGCAGAAAAGCCGGCCGTGATGTGCATCTCGTTGCCCCTCACAATTTTTAGTCATTAGATAGTGACTAAAAGCGATTGGTAACTACCAAGATTGGTAGGTAGGACTGGTCCGGGAGCAGTGCAAAAATCTAGTCGCCAAGACCGGCGATTGGCCTCAGAATGTTTTTGAACGTCACAGTTCGGCACCTTCTGGCAGCCTTCGGTTGGACTGCTATGCGGTTGCCCGGTGATGGTCGGTTTTAGGTGGAGTCGCGTATGTCAACCTGGCAAGAAGATCTGTTGAATGTGCTCGACCAAGCGTTGTCAGAGCACGAGGTTTTTCCTTTGATCGAAGCCGCTGCACGCGCTCTGGGATTCGACTACTGCGCTTACGGTCTGCGTGTGCCATCGCCCTTGTCCAATCCACAGACCATATTGCTCAACAACTACCCTGCCGAGTGGCAGGCGCGCTACGAGCAGCAGGGCTATGTCCAGATCGACCCGTCGGTGCACCATGGCTGTCGCAAGAACACGCCACTGTTGTGGACGGATGCCGTGTTTGCGCAGACCCCAGATTTCTGGGAGGACGCGCGGGCATTCGGCTTGCGCTATGGCTGGGCCAAGGCATGCATTGATGGCGGCGGGGTTCGTGGAATGCTGACACTTGCCAGGTCAGGCGAGCCTTTGACCGCCAGAGAAATTGAACACAGTGAGATGAAGATGCGGTGGTTGGCGCACATATCGCATGTGGTGCTGTCGCGGATTTTTACGACACGGCAGGCAGAAAAGATGGACTCCAATTTGACTTCGCGAGAGATCGAAGTTCTAAAATGGACTGCCGACGGGAAAACCTCCGCCGATATTTCGTCTCTTTTGGACGTATCGGAAAATACGGTGAATTTCCATGTGAAAAATGCAGTGTTCAAACTGCGAGCCAACAACAAGACAGCGGCCACGGTGCGTGCCGCCATGTTGGGTTTGCTGGGGTGATGCCATTGCTCGCCTTCGGTGGCGCTGTTTTTCAGGCAGTTTGAATGGCTGCTGCCTGCGAAGTCCATGAGATCCATGAATCCCGGGGATGCAGATGATGCCGCCTTACTGTGATGGGCTATTGCGTTTGTCGATCGACGAACTGCTTTCGCTGCCTATCCACCACCTTGTATCGGGGGTGGACACCGAATTTTCAGGGTCGGCCCCCCCGGCCATCCGAGAGTGTGGCCGCGAGACGGTGATCAGCGGCTACACCGAGTGGGTCAGCTTGTCGTCGCCAGTGGTATCGATCGGTTGGGACTGGCAGTTGCAGCTGTTGTTCGCCCATACTCCGTTTCGGTGGGTTCGGTTTGGGCTGCCTCGGACCAATGTCATGCTGGTGAACGCGGCGGGATGGGACTCTCCCTGGACCAAGAACCTGGAGCTGCTCTCCACGGTCGTGGACGCGCTGCCGTGGGAAAGCAGCCTGGTGCGGGCTGTCGGCTTGCAGGCGGGCAAAAGTGTCTGGTAGCAGGGCGCAGGCTGCACAGTGGGCTGCATACGGGCTGCAGACTGTTAGAAGGGCGGGTTGATTCCACGGCCGAAAATACGGCGAAGACCCCTTTGCACCATCACGGTAGAACCGACTCTTTACCCCTTGTCCCCCGGAACTGGGACAATATGGGGATATGAGCGAAGTACTGTCCCCCACGAAAACACCCAAAGTCGGCTTTGTGAGCCTTGGCTGCCCCAAGGCCCTCACGGATTCCGAACTGATCCTGACGCAGTTGAGCGCCGAGGGTTACGAGACCTCCAAGACCTTCCACGGGGCTGACCTGGTCATCGTCAACACCTGCGGCTTCATCGACGATGCCGTCAAGGAAAGCCTGGATACGATTGGCGAGGCGCTGGCCGAGAATGGTCGGGTCATCGTCACCGGCTGCCTGGGCGCGCGCGAAGGCGCGGACGGGGGCAACATGGTGCGCCAGATGCACCCCAGCGTGCTGGCCGTCACCGGCCCGCATGCCACGCAGGAGGTGATGGACGCCGTTCACCTGAACCTGCCCAAGCCGCACGACCCCTTCATCGACCTGGTGCCGGGCAACTTCGGCATTGCGGGCATCAAGCTCACGCCCAAGCACTACGCCTACCTCAAGATCAGCGAGGGCTGCAACCACCGCTGCACCTTCTGCATCATCCCTTCGATGCGCGGCGACCTGGTGTCGCGGCCCATCGGCGACGTGCTGAGCGAGGCCAAGGCCTTGTTCGCAGGCGGCGTGAAGGAGCTGCTGGTGATCAGCCAGGACACCTCTGCCTACGGCGTGGACGTGAAGTACCGCACCGGCTTCTGGGACGGCAAGCCCGTCAAGACGCGCATGCTCGAACTGGTGCAGGCCCTGGGCGAGATTGCCGAGCCCTACGGCGCCTGGGTGCGCCTGCACTACGTGTACCCCTACCCGAGCGTGGACGACGTGCTGCCGCTGATGGCCACGGGCCGCGTACTGCCCTACCTGGACGTGCCCCTGCAGCACAGCCACCCCGACGTTTTGAAGCGCATGAAGCGCCCGGCCAGCGGCGAGCGCAATCTGGAGCGCATCCAGCGCTGGCGCGAGGTCTGCCCCGAGCTGGTCATCCGCAGCACCTTCATCGCCGGCTTCCCTGGCGAGACGGAAGAAGAGTTTGCGCACCTGCTGGACTTCGTGCGCGAGGCGCAGATCGACCGTGCCGGCTGCTTTGCCTACAGCGACGTGAACGGCGCGGCCGCCAACGAGCTGCCCGGCATGCTGCCCATGGAAGTGCGCGAGGAGCGCCGCGCCCGCTTCATGGCCGTGGCAGAAGAGGTTTCCATCGCCCGCCTGCAGCGCCGCGTGGGCGCCACCATGCAGGTGCTGGTCGATTCCGCCCCGGGCCTGGGCCGCAAGGGCGGCGTGGGCCGCACCTATGCCGACGCACCCGAGATCGACGGCACCGTGCAGCTACTGCCGCCCGAGAAGATCAGCAAGACCATGAAGGTGGGCGAGTTCACACGCGCCCGCATCGTGGGCGTGCGTGGGCACGACCTGATCGCCCAGCCGATCTGATCCGCCCATGCGGGCACTGCGCGCGTACCTGGTCGTGGCGGCTGCCTTGCTGCTGAGCGGGGCAGGGCATGCCGCCTGCTCCGAAGTCTGGTCGGGACGCTCCAGTACCCACGAAGTCACCGTCTCCGATGGGGATTGTGAATACGGCAAGCTGATGATCGGGGTGAACAGCCTGCGGCCCGCGAAGCTGCCGCACGGTGGGGCCCAGGCCGCGCCGCCGGGCATGCTTGCCTTCGACAGCCAGTGCCAGTTGGCGCCAGACCTTGTCTCCGGCTTTGCCTGCCGCGCCGATGGCAGCACGGTGCTGGCCGGCGCCACGTACCGCCGGGTGCCTGGCCGCAAAAAGGTCTGTGATGACCCCCGCTGGCCCGTATACCAGTGCGTCAAGGGCTGCAGTCAGCCGGGCTCGCCGCGGGTGTTCAGGATCGAGCCCTACGAGTGCTGAGGCGCTGGGGCCCTGGGCTATCTTCTTCGTCCATGGTAATACCTATGCTGCGTACCTTGATCGTTCTCTGGTTCAGCCTTGCTGCAGGCATCTCGCTTGCGGCGCCTGCGTCCGCGCCGGTGCGTGGCGAGATTGATGCCTTGCTGGCAGCGCTCCAGGCCTCCAACTGCGAGTTCCAGCGCAACGGCTCATGGCACGGCGCCGCGGAGGCCAGGACCCACCTGCTGCGCAAGCTGGAATACATCGAAAAGCGAAGCACGCTGCCCAGCGCAGAAAAATTCATCGAGCTGGCCGCCTCGTCGAGCAGCGCCTCGGGCCGGGCCTACGAGGTCCGTTGCAACGGTGCGGTTCAGCCCAGCGCCCAGTGGTTTGGCAAGCAGCTGCAAAAGATCCGTGCCCCCGGTGGCCCGGGCGCCCCATCCCCCACCAAGTGAGCGCTACCCGGGCGCGCCTGGCCGCAGGGCCGCTGGCTACATAAATCTTTACACATTTACGCGCTGCCGCCGGGCGCGCAGTGCCTGCGAACCCGCGCGGTTCAAGGCACACTGCGGGCATAAAAAGGCAAGATGCCACCAGGCTTGCGGCGCCGCGCCGCAAGGGCCGGGTTCCCCTTGCCTTGCAAAACACAACACAACAAAGCCGACCCGCTGCCCATGCGCCTGTTCAGCAACGCATTGCGCGTCTCGATGCTTGAGGCGCGATTGTTTCGCAGCTTTCCCAAGCTGCGCTGGTCGCTGCTGGGCGTGGTGGTGATACCGGCGTTCTACGCCTTCATCTACCTCGAATCGGTGTGGGACCCCATCAGCCACACCGGCAACCTGCCGGCCGCCATCGTCAACCTGGACCGCGGTGCCATGGCCAACGGCCAGGCGGTGAACCTGGGCATGGACCTGGCGCAGACCTTGAAGGACAAGCAGCAGTTCGGCTTCTACGAAGAGGGCGACCCCGATGCGGCGCGGCGCGCCGTGCGCCAGGGCAAGAGTTTGTTTGCGCTGGTCATCCCGGCCGATTTCAGCGCCGGGGCCATGGCGGCTGGCTCGCCGGGGGCGGGCAAGCTGGTGGTGTTTGCCTCCGAGGGCAACAACTACGCGGGCGCCGGCTTTGCCAAGCGTTTTGCCGAAGAGCTGGGCCACCAGGTCAACGAGTCGCTCAACGAAAAGCGCTGGGAGGTGGTGCTGGGCGCCAGCTCTTCGGCGGCCGACAGCCTGCAGCGGCTGCACGAGGGCGTGGCCCGCCTGCGCGAAGGGGCGGCGGCGCTGCACAGTGGCACGGGCAAGGCCGAGGGCGGCTCGGCCCAGTTGGCCAAGGGCGCAACCGACCTCTCCACCGGCGTGGCGCAACTGGGCGATGGCATGAAGCAGCTGGGCGCGGGGGCCCGCACGCTCGACGCGAAGAAGCCCGAGCCTGCCGACCTGCAGACCCTCAAGACCGGTGCCGCGCAACTGGCCAGCGGGCATGGAGAGTTCAAGCAGGCCCTGCCGCAGCTGGAAGACGGTGCGCAGCGCCTGGCCGATGGGGCAGGGCAGTTGCGCGACGAGTCCAAGTCCATCCTCTTCGTGGGCGACAAGGTCTCGGGCGCCGCCGCTCAGTTGGCCGATGGCGCCACCCAATTGCGTGGCGGCCTGCAGCAGGCCGGCCAGGGCGAGGCCAAGCTGGCCGAGGGCGCGCAGGCCCTGTCGCAAGGCGTGGCCCAGATGGCGGACGGCTTTGCCGACTATTCGGCCGGCGCATCGACACTGGCTGCCAAGGTGCCGGCCGACGCCAAGGTGGATCAGTTGGTGGACGGCAGCAAGGCGCTGGCGGGCGCCGCCAGCGAGCTGCGCACGGGCTTGCTGAAGGTGAAGGATGGCTCTTCGCAACTGGTGCTGGGGCTCGACACGCTGGAGGCCGCGTTGCCCACCGGCAGCCCCGGCATGGAGGGCACGGCCAGCGGCCTGGCGATCTCGGTCCAGCCGCAGATCGAGATCGACGCGCCGGTCAAGAACAACGGCATGGGCCTGGCGCCCAACTTCATTCCCATCGCGCTGTGGCTGGGCGCGGTGATGACGGCCTTCATCTTCCACCTGCGCCGCCTGCCCGACGAGGCCGCAGGCTACTCGCGCGTGTCGCTGCTGCTGGGCAAGCTCGGCGTGCTGTGGAGCGTGAACCTGCTGCAGGCCGCCTGCGTGCTGCTCATGGTGTGGCTGGTGCTGGGCCTGCAGGCCGTGAACATGGCGGGCCTGGCGCTGTCGATGGTGGTCACCTCGCTGACCTTCATGCTCGTCATCCTGGCGCTGGTGCGCGGCTTCGGCGACGTGGGCAAGGCCATTGCGCTGATCCTCATGGTGCTGCAGCTGTCGTCTGCCGGCGGCGTGCTGCCGGTGGAGCTGACCAGCGCCTTCTACCGCGACATCAGCCCCTGGCTGCCCTTCACCTGGTCCATCAAGGCCGTGCGCGCCAGCGCCTTCGGGGCCCTGGGCGGCGACTGGGGCATGGCGCTGGCCGTGCTGGGGCTGTTTGCGGCCGGGGCCTTCGTGTTCTCGCTGCTGGTGGGGCAGTGGAAGTTTGTGCCGCCCGAGGAGCACCGGCCCGCGATGGACATCTGATCGCCCCACCGCCGGCCGGGCAGGGTGGGGTGACAGAAGGGCGGTGAAGCCCTGGGGGCTGGTGGTAGATTCGTCCAGCCCTTCCTCCCCTTGCTGCGCCCATGTCCGCCCTTCTGTTTTTGCTGGTCGTCCTGTTCTGGGGAGCGGTTGCGTCGGCGTTGGTGTTCAAGCTGGTCAGGCTCATCCCCGTGGCCATCGGGTGGCGGGTGGCGCTGTGGCTCGTGGCCACGCCCCTGCTGTTCGTGGCCCCCATGGTCGACGAGATCGCCGGGGCCCGGCAGCTCGAAGCGCTGTGCCGGCCGGAGAATGCGGTCCAGGTCCACTTCAAGGTGGGCCACCCGCGCGATCTGCGTGAAGTGCACAAAGGGCACGGCACGGTGCAGGGCCGGCTGGTTCCCATCAGTGTGAAGCAGGTGGACTACCTGGACCGCAAGACGGGCACCCTGGCCGCGACGATCAAGGTCTACAGCACCGAGGGCGGCTGGTTCTCGCGCAAGATCCTGCACGGCTGGGGCCCCTGGTTCGGGCGCGCGCAATGCAGCCCGCACCCGGGCCAGGTGCGCCAGTGGCTCACCCTGGCGGGCACCATCTGAAGCTCAGGCGAACTCGATCCCCTTGGCCGTCAGGCCCACCAGATCAATCCGCACGGCATTCATCTCCAGATTCGCCGCCATCACCGTCAGCTCACTGCCCGACACCCCACCCGCCATCAGGTCCAGCAGCGGCTTGAGCTCGGCCTGCGTGCCCGCCCGGCCCACCACATTGGTCCACAGCGTCTGCGCAATCTGCGTGGGCGTATTCACCCCCAGAAGTTGCAGCCCCAGCCCCGCGATGGTCTGGCTGGTGGCCCCCGCATCCAGCAGCCGGATCACCTCGCCGACGACTCCCTTGTTGGTGAGCAGGGCCGGCCCCCCCAGGGCACCGAGCAGCTTGGCCGCTTCACCCGCATGGCCGTTCAGGTCCAGCGCCAGCCTGGTGTCATTGAACGTGACCCGCTCCACCCGCGTCACATCCAGCATCGCCCCATCGGTCAGGCGCTGCAAGGTGAAAGTGCCATTGTTCTGGGACTGCACATAGGTCTGGCCCAGGGTGGCCGGGATGACCACGGTGTCGATGCCTGCACCCCCATCCACATACCGCGCCAGGCCCAGTGTGGGGGTGATGGTGTTGTTGCCCGCATCACCGGTCACGGTCACATCCCGAACCGCATCCACGCGCACCGCTCCCGCCATGCCTTCCAGCAGTTGGGCGGGCGTCCTGCCCGCACTCTGCTCGGGGAAGACCTGCGCGAACAGCGTGGCCACTTCCAGCGCCGTCTTGCCCGTCAGCGTCTGGATGATCGCTCCCTCGCCCTGGTTCAGATCGCGGCCCAGCCACTTCTGGAACAGGTAGGCCCCGGCTTCTTCGGCTGCGCTGTGCGCCACCGTCAGGCTCGGCCCCGTCGCAAACCGCACCTGCTCGACATCCACCAGCCAGTCGGAGACACCGGTGGCGGTGTGCGTGAGCTTGATGCCTGCGCCTTCCAGGGTAACGGTGTAGTCGGTGCGCGCCCCCTCCTGCACAGCCACGTCAAAGCCCGTGCCCCCGTTCAGGCGGTCACTGCCGGTTCCACCCGAGAGCAGGTCATTGCCCGCGCCGCCGAAGACAATGTCGTCACCGGCATCGCCATAGACCTGGTCATCGCCGCCTTCGCTGCCCACGACATCGTTGCCGCCGCCGCCACGGATGATGTCGTCATCGGGGCCGAGCACGATCCACTGGGCCGATCCATCGCCGCTGGCGATGTTCTGGCCCGTGCCGCCGATGACCCTGACGGCTCCGATGATGAGCGCGAACTCCACCTTGTCCAGCTGGACCACGGAGCCCGGCGGCAGGCTGCGCGCGTCAATCACCAGGGCTTCCTGTCGGTCAGGGTGCGCGGTGCTGCCCTCGCCCCTGCCGTCGGCACCGGTAATGGCGATGGGCTGGCCGGGTGCGATGCCCGGGGTGGTCGCCAGGGTGATGGTGCGCACGACTACCTGGCCCGCACTGGGAACGGTGGCCAGGTAGTTGTCGATGGCGTCCACGGGCCCGCCCGCTCCAGCGGCCCCTGCGGCGGTGACGAGCTGCAGGCGCAGCGCCGCCGGGCTGGTGGCCGGCTCGGAGCCTTGCGATGTGGCGCCAACCCCCGTAGGCAAGCCTATCTGCAGCAGGGTCTCACCATTGCTGGTGGCCAGCGGTATGTCGGCCAACTGCGGGTTGGGCGTGCCTGCATTCTCGGGCCGGCCGCTGCTGACCGGTGCGATGCTCTGCGTGGTCGTGGTCGAGCCATCCGCGTTCTGCACGGTGCTGGTCTGTACGGGGGTTCCGTCCACCACGGTCGGTGCTGGCGCAGGTGGTGGCGCAGGTGGCGCGGGGTCTGGGTCGGGCGCAGGGGCCGGGGCGGCTACCGTGGTGAAGTTCAGGCCTTCGGCATCGGAGATGCCGGCAAAGGCGTTGCCTGCGCCGTCCCGGAATGCCAGGCCGCCCACCTGCAGGTAGTAGCCGGTGCCGTAGGCCAGGTCGGCATGGGGATTGATGGTGACCGCAGCGCCGGTGATGCTCAGGCTGCCGTTCAGGCTGCCCTCGCCAGAGGCGACATCGAACTGCTCGATCAGTGTGCCGGCGCCGTTCTTGAGCTGCACGAAGCCTTCTCCTGCCACCACGTTTTCGGAGAAGCTCAGCATGAGGTTGGCGGTGGTGCTGACGCCGGTGGCATTGTCCAGCGGCGTGCTGGAGGACAGCACCGGTGCCACGCCGTCTATGGCCAGGCCCTTGTTGTTGCCCAGCGAGTTGGCCGCACCGGGGGCGGGCAGTGTCAGCGTGCTGGCGTTGCCCGCCGCATCCTTGATGGTGCCGCCATTCAGTGCCAGCGCCGCCGTGCCCAGGTAGTCCAGGTCTGCTGTGGTGTCCCCCGCCTGCACGGTGTAGGTGAAGGTCAGGGCACTGGTGCCGCTGCCGCTGGCGTATTTCACGGCACGGTCGGTGGTGCCGGTTTCCAGCGTGAGCTGGGGCGCGCCCGTGACGGTGACGGCTTCGCTGAAGTTGACCTGCAAACTGACGGTGTCGCCCACCTTGTAGGTGCCGTTGAGGTTGCTGGAGTTGACCGACGCGACGGTCGGCGCGGTGGTGTCTATCGCGATGGCCTTGTTGTTGCCCAGCGAGTTGGCGGCGCCTGGCGTCGCCAGCGTAAGCGTGCCGGCGTTGCCCGCTGCGTCCTTGATGGTGCCGCCGTTCAAGGCCAATGCCGTCGTGCCCAGGTAGTCCAGGTCTGCCGTGGTGTCGCCGTCCTGCACGGTGTAGGTGAAGGTCAGTGCACTGGTGCCGCTGCCGCTGGCGTAGTTCACCACCTGGTCGGTGGCGCCGGTTTCCAGCGTGAGCTGGGGCGTGCCCGTGACGGTGACGGCTTCGCTGAAGTTGACCTGCAGGCTGACGGTGTCGCCCACCTTGTAGGTGCCGTTGGCGGTGCTGGAGTTGACGCTGGTGACCTGGGGGGACACGCCGTCGATCACGATGGCTTTGTTGTTACCGAGCGAGTTGGCCGCGCCGGGCGCCGCCAGCGTAAGCGTGCTGGCATTGCCTACCGCATCCTTGATGGAGCCGCCGTTCAATGCCAATGCCGTCGTTCCCACGTAGTCCAGGTCTGCCGTGGTGTCGCCGGCCTGTACGGTGTACGTGAAAGTCAGGGTGCTGGTGCCGCTGCCACTGGCATAGTTCACCACCTGGTCGGTGGCGCCGGTTTCCAGCGTCAGTTGCGGGGTACCCGTGACAATCACTGTTTCGCTGAAGATGACCCGAATGCTGACGGAGTCGCCCGCCTTGTAGGTGCCGTTGGCGGTGCTGGAGTTGACCGACGCGACCGCAGGCGCCGTGTTGTCGATGGTGTACAGCTGGCCCGAGGTGTAGCCGCCGGGGATGGCGTTGCTGGACGTGTCCCTGATGCCGGTCCCTGAACTCTTGAGGTCCAAGCGCACCGTGCCATCACCGGAGATGCTGTTCACCGTCACGGTGTAGGTGTCTCCGCTCCCCGTCACGCTGGAGATAGTGCCGTTGGCAGTATTGCCTTTGGTCAGGGAGAAGTCTGAAATATCGACCCCGCTGACGCTTTCGGAGAACTTGACGGTGAAATTGACGCTGGTAGCGTTGGTGGTCGCGGTGGAGACGCGGTTGATCGAAGACACCGTAGGTGGGGTGCTGTCAAGAAAGGTGTCATCCACCGCAAACGCAGCACTGTACTCCACGATGTCCTGCGCATCGAACGGCAGCATCGTCTCGATCTGCCCGGCCCAATACTCCAGGTCCCAGTCGCCGCCCAGCGCCAGCGCGCCGGTGCGGTCGGTGGATGCGGCGATGTCGGCACCATTGAGTGCGCCGGACAGGCTATTGACGAATGCCTGCCCACCTTCGCCCTGGGCCACCGAGCAGCCATACAGCAGCACGTCGGCGCCCGGTGCGAGGTGGCTGGCGATCTGTGCGAGCGCGCCGGACTGCTCACTCAGATTGGCGGTGTTCAGGCGCAACTCGCCCAGGTGCAGTTGCCCTTCGGAGCCGTGGGTGACCAAGTGCAGCGCGTCCAGCGTGCCGTAGTCGGCCAGCGCCAGCGCCAGGGCTTCCAGGCCATTGCCGCCTGCGGGCAGCAGGATGATCGGCATTGCGGGGTCCAGGCTGGCAACCAGCGTCTCCCAGTCGGCGATACCGGCATCGATGGCGATGACTTCACGGGTGGCGAGGGTTGTGGACATGGCGGTGCCTTGTTGTCAGAAAAAGGGATGGCTGCAGCGATGGCACCGTGAACGGTACCGACGGCTTGCAGGGATAGAGGTGAAAGCGGCGGTCGTGCACTGTCAACCGATATGGCCAGCCATGGTGAAACGGCTGGCGCTGAAGTCCTGCGTGGCGGTTTCCACGGTCAGCACTTCGTGGAAATACTCGCTGGGGAAGAACACGATGCTGTCGTTCTGCGGAACGATGCGTGTGAACAGGCTGCGCACATAGGCGCGCGGGTCGAAGCGGCTGTCGTACAGCAGCAGGTCGCCACCCCGGTAGGGCTTGGGCTCGCGGTGGAAGTAGTAGACGAAACTGATCCGCCGCCCCGTATGGCTGAGCCCGTTGTCCTGGTGGGCCTTGAAGAAGTCGCCGGCCGCGTACGCCGCGATCTTGAGTTGGATGAAATCAATGTCGAACACGGGCATGCCCAGGCGCTCGCACAGCAGCGGCAGGCGCTCGCGGACCGCGGCCCGCATCGCCTCCCCCGGGGCGCCCACGTCGTAGGTGACCAGCGTGCTGCGCTGCTTTTCGTACTGGTCTGCCGCCTGCAGCTCCGTCGGCCTGAAGATGCCCTGGCGGGAGATCGCGTAGTCGAGCAGGTGCTGGTTCAGCGCATGGCCGAAGAAGCCATCGAACTGCACGAACGGGGCAGGCGCAAAATCCGATTGCGGCAGGCGTGCCGGTGCATGGCCGCCATTGAAAATGGCATTCAGCAGGTCGATGCGAGGTGCCCCGGCCTTTTTGGCATGCAGGCGCCGGTACTCCGCCGCCGCAGAGGCCAGGTCGCCCCGGCGCCGGTAGATGTCTGCCAGCACTTCGTTGTCTGGCGCGGCGATCTTGCCCGCCTCGATCAGCTCCAGCAGGCGCTGGTCGCGCGCCTGCGGTGATGGCGGTGTGCGGTTGGCCATGGCTTCAGTGTGCATGCAGTGTCTCCGATGAGGCGCGCATCGCCTCCCATTGATCCCACAGCAGGTTCAGTGGCGCCATGGCGCTGCCCATGGCATCCGAAACAGGGGCGCGCTCACGCGGGCGAAAGGGGATTTCGCCGGCCTGCTTGGCATCGTATTGCGCCACGTGCACCATGCTCGCCTGCTCCTCAGGGTTGAGGTCCAGACCGAAGTGCTCGGCAATGTCCGCCATGGCGGCCGGTAGCTGGGCATAGTTGATCGGCCGTGCCCGCCCGCTCCAATGCGGCAGCGGGGCGGCAAACAGGCGCTGCAGAACCTGCGCCAGCGCTTGAGGGCCATCGGCCTGGTGGCCGCCCAGGGCAGGGGCCAGTTGCGGGTGGGCCGCCCAGCGCGGTGGCCGCGCCACCAGGGATTGCAACACGTCGACCGGATCCCGGTAGACGAAGACCCAGGGGGTGTCGGGAAAGAGCGCCAGCAGGTGCGGCAGGTGCAACAGGTTCCAACTGGTGAATTTGATGAAGCAGTCCACACCGGCAGCCGTGCCGCACAGGGCGTGTACCAGCCCCTTGAGTTGCGGCCACTTTGCCTGCGGGTCCAGGCCGTGCGCCAACAGCCACTGGTTCACGGGCGCAGGCTCCGATATCACGCGGTGGCAGGGTATGCCGGCCAGGCTGCGGCTCACCAGGGTGGACCCGCAGCGCGACACATGGAAGATGAAGCCCGCCGGTGCCTTGGCCGGTGCTATCCCTGCCAGCTCCTCCAGGGGCGTGAGCTTCTGCACGGCGTTTGCCTGGACCAGCGCATCGATGGTCTGGTGAAAGAAGGGTTCCGTGAACAGTGGCTTGGTGCCCGGGTGGATCCATCGAACGAGGCTGCGCTGGCCGGCAGTGGTCAGTTCACAGGGAATCCAGTCGGTGCTCATGCGCGTTTGCCACTTTCATAGGGAAGCACTTCATGGTGGCAATGCATTCGATTGAGGTCGCGCGGATCTCGAGCGGGCCGTCATGGCCTTAAAAGCTGCGCTCCCGGCACCTGCAGCGCCATCGCTGCAGTGCCCACGATTTGCATCATATTGCAACTTTGCTGTAAGGGTATTTGCAGGCCTTTACCGGCCGGCCAGCCCGGGGGTGGCTGGGGCAGGGCAGGGCCCTGCCTTTGATGCAAGCCAGGCTGGCGTCAGGCGAATTCAATCCCCTTGGCCGCCAGCCCCACCAGATCAATCCGCACGGCATTCATCTCCAGATTCGCCGCCATCACCGTCAGCTCACTGCCCGACACCCCACCCGCCATCAGGTCCAGCAGCGGCTTGAGTTCGGCCTGCGTGCCCGCACGGCCCACCACATTCGTCCACAGCGTCTGCGCAATCTGCGTGGGGGTGCTCACCCCCAGCAGCTGCAGCCCCAGCCCCGCAATGGTCTGGCTGGTGGCCCCGGCATCCAGGAGCCGGATCACCTCGCCCACCACACCCTTGTTGGCCAGCAGGGCAGGGCCACCCAGGGCACCGAGCAGCTTGGCCGCCTGGCCGGCGTTGCCGTTCAGGTCCAGCGCCAGCCTGGTGTCG
>NZ_JAUZDX010000011.1 GCF_030704685.1 Acidovorax sp. A1169
TACCGAATAGCGTTGGTTAGCAGATTGCCGAGCACCTGCTCCAAGCGAAATTCGTCCCAAATTCCTGCAACGGTGTCAGGCGTTGCATAGGATAGTTCGCAGCCTGCAGCTGCGGCTTGGGCCTCGAATCCCACCGCCACGCGGCTGACCAAGTGAGCCAAGTCCATCGGTCGGGTCAAAATGGACATCGCGCCATGTTCCATGCGTGCGGCGTCTCTTATGTCATCAATCAGGCGCACCATGTTCTTGATCATCCTCTCGTCACGCTGCATCATGGCTGCGTTGCGATCCACGCTGAGAATGTCACTTCGCGGCACACGAAGCCTCATCTGAGTTTGGAGATAAAGGGTCTGTAGAGGCGTCCGGAGTTCGTGCACGGCTACGGAGGTGAACTCCTCGCGCAGATCGTTTTGGCGCTGCAGCATCACCTGGGCAGCTTGCAACTCCGCGAGTTGCCTGCGCAAGAGCATGTTGCTGAGCACAGCCTCCTCGAGAAGGTCAATGGTGCGTTGATGGTCAAACGCGCCCAGTGTCGCGCCAGATGCGCAGACGATGGTGCTAATCAATACACCATCGCAGCCCACTACCGACCGCAATCGCGGCTCACACCTTTCTTGCAAAAGTGCATTCCTCCGATCGAGAATCTGGTCTGAGATAGTCAAGTCTGTTGTTGTCATGGAGAGATCCTGTGGCGAACGCCTCCATGAGCTTGCTATCACCGGCTACCGATGTCCGTGCGGTGACGCACTGACATGGGTGTTACGTAGCAACACATTTGCCACCCTTGTCCCTAGAGCAGACTACGTTTCTCGACAGCGCGGCCGTGTGGTGGCAGGACAGGGACGTAGCTAGCTCGCGATCTGTGCCGGCAGCAGCCGGTCATATTCCCTCTTTACAACCTCGTAGCACTCGCAAGAGCGCTCCTCCAAGCCCAAACGGTCAAGCACGGTGATGCGGCCACGAGCGTACTTGATCAAACCCGCCGTTTGTAGTTTGAGTGCACTTTCCGTGACGCCCTCGCGGCGCACGCCCAGCATGTTGGCGATCAGCTCCTGGGTCATCACAAGTTCGTTGCCGGGCAGGCGATCTAGACTGAGCAGCAACCAGCGGCACAACTGCTCGCCCAGTGAGTGATGCCGGTTGCACACTGCAGTCTGTGCCATCTGCGAGATCAGCGCTTGCGTGTAGCGAAGCAGCAGATGCATCACGGGCAAGGACTTGTCGAACTCGTCTTTGATCAATTGCGCAGTCATCCGGAACCCTTTGCCGGCGCTTTGCACCACTGCGCGGCTGGGTGTGGAATTCCCGCCCATGAAGAGCGAAAAGCCTACGATGCCCTCGTTGCCCACAACAGCAATCTCCGCCGAGTCTCCGTTCTTCATCACATAGAGCAATGACACAATGGCTGAGGTCGGGAAGTAAACATGGCTCTCGGACTTTCCCGCCTCGTAGAGAACCAAACCAAGCGGTAGGTCGACGAGCTCAAGCACCGGCAGCCAGCGCTTCATTTCGGCGTCAGGCAACGCTGCGAGCAAGCGATTGAGTTTGGCTTCGGCGGAACTGGGTACAACCGGCTTGTGGTGGCGTGTTGGTAAGGTCTTGACAGTGTGGCGCTTACTGTCTGGGGGAGAGATAGGCATTGCTGATTCCCTTGTCAACCTGTCGGTTGCGAATATGTACTCGAAGCCGATGGTCTCGACGATGCTCAGCAAATAGACTTCCAAATCTCCCATAACTGAGTCATGGCACGCTGTGGAAAACCATTGAAATCAGATGCAAGTACAACTATGGACTCCATCTGAAAATTTACACGTAGGACGTGGTCGGCTACTTCATCTGCAGCGATAGAGAGCATTTGCAATGAGAGCCCATGCGCTGCTGCCCGACTTCAATTTCTGATACCGAGTCGATCCCATCTAGGATGTCTGAGGGTGGTAAGCAATCATATTGCGAGCCACCGCAGCCTCCCTGCTGTGTCGATCGTGGCGTAGATCGCATTGCTTCGGTCGGTACGGAATAGCAACGCGCTTGGATTTCGCGTCACTGGCAGACTCAGCAATGGTGGCTACAAGGGATGCGCTCACTGAAGCAGTGATGCATCACAAGCTATTGTTTAGGCGCACAAGGGAAGACGGGGAGATTTTGCGAATACTTGGCATAGTTCAAATCGCGGTTTCCGCGTCCGTTCGGTACCGAACGGACAGGGACCTTGCTTGCGGTGATATTCCGATATGCAGTCACCCTTGAACAGCCGCCACTCACGCGTAAACGGGGAGCGACGCGCCGAACTCGATGATCCAGTCTGTGAAAATTGAGCGGGGCTGGACTATTCCTGCAGCGCCGGATGCAAGGCCATGTTACGACTCTGCCCGGCAGAGTCTGTCACGCAAACACCTGATATCGCTTAGCTGATCGATATGGCTGCGTGCTACAGCGCCCCAATGCGCAAGTGCGCTTATTGAAGGCAACGAGGAGCAACTGAGCCGCTAGGCCCGATACTCCTAAGGGAATTCATCATGATTTCTTCGAAATCGCTACTGATCGTCATAGCCCTGGCAGGTGTCAGTTTCTTGGCGCATTCTCAGGCGGCACCCGTCGCAACGCGAGGGCAGTTGCTATACACCACCCACTGCATTAGCTGCCACACAACGCAGGTGCACTGGCGCGACGACAGGCAAGCCAAGGACTGGAATAGCCTCAAGATGCACGTGCGCCGATGGCAGGGCAACACTGGCCTGCAGTGGGACGAAGCGGACATCTCCGAAGTCGCCCGCCACCTCAACGAAACGATCTACCACTTCTCTCAGACGGCCGATCGGGTGGGAGTGGTTTCCTGGCGCACAACGCCGTGAGCATTCGCCATCTTGACCGGTTGCTGGAGCCCAGAGTGAAGCAGCTCATAACCCACCGCTTCAAGCTCGCGGACATCCTGCAGGCCTACGACACCTTCGGCCGGGCTGCAGAGACCAAGGGGCTGAAGGTGATCATCGAGGCGTGAGCGAACCCGCCGTCAACGCACCCAGCCTTTACTAACCAGGAATTCGAGCATGACCAACAAGCGGATTCTCCTGATTCAGGGCCACCCCGACGCGCGCGAGCCCCACCTGTGCCATGCGTTGGCGCGGGCCTACGCGGCCGGCGCGGGCGATGCGGGTCACGCCATACGCCAGGTCGATGTGGCCGGGCTCGACTTTCCGCTGCTGCGCAGCCAGAAGGAATGGGAGGCCGGCAAGCTCCCACCAGCACTGCAGCAGGCGCAGGACGACATCCGCTGGGCGGAACACATCGTGCTGTTCTTTCCCCTGTGGCTGGGCGACATGCCGGCGTTGCTCAAAGGCCTTCTGGAGCAGGTGGCCCGGCCCGGCTTTGCGTTCACGCGGGAGGCCGGTGGCAACACCTTCGGCAAGAAGGGCCTGACGGGCCGCTCGGCACGAGTGGTGGCCACGATGGGTATGCCTGCCATCGTCTACCGCTGGTACTTCCGGGCCCACAGCATCAAGTCGCTGGAGCGCAACATCCTGGGCTTGTGCGGCATCTCGCCGGTCCATGAAACCCTGATCGGCATGTGCGGTGACCTCAAGCCCGCAGACACAGCGCAATGGATCGCCAAGTTGAAACGTCTTGGCCAGGTGGCTGCCTAACCTCATCGTGCAGAACCTGGGCTTGCAACAGGCCAGCGCGTTTGCCATTCTGATGCTGCTGTCGCTGTTCCTGATCGTGATCCACCTGGTGTTCGCTAGCTAGCGCTACGGCGCTGGCATCCACGATGATTCCCATCATCCTGAGCGTGCTCCTGGCGATAAAGACTCTGGGCATCAATGTGGTCGGCATGAGCATGCTGATGCAGTTCGTGGTGAGCTTTGGCTTCATCCTTCCGGTCAACGCGCCGCAAAACATGATCGCCTATGGCGCCGGTACCTTTGAAGCCCGCGACTTTCTGCACACCGGCATTGTCATCACGCTGGCAGCCACGGTCCTGCTAGTGGTCTGCTCCCTAACCTGTTGGCTGTGGATGGGGTACATGGTGAAGCCCACCTGACTATGTCCCTGATTATTCTGAAAAGCCTGACGGGCTCTTTCCAGATAGATCGATTCGCTGTCAGATCAGCACCGCACCGACCTCACGCCGTAGTGATGGTGGTAACGTCGGCCCTCTGCCGAAGCGCACTATGAGGTCGGGGCGCCCCTCGATGCCCATGGCTGCAGCAAACTGTGACCTGAGCGAAGCGACCTCGACAGGCTGGTTCAAGAACGCATTGCGAACACCCAACGCGGTGGCCTGCAAGGCAAAACGCTCGTAACAACGACCCACTTCGATCCAGTGTGCTTTGTCCGCAGCGTGCCCGATGAACACTGCGATGCCGGCAGAGTTGCGTATCTGCAGAGAGTTCTTGTCATTTTCACTCTTGGCGCTGATGAGCCAGTCAAACGCCTGGCGCCCGATCCAGGCAGGCATGGTGGGGTTCCCGGAGCAGAGGCTGAACAACCCGTCTCGGGTGCGATGGGCGTCGTCCGAGCTGAACCGGATCCAGGACCTGAGTTCCCCCAGGAATTCCTGGTCTACCATTTGCGCGTTGTTTCCTTGAACCACGAAGTCACGCACCCGCTCCATTCCGGAACGTTCTGTGACGAGCAACAGGCTGACACGATCCGACGAGCCCGCCCGTTCCAAGATACTGAGTTCCAGAGTGCTCAACGGCTTTCCATCGAAATCACCTCGTGTGCACTGCCGCATTGAAATGGCATCGAACAGGGATGATCGCGTGGCGTCGACGGGGATCAACTCGGTTCGTATGCTGTCCGCTACGGTGTCGAAAGTCATCCTGGCACCGAACCCATGCGCTAGCGCTGCATGGCCCAGGTTCTCGGCGGCGCACCCCAGAGAAACGAAAAGATGGTGGTCGTCAGGGTCTACTGCAGGGCATCGCCGAGACAGGTCCGGCAAGATCGTGATGGCCTTGTCCTCCATCCTGAATTTCCAGCATTGGGTATTGTGGCTGGATGGCGCCAGCGTGGCGTAGCGGACCAGTTCGCGCTGGACAGCCATAGGGCCGTTAAGTTCCGACGCAGGCGGCTCCTGCCGGATGGAAGCCGCGACAGTGCTGTAGTTGTCCGAGTCCGCGGCCGGTGAGCAGCCTGCGAGCATCAGTGGGCTGGCAACGATGGCGCGCGCTGACGCGGTGAATTGTCTACGTGTCAACATGCGTTGAGCTCCTCATTTCCTGCAGGTGGGGGGCGAAATCGCGTAGCTGGGAGGGTTCGAAAAGCTTCTCTGATCGCATCACACAGAGCGGATATGGCAGTGCCGTCAGGACCGCGCGTGCCCTGAAGAGATGTCGATGAACTCTTGCACGGCCATGGGCATTGCGCTTCCTGCGTGCGGCACCATACTTTCCAGTACGGTGATGCGCTGGGTCAGTACCTCGATGCGCCGCAGCCCATCCATGAGCAGCACCACCGTGAACATGTCCAGGTCGTAGGCGACACGCAGCCTGACCGCCGCGCGCAGAGGGACAACACACTCCGCGCTGAAGTGCTGCTCCGCTTGCTCCGGGGCCATTGGTGCAATCGCTCCATACTCAACCAGTTCTTCAAGCTCCTGCGCGGTCAGTCCGCTGGCCCGTGAGAGATCGGACAGGCTCACTGTGCCCCGGTGGTCCAGCCAATGCCAGTCATGTTGTTGTGTGGTCATTTGGATGCTTCCGTGAGGTTGTTTGACGTGGGTTGAAATCCGATGCACTGGCAAGCTCACCAAACAGCTCTTGCTCGCGCGCAGTAAGCGTTTTCGGGATCTCGATGTGAACCACGGCGTAGAAATCCCCGCGTCCTCCATTGCCATCTGCAAGGCCTTGCCCGCGCACCCTGAGTTTGCGGGCGTAGCGGGTGCCAGCCGGCACCGTCAGCAGCACGGGGACGCCGAGGGTGGGAATCTCTACCTCGGCACCCAGCGCGGCTTCCCAGGGGCTGAGCGCCAGTTTGAAATACAGGTCGTGCTGCCGTACCTGGAACAGCGGATGCGGCGCCAGGGCAATGTGCAGGTAGATGTCCCCGTTGGCGCCGCCCTGGTGCCCTTTGCCACCTTGCCCACGCAGGCGCAGCTTCTGGCCATCGCGCACGCCCGCTGGTATTGTCACTTCCAGCGCACGCCCGGCACCACCGTCGTCAAGCTCCAGGGTGAGCTTGGCTCCCTGGTGCGCCTGCTCCAGGCTGATGCGGGCCGTGGTGTCGAAATCGCGGCCCGGCACCGGGCCGCGATCACTCTGGCGGCCCGCCCGCCCGTGCCCCATGGCCGCCAGCAGGTCGGCCAGGTTCATGTCCGCGAATGTGGGGCCGTTGCCGCCAGCAGGACGTTCCCAGGCGGGCGGCGGCTGGAATTCCTCGCCGGGGACGTGCTTGCCGATGTTGTCGTAAGCACTGCGTTTTTCCGGATCCTTGAGGGTCACGTAGGCTTCTGCAAGCTCCTTGAATTTCGCCTCTGCATCGGCATCCTTGGAAACATCAGGATGGTACTTGCGGGCCAGTTTGCGGTAGGCCTTCTTGACCTGCTCCAGCGTGGCGTCGCGTGGCACGTCCAAGGTGGCGTAGTAGTCTTTGTATTTCATGTTGCAAGCCAGGCCATTGGAGCTCTGGTCATCGGGCCCATATGCTGCCCCGACGCCTGTTGATAGCTGGCTTTAGAGTGCCGCATATGGATGTCCGGAAGTGGGGTAGCGGCAACTGAGGGTATGCATTGCGGTGAATACGGTCTGTGCGGTAGCCGACCCTTGCCATGGCCTCGGGATGTGCAGCCTGGCTCGTACAGCACCTGACCCAACGGCATCCCTACCTGTTCAAGCTGCGATCACCAACGCTCCTACTCGGCGTCTGGTAAAGAGGCAAGCAGGTGGCTTTTCCTCAATTCAAGAGAGGAGGACATCGCGAAAGCTCCGAGACGCTTCGGATGCGCCTCGTTTGTCGATGTTCTGCCTCGGTCGCTACTCTGACGGTAGGCAGCCAGCTTCCTCTCTTGTAGTCAATGGCACGGGATCAGCAACAACACTGCTCCGGACATTCGCGATGCAAGGCATTTCGGAAGAACTGACCAATCACGCCACGCGCTGTAGCTGTCTGCATCCGACGCCTGTGAGCAGCCGAGGGGATCAGGTGGGCTCGGCTGGTACCAAATAGGTCGGCTCCATGTCCAGAGGCATCGCACTGAGCTCTTCCAAGTTTAGTCGGGCATACACCTCGATGCCGTATCCGGTCGGGTCGCGCAACCACAATTCATGCAGAGGCGTCCCGCGCCAGGTTGTCCTCGGGGGTTTAACGATGTGCGCCCCGGCTGCCCTGGCCCGCGAAAAGCTTTCGATGACGGCAGCCTTGTCTCGCACGCCCAGGCCAATGTGATATAGGCTGTAAGTGTCCAGCGGCTTTCCACTGTCGTTGACCAGCAAAACCAGATTCAACTTCAGGCTCGGAACTAAGAATGTCGAAAATCGCGGCATTCTGTCCTTGGGCTCCACGCCCAGGAACGCGGTGTAGAACTTGGTGCTTTCAGCAAGGTCCGCAACACGAATGCTGATGTGAAATTCCTCCGGTGAAACGATCATGGTCATTTAGCGTACGCATCAACTGCGAAAAATGACAAGTTGAAGGCGATTTCGACCGCAATAACCAGGTTGTAGGTGGCGGGAGCATGCGTCTGCCCGTGCTCTTTTTCATTCAAAGTGCGTTCTCGTTCAGTGGTGCTTTGCGCACCAGGACCCCTGAAAGATCAGTAGCCGGCGCAATCGTGTTGAAGACGGTGCCGTACTTCTTCACGTTCTCGTGCAACAGTTTCAGGCGCTGGTCCGACTCATCCGTGTCTACAGTGATTTCGTAGCGGACTGATTCCATCTTGGGAGGGGCATCTTGCCGGACGCCCTGAACCTTGACCTCGACTCCGCGCATCCCAAACTTCAGTATGGGTGTCACGCGCTCAATGCTCTTGATGATGCACGCACTCAGTGCCGCCAACAGTAGTTCCGCAGGATTGAACGCTTCTGGATTGCCAGCCATATCCGTGTCGAGAGTGACTGCTGCTTGCTTGCAGTGCGCAATGCTTTGATGCGCGTCCACACGATGCGCCACTACAGAAAACTGCATCTTCTTTCGCTTTTCAGGTTGGACTTCGGTTGAATTCACAGATGTCTCCTTGCATTGGCAGTACTCGCTGGTGGCCCTTCACTGACCTTGAATATAGTCAAACCAGGCGGATGCACGGAACAGTTTTGCAAGCGTCGTGGAGTGCATGCCGGCTGGTAAGTCAGCAATCTCACCGCGTCTTCACGCTTGGCGCCTGCGCGCATACCTGGGTTCCAGCGTGGCCTGCAAGCATTTCCTCGATCCGCTCCAGCGATCCGATCACCGCGCGCCGGCCTGTGGCGAGCACGAATGCCCGTGCGGCCTCGACCTTCGGCGCCATTGAGCCTGCCGCAAAGTCGTGCGCGGCCAAGGCCTGCGGTGTGATCCGGCCGATGGCGCGCTGTGTGGCCAGGCCCCAGTCCAGGTAGACCGCAGACACGTCCGTGGCGATGACCAGCACGTCGGCCTGCAGCTCACGTGCGAGCAGGCTGGTGCACAGGTCCTTATCGATCACCGCTGCAACGCCCTGCAGGCCCTGTTCGCCCACGGCGGCGCGCGCTACCGGTATGCCACCCCCACCCGCAGCGATGACGAGCGCGCCATGCCCCAGCAACCAGCGAATGGCTGGCAGGCTCAGCACGCGGAGCGGCAGGGGCGATGCGACTACACGCCGAAACCCCGCACCGTCGGCCACCATGGTCCATCCCTTTTCAATCGCCACGCGCTCGGACTCGGCCTTTTCGTACACCGGTCCGATCGGCTTGCTGGGGTGCTGGAAGGCGGTGTCCAGTGGATCGACCTCCACACGCGTGATCAGTGTCGTCACCGCGCGCGAGGCGGGCAGCAAATTGGCCAGTTCCTGCTCCAGCAGGTAGCCGATCATGCCGTCGGTCTGCGCGCCCAGCACGTCCAGGGGGTAGGGCTCCACATCCAGGTAGGCGGCGGCCTGCAGGGCCAGCAGGCCCACCTGCGGACCGTTGCCGTGCGTCAGCACCAGATCATGCAGCGCTGCGACCCGTGCCAGTTGGGCGGCGGCACGGCGGATGTTCTCCAGCTGGTTGTCTGCAGTGGGCGCCTGGTCACGCCGCAGCAGTGCGTTGCCTCCCAGCGCCACGACGACTTTCATGCGAAGCCGATCAACAACATGGCCTGCATCATCCGAGCGTGGCCACGAGCACGGCCTTGATGGTGTGCATGCGGTTCTCAGCCTGCGAGAAAACGATGGACGCTTCAGACTCGAACACCTCGTTGGTGACCTCGATCTCCGTCAGGCCGTACTTCTCATGCACCTGCCTTCCAACCTCGGTGTCCAGGCCATGGAAGGCAGGCAGGCAGTGCATGAACTTCGTGCGCGGTTTGCCGGTGGCCTTCATCAGGGCTGTCGTCACCTGGTAGGGCAGCAGCTCAGCGATGCGTTGCTTCCACACTGCGTCGTCCTGGCCCATCGATACCCATACGTCGGTGTAGAGGAAGTCGGCACCGGCCACCGCCTTCAGCGGGTCGGTCTCCAGCGTGATGCGTGCGCCGGTGGTGAGCGCCAGCTCACGCATCTGCGCCACCAGTTCGGGCGGCGGCTGCAGGCTGGCTGGCGAGCAGATGCGCACGTCCATGCCCATCTGCGTGCCGCCGACCAGGAGCGAGCTGCCCATGTTGAAGCTGGCATCACCCAGGTAGCAAAAGCTGAGCTCGTGCAGGGGCCTGTCGCCAAACTCCTGCATCGTCATCAGGTCGGCAAGAATCTGCGTCGGATGCGCTTCGTCGGTCAGCCCGTTCCAGACCGGCACCTTGGCGTATTGCGCGAGCTCCTCGACCACGGACTGATGAAACCCGCGGTACTCGATGCCGTCGTAGTAGCGCCCGAGAACACGGGCCGTGTCCTTCAGCGACTCCTTGTGGCCCAACTGCGAGCTGCCCGCGTCCAGGTAGGTGACGTGCCCGCCCTGGTCATGCACGGCCACCTCGAAGGCGCAGCGGGTGCGCGTCGATGGCTTCTCGAAGATCAGCGCGATGTTCTTGCCTTTGAGGCGAGGCAGCTCGTTGCCCACTGCCTTGGATCGCTTGAGCTCGACCGCCAGGTCGAGCAGGAAGCGGATGGCATCGGGCGCGAAGTCCTTCAGCGCCAGCAGGCTGCGGTTGCGCAGGTTGAAACTCATGGGGTAACTCCGTTGTGTCGGGCGATCAGATCGCGTCGCGCTCTATCGGGCACGACATGCAGTGGCTGCCGCCGCGACCGCGTCCCAGCTCTGAACCAGGGATGGTGATCACCTCGACACCTGCCTTGCGCAGCAAGGTGTTAGTGTGGGTGTTGCGCGCATAGCCCATCACCACGCCAGGTGCCAGTGCCAGCAGGTTGTTGCCGTCGTCCCATTGCTCGCGTTCTGCCTGCCATGCGTCGCCGCCAGTGCCCACGGACCGCAGTTGGGGCAAGCCCAGCGCATCCGCCACGACGCGAAGAAACGGCCCTGTCTCGGTGCGCACATCCAGGGCACCCTCTCGCCCCCCTGGGCGCAGGCTGTGCACGCGGATCGCATCGACCATCTCGGGGAAGGTCGTCACCAGGTCGACGTCGCAAAACGTGAACACGGTGTCCAGGTGCATGGCGCCGCGCGACTTGGGTATCTGCGCGGCCAGGACGCGGCTGGCGGCGCCCTGGGCGAACAGCGCACGCGCCAGCTGGCTCACGGCCTGGGGGGACGTGCGCTCTCCCATGCCGACCAGCACCACGCCCTTGCCAAGCGGCATCACGTCGCCGCCCTCCAAAGTGGCGCCGCCGTGGTCCTGGTCGGGGTCGCCCCACCAGGTGGTCACCTTCCCTGCGAACAACGGGTGGAAGCGATAGACGGCCGCTGTGAGCAGCGTTTCCTGCCGCCGCGCCGGCCAATACATCGGGCACAGCACCACGCCATCGCCGATCCAGCAACTGCTGTCACGGCTGAACAGCGTATTGGGCAGAGGCGGCAGCAGGAAGTCAGTAGCCGCCGTAAAGCGGGCCAACAGCCCCTCGGGTTCAAACGGCAGCTCTGCGCGCGCCAGCCCGCCGATCAGGTGTTCGGCCAGGCGCAGGGGCGGCAAGCCCTCCAGCCAGGGACGCAGCTGCTGCGCCAGTTCGGTGTCGACCGTGCCGGCGCTGAGCTTGCGGTCGAGCAGCCAGGTGCGGGCCGCCGGATCGGCCACGACGGTGGCCAGCAAGTCGTGCAGTTCCAGCACCTCCACACCACGGTTGACCATCGCATTGGTGAAAGCGTCATGGTCATTGCGCGCCTGAGATACCCACAACACGTCGTCGAACAGCAGCTCGCGGCAGTTGGCGGGTGTCAGGCGCCGCTGCGCCAGCCCGGGCCGGCACACCAGCACGCGGCGCAGGCGGCCAACTTCGGAGTTCAGGCCCTGGGGCATGGTGTGGGCTTTCTAAAGAATTGAACGAAGGGGATGTTCACAGGCCAAGCTTTCCTTGCGCCAGCAGCGTCGCTGCGACACCGGCCAGCGCCAGCAATGCGACCAGGATGGCCCACTCCCACGTTGTAAACACGCGGTCCCGACGCTGGTGCTTGGCCCAGGCGTACAGCACAACACCGGGTGCATAGAGCAAGGCGCTCAGCAGCAGGTACTTGAAGCCTGCCGCATACAGCAGCCACACGCAGTAGACGGTGGCCAGCGCGGCAATGGGTAAGTCGCTGCGGTGTCGGAACTCCCGCTGGCCCTCACCGCGCCACGCCAGCGACAGGCCATATGCAGCGCTGAACAGATACGGCACCAGGATCATCGCGGTCGAGAGCGAGATCAGTGCCAGGTACGACGCCTTGGAAAACAGCGTGAGCACCAGAAACAGTTGCACCATGCCATTGGTGAGCCACAGCGCGTGGGCGGGGACGCCCTTGCTGTTGGAGGCCGACAGCCATTTGGGCATCACGCCATCGCCGGCCGGCGTGAACAGTGATTCGGCTGCCAGCAGCATCCAGGCCAGAAAGCCGCCACCCACCGAGACGATCAGGCCGATGTAGATCAGCACGGCGCCCCAGGTGCCGACTGCATTTTCCAGGACGCCGGCCATCGACGGATTCTTCAACCCGGCCAAGGTGGGCTGGTTGAAAACGCCCAAGGACAGCAGAGACACCGACATCAACAAAAGCAGACAGATGAGGAAGCCCATGACCGTGGCCCGGCCCACGTCTTCGCGCTTGCGGGCGCGTGCCGAGTACACGCTGGCGCCTTCGATGCCGATGAACACCCATACCGTCACCAGCATCGTGCTCTTGACCTGATCGAGCACCGAGCCGAGCTGGGCCGTGCCCCAGAAGTCCAGGCGAAAAGTGTCCAGCTGAAAAGCCATGGCCACCAGCACGATGAACAGCAGCAGCGGCACGAGCTTGGCCGCAGTGACCACCGCATTCAGTACGGCCGCACCCTGGATGCCGCGCAACACCAGGAAGTGAACCACCCACAGCACCGCCGAGGCGCCGAGAATGGCCGCCGGCGAGTTGCCACTACCGAACACCGGGAAGAAATAGCCCAGTGCGCCAAAGGCCGCCACCAGGTAGCCGACGTTGCCGATCCAAGCGCTGACCCAGTAGCCCCAGGCAGAGTTGAAGCCGACGTACTCACCCGACAAGGCACGGGCATAGGCATAGACGCCGTTGTCGAGGTCGGGCTTGCGTAGCGCAAGCATCTGGTAGACCCGCACCAACAGCAGCATGCCGATGCCCGTGACGGTCCAGCCGATAAGGACGGCGCCCGCACCGGCACCCGCTGCCATGTTTTGCGGCAGGCCGAAGATGCCGCTGCCGATGATTGAACCGACGACTAGCGCAACCAGCAGGCCCAGGCCCAGCTTGGCCGGGGCGGGGCTGAGGCTGGGCACGGGGCCTTCCTTGTTCATGTGGATTCGTCGACCGACGCCTCCAGGTGGCAAAGCCTCTTGACCCTGGCCTGAAGCGTGCTCGCAATAGCCCGTGCTTTGTCGGGGGTTGTACCTGCCAAGAGACGCATGGAGACCTTGCCGCGCACGGGCAAGCTGTCCACTTCGCCCAGTGGCTCATAGACGATGGTGATTGGGGCCTCGTCCGGTGCATGTTCCGTGGGCGCTAGCTCCCTAACGATGTAGTCGTAGACGGCAGGATTTGATGAGGACACGCATATTCCAGGAAGCAGGTGTTGGTCCAAGATAGCCGTGTGGCAATCGCCCGTCTGTTCGTTACCGAACCACAGGATCACAGACCTTTTGGCCACTGCGAGACCTTCGAGTCGACGCCTGCGATGACGTCGAAGAGTTCTTCGACGATGCCACTTTGGCGTATCCGCTGGAATTGGCGTCGAGGTCAGTGAGCAACTCGTCGGGGCGTGGGTGGTAGTGCAGCACTCACGCCCCACTACGCGGAGAAATCGCGCTGCATCTGCGTCGATCATTTCTTTCCCGCTTCCCTGGCCAAGGTCCTTCTGTACGTCACCGCACGGTCAAAAAAAGATAGATCACGACAATCAGTGAAATCGCTTGTGTGGCTGCGAACTGTTGCTTGGCTAGCGCATCGAGATCCCGGTGCGCGGCCGCTGTTGGCTTCGATGCGATAGGCCATAAGTGGCCGCATTTCAGCTTGACATTGCCATCGTGTTAAGCCCTATCGTGCCCCAGGGCCTTCAAGCTATCTCTTGCAGAGCAAGTCCGTCACGACTCTCGCCCTGGTCACAGCCGAGGTTCTCGAATGAGCGATTGGAGATCCATTTATGTCTACCGCAACGCCCCATGATCAAGCCCATTTGGGGGCAGAAGAGCAACCTCGAAAAAGGCTCCACGAGGGCCATGACGTGCAAGCATCGCGACCGTCGGCCGGACTCAAGGATCCCGTCTGCGGCATGGGTGTCACGAGCCAGGCCCATCATTCAGCGGAGCACGAAGGGCACCACTTCTACTTTTGCAGCGCCAGGTGCCGCGCGAAATTCGTCGAGGCTCCCCAGAAGTACGTGCCCGGGAGCGACGCACCCGCCTCGCGCGAACCCGAAGCGGCTCAGCCAGGCACGACCTACACCTGCCCCATGCACCCGGAGGTGAAGCAGGACCACCCTGGAAACTGTCCCAAATGCGGCATGAGCCTGGAGCCGATGCTTCCGACGCTAGACGAGGGGGAAAACGCCGAGCTCGTGGATTTCCGGCACCGCTTCTGGTGGACACTGCCCCTGACTATCGTGGTTACGGTCCTGGCCATGGCGGGACACCAACTGCGGTGGTTCGAGATGGCCACTCAGAGCTGGATCGAGCTGGTCCTGACCTTGCCCATCGTGCTGTGGGCCGGTTGGCCCTTCTTCGTGCGTGGCACCCAGTCGGTGGTGAATCGCAGTCCCAACATGTGGACGCTGATCAGTATGGGCACAGGCTCTGCCTTCGTCTACAGCGTGGTGGCCACCTTGGCGCCGGGTGCTTTCCCGGCGTCGTTCCAGGCCATGGGGCGCGTGGGGGTGTACTTTGAAGCCTCGGCAGTCATCATCTCGCTGACGCTGCTCGGCCAGATGCTGGAGCTGAAGGCGCGCTCCCAGACCTCTGCCGCCATCAAGTCGCTGCTGGGCCTGGCGCCCAAGACCGCGCGGCGCATCGACCCCGACGGGCAGGAAAGCGACGTACCCCTGTCCCATGTGCACGTGGGCGATCTGTTGCGCGTGCGCCCCGGTGAGAAGGTGCCAGTGGATGGAGTGGTGGTCGAGGGCAGCAGCGCTGTGGACGAAGCCATGCTCACCGGAGAGCCCGTTCCGATCGTCAAAGGGCCAGGGGACTCGGTAATTGGCGCCACGCTCAACACCAACGGCGCGCTGGTCATTCGCTCGGAACGTGTCGGCTCAGCCACCATGCTGTCCCAGATCGTGCAGATGGTCTCGCAGGCGCAGCGCTCACGGGCGCCCATGCAACGCATGGCAGACCAGGTGGCGGGGTATTTCGTGATGGTCGTGGTCGGCATCGCGCTTCTGACACTTTTCGCGTGGGGCCTGTTCGGACCGGAACCAAGCTGGGTCTATGGCCTGGTCAACGCAGTTGCCGTGCTGATCATTGCGTGTCCCTGTGCACTGGGCCTGGCCACGCCCATGTCCATCATGGTGGCGACGGGCCGGGGCGCGACCAGTGGCGTTCTGTTCCGAGATGCCGCAGCCATCGAGAACCTGCGCAAGGTGGATACGCTGATCGTGGACAAGACCGGAACGCTTACCGAGGGCAAGCCGTCATTCGAGCAGGTGGTGGCCATGCCCGGCCTGTCCGAGGATGAAGTGCTGCGCCTGGCGGCCAGTCTGGACCAAGGCAGCGAGCATCCTCTGGCGGACGCGATTGTCCATGCGGCGCGGGCCAAGGGCTTGGCGCTGGACAAGCCGGAGGATTTCGAATCTGGATCGGGTATCGGCGTGCGCGGCCGGGTTGCAGGCCGCCAACTGGCCCTGGGTAACACTGTCCTGATGGAGCAAGTGGGCGTGTCAGCGGAGCCGCTGCTTGCGCAGGCCGAGGCTTTGCGTGCCACGGGCGCCAGCGTGATGTACCTGGCAGCGGATGGTCAGTTGCAAGGGTTGCTGGCGGTCTCGGACGCGGTGAAGTCCAGCACGCCGGATGCCTTGGCAACCCTGCAAGCGGCAGGTTTGCGCATCATCATGGCCACTGGCGACGGCATGACTACCGCCAAGGCCGTGGGCGCAAAGCTCGGCATCGATGAGGTCCACGGCGAGGTCAAGCCGGCAGACAAGCTGGCCCTTGTTTCCAGGCTGCAGGCCGAAGGCCGTGTCGTCGCCATGGCTGGCGACGGGATCAACGACGCGCCAGCTCTGGCCAAGGCGGATGTGGGTATCGCAATGGGTACCGGCACAGACGTGGCGATGAACAGTGCCCAGGTTACCCTCGTCAAAGGGGATCTTCGCGGAATCTCCACGGCGCGCGAACTGTCGGAGGCTACGGTAGGAAACATGAAGCAGAACCTCATGTTCGCCTTCTTTTACAACGCGCTGGGCATACCATTGGCCGCCGGCCTGTTGTACCCCTTCACCGGCTGGCTCCTGTCCCCGATGATTGCAGCTCTTGCGATGAGTCTGAGCTCAGCATCTGTGATCACCAATGCCCTGCGGCTTCGCAAGGGTTGAGTACGTAGCCAAATGTTGAACCATCCAGCGCAGCGGAACAAGAGCCTCATGGTTGTTCAAAAGCGATCGCGTTGATTTCATATCCGGGGATCAAGGCTTCCTTCATCCTGAGCTCAATCGAAGGTGGGTTGAGCCGGCCTTACCACTGGCATACCCTCTGCCAACCAGGCATCGTATCCACCGGCAATCGATTCCACGTTCATGTATCCCATGGATTGCATGGTGGTGGCCGCGAGCGCGGAACGACCGCCTGTCTTGCAATAGAGGACTACGCTGAGGTCGCGCCTCTCCAGTGCGGGGGTGCCTGATAGCTTGAAATCGAGTAGACCCCTTGGAATATTCATGGAGCCGGCCAAGTGCCCTGCAGCGTATTCATCAGCTTCGCGTACGTCGAGAATCGCGTCGGCTGTGAGCAAGACATCAGTGGCGTCCTTGACCGATACCTCATGGCATTGGGCTTTAGCGGCAAGGACGAGATCATGTGCTGTTTTCATGGGAATGGATGAGATCGTTTTGAAAATGAGGTCCGAGGCACATTCGATCGGCTGACACCTACTGCTTAGATGGCTCGTCATAACGATGAAGTACATGCCGGTGCCGCGAGGCAGTTAGTAAGGATTCAGCCCTTCAGCACCCAGCGCAACACCATGGCCACCCCCAGCAGCGCGGTGATGCTTGCCCCCCAGATGCCAGCCATCCAGAGCAGCCGATTCCACAGCGGCGGCAGGGGCTCGTCGGAGCGTTGGGTGGTGATGGCCGGCCAACGAAAGAGACGCGGTTTCATGCGTGGTACCCGTCTGCGGCGACCTTGCCGCGAAACACCCAGTACGACCAGGCGGTGTAGCCCAGGATCATGGGCAGCACGAAGGCAGTGCCCCAGAGCATGAAGATCTGGCCGCTGCGGTCGGTGGCTGCGTCCCAGATGGTCACTGCACCTGGCACGATGTACGGGAACACGCTGACACACAGGCCCACGAAGCTCAACAGAAAAATGCCCAGTGTGAGCAGGAATGGCGCTGTCTCATGGCCCGCCCTGAGGCTGCGCACGAAGGCCACACTGGCCAGGGCCACCAACACAGGCACCGGGGCCACCCACAGCAGGTTGGGCCAACTCAACCAGTTGCTGAAATAGTCGGCGCTCAGGAACAAGGTGGCGATGCTCACCGCCCCGATGGCCGCCAGCGTGGCGCCGCCCAGCCACCACGCCATGGCACTCGCCTGGCGCTGGAGCGCGCCCTCGGCCTTCATCACCAGCCAGGTGGATCCGAGCAGCGCATAGGCCACGACCACACTCACGCCGGTGAGCAGCGAGAACGGCGTGAGCCAGTCCCACCAGCCGCCGGCGTACGCCCGCCCGCTGATGGCCACACCCTGCAGCAGCGCGCCCAGGATGATGCCTTGCGAGAAAGCGGCCAGCAATGATCCGCCGGTGAACGCGAGATCCCAGAAGCCGCGGTGGGCCGGATCACGCCAGCGAAACTCGAAGGCCACGCCGCGAAACACCAGGGCCAGCAGCATGGCAATGATGGGCGCGTAAAGGGCGGAGAAGATCAGGCCGTAGGCGAGTGGAAAGGCCGCGAGCAAGCCGCCGCCGCCCATCACCAGCCAGGTCTCGTTGCCGTCCCACACCGGCGCGATGCTGTTCATCGCGGTATCGCGGTCTTGACCCACCTCGAAGGTGCTGAACAGGATGCCGATGCCGAGGTCGAAGCCGTCGAGCACCACGTAGATGAAGACAGCCACCACGATGATGAGGGCCCAGACCAGCGTCAGGTCGATGTTCATGCCGTTTCCTTATTCGGTGGTCAGGACTTCTGGCCGCAAGGCCACGGCGGGCGTGGTGCCGGCGGCGCGCGCAGGGATGTTGGGCGGGGCCGATTCATGAACCACTGGCGGCTTGGCCATCAGCTTCAAGATGTAGAGCACCCCGGCCCCGAAGACCGCGAAGTACACGACCACAAAGGCCACCAGCGAAGCCGCCACCGCAGGCGCTGACAGCGGCGAGGCCGACTCGGCCGTTCGCATCAGGCCCTGAATGGTCCAGGGCTGGCGGCCCACCTCGGTGGTGACCCAGCCTGCCAGCACCGCAATCAGGCCCGATGGGCCCATGGCCAGTGCGAAGCGATGCAGCCACTTCCATTCGTACAGCCGGCCCCGGGCGCGTGCCAACAGGCTCCACATGCCCAGCCCCGCCATGAGGAAGCCCAGGCCCACCATGGTGCGAAACGCCCAGAAAACGATGCCCACCGGCGGATGGTCGGCCGCTGGCACCGTGTCCAGGCCCGCCATCGGAGCGTTGAGGTCGTGCTTGAGGATGAGCGAAGACAGCTTGGGGATTTCCAGCGCATAGTCGACGCGGCCTTCGGCGCTGTTGGGAATGCCGAACAGGATCAACGGCGCGCCTTGCGGGTGGCTCTTGTAGTGACCTTCCATCGCCATCACCTTCACCGGCTGGTGCTCCAGCGTGTTCAGGCCGTGCAGGTCGCCCAGCACGATCTGCAGCGGCGCCACGATCGCCGCCATCCACATCGCCATCGAGAACATGAGCCGCGCGCGTGGGTTGGTGCGGTCCTTCAGCAGGTGCCAGGCACCGACGGCGCCCACCAGAAAGGCGGTGGTCAGGTAGGCGGCTGACAGGGTGTGCGCCAGCCGATAGGGAAAGCTGGGGTTGAAGATGATGGCCAGCCAACTGCCCGCCGGGATGAACTGGCCGTTGGCGTTGATCGCGTAGCCAGTTGGGGTTTGCATCCAGCTGTTGACCGACAGGATCCAGAACGCCGAAACGAAGGTGCCCAGGGCCACCATCAACGTGGCGGTGTAGTGCAGGCGCTTGCCCACGCGGTTCATGCCGAAAAGCATCACGCCGAGGAAGCCGGCTTCCAGGAAGAACGCGGTCAGTACCTCGTAGGCCATCAGCGGGCCGATGATCGGGCCGGCCCTGTCAGAAAACACGGCCCAGTTGGTGCCAAACTGGTAGGACATCACGATGCCCGAGACCACCCCCATGGCGAACACCAGCGCGAAGATCTTGATCCAGTAACGGAACAGGTCCATGTAGTCGGCGCGCCCGGTCTTCAGCCACAGGCCTTCGAGCACTGCCAGGTAGCTGGCCAGCCCGATGGTGATGGCGGGAAACAGAAAGTGGAAACTCACCGTGAACGCAAACTGGATGCGTGCCAGCAGGAGTGCGTCGGGCATCTCAAACATTGTGAATTCCTTGCTTTTCTGCAACAGGACCGATCGGTCTCATTGCTGGCATCCGTCAACTGGAAAACTCGCTGAAGCATCGGCGTTCGGCGGAGGATCACTACAGCTGTGTGTAGAACTTGCCACCTCCTGGTTTAGTCCGATGACCGCTGCCGCAGCGCTGCCCAGCAGGCCCAAAGAGTCGAGAGCAGCATGCACCGATAGCTTTGCGCCAGCAGGCTCCGTGCTCGAACGGCTGCGGCATGCACAACGTCCGGACGATATCGATGCTGCAGTTCTGAAGTCGCTTGAGAAGTCTGCTTGACACCAGGAGGCTGAGGCTACCGGGATGAGCGAAACGGGATCGCCACCTGCTATCCGTGCTCTGCGTACACTCACCGCGGCCCACCGCCAGCGTCCAGTGAGCCACCCAAACCTCTAAGCTTGCCGTGTCTCGTTGCAAGCCGATTCAGCTGCCTTTGAACAATGCGCTGTAGCTCTCACAATCGATTTTCGGAAATCTTCATTCCCTGTACCGAAGCGCCGATCTCCAGGCCAGCATTCGCCAGAACAAAGCCTACTACTGGGGCTCGCATAGTGTTGGTATCAATGCTGCCGTTTGCTCCAACGTTCGCAATCGCCACGGTTGCATCGACACCGGCGATCCAGCCGTTGCTGGCTAGAAACTTGTCAAGTGCTTCCTGGGTCGTGAATAGGTAGAAGATGCCCTTCGATTGAGCGCCCGCCTGCCAGCCGATTGAGCCGGCTGCGATGTTGTAGTACTTTTGCGTACGGCCCTTGATTCGAAGTGCACCATGCCCGAATTCGCCTCCCACCACAAAGCTGCCACCGACCACTGCCGGGAAAACCAACATACCCTTGGATGCTGCGACCATGTCCCGCGCGCCCGGCACCGTGTTGTAGAGCTTTGACAGTTCAGCGTCGATCTGGGCATCGACAGCGGCATGCTTAGAGGTAGCGCTTGCACGATCGCCAATCTGACTCGTCGTACAGCCCAACATGGAGAGGCCACTTACTGCGACGAAAGCGGATAGAGCGTAGGAGCGGATGTGGTTGGCGTACATATGAAATTTTCCTTGAGTGAGACAGAAAGCCCTGGCCAATGAGCAGCGCTACACGCGCAGGCCGACCTCAAGGGTTGCACTATTGCAAAGTGCAGTCTGTTCGTCAGCGCACGTGGTTCAACAATGGTGGATGCACGGCCAGCGCTGCGTTCGTCAACGCACAGACTCGGCACAACGACGGGCGCAGGCTCAAGCCTCCAACAACTACTTGGGTCGCGACCATGAAATCAGATAGCCAGATTCAAAAAGACGTCCTTGACGAACTGCTTTGGGAGCCTTCGGTGCACGCAGCTGAAATCGGCGTCGAGGTCCACGAAGGCGTGGTTACCCTCGCAGGGCACGTGAATAGCTATGCCGAAAAGTTCCAAGCGGAGCAAGCCGCCCAGCGTGTTTCTGGTGTCAAGGCGTTGGCCATGGAGATCGATGTCAAACTCGTTGGCTCAAGCAAGCGAACTGATGCCGAGATTGCGGCTTCCGTTGAAAGCGCCTTGCAGTGGACAAATTTTGTGTCAAAGGACAGCGTCAAGGTGATGGTTGAGAAAGGGCTGGTTACCTTGTCTGGCGATGTAGATTGGGACTATCAACGGCTGGCCGCAGTCACTGCAATTCGGTTCTTGCGCGGTGTCAAAGGCATCAATGACCAGATCTCCATCAAGCCCAAGGTGGCAGTAGCAGCGGTGAAAGCCGACATCGAAGCGGCTCTCAAGCGTCGTGCGCATACCGACTCGCACGCCATCAGCGTGTCGGTCAAGGGTCAAGCAGTGACCTTGTCGGGGAAGGTCCACAGTTGGTCTGAACGTGACCTGGCTGCGACCTCTGCTTGGGGGACTGCAGGCGTCTACCAAGTGATCAACAACATCGAGCTGATCAGCTGAACAAGGACGCTTCCCTGTACGGCCGCGTACGCGGCTTACTTCGATCCCCGGTAGCAGTGCCGGGAGCCTTGCGCTTGCACACGCTGCAGGCGGCTTTTGAAATCAACGCACGCACACGCTATGACCTATGCCACTTTGATGGTGCACCTGGAAATCGGCCGCTCCAACGAGTCTCTGCTGAATATTTCTGCTGTATTGGCTGATCGTTTCAAGGCTGCGGTAGTTGGCATTGCTGTTGGCCAGCAACTGCAGCCGGCGTATGTCGACGGCTATGCCGCCGGGGACATGTTTGCGCTGGACCTCGATGACATCAACAAGAACATCTCTGAGGCCGAAGATGAGTTTCGTAAGGCGTTGGCTTCTGCATCCACCAGATTGGAATGGCGATCTTCAGTTCAGATGGGGCCACAGGCTGAGCATATCGCGACTGAGGCTCGCAGTGCCGATATCGTCCTCACGGGCGCCAGGGGACCTGACCTCTTTGGCACCTCACGGATGGCGAGCTGCGCTGAAATCGTGATGCGCGCCGGGCGTCCGGTATTAGTCGTGCCTGACGCGGTCAATGTTCCCAGATTGGACTGGATCGTTGTTGGCTGGAAGGATACGCGTGAGGCTCGGCGCGCTGTATCAGATGCGCTTCCATTTTTGAGCAAGGCGGCTCATGTGACTGTCGTCGAGTTTGCAATGCCTGACGATATGGATTCAGCACGTTCCCGTGTCGACGATGTGTGCGCTTGGTTGGCGCATCACGGTATCAGTGCCGAAGCGGTGGTGCAATCCGCCGGGGATGGTGACAACCTTCTGGATACGTTCGCTGAACGTCGTGGAGCTGATCTGATAGTCGCGGGGGCCTACGGACACACACGCTTGGGGGAATGGCTGTTTGGCGGATACACCAAGGATCTGGTGCGGCGTGCTAGGCGGTGCGTGTTGCTTTCGCATTGACAAGGGCGTTTGCAGGATTCTTCTCGGACTAGCTGCAGCTTCCAAGCGCGAATTTTTACGGTATTCCAAACGTCGTTTTTTCGTCCTGTATGTGGGCCGTCTGCCGCTGTGTGCGCCAGCAGACTGACTAGTTTAAAGACGCGCTGTCTACTGCAATCAACCACACGGCGGTGGACTAGTTGCACAAATCCTTCCCATCTCTCGGAGAAACCATGAACCGTATTCACTACCCAAGCTTGCTCATCGCATTGGCTATTGCTTCAACTATCGGTGCTGCTCAAGCTCAAAGCTCAACTGGAGCGAGCCCTGGCGGCGCCGCCACGAGGACTCAAGTCAGAATGGAGACCAAAGAGTTCTTGAAGACACATCGCTGGGATGAGATCACCGAAACGTGGATGCTCAAGAATGGAGTGGAACCTCCAGTGGGCGTCATTCCGCGTGCCGTATTCAGGTCGCAGCGTGATGATTTCCTGCGCAAGAATAGCTGGAACGACATGAACTCTACCTGGGTGCCTCGCGACCCCGTGCCAGCAACGCTGAGCAATTTGACCCGTGCGCAGCAGCAGGCTGATACCTTGGCCTTCATGCGCACACACAGTTGGGATGAGGAGGGGGGCGAGTGGGTCGTGAATCCATCACGCCAGATGAAATAGACCCGAACGCTGGAAGACTTGGCGGCAAATGAGCGAGGCGCGTTGGCGCACATCTGGTGAAGGTATCCTCGTTTGCTTCCCAACCGCTAAGCTGCATCGCAGCAATGCGTCACCGCAAAAAAGCGGACTTGGGCAATTGGCAATCCCGGTGCGCCCAGTCAACAGTAGAGCCAATTTGAGCTGCGTCGCCTACTTGCCGTGCTGGTCGCAAGTTCCTCCTTGTTACTTCCCCCATATCCACTTTGTGCACCCTGTACCGTCACTGCTTGGCGACCGCGGCATCTGGACGACCTGCTACCAACGCCTCAAGGATGGCGCAAATAGCCAATTGGGGCTACTCAGCGCCACCAGCAGGCCAGCTTCAGGCCCAGGGCCCCGCAGCGCCACATCGGTAGGCGCTTGGTGTCCATTCAAAGCTTGCCCAGCGCTTGCGTCTTTACGGTTGGTTCCACTTCAATGCGCTGCACGCCGTCCATCCACAGCAGCACCGTGAACAGGTCCAGGTCATAGGTGACGCGCAGCCTTACCGCTGCCCGCAGCGGGACGAGGCACTGCGCGCTGAAGTGCAGCCCCTCCTGCTCCGAGGCCAGTGGTGCGATGGCTCCATAGTCGACCAGCTCGGCCAACTCCTGCGCGGTCAGCCCGCTTGCTCGGAACAGCTCGGACAGGCTTACGCTTGCGCGCTGGTCCAGCCAGTGCCAGTCATGTGCTTGTGGGGCCATGGGCATGCTCCAGGGTCGTTGCTTCACGGGGGTTGAAATCCGATGCACTTGCCAATTTCTGGAACAGCTCTTGCTCGCTGGCAGAAAGCGTCTTCGGAATGTCCAGGTGCACCACGGCATAGAAGTCTCCGCGCCCGCCATGGCCATTGGCCAGGCCTTGCCCGCGCACCCTGAGCTTGCGGGCGTGGCGGGTGCCCGCAGGCACCGTCAGCAGCATGGGGTTTCCCAGGGTGGGGATCTCCACCTGCGCACCCAGCGCCGCCTCCCAGGGGCTGAGCGCCAGGTGGAAGTACAGGTCCTGCGGCTGCACCTGGAACAGCGGGTGCGGCGCCAGGGCAATGTGCAGGTAGATGTCCCCGTTGGCGCCGCCCTGGTGCCCTTTGCCACCTTGCCCACGCAGGCGCAGCTTCTTGCCATCGCGCACGCCGGCCGGAATGGTCACTTCCAGCGCACGCCCGGCGCCGCCGTCGTCAAGCTCCAGGGTGAGCCTGGCTCCCTGGTGCGCCTGCTCCAGGCTGATGCGGGCCGTGGTGTCGAAATCGCGGCCCGGCACCGGGCCGCGATCACTCTGGCGGCCCGCCCGCCCATGCCCCATGGCCGCCAGCTGGTCGGCCAGGTCCATGTCCGCGAAGGTGGGGCCGTTGCCGCCAGCAGGGCGTTCCCAGGCGGGTGGCGGCTGAAATGCCTCGCCGGGACGTGCTTGCCGATGTTGTCGTAGGTACTGCGCTTTTCCGGATCCTTGAGGGTCACGTCGGCTTCTGCAAGCTCCTTGAATTTCGCCTCTGCATCGGCATCCTTGGTGACATCAGGATGGTACTGGCGGGCCAGCTTGCGGTAGGCCTTCTTGACCTGCTCCGGCGTGGCGTCGCGTGGCACGCCCCAGGTGGCGTAGTAGTCCTTGTATTTCATGTTGTGCGGCGAGCCGTTTTGCTCTGGGGCATTTACGGCCATTCAGTGGCCGCTAGGACTTGCCTATTCGAAGCTCCTCCACGCAAGTAGTCACGCGGTAGCGGAAAGTCATCTAACTATGTCCCGGTATTGAAACTGTCTGTGCGTTCTGCAACATAGGAATTGTGGCTTCAGTGCGCTATGTTCGCCAGCGAACAGATGGTTTTCCATAGGTTGTCTAAGTTAGGACCATCCACTGTGAAATCTTTCCGACCAGATGAAATACTCAAAGCCACAAAAAATCGTTACCGTCAAAATTGATGGGAATATCAATCCAAGAGACAACCATCTTCTTGCGTCATTGCCCGATGCAGAATGGGCACGCTGGCTCCCAATGCTAGAGGGTATCAAGATGCCATTGGGCCTGGTGCTCTATGAGTCGGGAATGAAGCTGAGCCATGTGTACTTTCCCATCACCTCCATCGTCTCGCTGCTGTATGTACTGGAGGACGGAGGCTCCGCGGAGATTGCGGTAGTAGGAAACGAAGGCGTTGTAGGTATCTCCATTTTCATGGGGGGAGAGTCGACCCCCAGTCGGGCAGTGGTACAGAGTGCCGGCTACGGACTTCGGTTGAGAGCAGATGCCACGAGCATCGAATTCAATCGTGCCGGTCCCGTCATGCATCTTCTGCTCCGCTACACCCAGGCATTGATCACGCAGATGTCACAAACGGCTGTCTGCAATCGTCACCACACGCTCGATCAACAACTGTGCAGATGGCTTCTGCTGAGCTTGGACAGGCTGCGGGGAAGCGACCTCATCATGACGCAGGAGCTGATTGCCAATATGCTGGGTGTACGCCGTGAGGGAGTCACTGAGGCTGCGCTAAAGCTGCAGTCAGCCGGGCTGATTCGCTATGCCAGAGGCCACATTAGTGTGATTGACCGCCCGGGATTGGAGCGGCGAACGTGCGAGTGCTACGAGGTCGTAAGAAAGGAATATGACCGTCTGCTGCCGAATATAGAAGCTGTGTAGCTAGTCCAATTGCGACGTCCAGATGCAGCACACGCTCCCAGCAATTGACGGAACTTCCACGACCTCCAATGCGCGAATCGAATCGAATCGTTGCAGTGCTTGCAAGGTCGTTTTGATCGCGCTATTCATGCAGCCATAGGCGACAACCAGCTTGCAGAAGGCGCGCCCCCGCCACGAGGCTTCCAAATTCAGAATTGGGAGAATGTCATGCATGCAATGGTGCTGAAGCAGTTGGGTAGGCCACTGGAGTGGACTGAGTTGCCAGACCGTTGGCCGGGACCAGGTGAAGTTCGTGTCCAAGTAGGTGCCTGCGGCGTCTGTCGAACGGATTTACACGTCGTGGATGGAGAGCTACCGCGTCCGCAGGTGCCCATAATTCCAGGTCATGAAATCATCGGCCGCATTGATGCGATAGGCGTTCACGCTGACGGCTTCACCCTTGGCCAGCGCGTAGGGATCCCCTGGCTTGGACATACCTGCGGTGTGTGCCCATACTGCAGAATGCAGCGTGAGAACCTTTGCGACACCCCGATTTTCACAGGCTACACCCGCGATGGCGGCTTTGCAACTTCGGTCATCGCCGATGCGCGATTCGTGTTCTCCGTCGGTGAGGTGGGCAGTGATGAATCACTTGCCCCTTTGCTTTGTGCAGGGCTGATCGGTTGGCGTTCCCTGAAGATGGCTGGAGATGGGCAGTTGTTGGGTCTTTACGGGTTTGGAGCAGCTGCTCACATTCTGGCGCAAGTGGCGAAATCGGAGGGGCGCAAGGTATTCGCATTCACTCGGCCTGGCGACGGCAAGGCTCAGGAATTTGCGCGAAGCGTGGGTGCCTGCTGGGCTGGTGGTTCAGATGAAGCGCCGCCTCAGCTCCTGGATACTGCGATTGTTTTTGCTCCAGTGGGCGCTCTCATCCCCCCGGCACTGAAGGCAGTGCGCAAGGGCGGCAAAGTGGTGTGCGCGGGCATTCACATGAGCGATATCCCAAGCTTTCCTTACGACCTCCTGTGGAATGAGCGGCAGATACTGTCAGTGGCCAATCTCACTCGACAGGACGGTCTGGATTTCTTGGATCAAGTGCCGAACTTGAATCTGGTCATCAGGACAACCGCTTACCCCCTGCAGCAGGCAAACCAGGCATTGGCTGACCTGCGCTCAGGGAGTTTCGAGGGAGCGGCTGTGTTGGTACCCTGACTGCGTCGCTTGTTGCGCAAGGAGACCGCGCATGCATCAGGCACGCATATCGCGCTCATGGCGGCTCTCACACGCCACGCATCGCAAGGTTTGCGGCTCGACGCTTAGTCGTTGAAATGGGATGGCAGCCAGACAATCAATGCACAGGCCGTAGCCCGCCCCCTGGATGCGTCGGACAGCGTCCTCTATCTCGTCGAGCTCCTTGATGTGCATGTCAAGAATTGCGCTATCAACTTCGTGCATGCCGGACTGCTGAGGGGCGTCATCGGCATCTCCCAGTAGTGTCATTCGCGCTGCCTCGACTTGCGACACACCTTGAAGTTGCAACGCCCGTTGGACCTTCAGCTCTGTCACCCGGGATTGCAGCAAGGTTGCAAGGGATATGCGCTGAGCATGGGAAAGATGCGCGATCGTATTCATGTGCGGTGATCCAAGTTCTGCGCTAGCGGGCGAGATACCCACCATCCACCGGATAGTACGCACCTGTGACGAACGATGCTTTGTCCGACGAAAGCCAGACCACCAGCTCTGCTACCTCTCCGGCGCGACCCAGGCGGCCCATCGGATGTGCGGCGATCAGCATGGCGTTCAGAGTCGGATCTTGCTCAAGTTTGCTGACCATGGGCGTACTGATAAATCCTGGCCCTACGGCGTTGACGCGGATTCCCTTGCTGCTGTACTCGAGCGCAGCCACCTGGGTGATCCCAACCACCCCGTGTTTGGCCGCGGTATATGCTGAATTGGTTGCGAAGCCGACGGCGCCCAGAACCGAGGCCATGTTCACGATCGAACCACCACCCGTTTGGAGCATGGCTGCAATCTGCCGCTGCATGCCGTAGAACACGCCAGAAAGGTTGATGTTGATGACGTGATCCCACCCGTCCAATGGGTAGTCGGCAATAGGAGCGCTAGGGCCGCCGATGCCTGCGTTGTTGCATGCCACATCCAGTCGGCCGTAGGTGGAAAGCACGTGGTCCACCAGTGCTTGGGCGTCTTTGGGCTGGCCGACATTGGCAGCCAGGAAGACAGCCTCACCTTGCTGGGCCCTTACCAGTGCTACTGTTTCTGCACCACCTGAAGGATTGACATCGGAAACGACGACCTTTGCTCCTTCGCGCGCGTAAGCGAGGGCTACGGCGCGCCCGATGCCAGACGAGGCACCAGTGACCAGCGCTACTTTGTTTTTCAGCATATTGCCATCCATTCATTGATCCCGGTGTCCGGGGAGATAAGTTGCATCAGTGCGCCAAAGTCATCTTGTCGACGAGGCTGTTCACGCCGGGAGTGCCCCAGGCTGAGTTGGTCGCAATTTCGCGCTCGGCCCAGCTATTGACGGTGCCGGCCAGTGTGACTTCCGTGCCTTGCAGGACCACCGAAATTTTGCGTGCATCAGCGATGGATGTGCGCGCCAGAGCGGCCTCAATGTCTGACTGAACAGAGCTTGCTGTCTTGGCCGGCTTGATGGCGATCTTGTCGCTGATGCCAGTTACGCCTATGAGGTGGCGAACTGCGTCAGTTGCGGCGCTTTTCTGGTACTGCCAATCGACGCTGCCTGATAGCGTGACCCAGCCACTCTCCACAGTCACTTTGACCGCCCCAGCAGGAACTGACGACGTCCACTCCAATACGTTCCGAACTGATCCTGCGATCTCTGCGTCGGTCCTTTCTCTGGTGCCAGCAAGATGCACCTTCAATTCGGTGGCCATGGCGTGTACACCGGAGACTCGTTGTGCTGCACGCTCGGCGCTCCACTTCTCCGTGAAGGATTCAACTTGGCCTGCCAAGGTAACCACGCCGTCCTTGACCTCCACCCCAATATGGGCAGCGTTGACCGAGGGCTCCCAAGTCAGTTCTGCTCTCACATCCTGCTGTAGTTGGCTGTCTGTCTTCATTGGGGCCTTGCAATTTATTGATAGGCGCTAAGCATGGTTCGGTCAAGGTGTTGTCGTCTGTGCGTTGCCGAACCTCACTCGGTTGTTGGAGTCGAGGCGTCATCGCAAAAATCGTGAAGTGGATCTTCATGTGTTGCTCGAATCGAGCGAAGCGCTGTTCGACAGACGCTCTGCGATCTGACTGCATGCATTTGCGACATGGCTAGAGCCATTTCGGTACTTCAACACCTAGAGGAGAAGTCCTGACGGGCGAGAACTTATGCTGCCTCCAATGCGAGACAGGGTGGCTAGTCCAGAAGAACGAGATAGCCGCAATTTGCCGCATGCGCAATTGCTTCTCTGGCCATCCATGTAGAGTGCTGTCCGAACCTTCCCCAGGTGATGCTCCAGACAGGCCTGGTTGATTGTTCGATCACGCATGGACCAATTGGAATCTCGCGATGCTTGCCATCATTCAGAAGGTACCGCACCGGGGCGGTAATTCTGGCGTTGTGCGTCGTGCTTGTCATGCTTGGATAGTCTCTCGGCTGGCCCTGAAACTCTGGACGACACCGTAACGCTGATTTTCAGCGTCTGTTGGCAGGTGCTCGAGCTTGGAATGACAACTCAACATTCAGCCCACTGCGATGAAGCGGTCGGCCCGCGCGGCGCTGAGTACGTCGGTCAATTCGCTGCTCATTAAGTCTGCCGGCTTGCGTTGCTGGAGCCAGGAATTTGGCGCCGCAAACCATGCAGCACGAGCCCATCCATCGAATCCGTTTCCTAACTCCGCCAAGATCAGACGTACCGAACGCCTGACCGATAAATTATGCAGGTCAAACTGGAACATTGGAATCCAGAGTGTGGACCGCCACTCAAATCCGAACACATCCCCAGCGGCGATCAGGCGGGCGAGTCCAATGAAGTCGCCCACACCGCGCTCCTCCAGAAGACGGGCTACATCCTCGCCTCGTGCTGTTCCTCCCGTGGCCCTGTAGGCCACGAGCAATGAGGTAAATCCGCTGGTGGTTGGGAGTTCTCCGATGGGCTCAATCGCCTCAAAGAAAGCTGCCGGCTTGAAGGCTTGCCGATTGGGAGTTCTTGAGGATCCGTGGCGTAATCTGGGATTCGATCCTGTCAACACATTCTGCATAGTGGGCCTCTGGGGTAGTTGAATGGGCCTGGCAGCATCTCTAACATGCTCGCCAGAACGGCAAGAATGCGCGGATCGAATGCGCCGCGTCTGTGCGCTCTCTAACTCTCGTTCATCGGCAGCTTTTGCGGGGTAGCCCTACTGGCCATCGATTTCATTCCCTAGAACGGTCTACTCAATGCAGTAGCAGTCTTGTTCGTGCTTGAACCACTCCGCGATCAGAAGTGCTCCAGAGGATTGCGAGCTGCCAGCACACACGGTGAGTGGTGAGTGGGAACCCTCCTGGCCGTAGTGTTGCAATTGGCTCTTGTGATTCGGATACTTCAAAGGCTGAGACGTGTTGCCTGTTGTGTACGGCAGCGAACAGACCACTGCCAGCCGCAGAGGTCACATTCTTTGATGCGTTGGCAGAGCTGTCTTCATGGATCCCATAAACCCCTCTCGTTAGTGGTGGACGGCTATGTGCAGTGGCTGTTTGCCATCTTGAGCGGTCCCACAGAAGAGTGCCTGGTGTGATCAAGCGTGCCCGATCTCCGATATGGCTCGTGGCCGTAGGCAGCGTGTGGTTGGCTGTCTCAGGCAGTGGCCCATTGTGGCGTCGTCTGTCTGCACTGGAGCAACTGCAATCTGTTGCAGACTTCCTATTTGCGTTCTCCCTACTGGGATTGATATCGGCTTGCCTGGCATCCGTTCTCAGTCTGTTTGCATGGCGTCAGACCCTCAAGCCGGCGATCACCGTTCTGCTGTGTATCACGGCGCTTGCAAGCCACTTCATGACCAGCTATGGAGTGGTGATCGATACCTCCATGCTGATCAACGTGATGCAGACCGATACGGCCGAGGCCAGCGCATTTTTGGATGGGCATCTGCTTACGCGACTCATGTTGATGGCTGTCGTGCCAGCGATCTTTGTATGGCTTCAGCCCATTGACTACGGAACAATGAGACGCCAACTGTGGAAAAACCCCTTTGTTGCGTTGTGTGCTTTGGTCATTGTGGTCGCAGTGATCCTGTCTGGCTTTCAACGTTTGGCTTCCACGATGCGCAACCACAAGGACTTGCGCTATTTGCTAAACCCGCTGGCCAGCATGTATGGCTTGGCAAGGATGGCAATGGGTCCATTGGAACGCGATGAATCTACGATCGTGCCGATCGCCCTGGATGCAGGCCAGGCCGGCCGCACAAACGAGGGAAATTCCACTCCCATCCGACCGCGTTTGCTTCTTCTGGTGCTTGGCGAGACCGCACGCAGTGCCAATTTCAGCCTGAATGGGTATGAGCGGCCGACAACCACGGCTCTGGAGCAGCAGGGTGTGGTGAGTTTCACCAATGTGTGGTCCTGTGGTACCAGCACAGCGGAGTCACTACCGTGCATGTTCTCGCATCTTTCCCGGCATGAGTTTGGCGTGCGCAAGGTCAACTACGAGAACCTGTTGGATGTATTGCAACGTGCAGGGCTTGCCGTTTTGTGGCTGGACAACCAGTCGGGATGCAAAGGCGTGTGTGATCGTGTGCCCCATGTGTCGACGGGCAAGAGCGTGGACTCAGACCTTTGCAAAGACAATGAATGCCAAGATGGGATCCTGCTTTCAGGGTTGGATGAAAGGTTGGCAGCTCTCGACCCTGCGCGCCGGGCCCGTGGCACGGTGATCGTGATGCACCAGATGGGGAGCCATGGCCCTGCTTACTTCAGACGATCTCCTGAGAAATTCAAAACCTTTCATCCCGAATGCACGACCAGTGCCCTGCAGGTCTGCAGCCGTGACATGGTCTTGAATGCCTACGACAACTCCATCGTATACACCGACCATTTCCTGAGTTCCGCCATCGACTGGCTACGGCACAAGGCGCCGCAGGCGGATGGAGCGATGCTTTACGTTTCCGATCATGGTGAGTCGCTGGGCGAGAGCAATCTTTACCTGCATGGCCTGCCGTACGCCATTGCCCCCGACGTGCAGAAGCACATTCCGTGGGTGACTTGGATGTCAGCGCAGTTCGAAGAATCCTTGGGCATCTCTCTGGAATGCTTGGGCCGGCAGAGACACCTGAGAGTCACCCATGACAACTACTTCCATTCCATCTTGGGACTGATGGACGTAAGTACGAGTGTCTACGAAACTGAACTGGATGCATATGCGTTGTGCAGGAAGAGGCTTTGAGTTAGCGCATATTTTCTAGTTCTTGACTCAAAGGGACATCGCCAGATTAATTTCACTTGTCTTGCGCTGAATCAACTGAATGCACCGCCCCAGCCGTCAGGTGCGCTGTCGAACAGACGGATCCCTTTGAAGTCCGTACAACGCTTGTGAGGATGCACAGATAAGTCATCCGTCATTGACAACCCACTCACAAGGAAATGAATCATGAAAAATAGTCTGTCGCACCAAGCCTTCGCAATCGTTGCGATTTCCAGCGCGCTTTGGATGGCGAGTCCTGCCTTGGCACAAGTCGCAGGCGCAACCACCACAGTCGATGCAACGGTGACCGAGTCGATACAGCTTGCAAGAGGCTGGAGTGTCAAGAAGACACTGTTGGGCAAGACCATCTACAACGATGCCGGAAAAAAGGTAGGGAGAGTCGATGACTTGATCATCTCGCTCGACAGAAACGTTTCTTACGTCATCGTCGGCGCTGGCGGCTTTGTGGGAATTGGACGGCACGACGTAGCGGTTCCTGTGTCCGAAATTCAGGACCAGGCAGGCAAGCTGGTGATGGCTGGAGCGACCAAGGAGTCTGTCAAGTCCATGCCTGAATTCAAGTATGCAACTGACACGACCAAACGTGAGCAGTTCGTGGCAGCTGCTGACAAAGACATCGCAAGGGGCAAGGCAAAGGTTTCGGACCTTGAGAAGAAAGCCGGCGCCGCCACTGTGGATGCCAAGGTCAGGATCGATCAGGAAATTACCTCTCTTCAGGGGGATGTGAAGTCTGCAGAGACCAAGTTGACGGAGATGAAGCAGGCCACCGTGGCCCGGTGGAAGGAGTTCGAGGCTGGTGTCAGCGCTGCGACAGCCCGCCTGCGCAAGTCAATAGATTCGGCCGCTGGCTGATGGCCATCGCTGATTTTGAAGTTGTGGTTTCAAGCTGGTAGAAAGGGATTCGCAATGAACAAGATGTTGGTATCGATTTTCGATAGCGAGATGGCAGCGCAGTCAGGGTTGCGGGCTCTGCGAAAGTTGCACGAGACAGGTGATATCACCCTGTACTCCACCGGGGTGTTGCTCAAGGATGCCAATGGCACCGTCAGTGTGAAAAAGTCCTTGGACCAGGGGGGCATCGGCGCCGGTGTCGGTCTGGCCGTTGGGAGCTTGATCGGCCTTCTGGGCGGTCCAATGGGCGTTGCATTGGGCGCTGTCACCGGCACGGTCGCCGGTGCCATTCGGGACTTCTGGGTTGCAGGAGTTGGCCGCGATTTCATTGAGGAAACTGATCGGTTTCTGGCACCCGGAAAAGTCGCTCTGTTGGCCGAGATCGAAGAAGAATGGGTCATTCCGGTGGACGCAGCGCTTGAAGCCGTTGGCGGGCGGGTGTTCCGGCGAAGCCGCACGGAGATGGTCGAGGAGCAATTCGACCACGACTACACTGCGCTCAAGTCTGAGCTCAATGAACTAGAAGGCGAGGTGACTCGGGCCAGCGGCGCTGCCAAATCGGGATTGCTATCCAGGATCGCCACTACCAACGGCCGCTTGGATGCCTATGTTCAACGCGTGAAGGATCGGGTTGCTTTCCTTGAGCTGGAGGCCAAGGAAAAGGCTATGTCTTTCAAGGAACAGCTGAGCCGATCTAAGGGAGAAGCCACGACAAGGATAGAGGCGCGCGCAAAAATTGTGAAAGCGGCATACCAGAAGCGTGGTGCCAAGCTGTCTCAGGCGTGGGGCCTTGCAAAAGAGGCCCTGACGGTTTGAAAGGGGCATATAGCGGCTTGAATAGAAAAGCACTGAGGTCGCTATGCGTTCAATCACCGCCTCTGATCCAGATGGATACCTGCAAATGAGCGCGCATCGTGTCTCTCGGCTGCGAGATATCCTGTGTGCGTCGCGCCCCGGTGTGCCGATGACCGCATGGACGCTGCTCACTGTGCTCATCTGGCCACTTATCGCCTGCACAACCGTGCAGTCCCTTGAGTCTTCGGATGTGATTCCGGAGATTCCTGGGGCCTGGTCGATTGATGAGCAACAAGGAGCAGGCGCTACGGAAATTGACTATGCCTCGTTGACCGCGTGGTGGCATCGTTTTGATGATCCCCTGCTTGGTGTGCTGGTTGGCTTTGCATTGAAGGAAAATACCAGCATCCAGGGCGCGCAGGCAGCGCTGCGGCAAGCCCAAGCCCTGCGCGAAGCGGCAGCAGCTTCGCTGTGGCCCACAGTGAGCGGCTCTGCATCGGCCCAGCGCGGGGTAGAGGGGGGCCTTAGCACCGGTAGCAGCATCTTTCTAGGCCTGGACGCCAACTGGGCGGTTGACGTCTTTGGAGCCCGGCGTGCGGGCGTGGATGTGCTGGACGCGAATGCCCAGGCAAGCGAGGCTAGCCTAGGCGATATGCAAGTGCAAATCGCTGCCGAAGTAGCGTTGAACTACATCCTTCTGCGAAGCGCTATTGGCCGAAGCTCCATCGCCGGCGAGAACCTCGCAAGCCAGGAAGAAACACTGCAAATCACTCTGTGGCGCCAGCAGGCGGGGTTGACCAGCTCGCTGGAGGCCGAGCAGGCTCGCACCGCCGTGGCGCTAAATAAGGCGCAACTGCCATTGCTTCAAATGAGCATTGTGCAGACGCAGAATGCCCTGGCTGTTTTGACTGGTCGCCCTCCAACTTTCTTACCCGAAATTCTTGACATGCAGGTGTCTGGAGCAGCTGTGCTTAGGGTACGCGATGCGCTGCCGATGAGCATCCCGGCCCAGGTGCTGCGCCAGCGCGCAGATGTGCGTGCTGCCGAGTACCAGGTCGCGGCTGCACTGGCCCGTGTGGGCCAGGCCAGGGCACAGCTCTTGCCGAGTTTCACGATCGGCGGCTCGCTGGGGTTGCGTGCGGCCACCATCGGAGCCTTGACTGGCAGCAGCGCAGGCTTGGGCAGTGTGTTGGCCAGTGTGACGCTCCCAATACTCGATGGAGGAGCCTTGAGAGCGCAGCTGCGAGCGCAGCAGGGGGCATTGGAACAAGCACAGCAGATGTACCGTGCATCCGTACTCGCTGCTTTGAAGGATGTGGAGGATGCTCTGGTTGCCTTGCGTGGTGATCGCCTTCGCCTTGCCAGTCTTCGCATCGCTGCCGAAGCAGCAGGTAACGCCGCATTGCTTGCACGGCAGCGTTACAGCAGTGGCTTGATCGATTTTCAGACCGTTCTTGAAACACAGCGCACGCAGTTCGCAACTCAGGATGGCGCGGCCACGGCCAGCGCTGATGTGAGCCGCGACCATGTGCGTCTTTTCAAAGCGCTCGGAGGCGGCTGGCCTCACATGTTGCAAGAGGATCAGCTATGACCGCGCCGCAAACCCCTGCAGCTGCGCCCATTGAATCGGGCACACCACCGCTAACTGCTGACGGCCCTATGGAAGACGGCGCGCATGACGCTGACTTGACGGAATTGCTCGGGGAGCCAGCCGACCCACACTGGTACAGGAAACCAGCCATTTGGCTTGCCGTCACTGCAGCACTTGTGGCGGCCGGAGGTGTCTGGTGGTGGCTGTCAAATCGTGCAGCTCACGCGGCTCCGAGCTACAACACAGTGCCGGTGGGTCGCGGTGACATCTCTCTCACGGTCACTGCCAACGGCACGGTTCAACCGACGCGGGCTATCACCGTCGGTAGCGAACTCTCTGGCACGGTGCTGAAAGTCAATGTGGATGTCAATGACAGCATCAAAAAGGGGCAGGTTATGGCCGTGCTGGACACTGCCAAATTGCGCGACCAGATCTTGCGCTCGCAGGCAATGCTTGCAGCATCGCGCTCCAAGCTCGCCCAAACCAGTGCGACCATCGATGAAGCCCGCGCTGCGTTGGGACGCCTTGAGGAAGTTGCACGCCTGTCCGGCGGCAAAGTACCTTCCAAGGCAGAAATCGATGCGGGCCGTGCCACGCTGGCACGTGCCGTTGCCGACAATGGCAGTGCTCTCGCAGGCATCAGTGACGCTCAGGCGGCCCTTTCCACCGATCAGATCAATCTGTCAAAGGCATCCATCGCCGCTCCTGCCGACGGAGTGGTACTCACCCGCACGGTAGACCCTGGAAATGCAGTGGCTGCATCACTGCAGGCCGTTACGCTCTTCACCGTGGCCGAGGACCTGGCCAGGTTGCGTCTCTGGGTCTATGTGGACGAGGCGGATGTCAGTGCCGTGACGATTGGGCAGAACGCAACCTTCACGGTCAGTGCTTACCCCAGCCGACCTTTCCCAGCACGCATTACCCGCGTGGGATTTGGATCCACCATCACTGACAACGTGGTCACTTACCTGACCTATCTTGATGTGGACAATCTGGACAGGAGCTTGCGCCCGGGTATGACGGCCACTGCAACCATCATCGCCACTACGCGCAAGGACGTATTGCAGGTGCCAAATGCCGCGTTGCGCTTTGCTCCCGTAGCTGCTTCGGCCGACATGCCTAAAAAGGGCTTCGCATCGGGAATGATACTGGGGCCCCCGAGATCTACGCGCAAATCCGCTGCAGCGGGTGCCAGCACGGCTGGTGCCAAGCAGGTCTTCGTCCTGCGCGATGGTGAGCCGGTCGCTGTAGCAGTCCATGCCGGTATCAGCGATGGGCATATGACTGAGATCACCAGTGGCGAACTCGCGGTTGGCATGGCCGTCATCACCAGCCAGAAAATGGTGGTGAAATGAATGCGCCTTTGATCTCCTTGCGAAACGTCAGCAAGCGCTATGGCCATGGTGCCTCAGAGTTGATGGCACTCAAGGGAATCGATCTGGATATCCATGCAGGCGAGCTTGTTGCAATCATGGGGCCCAGCGGTTCCGGGAAATCCACGGCCATGAACATTCTTGGCTGTCTGGATACCCCGACGGCCGGACAATACCTGTTCAAAGGGTCACATGTAGAGGCACTTTCACGCGATCAGCGCGCGAGGCTGAGAAGGCGATTCCTTGGGTTCGTTTTTCAAGGCTTCAACCTGTTGGCGCGAACATCGGCGCAGGAGAATGTAGAGCTCCCCCTGCTGTACCGCGGCGATTCGGCCCCCGCCCGGCGTGCCGCTGCGGTCAAGGCCCTTGACGCTGTCGGCTTGTCTGGCTGGGGGCATCACACACCCGCTGAGCTTTCTGGCGGCCAGCAGCAGCGCGTGGCCATTGCGCGCGCCATTGTGACCCAGCCGGCGGTCTTGCTGGCCGATGAGCCCACCGGCAATCTCGACACCCAGCGAAGTCACGAGATCATGGGGCTGCTAATGGCATTGAACAATGAGCATGGCATTACGGTGCTCATGGTGACCCATGAGCCCGACATGGCGGCCTACGCAAGGCGCATGGTGCACTTCGTTGACGGTCGAATCGCCAGCGATGAGCCCAACCAGAACCCTACCATCGCCGCACCTGCTGGTCGGCTGGTCGGCGAGACCGTCTGAGAGACGTTAACCGATGCTGTTCTCGGTCTTCATGCTGGCGATACGTTCTGTGCAGCGCAATATGCTGCGCTCATTCCTCACTATCTTGGGGATCGTCATCGGTGTCAGCGCGGTGATCACGATGGTCACATTGGGTCATGGCGCAACGCTCGCCATCGAGACGCAGATCACAAGTCTGGGCACCAACCTGCTGATGATCAGCCCGGGTCAGCGCATTGCCGGTGGCGGTGGAAGCGGCGGCGGCGTGCCACAGTTCACCGAGGCCGATGCTGAGGCCATTGCTTCTCAGATCGGCGGGGTGGCTGCAGTGGCTCCGCAAGGGCGCACAAGCGTGACGGTGGTAGCCAACGGCCGCAACTGGAGCACTGGCGTCACGGGTAGCACCAACGCGTGGTTCGAAACAGGCAATTGGAAGCTCGCTAGTGGGCGCCTGTTCGAAGCCCAGGAGCAGTTGGCGGGTGCTGCTGTATGCGTTATCGGAGAAACGGTGCGCCGGGAATTATTTGGCGGCGCATCGGGACAGTCTGGCCTGGGGCAGCAACTGCGGATCAAGCAGTTTTCCTGCGATGTCGTCGGCATCCTAGTGTCCAAAGGACAGGGTGGGATGGGTGATCAAGATGATGTGGTGGTACTGCCGCTGCATACGCTGCAGCGACGTGTCACTGGCAGCCGAAAGGTGAACTCCCTGTTGGTGTCCATGGAAGAGGGCAGCGACAGCGGGCCGTTGAAGGCCAGTCTGCGACAGTTGCTCAGAGAGCGTCGAAAGCTGTCCGAATCGGACGACGATAATTTCAACATCTTCGATACGCAGCAGCTTGCCGATACCCTCTCCAGCACGATGGGAGTGCTGACGAGTCTGCTTGGTGCAGTCGCTGCGGTGAGCTTGCTGGTGGGTGGGATAGGCATCATGAACATCATGCTGGTAAGCGTGACAGAGCGAACCCGCGAGATTGGTCTGCGGCTGGCCGTGGGGGCACTGGAGCGCGAGGTGCTTCTTCAGTTCCTGATTGAGGCGGTTGTGCTATCGGCGCTGGGTGGTTTGGTGGGGGTGATCATCGCCACAGGTGCGTCTTACGCATTGTCTAGCGTGATGGCCGTACCCTATGTGTTTGATCCAACGATCAACCTGCTGTCCATGGTTTTCTCTGCGGCAATAGGCGTGCTCTTTGGCTATTTCCCGGCCCGACGCGCAGCCCGGATGGACCCGATCGATGCGCTCCGCCATGAGTAGGCCTGGAACAGCTGAAGCAAAGGAAGCCACCCATGAAAAACGTCACATCGACAAAGAATCAAAACTTGCCGCGCAGAAGGGGTTTCAGCACGACGATGGCCCGCCATGCAGAACAGCATCGTAGCGATCGCACAGGTTGGTTGCGCGCCGCAGTTCTCGGTGCAAACGACGGAATTGTTTCAACCGCCAGCCTGGTCTTGGGTGTCGCCGCGGCAGGGGCTGACCATCGTACGGTCCTCCTGACCGGCACTTCCGCGCTGATCGCGGGAGCCATGTCCATGGCTGCTGGAGAGTATGTCTCCGTCCATTCCCAGAAGGATACGGAGACTGCAGACCTGAGCCGCGAGCGCGCCGAACTCAAGCAGGACCCTCTGGGCGAACAAAAGGAGCTGGCAGGCATCTATGTCAAGCGCGGTCTGGATAGTGCGCTAGCGGATCAAGTCGCTCGGGAACTGATGGCCCGCGACGCGTTGGGTGCTCATGCACGGGATGAGCTCGGCTTGTCGGCCGTGACGGCTGCTCGTCCGATACAGGCTGCATTTGCTTCCGCTGCCAGCTTCTCTGTCGGAGCCGCTCTGCCTATCGCGGTGGTCGCCATTTCGTCGCCAGAGCGACTAATGTTGTGGGTATCTCTGTCCACCATCGGCTTTCTAGCCTGCCTTGGAGCCATTTCAGCCCAGCTTGGTGGTGCACCGGTGTGGGCAGGAACCTGGCGAGTTGCTCTTTGGGGCGCCCTGGCGATGGGTGTAACTGCCGGTGCCGGCGCTCTGTTTGGGGTGGTAGGTTGATCTGTCGCCGAGCTCGGCAGGCATGAGCATCCGTCCACCATGCAAGCTGACGTCTCGGCCGTCATGGATTGCCTTGGAAGAACACTGCGCAAGCATTCGGGAGCAGCATCTTCGTTCGCTTTTTTGCGCGGAACCACAACGCGGATCGCAGTACACCGTCGAGGCTGCGGGGCTGTACCTCGACTATTCAAAAAATCGAATCGATAGGCAGACTGTGCCGCTGCTTGCCAGGCTTGCAAGCGATTGCCAACTGCGCGAGAGGACCGATGCCATGTTTCGTGGTGATCTCGTGAACTGCACCGAGAGACGCCCCGCATTGCACACTGCGCTGCGTACTCCTTTGGGTCACCGAATAGTGGTGGATGGCGTGGATGTAGTGCCCGATGTGCATGCGGTACTTGGCCGCATGGCGATCTTCAGTGACCAAGTTCGCAGAGGCGGATGGACCGGTCATACGGGGCGGCCCATACGCAATGTCATCAATATCGGTATCGGGGGATCGGACCTTGGACCTGCCATGGCCCATGAGGCGCTGCGGCATTACAGCGAGCGGGCACTGAGCATTCGCTTTGTCTCCAACGTCGATGGTACGGATCTTGTCGAAGCCCTGCGCGAGATTGATGCTGTAGAAACACTATTTATCATCTGCTCCAAGAGCTTTAATACTTCGGAGACGCTCGCAAACGCGCGCTCTGCCCGGGCCTGGATCGTGCAGCAGTTGGGTGATGAGGCCGCGGTGGCGCGCCACTTCGTCGCGGTCTCGGTGAATGCCGGGGCCGTGACGGAGTTTGGCATCGCAATGCCTCAGATGTTTCCTCTTTGGGATTGGGTAGGCGGCCGTAACTCCATCGCTTCTGCGATCGGCCTTTCTGTCATGGTGGCTATTGGATCGCCGAATTTCTTGCAGATGCTTGCCGGCATGCGGGCAATGGACGTTCACTTCCGGTCAGCACCCATCGAACAAAACATGCCGGCACTTTTGGGAATGCTCGCGATATGGAACACCAACTTCCTGGGTTCAGCTGCCCAGGCGGTGCTACCCTACGAGCAGTATCTGCGGCGCTTTCCTGCCTATCTTCAGCAACTCACAATGGAGAGCAACGGCAAGAATGTAACGACTGAAGGCCTCCCAGTTGGCGTGGCTACCTCGCCTATCATTTGGGGTGAGCCGGGCACCAATGGGCAGCACTCCTTCTTTCAACTGCTGCACCAGGGGACGCACCTGGTGCCATGTGATTTCATTGGCTTTGCCCAGGGTCTGAATTCTCTGGGTCATTCATCAGGGCAAGCCGATGGGCAGCACGATTTTCTCATTGCAAATATGTTTTTGCAGGCGGAAGCCATGGCCTTCGGCAGGACGTTGGAAGAGCTACGTTTCGAAGGCCTGAATGACTGTGCGGCTGCTCATCGCGTCCTGGAAGGAAATCGCTCCAGCAACACGCTGCTTGGAAATGTGCTTACTCCACACTCACTCGGTGTTCTTATTGCGCTGTTCGAACACAGTGTATTTACCCAAGTAGTCTGGGATATCGACTCCTTCGATCAGTGGGGCGTTGAACTGGGAAAGGAGCTTGCGCAAGGCCTGTTCTTGGAGCTGCGCTCGCCATCAGATAGAGATGCGGTGCATGACAGCTCTACGCAGGCGCTGATTCAAAGATACCGGTCCCTGCGCCGTACATGCGCGGAGGCAGCCATTGATTCCGGGCCGAGTTGACCTGAAGTGTGCGGTGATCGAAGCAGCATGGCAAATCGTCTGACTGGCTTTTCGCAAGACGCAAGAGCCAGGGGTTTTACTCAGCGAGCGCGTGCTCGCTCCCACCACAATTCCACAGGGAAATGACACGCCGCTGTGGATGCGCGGGTTCGAATCCGAGAATACTGATCGACGCGGGGGCGAGGGTGAAATGTTGGCCTTCCAGCACCGGCAGGCCTATCCACCTTGCCGCAAGCACACGGCCGAATTGGCCATGTGAGAAGAGTGCCACCTTTCCCTTGAGGTCTTTTAGTCGAGCGATGAGGCGGTCTGCGCGATGACTTACTTGTATTGGCGCCTCTCCACCAGGGCACCCGTCCTCCCAGATGTTCCAGTTTGTGTGCCGATTACAGATTTCTGCAGTGCGCAAGCCCTCGTAGTCCCCGTAGCCCCATTCGGCCAGGTCGGGCTCTGTTCGCGCGGCGGCGCCCAGTCCAGCCAGGTCACAGGTCGCTTTTGCCCGCAGCCGAGGGCTGGTCAGAACCAGTGTGAATTTAAGCTCCTTCAAGCGCTGCGCCAAGCCCAGCGCCATCGATTCGCCGTGCACTGTTAGCGGCAACTCCGTGGCGCCTGTATGTTGGCCACTGACTGACCAGGCGGTTTCGCCATGGCGTATGAAGTAGATCTGAAGGGGGGTCATGCCGACTCTGGCGTTTCGGAATACCGACCTTGTATCGCGAGGCTGTTGCAGCGGGAGCGATGTATCAGCGCCTGTTGCGCCTCTGCTCGATTCGCATCCAATCCTGCCCAAATTTCCAGTGCTGGATGTTGGAGTGCACGCGCGAAGGAAAACGATAGTTGCCAGGGCAGGACTGTGGCGCCTGGTGCCCCGCTTGGCTGACTCGGTGTACCGTAACGAACGTGCATCGCGTTCAGCCGTGTGCTGGCTAGCTTGCCGGACTGGCCTCCGGACAGAAAAGCGATTCCCGCTACGGCGGCCGGTACCGTCCTAAGAAGGCACTGAATCGTTGCATCTGCAACATCATCTGCTTCGTCAGTTGTCGGGGCTTCCAAGCCGGAGAACACCACGTTGGTCTTCAAGACGACCTCTTCCAGCAGCACCCCCTGGGTATTGAGTTGCTCAAACACGTGGCGCAGTAGGGCTTCTGAGACTTGTTGACAGCGCTCCAGATTGTGGAATCCGTCCATGAGTACCTCTGGCTCGATGATGGGTACGAGACCTTCTTCCTGGCAAATGGCAGCATACCTAGCCAAAGCGTGGGCATTGGCTTCCAAGCATGCTCGGGTCGGACTAGCGTCGCCGTGGATCTTGATAGTTGCACGCCATTTGGCAAATCGTGCTCCCTTACCCGTGTAAGAGCGGAGCCGTGCACGCAATCCGTCCAGTCCTTCTGTGACTGTTTCCCCTGGATGCGCCGCCAAGCGGGTGGCGCCTGCGTCCACCTTGATGCCTACAAGGATCCCCGCATCTCGGGCAACCTCGACGAAGGGAGTTCCGTCGGCGGTGGTCTGCCAAATCGTCTCGTCGCAGAGAATCAAGCCGTTGATGTACTGGTTCAAGCCCGGTGTAGTGATTAGCAAATCCCTGTAGGCGCGCCGCATCTCTACCGTGGGAGCTATGCCAGCGCTTTCGAGGCGTTTGTCGCACGTACCGTTGCTCTCGTCTATTGCCAGCAGCCCCTTGTTGGGCGCAACCATCGCATGGGCTGTCTCGATCAACCTATTTCCTCTCTCCGTGCCTCCCACGTCGCTGCCCAACCGACTCAAGTTATTCGACATTCGCATGTTTGGGCCTATTCAGGTGGTTTGCCTCGAGGCGAGACAGCTCTCTGCGCCTGCAGCGAGAAAGTTTGGAGTACTTGGTGATGGTTGGGATTCATCGACGGCGATAGACGTCTCGCGTTGAGGGCCGCCGTCCTCAGGCATCGGGGCTGGATGTCTTGCTCCATTTCCAGTGTCGGATCTCAGGCATGTCTCGGCCATGTTGGTCAATGTATTGTTAGTGCTCAATCAGCTTCTCGCGTGTCAGCTGTTTGAGATAGTCAGCCTTGCTGCCCAGTTGGGGCAAGCATTCCACTGCGTCCTGCACCAAATGGAACCGGTCCAGCTCGTTCTGCACTCGCATGTCGAAAGCTGTGGTGATCGTGCCTTCTTCACGGTACCCGTGCACGTGGAAATTTCGGTTTACCCGGTGGTACGTCAGCTGGTGCACAAGCGAGGGATAGCCGTGGAAGCCAAAGATGACGTGCTTGTCCTTGGTGAATATCGAATCGAAATCTGCATCACTGAGGCCATGTGGGTGTTCGCGGCGCGATTGAAGCTTCATCAGGTCCACTACGTTGATGACTCTGATCTTCAATTCGGGTAGGTGCGCACGCAAGATGGAAACGGCCGCCAGAACTTCCAGCGTCGGTGTGTCGCCACAACAGGCCATGACGATATCTGGGTCGCTCTCCTGGTCGTTGCTGGCCCAGCTCCAGATTCCAATTCCCTCACTGCAATGGACCAGTGCCTCGTTCATGGTCAGCCACTGTGGCAACGCGTGCTTCCCTGCTATCACAACGTTGACCTGGTTTCGGCTACGTAAACAGTGGTCTACGACAGAGAGGAGGCAGTTGGCATCTGGCGGAAGGTAGACCCGCACAATGTCTGCTTTCTTGCTGACGACATGGTCGATGAAGCCTGGGTCCTGGTGTGTAAAGCCGTTGTGGTCTTGCTGCCAAACGTGCGAGGTGAGAAGGTAGTTCAGAGAGGCAATGGGCCTGCGCCAAGGCAGTTCCCGCGTCACCTTGAGCCACTTGGCATGCTGACTGAACATTGAATCGACGATCCGGATAAATGCCTCATAGCTGTTGAACAGCCCATGTCGGCCCGTCAGCAGATAGCCTTCCAGCCAGCCCTGGCACTGGTGCTCACTCAGCATTGAGTCAAGAACTCTGCCAGTGGGTGCAAGGAACTCATCGCCAAGAATGACCTCCGCATCCCACTGCCGATTTGTCACATCAAAAACTGCGCCCAGTAGATTAGAGACGGTTTCGTCGGGGCCGAAGATACGAAAATTCTGTTCGTTCTGGTTGAGCTTGACGACTTCGCGCAAATAGCTTCCCAGGACAAGAGTGTCCTGACTCTCCTGCGCACCAGGTGCTGGCACGGTCACCGCATACTGGCGGAAGTCTGGCAGCTTTAGTTCTCGGAGCAACAAGCCGCCATTGGCGTGTGGGTTGCATCCCATGCGGCGATTTCCCTTGGGGGCCAAGGCTGCAATCTCAGCTATCAAACGCCCGTTGCTATCAAACAGTTCGTCCGGCTTGTAGCTCTTCATCCAGCTTTCCAAGATCTGAAGATGCTCTGGAAACGCCGGGCTTACAGGCAGAGGAATCTGGTGTGAGCGGAACGTGTTCTCTACCTGCACACCTTCGAGCGCTTTGGGCCCGGTCCAGCCCTTGGGAGAACGTAAAACAATCATCGGCCATCGCGCGCGCACCTTGATGTTGCGATTGCGTGCATCGTCTTGAATCTGCTGGATCAGTTCTACTGCCGCATCTATGGCTGATGCCATGAGTTGGTGCATGGCCAGAGGATCGCTGCCTTCCACATAGATGGGTGCCCAGCCACATCCCCGAAAGTATTGATCGAGTTCGTCATGGCCGACGCGCGCCAGTAGTGTGGGATTGCTGATCTTGAAGCCGTTTAGATGGAGAATAGGAAGCACGGCTCCGTCGGTGATGGGATTGAGCAGTTTGTTGGAATGCCAAGCCGTAGCCAATGGCCCAGTCTCGGCCTCACCGTCACCCACCACGCAGGCGATAACCAAATCTGGGTTGTCGAATGCAGCTCCAAATGCATGGCTGAGAGAGTAGCCAAGCTCGCCGCCTTCGTGGATCGATCCCGGTGTGGTCGGCGCCACGTGGCTGGAGATGCCTCCAGGGAAAGAGAACTGCTTGAACAGGGTCTTCATCCCTGCCAAGTCCTGCGTCACCGTGGGATAGACCTCACTCCACGTGCCTTCGAGATAGACATTGCTCACCAGTGCCGCTCCCCCGTGCCCAGGACCGGCAACATACAGCATGTTCAAACCGTACTTAAGGATCGCGCGGTTCAGATGCACGTAGATGAAATTCTGCCCAGGTACCGTGCCCCAGTGACCCACCAGCAATGGCTTGACATGCGCCATCAGCAGCGGCTCTCGTAGCAAGGGGTTGTCATACAGGTACAACTGTCCCACAGACAGGTAATTCGCAGCGCGCCAATATGCGTCCACCTTTTGAAGCAGTTCGGGCGCAAGCGTGTCGGTGGTCATGAATGATGGATCCTGTGTTCGTTTGCCTGACGTCGTTCAGGCAGCTTTCTTGGCAGATAGCGCCGTTCGGACGAGCTACCAGAATTTCTCAAGACATGGCTTGGGAGCAGTCATCTTCTGGCTACTACCGAATTGGCTTTGCCGCTTCAGAGGGGATCACTTCAGGTCCAACAGGTACGGCCAATTCAGCCGCGTCACCAACGTCCTGTTCTTTGCTCTCGTGCGCGGTGTGCCGCAAAGGGCTTGCGCCACCTTCGTTGGCCCACCTCGACAGTGCAATCTTGCGCAAGTGCGCCGGCGAGAATGCATTCGGATCCTGTTCGATCATTGCCTTACTCCTGGTGGCTGGTGCGAAACGCTGCGTTGTCTCGCAATCCTAGGTTGGCCTACTTTGAGTAGGCGGTCTGTGCGTTGGAGTACATGGGCCGCTTGGACAGGCTGCAGTCGATTCACCGTAGTACACCATTGCGGAAAATTGCCTGTGTCCACATGGCTGGGGTACGGCAGCGAACAGACGTGGCGAGCGTGCCGATGGACATTGGTTGGTCTTCGGACCTTATCGTCTCGTGTTGAACTCTTGGCGTTGGGTGTCCTTATCCGCATTCATGAATGGCCGGCGAGGCGGAGTCGGAAATTTGAAAGGACGCCCCAATGTTGCGCAGCATGAAAGACTTGAAGCACTACACGATCAGCGCGACCGACGGACAAATCGGCCGCGTGAATGATCTCTACTTCGATGACCATAGATGGGCCATCCGCTACCTCGTCGTTGACGCAGGTTCCTGGCTCACTACCAAGCAGGTGTTGATATCTCCCATCTCGCTTCACCATCCGAACTGGTCTGAAAAAACGCTCTCGGTTTCAGTGACCCGAGAGCAGGTGAAGAACAGCCCAGGAATCGATACCGAAAAGCCAGTTTCACGGCAAAACGAAGAGCAGTACCTGGGCTACTACGGCTATCCATCCTATTGGGGAGGTGCCGGCATCTGGGGAGAAGGACTCTACCCATACGCAATCGCCCCTGGCTATGCGGGAGACGGCGTTGACTGGGCGCAGCGCGACCGGGAAATGGAAGCTTGGGTGCAATCGGAGAAAAACCGCCATCAAGTATTCGATCCTCATTTGCGAAGTTGCAATGCCGTCAATGGCTACCAGCTGCATGCCACCGACGGTGAAATTGGTCACGTTACAGGCTATCTGATCGATGATGAAACTTGGTCAATTCGCTACGTCATCGTTGACACGAGCAATTGGTGGCTAGGCAACAAGGTCGTTATTGCGCCCGAGTGGATTACGGGCGTTCACTGGGGCGACAGGTCATTGACAGTCAGCTTGTCTCGTGAATCGGTGAAATACGCGCCTGCCTACGACCCTGAGAAGCTTTGGGATCGAGAGCTCGATGTCAACCTCTATCGGCACTACGGAAGAGCTGGCTATTGGTCTGGAAGTCCGCCGCTCGCAGACGAGATTTAGAGGTGACTTGGCCTAAGGGACGCTTCCCGCACAATTGAAAAGCACTGCTTGACGATTGATGGACCCAGCGACTCCTTCAGGCCTAAGGCTTCCAGGCGTGACAGCACCGATTCACGCCTGGCTTGTGATGACGTTGTCGCAAATTAAGGGGAAGATATGAGTCCATTTCGCACTTCCGCCGATTGGTGGGGATCTCAAAATCAGGGATCCATGATTCAACATGGCGAGACTGTCGAGCCCTTTGCAGTCCATCTGGCTGCGGATCCGAAGCAGTCGAAAGGGCGTTGGTGGAGGTGGTTCGGCCGCAAGCGATTGGTCACAAAAACTGCCTCAGAATCAGGCGCTTTGAGGAAGCGTAGCTCCTAGAGTGGCTGACGGTAGCGCTGCAGGGCGGCCCGCACCTCATCGACCTCTCAAAGTTGATCGCGGCATATTTAGTAGAGCTGGCCCGGATCGCTCTCGGCCAACGCGCGCGACAGCGTGTTGTCCGCACCCCAGGCGGCCGTGGCCAGCAGCACGGCCAGCAAGCCCTGCAACTGGCTGCCGCCAGCCTGGCCTAGTCCATCACCAGCGCAATGCCCCCGGCCAACAGCAGGATCATGGCCCCCCTGACGCGGCGGTTCGTCGTCACTCCGTAGATCAGGCGCGCCAGCACTGCGGTGAACAGCGCCTCCAGCGTCAGCATCAGCGAGGCGCCGGTGCCGCTGGTGTGCTGCAACCCCCACGCCATGACCACCGGGCCCAGCACCGCGCCAAAGGCAGCCATTGACAGCAGCCGGGGGATATCACCTCGCGTGAGCCGCGCCTCCTGCTCGACCCGCTGGCGCGACAGCGCGTCCACCGCCGCCGCGCCCGCACACAGCAGGGCCGCGGTGGTGAACGCGCCCAGCCCGGCACCGAAGTGCTGAACCAGCGGCATGCTCACGCCAAACAGAGCGGCTGCCAGCATGGCCAGGAGTCCGCCGCGCAGAGAGGGCCAACGCGTAGGGGTGCGGTCCATCTGTAGTTACCCCTCTCTAAGGCGAGCGTTACAGGAGCATCGCATTGCCAGGCTGCGGTGTTAGTACTCCAGCGTCATCTTGTCCACCACGCTGTGCACTCCTGGCGTGCCCAAAGCAGAGCTGTTTGCGGCTTCGCGTTCCCTCCAGCTTTGAATCTTGCCGGTCAAAATCACATTGGCACCGTCGATGGTGACCGATATCTTCTTGGCATCAGCCGCAGCTCCGCGCTTCAAAGCTGCCTCGATATCAGCCTTGATCCCGCTGATAGAGAGATGGGGTTTGAGGGCAATTTGGTTCCGGACGCCAGTCACCCCAGACAATTGGCGGACGCAGTTAGCCGCTGCCTGTCTCTGGAATTGCCAGTCCACTGTGCCGGACAAGGTTACCCAGCCCTTCTCGATCAGCACCTTGACAGAGTTTTCGGGAACCCAGGTGGTCCATTGCAGGAGGTTCTCTACAGCTTCTGCGATATCCGCGTCTGTGCGCTTGCTACTGCCGGCAAGCTTGACTTTCAATTCCGTGGTCAGCGCCTTCAGACCGTAGACGCGTTGGGTCGCGCTCTCGGCCGCCAGCTTTTCGGCGTAACTGCCCACCTCACCTGCCAGTGTCACGATTCCATTCTTTACTTCCACACCGATGCCCGGAGCCGTGACTGCTGGTTCCCACTTAAGCTCAGCAAGTACGTCCTGCTGCAGTTGGGTGTCTGTCTTCATGGCGTGCTTTCAGTTGGTTTATGGAGGCCAGATTTTGGGCGAACTGCTATATGTGGTCTGTACGCCAACCCACTCCTTCCATTCAAGAAATAGTGCGCGACGGCCCTGCTAAAAAAGCTATGCCTCCAGTTTGGTGCGTGAGTACGGGCACTTAGCGAGTAGCTGGCTCGTCCCAAGTTTTATGGAAGATCGTGACGGTCACACGGAACTGTCGCAGTCAACCATGAAGCACACATTCGACGGCGAAGCCATCACCGGACCTGGTAGTGCATGCCAGGTTTCGTGATCTGTGGAATACGGACCTTTCGAGCATCTGCGGAATTTCTCCATCGGCGGCCCGTTTTCACTATGGCGACAGTCTGTGCCCAGTTGGAGTCGAGTCAATTCGACTCGTGGTCCGGAACGTCGCGGAAGCTAGAGTGCAATAGCGCGCTAGCTGTTCCAGCACAAGCTTCACTGCTCGATTGGCCGCTATCACGCCGCCATATGGATCTTCGCTCTGGGAATCAATGGTCTCATCGAACTCGCGCCATGAAATGATTTGGCGGGTCGCATTGTCTACAAGGGTGGCACGCAAAGTGAATCGGACGCGGCTGGGAAGAACACCGAACTCCTGCTGAAGTCGTACCACCTCGGTGTCAAGACGCAGGTCGCCAGCGATGCCACTGGTCGCCGGAACCACTGCGCGGAAGCTGCCTGCAGAATTGATGGCTGAGACGATGAGCGGCGCCAGCATGCGCGCCGGTGTATCAATCCAGTCGCTGCGCGCGAAGTGTTCGAGCTGATGAGTGACTCGGACATAGACAATATGCTGGGTGTCGAAGCCCGGGGCGGAGTGCGTGGGATTGATGATCAGCGTAGGGGCCCGCTCTGGGGCCGCGATCGGGGTAGTCGCACGTTGATCGCTCCGTGCGCTGTCCAAAGCGTAGACCAACGGGGGTGGGACTGCGCTTGGAAGTAGGCCGCTGCAGCCGGCTATGAGGGCTACCCCCACCGCTGCAGCAGTGCGTAGGGAGGTCACGCACTTCGACTGGGAAGTTGGCTTGTTCATGGCGCCAGTTGTTTGGGCATGGTCTCTCCGGGGCCGTCGGGAATCGGGCTGTGACCACGCAGCAAACCACCCGGATCGCGGGCGGTCTGGTCGCTAAGACGCCGCAGCGAGATTGAGAGATCATTCAGTTCACCAAGAAGCCGTTGAATCTCAGGCAAAGTATCCGCAGCGAAGCGTTGTGCGTCAGATCCGACAGAACCCACTGCCTTCGCGGTAGTCCTGCCGGCCAGCGATATGTCATTGCCCATCGCCTCTACAGAGTCTGCAGCGCGGCCGATACGGACAATGATGGGTCCGAGCTGTGCCGTCGCACGTGCGGTGTTCTCCGCGGTTCGCGACGCGCTGACAATACCCGCATCAATCACGTCCTTGCGTGCAGCAATCGTGTGGGACACCGTGGCAATGTCCGCAAGAGCGCCTTTGAGCGCGTGCCTATTTTCGTCGCTGAGCAGTGAATCGATATTGGTCGACGTACGGTCTAGCTTCACAAGCACGGTTGTCAAAACGTTCTCCAATCGCGCGCTGAGAGAAGGCTTTGTACGTATTACTGGATAAGCCTCCAGCATTTTGGCCTTCAACGGAGGAGCGTCCCGGCTGCCGCCGCCAAGTTCAACGTAGGCAATGCCAGTCAGACCCTGGGTCTTTAGGACAGCTACGGTGTCCGTCTTGATAGGAGTGCCGCGTTCAATCAGGAACATCAGTCTTACTCGCTCCGGATTTTCCGGGTCAAGATAGATGCTGCTTACCTTGCCAACTTCAACGCCGTTGTATTTGACGGGCGCGTTCAAGTTCAGTCCTGCGACCGATTCATCTTCGATCGCCATGTATTGGTCGTATTTTTTCTGAAAGGTACCACCCGATGCAATCCACAGCACACCGCTGACCAGCACAGCTCCAAGCAGAATCACAAAGGCGCCAACGAGCGTGTAGTTCACTTTGGTTTCGATGATGTGCTCCTGTGAACGTGCGTAGCAGCCGATCCAACCAGCCTGAGATCCTGCTCGCGTGCTGCGCGTCCCCGCGAGCCGTCGAAAAACTGGCGGACTGAGGGCTTGTCCATGCGCGATAGCTCAGTCATCGAGCCCACCCCCTGAACCTTGCCATCCGAGAGAACAGCCACTCGATCTGCCACTTGCCATAGCAGGTCAAGGTCGTGCGTGATCATGAAGATAGTGAGACCAAAAATGTCTCTCAGCTTGAGTACGAGGTCGTCGACCCCTTCTGCACTGACTGGGTCCAGGCCTGCCGTTGGCTCGTCAAGAAACAGCATTTCCGGGTCCAGCGCCAGGGCACGGGCTAACGAAGCCCGTTTCATCATGCCTCCGCTCAGCTCTGATGGATACTGTGTTCCCACTTCTGCCGTGAGCCCTGTCATCGCTAGCTTTGCAGACGCGAGTTCGTCGATCAAATTCTCGCCGAGTTGAGTGTGTTCCCGCAGTGGCAGGCCTACGTTCTCCTTGATGGTCAGTGCGCCGAACAAGCCTCCGTGTTGGAACATCACCCCCCAGCGCTGGCGCAATGCCAATGCATCTTCTTCTCCAAGATTTGAGAGCTCGCTGCCCAACACCCGGATAGATCCGGAGTCAGGCCGCTGAAGCAAGATGATTTCTCGTAGAAGGGTTGATTTTCCTGAGCCGCTACCGCCTATCAACGCGAAGATCTCTGCGCGGTCAACTTCGAAACTGACATCAGAGTGCACTACGTGGCTACCGAAGTGGGTTGAAACTTTGTCCACTTCAATGACGGTTTCACGAGCCTTCGTCGAGCTTGTCGTATCAGAACCTTCCCGATCGTCGCAGGGGCTGATACTTGCCTGCGCGGTCGAATTGCCGGACGCATTGGGGTTGACCATCTTAGAGATCCAACGCACTGAAGACTATGGAAAAAAGTGCATCGGCGACAATCACTAGGAAGATTGACTGGACGACACTTCGCGTTGTCTGGCGACCGACACTGTCGGCGCCGCCTTTCGTGTGAAACCCTTGGTAACACCCAACCACAGCAATGATGGCCGCGAAGACCGGCGCCTTGCCGATGCCGGTGAGAGCGGTGGACGTGACAACTGCCTTGACGAAGCGATCAAGAAAGTCTGTGAAGCTGACGTCGAGTTGCTGGCTTGCCATGACCATTCCGCCCATAACGCCGAGCACGTCTGCGAATACCGTTAGCAGCGGTAGCGCAATGACCAGCGCGATGAATTTGGGTAACACCAGCATTTCCTGGGGATCGATGCCAAGTGTTCGCATGGCGTCGATCTCTTCCGTTACCGCCATAGTGCCGATTTGTGCAGCATAGGACGAGCCCGAGCGTCCAGCGACAATGATCGCCGTGATCAAAGGAGCAAACTCGCGCAGCATTGACACTCCCACAAGATCTGCGACGAAGATGTTGGCGCCATACTGTCGCAGCTGCCCAGCGCCCTGGTAGGCCACAACCACTCCCAGGAGAAATGACAGCAGCCCGACAATCGGCAATGCGTCGAACCCAGCGGTACGTATGTTGAACAGGATAGGACGCCATCGCAGTCGTGCTGGCCGACAGATGCAGTTTCCAACGCAAGCCGTGATCTCGCCGATGAAGGCAATCATGCTCATGGCTTCCGCAAGGGTGGCTACAGTGCCTCGGCCTAGACGTTCAAACGCGTTCTTGCGCGGCGGTAGGCCAACTGATGCGATAGCCATCTGGTCATGGAACTGCTGGGCCACTACATCCAGCAGTTGAGCGAACGATTGACGCAGGCCGACGACATTGATGGTGGCGTCCTTTGCATGTGACCGCTGCAGGAACCGCTGCAGAACCCAGGCACCTGCAGTGTCCATTGCGCTGACGCGAGAACCATCGATAGCAGTCGTCACCCCCGCAGCCGCATTCAATGCGCAGAGGCGTTGGTCGATATCGCCCAGGCGCAGCGCTGTCCAATCGCCTGTTAGGACCACAGACTGGTGCGATGGTTGAGTGAATTCAGCGGGTTTGCTTCTATTCTCGGAAAGACGCGGAATTGGCGTGGTGCTCGGCGACCTCCAGGGCCATAGACGGAAACGCCGGAGCGTACTCGCCGCGCGCGCTCCAAACGAAATCAACAATGGATCGCCAATTTTTTCCACGAGTTAGGGTCCGAAATTTAGATGGCGGTAGTACATGTTCCAAGGAACTTGTGTCGTGGGTCCATTCGCACATGCTGGCTCATATGATCGCCTTGCGCAGTTCTACAAACGCAAGGGCATTCGAGATCTATCGAGAAGTTACTCATCGCGAGCCTGCGGCTTTAATGGGTCGTACGCCTAGTGCCGTACGCCGCTGCATATTCGCGACAGAAAGACTGTAGGCAATGTGCGGCTGCACTGGTCCAGCTCTCTTCTTGATGTTTTGCATGCGCTACTTCAGCGCCTTGATGAGCGCTTCGAGCTGCGCATGGAGCGACTTGTCGTGTGGCGTGACTGGCGGAACTGGCTTTTCTATGCCCAGGAGTTGGTATACCGCCATCTGTGCTGCCCGCACCGAGAACTCGACTGTAAATACAGTATCGAGCGGGATCTCGACAAACTGACTGATGAATGCGAAGTTCTTCGATCCCGGTGGAACTGGAAGCGGGCGGTCGCCCGGTGCACGAGGCATGAACATGCTCGTTATGTAGGGCATGTGACAGGGGATGCAGTTCGCCGTTTTCATGATTGACAAGTCAAGCCGCAGATGTCCGCAGAGTTCCTGCAGAAGTTCGGCGCCATTGCAGTCGGCCATTGCCTTGGCGACAAAGTTGCCGATTCGGTCCGGAGACAGTGCGTAGCCCCAGAAGACCTGTACATCGTCCGGCTGATTGGAAAAGTGAGGTTGGTGTGCCAGGACGATAGACATTAGCCAGTTTGAGTCCTTGAACGTGACCAGCCCTCCTGTCCCGGCCTCGTTGCCGCTAAAGCGCTCCATTTCGTCGAAGAAGGCAGGGTCATTCAGCGTGACAGTGAATGACGTCCAGCTCGATTGAGCAGTACAGCTATTGAACGCCGCAGGGTTCCCGAATGACGGCCGTTCTTCTGCAAGCTTTTCCCATAGCGTCCAGCTGCCGTGTCGGGCCTTCGTCAACTTGATCGGCGCCATGGTCATCGATCCGAGACTGGAGGCATCGGTCATAGAACCATTCTGTAAAAATACAAGGTCTCCCTCTTCCAGCTGCATGGTGTCGTCCTGTCCGTTCAACGTGCAATGCAGTGCTATGACCTCGAATGGATCAGCGGCGGATTTGTGGATCAGATCGATCACAGTGCAATCGGTGACCATGCGCACTCCCTGGCTCTGCAGCCAACGCTGCAGCGGCACAACCAGCGAGTCGTATTGGTTGAGCACGGTGCGCTTAACGCCAGCCAGAGTCTCGATACGCGAAAATTCCAGCATGAAGCGATGCAAGTACCTCCGGAACTCGACTGCGCTGTGCCAAGGTTGGAAGGCGAATGTGGTGACCCACATGAACCAGAACTCGGTCTGAAAGAAGCTCGGAGAAAGATGATCGGTGATGCAGCTGTCACCTAGTGAAGACTCCTGCGCGTTGGCCAGCTTGAGCAATTCCGGACGGTCGTGCATCGAAAATCCCATGGACTCCACTGGCACTTTGGCGCGGCGGCTGTCTACCAGGCGCGCTCTTGCATCGGATACATGCTCTTCGTTGAATTCCAATGTTTCGTCGAAGACACTTCGGCCCGGCTGGGAGAGTGACGGAATGGATCTGAAGAGGTCCCAGGTGCACTCGTAATTTTCGGTGGTCAGCATGCGGCCACCACGCATCGAATAACCCAGGTCGGCATTGCCTGTCCCGTCGAGACTGCCTCCCATCATTGAGCCGGCTTCCAGGATCGATATATGGTCGCCAGGCATGCCGCCATCACGGATTAGAAAGGCTGCGCCTGCTAAGGACGCGATGCCTCCGCCGACGAAATAGGCTTTGCGAGTTGCGGTCATGTTTCTGTCTTCCTAGAGCGCAAGGCGCAGATAGAACTGGGTCGAGGCTGCATTGCTGGCTATCGTGAATCGGCTTGGGGAATCGCAACACCTATCAATCGATGAACTCAAGAGGCGGTGAGATGAAGGGCCAACGATAGGAAGTGCGAGCATCGCGGTCTGTGCGATAGACAACACTCGGATAAAAATTGCAGTTGCTGCTGTGAGGGTGATGCCTGAACCTTTGCGATCACATCCTGGAAGCTTCTCGGTAGGCCAAGTGCAAGGTGCGCGCATCACACAGCATGTGGTGGCGGGAGCAATGCATGAGGGCTTGGCCTTTGAAATACTTATCAACCGCAAGATCTATGGGGCTCAGCCCACGCTCCAAAGATTGGCAGAGCTGGAGACCTCGCTCAGTGAGCTGCCGAACGCCGCGCAGACTTCGCGCGCAACATTTACTTGCGTGTGGGCTACGGCCTTCGGTGTCCCACCGAACGGACCCGGCAGTCTTGGGCAAGCACACTGTCCTCTCCAGGGCTTGAGCCGCTACTTGATGCTGTTCCTCCTGAGATCGTTCAATCCCTTGAGCTCCTCGATGAATTTCGAATAGTCGGCTACACCGATTTCCCGACCTGTCGGCCTGACTCTCACAACCCGAAAGACTGCACCACCATGACCTATGCGAGTGTGAATCCAAACAGCGGAAAGGTGCTCAAGAGCTTTGAGCATTTGACAAATGGACAGCTGGAGAAGTCGCTCGCTGCCGCAGAGCATTGCTTCCAAAGTTGGAAGAAGAAGAGCTACTCCGAGCGGGGGGTCATCGTGAGCAGAGCCGCGGCGCTGCTGCACGCCAACGTGGATGATTTCGCAAGGCTTGAGACGCTCGAGATGGGCAAGCGCATCGACGAAGCGCGAGGCGAAGTCACGTTCAGTGGCGATATTCTGGCCTACTACGCCGAGCATGCAGAAGCCTTCCTGGCGCCTACCCAACTGAATCCCAAGGTCGGTGAAGCGCACATGGAGAGTTCGCCCATCGGGGTGGTGTTCTGTGTGGAGCCCTGGAATTTCCCGTACTACCAACTGGCCCGAGTGGCCGGCCCGCAACTGATGGCGGGCAATGTGCTGGTGGTCAAGCATGCGGGGTGTGTTCCGCAATGCGCCATTGCGTTCGAGAAGCTGTTGCTTGACGCAGGCGCACCGGTGGGCGCCTATACCAACCTCCTCATCTCACATGAGCAGTGTGATCGCGTGATTGACGATCCCCGCATCAAAGGTGTGGCCCTGACAGGAAGCGTCGCAGCAGGGCGCAAGGTGGCGGCCCGTGCCGGGCAGAACCTTAAGAAGTCTTCGATGGAACTAGGAGGTAGCGACGCATTCATCGTGCTCGACGATGCCGATCTGGAAAAAACGATTCCGTGGGCCGTCTGGGGTCGCATGTACAACGGCGGACAGACTTGCTGTGCGGCCAAGCGCTTCATTGTGCAGGAATCAATTGCTGACCAGTTCCTTGAAAGGTTCAAGACGGCGCTGGCTTCATTGAAGCCGGGCGATCCGATGGATGAGAAGACTACCCATGGGCCGCTGTCTACTGAGGCCGCTCTGCTGCAATTGCTTTCGCAGGTAGATGCAGCGGTAAAGAGCGGGGCCAGAGTGCTGATGGGCGGCAAGCGCATTGATCGTGCGGGCTCATTCATGCAGACCACCATCCTCACTGATATTGCCTCCGACAATCCGGCCTTTCGCGATGAGTTCTTCGGGCCTGTGGTGTCGTTTTTTAGAGTGAAGGACGAGGCTGCGGCGGTGGCGCTGGCCAACGACTCGGACTTTGGTCTGGGCGGTTCGGTATGGACTAAGGATGAAGCCCGTGGCAAGAGGGTTGCCAGCCAGATCGATACCGGAATGATGTTCGTCAACAACATCAACTGGCTGGATGCTGAATTGCCCTTTGGTGGTATCAAGGATTCTGGCTATGGGCGTGAACTCGGCAACATGGGTATCCAGGAGTTCGTGAACAAAAAGCTCGTGCGCACTGGGAATTTCCCGGCGCCAATCTGAGAGGGCTTGCAAAAATGACCAAAATTCCCGGTACATCCCTCCTTGTCAAGCCGCCCGTTTGGTTCATCACAGGTTGCTCCACCGGCTTCGGCCACGAGTTAGCGAAGCAGTGCATTGCACAAGGTCATCGCACCGTCATCACTGCACGCGATCCCAGTCAACTGCAGGGCTACGCCTCGGACGACTCCCTCGTGCTACCGCTTGATGTCACTAAGCCGGACCAGGTCGCTGCTGCAATTGCCGCGACTTATGCGCGATTCGGTGAAATTGACGTTCTTGTGAACAACGCTGGTATTGGCTACTTCGCTGCCATCGAGGAAAGCGAGGAGATCGAAGTTCGAAAGATGTTCGACGTCAACGTCTTCGGTCTTGGTCGGATGATCCACGCCGCGCTGCCCGGGATGCGCGCCCGTCGAAGGGGCGTCATCGTGAATTTCTCATCGATCGGAGGGCTGCGGTCATTTCCCGCGCTGGGATACTACAACGCGACGAAATACGCAGTGGAAGGACTTTCGGAAGCACTCTGGCAGGAAGTCGAGCCTCTCGGCATTCGGGTGATGTTGGTCGAACCCAGTGGATTTCGAACCGACTGGGCCGGGCGGTCCGCCAATGAGAGCAAGAAGCACATCGATGACTACGCGGGGACGGCGGGACAGGCAAGAGCGCAATTGCGGGCGATTTCCGGGCGGCAGGCGGGAGACCCTGTCCGGGCTGCAAGGGCCGTTTTCGACGCGGTGACGTCAGGCAAAGCGCCGCATCATCTTTTGCTGGGCAACGATGCCTTTGAAGGTGCAATGGCAAAGCTGGACGAGTTACGCATAGAATTTTCGGCAGGCGAGACTGTCGCCCGCGGAGCGGACTTTCCAATCGCCACTGCGCAGCAAAAGCCGATCCTCACCCAGGTCGAATGAATCTCCTGTCTGGAAAACCGCCATGTACATCAGCATCGCGATTTCACCGAGGCACAGCAGCGTCAGCACCGTGTGGCAATCGTGCCAGCCGGGTTCCCAAGTTGCCGAGCCTCGGCACGCGCTTGCGCATGCGGGCGGGCGGCGGAGGGCGAGGGCACCTGGGTGTGCAGTATGCCAATGCAGTGTGCATGCTCGTCGCCGCTTTTTGGTATTGACGATATCAAGTTGTACCAGGCCATGCTCCTAGGCGTCGACGTCGCATTCAGCGCCCCGCAAGACAAGTCTGAGGACTCAGTTGCTACTGCCACCCATGGAGGCCCGCGCTGCATGCGTGTGGCAGCGCCGGCACTGTCTGCCTTCAAGCAGCCGAGCGGGTATGACATGAACGAAGGGTGCGTGTGTGCTTGTGCGTATTCCTCCGTTGCACTACCCGACTCTACTGTTCAATGTGCTGGGCAACTGTGCTTCCATTCGGAGATCTGTCGCCTGCAACCGGCGCGATGTGGCTGAAGCGCTGGCATTTGGAGTCGGCGGCCAAGTTATGCACCACATCGAACTGGATTCGCTCTCAACCATCACTGAGATTTTTTGACCTTCGGGCCAAAGACGAGGTGCCTATGCGCACAATCCTCGACTTCTGGCTCCGCTGAATGCCCAACATATGTCATTAGACCCAAGTATGGCGCTGCTCACCTCAGCGCAGATGGCGCAAGCCGACAAGCTCACGGTGGCCTCGGGAATCTCCAGTATCGCGTTGATGGAGAATGCGGGCCACCCAGTTGCACTCGCCATATTTCAGCGATGGACGCCGCGGCCCGTGCTTGTTCTGTGCGGTCCGGGTAGCAATGGCGGGGACGGTTTTGTTGTGGCGCGTCTACTGGTTGAGGCTGGCTGGCCGGTACGCGTGGCTTTGCTTGTACCGCTCGACCAGCTTCGCGGTAGCGCTGCATACCACGCGGGGCTGTGGAACGGTCCTGTCGAGGTAATGTCGCCAGCAGTGCTCGACGGTGCGCAATTGGTGGTTGATGCGATCTTCGGTGCCGGCTTGAGCCGCGCGCTCGAAGGAGCAGCGGCACAAACCTTGGGCGCAGCATCTGTTCGTAGGATGACCGTCGTAGCGGTCGACGTGCCCAGCGGTCTGATGGGTGATACCGGTGTTGACCTGGGCGCCATACAAGCCGCTCTCACGGTGACCTGCTTCCGCAAAAAGCCTTGTCATTTGCTACAGCCTGGCCGCGTGCTATGTGGCGAGGTGGTTGTCGCTGACATTGGCACGCCGGCGTCGGTTTTCGAAATGGTCGCACCCGACACATTCGAGAACAATCCTGCGTTGTGGCTTGATGAGTTGCCTGCGATACAGCCGGACAGCAACAAATACACTCGCGGCCATGCGCTGGTCTATGGCGGGTATCCAACCACAGGGGCGGCTCGGATGGCAGCGCGTGCTTCGGCGCGGGCCGGTGCCGGACTCGTCACTATAGCGGTGATACCTGCCGCGCTTCTGGCCTATGCCGCAGCGCTGACTAGTGTGATGGTGACGCCTGTTGCCGATCAATGGGATTTCGAGCGCCTTTTGGATGATTTGCGCTACACAGGGCTGTTGATCGGGCCTGGAAGCGGCTTGGGTGACCCAACACGGGAGCGCGTGCTGGCCATGTTGAAGACTGGTCGCGCCACGGTGCTGGATGCCGATGCGCTCTCTGTCTTCGAGCACGACCCTGCAGTGTTGTTCCACGCCATTGCCGGACCTTGTGTGATGACCCCTCATGAGGGGGAGTTCAAGCGCCTTTTCGATGAAGGAGGCGATAAGCTAGCCCGTGCCCGCGCGGCGGCACGGATCAGCGGTGCGGTAATTGTCCTGAAAGGCAGCGACACCGTGATCGCAGCGCCTGATGGGCGCGCCATTATTAACGCCAATGCTCCACCCACGCTGGCGACGGCCGGCGCTGGCGATGTTCTCGCTGGCATTGTCCTGGGCTTGCTGGCACAAGGTATGGATCCATTCCTGGCGTCAGCCGCTGCTGTGTGGATGCATGGCGCGGCTGCCGCTGTTTTTGGTCCGGGCCTCATTGCGGAGGACTTGCCGGACATGCTGCCTGGGGTGCTGCGAGGACTGCAGATGGTCGGCAAGAGCTGATGCCGCAGGCCCATTGTGCCCGCGGCCGTACCTACAGAGGGAGTAGCCGCACGGGGCAACAACAGGGTCTTGGGTCAGACCCGTCGCCTCGCCCTTGCTGAGCAAAGCCCGTGGCCGGTCGACTGGCGTCAACCGGCCAATGTTGCAGATTCAGTAGGTGACCACGATGTTATCCACCACGCTCTGCACCCCTGGCGCACTCCAGGCAGCATGGCTAGCCATGTCTCGCTCTGCCCAAGTGTGGGCTGTTCCAGACAGGAACACTTCGGAGCCCTTGACATCGACAGTAATCAACTCCGCGTCGCTTTGGGCACGCCTTTTCAAGGCGGCCTCAATGTCGGACTTGACCACTGTTGCAGAAACTCCAGGTTTGATCGTGATTTGATCGCTGACACCAGTGACCCCCATCAGCTTGCGAATGCTGGAGGTCACATCACGTCTTTCGAAGTCCCAGCGAACTTGGCCTGTCAATGTGACCCAGCCCTTTTCAACCATGACCTTTATGCTGTCCTTCGGAAGGAACGACGACCACGTCAACAAGTCCTCCGCAGAACGGGCAATGTCCGCGTCATCTCTCTGGCTTGTTCCAGGGAGCAGGACTTCCATCGCTATCGCAAGTCCAGTAACCCCCGCGACTCGTTGCGCTGCCCGCTCAGCGTTCCACTTCTCGGTGTAGCTGTCGACGTGACCTGCGAGAGTCACAATGCCATCCTTCACTTCGACGCCGATTTGGGAAGCGTTGACTGCGGGCTCCCAATGAAGTTCAGCGGTGACATCCTGTTTGAGTTGAGAGTCGCTTTTCATGGAGTAATTCCTGAGTGAGTTGGAAGTTCAGTGTGATGCTCTCGCGTCCTTCAATCTGTGCGGTGTCGCGCTTTATGGTCAATTCGTTAGACTACAGCGTGACTCAGGAATGTAAGAGTTCGGCGCCGCCTAGCCTGGCTGCCTGGCGGAACTGAACAGCTCAAACAACGATCTCTGACTTCATCTGTCCCAGGACTGTCTGTGCGATCGCTTGGGCAGAGGCGTCGCCGTGAACCAGCAGCAAGTATTTGTCCACCTTCAGGGCCGCCTCGTACTTGATCGCCTGATCTTTCGGCATTCCAATCTGAGTGAGCGCTGCGCCAAGTGCAGAGACCCCGCCGACCACAACGGCACCCTCAAGTGCTGCGATGAGCGCGGCTGCGAAAGGGCCTGCCATGGCAACGACCCCCAAGCCCGGCAGCAGGAATACAGCAGGCGCTAGCAGCATTCCCCAAATGCTTCCCCAGAATGCCCCCGTGCTACCCCAAGATTTGATGCGGTCTCCAACGGTGTAAAAGCCTGTAGGCTTCTCTTCGCTGTGGTACCCCTTTCCGACAAGCGATAGTTGTCTCAGATCGAACCCCGATTTGGCCAATGCACGAATTGCGTCTTCGGCTGCGGCATGCGTGTCGAACAAAAAAACGTTAGGTTTCGGATTGGTCATGATCGAGTCCTATCAATGGATGATGGTTATGTTGTTAATGACACTGCGCACGCCAGGTGCGGCCCAAGCTGTTTCGCTCGCTATCTCACGTTCGGACAAAGAATGTGTTGTTCCAGTGAGCGTTACGTTGGCTCCCTTGACCTCTACCGCGATTGTCTTTGAGCTAGTAGAGGCAATCCGGCTAAGTGCCGAATCGATGTCCGACTTCACCAAAACGGTGAATACGGCGGGTTTGATGGTGATCTTGTTGATTAGTCCCATGACGCCCGGCAAATGTCGTACGCTGTTGGCCGCTGCTTGCCGCTGGAACTGCCATTGAACCTCCCCCGACAGGGTGATCCAGCTGTTTTCAACCATCACCTTGACTGCGTCGGTCGGAATCAAAGTCGTCCAGCGCAAGACATTCGACGCTGAGAAGGCGATATCTGCATCTGTACGCTGACCAAGTTCCGAAATTTTGACGCTCAGATCATTCAGTATCGCAGTGACTCCTTTGACCCGCTCAGTTGCACGCTCGGCGTTCCATTTCTCGAATTGGCTACTAACCTCTCCAACGATTGTCACCAAGCCATCCTTCGCTTCCACCCCGATTTGGGTCGCATGCACTGAAGGTTCCCAGTTCAATTCCGCGATCACATCCTGCTGCAACTCTGAGTCAGTCTTGCGCATTTAGCTCATCCTGTTTGGGGGTGGAGGTGACCACAGAGTGTCTGAGCGTTGAGACTTTGTCTGTGCGGAGCCGAACGAACGATGCTTCTTCGATCACGCCGTTAGTTGCGAGCAGATCGGCACTTGTCGGCAGTAATTGCGGCCCTTGAGTTCTTCAATTTTTGCCTACGCCGCTTCCAAATTGGGGAGTGTGCGCTGGCCCACAGACTGCGGCCGCACCGCCGCGCAGACTGTTGTCTTTCGATGCAGGCAAAGGAATCACAGTGACTCAACCTACGGAAATGATCAGTGGCGTTTTCCGACAGTTTCTATTTGGTCCCAAAGGGGGGGTTGAAGGCGTACTACTGAGCGTGAAGCGAAAGATCGTCCAGGTGTCGATGTCTCCCAAAGAGGGAGTAGCTGTGTCGCACAGTTGCAAGGCTGGAAAGACCTTGCGAATGCTCGGGGCGCGCGACAACTCTCGCAGGACGGCAGCAGTAAGCACACATCCAGTTTATGAATTTGAATCATTGGCTGATGCTTCGGGCGAGCGCATTGAATCGAGGGACGCCGACGCGAATCAGGAAACTATCGTCGGTTCAGTCGCAGCGCTGCATTATGCGAAGCATGGGCAGCCGAATGGAGTTGTGCTTGACACTGGCGAGTTCATTCATATGGGACCTGAGGGAATGGCTCTGGCCGGACTGTGCATTGGCTCGGCGGTAAAAGCGACCGGCCGCCTGGGGCTAACGGTCATAAACACACGCTGGCTAGATGCAGTTCAGATTAACGGCATCGAACTTCGCTGAACACCTGCTGTAGTCAGCGCAGCTCCACGTCGGCGTATCCAAGGTATCGACTACATCTACGCGTTGGGGAGTCAGCTTCACGCCATCTGAAATGCAGTGGACCTGCTCGCATGGTCCACCTGTTCACTGTTACTCAATCATTTATCTTCAGGAGCGATCACTCATGTCCAAAATAATCGGCATCGACCTCGGCACCACCAACTCGTGTGTTTCGGTCATGGAAGGGAACACCACGCGCGTGATCGAGAATTCCGAAGGTGCGCGTACCACACCTTCGATCGTCGCTTATCTCGAAGGTGGCGAAGTCTTGGTGGGCGCTTCTGCTAAGCGGCAAGCTGTCACCAACCCCAAGAACACGATTTACGCCGTGAAGCGCCTGATCGGGCGCAAGTACGACGAGAAGGAAGTGCAGAAGGACATCGCCCTGATGCCTTACAGCATCTGCAAGGCGGACAACGGCGACGCCTGGGTGGATGTGCGTGGCCAGAAGATGGCGCCCCAGCAAGTCAGCGCAGAAATCCTGCGCAAGATGAAGAAGACTGCCGAAGACTACTTGGGCGAGCCCGTGACCGAAGCCGTTATTACGGTACCAGCCTACTTCAATGACAGCCAGCGCCAGGCGACCAAGGACGCTGGCCGGATTGCTGGGTTGGACGTCAAGCGCATCATCAACGAGCCCACCGCCGCGGCACTGGCCTTCGGCCTCGACAAGCAAGACAAGACCGATCGTAAGATCGCCGTGTACGACTTGGGCGGCGGCACTTTCGATGTGTCCATCATCGAAATATCGAATGTTGATAGTGAAAAGCAGTTTGAGGTATTGTCGACCAACGGAGATACCTTCTTGGGAGGCGAAGATTTCGATCAACGCATCATCGACTACATCATTGCCGAGTTCAAGAAAGAGCAAGCCGTCGATCTCGGCAAGGATGCGCTGGCGCTGCAGCGGCTCAAGGATGCTGCGGAAAAGGCCAAGATCGAATTGTCGAGCGCTGCTGCAACCGACATCAACCTTCCGTACGTGACAGCCGACGCGTCGGGCCCCAAGCACCTGAACATCAAGCTCACCCGTGCCAAGCTGGAAAGCCTAGTCGACGAGCTGATCGAACGCACCATTGCTCCGTGCCGTCTGGCCATCACGGATGCTGGCATCAACGTGAGTGACATCAGTGACGTGATTCTCGTCGGCGGCATGACACGCATGCCCAAGGTGCAAGACAAAGTTAAGGAATTTTTCGGCAAGGAGCCGCGCAAGGACGTGAACCCCGATGAGGCAGTTGCCGCTGGTGCCGCTATTCAGGGGCAGGTGCTTTCGGGCGATCGCAAAGACGTGCTGCTGCTCGATGTCACCCCGCTGTCGCTTGGTATCGAGACTATGGGCGGCGTGATGAACAAGATGATTGCCAAGAACACCACGATCCCGACAAAGTTCGCACAGACGTTCTCAACGGCAGAAGACAACCAGCCGGCCGTAACCATCAAGGTGTTCCAGGGCGAGCGCGAGATTGCTGCAGGCAACAAGGCGCTTGGCGAATTCAACCTCGAAGGAATAGCGGCCGCAGCAGGCGGCACGCCGCAGATAGAGGTGTCGTTTGACATTGATGCCAACGGCATACTTCATGTCGGGGCCAAGGACAAGGGCACAGGCAAGGAAAACAAGATTACTATCAAAGCGAACTCGGGCTTGAGCGAAAGCGACATTCAGAGAATGGTTAAGGATGCCGAGCTAAATTCGGCCGACGACAAAAAGAAGGTTGCGACCGCGCAAGCGCGCAATCAAGGCGAAGCTCTAGTCCACAGCGTCAGAAAATTTCTTGTTGAGCATGATGCAAGCTTTGAAGCTGTCGAGAAAGACGCAACCGAAGTTGCAATCAAAGAGCTGGAACACTCTCTCACCGGCGAAGATACGGCCGCTATCGAGGAACGTACCAAGGCGCTGAAGACCGCTAGCCAGAAGCTCCGCGAGAAGACGCATGCCAAAATGCAGCCCGAACATGCTGCGACTAATGACTCTTCCGCCAGCGGTCCGGGTGGGCCGCAAGGTGCCGCGCATGTGCCTGCCGACGACAGTGTGGTCGACGCAGAAGTGAAGGAAGTCAAGCGCGCTTGAGATCGCTGCACATTGCTGAACGCTGTGGTAGTTGACACCTGAACCTGTGCGGTGGCGCATCGTCAATGTCAGCGGGTACAGCGATGCCAGCATATTCTTCTCAATCGCCCAGAGGCTTCTAGAAAGCCCGGGGCGATTCACTCTCGAAAAAGATTATTAATCCCGCGACCCCAGCGTGCGACCTGGATCAAGCATCCACCCGCTGAACTGCCACAGATCACCGTGAGAGGAATGAATCTCATCGAGTTCCGGCCCGACGTTTGGCGTCCCATTGAGGCCCCTGCAGATCAGTGCGCGATGAACATTTGGCGCGATCCCTCGGAAGTACGGCAGGAAATCGTCAACGAAAACCAGTGGCGCAAGCTGCTCAATGGCGTCGGCCTTCGGGCTTCGTCGCTCTGCTGAGCGTCCTGTCGCGATCACACGCTCGATAGGAAACCCCTCATCCCTCAGATTCCTGAGGCGGGCCCCTTCAAATTGCCGAGCAAGCGCAGAGACGCAGACTAGTTCATACCCCGCGTCGTGAAGCCGATGGCATGCTTCAACTGCCAAATTCAGAGGTTGAATAGAGGACCAGAATTGCTCGTCCATGCAGGCCCGCAGAGCGGCCAGGCGCTCACCTTCAAGAAATTCGACGGCCCACCGATCAAGGGGAGAGTAAGCATCCTTGTCCCGCTCCAGAGGTCGACGACCAAACGCGCGCTCCCAGACAGAGGCATAGGCCAAGCTGTAGTCGAGGAGCACTCCATCCGCATCCAGGGCGATGATTGGTTTGACGCTCATATCAGTGCTCCTGTAGGAAGTCTGGGAATTGGAACCGTGTCACTTCCGGGTGTTCCTCAACCGACCAATCATGGCCATGTTTGCAAACACGCCCATGTTACGAGCTGGGCAAGGCTAGCGCCAACGGTTGGTCTTTCTCCTCGCACGAAGAAACGAGGTGGTGGCGCTCATTGATCTGCCTTGGGCGGAATTGACCCCGTGGCACGCCCTGGCGCCATGACTGCACATCCAGGACACGCGCTCGCAGCCGGTGCAGCGCAGCCGCTGCGTTGTGCGCTTTCCACCGTTGGCATCGCGTTCGATCACCTTGCGGTAGTTGGTCGCGCTGCAGATGCCGCAGCAGTTCCGGGGTGATAGGGAAACGGGTTCCATGCCTGCAGTACTACCCACGATCATCCACGACGTTGAACTCGAACCTGAAATTGACCGCGACCGTATCGGGTAGGGTCAACACCAGCCGGGTTTCCTGGGGATGGAAGATGGTCTCGCCATCGCTATCAACAGCGCCTTGGCTGACGGAGAGAGTCTCGATCTTGCTGGTCAGGGTCTTGCGGGTTGCATCCCAACCGAACTGACCGGGGCGCAGCTTCTGGCGCTGTAGCCAGGTCCAGATTTCTACAAGCTCGGCTTCGACCTCTGGCTGCTGGCCGCGGCTGGTTTGGGCGAGGGCAGAAAACTCGTACTGCTGGTCGCGCAGGACCCATTTGAATTGGAAGTGTTTCATCGTTGGGCGGCAAGAATGAAGGGATTGTCCTAAATGCGCCAGATAGGCCGCGCACCAAAAACAATGGGCCCGCCATCTCCGGGACTGCCTAAGGGTCTTCGGCCTTGAGCGTGGAGAGGTCGATCATTGGTGTCAATTCTGGCGGCGACATCGACGCTCGCCATCGGAACATCCTCGACTTGCCCGGGGAGGCTGCCCTGCATCAGACGTATGCGATGCGCTGCATCTCCTGAAGCCGGGCCCATAGCAGCCCGACGACGAGCGTGTCGAACTGCTGCCGCGTGAGCGCGATACCGCGATCGGTCGCAAGTGTCGTCCTGAGGAAGCTGCCCTCATGCAGACGGCGCGTCGCGTACCACACGCCGAAGCCGTCGTTGACGAGCAGCTTCAACCGGGTGCCACGTACGTTGGTGAACACATAGCCGTGATGCGCCGAGCGGCGCCGAAGACAGCAACGACCAGGGCAAGCAGACGGTCCGGCCCGACACGCATCTCCACGGGTTCAGTGGCGAGCCACATGGCATCGATGCGGATCACCGCAGAAGCTCGCATCCAAGCGGCCAGCTCGGCCGCGGTGCCGATCGGCCACGTCACGCTGATGTTCAACGGCCCGCGCTTGACGTCGATGCGGATGCCCTCGATCGGAGGGATAGCGGCCGGCTCGGGGCGCGTCGGGGCTGGCAGCGACAGCGCGACTAACCCAGGCACTGCCTCGACCGCCCGCTGGATCGACGACCCGCGACCGCGCCGCCATTGATGCACCAGGTTGTCTTTGAGCTCGAACGACCTCGCTACTGCGGCGAAAGAGGCACCAGGCTGCGCGCAGGCGGCCATCACCTGCTGCTTGAATTCCCTGCTGTGACGCCGACGCGGCTTGCCATTGCTATGCATAGATGTCCATCAAAGATTGGATGGACGTGAAAATCAACAGTGAGGTACGGACCTTCAAGATGGAATGGCTGGCCGCCTACCAACTATCTGAGGGATCAGCAAGAGGTCTTCAAAAGTGTACGGGCGGTGCGCACTTGCTGACAGCCGCTACTCGCCAGTTTCCGATCAATGTCAACCCTTTATAGGCGTACAGTGTCAACGCAACTCGCTTGGCAGCCACGAGAAGTAGTTGACCCCATGTGCGCGGCAGGCGTCGCGTTTCTGTCTCTGTGGCGGCCGCGAACGCGCTGAACCAGTGCTTTGCCTATCTAGAATTGCTAAAATGCAAGCCACGCGCCGACAAGCCCACCCAGCAATGGGCGCTCCGGTGTACAGAGTGTGAAGGCCTCCGCAAGGAGGCTTTCCGCTTTCTGACGGCAGCAAATCTCTGCACTGCACGTCCAGGGGCGCTTGGAGCTCGCCATGGTTGGCGCGCACAGGCCTGCTACTCACGTAAACCTGAGCAAGCCAAGTGGAAACCTTGAAATTTCAACTCCCAAATGACAATCACCGTAAGTGGTTGATTTTATTGGGCGCAATTTTCAAGTTCAATTGTTGGGGTTCAAGCTCAATTGTTCCCCACAGCCGCAGTTACCAATGCCCCGTCTCGATCCGGATCGCCACTTCGCAGTCCTCGAAGATCTCCAGCTTGGCGATCTTCACGCGCACGCCCAGCACGCCGGGCAGCTGCATCAGCCGGTTGGCGAGCTTGCCGATCAGGCTTTCGAGCAGGTTCACGTGCTCGGCGCGGCACTCGTCGATGATGATCTGGCGCACCTTGCGGTAGTCCAGAACGTGCAGGATGTCGTCGTCGCGCGGCGACAGCGGCTGGGCGCCCAGGCTCAGTTCAGCGTCCACCTGGATGGGCTGGGGGTCGGTTTTCTCGTGTGAGAGGATGCCCAGGTTGGCGTCGAAGCGCAAACCGCTGAGCGTGAGGATCTGGGTGCCTGTGGCATGGGTGGTCGTCATGGGTGTTCCTGCATGAGCGGGGGCGCTCACATCAACGAGAAGTCGCGCTCGAATTTCATCAGGTGCTGGCCGCCGTCCACCATCAGCGTGGTGCCGGTGATGGAGCGGTTCTCCAGCGCAAAGCGCACAGTGGCGGCCACGTCTTCGGGGGTGGAAGAGCGGCCCAGCGGGCTCAGGGCGTGCAGCTGGGCGAACTTTTCGTCACTGAGCATGTGGCTCGTGAGCGTGAGACCCGGGGCCACGCCCACCACCCGCACGCGCGGCGCCAGCGCCAGCGCCAGCATGGTGCCGGCGGCCTCCAGCGCCGCCTTGGACAGCGTGTAGCTCATGAAGTCGGGGTTCTGGTTCCACAGCTTCTGGTCGAGCAGGTTGACCACCGCGCCCTGGGCGTCGGCCTCGCCGGCCGCTTCGCGTGCCTGCAGGTGCTCGTGCAGGGCCTGGGCCAGCAGCACCGGGGCACCGGCATTACTGCGCAGGTGCTTCTCCAGGCTGGCAAAGCCCAGCGTGGCGGCATTGTCGTGCTCGAACAGCGAGGCGTTGTTGACCACGGCATCCAACGTGCCGAAGTGGTCCACCACCCGCGGTACCAGGCCACGCACGGCGGCTTCGTCATCGAAGTCGCCGTCGAAATGCGCGCTCTGGCCCGAGGACAGGCGTGCGCACTCTGCCACCGTGTCGATGGCGTCCTGCTCGGAGCTGCGGTAGTGCACGGCCACCTGCCAGCCGCCGGCCGCCAGCGCCAGCGCAATGCTGCGGCCTAGGCGCCTGGCGGCGCCGGTGACAAGCACAGTACGTGGGCGGGGGGTAGAGGGCATGGAGGACAATGCGGGCCGTGAAGAAAACACCCGACAGTTTAACGACCGCCCTCACGGCGCACATTGCCGATGCCATTGCCGCCGCTGGCGGCTGGATCGGCTTCGACCAGTTCATGGCGCTGGCCCTGTACACGCCCGGCCTGGGCTACTACGCCAACGACTCCGCCAAGTTCGGCCTGCTGCCCGAATCGGGCAGCGATTTCGTGACCGCGCCCGAGCTCACGCCGCTGTTCGGCCAGACCCTGGCCGTGCAGGTGGGAGAGGCCTTCGAGCGCACCGGCACCAGCGAGGTCTGGGAGTTCGGCGCCGGATCTGGCGCGCTGGCGCTGCAGCTGCTCGACGCCCTGGGCGAGCGGGTGCAGCGCTACACCATCGTCGACCTTTCGGGCAGCCTGCGCGCGCGCCAGCAGACGCTGCTGGCAGCGCACGCGCACAAGGTGCAGTGGGTCGATGCGCTGCCCGAGCGCTTCGAAGGCGTGGTGGTGGGCAACGAGGTGCTCGACGCCATGCCCGTCAAGCTGCTGGCCCGCCATGGTGGCCAGCACGGGGGCGTGTGGCATGAGCGCGGCGTGGCGCTGCACGATGGCGCCTTTACCTGGGCCGACCAGGCCACCCACCTGCGCCCACCGGTGGAGGTGGAGGGCCCGCAGGACTACCTGACCGAAATCCACCCCCAGGGCGAGGGCTTCATCCGCATGCTGGCCGACCGACTGCAGCGCGGCGCGGCCTTTCTGCTGGACTATGGTTTTGGCGAGAGTGAGTACTACCACCCCCAGCGCCACATGGGCACCGTGATGTGCCACCAGGGCCATCTGTCCGACAGCGACCCGCTGGTGGAGGTGGGCCGCAAGGACATCACCGCCCACGTCAACTTCACCGCCATGGCACTGGCCGCGCAGGACGCGGGCCTGCAGGTGCTGGGTTACACCACGCAGGCGCACTTCCTCATCAATTGCGGGCTGGCGCAGCGCATGGTGGAGCTGCCTCCGCTGGAACGCGCCACCGCTGCCAAGCTGATCATGGAGCACGAGATGGGCGAGCTGTTCAAGGTGCTGGCTCTGGGCGCGGGCGAGCCCTGGGAGCCCGTGGGTTTTGCCCAGGGCGACCGCTCGCACCGGCTGTAGCGGTCAGCCGCCGGGCAGCGCGCCGCCCGGCGCCGGCCCGGCATTCATGGTCAGCGCATCGCTGCGGTCCTTGAGGCCTATGCCCGTGAGCGCGAGGCGCCGGGCCTCGGTGCACAGCCACGACAGGCGCGCGGCGGCCGCCGCTGGTGCCAGCCCCTCGGGCCGCACATTGGAGATGCAGTTGCGCTGTGCGTCGCTGCAGCCCACCTGCGGGTGCCAGGTGAGGTAGATGCCCAGGCTGTCGGGCGAGCTCAGGCCCGGGCGTTCGCCGATCAGCACCGCCACCATGCGTGCACCCAGCAGGGCACCCACCTCGTCGCCCAGGGCCACGCGCGCCTGCGTGGCAACGACCACCGGGCCGATGCGCCAGCCCGGCGGTGCCGTCTGCACGATGGCCTGCGCCAGCGGCACGGCATGGCGTTCGATGGCCAGGGACGAGAGCCCGTCGGCCACCACCAGCAGCAGGTCGCAGCCGGCATCCGGCGCATCTGCATCCCCCAGGCTGCGCAGCCGCGCGGCATCGGCATCGCACAGGCGCCGGCCCAAGTCGGGGCGCAGCAGGTAGGTGGCGCGGTCGGGCGCCGCGCTGGCCACCCGCAAGGTGGTGCAGCCCAGGTCCGTGAGCTGCGCGGCCAGTGCATCGGCATCGAGCTGCAGGTGCACGGCATCGCGCGCCTGGGCATGGGCCAGGCCAAAGTCCAGCAGCGCGCGCGTGGGGATGGCCGTGCCCGCACGGCCCAGGGCCAGCCGGGCGGCGGTGTGGGCGCGCAGGTCGTCCCAGGGGTCGGGGGCCGGGCCGTTGAACGAAGCTGGATCGGTCATGCCCGCATGCCGATCTGCCGCAGTTGCGCAATCGCTGCCTGCTGTTGCGCGGCGGGCAGCAGGCGGCCCGCGCCATCGGCCAGGTGCATGCCTTGCAGCCAGGCCTCGAACTCGGGGGCGCGCTTGAGGCCCAGCACCTCGCGCAGGTACAGCGCGTCATGGAAGGAGGTACTCTGGTAGTTGAGCATGATGTCGTCGGCCCCCGGCACGCCCATGATGAAGGTCAGGCCTGCCACGCCCAGCAGCGTCATCAGCGTGTCCATGTCGTCCGAATCGGCCTCGGCATGGTTGGTGTAGCAGACGTCGCAGCCCAGCGGCACGCCCAGCAGCTTGCCGCAGAAATGGTCTTCCAGGCCTGCGCGGATGATCTGCTTGCCGTCGTACAGGTACTCCGGCCCGATGAAACCGACCACCGTGTTGGTGAGCAGCGGCGAGAACGCGCGCGCCACGCCGTAGGCCCGCGCCTCGCAGGTCTGCTGGTCCACGCCGTGGTGGGCGTTGGCCGACAGGGCGCTGCCCTGGCCGGTCTCGAAGTACATCACGTTGTCGCCCAGCGTGCCGCGCTTGAGGGACAGGGCCGCCTCGCGCGCCTCGCGCAGCAGCGCCAGGCTGACGCCGAAGCCGGCGTTGGCCTTCTCGGTGCCCGCGATGGACTGGAACACCAGGTCCACCGGCGCACCCTGCTCGATCATCTGCACGGTGTTGGTCAAATGCGTGAGCACACACGATTGCGTGGGGATCTGCAGCTTGGTGATGACTTCGTCCAGCATGTGCACCAGGCCGGTGAGGGCGGCGATGCTGTCCGTGGCCGGGTTGATGCCGATCACCGCGTCCCCGGCGCCATAGAGCAGGCCGTCGACCATGGAAGCCGCGATGCCGCGCAGATCGTCGGTCGGGTGGTTGGGCTGCAGGCGCACGGCCAGGTGGCCCGGCAGGCCGATGGTGTTGCGAAAGCGCGTGGTCACCTGGCATTTGCGGGCCACGGCCACCAGGTCCTGGTTGCGCATGAGCTTGCTCACGGCGGCGGCCATCTCGGGGGTGAGGCCGCGCGCCACGGCGACAAGCGCTGCCGTATCGGTCGCCAGCAGCCAGTCGCGCAGGCCGCCCACGGTGAGGTGGGCGATTGGCGCAAACGCCGCCGCGTCGTGCGTGTCGATGATCAGGCGAGTGACCTCGTCGCTCTCATAGGGCACCAGCGTTTCGTTCAGGAAGCGTGTCAGCGGCAGATCCGCCAAGCACATGCGCGCGGCCATGCGCTCCACAGCCGAGCCGGCCGCGATGCCGGCCAGCGTGTCTCCGGATCGCGCAGGCGTGGCCTTGGCCATCACCTTGCGCAGATCGTCGAACAGCCAGCGGTGGCCATGGATGGTGTGGTGGTAGGTCGCCGACATCGGTAAGGAGGTGGATGGGCCGTGGGCAATGATGGCATGCCCTTGCAAGCGATGTGCCACCCGTGAAAAACACGGCCTTAGCTGTTTTTGTTGTTAATAACTGAGAAAACATTCGTTCCCAGAATAAGCTGCGCAACCTAGAGTGAAGGCATCAGGGCATATGGCCCCAAAAGATTCCCACGAGGACCCTATGTCGGCTGTTCTGTCACCTGCTTCCATTCCCCCGTCCGCACTAGCCTCTGGCGACGCACCGCCTCAAGGCCTGGTGATCCGCCCCGTGGCAGGCGCCGCCGGCCCGCTGGGCGCTGAGGTGCTGGGCCTGGACCTGGACCTGGCGCGCCCGCTGGGCCGCGAGGACTTCGCTCGCATCCACCGCGCGCACCTCGACCACCACGTGCTGGTGTTCCGCGACCAGCGCATCACGCCGCGCCAGCACATCGATTTCAGCCGCCTGTTCGGGCCGCTGCAGATCCACGTGCTCAAGAACTTCCAGCTCGCGGACCATCCCGAAATCCTGATCGTCTCCAACATCAAGGACGCCGCTGGCCAGCCCATTGGCCTGGGCGATGCGGGCCACTACTGGCATTCGGACCTGTCGTACAAGGACAAGCCCAGCCTGGGCTCGCTGCTGCACGCGCAGGAACTGCCAGGCGAGGGCGGCGACACCCTGTTCGCCGATCAGCATGCCGCCTACGACGCACTGCCCGAGGCGCTCAAGGCGCGTATCGCGCCGCTCAAGGCCGAGCACAGCTACCTGGCCAAGTACGAGGAACTGCGCGCCCGCAGCCCCTGGCGCCCGAAGCTCACGCAGGCGCAGATCGACGAGGTGGCGCCTTCCATCCACCCCGTGGTGCGCACCCACCCCGAAACGGGCCGCAAGGCACTGTTCGTGAGCGAGCACTTCACCACGCGCATCGTCGGCCTGCCCGAGGACGAGAGCCAGGCCCTGCTGGCCGAGCTGTTCGCCGCCAGCGTGCGCCCCGAGTTCACCTTGCGCCACCAGTGGCAGCCGCACGACCTGGTGTTCTGGGACAACCGCTCGGTCACGCACCTGGCTGCGGGGACGCCGGATACCGAGCGCCGCAAGCTGTATCGGACAACGATCGAGGGTGATCGCCCGTTCTGATCGGCCCCTCTCAGTTTTGTCCCCTTCCTTTTTCTTGACCGCACAGGACTCCTTGACCATGTTCCAGACCAACCGCCGCCGCATCGTGCGCAAAACCATCGCCGCCCTGGCCACCGCCGGGCTGCTGGCTGGAGGGCTGGGCTTGACCACCAGCGTTCACGCAGCCGAGGGCCAACTGCGCATTGCGCAGCAGTTCGGCATCGTCTACCTGCTGCTCAACGTGGCGCAGGAGAACAAGCTCATCGAGAAGCACGGCAAGGCCGCGGGCGTGGACATCAAGGTCGAGTTTCTGCAGCTCTCGGGTGGCTCGGCCGTCAACGATGCGCTGCTGTCGGGCAACATCGACATCGCCGGTGCCGGCGTGGGGCCGCTGTTCACGCTGTGGGACCGCACCAAGGGCCGCCAGAACGTCAAGGGCGTGGCCTCGCTGGGCAACTTCCCGTACTACCTGGTGAGCAACAACCCGGCTGTGAAGACCATTGCCGACTTCACCGACAAGGACCGCATCGCGCTGCCAGCCGTCGGTGTGTCGGTGCAGTCGCGCGTACTGCAGATGGCCTCGGCCAAGCTCTGGGGCGAAAAGGAGTTCAACCGCCTGGACAAGAACCAGGTGGCCCTGCCGCACCCCGATGCGGCGGCGGCCATCATCAAGGGCGGCACCGAGATCACGGGCCACTTCGGCAACCCGCCCTTCCAGGAGCAGGAACTGGCCGGCAACCCCAAGGCGAAGATCGTGCTCAACTCGTATGACGTGCTGGGCGGCCCGGCATCGGCCACCGTGCTCTATGCCACCGAGAAATACCGCAGCGAGAGCCCCAAGACCTACAAGGCCTTCGTCGATGCACTCGACGAAGCCGCGAAATTCGTTGCCGCCAACCCCGAGAAGGCGGCCGACATCTACCTCAAGGTGACTGGTGGCAACACCGACCGCGCGCTGCTGCTCAAGATCATCCAGAACCCCGAGGTGCAGTTCAAGGTGCGCCCGGAGAACACGTTGGGCATGGGCCAGTTCCTGCACCGCGTGGGCGCCATCAAGAACCAGCCGACCGCGCTCAAGGACTATTTCTTTGAAGACGCCCTCACGGCGTCGGGCAACTGAGCTTCGGCATGAGCGAGCACATCATCCGGATGGGCCCCTTCTCGCCGCCGCTGCAGAGCGAGCGTGCGGCGCTGCAGGACGACGAGGCGCGGGCCCTGGGTGCTCCAGCCGCTGGTGGTGACACTTCTGCGGTGCCAGCCAATCATGCTGCCGCCATGCTGCAGGTGCAGGGCGTGAGCATCGACTACCGCACGCGCGAGCGCGTGGTGCGCGCCACGCACCGCGTGGGCTTCGACGTGCATGCGGGCGACCGCTTCGTGCTGCTCGGTGCCTCGGGCTGCGGCAAGTCCACCTTGCTCAAGTCGATTGCCGGTTTCATCGCACCGAGCGAAGGGCAGATCCTGCTGAACGGCCGCGCCGTCACGCGGCCCGGGCCCGACCGGGTGGTGGTGTTCCAGGAGTTCGACCAGTTGCCGCCCTGGAAGACGGTGCGCGACAACGTGATGTTCCCGCTCCTGGCCTCACGCAGCGTGGGCCGCAGTGAGGCCGCCGAGCGCGCGGCGCTCTACATCGACAAGGTGGGGCTGACAAAGTTTGCCGATGTGCACCCGCACCAGCTGTCGGGTGGCATGAAGCAGCGCGTGGCCATTGCGCGTGCGCTGGCCATGCAGCCCCAGGTGCTGCTGATGGACGAGCCCTTTGCCGCGCTCGACGCCCTCACGCGCCGGCGCATGCAGGAGGAGTTGCTTTCGCTGTGGGACGAGTTTCGCTTCACGCTGATCTTCGTCACCCACTCCATCGAAGAGGCGCTGGTGGTGGGCAACCGCATCGCCATCCTCTCGCCGCATCCGGGGCGGCTGCGCGCCGAGCTCAACAGCCACCAGTTCGGGCTGCACAGCCTGGGCGGTGCTGAGTTCCAGGCCACGGCGCAGCGCATCCACCGCCTGCTGTTCGACGAACCCGCCGCCGGTGCCGTGCCGGGCTCGGTGCAGGCCGACGCCGAAGCCCTGGCGCCAGGCCGCCGCAATGGCGTGCCGCTCATCTTCCCACCGCGGCCTGCGGGTTCGCTGCCTTTCCAGATTTCCGTATGAGCGCCTCCCTGCTGACCCCTCCCGTGCGCCCCGAGTTCGAGCGCAGCCTGGAGCCGCTGGGCGGCATCGCGCCAGTGCAACCCTTGCCGCTGGCCGCTCGCATCTGGCAACAGGCATGGCTGCGCAAGCTCGTGATCCTGGCGGTGCTGGCCGTGCTGTGGGAGGTGGTGGCCCGTTGGCAGGACAACGACCTGCTGCTGCCCACCTTTTTGCAGACCGCCAAGGCGCTGGTGGAGGGGCTGGCCTCGGGCGAGCTGGTCGCCAAGACGGCGATTTCGCTGTCGGTGCTGCTCAAGGGTTACCTTGCCGGCATCTTCGGGGCCTTCGTGCTCACCACGCTGGCCGTGTCCACCCAGTTCGGACGCGACCTGCTGTCCACGCTGACCTCCATGTTCAACCCGCTGCCGGCCATCGCGCTGCTGCCGCTGGCGCTGCTGTGGTTTGGCCTGGGCCAGGGCAGCCTGGTTTTCGTGCTGATCCATTCGGTGCTGTGGCCGCTGGCGCTCAACACCTACGCGGGCTTTCAGTCGGTGCCCGAGACGCTGCGCATGGCCGGGCGCAACTATGGCCTCACCGGCATCCGCTACGTGCTGCAGATTCTGGTGCCCGCCGCGTTGCCGTCCATCCTGTCGGGCCTGAAGATCGGCTGGGCCTTTGCCTGGCGCACGCTGATCGCGGCCGAACTGGTGTTCGGCGCGTCGTCGGGCAAGGGAGGGCTGGGCTGGTACATCTTCCAGAACCGCAACGAGCTCTATACCGACAAGGTGTTTGCGGGGCTGGTGCTGGTGATCCTGATCGGCCTGGCGGTGGAGAGCCTGGGCTTTCATACGCTCGAACGCCTGACCGTGCGCCGCTGGGGTGTACAGCGCTGAAGTTAGCGCCGGCCACCCTACACTCGGGGCATGATCCGCTGGTTCCTCGTCGTCTTTCTTGCGCTGATGTTCATCAGCTGGCTGTCGCCCATGCTGCGGCGCATAGGCTTCGGCAAGCTGCCTGGCGACCTGCGTTTCCGGTGGCGGGGACGTGAGTGGGACATACCCCTTGCATCCACCCTGCTGCTGAGCTTTGTTGCCAGCATGATTGCCAAATTCGTTTGAGCGCAGTCACTCCCCTGCCTCCTGCAGGGCTTGCAGGAAGGCCTTGCGCCACCAGTGCACGTCGTGCTCGCGGATGCGGGCCATGAGCTTCTGGTGCCGTGCCTGCCGCTCGGGCAACGGCATCTGCAGGGCATGCTGGATGCTGTCGGCCGTGCCCTGGGTGTCGTAGGGGTTCACCAGCAGGGCTTCCTTGAGCTGTTCGGCCGCGCCCGCAAAGCGCGAGAGCACCAGCACGCCGGGGTTCTCGGGGTCCTGCGCGACCACGTATTCCTTGGCCACGAGGTTCATGCCGTCGCGCAGCGGCGTCACCAGGCCCACGGCTGCGGCGCGGCACAAGCCGGGCACGCGCTTGCGCGCTACCGTGCGGTGGATGTAGCGCACCGGCATCCAGTCGAGCTCGCCGTAGTCGCCATTGACCGAGCCGCACAGGCCTTCGAGCTCCTGGCGCAAGTCCGAATAGGCGTGCACGTCGTCGCGCGAAGGCGAGGCGATCATGATCATCGTGGCGCTGTTGCGGTTCTCGGGGTAGCGGTCCAGCAGTTCGCGGTAGGCGCGAACGCGGTGCGGTATGCCCTTGGAGTAGTCGAGCCGGTCGATGCCCAGAAGCAGCCGCCGGCGCGAGTATTCGTCGCGTATGTTCTCGTAGGTTTCCACGGCGTCGGGTGCCTGCGCGAGGCGCGTGAACTCATCCACATCGATGCCGATGGGGAAGGCCTTGACCTGCACCGTGGCGCCAAAGGCGCGCAGGCGCTGGGCATCCACCTCCTCGGCGCTGCCCTCGCTGCGCACGTAGCGCGTGAAGTGCGACACGTCGGCCTCGCTCTGCAGTCCCACCAGGTCGTAGGCGAACAGCGAACGCATCAACCACTCGTGCTGCGGTATCGCCGCCATGATCAGCGGCGGCGGCATGGGGATGTGCAGGAAGAAGCCGATGCGCTGGCGGCAACCCATGGCGCGCAACTCCGCTGCCAGCGGGATCAGGTGGTAGTCGTGCACCCAGATGATGTCGTCGTCGCGCAATAGCGGCAGCAGCTTGCGCGCGAACATCTGGTTCACGCGGCGGTAGCCCGCGATGTAGCTGGCGTTGAAGTCGGCCAGGTCCAACCGGTAGTGGAACACCGGCCACAGCACGCTGTTGCTGTAGCCCTGGTAGTAGGCATCGTGGTCTTCGCGGCACAGGTCCACGGTGGCCAGGGTCACGGCACCGGCGCTGCGGGTGTGCATCTCGCCCTCGCCAGGCGTGCCCCCCTCGACCACGGTCCCGCTCCAGCCGAACCAGAGCCCTCCGGTCTGGTTCAGCGCTTCGCCCAGGGCGACGGCCAGCCCTCCGGCGGCGGGTTTGCGGGGATCGGCAAGGCGGTTGGAAATGACAACAAGACGGCTCATCACCCGATGATCCGTGCAGATCGTCGGCGGACCCTGTCGGACAGGGCCGCGAACTGGTGCGTCAAATCACGCTGTCCCATGGGGCCGACAGGCGCACGGCGGCGTTGATCACGCCCACCATCGAGTAGGTCTGCGGGAAGTTGCCCCACATCTCCTGGGTCTCGGGGTGGGTGTCTTCCGAGAGCAGGCCCAGCGGGTTGCGCGCTGCCAGCATGGTCTCGAAGATGGCACGCGCCTCGTCCTTGCGGCCGATGCGCGCGAGCGCATCGATGCGCCAGAAGGTGCAGATGTTGAACGCCGTTTCGGGCTTGCCGAAGTCGTCGGCCGCTTCGTAGCGGCGCATGTAAGGACCATCGCACAGGCTCTTTTCCATGGCCTCCACCGTGCTCACGAAGCGCGGGTCCCTGGGGTCGATCAGGCCGACCTCGGCCATCAGCAGCACGCTGGCGTCGAGCTCGTTGCCGCCAAAGCTCTCGGCAAAGGCCTGGCGCGATTCGCTCCACGACTTGGCGAGGATCTCCTCGCGCATGCGTTGGGCATGGCCGTGCCAGTAGGCGGCCCGGTCGGGCAGGCTGAGCGTGGTGGCGATCTTGGCCAGGCGGTCGCAGGCGGCCCAGCTCATGAGGGCCGAGGAGGTGTGCACCCGCGCCCGCGTGCGCAGCTCCCACATGCCGGCGTCGGGCTGGCCGTAGACGCGCACCGCGTTCTCGCCCACCTGTTCAAGCCGGGTGAATTCTCCCAGGCCCGCGCGGTGCAGCAGCCGGTGGTCGTGGAAGGCCTGGGCCGCACCCAGCACGATGTTGCCGTACACGTCGTGCTGGAAATGCTCGGCCGCCTGGTTGCCCACGCGCACCGGGCCCATGCCCCGGTAGCCGGCCAGCTGCGGCATCATCGATTCGGGCAGCTCGCGCTCCAGGCCGATGCCGTACAGCGGCTGGATGTGGCCGCTGCCCGCATCCACCACCACGTTGCTTAGCCAGCGCAGGTAGTCCTCCATCGTGCCGACTTCGGAGATGCTGTTGAGCGCGCGCACCACGAAGAAGGCATCGCGCAGCCAGCAGTAGCGGTAGTCCCAGTTGCGCCCGCTGTGGGCCGATTCAGGGATGCTGGTGGTCATGGCAGCCACAATGGCGCCCGTGTCTTCGTACAGCGAGAGCTTGAGGGTAATGGCCGCGCGGATCACCGCGTCCTGCCACTCCAGCGGCACGGCCAGGGCCCGGCTCCAGCCGCGCCAGTAGGCGGTGGTCTCCTGCTCGAACAGGCGCGCCGTGTCGGCAATGCCATCGAGCAGGCTCTCGTCGGCACCCAGGATGAAGTTGTGCTCGCGCGTGAGTACGAAGGGCTGGCCCGAGAGCACATGCGACACCGGTGCGTCGGTGGACAGGCGCAGCGCCATGCTGCCGCCCACGTAGCGGATGTGGTTGCTGCCGCGCGTGATGTGCGGCTCGGTCTGCCCCCAGTCGTACTTCACCTTCACGGCCACGCGGATGCGCGGTGAGCCCTGGATGGGCCGCACCCGGCGCACCAGCGTCATGGGCCTGAAGTAGCGCGAGCGGCTGTAAAAGCGCGGTGCGAAGTCGGTGATCTCCACCCCATGCCCCGACTTGTCGAACAGCTGCGTGCGCAGGATGGCGGTGTTGGGTTCGTACCACTGGTGGGCCGAGGCCATGTCCTCGATCTCGATGGCGAAGTGGCTGCCTTCGTCACCCGGCTGCAGCAGGGCGTTGAAGACCGGGTCGCCGTCAAAGCGCGGCAGGCAGCACCATACCATGCGCGCATGGTTGTCGATGAGGGCGCTGATGGCGCAATTGCCGATCATGCCCAGGTTGAGTGAGCCCTGCTGCGGGTCCACGGCGGAGGTGTTGGGGTGTTCGGTGGTCATCGTGCGCGTTCCCAGGAGGTTCGTGCCGCCGACAGCCAGCCACGCAATGCGGCCGGTGTCATGCAGCGGTGTTGTGCCAGCGTCGGGCCCTCGCCCACCTTGATGCCCCAGCCGCCCAGGGCGGTCACGGCGGCAAAGCCGGATTCGTCGGTCACGTCGTCGCCGGCGAATACCGGGATGCGCCCTGCGAACGGCGGCAGCGTCATGAAATCGGTGATGGCCTGGCCCTTGTGCACCCCGCGCGGTTTGACCTCGAGCACGAACTTGCCGTCCATCAGCTCCACGCCGTGCACGTGCTGCATGGCCGCCAGCAAGGTGCTGCGGCACAGGTCCTCCAGGTGCGGGGCCAGGCGGTAGTGCAGTGCCACGCTGGCGCGCTTGGGCTCCACCAGCAGGCCTGCGTGCTGCACGGCCAGTTGGGTGGCTGCCTGCAGCACGGGCGCCAGATCCGGCGGCACCACGGCGGGGCGCGAGCCATCGGCCAGGCGGTACTGCGAGCCATGCTCGGATGCCAGGGGCAGGACCAGAGGGTCGAGAAAGTGGTCGATGTCGGTCTCGCGCCGCCCCGTCACGATGGCCAATGCGCCATCCAGGTGGGTGCTCAGGGCAGCGAGGGTGGGAACCAGCCCCGCAGAGATGCGCACGGCCTCGGGCCGGGGCGCCATCTCGGTGAGCGTGCCGTCGAAATCCAGAAAGAGCGCATGGGCCGTTGTCAAAAAGGGAAGCAGCTGCATGTGGCGGCACCTTAGCAGACAGCTGGGTGGCCTGCCAGCGCGTGGGGGTGGCGTGTGCAGGGGCCTGCTGGCCTGGGAGAGTGCCCGAAAACCCGCGCCAGCATTGGGGTGTTCAGCTGCCAGGGGCTTGCAAAGAGCGCTTTCGGGCCCCATTGTCACAAGATGAAAAGGGTGTTTGTCTTACAAGCAAGTGCCCCGTTGCCAGCACACGCTCAGCGTACCCATGGAGATCTTGCGTGACCGAAGAAGCCCCCCACATCGTCTGCCCCCACTGCCACACCACCAACCGCGTCCAGCGCGCCGATTTGGGGCAAGCCCCCGATTGCGGCAGCTGCCACCAGCCCCTTTTTGCTGGGGCGCCCGTGGCGCTGGATGCGGCCTCGTTCGACAAGCACGTGGGCCGCAGCCACCTGCCCGTGGTGGTGGATTTCTGGGCCCCCTGGTGCGGCCCTTGCCTGCAGATGGCACCAGCCTTTGCCCAGGCGGCGCGTGACCTGGAGCCCCAGGTGCAACTGGCCAAGCTTGACACCGAGGCCCACCAGGCGATTGCAGGCCGCTTCGGCATCCGCAGCATTCCCACCATGATCGTGTTCAAGGAGGGCCGCGAGGCGGCACGCATTTCCGGCGCGATGAACGCCAGCGACATTGCGCGCTGGGTGCGCAGCGTCAGCTGACCCTGCCCTGCCCGAGGGGCGGCATCAGCGGATGCCGAGAACCCGGTCCAGCGAGAGGTTGCCCGCGCCACGCCCTGCGATGTACAGCAGCAGCCCCGCCCACGACAGGTGGGTAGGCCAGGCATCGGGGTAGACAAAGATCTGGATCACCAGCGTCATGCCCAGCAGCGCCAGGGCCGACAGCCGCGTGCACAGCCCCAGCACCAGCAGCACGGGGAACACATGTTCGGCCACCGTGGCCATCTGCGCCGCCAGTTCGGGCGGCAGCAGGGGCAGCTTGTACTCCTCGCGAAACAGCAGGTAGGCGCTGTCCGAAATGGTGAACCAGCCCTCGACCTTGGTGCGTGCCGACATCCAGAAGATCGCTGCGATGCCCACCCGGTTCACCAGGGCCAGCAGGCTGTGGGGCGTGAGCCAGACCAGGGCATCGGCCAGCCGGCCCATCCAATGGCGTGGCCCGGTGGCGGATACGGTGGGCGTGACCTGGGGGAAGGGGGTGGTGTTCATGGGTTGTCCTCGTCAAGATGGGGTGGGGCGCACAGCGCGCCGGCCTGCAGCAACTGCGCCATCAGCGCGCCCAGGTCGGCGCCGGGTTCTGCCTGCTGGGCATGGGCTGCAGCCGGCTCCAGGGGCAGTGCCGCAGCGCAGGCGTCCAGGAAGGCGATGCCCGCGCGTGCCAGCGGCATCCACTGCACGCCCCCCTCGGGGCGGGTGAGCAGGGCGCCGTCGCCCTGCCACTGCAGCTCGGCATCCAGAGGTGTGCCCTCGCGCTGGCGTTGCCAGAGGGTGCTGGCCGGGTGCTCCTCGCTCCAGGCCCAGCGCGCGGCGGGGTGCGGTGCCAGGCGCAGGCCGGACAGCGCTTCGGGCGATTGCCGGGCCAGCCAGGCAGCGTCCAGCAGGGGGGCATCGGCCGCCAGGTGGCTTTCGGTCCAGCAGCGGTCCAGCCGCGCCACGGCAGGCAGGTAGGGCAGGCCGGCGGCCGCTTCGAAGCCTTGCAGAAAGTGTGCAAAGCCTTCGCCATAGGCCATGAGCCGGCCATCCGTCGGCGGCCGGGCCTGAACGAACAGGCCTGCGGCCGCGCGGAACCATTCTTCGCCCACCAGCGCGCAGACGGTGGGGTAGTTGGCCTGCAGCGCATTGATGCAGGCCTTGTGCACGGTATTGCGGTACACGGCGAAGCCGGGCTGGGACCGCAGGGCGGACAGCCAGGGTGCGGTGTCCGCTGGGTGGGCGCCCTGGGGCATCAGTGCGGCGGCCAGGCCATCCTGGAAGGTGCTCAGCTGCATGGCAGGGCCTCGGTGAGCGCCGCGTGGGCGCGGCCGCGCTCGGCGAGCAGCACCTCGAGCGCTGGCAACTGGTCGTCGCGCTCGATCAGGGTGGGCAGCGGGCCGGTGGCGGCAATCACGCGCTGGTACAGGGCCCACACGGCATCGGCCACCGGGGCATCGTGGCTGTCGATCAACAGGGCCTCGCCCAACTCGGGGTCGGCATGGTGGCCGGCCAGGTGGATCTCGGCCACGGCGTGCAGGGGAAAGGCGCCGAGGTAATCCTCGGCACGGGTGCCCAGGTTGTGCGCGCTGATGTAGACGTTGTTCACGTCCAGCAGCAACTGGCAGCCGGTGCGCTGCACCAGCTCGGCCAGAAAGTCGGTCTCGGCCCAGTCATGGCCATCGATGTGCAGGTAGTGCGTGGGGTTCTCGACGGCGATGGGGCGCTGCAGCACGTCCTGCGTGCGGGCGATGTTGGCGGCAATGCGCGCCAGCGCCGCATGGGTGCGCGGAAACGGCAGCAGGTCTGGCAGGTAGTGCCCGCGCCACGTGGACCAGGCCAGGTGCTCGGAGACTATGGCCGGCTCTATGCGCCGCGCCAGGGCGGCCAGCCGTGCCAGGTGCGCTTCGTCGGGCGGCGCATCGGCTGCCAGCGACAGCGACACCCCGTGCAGCGCCACCGGGTGCTGCGCACGGATCGCATCGAGCCAGGCCAGGCGCGGCCCGCCCTCGGCCAGGTAGTTCTCGGGGTGCACCTCCCACCACAGCCCCGGGTCCGTGCACTGCACGGCCTGCGCGTAGTGCTGGGGCTTGAGCCCCAGGCCGGCGGTGAGGTGTGCGGCTGCCATGGCGCGGGTCTGGTGGTGAACGAAGATCAGCTCTTCATGGGCGTCAGCGTGCCCATGCCCTTGGGCGTCTTGATCGAGGCGCAGGTGCCTGCGGGCACGAACTTCCAGGCATTGGCCTGGTAGTCCACCTTGGAGGTGCCGGCACAGGTGGTGCCGGCGCCGGCGGCGCAATCGTTCTTGCCGGCCATGGACACGCCATAGCACTTTTCCATGGCGGGCTTGGCAGCTTCTGCGGGCTTGGTCTGTGCAATGGCTGCGCCGGATGCGAGTGCGGCAAGGGCCAGGGCGCCGAGGCTGAGAGTGCGTGAGGTCATGTCGGAATCTCCGTAAAGCTGAAGGGTTTGTGGAACAGACCGGATGGATCGCCGGGTGCGGATGCGCCGTGGCTACCGATCTGCGTTGTAATTCGCGCTGTCTGGCGGCCGGGTTACACCAGCTCCATCAGAAATCAAAAAAAGTTTTTTTGCACCCGCTGTAACCCGCAGGGCTGGCACTGCGAATACCTGTGAGGGAGAAAACATGGAGATAGAAGAGAGGCTGCGTGGGTTGCTGCTGCTGGGCCTGGATGCCGACGCGGTCGCCTACCAGCGGTTTTTGAAGGAGCTGAGCGCGCACCTGCGGGCTTTTCTGCGCAGGCGGCTGTCGCAGCGGCCCGACGAGGTGGAAGACCTGGTGCAGGAGACCTTGCTGGCCGTGCACAACCAGCGCCATACCTACCGGCCCGACATGCCGGTGACGGCCTGGGCGCATGCAATCGCGCGCTACAAGCTCATCGACTGGCTGCGCTCGCACCGGGTGAAGGGAGCGTTGAATGACACGCTGGACGAGGAGGCGGGCGAACTCTTCTCCACCAGCGACAGCGAGGCGGCCGAAGCCCGGCGCGACCTGGGGAAACTGCTGGAGACGCTGCCCGACCGCCAGCGCCTGCCCATCGTGCATGTGAAGCTCGAAGGGCTGTCGGTGGTGGAGACGGCACAACTCACGGGGCTGTCGGAATCGGCAGTCAAAATCGGCGTACACCGGGGGCTCAAGGCCCTGGCCGCCAAGATCAGGGGAATGGCATGAGAACCGAAGAATTGATCCAGTTGCTGGCCACGGATGCCGGCCCTGTGCCTGCACGGGACATAGAGCAGCGCTTTGCCATGGCTTCGGTGGCAGGCATCGCAGGCGCGGGCGTGCTCATGGTCGCATTGTTTGGCGTGCGCCAAGACCTGGTGCAGACCATGGGCCTGCCCATGTTCTGGGGCAAGATGGTGTTTGCGGCTGCGCTGGCCGCCGCCGGCGTGGCGCTGCTGCGCCGCATGGCGCGGCCGGGCATGGCCGTGGGCCATGCGGCCGCGTTGCTGGCCGTACCTCCTTTGGTGCTGTGGGCCATGGCGGCGGGCACCCTGTCGCAGGCCGAGCCGGCCGAGCGCATGGCACTCATCCTGGGCAGCACCTGGCGCAGTTGCCCGTTCAACATCGCACTGCTGTCGGTGCCGGCTTTCATCGCCAGCTTCTGGGCCCTGAAAGGGGCGGCCCCAACGCGCCTGGCCTGGGCCGGTGCGGGGGCCGGCCTGCTGTCCGGGGCGCTCGGGGCGCTGGTCTATGCATTGCACTGCCCCGAGATGGCCAGCCCCTTCCTCGCCGTGTGGTACCTCGCCGGCATGGCCCTGCCCACGGCGCTGGGCGCCGTGCTCGGCCCTCGCCTGCTGCGCTGGTAAGGCCTCAGGCGGGGTTGGCTCCAAGCCACTGCGCCACGGCTTGTACCCGGGCTTGGTGGATCAGGTCGCCGACCTGCGGGCCGGCCAGGCCTTTCGCTGCGGCTTTCGCTGCAATGTCGCGCGTGACCACCGACTGCGCTGCGGCCAGCACGGCCAGCAGGCGTGGGCGCTGGGGGTAGGCGTTCTCTTCCATGCCCAGCCGGCCGCGCGCATCGCACTCGCAGGCCAGCAAAATGTCGGGCAGCCGGCCCGGCTTGCGCAGCGCGTCGCAGCGCTCCAGCAGGCGCACCAGCGGTGCCGCGCCCAGCTCGCCGCTGCGGTGGATGTTGCCGTGCTCGCGCGCCACCACGTCGGCGATCTCGCGGCAGTCCACGGGCACGCGCAGGCGCTCGGCCACATCGTGCAGCAGCTCGGCGCTGCGCCGCTCGTGGTCGATGTGGCGCGGCAGCATATCGGCCGGTGTCGTGCCCTTGCCCAGGTCGTGCGCCAGGCAGGCAAAGCGCACGGTGAGCGGGGCATCAAGCCGCGCCGCCATGTCCAGCACCATCATCAGGTGGACGCCGGTGTCCACCTCGGGATGGTGCTCGGCGCGCTGGGGCACGCCCCACAGGCGCGCCACCTCGGGCAGCAGCACCTGCAAGGCGCCGCAGTCGCGCAGCACCTCGAACATGCGCGAGGGCTTGGCCTCCATCAGCCCGCGCGCCAGCTCCTGCCACACGCGCTCGGGCACCAGGTGGTCCGCCTCGCCCTCGTTCACCATCTGGCGCATCAGCTCCAATGTCTCGGGCGCCACTGTGAAGTCGGTGAAGCGCGCCGCAAAACGCGCCAGCCGCAGGATACGCACCGGGTCTTCCCGAAAGGCCTCGGTCACATGGCGCAGTAGGCGCGCCTGCAGGTCCTTGCGTCCGCCGTACGGGTCGATCAGGGTGGCCGGATCTTCGGGGTTCTGGGCGATGGCATTGATGGTCAGGTCGCGGCGCGAGAGGTCTTCCTCCAGCGTCACCTCGGGCGAGCTTTCCACCACGAAGCCGCGGTAGCCGCGCCCGCTCTTGCGCTCGGTGCGGGCGAGCGCATACTCCTCGCGCGTCTCGGGGTGCAGGAAGACCGGGAAATCGCGGCCCACGGCTAGGTAGCCACCTGCCAGCATCTGTTCGGGCGTGGCGCCCACCACCACCCAGTCGTGGTCGTTCACGGGGCGCCCGAGCAGCGCATCGCGCACGGCGCCCCCTACCATGTAGATTTGCATGATCCGAGTTTAGCGAAGCCTGCCATGGCGGTGACCGCCTCGCCGCCGTATAGTGCGCCCTCACTCGCCCACGCCCGCACCATGTCCATCTCCTCCTCCCTCACCATCGCCCAGCTCAATCCCGACGGCAGCGTGCCGGTGCCCACCCCTTCCGATGCGGCTGCCAATGCGGCTGCGGAGGCCTTGCAGCGCGAAGTGCAGTTCGAGGCCCTGCAGGCCAAGGTGGAGGAGCTGCAGGAGATCCTGGCAAAGCCGCTTACCGAAATCCTGGCCGACCGCGAGAAATTCAAGGAGGCCGCAGCCGCCTGGGATTCCTTCGGGGCCATGTGGATGCTGTCCCAGCGCGCGATGAAGCGTGTGGCGCTGGACCTGGCTGCACAGCAGGGCGTGAGCGAGGAGGAGGTGGTCGCCCGCGCCATGCGCCATGCCACCGATGTGCTCAATGGCGATGGCGAGAACCTGGGCGGCACCATCGCCGAGGCCCAGTTGGCGCATATTGCGCGGCACCGGCCCCTGTTGCGCAAGCAGTTTCGCTAGGAAAACACCGGCCGGAAAAAGCTGCGCTCGTAGCTCACGATGCAACCCGTCTCTTCCGCATAGCGGAACGCGGCCTGGCATTCGGCATCTTCCATCGACCGGTTGCGGTAGACCTCGTACGAGGCCAGGCTGTCGAAGGTGAACAGCGCCAGCGCAATGTTGTTTGCGCCCTCGCTGGGCATGAAATAGCCATGGTGCTGGCCGCCGAATTTCTCGACCAGCGGGATCCACAGCTTGCCGTAGTGCTCGAATTCCTTGAGCTTTCGGGTGTCGAGCACGTAGCGCAGGTAGATGGTGACGGCCATGCGCTTCTCCTCAAACGTGGCGCAGGCGGTAGGGCTCCTCGAAGTCGAGGAAATCCTTCTCGGCCAGGGCGTCGTCGATCCAGGCCTTGACGCCGGGCAGATTGCGCACGCGTTCTACATAGGCGGCGATCTGCGGCGGCAAGGGCAGGGCGTAGCTGTGCAGGCGCATGCACACCGGGGCGAAGTAGGCGTCGGCAATGGTGAATTCGCCGAACAACAGCGGGCCGCCGTGCTCCTTCAGCAGGGCGCTCCACATCTCGACCAGGCGCGCTACGTCAGCGCGCACGCCGGCCTTGTCGCGCCAGATCAGGGCGCCGGTTTCGGCCAGGTCGGCCTCGATGTTCATGGGGCAGTTGCCGCGCAGGGCAGTGAAGCCGCTGTGCATCTCGGCGCATACGCTGCGCGCGCGGGCACGCGCCTTGGCGTCGGCAGGCCAGAGCTTCTTGTCGGGATGGGTTTCGGCCAAGTACTCGGCGATGGCCAGGGTGTCCCAGACGACCAGGTCGGCATCCACCAGCACCGGCACCTTGCCGGTGGGGCTCACGGGGCCCATGACCCGCTTGAACTCCGAATCGGCTTCGAAACTGTCGAAGCGCACGCGGATTTCTTCAAAGTCTATGCCGGCCTGGCGCAGCAGCACCCAGGGGCGCATGGACCACGAGGAATAGTTCTTGTTGCCGATGTAGAGCTGGGGCATGGGATACCTGTTGAAAAGACCGGAAGGGAAGCCCGCCATGCTAGCGCGGGTCGCGGCAACCGGCGATGCGAAAACGGGGCCCCAATGATGCGCAACGCGCATCATTGGGGCTAGTAGCTGCGCGGCAGAAGGAACATCGGCTGCAACGCCCGATAAACCGGTCTCGGCGCGTATCAACTCCAGCGCCCAGGGTTCTACCCTTGGCTTGTCGGTACTACCCAGCGATCATCGGTGTCGAGCGTATCGCTTCGATGCCTTCTGCCGCGCAGCCTCCTGGGCATCATGCTGGCCAGACCGCCCCGTTGTCATTCAGGATCGCATCCAGTGGCAGGTCATACGATTCCGGCTCGAAATCGTCCAGGTAGCCGTTGGTGAACCCCAGGCCCACGGTAAAGGGCTTCGGCTGCAGCGTGGCCAGGGTACGGTCGTAGAAGCCGCCGCCATAGCCCAGCCGGTAGCCGCCGGGCGCATAGCCCACGCAGGGCACGAACAGCAGGGTGGGTACGATGACCTCGGTGTCCTTGGGCTTGGGGATGCTGTAGGCATCCTCTTCCATGGGGCAGCCGGGGTACCAGGCGTGAAAGGTCAGGGTCTTGTGCTGCTTGTTGACCACCGGCAGGCCGATGCGGCGCAACTGGGGCTCGTCCAGCAGTTCGCCGTCTTCCTTCCAGCGGTGCAGGGCGGGCAGCGGGTCGAATTCGCCCTTGATGGGCCAGTAAGCGCCTATCACCGTGTCGGGCCGGTTCACGAGCCAGATCCGCATCACCTGTTGTAACAGGTCGGCCCGCTGTAGGCGATCTGGCAGGTTCAGACGTTCTTCTATCAATGCGCGCCGCAGGGCTGCTTTGTCCATCAGATAATTCCCCCATGCAATTGCTTCAGATTTTGACACCGCTGCTGGTCAGTGCCGTGCTGGCCACCGCCGCGCCCCTGGTCCAGGCGCAAACCAAGGCCGACGATACCCTGTTGGAGATGCAGCAGGCGTTCAAGCGCGGCGACCGCAAGAAATTGGAGCAATTGTTGCCCGCCGCGCGCGGCCACGTGCTGGAACCCTGGGCCGCCTACTGGGAGCTCAGGCTGCGCCTGGCCGAGGCTTCGCCCTCGGAAATCCAGTCCTTCATGCAGCGCTATGCCGGCAGTTACCAGGAGGACCGCATGCGCAACGACTGGCTGCTGCTGCTGGGCCAGCGGCGCGACTGGGCCCAGTTTGCCGAGCAGCACCCCAGTTACCGCATGTCCGACGACCGCGAGGTGCGCTGCTACGCCCTCTTGATCGACGACATCAAGGGCAGCGCGCCGGCGGCTGCGGCCGAGGACGTCAAGCGCAACTGGTATGCCCTGCGCGATAACGACGACGGCTGCACCCACGCTGCCAGCCAGCTGTACGCCAACAAGAAGCTCAGCGCCCTTGACGTCTGGCGCAAGGCCCGCTTCGCGGTGGACGCCAACCGGCCCCGCGTGGTGCGCAACGCGGTGGAGATCGTCGCCCCCGATGCCGTGGCCCAGGTCAAGGAGCTGATGGACGCCTCCACCAAGTACCTCACGGGCCGTGCCACGGCCCGTGGCCAGGTGCGCCAGGAACTGGTGACGCTGGCCCTCATCAAGCTGGCCTCGGGCGACCCGGAAAATGCCGCCGCCCAGCTCGACAACAAATGGAGCGTGCACCTCTCGCCCGAGGAGCGCAATTGGGTCTGGGGGGTGATCGGCAAGCAACTGGCCCAGAAGCTGTCGTCCGACGCCAATGGCCACTTCGCCAAGATCACCCGGGACGCCGATCTCAACGACGACCTGCTCGGCTGGAAGGTGCGCGCGGCCCTGCGTGCCGGCCAGTGGAAGGTGGTGCGCAAGGCCATCGACGCCATGAGCGAGGAAGGCCGCCAGGACAGCACCTGGGTGTACTGGAAGGCCCGCTCCCTGCTGGCCGGCAAACCGAGCGATGCCGAGCGCGCCGAAGCCCGCCAGCTGCTCGAAGGCATCGCCAGCACGCGCGGTTTCTACGAGCAACTGGCCACCGAAGAACTGGGCCAGCGCATCACCATGCCGCCAGCACCTGCGCCGCTCACGGCCGAGGAAAAGGCGGCTGCGCGCGCCAACCCCGGGCTCAACCGGGGGCTGTATGCGATCTTCATGGGGCTGCGCACCGAGGGCGTGCGCGAGTGGAACTACGCCACCAACCTGCACATCCCTGGCGGCATGCCGGACCGCGAGCTGCTGGCCGCCGCCGATTTCGCCTGCGCCCGCGAGGTCTGGGACCGCTGCATCAACACCAGCGAGCGCACGCGCAGCCTGATCGAGACCAGCCAGCGCTTTCCCACGCCGTTTCGCAACGCCGTGGTGGAGCGCGCCAATGGCATCGGCCTGGACCCGGCCTATGTGTACGGCCTGATCCGCCAGGAAAGCCGCTTCATCATGGATGCGCGCTCGCACGTGGGCGCCTCGGGCCTGATGCAGGTGATGCCCGCCACTGCACGCTGGACGGCCAAGAAGATCGGCATGACCAACTTCACCGCCGACCAGATCAACGATCGCGACACCAACATCGCCATCGGCACCGCCTACCTCAAGCTGGCGCTCGACGATTTTGCGGGCTCCATGCCCATGGCTGCCGCCGCCTACAACGCCGGCCCAGGCCGCCCGCGCAGCTGGCGCAACGGCCCCGTGCTCGATGCCGCCATCTGGGCCGAGAACGTGCCCTTCGGCGAAACCCGTGACTACGTGAAGAAGGTGCTGGCCAACACCACCAACTACGCCGCCATGCTCACCGGCCAGCCGCAGTCGCTCAAGGGCCGGCTGGGCACCATCGGCCCGCGCGATGCAGCGACCCCCGAAGTGAACAAGGACCTGCCCTGACCGAAACAGCCCCGAAGGGGCTGTTTCACTTCATACCTCCGACCACATGCGCAGCAGGTTGTGGTACTGCCCGGTGAGGGACACGGTCTCCTCGGTCTCGCCCAGGCGTGCACGCAGCTTCTGGATGGTCTGGTCCATTTCGAACAGCATGGCGCGGCGCGCATCGTCGCGCACCAGGCTTTGCACCCAGAAGAACGAGCACACGCGCTCACCGCGCGTGACCGGCTCTACGCGGTGCAGGCTGGTGGAAGGGTAGAGGACCATGTCGCCCGCAGGCAGCTTGACCTCGTGCGTGCCATAGGTGTCCACCACCACCAGCTCGCCGCCCTCGTAGTCATCGGGCTCGCACAGGAACAGGGTGCACGACAGGTCGGTGCGCAGCGCCGCCCCGTGGGGCAGGGGGCGCACGGCGCCATCGATGTGCAGGCCGTAGGTTTCACCGCCCGCGTAGCGGTTGAACAGCGGTGGCACGGTGCGCAGCGGCAGCGCCGCACCGAAATACATCGGATGCACGGCCAGCGCCTGCAGCACGGCGCGCCCCTGCTCCAGCGCAACGGGGGAGTTTTCGGGCAACTGCCGGTTGTTTTTGACCTGCGCCCCTTGCGCGCCCACGGTGCCCCGGCCGTCCACCCAGTCGGCGGCATCGATGGCCGCGCGCATGGCGCGCACCTGCTCGGGCGTGAGGACGTTGGGGATGTGCAGCATCATCGCGATAGGTCTCCAAAAATGGGAAGGCCCCAGGATTGCCGGGGCCTTGATGGTAGGCAGCTTTTCAGGCTGCCATCTTGCGTTCGATCAGAACGTGAAGTTGGCCGTCAGGCGTGCCGAGCGGGGGATGCCCGGCGTGTAGCGGTAGCCGCTCTTGTTGATGGCCGCCACATAGTCCTTGTCGGCCAGGTTGTACACGTTGAGTTGGACGTCCAGGTTCTTGTTGATGCGGTAGGAGGCCATGGCATCGAACACCCAGTAGGCCTCGGTGTAGGCGGGAGTGCCCACGGCGCCGTCGGTGCCGCGCAGCAGCTTGCCGGCATAGCGCGCGCCGCCGCCCACCGTCAGGCCGAAGGGCAGGCGGTAGGTGGACCACAGCGTGAAGGCGTTCTTGGGCGTGTAGGCCAGGGCCGTGCTCCCGTCGGCCGTTTTGGGCACACCGCTGAGCACCTTGGTGTCCATGGTGGTGTAGCCCGCGCTCAGGGACCAGTCGTTGGTGATCGCGCCGATGGCGGTCAACTCGATGCCCTGCACGCGCTTCTTGCCGGTCTGCACGAAGTTGGCGGCGTTGGTGGGGTCCGTTTCGATGTCGTTGGTGACATCGGTGCGGTACAGCGCGCCGGCCAGGGCGAGACGACCGCCCAGCACGTCCCACTTGGTGCCGACCTCGATGGTCTTGGCCTTCTGCGGGTCGAACTTGGGGTTGGCCGCGTTGTTGGCCGCTGCGCTCAGCTGGTTGTTGGTGCCGCCCGGGGGTTGTGCCGACGTGGCGTACAGCGCATACACGCTGCCGTTCGTGGCTGGCTTGTAGACCACGCCGACCTTGGCGCCGATCAGCGTGTCGGACAGGCTGATCGACGACGGTGTGAGCACGCCGGCCGGCAGCGCGCCTTGCGTCACGGCGTCGAAGTCGGTCTTGAACCGGTCCACGCGCAGGCCGCCCGTGATCTGCCACTGCGGCGACAGCTTGGCCGTGTCGAACAGGTAGGCCGCCACGGTGTTGGTCACGCCCTTGGACCACGCGCCGTTGGCGATGCGGTTGAAGCCGGTCACGTTCGGATTGGGGTTGTACAGGTTGGCCGCTGGCATGGAGCCTGCGGGCGCGTACGTGGTGCCCACACTGGCAAAGCCCTGGCCGTAGTAGCCCAGGTTGCTCTGCTCTTCGCGCGAGAGTTCCAGGCCTGCTGCGAGGTCGTGCTGCACCGAACCGGTGTTGACCGTGGTGGTCAGGCTGGTCTGGTTGATGGCGATCTTGTTGGTCTGGTTGACGTTGGTCGGCAGGTTGCGCGTCACAGTCCAGGTGGAGGGATCGTTCGGGTTGGGCGTGGCCAGCAGGGCCGAGGCCGCCGTGAGCGCCCCCGTGGCAGGGAAGCCGCCGCCCATGAAGGCCGTCAGGCGGTAGTCGTTGTGCGTGCGGCCGAAGCGCGTGGTGTTGCGCAGTTTCGTGCCCGAGGCAAAGTCATGCTCGATGCGCGCCGTGACCATGTCCATCTCCACCTTCGCGAAGTCCGAGGTGGTGCCGTAGAAGTTGCTCGAATCCACGCGCCCTGCAGTGTTCAGAAAGGTGCGGCGGTTGGCCAGTGCCAGGGCGTCCGGCGAGGTGTAGCCGGGCAGGCCGATGGTGGGCACCCCGCCGTCGGGCACGTTGTCCTGGTTGACGTGCAGGTAGTTCAGGAACACGCGCGTGGGCGAGTTCAGGCCCAGGGCCAGCGACGGCGCAATGCCCCAGCGCTTGTTCTTGACCAGGTCGCGCCCGGCAACGCCGGAGTCCTCGCTCATCACGTTCAGGCGGAAGGCGGCACCCGGGTAGGCCTCCAGGGCCTTGTTCCAGTCCACCGTGCCACGCTTGTACGAGGCGCTGCCTGCGCCCAGCGATGCGCCGAAGCTGTTTTCCAGCGTGGGCTGCTTGCTCACCAGGTTGATGGCACCGGTGGGGGAGGTGCGGCCGGTGTCTGTGCCGGCCGGGCCCTTGACCACTTCGACCTGCTGGATGTTGAACACGTCGCGCGAGACCGATCCCAGGTCGCGCACGCCGTCCACGAAGATGCTGCTGGAGCTGTCGAAGCCGCGCATGTAGATCGCGTCGCCGATGCTGGTGTTGCCGTTCTCTCCGAGATAGAAGGTGCCGGCGCCGGGGGTGTTGCGCAGGGCTTCGGTCAGGGTCGAGGCGGCCTGCTCGCGCAGCACCTGCTCCTTGACCACCGAGATGGTCTGGGGCGTGTCCAGCAGCGGCTGGGTGAACTTGGGCGAGGAGACGGCATTGGCCTTGTAGTTGTCGGCGGCCGATTCGACCTTGACTTCCTGCAGCGTGCCGCTGCTGGCAGCGGTCTGTGCCTGGGCGGGCATGCCCAGGGCCACGAGGGCGGCCGTAGCTGCCATGCCGACGGGGTGTTTGCGGCTCTTGATGTAGGTGGTGTTATGCGCCATGAAAGTATCCGTAGGAGTGAGAAACCGGAACTTGGCTGGCTGCAGGAACAACAGGCACGCGGAGAATGCGGCGTGGCAATGTCGGTCGACGGTGGCTGGCTGAGAACCCGCGCAGCCGAACGTACCGATGGCTTGCAGGAATATCAAATGATAACAATTATCATTTGATGGCGGTTACACATGGCTGCATCCAGCCTTGACGGCACCTGAAGATGGCCGAAAAATGTGGCGATGCAGCAACAGCGTGACGCGCAGGGGGCCCAGAAGGGGTTGAAAATCCGCTTCCTCTGGCAAAGGCAACGGGGTGCGACGTGACCCAGGGCGTCTATTTCAGGCGTTGTGCAGCAACTCGCCCCGGCGCACGGCTGCGCCTGAGCGCACCAGGTCGTCCATCAGGCCCTGCAGCCAGTCGTCCTGGCCCTGGTCGCCAAAATGGCGCGCATGCAGCATGCCGAAGTACGGCGTGGCCAGCGTCCAGGCCGTGAGGTCGGCCAGGCTGATCTGCTGCCACTCGAGCAGCTTGTACTTGAGCAGCACCTTGGCGGCGTAGAGCGCATGCTTGTGCGGGTTGCGCACGAAACCATCCAGGCGGCGGCGTGCGCCCTCGATGGCGCGCGGTGCATCGGCAAACACCGGGCCGTGGCCCGGAATCACCGTGCGCGGCTCCAGGCGCTCGATCAGGTCCAGCGTGGCACCCACCTGGGCGAAGGCATCCTCGCCTTCGAGTTCGGGGAAGACCACGCCGAAGCCGTTCTCCCACAGCGCGTCGGCCGAGATCAGGATCGCATCGCGTGGTTCGAACAGCACGACGGAATGCGTGTCGTGCCCCGGTGCCGCATGCACTTGCCAGGTGCGGTCGCCCAGCAGCACGCAGGAGCCGGGATCCAGCAGTGTGTCGGCACGGAACGGCGGGCATTGCTGGCCGGTGGGCGTGTAGCTCAGCGCGTAGGCGTCCCACTGGCGCACGTGGCGGGCCTGCCCGGGGGGGATGGACGTGAGCACCCGCGGCCAGGTTTTTTGCAGTGCGGCGTTGCCGCCGCAGTGATCGCTGTGCAGGTGGGTGTTGAGCACCCGGTCCAGCGGCCTGCCGCCCAGGGCCGCCTGCACCAGTGCCACGGTCTGCTCGGCATGGCTGCAGTAGCCGGTGTCCACCACGGCGGTGTCGTAGTGGCCGATGAACAGGATGTTGTTGGCCGATAGCCAGCCGCGTTCCAGCACGGCGATTTCAGGGGGCAGAAAGGGCGCGGCAGAGGCTGGCGTGGGCATCAGGAGGGGACTGGCAGATGGCGTGGCGCAGCGGGTGGCCCGCTGCTGCGATCTGTCAGCCTAACCCAGCGCAAGCGTCTGCCGGGTTATCCAAAACCCGTGCGTTACCGGGCAGATTGCATCAGAACGTCACACCGGCGCACAGGATCACGTTCGCATAGGGCGTGCATTCCCCTGTGCGCACCATCACGCGGGCCTCGCGGCACAGGCGCTTGAATTCTTCGTGCGGCACTGCCTCGGGCGCCACAGGCAAGTTGCACCAGCCGGGCAGTGCCCCTGCGGCACGCTCCACGGCCTCACTGGCGATCAAGGCGCGTTCGACCTGCATTTCGGACAGCACAGCCTGCAACACGTCGGCCACCGCCGGGATGCCCGGCGTCAGCGCCAGATCGATGCGCCGGGGGCCGGGCGGGATCGGCAGGCCCACGTCGCCGATCACCAGCATGTCGCCATGGCCCAGGCAGGCGATGGCGTGGGAGAGTTCGGCGTGCAGCAAGGTGGTGCGTTTCACAGCGGGATCCAGTCGGGTGGTTGCGGGCTTGCCGCCACGGCGGCCCGGGTGGGGATGGAGGGCTGGGCCCCCGCCTGCGTCACGCACAGTGCGGCCGCGCGAATGCCATCCCGCACGGCGGCGTTCAGCGGCTCGCCGCGCGCCAGTGCAACGGCCAGTGCGCCAAGGAAGGTGTCGCCTGCGGCGGTGGTGTCCACGGCCTTCACGGCCATTCCGGGGTGGTGCGTGCTGCCCAGGGTGTCGGCGGCCACGGCGCCGGCGGCACCGAGCGTGACCACCACCTGCGCCGGCCCCAGGCCGCGCAGCGTCTGTGCGGCCATGGCGGCGTCGGCCACGGTTTCCACGGCAGTGCCTGCCAAAGCCGCTGCTTCCACCTCATTGACCACCAGCGTGTGCACCAGAGGCCACAGGCCCTCGGGCAGGCGCTGGATGGGCGAGGGGTTGAGCAACACGCGGCAGCCGGCGGCAAACGCCTGCTGCGCGGCGGCCATTACCTGGGTCAGGGGGGTCTCGAACTGCAGCACCAGGCTGTGGGCCTGGGCCAGCACGGCACCGAGGGCCTGCGTGTCGAGTTCGAAGCGGCCGTTGGCGCCGGGTACCACGACGATGCGGTTCTGCCCGGTGGCTTCCACGGTGATGGCCGCCACACCTGTGGTCTCTGTGGGGTCGGTCTGCACGCCGCTGTGATCGATGCCGTCCTGTGCCAGGCTGGTGCGCAGCGTATGCCCGTAGGCATCGCCGCCCACGCGGCCGAACAGATGCACCCTGGCGCCCTGGCGTGCGCAGGCCACGGCCTGGTTGCCGCCCTTGCCGCCGGGCACCAGGTGCAGTGCCTGGGCCAGCACCGTCTCGCCGGGGCCGGGGGCGGCGGCGACCTGCAGGACCAGGTCCATGTTGAGGCTGCCCACCACGGCGATGGTGGGCGCGCCGTGCCTTGTCGCGGCCGTCATGGCTGGACCTGTGCTGTGGAGGCACGTACGCGCAGTTCCGGCTGCAGCATGACCTTGCGCGCATCCTGGCGCTTGCCGTCGATGCGCTCGAGCAGCATGTCCACCGCCAGCGCGCCGATGCGCTGCTTGGGCTGGGCCACAGTGGTCAGCGGCGGGCTGGTGAACGCGGCGAGCTCGATGTCGTCGAAGCCCACGATGGACAGGGCCTCGGGCACGCGCAGGTCGCGCTCGTGCGCTGCGCACAGCGCGCCCATGGCCATCAGGTCGTTGCAGACGAACACGGCGGTGGGCGGCTGCTGTGCGCGCAGCACGGCATGCATTGCCTCGTAGCCTCCCTGGCTGGTGAAGTTGCCTTGCCACAGCAGGCCTTCGCCCGTGCCGCAGCCGGCATCGGCCAGCGCGGCGCGCCAGCCGGCGATGCGCTGCTCGCTGGGCGCAATGCCCTCGGGCCCGCCGATGCAGGCGATGCGCCGGTGGCCCAGCGACAGCAGGTGGCGCGTGGCCAGCAGGCCGCCCTGCATGTGGGCGGTTTCCACCAGGTCGCAGGGCTGCTGCTCGGCCAGTTCGATCTCGCGGTCCACCAGCACGGTGGGGATGGACAGGCCAGCCAGCTGCGTGGGCAGCGTGGCGTCGTGCCCGGTGGAGACGACGATCAGCCCGTCGATGCGCCGCTCGGCCAGCACCTGCAGGTAGCTGCCCTGGCGGTGCGCCTCGTCATTGGTGTTGCACAGGATGAGGTTGTAGCCCGCGCCGAAGCACCGGTCTTCCACCGCGTGCACGATCTCGGCGAAGTAGGGGTTGGAACTGTTGGGGATCAGCATGCCCAGCGTGCGCGTGTTGTTGCTCTTGAGGCTGCGGGCGATGGCGCTGGGCACGTAGCCCAGGGCGCGGATGGCTTTTTCAACGCGCTCGCGCCCCTCGGGGCTCACGTGGCGCGTGCCGTTGACCACGTGGGACACCGTGGTGACCGATACGTCGGCATGCCGCGCAACGTCCTTGATAGTAGCCATGGAGAAAATGGTGGGACAGGGAATTCGTGGGGGGATGGATGGTTCAGGCCGCCGCGCGCCGCTGGCGCAAGGTGTCCACGATGACCGCCGCGACGATCACCACCCCCGTGATGATGCGCTTGCTCGGCTCGCTGGCTCCCACCTGCGCCAGGCCGGCCTCCAGCACCGCAATGATCAGCACGCCGAAGGCGGTGTTCACCACCGAGCCGCGCCCGCCCATCAGGCTGGTGCCGCCGATCACCACGGCGGCGATCACCTGCAGCTCCATGCCCGTGCCGGCATTCGGGTCGGCCGCCTCCAGGCGTGCCGACTGCATCAGCCCGGCCAGGCCCGCGAGCAGGCCGGTCACGGCAAACACGATGACGCGGATGGGCCGAGGGTCCACCCCGGCCAGGCGCATGGCCTCTTCATTGGTGCCGATGCCGACGACACAGCGGCCGAACACCGTGCGCGTGAGCACCAGCTGCGCCACCACCACCAGCGCCAGCGCGATCAGAAAGGCCACCGAGATGCCGCCCAACATCGGCGCGGACAGCCATGAGATCGCATCGCCCACGTACTGCGTGCGCGAATCGGTCACCACGTAGGCACCGCCGCGCACGGCTTCGAGCATGCCCAGCGAGACGATGAAGGACGGCAGGCGCCAGGCCACCGAGACAGCCCCGGTGACCGTGCCGCAGATCAGCCCCGTGGCCAGCGCCAGCAGGGCGGCGGCAGGCACGCTCCACTTCCACTGCACGATGGCGGCGGCCGAGGTGGCGGCAGCCAGCGCCATCACCGAGCCCACCGACAGGTCAATGCCGGCGATGATCAGCACGAAGGTCATGCCCACGGCCATCACGGCCAGCGCCGGGATCTCGTTGGCGATGGTGACGAAGGTCTCCACGCTCCAGAAGTAGTCGGAAAGGGTGGAGAACAGCGCCACCATGCCCGCCAGCACGGCCAGCAGCCCGAGGTAGGTGCCCAGCTGGCTGCGCCAGGCGGGCGTGGGACGGGGCGCTGCAACAGCGGCAGGGGATGCGGGGGCGTTCATGCGGTGGCGGGAGTGGAAGGGGAAGAATGGCCAGGGGCTTGGCGGCCACCGGGCTCGGAGAAGGCAGCGGCCAGCAGCGATTGCTCGGACCACTGCCCGCGCTCGAACACGGCCACCAGGCGGCCGGCGCTCATCACGCCGATGCGGTCGGCCATGGCCATCAGCTCGCGCAGGTCGGACGAGACCACGAGCAGGGCGCGCCCATTGGCGGCCATGCGGTCCAGCTCGCCATAGAGTTCGGCGCGCGCGCCCACGTCCACGCCGCGCGTGGGTTCGTCGAGCAGCAGCACCCGGCCTTCGCGGTGCAGCCAGCGTGCGAACACCACCTTCTGCTGGTTGCCGCCCGAGAGCGTGCCCACGGGTTGTTCGGGGCTGCGGCAGCGGATGCCCAGCGTCTGGACGAAGCCCTGCACCAGGCGGTTTTCCCTGGCGCGCTGCAGCCAGCCCGCGCGGGAGATGGTGGACAGATCGGACAGCGTGGCGTTGATGCGGATGGACTGGCCGAGCAGCAGGCCCTGGGACTTGCGGTCCTCGGTGACCAGGCCCACGCCGGCCGCAATGGCCTGCATCGGTGAGGCAAAGCCGCGTTGCAGTACGCGCGGCGCGGCGCCTGCCGCGGTGTCGGGATCAGGGTGCAGGGTGACGCTGCCCCGGTCGGCACGGTCTGCGCCGAACAGCAGCCGCACGAGCTCGGTGCGGCCCGAGCCCACCAGGCCCGCAATGCCTAACACCTCGCCAGCGCGCAGCTCCAGGCTTACGTCCTGCACTGCCGTGCCCCGGCCGATGGCCTGGGCGCTCAGCACCACGGGCCCCGCCGTGCGGCGCGGGCGGTGCTCCAGGTCGCTGACGGAGCGGCCCACCATGCGCTGCACCAGGTCGTCCTCGCTCATGCCGGCCATGGGGCGCGCGTCCACCAGGCGGCCGTCGCGCAGCACGGCCACGCGGTCGGCAATGCGGCGCAGCTCTTCCAGGCGGTGCGATACGTAGACGATGGCCACACCGCGCGCCGTCAGCCGTGCGATCTGGTCGAACAGGTAGGTGGTCTCGCGCGGGGTGAGCATGGCTGTGGGCTCGTCGAGCACCAGGATGCGCGTGTCGTCCTGCAGGTTGCGCGCGATCTCCACCATCTGCTGCTGGCCTATGCCCAGCTGCGACACGGGCGTGGCGGGGTCGATACTGTCCAGGCCGATCTTGGCCAGTTGCGCGCGCGCCGCCGTGTGCAGCGCATCGCGCCGCAGCCAGCCCGCGCGGTGCGGCAGGCGGCCCATGAGCAGGTTCTCGGCCACGGTGAGCGTGGGCACCAGGCCCAGCTCCTGCATCACCATGCGCACGCCCAGGCGCTCGGCCTCGCGGCGCGAGGCGGGGGCGTAGGTCTCGCCGGCCAGGCGCATGCCGCCGCGCGTGGCCGATTCCAGCCCGCAGACGATCTTGGACAGGGTGCTCTTGCCCGCACCGTTCTCCCCCGTGAGCGCCAGCACCTCGCCGGCGTTGAGCGCGAGCGTGATGCCGTCGAGCACGGTGGCGGTGTAGTCCTTGCCCACTGCGTCGATGCACAGCAGCGGCGCGGCAGGGGCTTGGGAGGCAGGTCTGTTCATATCGTCAGCGGCTGGTAAGGGCCGTTTACTTGCTGCCCTTGGTGACCAGCACCACGTCGGTCTTCACCTCGGCGGGCAACTGGGACTGGGGGGTCTTGGCGGCAATCGCCTTTTGCGCCAGCTCGATGCCGAACACGGCCTGCTTGGCGGCGTACTGGTCGGCAGTGGCCAGCACGCGGCCATCGGCCAGCATGGGCTTGATGGCGCCGATGTTGTCGTAGCCCACCACCTGCACCTTGCCGGCCTTGCCGGCGGCCTTGACGGCCGCCACCACGCCCAGCGCCATGCTGTCGTTGCCGGCCAAGAGGGCCTTGAGGTCAGGGTGCTCGCGCAGCATGCCGGCGGCCACGGTGTTGCCCTTCTCGATCTCCCACTGGCCCGATTGCACGCCCACCACGGTGATGCCGGCGGCCTGCATGGCGTCCTTGTAGCCCAGGGTGCGCTGCTGCGCGTTGAAGGTGGTCGACACGCCTTCGATGATGCCCACCTTGTCGCCCGACTTGAGCGACTTGGCCAGGTGCTCGCCCACCAGCCTGGCGCCGGCGCGGTTGTCCGGGCCGACGAAGGGCACGGTGAGGTTCTTTTCCTTCAAGGCATCGCCGTCCAGGCGGTTGTCGATGTTGACCACGATGATGCCCTTGTCCACGGCGGCCTTGACGGCTGGCACCAGGGCCTTGGAGTCGGCCGGGGCGAGCACGATGGCGCTGACCTTCTGGGCCACGGCCTGCTCGATCATCTTGATCTGGGCAGCCGTGTCGGTCTCGTTCTTGATGCCGTTGGCCACCAGCATGTACTCGCTGGCGTGGGCCTTCTGGTGCGCCTTGGCACCGTCTTCCATGGTGCGGAAGAACTCGTTGGCCAGCGACTTCATGACCAGGGCGATCTTGGGCTTGTCCTGCGCCCAGACGGGGCTGGCAAGCATGCCGCCGAGCACGGCGATGGCGGCGGCGGTCTGAACGGAACGGCGGGTGAACTGCATGGTGTCTCCTGTTGGAATGGTGGGCAAGGCACGGCCACCGAAAAGCCGCGCGAAATTGCGCGAGAGCCCCGGTGGCGTACCAAGCCAGTGCTGTGTCGCCCGGCGATCATAGCGTCCGCAATCGTTTGCGCAAACGATTGCTAATCGGGGATTACCCTAAATGGTGCGATGCGCTCAGCGCAGCCGAGGTGCCTCGGGACGCATCCACTGGGCATACCGGGGAGCAGAAAAAAAGGGCGCCGAAGCGCCCTGGAAAATGGGGTGGCCAGCGCCGGCCGAGGTGCTATGCCGTGGGGGCGCGCAGCTCGCGCCGCAGGATCTTGCCCACATTGCTCTTGGGCAGTTCGTCGCGGAACTCGATGTACTTGGGGCGCTTGTAGCCGGTCAGGTTCTCCTGGCAGAAGCGGGCCACGTCTTCCTCGCTCAGCGCCGGGTCGCTCTTGATCACGAAGATCTTGATCGCCTCGCCCTGCTTCTCGTCGGGGATTCCGATGGCTGCGCACTCCACCACGCCGGGGCACAGCGAGACGACCTGCTCCAGCTCATTGGGAAAGACGTTGAAGCCGCTGACCAGGATCATGTCCTTCTTGCGGTCGATGATGCGCGTGTAGCCGCGCTCGTCCATGATGCCGATGTCGCCCGTGCGCATGAAGCCGTCGGCCGTGAAGGCCTTGGCGTTCTCCTCGGGCTGGTTGTAGTAGCCGGTCATCACATTGGGGCCGCGGATGCAGATTTCGCCCGACTCACCCTGCGCCAGGCTGTTGCCCGCGTCGTCCTTGATGGCGATGTCGATGCCCGGCAGCGGCAAGCCGATGCTGCCGCTGAACTCGGTGTTGGTCACCGGGTTGTTGGTGCCGATGGCGCAGGTCTCGCTCATGCCCCAGCCTTCGATCATGGTGCTGCCCGTGAGCTTTTGCCACTGCTTGGCCGTGCCTTCCGATGCGGCCATGCCCCCCGCCTGCGACACGCACAGGTGCGAGAAGTCGAGTGTGCGGAACTGCGGGTTCTGCAGCAGCGCGTTGAACAGGGTGTTCACGGCAGGCAGCATGTGGAAGGGGCGCTTTTTGAGTTCGGCCACGAACTTGGGGATGTCGCGCGGGTTCGGGATCAGCGTCAGGCTGGAGCCCTGGCGGATGGCCAGCAGGCACAGCGTGAGCGCGAAGATATGGTACAGCGGCAGCGCGGCAATGCTGTTGGCGCGGCTGAGGTCGCCCACCTTGGACAGGGCCGGGGTGAACCAGGCCTCGGCCTGTAGCGTGGCGGCGACGATGCAGCGGTGGGTGAGCACCGCGCCCTTGGACAGCCCGGTGGTGCCGCCCGTGTACTGCAGGAAGGCGATGGAGTCGAGCGTGGCCTGGCTGGGCGCCAGCGTGCGGCGCTCGCCCAGGGCGAGTGCCTTTTTGAACGGGACCACCTTGCGGCCGTTGGTCAGCGGCAGCTCGTAGGCCGGCACCATCTTGGCCAGGTGGCGCACGGCAAAAGTGATCCAGCGGCCGAACCACAGGCCGAGCAGGTCGCCCATGGAGGCCATGACCACATGCTTCACGGCCGTGTTGTCGATCACCTCGGCCAGCGTGTGGGCAAAATTCTCCAGGATCACGATGGCTGTGGCGCCCGAGTCCTTGAGCTGGTGCTGCAGCTCGCGCGCCGTGTACAGGGGATTCACGTTCACGCAGGTGTAGCCGGCGCGCAGCACGGCGGCCATGGTCACGCCGAACTGGGGCACGTTGGGCAGCATGATGGCCACACGGGCCCCGGGCTCAAGCCCCAGGCCCTGCAGGTAGGCGCCCATGGCGCCGGACAGGCGATCGAGCTCGCCGTAGGACATCCACTGGTCCATGCAGACCGAGAAGGGGCTCGATGCGTTCTTGCGGAAGGACTCCTCCAGCATATGGGCCACAGAGCGGTATTGCTCGGGCTTCACGTCATGCGGGACGCCCGGGGGGTAGCTCTTGAGCCAGATCTTTTCCATGCGCTTTTCCTTGCTCGCCAGTAAGTGTTGGGCACAGATTGTCAAAGCGCGAGGGGACAATCAGCTACCGGGCTTGTCCTAGGGTGCGGGCCAGTTCGGTCCCCGAGGTGACAGCATCACCGTCGAACAGCAGGTGCATCAGTGCCTGCTCGCGCTGCTCTATGGTGGCCAGGAACTGCTCGACCGCGCCGCGCTGGCGTGCCAGCTGGCCGAAGGTGTCGAACCCGGCTTCCAGGAACTGCTGCAAGGCGCCCATGCCGGCTGCCGTGGCAGGCCCGCGCATCATGCGCAGCATGGTGCGAAGGCCGGGCGTGCGGGTCAGGCGCGCCAGGTCGCGCCCCATGGCCAGCACCCGCGCCAGTTGCTGCTGGCGTCCGGTGCGCTGGCCCACGGCGCGCCATGCGGCGGCATAGCGGGGGGCTTCGGGCGCGGCCGCATCGGCCTGCAGCCAGGCGCGGCCCATGTCCTGGTCCAGGTTCTCGGTCTGGGCATGCAGCACGGCCAGCGCCACGGCGGTGTCCACCACGGGGCGGGGAAACATGGTCTGCAGCGTCCCCGCGATGCGGGCAAACTGCTGGTCGCGGGCCGTGTAGTCCTTGTCGCTGTAGAGCTCCTCCAGAAAGAAGCGCGCTGCGGGGCCGAAGGCGGGCGAGGCCATCAGGTCGGCATAGGTGCCGGCAAAGCGGCGCGCCTGCAGCGTTTTGACGGTGGCCACCACCGCACCCAGGGGGGCATCCCCCGTGCGGTGCAGGCGCAGCGCGTTGACATCGGCAATGCTGTCGCGGATGGTCTGGGCCGCGTCCATAGGTCCGTCTCCTGAGGCCGCACAATGCAGCGATGCCATTAGAACCTGTTCAAAATGGTCTTGCACAGCGTCGTTGACGGGAAACAACTCCATTCAAATCATGATTGCGCACGGGCAAAAAATCCTCCTTCTGATTCTTGCGCTGGCTGAAGCCGCCTGGTTGGCCTGGCAGTGGCCACAATCCCCCGTGCGGGCGCTGGCCGGTGCGCTGTTGCCCCTGGCCTTGTTCTGGCTGGTGATGGCCATCGAGTTCGTGCTCATGCACCGGCTCAACCGGCACGACGCCGCGCCACGGGCGCGCCTGTCCCAGGTGGTCGGCGCCTGGTGGGCCGAGATATGGGTGTCTCTGGTGGTGTTCTGCTGGCGTCAGCCGTTTCTCCACCAGGCGGTGGGGGACTGGCTGCCCGAGCGGCCTACAGGCCGCCGCGGCGTGGTGCTGGTGCATGGTTTCATGTGCAACCGGGGACTGTGGCTGCCCTGGCACGCGCCGCTTCGGGCACAGGGCCATGCCCATGTGGCGGTGAACCTGGAGCCGGTGATGGGTTCCATCGACGAGTATGCCGCGATCATCGAGGACGCCGTGCTGCGCGTGACGGCTGCCACCGGCATGGCGCCGGTGCTGCTGTGCCACAGCATGGGTGGGCTCGCCGTGCGTGCCTGGCTGCGTGCGCATGCGGCCGATGCGCGCGTGCACCGCATCCTGACCCTGGGTACGCCACACGGCGGCACCTGGCTTGGGCGCTTCAGCCGCGCTGTCAATGGCCGCCAGATGAGCCTGGCGGGCGACTGGGTGAAGGGCCTGCTGAGCGTGGAGCCGCAGGGGCGGGCGCAGCGCTTCACCTGCTGGTACTCCAACTGCGACAACATCGTCTTCCCGGCCAGCACTGCGGCCCTGGTGGGGGCGGACAACCGCTTCCTCAATGGCCTGGCGCATGTGCAACTGGCATTGCACCCCGAGGTGATGGCCGCCTGCCTGGCCGAGATCGGCAAGGACTGACTATTCGATCTTGATCTTCGCGGCCCGGATCAGGAACTCGTACTTGCTGTTTTCCGAGCGCACGAACTGCGCGAACCCGTCCAGCGTGAGTTCCTCGGGGGTGATGCCCATCTGCTTGAACTTCTCCTTGCCGGCCGCCGACTGCATGGCGGCCGTGAAGGCCGCCGCGTAGCGCTGCGCATCCGCCTGCGGCAGCGATGCCGGTGCGAACAGCCCGAACCAGGTCGAGACGTTGAAGCCCTGCACGGCATCGTTGATGCTGGGCACCTGCGGCAGTGCGTCGCTGCGGCTCAGGGTGGTCACGCCCAGCGCGTGCAGCTTGCCCGAGCGGATGTGCGGCAGCGCCGACGCGAGGTTGTCGAACACCATCAACACCTGGCCAGACTGCAGCGCTGCCAGCGCCGGGTTTGACCCCTGGAAGGGCGTGTGGCCCATCTTGGTGTTGGTGAGCGACTTGAACATCTCGGCCGAGATGTGGCCGATGCTGCCGTTGCCGCCCGAACCGTACTTGGCCTGGTCGGGGTTCTTTTTGAGGTATTGCACCAGGTCGGGCGTGGTCTTGATGCCCAGCTTGGCTGCCTGCTCCGCGTTCACGACCAGCACGTTGGGTGTGCGGGCCACAAGTGCGATGGGCTTGAAGTCCTTGATAGCGTTGTACGGGAAGTTCTTGTACAGCCAGGGGTTCACTGCGTGGGTGGCCACGGCGCCCATCAGCAACTGGTTGCTGCCGGCCGGTGACTTGGCCACCAGGTCGGCGCCGGTACCGCCGCCGGCGCCGGGCTTGTTCTCCACCTTGATGGCGCCCAGTTGCGCAGCGGCGCCTTCCGCGATGATGCGGGCCGAGGTGTCAAGAGGGCCGCCCGCAGGGTAGGGCACCACGATGGTCATCGGGGCGGAAGGGGTCTGGGCCAGGGCAGCGGTGGCCGCCGTGGCCAGGGCCACACTGAACAAGGTGCTACGGAGCGACATCGGGATCCTCTTGATTTCCGGGAGTGCGCAGTATATGCATCTGTACAGGGTTTACCCTTTGTTGCTTACCGAATGGTCAAACCGTCTGTATGGGAGGTGTGCCGCTTCAGCGGACGGGAATTCCGGCCTGGAGGGCACGCAACGCCAGGGCTGCATCCACGCGCTGCAGTTCCTCCGGCGTGAACAGCTGCTGGCGCAGGGCTTGCGCTGCGGCCTCGCCCTGTCCGGCGCGCGCCTGGCTGAGTTCGTCGAGCCGGCTTTGCCACTGCTGCTCCTCGCGGTCCAGTTGCGCCAGGGCATGGGCGGCCTGCTCCCCGAACTGTGCGCTGCGCGCCGTGTGGCGCTGGAAATCGCCCACGCCCTGGGCATTGAAGGCGGCCGTCTGCGCGGCGGCGTCCATGTGGGCCGTGGCCGCAGCGCGCTCGGCACGGCGCTCGGGGGCGAGTTCGGATTCGGTGGCGCGCAGCGCGCTGTCGCGCTGCTGCGGCGTGAGCTGGGTATTGCGCGCGATCTCCAGGCGCGCCAGGGTGTAGCGGTCGAGTTCGGCCTCCTGTGCAAACAGGGCGTCGTACTCTTCGTCCTGGAAGTGCTGTTGCCGGATCTTCTGGCGCGCCTCCATGGCCTCGCGCAGCGCGCGTGGATCGCCGGGGTCGCGGGGGGCCGACAAGGCGCCCAGCGCCACGCGGTAGTCCACATACCGCTCGGCCAGGGCCAGGGCGCGCGTGGCCAGTTCGGCGGGGAAATGCTTGCCCACCAGTTGCGCCAGGCGCTGCTTGAGCGCTTCGGGGTTGTTGGCTTCGCCGGCTTCGAAGAGGAGGGCCTCCAGCGTGTTGCGCAGGCCGGGCACCAGCAAGGGGTCGGCGCCTGTGGCCGTCGAAGAGGCGGCCGAGGCAGCGGCGAGGGCTGCGGAAGCAGGTGTGAGCGCTGCCGATGCCGTGCGGCCAGCGGGCGCCGCCGCGCCTGCCGCAGGCAAAGCCGCGCTGGCGCCAGGACCGGTGTCCTGGCTCGCCTCGGCCCGCCAGGCACGCCACCCGAGCACGGCCGCGACCAGCAATGCCAGGGCAATGGCGACGGTCACGGCGGGGCGGGGGAGGCGGTCCATGGCGGAGATCATCGCAAAATTACAGGCCGGCAGCTTTGAGGCGGTTGGCCTGCTGGCGGTACAGCGTCACCGGGTCGGTCGAGAACCAGTCGCGCAGCCCCACGAGCTGGTTCACTTCATCGAGGTGGTTCTGGCGGTAGTCGCCCAGGTGGGTGCCCAGGCGCGAAGAGCAGGCCGACACCAGGCCGTCGTTGGCTTCGCCGAAGACCAGGCCCAACACGCCGAGCAGGGCGTCGCTGGCGTCCAGCACATTGGTCAGGGTCTTGGTACCCGTCCAGGAGTAGTAGCGCACACCGTTGACCAGCTCGGCGCCATTGCCGCAGCCTGCGGTGGGCACGCCTTGCGGGAAGCGGCGGTTGAAGGCAGCCGAGCCTGCCGTGGTCAACGAATCGAGCGCAGCCGTGGGCATCTGCGGCAGGCCCGAGCCGCCCGAGGTCAGGTTGATCAGCGCCACCAGGGCCGATGCCGCGCCGCTGGCGACGGTTTCGGACACCGAACCCGCCGGCGCCACGCCGCGCAGGATGTCGGCCACGCGCGAGCCGCGGTTTACGCCGCCGACCGAGGTCACCGAAGCGATCTTGCCCGGGGCCACGCCGGCCACGTAGCGCGCAGTGGGGCCGCCATGCGAGTGCCCCACCAGGTTCACCTTGGCCGCGCCGGTGATGGCCAGGATGTTCTTCACCTGGGCCAGCAATTGCTCGCCGCGCACTTCGGTGCTGTTGGCTGCCGAGACCTGGGCCACGTAGACCTTGGCGCCGCCCTGGCGCAGCGCATCGGGAATGCCGTAGAAATAGTCCACGCCCAGCGCCGAGTCGAAGCCGAAGAGGCCGTGCACCAGCACGATGGGGTAGCGCGTCTGCGTGTACCCGGCCTGTGCGTGGGCACCGGCCCCGAGGAGCAGTGTCGATGCCGTGGCGGCGAGCGCCAGTCGCCGCAGAAGGCGGCCAAAGAAACCTGTCATGTGCTTGTCTCCGTTGATGGATATTTTTGGTTTTCACAAAAAAGAACGACCGTTCGTTTTTGCGGTATTCATTGTTCTTTGGCAGCCCCCGGTGTCACTATCGGGACATACCCGAGTTTGGCGAAGGGCCATCGAGGTCGGCGCCAATTTCGTAGAATCCTGCGCCATGACTGCTTTCAACGCACTTGACAAGCTGGATCGAGCAATCCTGCGCCGCTTGCAGGAAAACGGCAGGGAAACCTACGACGTGATCGGCGAACAGGTCGGCCTGTCGCCCAGCGCCGTGCTGCGCCGGGTCAAGCGGCTCGAAGACAGCGGCGTGATCGCGCGCTACGTGGCGCTGGTGCCGCCCGAGGCCGTGGGCCTGGGGCTCACCGCCTACCTCAACGTGCGCCTGGAAAAGCACACCGAAAGCCACAAGCGCAACCCCATGGACGTGTTCCGCGCGAGCGTGCAGACCTGGCCCGAGGTGGTCGAATGCGCGTCCCTCACGGGCGAGATGGACTACCTGCTGCGCGTGGTGGTGGCCGACATGGCGCATTACAGCCGTTTCATCATGGACACGCTGCTCAAGCACCCCAGCGTGCAGGACTGCAAGACCAGCTTCGTGCTGGACCGCGTGAAGGCGACCACGGCTGTGCCCGTGTGAGAATCCGCAGGCCTGCTCCCATGCCGGGGGAGGTGTTTCACGGATGCCCATGATCGCCATCGACGACCTGCACTTCGGCTACGGCCGCAACGCGCTCTACCAGGGCTTTTTTGCGCAGGTGCGCCAGCCCGGCATCTACGGCATCTTCGGGCGTAACGGCAGTGGCAAGTCCACCTTGCTCAAGCTCCTGTGCGGGCTGCTCACGCCCTGGGGCGGGCAGGTGCAGGTGATGGGCCAGGTGCCCCGCCAGCGAGCGGCGGACTTCCTGGCCAGTGTCTACATCGTTCCCGAGGAATTCCACCTGCCCAACCTGACCACGGGCCAGCTGGCAGACACGCAAGGCGTGTTCTACCCGCGCTTTTCCACAGCATTGTTCGGCGAATACCTGGCCGAGCTGGAGGTGCCCAGCACGAGCCGCTTCGAGGCCATGAGCCTGGGGCAGAAGAAAAAGGCGGCCATCGCCTTCGCGCTGGCCACGGGTACGCCGCTGTTGCTGATGGACGAGCCCACCAACGGCCTGGACATCGTCGGCCGCGGCCAGTTCCGCCGCCTGATGCAGCGCCCCGAGCATGCCGGGCGCGCCGTGCTCATCAGTACCCACCAGGCCCATGACCTCGAAAGCATCCTGAGCCACATCTGGTTCATCGACCAGGGGCAACTGGCCCTGTCGGCGCGCATGGCCGATCTCGCCGGGGTGCTGCGCACCGGCGTGGCCAATGATGGGCTCGATCTGCCGAGGCCGGAGGACCTGCTTTACCAGGAGCGCATAGGCCAGCAGGTTGCCTACGTGGCGCTGCGCGCGGGGGCCGGTTCGCAGGCACCGGCGGACAGTGCCGTGCAACTGGAGCTTCTCTACAAGGCGCTGAGCCTCAACCGCGATGGCATGCTGGCAGCGCTGGCACCGCTGCAGCAACAGACCCTGCCGCTGGAGCATGCATGAGTGACGCCTTCCCGATTTTTGCGACGCCCCGGGCGCCGGAATCGCCCGGCTTCTCCTGGCCGCGCTTCATGCGGCTGGTGCTCGCGCATTGGGCCGAGCAGCGTTCGCAGCATCTGGCGCACCTGCTGGTATGCGGCATGCTCTACATCGTGCTGCTGCTGTTCCTGTTGGGCGTGTCCAGCTTTGGCGCGTTCCGCACCGGCATGCAGTCGGCGCTGTACTTCGGTGGGCTGTACCTCACGGGATTCGTGTTCGCGGGGCGTTATTTCAATGCCATGGCGCAGCGCGAGTCCGCTTTGCTGGCGTTGATGCGGCCCGCCTCGGTGCTGGAGAAATGGCTGCTGTGCCTGGTGGTGGTGGCCATCGCCTACCCGGTGGCCTATAGCCTGCTGTACCTGGTGATCACCTGGCCGGTGCAGCAGATGGCGGTCGCGGTCCTCGCCGCCCTGGAGCCGCAGACGTTCAAGCCCCAGGACTTCGCGCTTTTCCTGCCCCTGGCCCCGCCCTCGGACTGGCGTGAACTGAGCCTGCGGCAGCAACTGGCCTTCCTGGTCGCGCTGTGGGCCGTGCAGGCATTCGCGGTGTCTGGATCGCTGTATTTCTCGCGTGTGGCACTGCTCAAGACCTTGGCCCTGGGGTTCGGCTTGTTCGCGCTCACCTCCCTGCTGGCTTCGCTGGCGGGCATGCGCGGGGAGGTGCTGGTCGCCTGGTGGACCTCGCGCCGCTCGGTGCGCCTGGATGTCTGGGTGCACGCCCTCAACGCCGCGCTCTGGATCGGGCTGCCTATACTGCTGTGGCTGCAGGCCTATGTGCACCTGAAAGAAAAGGAGCTGCTGTGAGTACGGCCCCCCGCAGGCGTGCCCCGCCCCGGCGCGGGCGTTGGCTGTTTCTGGCGACCCTGTTGCTGTTCTGGGCGCTGCTGGCCCTGAGCGGAATGGACCGTTTCAAGAAGCCCGAACCCGTCGCGCTCGCCTACGCCATCCCGGCCGACGCGCTGGCAGGGGTGACCGGGCTGAGACTGGAGGAGGGTGGCGGCAATGCCCCCCGGCTGGCGGTGCGCGTGGCCCTGGACGATGTGCCCGATGTGCGCATCACCCTGCAATCGCGCCACGGTGAGAGCGAAGACCCGGATGCGCCGCACGGTGAACCCGGGCTGACAGCCACCCGCGAGGCGGACACCTTGGTCCTGCGCTGGAAGGCCGCCCCCGCAACGGCGGCCATGGGGCGGCATGGCAAAGCTGCGGCGTGGATGCATGAGATCGTGCTGCCCACCCAGTTCCGGCACCTGGCGCTCGCACGCGCCCATGTTGAAGCACGCACCCCCGTGGAGCGGCTGGAGGTGGCCGGGCAGTCGATCGCCGTGCGCGGCGCCATCGGGCAGTTGGACCTGTGGTCCACCCAGTGCCGGCCCTGCGGTGCCGGAACGGTGCCGGCCTTGGCCGAGGACCTTGCCCAGTGCGCGGAGCGCACGCGCCGGGGTACGGCATCACTGGAGGTGAACGCCGCCCGCATGCGCTCCGTGCGGGTGGATGCCCGCGCGGGGCAACTGGATTTGTCGGAGACCCAGGGCCTGGAGCGCGCCAGCCTGCAATTGGGTGACTCGGTGGCCCTGTCCGTGGACCGGGCGGCCGTGCTGCAGAAGGCGCGCGGTGTTGCTGCGGGTGGTGCCTTGCAGGCGCCGGCCGCCTGCGACGTGTCCGTCGTGGCACCTGTACCGGTGCAACTTCTGCCGGCCAGGACCTCCCAGGCAGAAGTTGCTTCCGGGCCGTGAGCGCACGCCGCTGGCAGCCCATCCCTGCCGTGTCAGGGGTGTTGCTGTTGCATCCAGTGCGTAGCAGGCTTAATGTGGGGCTGAAGGGCCTTGAAAAGCGCCGACTCGGCGATTCCGTGCCCGGTGGGTCCGGTGGTTTGCTTTGAAATTGAGAGCAATTGATTGTTGTGCGTCATGGAATGGAGTGCATTTTTGAGGTAATTCGATGCACTTCCCTATTTTGCTGCGATGCAGCAAAAACCACTGGAAATTCCTAGGGAAAACCCTTATATTTACAGCATGACCGCTACCAAAAACTGGCTCAAGGCATCCTGGGACGCAGGCAGGGGAATGCTGCGCCCGGTCACGGGGCGTCCGCATGAGAGCGAGGACAAAATGTCTGCACCGGTGATGGTCCCCATCCGTTCGCTCGGCCCCTCTTACCGCGAGCGCATCACGGCCCACCTGCTGCGCCTGGAACCCGCCGACCGCTACCTGCGCTTTGGCTACGCGGCCAACGACGAGCAGATCCGCCGCTATGCGGACCAGCTCGACTTCAACCGCGACGAGATCTTCGGCATCTACAACCGGCGCCTGGAGCTCATCGCCATGGCGCACCTGGCCTTTTCCGAGCACCCCGAATACAAGCACTGCGCCGAGTTTGGTGTCTCCGTGCTCAAGCAGGCCCGGGGCCGAGGCTTCGGTGCCCGCCTGTTCGAGCGTGCCGTGATGCATGCGCGCAACGAGGGGGTGAACATGGTGTTCATCCATGCGCTTTCCGAAAACACCGCCATGCTCAAGATCGCCCGCAATGCCGGCGCTCAGGTGCGCCGCGACGGCTCGGAGTCCGAGGCCTACCTGCAGATCGCTCCGGCCAGCCTTGACACCCGCATGGCCGAACTGGTTGAGCAGCAGTTCGCCGAGGTGGACTACCAGCTCAAGCGCCAGGCCAAGCAGTTCTGGGACTTCCTGGCCAGCGTGCAGGAAGTGCGCAGCGGCGTGCAGCATGCGCGCCACCAGTCCGCCGAATAGGCCGGACAGCGTGGGCAGGCGGTCCTGCACCTGCCGATTGGCCTCAGGACGACAGGCGATGTCACAACAATCCGCTATCCTAGGGGCCTGTTCCACTACCGCACGTCCTGCACTCCAAGACAGTGTCTGACCCGCACCCCGGGCGATTGCCCGAAAAGGAAGACAAGCGCACCTTCCTGCAAAAAGTCGCCGAGTTCATCCACCCCGGACCGGACTCGACCGAAGAGCTGATCGAAACGCTGGCCGAGGCCGAAGACAACGACGTCATTGGCGCCGAGTCGCGCGTGATGCTTGAGCGTGTGATCCGCATGGCCGACATGACGGCAGGCGACGTGATGGTGGCCGCGCCCCGCATGGACCTCGTCAACATCGACGCGCCGTTCGACGAGCTCCTGTACCTGGTCATCAACACGGCGCATTCGCGCTTTCCGGTGTACCACGGCGAGCGCGAGAACATCATCGGCATCCTGATGGCCAAGGACCTGCTCAAGCTGCAGCGGGCGCCCGAGCTGAACATCCGCGCGCTGCTGCGCCCGGCCGTGTTCGTGCCCGAGAGCAAGGGCCTCAACGACCTGCTGCGCGAGTTTCGCGGCAACCGCAACCACCTGGCCATCGTGATCGACGAGTTCGGCCGCGTGGCAGGGCTCGTCACCATCGAAGACGTGCTTGAGCAGATCGTGGGCGAGATCGAGGACGAGTTCGACATCCCCGAGGATGCGGGCGACATCTTCGCCCTGGCCGACCGCACCTACCGCGTGAGCGGCGACACGCCCATCGAACGCGTGGCCGAGTCCTTCGAGGTCACGCTGCAGGGCAGCGATGCCGAGGAACAATTCGACACCATTGGCGGCCTCATTGCCCACGAAATGGGCCATGTGCCCAAGCGTGGCGAGCAGGTGGAGCTCGGTGGCCTGCACTTCGTGGTGCTGCATACCAAGGGCGGCGCCGTGCGCTGGTTCAAGGTATCGCGGATCGAAGAGAGCCAGGCTGGCGCTTGATGGGGTTGGCGTACCGAACGCAGGGATCCGGACTTGCCTTGCCCGTGCTGATCGCCGTGCTGGCGGGGCTCGCGCAGGCGGCCTCGCTGGCCTTGCCCTGGAATGGGCAGCCCCAATGGTGGCTGCAGATCGCATCGCTGGCCGTGCTGGGCTGGCAGGTGCGCGCGGGCGTCTCCACCGTGCGCCGTGGCGCGCTGCTGGGTTTTGCCTTCGCCACCGCCTGGCTGTGCGGCACCTTCTGGTGGCTCTATATCTCCATGCACACCTATGGCGGGCTGGCTGTGCCGCTCACGGTGGCTGCCATCCTGGGGCTGGCGGCCTTTCTGGCCAGCTACTATGCGCTCGCGCTCGGCGTCTTCTGCCGGCTGGCCGTGGTGCACCGTGCCGGCGCTGCGCTGCTGTTCGCAGCGCTCTGGACGCTGGCCGAAATGGCGCGCGGCTGGCTGTGGACCGGCTTTCCCTGGGGCGCCGGCGGCTATGCCCACGTGGATGGCCCGCTGGCAGTGCTGGCACGTTACGTCGGCGTCTACGGCCTGTGCTTTGTCACGGCCCTGATCGCCATGCTGCTGGTGCAGGCGCGCGCCAGCGATCTGCGCAGCCTGCGCGCCTGGGCGCTGGTGGCGGGCGGGCTGGCGCTGCTGGGCCTGGCCACGGTGGACCGCCACTGCGCCGTGGAGCTGTGCCACACCCCTGCGGCACGCGCCCCTGCACCGCTGCAACTGGCGCTGCTGCAGGGCAATATCCCGCAAGACGAGAAGTTCCAGCCGGGCTCGGGTGTTCCCATGGCGTTGCAGTGGTACCGCGAGCAACTGGAGGGTGCCACCGCGCCCCTGGTCGTGGCGCCCGAGACGGCCATTCCCTTGCTGCCACAGCAACTGATGCCCGGCTACCTCGAAGGCATCGCGCAGCGCTACGCCAGTGGCTCGCAGGCGGTGCTGCTGGGCATTCCGCTGGGGGATGAGCGCGAGGGCTACACCAACTCGGTGCTGGGCGCACGGGCGGGGCTGGCCGTGCCCTACCGCTACGACAAGCACCACCTGGTGCCGTTCGGCGAGTTCATCCCGCCCTTCTTCAAGTGGTTCACGCAGATGATGAACATCCCCCTGGGGGACTTCAACCGGGGGGACGTGGGCCAGGCGCCATTTGCCTTTGCGGGCCAGCGCATCGCCCCCAACATCTGCTACGAGGATCTGTTTGGCGAGGAGCTGGGCGCGCGCTTTGCCGATCCGGCCGGCGCCCCCACAGTGTTCGTCAATTTCAGCAACATCGGCTGGTTCGGCAACACGGTGGCCATCGACCAGCACCTGCACATCAGCCGCATGCGCGCGCTGGAGTTTGAGCGCCCCATGGTGCGCGCCACCAACACCGGTGCCACGGCCATCATCGACCACCGGGGCGTGGTCACGCACCAGCTGGAGCGCCACACCCGTGGCGTGCTGCTCGGCGCGGTGCACGGCCGGGGGATGGATGCGCAGCAGGGCTGGGCCATCACGCCCTACGCCTTCTGGGTGTCGCGCTGGGGCCTGGTTCCCCTGGCACTGCTGGCGGCCGCCATCGTGCTGGTTGCGGCCCTCGGGGCGGGTAGGCGTGGCCGGGCTGTGCGGTCGAAAAACGGGGTTTTCGGGAGTAGCGGGCCTTGATCCTGGTCAGCTGCGGCAGGGGTGCCCCAGTGCCCTGGCAGGCCAATGCGCGGCACAGGCTCGCCGTGCCTTGATAATAGAGCCCGCAAGCGGGGGCTTGTGTTGGATACAACGATGATTTGAAGCGGTGTGGCCGCTGTTCTGGAGCACGACTGAAAATGGCAGATTCCTTTTCCTACGAACAACTGATCGCCTCGGGCGAGGGCCGGCTGTTCGACGCTGACAGCGGGCGCCTGCCGCTGCCGCCCATGCTGATGTTCGACCGCATCACGCACATCGACAGCGATGGTGGCGAGCACGGGCTGGGAAAGGTCCGCGCCGAGCTGGACGTGCGTCCCGACCTCTGGTTCTTTGCCTGCCACTTCCAGGGTGACCCGGTCATGCCCGGTTGCCTGGGCCTGGACGCCATGTGGCAGCTGATCGGTTTTTACCTGACCTGGCTGCGCCTGCCGGGCAAGGGCCGCGCCCTGGGCGCCGGCGAAGTCAAGTTCACGGGCGAAGTGGGCCCGGACGTGAAGCTGGTCACTTATGAGATCGACATCAAGCGCGTGATCAAGCGCAAACTGGTCATGGCCATCGGTGACGCGCGCCTGTATGCTGACGGCAAGGAAATCTACGTGGCCAGCGACTTGCGCGTGGGCCTGTTCAAGCGCGAGGAAGCCGGCGAAGCCCCAGGGGAGGCAGCATGAAACGCGTGGTCATCACGGGCACGGGCATCGTCTCGTGCATTGGCAATGACAATGCCAGCGTCACCGAGTCGCTGCGCGAGAGCCGTCCGGGCATCCGCGCCATGCCCCAGTTCACCGAACTGGGCATGCGCAGCCAGGTGGCCGGTGTGCCGCAGATCAACCTCGAAGAGCTGATCGACCGCAAGCAGCTGCGCTTCATGGGTGATGCGGCGGCCTATGCCCACATTTCGCTGGCCAACGCTATTGCCGAATCGGGCCTTACGCCCGAGCAGGTCTCTCACCCGCGCACCGGGCTCATCATGGGCTCGGGCGGCGGCTCGCCCGCCAACCAGATCGAGGCTGCGGACATCCTGCGCAGCAAGGGCATCCGCCGCGTGGGGCCTTACCAGGTCACGCGCTGCATGAGCTCCACCGTGTCCGCCTGCCTGTCGACCAATTTCGGCATCAAGGGCATCAACTACTCCATCACCTCGGCCTGCAGCACCTCGGCGCACTGCATCGGCGCAGCCGCCCAGCAGATCGCCTGGGGCATGCAGGACGTGATGTTCGCCGGTGGCGGCGAAGAAGTCAGCTGGGGCATGGGCCTGCTGTTCGACGCCATGGGCGCCATGTCCAGCGCCTACAACGCCACGCCCGAAAAAGCCTCGCGCGCCTATGACGCCCACCGCGACGGCTTCGTGCTGTCGGGCGGCGGCGGTGCCGTGGTGCTCGAAAGCCTGGAACATGCACAGGCACGCGGCGCCACCATCCTGGGCGAAATCGTCGGTTTCGGCGCCACCTCGGACGGCGCCGACATGGTCGCCCCCTCGGGTGACGGCGCCATCGCCTGCATGCGCCAGGCCATCGCCACGGTGGACGGCCCCATCGACTACATCAACACCCACGGCACCTCCACGCCCGTGGGCGACGTGCCCGAGCTGCGTGCCATCCGCGAAGTCTTCGGCGACGCCATTCCCCCGTTCTCGTCCACCAAGTCGCTCACCGGCCACTCGCTGGGCGCCACCGGTGTGCAGGAGGCGATCTACTGCCTTTTGATGCTGCGCCAGGGCTTCATCGCCGGCTCGGCCAACATCGAAAACCTGGAGCCCGCTGCCGAGGGCATGCCCCTGGTGCGCGAGACGCGCGATGCGCCGATCCGCACCGCGCTGTCCAACAGCTTCGGCTTTGGCGGCACCAATGCCAGCCTCGTTTTGCGCCGTTGGGATAACTGATCCGCGTAATCCTCCCGCAACCCGCCATCCTGCACGGGATGAGCGGGTTTTTTCATGCCCTCTGGTTCTGGGATGACAGGGCTTGGTGCAACAAGCCGGGGAGCATGGCCAGCATGCGCGTGGCCTGCAGGCCTGGGGGCAGGGCGCGGGCGTGGTAGCAGTACAGCGACATGGGCGGCAGTTCGTGCAGCTCCACGGCCACCATGGCCTCTGGGTCGAGTTGGGTGGCGGTGAGAAAGTCGACCACCGTCCAGCCCATGCCCCGGCGCACCAGGTCCAGCGCCAGGCGCGAGGTCTGCACCTGCAGCCCCGGGCCGGCGGGCGTGCCCAGGCGCTGGGCGATCTCGTCGATGGACTGGCGCATGGGGTCGTCCCCCACCAGCCGGATCACAGGCACCTGGGCCAGCCGGGCGGCGGGCGTCACGGCACGCGGCGCACGCGTCCACACCGACTGTGCCACCGCCAGGTACATGCGGCCGCTGACCAGCAGGTCGCTGCGCACCTGCGGATGCGGGTGCTTGTAGAAGCCCAGGCAGAAGTCCACGCTGCGCGTGAGCAGCGCCTGCGTCATCTGGTCCTGGTGGATGGTGCGCACCTCCACACCCACCTGCGGGTAGCGCAGCGCATGCTCCTGCAGCACCAGGGGCAGGAATTCGTGTGTGATGGACGGAATGGCCGCCAGGCGCACGTCCCCGGTGTCGCTGGTGCCCAGGTTGCGCGCCGTGCGGCGCAATGCGTCGAGCTGGCGGTGGATGCCGCTGGACTCGGCTGCCAGCACCTGGGCCTCGGGTGTGGGCGTCAGGCCAGCCGGCGTGCGCACGAACAGGCGGTAGCCCAGCTGCAGCTCGGTGTGCGCCACGGCCTTGCTCACGGCCGAGGGGGTGATGCACAGCAGGCGCGCTGCCGCGCTCATGTTGCCGGTTTGCAGCACGGCCTGGAACACCTCGAGTTGGCGCAGGTTCATGGGTATGAGTGAAATTCACAAGGAAGGGCTGATTATTCCCTGTTGGTGTGCGCAAGTCTCTCATACGATCCGGCACCGCCAACGAGCGGGTGAGGGCGCAGCAGGAAAGTCTGTTGGCAAGCCTCTTCAAAAACTACTGTCTGGAGATTTCCGTCATGCGCATTTCCCACCCCATGCACCGCTGGCTTGCCGGCCTGCTGCTCTCCGCTGCCTCGGCTGTGGCCATGGCCCAGGCCGCCCGCCCCCATGTCGTGGTGCTGGCCACCGGTGGCACCATCGCCGGTGCCGGCGCGTCGGCGGCCAACAGCGCCACCTATGCGGCGGCCAAGGTGCCGGTGGACAAGCTGCTGGCCGGCCTGCCCGAACTGACGGGCGTGGCCCGTGTCACGGGTGAGCAGGTGTTCCAGATCGCCTCGGAAAGTTTCACCAACGCGCACCTGCTCCAACTCGGCAAGCGCGTCTCGGCCCTGGCCAAGCAGGCGGACGTGGACGGCATCGTCGTCACGCACGGAACCGACACGCTCGAAGAAACGGCGTATTTCCTGAACCTGGTGGTGCGTACCGCCAAGCCCATCGTGGTCGTCGGCTCCATGCGCCCCGGCACGGCCCTGTCGGCCGACGGCGCGCTGAACCTGTACGACGCCGTGAGCGTGGCCGCCAGCAAGGATGCTGCCGGCAAGGGCGTGCTGGTCACCATGAACGACGAGATCCAGAGCGGTCGTGACGTGAGCAAGACCATCAACATCAAGACCGAGGCCTTCAAGAGCCAGTGGGGCCCGCTGGGCATGGTGGTGGAAGGCAAGAACTACTGGTTCCGCGCGCCGGTTAAGCGCCACACCACGGCGTCCGAGTTCAACATCGACGAGATCCAGGCCCTGCCCGCAGTGGACATCGTCTACGGCTACGGCAACATGAACAGCACCGGCATCGAGGCCTACGGCAAGGCCGGCGTGAAGGCGCTGATCCATGCAGGCACCGGCAACGGCTCGGTGGCCGCACTGGCCGTGGCCTCGCTGCAGGCGCTGCGCGCCCAGGGCGTGCAGATCGTGCGCTCGGCCCGTGTGCCCGATGGTTTTGTGCTGCGCAATGCCGAGCAGCCCGACGACAAGTACGACTGGGTGGTGGCCCACGACCTGCGCCCACAGAAGGCCCGCATCCTGGCCATGGTGGCCCTGACCAAGACGAATGACAGCAAAGAACTCCAGCGCATCTTCTGGGAATACTGATTTTTGACTTGGCGCACCACGCGTGCGCCGACCGGTCGCCCCAAGGGGCGGCCACCGGTGCGCACCGGCAGACTGCCCGCGCAACTGGTTGGAAAGGCCGGGGCTCCAAAAGGGCCCCGGCCTTTGTACTTGGTGCTTTGTTTTCGCGCTCTGGCGCGGCCTCCCTGGGCCTTGCGAGCGAAGGCCCGCTGCAGCGCCGTAAAATCACGGGTTTTGCGCGCACGCTGCAAAGGCCCCCAAGGGCCTGTCCGCTGCGTGCGCCCGGCTTTTTCATCCCCTTTTGCCCGGCCCTGGTCCGCCAGCGCCGCAGACGCCATGTTGACATTCCAGCAAATCATCCTGAAGCTGCAGTCCTACTGGGACGCGCAGGGCTGCGCCCTTTTGCAGCCCTACGACATGGAAGTGGGCGCTGGCACCTCGCACACCGCCACCTTCCTGCGCGCCATCGGCCCCGAGCCCTGGAAAGCCGCCTACGTGCAGCCCAGCCGCCGCCCCAAGGATGGCCGCTATGGCGAGAACCCCAACCGCCTGCAGCACTACTACCAGTTCCAGGTGGTTCTGAAGCCCGCACCGGCCAACATCCTGGAGCTCTACCTGGGCTCGCTCGAAGCCCTGGGTTTCGATCTCAAGAAGAACGACATCCGCTTCGTCGAAGACGACTGGGAGAACCCCACCCTGGGTGCCTGGGGCCTGGGCTGGGAAGTCTGGCTCAACGGCATGGAAGTGACGCAGTTCACCTACTTCCAGCAGGTGGGCGGCATCGACTGCAAGCCCGCCACAGGCGAGATCACCTATGGCCTGGAGCGCCTGGCCATGTACCTGCAGGGCGTGGACAACGTCTACAACCTGACCTGGACCGAGGGAGCGGACGGCTCGAAATTGAGCTATGGCGACGTCTACAAGCAAAACGAGGTGGAGCAGTCCACCTACAACTTCGAGCACAGCGACGCCGACTTCTTGTTCACCGCCTTCAATGCGCATGAAAAGCAGGCCAAGCACCTCATGGAGCAGCAACTCGCCCTGCCGGCCTACGAGCAAGTGCTCAAGGCGGCGCACAGCTTCAACCTGCTGGATGCGCGCGGGGCGATCAGCGTGACCGAACGCGCTGCCTACATCGGCCGCATCCGCAACCTGGCGCGCGCCGTGGCGCAAAGCTACTACGAGAGCCGCGAGCGCCTGGGCTTTCCCATGGCCCCCCGCGAATGGGTGGAGCAAATGCCCAAGAAAGCCGCCTGAGCCACCGCCGGAGCCCCTGAAAAATGACAACGCAAAATCTTCTGGTCGAACTGTTTGTGGAAGAGCTGCCTCCCAAGGTGCTCAAGAAGCTGGGCGACGCCTTTGCCGGCGTGCTGGCCGAGCAACTCAAGGCCCTGGGCCTGGCCACGCCCGCATCCGCCGTGACGGCATTCGCTTCGCCGCGCCGCCTGGCCGCGCACGTGACGGCCGTGGCCGGCAAGGCCGCCGACAAGGCCGTGCAGCAAAAGCTCATGCCCGTGACGGTGGGCCTGGATGCCAGCGGCAACGCCACGCCCGCACTGCTCAAGAAGCTGCAGGCCCTGGGTGCGGACGTGTCCGACCCGGCAGCGGCCGTGGCCGCCTTGAAGCGCGCCCCCGACGGCAAGGCCGAGGCGCTGTTCTATGACAGCGTGGTGCCTGGCGCCACGCTGGAAGAGGGGTTGCAGAAGGCACTTCTGGAATCCATCGCCAAGCTGCCCATTCCCAAGGTCATGAGCTACCAGCTCGAGTCCGACTGCGAACTGCCCGGCTGGACCAGCGTGAATTTCGTGCGCCCCGCGCATGGCCTGGTGGCGCTGCATGGCAGCACCGTGGTGCCCGTGAAGGCGCTGGGCCTGAAAGCCGGCAACAGCACCCTGGGCCACCGCTTCGAGGCGGCCGTGTCGCCCGTGGTGTTCCAGGACGCCGACAGCTATGCCGCCACGCTGCACAAGGACGGAGCGGTGATCGCTTCGTTCGCCGAGCGCAAGGCCGAGATCGCGCGCCAACTGGCGGCCGCCGCCGCCAAGGTGGGCAACGGTGCCCGCCCCATCGAGGACGACGCGCTGTTCGACGAAGTCACCGCGCTGGTCGAGCGCCCCAACGTGCTGACCTGCGCGTTCGAGCAGGAATTCCTCGACGTGCCGCAAGAGTGCCTGATCCTCACCATGAAGGCCAACCAGAAGTATTTCCCGCTGCTGGACGCCGCGGGCAAGCTGACGCACCAGTTCCTGGTGGTGAGCAACATCAGCCCAGAGGACGCGAGCTTCGTGATCGGCGGCAACGAGCGCGTGGTGCGCCCGCGCCTGGCTGATGCCAAGTTTTTCTTCGACCAGGACCGCAAGAAGACCCTGGCATCGCGCGTGGATGGCCTGTCCAAGGTGGTCTACCACAACAAGCTGGGCACCCAGGGCGAGCGCGTGGAGCGCGTGCGCGCCATTGCCAAGGCCATTGCCGGGCAACTGGGCGATGTCACTCTGGTGGCGCAGGCCGATCAGGCCGCTATGCTGGCCAAGACCGACCTGGTGACCGACATGGTCGGCGAGTTCCCTGAGTTGCAGGGCACCATGGGCCGCTACTACGCGCTCAACGACGGTCTGGGCGAGGTGGTGGCCGATGCCATCGAAGACCACTACAAGCCGCGCTTTGCCGGCGACACGCTGCCGCGCAACACCGCTGGCGTGGTGGTGGCCCTGGCCGACAAGCTCGAAACCCTGGTCGGCATGTTCGGCATCGGCAACCTGCCCACGGGCGACCGCGACCCGTTCGCGCTGCGTCGCCATGCGCTGGGGGTGATCCGCATGCTGGTCGAAAAGGATCTGCCGCTGAGTTTCCAAGCCATTGCCACGGCCGCCTATGATGGATTCCCTGCAGGTTTGATTGCTGATGCTCGGACGGAACTTTCATTATTCCTCCTTGATCGTCTGAAGGGCTACTTGAAGGATTTGGGCTACGGTGTAGCTGAGATCGAAGCGGTCGTAAATGCCCAAGGGATGAGTACGTGGCGCGATTTACCTGCTCGACTCGCTGCCGTGCGTGCCTTTGCCGCGCTGCCCGAAAGCCCGGCCCTGGCTGCCGCCAACAAGCGCGTGGCCAACATCCTCAAGAAGGCCGGCGAGGTGGACGCCCACGTCAACCCCGAGCTGCTGCAGGAAAAGGCCGAGCAGGATTTGTATGCGGCGCTGCAGCGCTTCGTGCCCGAGGCCAATGCGCAGTTCGACGCGGGTGACTACACGGCATCGCTGCAGACCCTGGCCGTGCTGCGCGCCCCGGTGGACGCCTTCTTCGACGACGTGATGGTGAACGCCGAGCAGATGGACCTGCGCCTGAATCGCCAGGGCCTGCTCAAGAGCCTGCACGACGCGATGAACCGGGTAGCCGACCTCTCCCGCCTGGCGGCGTGACCTGCTAGGCTGGCGTCTGTCACAAGGGGACCCCCATGAAACTCGCCATCCTGGACCGCGACGGCACGTTGAACCCGCTGGGTGAGGACTTCGTCACTTCGCCCGAGGAATGGACGGCCGTTCCCGGCGCGCTCGAGGCCATTGCACGGCTGAACCACGCCGGCTGGCATGTGGCACTTGCCACCAACCAGCCGGGTCTGGGGCGCGGGCTGTTCGACGTGGTGGCGCTCAACGCCATCCACGCCAAGATGCACAAACAGCTTTCGGCCGTGGGCGGGCGCATCGACGCCGTGTTCTATTGCCCCCATGCGCCCGACGAGGACTGCGCCTGCCGCAAGCCCGGCCCGGGCCTGCTCGAGCAGATCAGCGACCGCTATGGCGTGGAGCGCAATGACGTGCAGGTGGTGGGCAGCTGCCTGGCGCACCTGCAGGCCGGCGCCGCGCTCGGTGCGCAACTGCACCTGGTGTGCACGGGCAGTTCCGCCGGCGTGGTGCCGGGCCAGGCGCTGCCGCCCGGCTATCCCCCCGGCACGCAGGTGCATGCGAGCCTGGCGGCCTTCGTCGAGCAGTTGCTGCCGGCCGCCATCCCTTTGATGGCGGTCTGACCCACAGCGCCCCTTGGTGCCCGCCGCACGCCTTTGCTGCGGCGGCACCCATCGCAAGACCTTTTCACCATGGCCCTGATCCGCTCCATCATTCACCTGCTCTGGATGGCGACCACCGTCATGCCCTATGCGCTGGCCATCATGTTGGGCACATTGCTCGGCGTGCGCGGCCTGCCGCTGTACCGCATAGCGGCCGCATGGCTGTCGCTGTGCATCAGCGGCGCACGGGTGCTGCTGGACATCCGCACCCGGGTGACGGGCATGGAGAACCTGCCCCAGGGCGAGAACGAGGGCGCAATCCTGCTGGTCAAGCACCAGTCCACGTACGAGACCTTTCTGATGCCCACGATCATGCCGCACCCGCTGGCCTACGTGTTCAAGAAGGAGCTGCTGTACGTGCCCTTCTTCGGCTGGGCCATCGGCCGGCTGGACATGATCCACATCGACCGCAGCCAGCGCGCCCAGGCCTTCAGCAAGGTGGTGGAGCAGGGCAAGGACCTGCTGGCCAAGGGCATCTGGATCATCATGTTCCCCGAGGGCACGCGCATCGAGCGTGGCCAGAAGGGCACCTACAAGACCGGCGGCACCCGCCTGGCCATCGACACCGGCGCACCGGTGGTGCCGATTGCCGTGACCTCGGCCAAGGTTTGGTCGCGCAAGGCCTTCGTCAAGCGCCCCGGTGTGGTGGACGTGTCCATCGGCAAGCCCATTTCCAGCGTCGGGCGCGAGCCGGAAGAGCTGATGCGCGAGGTCGAGGACTGGATCGAGGCCGAAATGCGCCGCCTCGACCCCGAGGCCTATCCCGCGGCCGCACTGACGGCGCCCTGATCGGACCCCATTCCCATGATGCAGCGGCTCGTGCAACTGGCGTTGGACTTCTTCGACACCCCGCCTGCCAGCCCCGCACCGGCGCCCAAGGCGGTCGAGCCACCGCCGGCGGCCAGGATTCCCGTGGCCGCACCGCCCCGGCCCGTGGGTCCGCCTGCGGTCCCGCTGCCTTCGCTGCTGTCTCCCGCCGAATTCCGCCACCCCGAGGCCAAACGCGAACTGCTGCTGGGTGATGCCGTGGTGGCGTATGCGCTGCAGCGCGCGCGCCGGCGCACCATCGGCTTCAGTGTCGGGCCGGACGGCCTCTCTGTGCGCGCCCCCAGCTGGGTGACCCTGGGCGCCATCGACGCGGCGCTGCGCGAAAAGTCCGAGTGGATCGTGCGCAAGCTCGGCGAGGCGCGTGAGCGCCAGCAGCGCATGGAAGGCGGGCGCATCGTCTGGGCCGACGGCGCCGTGCTGCCCTACCTGGGCCGGCCGGTCACCGTGGTGCTCGACCCCGCGCATGGCTTCAGCGGCCGTGGTGGGCAACTCAAAGCCATCGCCTCGGCCGAGGACCCGGATGCACCGCTGGCCTCGCGCCTGCACATCGGCCTGCCGCACAGCGCGGGCCCCGCGCAGATCCGCGATGCCGTGCAGGCCTGGCTGATGCGCGATGCCAAGCGCCATTTCACAGCGCGGCTGGAGCACTTTGCGCCGCTGCTGGGCGTGCGCTGGACCAGCCTGCGCCTGTCGAGCGCGCAGACGCGCTGGGGCAGCGCCAAGGCCGACGGCTCCATCCGCCTGAACTGGCGCCTGCTGCACTACCGGCCTGCGGTCATCGACTACGTGGTGGCGCACGAGCTGGCCCACCTGCGCGTGATGGACCACAGCCCGCGTTTCTGGGACACGGTGGCCACCGTGGTGCCGGACTACGCGGCCCTGCGCAACCACCTGCGCGATGAGCCAGCCCCGCTCTGGGATTGAGCGCGCGCAGGGCGGGGCGAAACCGGGCGCGGCAAAATGGCGGAAACCACCGCATTCAGGCCCACCATGATTCCCCTGCAGCTCTTCGATCCCGCCTCCAGCACCTACACGTACGTGCTGCACGACCCCGCCACGCGCCAGGCCGCCATCATCGACCCGGTGGACGAGCAGCTCGACCGTGACCTGGCGGTACTGCAGTCCCTGGGGCTCACGCTGCGCTGGACGCTGGAGACGCACACCCATGCCGACCACATCACCAGCGCCGCGCGCCTGGCCGAGCACACGGGCGCGCAGACCGCGGTGCCCGCAGGCTGCGACATCGGCACGGCGGTCGTGCAGCTGCAGCATGACGACACCCTGGCCTTCGGCGGCGAGACGCTGCAGGCGCTGCACACGCCTGGCCACACGGCGGGCAGCATGTCCTACCGCTGGCGTGATCATGTGTTCACGGGCGATGCCCTGCTCATCAACGGCTGCGGCCGCACGGACTTCCAGTCGGGCGATGCGGCCAAGCTGTACCGCAGCATCACCGGCGTGCTGTTCGCATTGCCCGATGACACCACCGTCTGGCCAGGCCATGACTACCAGGGCCGCAGCCACAGCAGCATCGCCGCCGAAAAGGCCGGCAATGCGCGCGTGGCCGGCCGCAGCGAGGCCGAATTCGTCGCGCTGATGGACTCGCTCAACCTGCCGCGTCCGCGCCGCATGGACGAGGCCGTGCCCGCCAACCAGCACTCGGGTCAGCGCCAGGATGCCGATGGCGCAGCGCTGCAGGCCCCGCGCGTGGCCGAGGGCTATGCCGGTGACGTGTCACCAGCGCTGGCCTGGCAGTGGGTGCAGGACGGCCAGGCCGTGCTGATCGACGTGCGCAGCGATGCCGAGCGGGAGTGGGTGGGCCAGGTGCCCGGTGCCGTGCCCGTGGCCTGGAAGCAGTGGCCCGGCATGGCCATGAACGCCGAATTCGATGCCCAGCTGCGCCTGGCTGTGCCCGAGGGCGGGCGCGCCGTGCTGCTGTGCCGCAGTGGTGTGCGCTCCGTGGCCGCCGCGCGGCGTGCGACGGAGCTGGGCATCACGGCCTACAACATCCTCGAAGGCTTCGAGGGCGACGCCGACGGCCAGGCCCACCGCGGGCGCAAGGGCGGCTGGCGCTACCGCGGCCTGCCATGGCGTCAGGGCTGAAGACAAGGCGCCATGAAAAAAGCGGGCCATGTGGCCCGCTGTTTCTTGGGAAGCGCTGTGCGCTCAGAGTGGCGGAATGCGCAGCTTCTGGCCGGGGTAGATCTTGTCGGGGTGCGTGAGCATGGGCTTGTTGGCCTCGAAGATCTGGGGGTACTTGTTGGCGTCGCCGTAGAACTTCTTGGCGATGGCCGAGAGCGTGTCGCCGCGCACCACGTCGTGGTATTGCGCCTCGGGCTCGGGGTTGGTCACGCTCATCAGGTTCTCGACACTGGTGACGCTGGCCACGTTGCCGCAGCACAGGGTGACCTTTTCCTTGGCCGCCTGCGTGGGGGCATCGCCCTTGACGGTGACCTTGCCCTGGCTGCCATCGAACGCCACCTGCACGTTGGTCGCGCCCAGGTTCTGCGTGCCGATGTAGGTCTCGATGGCCTTGGCTGCCTTGGCGTTGAGTTCTTCTGGCGATGGAGCGGCGGCCGTGGCGGCCTGTGCTTCCTTGCCACCGAACAGCTTTTCGCCGGCTTCCTTGATGAAACTGAAAAGACCCATGTCGTATCTCCTAAGGTTGCAGAAACAGGAAGGGCCACTTTAGCGGCAAAGTGCGACACCCTGGTGTAAGACGGGCGCGCGACACGATTTTTCACATTGGCAGGCGCCGCTGTCGCCGGTGCGACGGGCGCCGTGGCGGCCTTTGGAGGGTGCGCCCGGTGTACCTGGCCAAAACTCGGGATAATCCGCCGCATGACTTTTCTGGCCATCGACGTCGGCAACACCCGTCTCAAATGGGCGTTGTACGACGCCCACCGCCCCGGGGCTGCGCTGTTGGCGCATGGCGCCGAGTTCCTGGACCATATCGAGAAGCTCGCCGAAGGCAGCTGGGCAGCCCTGCCGGCGCCTGAGCGCATGCTGGGCTGCGTGGTGGCGGGCGATGCCGCCAAGCGCCGCGTGCAGGAGCAGATGGAGCTCTGGGATGTGGGCGCCCAATGGGTGGTCTCATCCGACGAAGAGGCGGGGCTGGTCAACGGCTACGACCACCCCTCGCGCCTGGGCTCGGACCGCTGGGTGGCCATGATCGGCGCGCGCCACCATGTACTGGCCCAGGGGCGTGCGCGGCCGCTGGTGGTGGTGATGGTGGGCACGGCGGTCACCGTGGAGTGCATCGATGCGCACGGGCGCTTCCTGGGCGGGCTGATCCTGCCGGGCCACGGCATCATGCTGCGCGCACTCGAAACGGGTACCGCCGGCCTGCACGTGCCCACGGGCGACGTGCGCATGTTCCCCACCAACACCAGCGATGCACTGACCAGCGGCGGCACCTACGCCATCGCCGGTGCCGTGGAGCGCATGGTGCAGCATGTCATCCAGCACTGCGGCGAGGAGCCGGCCTGCATCATGACCGGCGGCGCCGGCTGGAAGATGGCGCCGAGCATGACGCGCCCCTTCGAGCTGGTGGACAACCTGATCTTTGACGGTCTGCTGGAGATCGCCTCACGCCGTTTCGCCAACTGAGTGCCGGGGCGTCGCCCGGCAGATCAGTCTTCCAGTTCGGCGCGCGCCATCTCCACGTCCAGGCGCTCCATCGCGTCGGCAGACTCGCAGGCAGCGGCCTTCTCGTAGAGCTGGGTCGCCTCCTTCATCTTCTTGTCGCCTTCGAGCATCACCAGCGCATTGGCGTACTCCACCATGGCGATGGCCGAGCCGGGGTTGAGTTTCAGGGCCTCCTGGAACAGCTTGAGCCCCGTGTCTTTCTTGGCGCCATAGGTCATGCCGCCGATCAGCGAGCCCACCTTGTCGATCACCTCGGCGTGGAAGGCTCCCAGTGCGATGCGGGCATCGGCGTGCTTGGGCGCCAGGGCGATGGACTTTTCGAGCGACTCCTTGACCTTTCCGCCCAGGCCCTGGGCGAGGGCCTTGGCCACGCTGATGCCCTGGCTGTAGCGGCCCAGGGCATAGGCATGCCAGTACCAGGCGTTGGGGTTGGTCGGGTCGTCTCCGGCCTGGGCTTCGGCGCGCTCGGCCACCTGGGTGAACAGGTCCAGGCGGGTTTTTTCCTTTTGCTCCAGGTAGTTGGCGTAGATGGCCGTGGCCTTGTTGGCCACGGTGATGCCGGGGCCGCCTGCAGCCAGGCCCGCAGCCGTCGCCTTTTCGAAGTCGCCGCTGTGGAACAGTGCCCAGGCCTGCAGCACGGCCGCATCCTTGGGGCAGGGTTCGGCGTCGCCGCTGTGCAGTCGCGCCCAGTGCTTCTTCACGCTCGTGGCGTCGAAGCTGTAGTCACCCGCATGGGGGAAAGGGGTCCATTTGGCCATGGTGTGTCTCCTGTGGTTCTTGGGGTCGGGTGTAGGGGTGGACAGGGCGCCCTGGGGCTCAGCCCGGCGCGGTGGCATAGGCACCGACGAGTTCCAGCAGGTGCGCGCGCTGCCCGCTTTCCAGGTAGGGCATCAGCAGGTTGAGCACGTGGTGGGCACCGCGCAGCAGGGCCGCCTGGGCGCTCTCGGGTTCCAGCGCGCGGCGCGGGTCGCGCACGTACTCGAAGCTCAGCCAGTAGGTCAGCACCACCACCATGCTGGTCGCGGTGGCCTCCAGCTCACGCGTGTCGATGTGCAGCGCGTCCGATCGGCCCATGCCGTCCAGCATGGCGCGCACGGCCCGGGTCTTGTTCTTGAGGATGGCCTGGAAATGCGTCTCCAGGCGCCGGTTCTTGGACAGCAGGTCGTTGAGGTCGCGGTACAGGAAGCGGTACTGCCAGATCAGCTCGAACAGCGTGTGCATGAAGAACCAGGCGTCCTCCACGTTGCGCACGCCATCGGCGGCAGCGAGCAGCTCGGTCAGCGACTCTTCGTAGCGGTCGAAGAGCGCATTGATCAGCTCGTCCTTGGCCGGGTAGTGGTAGTACAGGTTGCCGGGGCTGATGCGCAGCTCGGCCGAGATCAGGGTGGTGGAGACATTGGGTTCGCCGAACCGGTTGAACAGCTCCAGCGTGACTTCCAGAATGCGTTCTGCGGTGCGTCGCGGCGCTTTCTTCACCATGTGTGCGGGCCCTCTTCGCGTCGATTGGGATCGGTGTTGGTATGTCTCTGGGGGCTACTCTAACCGAGCCGCAGATGCTGCACTGCATCAATATTGGCATGTCCTTGGAACGTGTTGACGTTCCAGCAGCGGCCACCCGCGCAGAGCGCGCGGCCCGTGGCTCGAAGCGTGCCACAACGCAAAAGCGGCTGGCACGCACAAGGCGTGTCAGCCGCTGGCTGCAGCGGGCGGGCCCGCTGGCAGGAGGTCAGTTGGAAGCAGCAGGTGCCGAGGCGGAAGCTGCGGCCTTGGCGCTGGCCTTCTTGGCAGGGGCTGCGGCCTTCTTGGCGGGAGCGGCCTTGGCTGCAGGCTTGGCGGCGGCCTTGCGGGGAGCGGCTGCCTTCTTGGCGGCGGCTTTCTTTGCGGGGGCTGCTGCCTTCACGGCGGCCTTGGCAGGGGCCTTGGCCGAAGCGGCCGCCTTGCCGGCGCCCTTGGTAAGTGCGTCCACGCGGGCGGTCAGGGCTTCCAGGTCACGCGCCGAAGGCACGCCGAGCTTGGACAGTGCCTTGGCCACACGGTCTTCGAAGATGTTCTCGAGCTTGTCCCACTGGCCCTGGGCCTTGGAGCCGATGTCGCTGGCCATGGTGGTCACGCGGCTCGTCGCTTCGGAGATCTTCTCTTCGGCCACGGCCTGGGTCTTGCGCTGGATGGACAGGCCTTCCTTGACCAGGGACTCGAACACCTTGCCGCCTTCTTCCTGGGCCTTGGAGAAGGCACCCAAGCCCGCCAGCCAGATCTGCTGGGCCGAGTCCTTGACGGTGCTCGACAGTTGGGCATTGCTCTTCTTGTTGTCGGCGCTGAGTTTCTGCAGTTTCTTGACCATGGGGACTCCGGTATGCGGGTGGGTGTTGGGGGTTGCCAGTGCCGGGTGGCTTTGGCGCATGGCCGAACTGTACGCCGCGCGGCAGGCCAGGTGTAGGCGCGCGCTCCTAAAAACGTAGAGCGTGGCGTCTAGCAGGCCATACCACCGGCCAGGGGGCTGCGCGGGTTTGTGCTGAATCCACCGGCCGTGCCCTTGCGCAAGAATGAACAGATCTCACAGGGAGGTTTTCATGCAGTATTTCGTGACGGGGGCAACGGGGTTCATTGGCAAGCGGCTGGTGAAGAAGCTGCTGGAGCGCAAGGGGGCCGTGGTGCATTTCCTGATCCGGCAGGGGAGCGCTGACAAGGTGGCCGACCTGCGCAGCTACTGGGGCGTGTCGGCCGCACGGGCCGTGCCGGTGTTCGGCGACCTCACGGCCAAGAAGCTCGGTGTGGCCTCCGAGGACGTGAAAAAGCTCAAGGGACAGATCGACCACTTCTACCACCTGGCGGCGGTCTACGACCTCGGGGCGGATGAGGAAACCCAGGTGGCCGTAAACATCGAGGGCACGCGCAACACCGTGGACCTGGCCAAGGCGATCGACGCCGGGCATTTCCACCATGTCTCGTCCATCGCTGCGGCCGGCCTGTACGAGGGCGTGTTCCGCGAGGACATGTTCGAGGAGGCCGAGGGCCTGGACCACCCGTACTTCCAGACCAAGCACGAGAGCGAGAAAATCGTGCGCCAGGACTGCAAGGTGCCCTGGACGGTGTACCGCCCGGCCATGGTGGTGGGCGACAGCACGACCGGCGAGATGGACAAGATCGACGGCCCCTACTATTTCTTCAAGCTGATCCAGCGCCTGCGCCAGTTGCTGCCGCCCTGGATGCCCACCGTGGGCCTGGAGGGCGGGCGCGTGAACATCGTGCCGGTGGACTTCGTGGTGAACGCGCTCAACGTCATCAGCCACCAGCAGTCCATTGCCAAGAAATGCTTCCATCTGGTGGACCCGGTCGGCTACCGCGTGGGCGACGTGCTGGACATCTTCAGCCGCGCCGCGCATGCGCCGCGCATGAACCTCTTCATCAACGCCGCGCTGCTGGGCTTCATCCCCAAGGGCATCAAGAAGAGCCTGATGGCCATGGCGCCGGTGCGCCGCGTGCGCAATGCCGTGATGAAGGACCTGGGCCTGCCCGAGGACATGCTGACCTTCGTGAACTACCCCACGCGCTTTGACTGCCGCGAAACCCTGGCGGCGCTCAAGGGCTCGGGCGTGGCCTGCCCCAACCTTAAGGACTACGCCTGGCGCCTGTGGGATTACTGGGAGCGCAACCTCGACCCCGAGCTGTTCATCGACCGCAGCCTCAAGGGCACGGTGGCCGGCAAGGTGGTGCTGGTGACGGGGGGCTCCTCGGGCATCGGCCTGGCGGCGGCGCACAAGTTTGCCGAGGCGGGCGCCACCACCGTCATCTGCGGGCGCGATCAGGACAAGCTCGACGAGGCCTGCGCCGAAGCCCGGGCCAAGGGCTACGAGTTCATCGCCTATGCCGCCGACATCGCCGACATGGCCGATTGCGACCGCTTCGTGCAGTTGCTTATCGACAAGCATGGTGGCGTGGACTTCCTGATCAATAACGCGGGCCGCTCCATCCGCCGCGCCATCGAGTCGAGCTACGACCGCTTCCACGACTACGAGCGCACCATGCAGCTCAATTACTTCGGCTGCCTGCGTGTGACCATGGGCTTTCTGCCCGGCATGGTGGCCAAGCACAAGGGCCATGTGGTCAACATCAGCTCCATCGGCGTGCTGACGAATGCGCCGCGCTTTTCTGCCTACGTGGCCAGCAAGGCGGCGCTTGATGCCTGGACGCGCTGCGCATCGAGCGAGTTTGCCGACCAGGGCATCACCTTCACCACCATCAACATGCCGCTGGTGCGCACGCCCATGATCGCGCCGACCAAGATCTACAACAACGTGCCCACGCTGAGCCCCGAGGAGGCGGCCGACATGATCGCCCAGGCCTGTATCTTCAAACCGGTGCGCATCGCCACGCGCCTGGGCATTACCGGCCAGCTGCTGCATGCGCTGGTGCCGCGCGTGGCGCAGATCACCATGAACACCAGCTTTCGCATGTTCCCGGATTCCACCGCCGCCAAGGGCAGCAAGGACGCCAAGCCGCAGCTGTCGGCCGAGGCGGTGGCGTTGCAGCAGATGATGCGCGGCATCCATTTCTGATGGCCTTTTCACCCGCCCCGGCAGGCCCGTGTTGAACTCTGTTACCGGGTAACCGGGCAGGGTGGGATAATCGCGGGTTCTGCCGAGCAGGCATTTCACACAGCCCACCCTATGATTCTGGTTACCGGCGGCGCGGGTTTCATCGGCGCCAACTTCGTTCTTGACTGGCTTGCTGCCTCCAGCGAGCCCGTTGTCAACCTCGACAAGCTCACCTATGCGGGCAATCTGCACAACCTGGACAGCGTTAAGGGCGATGCACGCCATGTCTTCGTGCAGGGCGATATCGGCGACAGCGCACTCATCGCCCGCCTGCTGGCCGAGCACCAACCCCGCGCGGTGGTCAACTTCGCGGCCGAATCGCATGTGGACCGCTCCATCCACGGGCCCGAGGATTTCATCCAGACCAACATCGTCGGCTCGTTCCGCCTGCTGGAGGCTGTGCGTGCCTACTGGAGCGCGCTGCCCGAGGGCGAGCGCGAAGCCTTCCGCTTCCTGCACGTCTCCACCGACGAGGTGTATGGATCGCTGGCACCCACCGACCCGGCCTTCGCCGAGACGCGCGGCTTCGAGCCCAACAGCCCCTACAGCGCCAGCAAGGCGGCCAGCGACCACCTGGTGCGCGCCTGGCACCACACCTATGGCCTGCCGGTGCTCACCACCAACTGCAGCAACAACTACGGGCCCTACCACTTCCCCGAGAAGCTGATCCCGCTGATGATCGTCAACGCCCTGGCTGGCAAGAACCTGCCGGTGTATGGCGACGGCATGCAGGTGCGCGACTGGCTCTACGTGAAGGACCACTGCAGCGCCATCCGCCGCGTGCTCGAAGCCGGCACTGCGGGCGAGACCTACAACGTGGGCGGCTGGAACGAAAAGCCCAACATCGAGATCGTGAACATGGTCTGCAGCCTGCTCGACGAGTTGCGCCCACGTGCCGATGGCCAGAGCTACCGCACCCAGATCACCTACGTGAAGGACCGCCCCGGCCACGACCGCCGCTACGCCATCGATGCGCGCAAGATCGAGCGCGAGCTGGGCTGGAAGCCCGCCGAAACCTTCGACACCGGCATCCGCAAGACGGTGCAGTGGTACCTGGACCATGCCGACTGGGTTGCCAGCGTGCAGACCGGTTCCTACCGCGACTGGGTGCAGACCCAGTATGCGCAGGAGCCCGCAGCCGTGGCGGACGCCAGCGCATGAACATCCTGCTCTTTGGAAAAGGCGGCCAGGTCGGTTGGGAGCTGCAGCGCAGCCTGTCCGTGCTCGGTACCGTCACGGCGCTGGATTTCGACAGCACGGAACACTGTGGTGATTTCTCGAATCCGGCCGGCGTGGCCGAGACGGTGCGCGCCCTGCGCCCTAACGTCATCGTTAATGCTGCCGCCCACACCGCCGTGGACAAGGCCGAGAGCGAGAGCGACTTCGCGCGCACGCTGAATGCCACCACGCCCGGCGCCATTGCGCAGGAGGCCGCGAAGCTCGGCGCCTGGCTGGTGCACTACAGCACCGACTATGTGTTCGACGGCAGCGGCAGCCGCCCCTGGGTGGAGACCGATGTACCCGCGCCCCTGAGCGTCTACGGCCGCACCAAGCTCGAAGGCGAGCAGTTGATCGCCCAGTCCGGCGCAAAGCACCTGATCCTTCGCACCAGCTGGGTCTACGCCGCACGCGGCGGCAATTTTGCCAAGACCATGCTGCGCCTGGCCCAGGAGCGCGAGCGCCTGACAGTGATCGACGACCAGTGGGGCGCTCCGACCGGCGCCGACCTGCTGGCCGACGTGACCGCCCATGCCATCCGCCACCTGCAGCAGCGCCCCGAAGATGCGGGCCTGTACCACCTGGTGGCGGCCGGCGAAACCAACTGGAACGAGTACGCGAAGTACGTGCTTGCGGTGGCCGCCCGGCATCCGGTGGCTGAAAAGATCATCGCCAAGGAAGTGGCGCCCGTTCCGACCAGCGCCTTCCCCACCCCGGCCGTGCGCCCCCACAACTCGCGCCTGGACACCACCAAGCTGCGCAGCACCTTTGGCCTGACCCTGCCCCATTGGCAGACGGGCGTGGTGCGCATGCTCACCGAGATTCTCTGAAAAATACCCCATGACGGCACGCAAAGGCATCATCCTCGCCGGAGGCTCCGGTACCCGGCTGCACCCGGCCACCCTGGCCATCAGCAAGCAGTTGCTGCCGGTGTACGACAAACCCATGATCTACTACCCGCTGAGCACGCTGATGCTCGCGGGCATCCGTGACATCCTGGTGATCAGCACGCCGCAGGACACGCCGCGCTTCGAACAACTGCTGGGCGATGGCAGCCAGTGGGGCATCCACCTGCAGTACGCGGTGCAGGCGAGCCCGGACGGCCTGGCCCAGGCCTTCGTGATCGGCGAGTCCTTCCTCGGCGATTCCCCCAGCGCGCTGGTGCTGGGTGACAACATCTTCCACGGCCATGACTTTCATGAGCTGCTGGGCAGCGCGACCGAGCGCCAGAGTGGCGCCAGCGTGTTCGCCTACCATGTGCATGACCCCGAGCGCTATGGCGTGGCCGAGTTTGACGCCCACGGCAAGGTGCTGTCGCTCGAAGAAAAGCCCAAGGTCCCCAAGTCGAGCTATGCGGTGACGGGCCTGTATTTCTACGACAATCAGGTGGTAGAGCTGGCCAAGGGGCTCAAGCCCTCGGCCCGCGGCGAATATGAGATCACCGACCTCAACCGCCTGTACCTGGAGCGCGGCCAGTTGAATGTGGAGATCATGGGCCGGGGCTATGCCTGGCTGGATACCGGCACGCACGAGAGCCTGCTCGAAGCCGGCCAGTTCATCGCTACGCTGGAACATCGCCAGGGCCTGAAGATTGCGTGTCCCGAAGAGATTTCCTGGCGCAGCCAATGGATCGACAGCGCGCAGCTGGAGCGCCTGGCGCAGCCGCTGACCAAGAACGGGTACGGCCAGTACCTGATGCGCGTGCTCAAAGAAAAGATCTACTGATTTCCTGAAATTCACTCCATGCAAGCAACCCGCCTGGCCATTCCCGATGTCGTGCTGATCGAACCCAAGAAGTTCGGCGATGCACGCGGCTTCTTCTTCGAGAGCTTCAACCAGCGTGCCTTCAACGAGGCCACCGGTACCGACCACCAGTTCGTGCAGGACAACCACAGCCGCAGCGCCCGGGGCGTGCTGCGTGGACTGCACTACCAGGTCCAGCAGCCCCAGGGCAAGCTGGTGCGCGTGGTGCGCGGTGCTGTGTTCGACGTGGCGGTGGACATCCGCAAGGCCTCGCCCACCTTCGGCCAGTGGGTCGGCGAAGAGCTGAGCGAAGACAACCACCGCCAGCTGTGGGTGCCGCCAGGCTTTGCGCACGGCTTTCTGGTGCTCAGCGAGACGGCGGAGTTCCTGTACAAGACCACCGACTACTACGCGCCGGCGCACGAGCGCTGCATCATCTGGAACGACCCCTCCATCGGCATCGAGTGGCCCGACATCGGTGCCAACCCGCTGCTGTCGGCCAAGGACCAGCAGGGCCTGACCCTGGAGAACGCGGAAGTCTTCGCTGCTGTCGCCGCCCGCTGACGGCGGGCCGTGGCGCACCTGAAAAGTCCGGCATGACCCTGCATGTGCTCCTGTGCAGCCACAACGGGGCACGCTTCATCGCACAGCAGATTGCCTCGATCCGCGCCCAGTCCCGGGCCGTGGACGTGATCCACGTCTTTGACCATGCGTCGGAGGACGGCACACGTGAAGTGCTGTCGCAGCTGGCGCAGGGGGCTGGTGGCGCGCCGCTGGCGCTGCACTGGATCGACAGCGCCCCTGGCCCCGCTCTGTCCTTTTTCAATGCCATGGCGCAACTGGCCCCCAAGGTGGGCGCAGGCGATTGCATTTTCCTGGCGGACCAGGACGATGTATGGCTGCCTGGCAAGGTGGCGGCCATGCTCGATGCCGCCGCCGGGCTGCCGCAGCCCTGGGCGCTGTTCCACGACGTGCAGGTGGTGGACGAGGCGCTCGCGCCCCAGCAGCCCACTTTCTACACCGGCAACCCCTATGCCGTGCCCCGTGACCTCGACCCCCGGCGCCTGTTGCTGGTCAACCCGGTGATCGGGCACACGCTGGTGCTCTCGGGCGACATGCTGGCCTGCGTGGCCCGCCTGCCCGAGCCTTCGGCCTATGTGATGCACGACTGGGCCGTGGCGCTGGTGGCGCAACGCATGCAGCGCCTGGCCTGCGTGCCGCAATGCCTGTCGCTGTACCGCCAGCACGGCGCCAACCTGCTGGGTGCATCGCGCCAGCGCTCGCTGGGCGAGCAGCTGCGGCGCGGTATGCAACTGGCCGAGCGGGTGCTGGTCCAGTCCATGGCCTGGGCCCGGGCGCAGCAGAGCGGCGCTTTGCCTTCGGCGTCCCCGGCGGCCCATGTGCCTGGCTGGCTTTCAAGGCCCTGGGCCGGCCGCAGCCGTGCGCGGGTGGCGCTGCACCTGGCCTGGCACGCGCTGGTGTCGGGACCCACGCGGCGGCGCCGGGCCATGGGGCTCTTTCTGGTGCTGCAGGCGCTGCGGCCATCGGTCCAAGGCCCGCAGCGATGACCGATTCCTCCAGTGGACCGCTGCGCATCGCGGTAATCGGCACCGATGGCCTGCCGGCGCGCTATGGCGGGTTCGAGACCTGCGTCGAGCAGCTCGCGCCCCGGCTGGCGCGCCGGGGGCATGCCACCCTGGTCTTTGGTTCCTCGGTGGGCCGCACCGCATTGGCGGTGGATGGCGAGCGCCTGGCGCACCGCTACCTGCCGCTGCGTGCCAACGGCCTGTGGTCTGTGCCCTATGACCTGCTCAACTTCCTGGTGTGCTGGCGCAAGGCGGATGCCATGCTGGTGATGGGCGTGTCGGGCGGCATCTTCCTGCCCCTGATGCGCCTGGCGGCAGGCCGGCGGCGCATCATCGTGAATGTGGACGGGCTGGAGACCCGGCGCGACAAATGGACCGGGTTCAAGCGCTGGTTCCTCGAACGCAGCGAGGCCCTGGCCGTGCGCCACGCCCATGTGGTGGTCAGCGACAACCAGGGCATTGCCGACATGGTGCTGGCCCGCTATGGCCGCACCAGCAGCGTCATCGCCTATGGCTGCGACCATGTGCTGCAGTTGGCCGAAGGTGCAGCGCAGGCGCTGATCAAGGAACGCTTTGGCCTGGCACCCGGCAGCTACCTGCTGACAGTGGCACGGATCGAACCCGAGAACCACATCGCTGAGATGCTGCAGGCCTTTCTGGCATCGCCCCAGCCGCTGTATGTACTGGTTGGCAACTTCAGCGCCACGCCGCTGGGGCGTGAGCTGCTCGCGCGCTACCAGGGCGAGCCGCGCGTGCGCTTCATCGATTCCCTGTTCGACCCCGAGGCGCTGGCGGCCCTGCGCGCCGGTTGCCATATCTATCTGCACGGGCACAGCGTGGGGGGTACCAATCCCTCGCTGGTCGAGATGCTGCCGTACCAGCGGCCGCTGCTGGCCTTCGATTGCATCTTCAATCGCTACACGCTGGGGGACGAGGGGGGCTACTTTGCCGACGTATCCATGCTCACCCGGCAGTTGCAAAGCCCGCAGGAGAGCGCGTGGGTGCCAGGGCCGTCGCTGGCGCAGCGCTATCGGTGGGAGGCCATTGCCGATGCCTACGAGGCCCTGTGCAGCGCAGCGGGCGCTACCCCGTGACGCCGCGCGTTCTGGCCTGCGTGGTGGCGTACCACCCGGACAGCCATAGGCTGTCGGCCTTGATTGCTCGACTGCTGCCAGATGTGGCGCAGGTGCTGGTCATCGACAACGGCCAGACCATCGACCCGGTGGCGGAGCCCTGGTCGGGTATGACCACCGTGCAATGGCACCTGGCGCCAGGCAACCTGGGTGTGGGTGCAGCGCTCAACCTGGCGCGCCACCGGGCGCTGGACGGAGCCTTTGACTTCCTGCTGAGTTTTGACCAGGATTCCCTGCCCCCCGCCGGGTACGTGGCCAGCCTGCTGGGCGTCTGGGCGCGGGCCGGTGATGCCGCTGGCGGCTGGGCGGCGCTCGGGCCTGCTGTGCGCGACGAAACCACTGGACGGGCACTGCCCGTCCATTGCGTGGACCCGCACCTGCGCCTGGTGGCGTCCGCAGATCCCTGGTCCGCGCAGCAGACGGTGGCGGTGGACCACGTGATCACCTCCGGCTGCCTGTATCCGGTTGCGGCCCTGGCTGCCGTGGGGCCGTTCAGGGGAGACTGGTTCGTGGACATGGTCGATACCGAGTGGTGCTGGCGCGCCCGCCACCGGGGTTGGTCGGTGCGGCAAACCGGGGCGGTGGTGCTGCAGCACACCATCGGCAAGGCGGGCGTGAAGGTGCTGGGGCGCCAGGTGCTGGCGCATCCGCCGCAGCGCATCTACTTCCAGGTGCGCAACACGCTGTGGCTATTGCGTTCGCGGGAGGTGCCCCGTGGCTGGCGCCGCAAGCTGCTCGCCCCGCTGGCACGCAAGCTGCTGCTGCAGCCGCTGCTGTCCGAGCGGCGGCTGGCGCGCCTGCTCGCCGCAGTCCGGGGCGGGGTGCACGGGCTGTTGCAACGCCCGCCTGGGTAAGGCCGTGTGCCGGGGAGATGCCGCCGGGTGTGACCGGTGTCGCGCCAATGCGCAATATTTTGGATGTGCAGGGGTATGTGGTGCAACAATCCGTTGCCATTGCCAGGGTAAGCGCATGATCGTGGCTGCATACGACAGAATATAGAATTGCAGACCTGCCTTGAGGGCCGCTGCGGCGGCTTCAAGCGAAAAATCCCACAGACCTGGTCTCTGCCTGGCGTACACGGTGGCCCTTTTCGTTGACGAGGGCCCGGCCCTTGCCGTGCCTGCGCCTTTTTTGCGGAAGCACGCCGGTTTCCATGCGCCACAGACCGTTCCCACGTTCCTTTCCTGATCTGAATGCACAACATGCACCCTAGCGAGGCTGAGATCATCCCTTACCACGCCTCACCCGTGCCTCCCGCCCCAGGGGGCGTACTCGTCCTGGCGCCCCATCCCGATGACGAAGTCTTTGGATGCGGCGGGGCCATCACCGGGCATGTTCAGGCGGGGCACTCCGTGCACGTCGTCCTGCTGACCGCTGGCGGGCATGGCGAAGAAGGTGCGGCCAAGGGGTATGCAGACACCCGCCTCTCCGAAAGTACCGATGCGGCCCGTGTGCTGGGCCTGCCGCCGCCCCAGTGCTGGGGCCTGCAGGACCGTGAAGTCACCTATGGCGAAGCGCTGGTGCACAGGATCATCCAGGCGGTGGCCGATACCGGCGCCAACGTGGTGTACGCTCCGTCGCCCTGGGAGCTGCACCCCGACCACCGCGCCACGGCGCTGTGCGCCATCGAGGCCGTGCGCCGGCTGGAGGGCGTGGGCCTGCACCTGTACGAGGTGAGCGCGCCGCTCAGGCCCAACCGGCTGCTGGACATCACGCCCGTGTGGGCGCTCAAGCAGCAGGCCATGCAGGTCTTTGCCAGCCAGGAGAAGAAGCTGCCGTATGCGAGTTTCATCTCCGCGCTCAACCGTTTTCGCGCGCTCACGCTGTTTCCGGCGTCTGAATACGCCGAGGCTTTCGAGAGCTATACCTCGGCCGATCTGCGCGCTGGCGGCCCGCTGCTGATCGAGGGCGAAAGGCAGCGCCTGCTGGGCCGCGGCGTGGCCGTGCTGCCGCAGGACCTGCCGCTGGTCTCGGTCATCGTGCGCACCATGGGCCGCCCCACGCTGGCCAAGGCCCTTGGGTCCGTGGCGCTGCAGACCTACCCGCATCTGGACATCGTGCTGGTGGACGCCTCCGGCGACGGCCTGCCTGGTACGCAGTGGGCCGACGGCCCCGTGCCGGTCACCCTGGTCTCCCAGGGCAAGAAGCTCAACCGCGCGCTGGCGGCCAATGCCGGCATGGCAGCGGCAACCGGCGAGTACCTCATCTTCCTGGACGACGATGACTGGTTCTACCCGGACCACATTGCCAAGCTGGTGCTGGCCGTGCGCCAGAGCGACACGGTGAAGGCGGTGCACACGGCGGTGGAATGCGTCGATGCCAAGAGCGAGCCCGTGGGCGAGATCTTCCAGTTCCCCTATGCCTCGGGCGAGCTGCGCTACGGCAACTTCATGCCCATCCACTCGGTGCTGTTCCACCGCAGCCTGGTGCAGGCCGGCGGCGCCGCCTTCGACGAGCGCTTCGATCTGTACGAGGACTGGGATTTCTGGCTGCAGGTGGAAAGCCGCACGCCGTTCGAGTTCGTGCCCGGCGTATCGGCTGCCTACCGCATCCATGCCGGGGCGGGCGAGGGCGTGCAGGCCGACCGCCAGCGCGCGGCCGATGCCACAGCCCAGCTGTATGCCAAATGGCAGGTGCTGCAGTCCAAGCAGACCTTCGAGGAACTGGTGACACGCTCGCTGTCGCGGCGCAGCGTGCTGTCTCAGCTGGCCGAGCGCGACAAGGACGTGAAGCGGCTGGCGCAGGACCTGATGGACCAGCAGCAGCGCGCCATGGATGCCATGCAGGCAGCCGACAAGGCCCGCCAGGACGCGCACCACCTGGGCGAGGCGCACGACCTGGCATGTGCTGCGCGCGACGTGGTGCGGCAGGAGCGTGATGCCACCATCGTCGAGCTCCACGCTGTAATGCGCGAGCGAGACCTGGCCCACCAGCACGGCGCGAACGTGCTGGACCTGTACACCGATGCCCAGGCGCACATCGGTTCCCTGGAGGCTTCTGCCAAGGCCTTGGGGGCCGAGATCGCCCTGGCGCGCAACCATGCTCACAACCTGCAGACCATGGTGGACGCCACGCAGCACCAGTTGCGCCTGGTGACGGGCTCGCGCTCCTGGAAGATCACCCGGCCGTTGCGCCTGGTGGTCCGGCTGCCGCGCTATGCCAAGAGCGTCGTGGCGGCCTATTCGGTCGCCCGCAGTCGGGGTCTGGGCCTGTCGCATCTGGTCAAGCGCACGGTGTCGGTGCTGCGCACCCAGGGCGTGCAGGGCGTGCGCCAGCGTCTGCGGCGCATGCTGCATGGCTCCGGGCATGAGCTGGAAGCCCTGGATGCCGGTGCGCCCGTGCCGGATGCGGTGGCCGGGGCCGCACCGCGCAGTTATGCCGACTGGGTGGCGAAATTCGACACCATGGACCCGGTCAAGCTCTCGCGCCTGGTGGCCGAGGCGGCCGACCTGCCGCGCAAGGCGCTGGTTTCCATCGTCATGCCGGTCTACAACCCCGACCCGCAGGATGTGGGCCGTGCCATCGAGTCGGTGAAGAACCAGGTCTACCCGCACTGGGAGCTGTGCATCTGCGACGATGCCTCAACCAAGGCGGGTACGCGCGAACTGCTGGAGGCCGCGGCCGCTGAAGACTCCCGCATCCGCCTGGCCTTCCACACAAAGAACCAGCACATCTCGGCGGCGACGAACACGGCCATCGCCCTGGCCAAGGGCCAGTACATCGCCCTGCTCGACCACGACGACGAACTCACGCCCCATGCGCTGCTGCGCGTCATGCAGGCCTTTGCGCGCCACCCGCAGGGCAAGGTGCTGTATTCCGACGAGGACAAGATCGATCAGACCGGCCGGCGCTTCGATCCGTATTTCAAGCCCGATTTCAACCTGGGCCTGCTGCGCTCGCACAACTACATGTGCCACTTCGCGGTTTATGACGCTGACTTCATGCGCCAGCTCGGTGGCCCGCGCGTGGGCTTCGAGGGCGCGCAAGACTACGACCTGGCGCTGCGCGCCATCGACAGCGTGGAAGCCGCCGCTGTGCTCCACGTGCCGCAGATCCTCTACCACTGGCGCACGGCGACCGGCAGCACGGCCTCGGGCCATGGCAACAAGAGTTATGCCTTTGAGGCCGGCCGGCGGGCGCTGCAGGAGCATCTGCAACGCCGTGGACTGCAGGGCGAGGTCCTGGAGGCGCCGGAGGCATCCGGCATGTACCGCGTGCGCTGGGGCATTCCAGCCAACCCGCCGCTGGTGAGCATCGTCATCCCGACCCGCAATGGCGAGAAGATCCTGCGCCAGTGCCTCGACAGCCTGGTGCAGACCCGCTACCCCAATTACGAAATCATCGTGATGGACAACGGCAGCGACGAAGCTGCTTCGCTGCAGTTGCTGGCCGAGCGCAAGGCGTCGGGGCAGATCCGGGTGTTGCGCGACGATGGCCCGTTCAACTTCTCGGCCATCAACAACCGTGCGGTGCACGAAGCCACTCGTGGCGAGTTCGTGCTGCTCATGAACAACGACATTGAGGCCACCCACCCCGAGTGGCTCGACGAGATGGTGGGCCCGGCCCTGGAGCCCGGCGTGGGCTGCGTGGGCGCCCGGCTGTGGTACCCCGATGGTCGCATCCAGCACGCAGGCGTGGTGCTGGTCTGCGGCGTGGCCGGCCATGCGCACAAGCTGCTGGCCCGGGGCCAGCATGGCTACATGGGCCGCGCGGTGCTGGCGCAGGACTTCGTTGCCGTGACGGCGGCCTGCCTGCTGCTGCGCAAGTCGGTCTACGAAGAGGTGAGTGGCCTGGACGAGAGCCTGGCCGTGGCCTTCAATGACGTGGACTTCTGCCTGCGCGTGCGTGAGGCGGGCTACCGCAACCACTGGACGCCCTATGCCGAACTGATCCACCACGAGTCTGTCTCGCGCGGCTATGAGGACACGCCCGAGAAGCAAAAGCGCTTCAACTCGGAAGTGAAGATCCTGCAGACCCGTTGGCCTGCCTTGCTGGCCAACGACCCCTGCTACAACCCCAACCTGACCATCGACGCCGAAGATTTTTCGCTGGCATGGCCCCCCCGGGTTTCCTGAGCCGGCGCTCGCCGCCGTCTTTGCCACGTGACCGTTTCCTTCCTTGAATCCACCGTATGAGCCGACTTGACTCCCTTTTGCCCCTGCTGGCCTGCCCGCGTTGCGGCTCCAGACTGATCCAGCACGAGAGCCGGGTGGTGTGTGGCGGCTGCGAGGCGGCCTACCCCCTGCGCAATGGGGTGCCCGTGCTGCTGCCGGAAACCATCGAGGAGGCGGGAACGGGGGAGGCCTCGGTGGACGATCCGGTATCGCGCCACCCCTACAGCCAGGAGTCGCTCAGAATCATCGAGGAGCACCGGGATGAATGGGTGCTGGACCTGGGCGCAGGCGGCAAGCTGCAGCGCTGGGACAACGTGGTGCAGATCGACATCTTTCGCTACCCCATGACGGACGTGGTCGGCTCTGCCGACCGGCTGCCGTTCAGGGACAACAGCTTCGGTGCCGTCATCAGCCAGGCGGTGTTCGAGCACCTGCAATATCCCCAGGCGGCGGTGGAGGAGATTCGCCGCGTGCTCAAGCCCGGCGGCGTGGTCAAGATCGACACCGCCTTCCTGCAGCCGGAGCACGGCTATCCCCACCATTTCTACAACGCCACCGAAACCGGCCTGCGCGAGTGGTTCCGCGAGTTTGACCTGCGTTGGAGTGGTGTGGAGCCCCACCAGCACCCGCGGTGGTCGCTGAGCTGGTTCCTCGGGGTCTACCTGGACCGCCTGCCCGCCGATGCGGCGGCCCTGCTGCGCACCACGCCGCTGGGCGAGGTGGTCGACGCCCTGCAGCGTTCCGGCACGGGGGCGGCCCAGCCGCAGGACGTGGCCATCATGGATGCCCTCGGCGCGCTGCCCGAGCACCACCTGCGCACGCTGGCTGCGGGGGTGTCCATCCGGGCGGTCAATCCTCCCAAGACGTTGTCTTCGACATCGATGCCATCCCTGGCGGGGGCGTCTCCCGTCGTGGCGACTGACCTGGACCGCAAGCTGGCGGCTGCGCGCATGGATCTGGAGTACCTGCGCTCGGAGCTGACCACGGTGCATGAGCGCCAGTTGCTCGCCAACGACCAGGCGCGCTACATGGCGCAGTACTACCGCCTGATCGCCGATGCTGGCGAAGAGGTATCCCTCGGGGCTGGGCGGCGAGCGCATGCCCTGTTCCACGCCAAGAACATGGTGCGCGCCGTGGTGCCGCCAGGCATGTGGCGGTTCATGAGGGATGGCTGGCGCACATTGTCTGGCGCAAGCGCCGCGCAGGGCGCGCAAACAGTCCATTCCCAGGCAGTGGCCGCGCCGTTCGTCTCGGCCGTGGTGCAGCCTTTCGACGTGGCGGCGCTCACCGCCACCTTCTTCTCGCTGGTGCACCAGACCTACTCGGGCTGGGAGCTGCTGCTGCTGGGGCACGCCGACCAGTCACCTGCGGTGCGCACGGCCATGGAAGACTTTGCCCGGCTCGATTCGCGGCTGACCATCGTTGCGCGGACGGATCCCGAAGGCGACTACGATTGGCGCGGACAGTATCGCCTGGTGTTGCAGGAGGGCACCACGCTCTCCTTCAACGCGCTGCAGGAGATGTTCACCTTGGCCAAAGTGCGCCCCGATACCTGGGCCATCATGGCAGACTACGACGCCTTCCTGGGGCGCGATGACGTGATGCCGCCCATGCGCTGCCTGAGCGCCCCGGTGCCGCAGACCGACAGTTCGTTGGCTGTCTTGGCGCCTTGCGTCCTGCTCGCGGGTGACGCATTGCGCCGAAATGGTGGCCGCAGCATCATTGATGTGAACTATCAGCAGGTCGCCCATATCCCATTGGTGCTTTTTCACACGCTGCAAGAGCCCTCATCCCTGCGAGTCGCCCACCGGTGATTCGTTGAACTTCCACACTATGTTGAGACACGCATGAAGAATTTTGCACAAAAGATCACGCTCGCCGCTGCCATGGTCGCGGTGTTGCCATGGCTGGCCGGCTGCGCGACCTCGCAGACTGCAGGCAATGCAGCCGCCGCACCGAATACGGTTTCGGCGGAGTCAAAGCCGCTGAACCTGGTGTTCGAATCGCCTGCGCTCGAGCCCAAAATGGCGCAAATCGGTGTGCTTACCAATTTCAAACGCTATTGGCAAGCCCATGTGGACCGCAACTGGGGCGTGCGCTACGATCTGGAGCATGGGATCGACCCCAAGCGGACGGATTCCAAGTTCTATGCGGAATACCATGCGAAAGCATGGACCCTGAAATCCATCAAGGTGCATGATGTCACCCAGGATGGCAAGAATGCCAATGTGGAAGTGGAACTCACACTGGTCGATCCGACCGGGAAGAAGTCTGACTCCAATTTCCGCACCTCCGATATCTGGGAGATCGTGGATGGGCAGTGGAAGCACGTCAATCTCGACGCTGTTCTGAAGTCGCGCTGATGAGGGGCCGTGGCAGCGCCGCAAGGGTCAGTTGGGTACGCCCGCCGGCTCTCTGGCGACTTGCCTCTGGCCCGCTGTGCCGCAGCAGGGCAGGCCGCAGGCTTGCCGTGTCGGGTGCAGGAAAAGGACAACGGGCGCTTGTTGCTGAGGTGCAACATCCTTCGCCCTAGTTGTGACACCAAACACATTTTATCTACGCACCCCTGCGCAAACCGGGGGGCGATTGTGTAGGATGCGAATCAACAGTCCATAGAGTCCGCTTGTCTAGATTGTGTACGCGGGGCGGATTGTTGAAGTATCTGGTGTAAACTTGTAAAGCTATGAGTGTGGGCTTGCTCAGGTGCTTTTTTTAATTTTTATGGAGAAATCTGTGATGAAGAAGAAACTTCTTGCTGTAGCAATGGGCGCCATGCTCGCTGCTGGTGCTGCAAACGCTGTGACCGTGAATCACGCTGGTTTGGGTGATTTGCTGGTCGCTCCCTCGTATTTCATCGGTGGGGGATGGCAAAGTGAGTTGAAGGTTATCAACACTAGCCTGACGCAATCCGTCGTCGCCAAGGTCGTGATTCACGACAACGAGCGCTCCGAAGAACGTCTGGACTTCTTGATCTACCTGTCGCCTGGCGACGTGTGGGTCGGTACCCTGGCAAGCCAAGCCGCTGCCGCCAACGGCCAAACGACGCGTTCGGTTGTGACGTCCAGCGACGACTCGATCCTGCTGCCTAACTCCAACACCTTCGCATCCGCTGCTACCCCAGCAGTGATCGTGAGCGGTGCTGGCGAAGGCCGCTCGCCACTGACCAACATCGGTTACATCACGATCATCGAATCGCAAGCATTCGACCTCGCTCCTAACCGTCCTGGCGTTGCCAAGGCTGCCATTAAGGCCGCATTTGACGCAGCTCCAGCTGTGGTCGCCGACACCAACACGCCTAACGTGCTGGCCGGTTTCCTGACCATCTCGAACACGCTGAACGGTCAGAACGCTTCGCTGCCTACCCTGGCACTGGCTGACTACAACAACCGCATCAAGCAAAACATCGGTGTTGACTCCAGCCTGGGCGCTCCACGTTCGCAAGCTACCGTTGCTGACATCGAAGACGCACTGTGGAAGACCTCGTTCGTCGTGCCTTACGTGGTCGGCGGTACGCAATCTTCGCTGGTGTCCTTCACGTTCCCCACGAAGCTGACGTACCGTAACGTCATCAGCGGCCAGTACCCCTTCCAACAGAAGGTTCAGATCGCTGCTGACGTGTTCGATTACAGCGAAAACACCATCGCCGGTCCAACGTTCAACATCTCGCCTCTGCCACCAGCATCGTCGACCAGCGTGTTCGAACACGACTGGCTGGCCTTCGGTAGCCAGATCAGCGTGGGCACGTTCACCGCTGGCTGGGCTAACGTTCGCTACGCAAACCCAACGGTCTCCGTTGGCCAAACCTCGGCTCCTTCTGTGAACCTGGGCAAGTCGGGCGGTCCTGGCGTTGTTACCTACATCAACACGATTGGCCCAGAAGTCACGTGGCACTACGCTCCTTCTAACTAAGAAGTTGCGACTTTAGTAAAAAGGCCGCCGGCGAGAGCTCGCGGCCTTTTTTTTTTGGGCGGATGCAATGCGGTATCTAATTGTTATTTTTTTGGCTGCAATGAGCACGTTTGCACAGGCTGCAAACTTTGTTTCGATGCACCAGTCAGCACACAGAATTGCCCTGGCCCTGCCAGTCGGCGGTACCAGCTACACCTTTGACACCAAGGTTGGCTTCAAGGAGCAATACGCGCCTACCGGCGTGACGGGTTGCGCCATCGGGTTCGGCACCGGCGGCTGCGCCTTCCCTGGCGGTGGCTCCCTCTCCCTGCCTGAGTTTACTGGCTTCCAGATGCAGAACCAGGAATTCAAGATCTTCATTCCCGCAGGTACGCGTTCGTTCCTGTTCTCGGGCTATGCGGCCCAAACCACCCAGTCGGCCTTCGTGCTGCGCTATGGCAAGGAGCCGACCCGTGTCGCTCCCCTGAGCGGCGCAGAGTACCAGGCCGCGCAGACCGGCGAACGCATCGACTCCTCGTTCACACGCCTGGTCAACGAAGACGTCGACCATTTCGTAGTGCACGACGGTGGCGGCACCCTGCGCTTCGTGGGCGGCCAGCTCGATGCCAAGCGCAGCAGCACCGACCAGGGCAAGTGGCTCTACGTGCGCCAGCTGAGCGGCGCCGCGCTCTACGACTACCAGGGCGCCCTGGACGTCGACATGCCCAAGTACGCGGCCGGCTACGCCAAGATCTCCTGGACGACCAGCCCCTTCCCGGATCCCGTGGACACTGCGTCGCCGACGACGCCTACTACGCCTACTACGCCGACGACGCCTACCACGCCTACCACGCCGACGATTCCGACCATCCCCACCACACCGACCACGCCTACGACGCCTGGATCGGTGACCACCAACGTGGTGTCCACAGCCGGCCAGCCTTTGAAGCTGGATATCACGTTGACGCAGACCAGTGCCGACGTCGCTGCCAGCGAGAAGACCAGTGTGTGGATCGCGGCACGCATTCCAGCCAATGGCTTGTTCTTCACGACGGATGTGTGGTTCTTCCGCAAGGTCGACAGCTGGGTTCAGTTGGGGCTGCCCAACCCTGAAACCGTTGCGTACTCCAGCCAGATCACCAATGCGGGCACCCTCAAGTTCACACCCAGCATGGACCTGATGGTGGAAGACCTGCGCGCTTTCAACGTCGAAATCTATTTCGGCTTCAAGAACAGCAACGGTTCCTTCGTCAACAAGGGCAAGATCTGGTAAGCACCAGCAAGCGCTTTGCGCAGACGCGAAAAAGGTCCCTAGGGGCCTTTTTTCATTTCATGGAGCGAGCACGCTGCGGGTCAGATGGATTGGGCATGCCTTTGCTGCCTCTCCACCACTGCCGCCAATCTCGCGCACAGCGCCAGGGCCAGAAGGCGTCGAGGCAGACGGAGCATCGACTGCAACGTCCGACAAACCGGTTCCTCGGCTGTGGGGCGTTTCGCTTCCATGCCTTGTGCCGCGCAGCCTCCCGGGCGGGTCTTATTGCCGGGGTGCGCTGGGAACCTGGAAAGGGTTGGCACCCTGGTTCTGCTGCATGTTGGCATTGTTGCGTGCAGCATTCAGTGCCTCGGACAGGCTGTTGAACACCGTGTTGGCTGCGTTCGGTGAGTTGGCGGCCGCAGGGGCGGCGTCAGGGGTTGCCGCTGCCTGCTGCTGGGCCGCCTGCCCGGCATTGGCCCCGGCTGGGGGCACGACCGCTGTGGCGGCTGCCTGCGTGGTGGCGGGATCCCCGGCAGGCGTCTGCGCCACCGGCGTAGCGCCCTGAACGGGCGATTGGCCCTGCGCTACGGGGGCGGGTGCCCCTGTGCCGGCGGCCCTGTCCGTCTTCTTGGTGAAATAGATGCTCTGCTGTCCGCCGGGTGCTGACAGCACCACGTGGGTGGGGTGGACCTGTGCCAGTGTGAACTCGCCCAGTGCCTGCCCCTCGCGGAAGGTCGAGAAGGGGCGCCCCTCCGTGGCCGCGCTGGCAAAGCGCGGGCCGAGGCGCACATTGGCCATCTTGACGCTGCCCGCAATCACCACCCCGTACAGCTGCAGATCCTGGTCGGTCACCACGGCGGGAGGAGGCGGTGGTGGCGGCGGTGGGACGGGTGGGACGCGATCCGGCCATGCCTTGCGCTGGGCGTCGAAGGGGTTGGCGCCCCCCGCCTGGATGGAGGTGGCCGCTGGAGGCGCAGTTGCGGGCGAGGGTGCAGCCACCGCAGTGCCTGGGCGCGCGAGCGCGCCAGGAGCGGTACCCTGGGGGGCGGCCTGCGCCAGTGCTTGCCCGGCCAGGGCGATGCCGGCGATGGCCATTGCCAAATGCATAGCCATGGCGCTTGGCGACGGTTTGTCCGGCGGGGGTGAAAGGAAACCAAGAGTAGACATGTACTCACTCCCAAGAAGTCGAAATGCCGGGCAAGCCTGGCGGAGAAACGTGCTGCTGGCACAGCCCGATGGGGCGGTCAGTGCATGGAGGCGTCGGGTGGCAAGGGGGCATGCGGCGGCATGGCTGCGCGTCCTGTCGGGTGTGATTTTCGCAGAGTGGCGGGTGCACATCGCGCTACAGGATGTGTCAGGTCCCGGGCCAGCGGCGTTCCGTTCAGCCTGTGGAACCTGTTCCTGTCTCCCGTGGGGCGGTATGGGGTGGCTCCAACATGGCCATCACTTCGAGTCCATCGCGGTCGTCCACCTGGCTGCTGCGCAAGCGCACAAACACGGTGCCGGAGCCGAAGTGCTCCAGCGTCTGGTAAGAGGCCGATGCCCGTGCCCCGGTTCCCAGGTACCCGACACAGATCTGCCGCAAAGGATCGGGGCTGAGCTCCAGCACCCAGCCTGTCTGGAGGGGTGCGGGCACCTCCAGCTCGATGCCTTCGAGGGTCCGCTGGCTTGGCTGGTTGATGTCCCCCAGCGGTCCGGGCGGTACCTGCTGCAGCCGGTGGGCCTTGTGCAGCCAGCCGTCATCGGCATGGTGTTTGGCAAAGTAGATGGCTGCGCCGGCTTCCATCAGGCCCTGCTTGTGGGGGGCGTTGCGCCAGGCGTGGATGGCCTGCGCTTCAGGCGCCATGGCCATGCCCAAGCCCTGGCGGCGCAAGCGCAGGCAGAGATCGGAGTCCTCGAAGTACATGAAGAAACGCGGGTCGAACAGGTCTCCGTCTGCGTCCAGTGCACGGCGGTGCACCATGACCGCGCCACCGGACAGCGCCCGCTGGCGCAGCGGTGCATGGCGGGCTTGCCAGTAGCGCAAGGCCTCAGCCCCCGTGGCGTGGCGGACCCGATCCCGGATGGGTGGCTCCCTGCGTGCGCGCTCGGTGGCCCATGCGCGCACGGCCGTGGGCAGCCAGCTGGGCGGCAGACGCCACTGCAGGGCCGTATCAAGAAACTGGCGAGGGGCGATCGCCCCCAGCGTGATGTCCTGGGCCAGCGCATCGAGCAGGATCCCCGTGCAGCCCTTGACAAGGCGCACATCGGGATTCACCAGGAAGAAGCAGTCAGCGGAAGAAGCACGCACGGCCAGATTGCAGCCCCGGCCGAATCCGATGTTCCCCTCGGCGCGATGGCAGTGCACTGCCTGCGGGAGCAGTGATCGCAGCAAGGCCCATTCGGCATCGTCATCGCTGTTGTCGACCACGCGCACCTCGATGCCCGGCGCATCCGCCAGCACCGACGCCACTGCCGCCGCAATCTCGGCGGCATCCCGGTAGTTCACCAGAACAGCGCAGCAGCTCAAGCCCATGGAGCCTCCTTGAGCGGGGTGGCTCGCACCAGGAAGGCGTAAGTATTCCAACTCGCCGGATCCGCTTTTAGGCGCGGGGTTTGCGCCCAATGGCTGGCCCAGTCTGCGGGGGCGGGTACCTGGACGCGTTCCAGGTGATCCACCGCAAACCCTGCGCTGGTCAGCAAGTCCTGCAGGGTCTTCCAGGTGAAGAAGCGGACATGGGTGACGCAGTGAATGCCCAGCGGGCAGTAGTCCCAACGCCCCTCGATCAGGTCGGCAATCACGCCCCAGTGGCCCACATTGGGGATGGAGATGAGCACCGATCCGCCCGGCGCCAGCAGGCCCCGGGCCCTGGCCAGCCAGGCGTGCGGGTCGTTGGCATGTTCCAGCACGTCCAGAAAACTGATGCAGTCGAACGCGCCCTGGCCTTGCCCCGGGAGCCCGGCGAACGGCTGCGTGAGAAAGTCGCCCTGCCACACATGGTCCACCTGGGTGCGTGCGGTGCGGCAGGCCTCTTGCGAATACTCGGCCAGGTGGGTCTCGCAGCCGCGCAGTTCCTTGATGGCCTGCAGGAAGCCGCCTTCACCGCCACCCACATCCAGCACACGGGCCACGCCGGCAGGCATCAGGGGCAGCATGTCCTCCCGCCGCGCCTGGTGGTAGCTGGCAAAGTCGTGCACGAAGGCGCCGGGTACCCAATGGGCGTGGCTGCGCACGGTGCCGGCGCGCACGGCGGCCACCGTGGTCAGCGTCACCAGCGGTACATGCTGGCCACTGTCGGGGATGAGGGGGAGCTCTCGGGCACCCAGTTGCTCCAGGTAGCGCTCCATGCCGCGCACCGTGCAGTAGTCGGGTGCCAGGGCCGGGGGAAAGCCCGGGTCGAAAGCGTGCACCGCCGTGGGCGCATCTTGCGCGTCGTCAAGCGCCCGTCCCAGCCGCTCCAGCACATCGGGGCCGATCATGGCGTGGCCATGGCGCAGCAGCAGCACGCGGGCGTTCCCATCCAGCGGTGCTGCCGCCGGTGCCTGGTCCAAGGCCTGGTGCCATGCCTGCGGGCTGGCCAGCGCGGGCGTCTCCAGCCACACGGTGGGTGGTGGCAGCACGCGGTGCAACTGGTCCCAGCCATGGCGGAATTCCTCCGACGACAGCGGGCTCGATGCGGTGGAGACAATGACCCGTGCGATCGGCGTCATGGTGCGTCCTGTTCCAGGGGCTGCGCGTCTGCCGCGAGCATCGACTGCGCCAGGGCGCGCACGTCCCCGCGCCGGTGGATGGCCACACAGGTCGTCGTGAGGGGGAATTTCTGCTCCCACTTCGCCTCGAACGCTGCCCCGCTGCGCGCGATGCGCTGTGCCGTTGGGCGGGGCAGGGGCGGGTGCTGCGGGGTGCTCGACCAGTGCTCGCAAAACGCATCCACAGCGGCGGCCTGCAAGCCTGCGGCCTGGGCTTGCAGCACCAGGTCGGTGGCGTAGAAATCCCACCCCAGCGCCGGGTCCATGCGCAAGCCGCTGTCGCTGCGCACGGCCACCAGCAGTTCGTCCAGGCTGTCCACCAGGCAGGGCAGGGGCAAGGGGCCCCGCAGAACCTGGCCTCGGTCCAGCACATGGCCCGCATGGGCCGCCTGCACGCCGGCGCCCTGCACGCCGTAGGTGCCCACGATGGCCAGGGGGCCCAGTTGCTGCTCGGCCTGCGCGATAGCCTGGTTGAACAGGGCGTCCCAGCCTTCGGGCAGAAACACATCCTGGTGCACCCATACGATCCAGCGCTGGGCCGGCTGGGTGTCCATCACGTCGTTGAAGGCCTGCGCTGCAGAGCTGGCATTCCAGCGCAGCCACAATGGGCGTTCGCCAGGCTGCAGACAGGGCGAAGCCAGCAGGCGCTCGCGGGCCACGTCCCAGTGGCTGACGCAGCTCACAAAAAGAAGGTCGTTGGCGAAGTCGGTCATGGTCAATGGCAATTCAGCACTCAGAGTACATCAGCGGCAGATGGGATGCCCGACAGCGGCGGGAGTTCAGCCAGATGTGCTTCTCGATGAAGGCAAGGCCGCTGGTGTAGCCCGCCGCCGTGTCCAGCTGGGGATCCACCACCCGGACAAGGCAATCGAATGCCGACTTCTGGCGTGCATTCGCGCCACCGGGCCAGCAGGTAGGCCAGCTCGACGGGAAGCTTGGCCATGCCCGGGACGGGCCAGCCGCATTCAGGTGCTTGGGCCCTGAGCTCCAGCGGGACGGTTGCGTGGCAGGCATGGTCAGCGAAAATCTGTGTCGCCGCTGGTCAGCCACCAGGGCTGCGTGCGCGTGGCCTGCGATCCGGTAGCCATGCGCTGGTTCACGCAGTACTGGCAGGCCAGTTGGTCGTTGGCGGGGGGGCTACCATCCAAGGCATGGATGCGCTGGGCCAGCGGTCCGCTAAACCAGCCGGTCATCTTGCTGGCGCCAGCAGACGCGGCCAGGGCGCGCGCCACTAGGAGCAAAGTGCCCATCTGGCGCGTAGGCCCCAGCCAGTCCATCAGCTCCCAGGATGCTGTTCCCGGACGCAGCACCACAGCACCCAGGATGCGTCGCGTGAACCGGCTGCGCACCCACCAACCCCTGTATGGGGCGTCCGGATGGTTGGCAAAACGGTGGCGCCACCACTGGGCATCCCGTTGGGGGAGCACAAAGCCCTGGGCGTCGTTGCGCAGATCGCTCCACAGGCTGTCCAGCAACGTGTTCGTCTGTGGATCGGTCCAGTCCAGCGGTGCCGTCGCCCATCGGCGAATGAATGAATGGTCCTCGGCCGGTAGTGGCTGACATTGCCACTCCAGGGACCTTATCTCTCCCACCATCTCGTACATGCCCAGCGCCTCACCCAGGCGGCCGGCGCGCTGGTGGGGAAAGCCAAAGCCTACGGCAAACCGCGGCTGTGACCACAACTGTTGCTCCAGCAAGGACCGGGCTGCGGTGGCGAAGGCACCGTTGCGCGACAGAACGCCCCGGGCCTTTTCCACCACCATCGCATCGCCCATCTGCAGTGCTGGATGCTCCTGTCCGTCCCACAGTACAGTGCGCACCGTGCTGCCGTAGTGCGCGATCAGTGTACCGTCGGCATCGCGCGTACCGGTGGCCAAGCCCCGGCCATCCCCATACCTCCATTGCCACAGGGCCTCGCTCATGGGCTGGCCGAAGACCTGGGTGAACAAGGCGCGTACCTCCGGCGCCTCGGTCGCGCCAAGGTTGACTGCATACCAGGATCTTGCGTTCATGGGGTGACCCTGGACAACTTGTGGCGCTGCAGCCTGGCGGGTCCCTGTGCGAGCTCCTTTCCCACTGAGCGCAGCGTGATGGCACGCCCTGCGATTTCTTGGAGTGTTGCGAGCACGCCCATGCCAGCAGCCATGCACAACGAAGCCAGCAAATGCCGCTGCTGCACAGGATTGAAGCTGGGCCCGGCGCTGACAAGCAGAACATCAGAAATCATGAAGCGCGGGTCGGTGCGTCGGCACCAACGTAGGTGCGGTAAAGGTCGGCGGCCCACCATTGCCACGGGTGTGCCAGCAAGTGGCCTTCCAGCGCCGTGTAGGCGCGTTGCAGGCCTCCCTCTTCAAGGGATGCCGGTTCAGTGATCTCCACTGCAAACTGCCCACCCGGACCCTCCTGGCAAGTGTAAAGCGCCAGCGGCGCATTCCCGGCACGGGCCAGAAACTGCGGGCCAGAGGCCATCAGCCTGCGTGCACCCAGAAAGTCCACCGGCTGTGACCGGTCCTGCGAGGTGGAAGGGCCATCGCAGGCAATGACGACGATCTCTCCCCGGCGCAGGGCGCTCACGAAGAAGCGCATGTTCTCCTCGACATGGATCACCTGTCCGGGTGCCAGCAACCGATTCAGCGCCGCAATCTTGGTGACAAAGTGGCGACTGATGGCTGGCGGCACCATCGCATCGTTCGTCAGCCTGGTGGACATCAGGTTGACCCGCAGCCCCGCTTGCGCCAAGGCCGCAAGCCCCACATAAAGACTGTCGAAGTGTGCCGTCAAGAGCACCACGCCCTGTTGGAGGTCGCGGGCCCTGAGCAAGTGTTCCAGGCCGGCAATGCGGGCCTGGATGGTGGTTCTGTCCAGGTGCGGGAGCCTGGCGGCTTCGACCTCTTCGCGCGACATGCACACAAAGCGCCTCAACGTCAGCCTGCGTGGCAAAGTGCGTGTGCCGGCCTGCGCGCGCAGCTGCGCCATGGCGTACTGTGTGGCCTCGCGCACGTAGCCGTGTCCCAGAGACAGCGTGCGCCAGTCCCAGTCCATTGCATAGTTGACACACCCGCGCAAAATCCACAGGGGGCGAGCCAGCCATCTTGGCAGGCTTGCCAGCAGGGGCAGGGCCAGGCCGTAGTCCAACCGCGCTACGCCCAAAGCCAGCCAGCGCGGGAAGCGTTTCAATTGTTCAGTGCCGGGGCGTCCGGCTTTTTCAACGTGAAGATGTAGTAGCCCATGTCGCCCTCACTGGCGAGCTCGCGGTAGTTGTTCAATACGAGCGACCAGTATTTGGCGATTCGATCGCGGTTGCGTTGCCCCGCGTTGAAATTCTGGATATGTTGGTACAAGGGGGCATACACCACCGGACCGATATCCTCGCTCGACACCAGCTCGAATCCGGTGTCGCGGATGAGCTGGTGATAGGTAGCGGGGCTCTCGAAATAATTGCCCTTGCGAAACTGCACGCCGTCCACGCGCGAACACGTGATGTCTGCCACCACAGCGGTGCTTCCCGGCCGCAAGGCCCGGAACAACTCACTGAAGAACAGGGGCTTGTTGTCGTAGTGGAACGACGATTCGATGCAGAGCCCGAAATCGAAGGCGTTGCTTGGCAGCGGCAGCGCCATGGAATCGCCCTGTTGGGCGTGAAAACGGTCCTGGACGCCACGGGCCTGCGCATTGGCCCTGGCAATCTCCAATTGGTCCTCGGAAATATCCACCCCCGTCATGCGCACATGCGGCAGTTGCTGCAGGACATTGATGCTGATCCCGCCGATGCCACAGCCCACTTCCACACCCAGTGCGCCATCCGGGCAAGGCGCGATGCATTCCACGACGCGGCGCACCAGGGACTGCTGCGCCTCGTACAAATGCTCCACTCCCTGGGGCCAATAGCCAAAGTTGAGCATCATGGTCGGCGGTGCGCTGCCCTTGCTGCCCAAGGCGATCCAATAGTCGCGGATCTGTGAATAAAAACCTGAAACTTCGCGTTCGTTCTGCATAAAATTCGGTGTTAGAAATGGCGTGGAACCGTTGTCCAAGCATAAGTCCATCATTGTGGAAATCAGCGCAGAGGGTGTCCCAAGCGCACGCAGGACCCCAAAAGGCCAACTTTAGCGAAAATCCTTATCCGCTCCGGTAAACCATCGGGAGTGCGATCAGGCTGCCTTCGATGCGGAATCTTGCGCTCATGTGGGCACCTTGGCGTTCCACTGGCGCGGCAGGCTCACCAGCCCTTGTTCCAGCCCGGTCTGCACCACGCGCAGCGTGATGGCGCGCTCAACGATCTCATAGGGGTGCAGGCCGCGTTCGCATGCCAGGATCACCGAGATCGTGTAGTCCCCCTGAAGCAGCGGCAGGCGAGGCAGCGTGAGGTAGCCCGTGCCAGAGCCGGAGGCGTCGCGCGACAGATCGACACCATCGTTGGCGCTGCCCGCGCTGGCAACTACCGTGCCGTTGGCATGGGCAATGCCGATGGCCACCGATGGGCACGGCAGGGCCGGGTCACTGTCGAACTGCACGCGCAGTTCCAGCGTCGTACGGCCGGAGTGGATGGCCAGTTCACGCCCGGCCACGCCATCGGCCAGCGCCTGGATATCGGTGATCACGGCCGTGCCATCGGGCGCCTTGCGCACCCTGGCACCGTGGGCCACGGAGTCGGCCTCGAAGGCGTCTGTCGCCACATTCGTGCCTGCATCCGCAGGGGCCGGCCTGGCGTCTGCCTCCCTGTTGGGCGCGTCTTCCATCACCAGCGACGTCTCGTACGCTGCAGTCACCTTGGGTGCCTCGTCCCACATGCGCATGCGTCCGCTTTCGAGCCAGAGCGCGCGCGAGCACAGTGCCTGTACGTGGTACATGGAGTGGGAACAGAACAGGATGGTCGCCCCCCGGTCCTTCATGTCCATGATGCGGTCGAACGACTTGCGCGCAAACGCGCCATCGCCCACCGACAGGGCTTCGTCGATCACCAGGATGTCCGGGTCCACGCTGGTGGCCACGGCAAACGCCAGGCGCACGAACATGCCGCTGGAGTAGGTCTTGACCGGCTGGTGGATGAACTGGCCGATGTCGGCAAACGCCAGGATGCCGTCCAGCCGCTCGTCCACCTGCGCGCGCGCCATGCCCAGGATGGCGGCGTTCATGTACACGTTTTCCAGCCCGCTGAAATCGGGGCTGAAGCCTGCCCCCAGCTCCAGCAGGGCCGCCACGCGCCCACGCACTGCCAGCGTGCCATTGGTCGGTGCCAGCGTGCCGCACACCATCTGCAGCAAGGTGGACTTGCCGGCGCCATTGCGGCCCACCAGTCCGACCACCTCGCCGCGGCGGATGTCGAAGCTCACGTCCTGCAAGGCCCAGAAATCGCGGCTGTACTGCTTGTAGCGGCCCCAGAGCAATTGCTTGAGCCGGTCGCTGGGTTGCTCGAACAGCGAAAAGCGCTTGCCCACGCCACGGGCCTCGATGGCCAGCGCCTGGGCGGTGTCTGCGGGGGTATCAAACGACATCGGAGAACCCCGTGCGAACCTTGTGGAAGAAAGCGGCGCCCGCAGCGGCGATGGCCGTGCAGGCCACCAGCAGCAGCGCCAGGGCCTGCCAGTCGGGCCAGCGGCCATGCAGCAGCACCTCGCGCGTTCCCGTCATGATCCAGGCCAGCGGGTTCAGCAGCAGCCAGGGGCGAACCGCCTCGGGCAGGGCCTCCACCGGAAAGAAGATGGGGCTCAGGAACATCAGTGCAGCCACCACCATGCCCAGCAACTGCCCCACATCGCGCACGTAAGTGCCCACCCCGGCCAGAAACCAGCCCAGGCCCAGCACCAGCGGCAGCAAGGGCAGCCAGACCAGCGGCAGCGCCAGCATGGTGACGGAAAGCCCGTGGCCGCTGAGCAATGCCAGGCCGACCAGCAGCAGCGCAGACACCCCCAGCCCCACGGATGCGCTGACCGCATTCACCCAGGGCATGATCTCCAGCGGAAACACCACCTTCTTGACCAGATGGGGCTGCTCCAGCACCAGATTGGGCGCGCGGTTCACGCACTCGGCAAAAAAGCCGAAGACCGCCAGCCCGGCGTAGATGCGCAGTGCGAAGGCCATGTTGCCCTCATCCACCCCATACCAGCGCACGCGCATGACGTGGCGGAACACCAGGGTGTACACCCCCAGCATCAGCAGCGGGGTGAGCACCACCCACACCATGCCCAGCCACGACTGGCGATAGCGTGCATGCACTTCGCGGCGCGCCAGTTGCATCACCAGCGACATGTGGCGCCAGGGCCACAAATACGACAACAAGACTCTCAAGGGGCAGTAACCGTAAAACAGGGAGGAAGGCCACCAGGGTTTCCTGGGGAAAGACCCGTGGCAAGAGGTGTCAGGCTTTGGGCGGATCGGCCCGGCCCTCGGCGATATCGCGCATCAGCTCGGGCTGCATCAGCTTGAGGATGTTGCCTTCACGCACCAGAACCTTGTGCAGGAACAGCACCTGAAACGCGCGGGTGACCGTCTCCCGGCTGGCATTGATCATGATGGCCAACTCCTGGTGGGTTGGGGCCTGGGCGACCTCGGCCACACCGTCGACCGGGCGCTGCGGCAATTGTAAAAGCAATACGCAAAGCCGCTGAAACGGGTTGGGAAGGCTCAGCAGCGTGCGCTGCGCCATCACCGTGCGCACCCGCTGCGCCAGCCGGGCCATCACCGCCTGCGCCAGCGCAGGGTGGCCCAGGATCAGCTCGCGCGCCGCTGCGCCATCGAGAAACGCCACCGTGGACTTCACGGCCGCAATGACGAATTCGGACGGAGGCTTGCCATCCACCAGTGCCAGCTCGCCGAAATAGTCCCCGGGGTCGACGAAGTACATGCCCACGCTGCGGCCATCCACGGTGAAATCCACCCCCTGCAGCCGTCCTTCCACCAGAAAACCCAGTTCCTGCGTCGGGTTTTCCTTGCCCATCACCATGGCCCGGCGGGGAAACGAGCGCAATGCCATGCGCGCCGACAGTGGTTCCAGGGCTTCGCGCGCCAACGGCTGCAGCAAAGGAAACTGGCTCAACAACTGAACGGAAACGGGCATAGATAGGGAAAAACGCGGCTTGAGCCGATAATACGAAGCCGCTGAAACACGGTGCCAAACGGGCGCCAGGAGGTGTCGATCCGCTGCGGATCGCGCCATGCACCAGTAGGAGTGTGCCGGGGCTGCGCCAAGCAGCACATGGCGGCATTACACCACTGGCAACGCTTCCAGCATATTGCCAGCGCTTCGGCAAGTGGTGTGTGACCGCGCTCACACACTGTGAAACAGACATGAGCGAAAATACAGCGTCAGAGCCATTTCCTGGCCTTGCGCCCCTCTTTGGCGCCGCCAGGCATTCTCTGCTGTCCGAAAGGCACACCATGAACCACCGATTGCTCCCCATCGCCGCCTGCCTTGCCTTTCCCTTGATGGGGATGGGTGGCGCTGCGCATGCCTCCACGCCCGGGCAATCCTTGGGCGCCGTCGTGGGCGAAGCCACGTTTGTCATTGGCGCGGCCTCTCTCCTCCAGGAAGACGGCAGCAGCCGTGCCCTGGACCGCGGCGCCGCCGTGCGAGTGGGCGACCGCATCGAAACCAAGGCCGGGGGCCATGTGCACCTGCGCTTTGTGGACGGCGGGCGCCTGAGCGTGCGGCCGGCCAGCCGCCTGCATATCGAAAGCTACAGCCATTCCGCGCAGCAGCCACAGCTGGGTGCCATCAAGTTCCGCCTCGATGAAGGCGTGGTGCGTTCGATCACGGGCAGCTGGGGCGAGGCAGCGCGCGAGCGCTTCCGTCTGAACACGCCCGTGGCCGCCATTGGCGTCAAGGGCACGGACTTCGTCGTGCGCTCCGACATGGAACGCACGGCTGCATCGGTCTACACCGGCGCCATCACGCTCACCCCGCTGGCCAACAACGGCTGCGGTGCCAGTGTCGGCCCTTGCATCAGCGGGCATGAAAAACTGCTGTCGGACGACATGAAGGGCCAGATCCTCGAGTACAGCCGACGCGACGCGACGCCCTTGCTGGTGGTCACCGACACCGTGACGCGCAATGCCCGCGCCGGTGAAATCACGGCGGCACGCACAGAAAAGTCACAGACCCAGGCACTGGACGACCTGCGCACCGAGCCTACCCCCGTCAAATCGCTCACCAGCGAACAGAAGGCGGTCGAAGTGGCCGTCTACACCCCTCCGGTGGCGCCCGTGGCGCCACCCCCTCCTCCTGCGCCCGAGCCTCCCGTTACGGTTGCGCCGACGCCGGCGCCGACGCCTGCGCCTGCGCCCGCACCTCCTCCGGTGGCGGTGCAGCCCCCCGCACCCGTGCAGCCACCCCAGGTGACCCAGCTGGCATGGGCGCGCAATCCCTGGACCTCGCGGGCCGAGGGCGACAGCTTCGTGGTGGATTACGAAACTGCGTTGAAGTCGGGCTGGAACCGTGTGATCGGCAACCCATCCTATGCGCTCTTTCAGAACCCGGACGCCCAGGGCAAGCTGCCCCAGGAGGGTATCGTCAGCTTCCGCCTGGCCAATGCCAGCGCTCAGTTCTACAAGGATGCTCAAACCGCCATCGAGTCGGTGGCAGTGCAGGGCGGCGCCTTGCAGGTGGACTTTGGGCGCTCGCTGTTCCAGACATCCCTGTACATGGCCAGCAAGAGCGTTGGCTCGCAAAACATCCAGGCAGCGGGCAATATCGGTGTGACAGGGCAGTTCACTCCCACGGCATCCAATGCCGGCATCACCGGCGGCCTGAATGCAAGCGGCACCGAAGCTGCCTATGCTTTCGAGAAAACCCTGCCCCAAGGTTCGCTCAGTGGCGTAACCCTCTGGGGGCGCTGATTGACGCCACGCCAGCCGCCAGCGGACAGACGTCCGGCAGGACGACACCGGGCTCTGCTGGCAGGTCTGGCCGCTGCAGCCATTGTCAGCCTGCTGCTTTCACTGCTTTTTGGTCCTGCACTGCAGGCGGCTGAAGAGCGGGCGGGCGATTGGGTCTGGCGCCTGGGTGGCCAGAAGAGCGAGGAGCGCCGCGTCCTCGTCGTCGACATCGACGAAAAATCGCTCGCCGAAATCGGCCCCTGGCCCTGGCCGCGCAGCACGCAGGCGCGCCTGATCGAGCAGATCGCCCAGCTGGGCGCGCGCGAGCAGATCCTGGATGTGGTCTTCACCGACCCGCGTGACGACGACGCCTCGCTGCTTGCCGCCGTGGCCGAGCACCGCCCGGTGCTGGCGCAGGTGTTTGCGCTGGGCGCATCCGGCCCCGGCACGGGCCTGCCCCAGCTCAGCGAACAGGCCGCTCCGCGCGTGGGCCAGCCCTCGGGCGCGCTCGACTGGGCCAGTTGCCCGGCCCCCTTCTCTGAGGCCCTGGGGCATTTGTCCAACTTCCCTGCGCTGGCCGCGCTGGGGGACATGCCGCAAGGGCGCACCGGCCACATCAGCCCGCGCATTGCGGACGATGGCGTGGTGCGCCACCAGCCGGCCATCATCTGCTGGCAAGGCAAGTCCTACCCCTCGCTGGCCATCGCCTCGCTGATGCGCGCCACCTCCGAAACCAGCCTGCTGCTGCAGCGCGGCGGCTGGTGGGACGCGCCCTGGACCCTGGGCAGCGCCGGCCAGGCGCTGCCTGCCCTGCCTCTCGATGAGCGCGGCAACATGCGTGTGGCCTGGCGCCTGCACCCCGACAGCTTCGTGAGCATTCCTGCAGCCGACGTGCTGGCCGGCCGGGTGCCGACCGACATCATGACCGGCGCGTGGGTGCTGGTGGGCGCAAGCGCCTTCGGCATGAACGACACCATTGCCACCCCCTACAGCGGTGCCAGCGCTGGGTTGCTCGCGCATGCCCAGATCCTGAGCGCCCTGGTGGACGGGCACACGCCCTACACCCCGCGTGCCGCGCTGCCCCTGCAGGCGGTGGCTGCGGCACTGGGCGCGCTGCTGTTGTGGCTGCTGGTGCGGCTTGCCGGGCAGGGCGGCGGCGCTGCGCGCGATGCCCAGGCGCTCACGCCCTCGCCCATGCTGCGCATGCCGGTGTACCTGCTGCCCCTGGCGGCCCTGGCCTTTGCCCTGGCACTGGTCGTTGCGCATGCCATGGCCCTGTGGCTGGCCGATGTCTGGGTGGGCTGGCTGCTGCCCGCACTCTTCGTGCTGCTGGCGGGGGTGTTTGCCGGCACCATCGAGCACGCCCGCAGCCGCAGCGAGCGCGACCGCCTCTACCAGCACCTGGCCAGCTACCTGCCGGCACCCGTGGCGGCGGCCCTGGCGCTGCAGCCGCCATCGAGCGCCATCCGCGCCAGCACGCGGCAGGTCAGCGTGCTGCTGGCAGACATCCGCAATTTCTCGGCCTATTGCGAAGCCCGCCCGCCCGAGGAAGCTGCGGCCGTGTTGCACGCCTTCTTCTCTGCCGCCAGCCGCATCGTGCAGGCGCACGGGGGCGTCATCGAGTCCTTCCAGGGCGATGCCGTCGTTGCCGTGTGGAATGGGGCGGACGACATCCCCCTGCCATCGGCCACCGACGAGCAGCACGCCCAGATCCACTCACGGCAGGCAGTTGCCGCCGCGCTCGACCTGCTCACGGAATCCCTCAAGCTGCTGCCCGACCCCGCGCCTGCGGGCCTGGAGCCCCTGAGCCTGGGGCTGGGTCTGGAGACAGGCCCTGCCATGGTGGGCTCCTTTGGTCTGGCCAGCCGCCGCACCCACACGGTCATGGGCCGCACCATCACCATTGCCAGCCGCCTGGTCGATCTGACGATGGACCTGGCGCACCCCATCCTGGTCGGCGAAGGCATGGCCGCGCAGCTGGGTGGGCAGTTCTCTCTGGGCGCAAGGGCCGGTGGCAGCGGCACCCAGGAAACCCAGCACCTGCAGTCCATGGGCACCTTCCTGCTCGAAGGCCTGCGCGTGCCCCACCATATATATGCTGTGCCCCTGGACGCCCTGGCGGCACAGCACCCGCCTGCACCAGGGGATGACCAGGCGGCCCAACCAACAGCCCATGGCACAGCGTAGGCGGCACTACCATTTTTCTGCCGAATCCTGCGCAGCATCCACCCCCCCGGGTTCAATGCCCCGCACGGTGTGGCTGCTTGCCATGGCCATGTGCGCGGCCACGGCCGCGCAGGCACAACAGCCCCAGGTTCCCCTTGCACAGGGGCAGGGCAGCGCGCTGCCTTTGCTTTTGGCACCGGCGCAGGAGATGGCACCAGCGTTCAACGTCCCCCAGGTGCCTGCGGCGGGCGCAGAACCCGGCGCCGCGCAGGCCGCAGCGGCTGCTGTGTGCGTTCCGGTGCCTGACGGCACGCCTGCCGACCGCCTGACCCCTTATGTGATCACTTGCCAGCGTGTGCCCGAATGGCTGGCCCAGCTGGGCGCCCTGCTCAACAAGGAAGGCCGCTACGACGAGGCCGCCGAGCACCTGGAGCGCTCACTCATGCTGGAGCCCGACCAGATCCAGGCCGGGCTCGACTACGCCGTGGCCCTGGCTGGCGTGGGCGACCTGCTCAGCGCCACCCAGTTGCTGGGCCAGTGGCTGGCCCGCCCCGACCTGCCCGACACCCTGCGCGCCAGCCTGGCCCAGGCCCAGCAGCGCTATGCCGCCGCAGGCCGGGCCAGCACCGGCTGGCAGTGGCGCCGCCACGCCGGCCTGCGGCTGGGGCGCGACAGCAACCTTGCTGGTGCCCCTGGCATCACCAGCCTCACGCTGACCCTGCCCACCGGCAACATCACCTTGCCGGTGGAAGAGAGCAGCCTGCCCCGCCCCGGCATCTACGCCCGCGCCGATGTGCGCATGGACCTGGCGCGCCAATGGGCCGATGGCCAGCGTGTGGAAGTGGCCGCTGCCGTCCTCTCCCGCTCCAGCCCCCGAGCCACGCAGACCGAAACCACCCAGGCTGAACTCGCGGGCGAATACTCCCGCGTGGCTGGAGAAATCGGCTCGGCGGGCAACACCACCCTGCTGCAGCACTACACCAGTGCCGCCGTCGCCAGCCTGCATACACGTGGTGGCACACGTTACACCAGCTTTCACCTGGGCTCGGGCCTGCAGTTGCAGGACAAATACATGCCCAGCAACGGCCCCGGCCTGACTGGCAAAACTGAAATGTCGTCCATCTGCAACACCCGCGTGGGTGCAGAGGCGCAGCTGCGCAACCTGTACAGCAACCCTGTGCTGTCGGGTCGCTATGCCGGCCTGGCCCTGCAGTGGAGCTGCAATGCGCAGCCCCAGCAGGTGCTGGCAGACAGCCTTGGTCTGAGTTTCAGCCAATGGCAGATAGGTCTGCGCGCCGGGGTGGACATGCCCACCGATGCCACCCGCCCCGGCGGGCGCCAGCAGCAGTACAGCCTGCGCGCCGCTGCGCACCTGGGGCCCCGCTGGTACGTCGATGCCGAGCTGGGCCACAACCGCGACACCACCGCCTACAGCGCCATCCTCGACAACGGGCGCGTGCGCAACACCACCCGCCTGTCCATGCGCGCCGAATACCAGCACCCCCTGCGCCAGCTGGCGCCGGGCGCCGTGGCGGTATTCGGCTTTGAAGGCTTCAGGCAGACCGCCAACCTGCCCCTGTTCGCCATTCGCAGCAGCGGGCCTTATATCGCCATCCGCGGGCAGTGGTAGCGGCCAGAAGGCTGCGCGGTACAGGGCACCGAACCGTGATCCCTGAAAGCCGAGGGCGGTTGGGTCATGCTGACAAGCACAGGGCGGCCTTTGCGTCCAGGTAATGGCTGGTGAGGCCCGTTCTCGGGCGTTGCAGCCGATGCTCATCCTGCCAGGCCTCCCCCTTGATTGTTGGCCTGCTGCAACATTGGGAGCAGTGGCCCGGTGTCGCCAACAAGCGCGCGTTACTTGTGACCCGCGTCACGCCCCCTCCGGTGGGTTGCTTGCTACACTTCATCCCAAGTTGGCTAGGCATTGCTCTTGATCACTGGCATTTTTTTAAAAGTGCGTGTGATAATGCCAGAGCAAACTTGTAAAGATGGGGCTGAACTGGCACGCACGGCAGGCAAGCGTGGTGCACTAGACGGGCTGGCCTTGCTTTAGCAACTTGTTTTCATTTTTCAACTGTTAATAGGAAGTTTCAAATGCCTAAGCAAATTTTTGGTATCGACTCGACTGTCACCACGCTGAACCGCGCGTTCAACGACCAGTCGCCTGCCAACTCCGTGTACAACAACCAAGTGGCCCAAGCCACCTCGGTTGGCGCTACCCAGTTCGCTCTGTCGTTCGGCGCTGGCTTCACCAGCCAGACCGAAGACCAACTGTCCACCAAGATCCTGGGCAACCTGGGCCTGCTGCCTAACACCGCTCTGCAAACCGCACTGAAGGACTACCTGGTCCAAGTGGGTAAGGCCAACGTCGGTATCGTTGCAATGCAACTGGGCGACATCCTGGCTGGCCTGGAAAACGCCACGGGCGACCAAGCGGCTTTCTCCGCTGCTGCTCTGGCATGGAACAACGAAGTGACCGCTTCGTACACCTACTCGGCCAACCCAGCCAACACCACCGCATCGCCTGTCGGCCCAACCGACACCGCTGTGACTGGCGTGACCCTGGCCCTGACTGCCGGCGACGACTTCATCTCGCCAGCCGCTTCGGAAGCCAAGTTCAAGACCACCGGCAACAACGACACCATCCTGGCAACCACCGCTGGTTTCCTGTCGGCTACCGACGTGGTTGACGGCGGCGCTGGCGTTGACACGCTGAAGGCCACGCTGGCTGCTGCCGCTACGGTTGCTCCTACGCTGCAAAACATCGAAAAGGTGTTCGTTACTGCTGGTGCTGGTGCCAAGTTCACCGCTACCGGCGCTACCGGCCTGACCGAACTGTGGGTTGACGTGGCTGCTGGCGCTGCCGAATTCTCCGGTGTGAACCTGGCTACCACCGTTGGTATCCAGAACTCCGGCGTGGGCGGTGCACTGACCGTAGGCTTCTCTGGTGCTACCGGCGCTGCTGACTCTGCTAACGTAGTGTTCGCAGATGCCACTGGCAACGACGAAGTCATCGTGACTGCCATCGAAACCTTGAACGTGAAGAGCACTGCCGGTACCGTGGCCGCCACGACCGTCAACGCTGCCAAGATCACTGCCGACCTGGCTGAAAAGATCGTCATCAGTGGCGACCAAGGCCTGACCACGACCGTGACCGGCATCAACGTTACGAGCATTGATTCTTCGGCACTGACCAAGGCCCTGGGCCTGACCTTCACCACCACCGGCACGACGGCTGTGGCCATCACCGGCGGCGTGGGCGCTGACACGTTCAACATCACCGGCACGGCTGACGCCAAGATCACCCTGGTCGCTGGCGACGGTGCTGACACGGTCAACATCAACGCCCTGGGCGTGAACAAGGTCACCCTGGGTGGCGGTGCTGACACGCTGAACATCACGGGCCTGACCGGCGCTGGCGCCAAGGACCTGGACATCAGCACGGCTGCCAAGCTGGCTGCGTCGGCTTTTGAAGTGACCGACTTCGTGAGCGGTACCGACGTGATCAACCTGACGTCCGGCGCTGGAACGACCAAGGCTGCTCCTACGGGCACGCAACTGGCCAACATCGCCGCTTCGTCGTCGCTGCTGACCGCCGCCCAACTGGCTGCCACGACTGCTGGTGTCAACAAGGCCATCGCGTTCCAGTACGGTGCTGACACCTACATCCTGACGAACGACGGCACTGCTGCGCTGACCGCTGACGACAGCCTGATCAAGCTGACCGGCGTGGCTTCCCTGTCGGGCGCTTCGTGGACCTCGGCCTAATAGGTCAAGAAGGTAGCCTGCAAGGCTTGGCGTTTCGCTGAGCCACTGCAAGCCGCTTTCTGCAAAGCCCCCCAGGCGAAAGCCTGGGGGGCTTTTTTCATGGGTGGCTCTGAAGCCGCAGCCCGGTGTTGGCTGTTGAGGCTGGTACGCTGTGCACCCTCATCGTTTGATTCCAGCCCATGTCGTCCACCGCCGCCCATCCAATCCACTCCCGCCTTGCACAGCTTTTTCAGGAGCGCGCGTTTGCACAGTGCCTGGGCCAGGCGCAGGCGCATGTGGCGCAGCACGCACAGGACGCCATGGCCTGGGGCTGGGTGGTGCGCTCTGCCTTCGCGCTGGGCAATGGCACCCAGGCCCTACAGGCAGCCCAGCGGGTGTGCGAGTTGGCGCCCGGCGATGCACAGGCCTGGACCACATTGGGTGATGTGCGCCGCCATCTGGGGCAACTGGACGAGGCCTTGGTGGCCTTTCAGCACGCGCTGCAACTGGTGTCTGCCGTAGCGCCGCCCACGGGCCAGTCGCAGGCGGTGCTTGCGGTGCTTTCCAACAAGGTGGGAGACGTGCTCTACACACAAGGGCGATTCGAGCCGGCACACAAAGCCTTTGGGCGGGCGGTCCACCTCGCTCCGCGCTTTGGCCAGGCGTGGTTTCATCTGGGCATTGCCCACATGGCATTGGGCCAGTATGCCGAGGCACAGCAACCGCTGGCGCAGGCCTTGGCCCATGGCCACCCGCCCGCGCAGGTGCAGTCGGCATTGGGGGCTGTCTTCATGGAGCTCGGGGCGCACCGCCAGGCCCACGCCGCGTTGTCGCAGGCCCTCGCGCTGCAGCCCGAGGACACCATGGTGCTCAACAACCTCAGCATTGCCAGCCAGAACCTGGGCTTGCTGGCCGAGGCCGAGGCACTGATACGCCGCAAGCTGGCGCTCCTGGAGCACGACGTCAGCGGCTGGATCAATCTGGGCAACGTGCTGCGCGCACAGGGCCGTCCCGGGGAGGCGGCCACAGCTTTTGATAGGGCCATGTCGCTCGAGCCCGGCAACGTGACCGCACTGATCGCCATGGGCTTGCAGGCACATGAATCGCAAGCCCTGGCGCGCGGGCGCCGCTACCTCAGCGACGCGGCGGCGAGCCCCTCTGCAAGCCCCGCGCAGAAGCTTGACGCCATGGTGGAGCTGGCCTCCCTGCATGCCACGCTGGGTGAACATGAAGGGGCCGAAGCGCTGTTCATGCAGGTGCTGGCTGCCAAGCCTCGCGAGCGCAAGTACTGGAGCAAATGGCTTTTTGCCCTGAACAACCACCCGCACAAAAGCCCGCAGCAGATCATGGCGCAGTACCAGGCCTTTGAATCCCATTGCTTTGCCCCGGTGCCACAGCCCGTGGCCACCGCAGTGCCCGCGCAGGGGGTGGAGATGGCGACGAGTCGGCGCCTGCATATCGCTTATGTGTCGGCCGACTTCACGCAGCACGCGGTACGCCACTTTCTGCTGCCCTTGCTGGCCCACCATGACCGCAGCCGCTTCGAGGTATCGGCCTTTGCCAACATGTCCGGCCCGGCCGAGGTGCTGCCCGCCTACCAGGGTATGGCAGAGCACTGGCATTTCATCAAGGGCATGACCGACCGGGAGGTGGCCGAGCTGGTGCGCGCCAGCGGGGTGGATGTACTGGTGGACCTTTCGGGTCAGACCGGAGGCAACAGGCTCGATGTGTTCGCGCTCAAACCGGCGCCGGTGGCCGTGTCGTGGATGGGTTTTGGCTCCACCACGGGCCTTGGCACCATCGACTACTTCCTGACCGACAGGCATGCCGTGCCAACACAGGATGGTGCCTATTTTGCCGAGACACCCTGGCGGCTGGACCGTCCCTACCTGGCCTACCGGCCGGCGCCGGGCATGGGCGACCCCGGGCCTTTGCCCGCGTTCGCCAATGGCCATGTGACGTTTGCCTCGCTCAGCCGGTCCATTCGCTTCAATGACGGATTGCTCGACGCCTGGGCACAGCTGTTGGCCCGGCTGCCAGGCTCGGTGCTGCTGCTGGACAGCAAGAACATGGGCGATGCCGATCTGGTGAACCAGACCCAGGCGCGGTTTGCGGCGCGGGGCATTGCGGCCGAGCGCATTCAGTGCGGTTTTCACAGCCCGCCATGGGACGTGCTGCGCGGGGTGGACATTTCGCTGGACTGCTTTCCGCACAACAGCGGCACCACGCTGTTTGAGTCACTGTACATGGCCGTGCCTTATGTGACGCTGAGCGAGCGGCCTGGGGTGGGGCGCCTGGGCGCTGCCATTTTGCACGGCATGGGGCGGCCCGAGTGGGTGGCCCACACCGTGCAGGAGTATGTGGACAAGGCGGTGGCGCTGGCCAGCGACCTGCCCAGACTGGCCCAGGTGCGCGCTACCCTGCGCGAAGCCATGGTGGCCAGCCCCCTGATGGACGAGGCCGGCTTCACCCGCTCGGTAGAGGCGGCTTACACCGGCATGCTCGAAAGCCATTGGCAAGGCTTGCGGGCTGACACTGCTTCTTCGGCCTGACGCGCCAGGGCGTTGAATGGTGGTGATGCGCACGCATCGCTGCCGTAGGCTTGCATGGGGTGCCAGGAGCCTGTCGGACTTGGAGCGTCGAAAGCGAAAATCGGCCCCAGCGAGGGCAGTTTTTGCCGGATTTGCAGCCCCATAGCCAGGCTATGGGGCAAAAAGACGGTGAAAAATGGACCGCTGCGGCCGATTTGCAGCCGACGATTTCCAAGTCCGACAGGCTGCTGGTGGCGCATGTAAAAATGCAGGCCTTCAACAAGGAGTGGCACCGCATGTCAGACTGGACCGCCGGCTACGTGGCCGACATTGGCTATACCTATGGCTACTACCCCGAGCTCAACCCGCTGCGGGTCAAACTGGCATTTCTGAACCAGGGCCTGGTGTTTCCCGAAGTGGGCACAGCCTGCGAGCTCGGCTTTGGCCAGGGCCTGAGCGTGGCGATGCATGCGGCGGCCAGCGTGGTCGAGTGGCATGGCACGGACTTCAACCCCGCGCAAGCCGGTTATGCCCAGCAGCTGGCCGCCGTGTCCGGCTCGGGGCCGCGCCTGTACGACCAGGCCTTTGACGAATTTGCTCGCCGCACCGACCTGCCGCAGTTCGATTACATCGGCCTGCACGGCATCTGGAGCTGGATCAGCGACGAGAACCGGGCCGTGATCGTGGAGTTCATCCGCACGCGGCTCAAGGTGGGCGGTGTGCTGTACATCAGCTACAACACCTTGCCCGGCTGGGCGGCCTTTGCACCCATGCGCCACCTGCTGTCGCAGCATGCGGCCGTGATGGGTGCCGAGGGCAATGGCACCCTGAACCGCATCGACGGCGCAGTGGATTTTGCCGAGAAGCTGCTGGCCACCAACCCGCTCTACAGCCGGGTGAATACGAGCATCGCAGACCGCATGACCCGTCTGAAGACCATGCCCAAGCAGTACCTTGCGCATGAGTATTTCAACCGCGACTGGGTGCCCATGCACTTTGCCACCATGGCCGAGTGGCTGGAACCCGCCAAGCTGCAATTTGCCTGCACGGCCCACCCGTCGGAGCAGGTCGACGCGCTCAACCTTAACGCCGAGCAGCAGCAGTTTTTGAAGAGTATTCCCGATGCCAACCTGCGCGAGAGCACGCGGGATTTCATCGTCAACCAGCAGTTTCGGCGTGACTACTGGGTCAAGGGCGCGCGCAAGCTCAATGCCATTGACCAGGCCGAAGCGCTTCGCCTGATCAAGGTGGTGCTGGTGGCCTACCGCCCGGATGTGTCCCTCAAGATGACCGGCGGGGTGGGCGAGGTCACGCTGACTGAAGTGATCTATGCCCCCCTGCTCGACCTGCTGGCCGACCACAAGCCGCGCACGCTGGGGCAAATTGAGCAGGCGCTGCAGGGCAAGGGCATCAGTTTTGCGCAAATTCAGCAGGGCGTGACGGTGCTGGCCGGCGCCGGGCATCTGGCCCCCGCGCAGGACGACGCGGTGGCGCCCAAGCTGCGCAAGGCCACCGACAAGCTCAACACCTGGCTGGCCAACCAGTCGCGGGGCAGCAACGATGTGGGCTTTCTGGCCAGCCCGGTGACGGGCGGTGGCATTGCGGTCAGCCGCACGCACCAGTTCTTTTTGCTCGCGCTGGCCCAGGGCAAGAAGCAACCGGCCGAGTGGGCCCAACTGGCGTGGCAGATTCTGAGCCTGCAAGGGCAGAAGTTGGTCAAGTCCGGCCAGGCGCTGGAAACCCCGGAAGAAAACCTGGCCGAGCTGACGGAAATGGCCAATGCCTTCGCACAGAAGCAGGTGCCCATGCTGAAGGCTCTGCAGGTGATCTGACCGAGACGCGGTGGCAGGGGGTAGCCGACCCGGGGGCGATCACCTAGGCCACCGCATCATCGGCGCAGCATGGAGCACGCCCAGAGGGGCGTCGGCGCGGCTACGCGTCTGCCACGCATGGCGTTTAGAAAAATCGCGCCTTGGGCCCGGTGCCGCATATATGCCCCTCCTTTCACCGCAACGCGCCGTCGCGGACATTGCCTTACGGGCGGTGTGCCCGGATTGCGGGCAATGCCCTGGAAAGGAAATGTGCAGCATGGGACGTCATCTCGTATCGGGTGTGGATGCGCAAAGCCAGGTGGTAACGGTCATGGCCGAAACGGCAGTGGCCGCCGGCGACTATGCCAAGCTGGGATCGGGTGGGTTTGTGCGGCGCGCCGCCGACGGTGTGCCGCTGGCCTTGCAAAACTCTGCCAGCGGCGTGACTGCGCTGGTGCCACCAGCGGCTGTGGAGGCCAGCGGCACCGCATGGGGGCGCAGCGGTTTCAACGCGCAGATATTCCGCTCGATAGTCGCCCTGGACAATGGCAATTTCGCGGTGGCATATAGTGGAAATGGCACCCAGTCGGACACGGGGGTGAACCTGCGTATCTACGGCCCCCTCCGTGTGCCTTTGTCATCTCGGGTGGTGGTCGCGGCGGCGACTGGGGTGGTGGGAACTCGCTTGGCGCGAGCAGGCGCCGACAATTTGGCCGTGGTGTGGGTCGAGGGTGCAACGCTCAAGCTGGCAATCCATTCGGCGGCCACCGGTGCAGTCGTGGCACCCGAGGTGACTGTCGCCGCTCTGGCGAGCAGCGATATATCCACTTGGAACCTTGCCACCTTGACCGGGGGTGACGTCGTGGTGGCCTATGGCAAGAACGGGGCCAATGATTTCGCTTTCAAACGCTTCAACGCGGCAGGTGTGTTGCATGGCGCTGAGGTCGTTGTGGAAGCGGGGTCATCACCCATGTACATCGGTGTGCTGGCGCTGGCATCGGGCGGCTTTGTGCTGCACTACTACCGGTACACAGCCGCGACTGCCTACAAGTTTGCACGCTTTGCGGCCAATGGCACGCAGCAAGGGATGTTGATCACCCTGGCAACGGGTATCGCCAATCGTTCCGTGAGTCCCGCCGAGCGCAATGCCATGGAACTGAGCAACGGCAATCTGGTCTTTGTTGATCCAGCCAGCAATACCAGCGCTGCCGTACGTTTGTACGACGCTGCAGGCAACTTTATCTCTGCGGTGTTGGCTGCAACAGGCGCTGCGGGGATGCCAAATACCGTGTGTATCTGTCCGCGCCAGCTTGGCGGTTTCTGGCTGACGGTGGCGGGCCAGCTCTATGAATACGACAATGCGGGCAGCGGCCTGCGGCAGTCTTCAGTGCCCGGTAACACACCCTTCATGCTCTTTGACAGAGCGGGCACCGGGCCGCTGATGGCAGTGTATCTGGCGGGCGCGTTCACTATCCATTTGATTGCCTGGAACACGGAGTTGACGGTGGCGGAGGGCATCACTGTTGACTCGCTCGGCTATGCCTTGTCCTATGCGTGGTTTGAGGTTCTTTCCAACGGTCTGGTTGTTGGGGTCAATATGGGCAACTCTTCGTTTGGAGCAGCGCGTCTTTTCGTCTCTACGCCCCAGGCGTATTCCATCCTGGGTATCGCGCAAGAGCCTGCGGTGCCCGGTGCCCTGGTGCGTGTAGCGACGGCCGGAAAGTTCGTATCGACACAGTCGTTCAGCGGCCCGGCCTTCGACCGGCGCAACGCCACCCCTCCAGGCACCCGGGGTGTGGCGGTGGGCAATACCGTTGTCTTGGGCGGACTGGCGGGGTAGGTTCTGGCGATGTGGCGCGCGCATGGCGCTTTGGCATGCGGCACCCACCGGTGCTGCCTTCGCCCTGACCCAGGTCTCTGCACGCTCCCCGGCAAAAGTTAGGGTCTGGGCGCCAGGTGCTTCACCGCGTGAACCGCGTGTACCTGCATTCCTGGGGCTGTGTCAGGTCTAAGGCATGGCAGGTAGCAAAATGTTTTTTTGTGACGACCGGCACAAAGGCCTGCGGGCATGGCGCCTACCCTTGGCGCATCTACGCAGCACCCAGAGGTCTTGATGCCCGCAACCGTGTTCCAGCCGATCCAAGTCACGATGTTGAACCGCGCGTTCAACGACCAGTCACCCGCTTACAGCGTGTTCAGCAACCAGGTGGCCCAGGCCGTAGCGGTCGGCTTCGTTGAATTCGCGAGGGCATTTGGTGCACTTTATGTCAGCTTGAGCGAAGACCAACTGTCGACCAAGCTGTTGGGCAATCTGGGCGTGCTGCCCAATGCAGTGTTGCAAGCTGCATTGAAGAATTACCTTGTCGAGGTGGGCAAGGAGAATGTGGGCATCGTTGCCTTGCAACTGGGGGAGATACTGTCCACCCTGGAGAACGCCGCCGGTGACCAAGCGGTCTACAAGGCGGCTGCCGTGGCGTGGAACAACGAGGTCGAGACATCTTTCGCATATTCCACCGACCCGGCCAATACCAGCTCGGTCCCCATCGGTATCGGGCCTATCGGGCCTGGCGGTATTACCTTGTCGCTCACATCGGCTGATGATGTGCTGTCGCCCACGGCTGCAGAAGCCAAATTCAAGACAACGGCCTACAACGACACCATCCTAGCAATCACCGCTGGTTTCCTGTCTGCCACCGACTTGGTTGATGGTGGCGGCGGCGTGGACACGCTGAAAGCCACCCTTGCTGCGGGTGCCACGGTCGCCCCGGCGCTGCAAGGCATTGAAAGAGTCTTCATCACTGCGGGTGTCGGAGCCGGTTTCAATGCCGGTGGCAACAGCAGTCTGCAGCAAGTGTGGGTTGATTCTGCTGTGGGTGCAGCTGAATTCACTGGTGTGAACATGGCAACCACCGTGGGTATCCAGAACTCCAGCGCAGGCGGAGCCCTGACCGTGGGGTTTACTGGTGCCACCGGCGCTGCGGACACGGCCAGCCTGGTATTTGCCGATGCCACTGGCGCCGACGAAGTGATCGTGACCTCCATTGAAAACCTGAACGTGAACAGCACGGCAGGTACCGTGGCAGCCACCAAAGCCAACCAGGTAAAAATCACTGCTGACCTGGCAGAAACCATCGTGATCACCGGCGACCAGGGGCTGAGCACTACCGTGCAGGGCGCCCATATCGCTAGCATTGATGCGTCGGCGCTGGGCAAGTCGTTGAACCTCACGATGGGGGCTTCCAGTGCTGCTACCGTGGTCGTCCTCGGTGGGGTAGGCGCCGACACGTTCAGCATCGCAGAATCATCGGGCGCCCGGCTGGTGTTGAGTGCCGGAGGTGGTGAGGACACCATTCACCTCAATGCACGGGCGGCCCATAGCGTCACCACGGGTGCAGGCGCCGATGTGGTGAATGTGACCTTCGCTGCTGCCCAGGACAAGGCCCTTGATGTCTCGACGGCCGAGGGCCCTGCTGCCAGCGCCATCGTGGTCAGCGACTTTGCGGTCGGTGTCGATGTGCTGGCCGTAAAGGGCACGGGCCTGGGCAAGGTGGCGCTGACCGGATCACAGTTTGCCGAGGTGGCGGCCTCTTCGTCGCTGCTGACCGCCGCACAGCTTGCCGCATCCTCGGCGGCTGCCAAGGGTTCCATCGTGTTCCGTTATGGCGCCGACACCTATGTGCTGGTGAACGATGGCACGACGGCCAATGCGCTGGATGCGGCAGATTCGCTGATCAAGCTCACCGGCGTGGCTGTATTGGCGGATGCGTCGTGGACTGCTGCATAAGGCCCGGCTTGAACAGCCTGGGCTGCAGCCCCAGCCGGTAGTGTGTTGCGCGCATTGCGCAATGTTTTCTTGTAGCCGCCAGCACATAGGCTCTATGCTCTGCACATTTCCCTATTTTTGGAGCTTTTTGTGGCCGTTGTCCTCTCTGCCGAACTCGAAGTCAGCATTCTGAACCGTGCGTTCAACGACCAGTCCCCTTCGAGCACGACTTTCTACCAGCAGAAGATGGCTGCTGGTGCCACCCCACAAAGTTGGGAGGCCTATGCCTTCCAGTTCGGTGCCAACTACCAGCACCTGTCGTCGGGGGCCCTGGCGTTGAAGATCGTGACCAATATGGGCATGGGGTACGACATTGGCCTGCAAGGCGCACTGGTCTCGTACCTCGACGCTGTGGGCAAGGAGAATGTGGGCATCGTGGCCGTACAACTGGGCCATGCCCTGCTGGGCCTGGAAAACGCCACCGGCGACCTGGCGGTCTACAACGCCCCCGCTGCGGCCTGGGCCAAGGAGATCGCAGAGGCGTACATGTATTCGACCAACTCGGCCAACGGCACCCCTTCGCCCAAGGGCGCCCCTGCAGGCGCTGCAGCCTGGAGTTCGGCGGCGGAGCACCAGCCGATCGACGCTGCAATCGTGCAGTTGGTGGGCGTCGACGCCGGTGCTTTGCTGGTCTGAGGGCGGCACATCGCTGCCGGAACGCTGGCGTAAGGCCGTGGGCAGCCCGCCCTCGTCAAGCAGCGGTCGTCGCTTGCAAGCCCAGTAGCTCCCGCGCCTCCTGCGGCGACGCCACGCTGCGCCCCGCACCGCGCGCCATCTGGGCCAGTTGCTCAATCAGCGGCCCGTTCGAGGTGGCCTTGCTGCCATCGGGCAAATAGAACGTGTCCTCCAGCCCCGTGCGCAAGTGGCCGCCCAGCTCGGCCACGCGCTGGTGCACCGGCCATATCTCCTGCCGGCCGATCACGGTGGCCTGCCAGGGCGCATGCGGGATCTTGAGCTTGAGCAAAATGGGCAGCAGGTCCGGGTCGGCCGGCATGCCCGATTCGACCCCCATCACGAAGTTGTATTCGGGCAGGCGCTCGGTGTACATGCCGGTCTGTACATACATCTCCACGCAGCGCACGATGCCCACGTCGAAGCATTCGAACTCGGGCAGGGTGTTGGTCTCCAGCATCACATCGATGAAGTCCTTCACCTTGGCAGGCTGGTTGTCGAACAGCATGGGCGGCCAGGCCCAGGTGCCGTTGCTTCGCACCTTGAGGTAGTTGAGCGAGCCGGCGTTGCAGGCGGCCATCTCGGGCCGGGTGGCGCGCAGGCAGTCCAGCGGGCCCTGGTAGTGCGGGCCCACCACGCCGGTGGTCTGGTTGATGACGAGGCCGGGGCATTCCTCGCGCATGGCCTGCACGCAGTCGCGGGCCACCTCTGGGTCCCACGAGGGCAGGTGGCCCTTGCCGGCCTCTTGCTGGCGAAAGTGCACATGCACCACGGCGGCGCCGGCGTCCACGGCGCGGCGGGCTTCGCGCGCCAATTGTTCGGGCGTCACGGGCACGTGGTGCTGCGTCGGGTCGGTCAGCACGCCGGTGATGGCGCAGGTGATGATGGCTTTGTCTGTGGTCGTCGTCATGGCGATGTCTCTTTCAGATACCCAGTTGCCGGGCCGCCAGGTCCTTCATGATTTCTTCGGCGCCGCCGCCGATCATCATGACCTTGACCTCGCGGTAGATGCGTTCGCTGACGGTGCCGCGCATGTAGCCCATGCCGCCCAAAATCTGCACGGCCTGGTCGGCGCAGAACTGCATGGTCTGCGTGGCGTGGTTCTTGAGTAGGCAGACCTGGGCCACCCATTCGGCGCCCGTGGGGCCTGCATCGGCTTGTGCGGCCACCGATTCGAGCCAGGCAGCGGTCGAGTGGATGCGCATCTGCATGTCCACCAGCTTGTGGCGTATCACCTGGTGCGCCACCAGCGGCGCGCCAAAGGTTTTGCGCTGGCGCGCCCAGGCCAGGGCTTCGTCGTAGCAAGCCTCGGCAAAGCCCAGGGCCGATGCGGCCAAGCCAAAGCGCTCGGCATTGAAGTTGCCCATGATCATGCGAAACCCGTCGCCCTCGGCCCCCAGCAGGTAGCGCGCGGGCACGCGCACGTTGTCAAAGCGCAGGTGCGCCGTGTCCGAGCACAGCCAGCCCATCTTGGCCAGTGCGCTGCGCGACAGGCCTGCGCTGTCGCCCGGTACCAGCAGCATCGACAGGCCGCCACTGCCCCGGCTGCCGGCCTCGCCCGTGCGCACGGCCACGGTGATCCAGTCGGCACGCATGCCCGAGGTGATGAACACCTTTTCGCCGTTGACCACGTAATCGTCTCCCTCGCGCCGCGCGGTGGTCGCCAATTGCGCCACGTCGGAGCCGCCGCCAGGTTCGGTGATCGCCAGCGCGGCAATGCGCTCGCCCGCCAGCACCGGCGGGATCACCTCGTTGCGCACGGCATCGCTGCCATGCGCCAACACGGGTGGCAACCCAATGTTGTGCGACAGCAGGCTGGCCAGCACGCCCCCGCTGGTGCCATAGCGGCACAGGGCCTGCCACAGCGGCAGGCGCAGTGCATAGCTGGCGGGCGTGCCGCCGTACTGCTCGGGGTAGCCCAGGCCCAGCAGGCCGAGGTCGCCCGCGCGGCGGTACAGGGTGCGGGGGAATTCACCCGCCGCATCCCAGGCGTCCACATGCGGGGCGATCTCGGTGCGGGCAAAGCGCGTGACCGTGTCGGTCAGCGCCGCCCGGTCCGCGCGCGCTTCGTCAGCCTTTGGCAGGTGGATGTTCATGGGCTCATGCCTCCTTCACCTCAAAGCGCGCCAGCACCTGGCCTGGCGCCACCTGCTGGCCCAGCGCCACGAGCAGCTCGACCACCGTGGTGGCGGTCGGGCAGGCCAGGCTGTGTTCGAGCTTCATGGATTCGAGCACCACCACCGTGGCACCTGCCTGCAAGGCCTCGCCAGCGGACACGGGCACTGCCACCACGCGCCCGTTGAAGGGGGCTCGCAGCTCGTTGGCACCGCCTGCCGCGCCTGCGCGTGCGGCGGGTTCGCACGAGGCGTCTTCCACCCAACCATCCACGCCGCCGGCTTGCCAGTGCCATCGTTGCGGGCCCACTGCCGCCGTGCGCACGGCGTGTGTCACGCCCTCCACGGCGCATTGCACGCGCCCGTCGGGCAGCGGCGTGAGGTGCATGCCGACGGATTCAGGCTCGCCACCTTGTTGTTCAACGCGCAGCTGTCCAGGGCCCAGCTCCCGCACGGCCAGCGGCAGCACATCGCCCTGGTGGCGCAGCCGCATGGGGCGCGCAAAGCTGCAGGGCAGGGAGGTGGTGCGGGGCGAGAACAAGGCGGCCATGGCACTGGGCAGCAAAGCTGCCTGTTCTTGCAGGCGCAGTGCGGCGCGCAGTGCATCGCCCTCGTGCGCGAGGAGGGGCACGCGTGCCTGCCCGGCGCGGAACTGCGGGTGGCCCAGGCAGGCTGCCAGAAAGGCGCGGTTGCTGGGCAACCCGAGCAGGGTTGTCCCCTCCAACGCACGCACCAGTGCATCGATTGCCTCGCCGCGCGTGGCGGCATGCACGATGAGCTTGCCCAGCATGGCGTCGTAGTGGGTTGTGACCTCGGTGCCTTGCTCCAGCGCATGGTCAAAGCGCAACCTGCCCAGGGCGGCGCGCTCAAATGCCGTCGCCGGGGGCGCGGCGAAGTACAGCACCTGCCCTGTGTGCGGCGTGAATTGCGCGTCTTCCGCACACAGCCGCACCTCGATGGCATGGCCTTGCAGTGCCACCTGGTGCTGCGCCAGCGGCAACGGCTCGCCACGCGCCACGCGGATCTGCCACTCCACCAGGTCCAGGCCCGTGAGCGCCTCGGTCACCGGGTGCTCCACCTGGAGCCGGGTGTTCATTTCCATGAGGAAGAAGTCTCCGGGCTGATTCGGGGTTCCTTCGTCGAGCAGAAATTCCACGGTCCCCGCGCCCACGTACCCTGCCGCTTGAGCGAGTGCCACGGCGCAGGCACCCATGCGTTCGCGCAGCGCGGCATCCACGGCGGGGCTCGGCGATTCCTCAATGAGTTTCTGGTGGCGCCGTTGCACCGAGCAATCGCGCTCGCCCAGGTGGATGCAGTGGCCATGCGCATCGGCGAACACCTGCACCTCCACATGGCGCGGGTTGAGCAGTGCGCGCTCGATCAGCAGGTCGCCATTGCCGAAGCCCGCCAGCGCTTCGGAGCGGGCACTGACCAATGCGGCGGGCAGTTGAACGGCATCGGTCACCAGCCGCATGCCTCGCCCGCCGCCGCCGGCCACGGCCTTCACCATCAGGGGAAAGCCGATGCGCTCAGCCTCTGCCCCAAAGCGCTCGTCACTTTGGTCGCTGCCCGCGTAGCCGGGCAGGCAGGGTACGCCCTGCGCCTGGGCCAGGGCCTTGGCGCCGGCCTTGCTGCCCAGTGTGCGGATGGCTGCGGGCGGTGGGCCGATCCAGGTGAGTCCCGCATCCACCACGGCCTGCGCAAACCCGGCGTTCTCGCTGAGAAATCCATAGCCTGGGTGCACCGCATCGGCGCCGGTGGCACGCGCGGCTGCGATCAGCTTGTCGATACGCAGGTAGCTGTCGGCGCTGGCACTGCCGCCCAGCGCCACGGCCTGGGTGGCCTCGCGCACGTGCAAAGCCTGGGCATCGGGGTCGGAGTACACGGCCACGGTGGCGATGCCCATGGCGTGTGCTGTGTGCACGATGCGCCTGGCAATCTCTCCGCGATTGGCAATCAGTATTTTTTTCATGCCGCAGGGCTCCAGGGCGGTGCCTTGCGGGCCGTGAAGGCGGCAAGGCCTTCTGGCGCCTCCGGTCCGCGCAAGGCGCGGGCAAACAGGTGGGCGGCATCGTCGAGCAGGGCGGGCAGCGGCAGGGCGCTCTGCACCTGCAGCAACAGGTGTTTGGTGGCCGCAATAGCCTGGGGTGCGGTAGTGGCCATGCGCTGCACGGCGGCCTGCACAGCGTCATCCATCGCGCCCTCGATGACTTCATCTACCAGCCCCGCCTGCAGCGCGGCAGCCGCCCCACTGCGCGCGCCCGACAGCAGCCAGCGCCGGGCCGCTGCCGGCCCAAGCCGCCGCACCACGAACGGCGCAATCTGCGCGGGCACCAGCCCCAGCGTGACCTCGGGCGCGCCGAAATGGGCGCCCGCATCCGCCAGCACCAGGTCGCCGCAGCAGGCGAGGCCCAGGCCGCCGCCCATGGCCGCGCCTTCCACGGCCACCACCAGCCACTGGGGCAGGCCGCACAGCGCTTGCAGCAAGGCGCCGAAGCGGCGGTTCAACGGCACCAGCGGGTCGGGCACGCTGGCATCGAGCGGCTGGCCGATGGCCTTGGCAAAGCCGCCCAGGCTGCCACCCGCGCAGAAGTGCCCGCCCGCACCACGCAGCACCACGCCGCGCAGCGCGGCATCGCTCTGGGCGCGCGTGCAGGCGTTCAGCAGCGCGTCCACCAGGGCATCGGTCAGCGCATTGCGGCGGGCCGGGTCGTTCAGGGTCCAGGTCTCGCAAAAAAGGCCGGCACCCAGCGGCGCGCGGTCGATCAGCAGGGCGTCGTGCATGCTCGGGCCTGCTTTCAGTGAGCCGAGGGCCGCTTGGCAATGCCCATTGTCTTGGCCAGAATGCCCAGCATCACCTCGTCGGCCCCGCCGCCGATGGAGGCCAGGCGCCCGTCGCGGTACATCCGCGAGACCTTGTTTTCCAGCGTGAAGCCCATGCCGCCCCAGAACTGCAGGCAGGTATCGGGCACCTCGCGGTTCAGGCGGCCGGCCTTGAGCTTGGCCATGGAGGCCAGCTCCAGCACGTCCTGCCCGCCCACATAGAGCTCGCAGGCGCGGTAGGTGAGGGCGCGCAGGGCCTCCACCTCGGTCTTGAGCTCGGCCAGCTTGAACTGCACCCACTGCTGGTCGGCCAGCGCGCCGCCAAAGAGCTTGCGCTCCTGCGCCCACTCGATCGTCCAGCCGATGCAGTTGTTCAGCGCCTCCAGCGTGCTGGAAGCGCACCACAGCCGCTCTTCCTGGAACTGCTGCATCTGGTAGATGAAGCCCTGGCCTTCGGCACCAATGCGGTAGCGCTGCGGCACACGCACCTCGTCGAAGTAGAGCAGGCCCGTGTCGCTGCTGTGCATGCCGATCTTGCGGATCTTCTGCGCCACCTCCACGCCCTTGGTGAGCTGGCCGCCGGGGCCGTCGCGCAGGGGCACCATCACCAGGCTCTTGTTGCGGTGCACGGGGCCTTCGCCGGTGTTGACCAGCATGCACATCCAGTCGGCCTGCAGGCTGTTGGTGATCCACATCTTCTGGCCGCTGATCACATAGTCGTCGCCATCCTTGCGCGCGGTGGTCTTGATGCCCGATACATCGCTGCCCGCGGCAGGTTCGCTCACGCCGATACAGCCCACCATATCGCCTGCGATGGCCGGGGCCAGGAAGTCGCGCTTGAGCTCCTCGCTGCCATGGCGCGCGAGCGCCGGGGTGCACATGTCCGTCTGCACGCCGATGGCCATGGGCACGCCGCCGCAATGCACATGCCCCAGCGTCTCGGCCATGGCCACCGAATAGGAGTAGTCCAGGCCCGAGCCCCCGTATTCCTCGGGCTTGCACAGGCCCAGCAGACCGAGCTTGCCCATCTTCTTGAAGACCTCGTGCGCGGGGAAGATCTCGGCCGCCTCCCACTCGTCCACATGGGGGTTGATCTCCTCGTCGATGAAGCGTTTTAGCGTCTTCTGGATCTCGCGGTGCTCGTGCGTGAACTGCATGGTTTGTCTCCGTTGATTTTTGTGTGGACCAGTGCAAGGGGAAAGGAGGGGGCCTACATGCGCGCTACCCCGAACTGCATGGGGTGAAGGCTGCGCGCCTGTGCATCGGCGCAGGTGGCCAGGCACAGGGCCAGCACGGCGCGGGTGTCGCGCGGGTCGATCACGCCGTCGTCCAGCAGCAGGCCGCTGGTGTAGAAGGCATCGGCCTGGGCCTCGAATATGGCCACGATCTTGTCGAACTGGGCCTGCGACTCGGCCGGATCGGGCGTGATGCCTTTGCGCGCCAGCGCTGCCTCGGTCACGATCTGCATGGTGCGTGCGGCCTGCTCGCCGCCCATCACGGCCGTCTTGGCACCGGGCCAACTGAACAGAAAACGCGGCGCATAGCCGCGCCCGCACATGCCGTAGTTGCCCGCGCCAAAGCTGGCGCCGCACTGGATGGTGATCTGCGGCACCGTGGCGTTGGCCACGGCCTGGATCATCTTGCTGCCGTGCTTGATCATGCCGCCCTGCTCGCTGTCCTTGCCCACCATGTAGCCCGTGGTGTTCTGCAGGTAGACGATGGGGTGGCCCAACTGGCACATCCACTGGATGAAGTGCGCCGCCTTGTTGGCACCCGCCACGTCGATGGGCCCGTTGTTGGTGATGAAGCCCACGGGGCGGCCATCGATGCGCGCCTGCGCGCAGACGGTGGCCATGCCGTAGCGCGCCTTGAATTCGAGCAGATCGGAGCCATCGACGATGCGCGCGACCACCTCGCGCATGTCCACGGGCTGGCGCAGGTCGTCGGGCATCAGGGCCAGCAGGTCATCTGCGCCCAGGGTCGGGCCTGGAGCCGCTGACGTTGAAGCAGGGTTTGCCCATCCTGATGCCTCGACGATGGCGCGCGCCATGCCGATGGCCTCGCGGTCATCCAGTGCCAGGTACTCGCCCAGGCCCGAGACGCTGGTGTGCATCTCGGCGCCGCCCAGTTCCTCCTCGGTGGCGATCTCTCCCGTTGCAGCCTTGAGCAAGGGCGGCCCCGCCAGGAAGGCACGCGAGCGGCCCTGCACCATGATCACCACGTCCGACAGGCCGGGCATGTAAGCCCCGCCGGCCGTGCCCGAGCCATGCTGCACGGTGATCACAGGAATGCCGGCCGCCGACAGCCGCGCCAGGTTGCGGAACAGGCTGCCGCCATGCACGAAGCCCTCGACCCGGTAGCGCATGAGGTTGGCGCCCGCGCTTTCGACCAGGTGCACGAAAGGCAGGCGATTCTGCAACGCGATCTCCTGCACGCGCAGGATCTTGTCCAGGCCCATGGGCTGGATGGCGCCCGCCTCGATGCCCGAGTCGCTGGCCACCACCATGCAGCGCACGCCCGACACCATGCCGATGCCGGCGAGGATGCCACCCCCCGGGACTGATCTGGCCGGGTCTTTCGTGTCCTGCAGGTAGCCCGCCAGGGTGGCCAGTGGCAGCCAGGGCGTGCCGGCATCGAGCAGCAGCGCCACGCGCTGGCGCGGCAGCAACTGGCCGCGCTTGTCGAACTGCGGCTGCGAGCGGGCCGAGGCAGCCGCGGCGCGGTCTTCGAGTGCGCGCAGGGCGTCCAGCCGAGCCAGTTGGGTGCTGCGCCGCCGCTGTACGTCGGGTGCGGAGGCATTGAACCGCGAGGCGAAAGCCGTCATGGCGCTGCCTCCGGTAGCTGTTGCTGCTGCTCTGCAAACACGCGCGGCACCTGCGCGCGGTGAAAGCCCTCGAATGGCCGCACGGCAGGCCGCTGCTGGGTGGGCGCATCGGGCACCTGCATGGGCCAGCCCAGGCGCGCCTGGGGGCGTGCGCCATCGACGCGCATGGTGGTGCCGCTGATGAAGCTGGCCGCGGGGCTGAGCAAAAAGATGATGGCCGCAGAGACTTCGGCCTCGGTGCCAAAGCGCCCCTGGGGCACCGTGTGGCGCATGGCACGCAGCATGTCGGCGGCGGCGGGTGGGTAGTTGTCCATGCCGCTCGATGCGATGTAGCCGGGCGCCACCGCGTTCACGCGCACGCCGCTGCCGGCCCATTCGAGCGCAGCGGTTTCGGTGAAGCTGACCATGCCGGCGCGCGCGGCGCCGCTGTGCCCCATGCCCGGCATGGAGCCCCACATGTCGGCCACGATGTTGACGATGCTGCCGCCCTGGGCCTGCATCCACTGCCGGTGGCACTCGCGCGCCATCAAAAAACCGCCGGTGAGGTTGGTGTTCAGCACCGCCTCCCAGCCCTTGGCGGAGATGCTGGCCAGCGGTGCCATGAACTGGCCGCCCGCGTTGTTCACCAGCGCGTCGATGCGTCCGTGCTCGGCCAGGGCCTGCTGCACCACAATGGCCACGGCCTCTTCGGAGCGGATGTCGCAGGCATGCCAGGAGGCCTGCCCGCCGTCGGCCGCGATCTCGGCCTGCACCGCCTGCAGCTTGTCAGCCTTGCGCCCGACCAGCACCACCTGCGCACCCAGCCGGGCCAGCTCGTGCGCCGTGCAGCGGCCTATGCCCGACCCGCCGCCGGTGACGATCACCACCTTCCCCGCGAACAGGCCGGGTGCGAACACGCTCTGGTACATGGCTCAGGCCTCCCGTATGAACAGTGCCAGCGCCTCGCCGGTCAGCTCGTCCAGCGACTTGCCACCCTTGGGGGCAAACCACTGCACGGCCCAGTTCAGTGCGCCGAAAAGAAACAGGCGGGCCACGCCTGGGGTGGCCTGCAGTGCGCCCTGCCGTGACAGGGCGTCGAGCGTGGGCATCCAGGCGGCCTCGTAAGCGTCCTTGACGCGGGCGATCCCCTTGCGCTGCGCGGGCGTCAGCGAGCGCCATTCGTACAGCATCACCGGGATGAAACCGCTGCGTGGGCCGAGCAGTATCTCGAAATGGTGGCGAATCAGCACCCGCAGCTGTTCATGTGGCGTGGCACCCGCGGGCAGGGCGGCCATCGCCTGCTGCTGGCTTTGCAGGGCCATGACCATGCCTTCGTTCATGACCGCGTGGAGCAGGGCGCCCTTGCTTTCGAAGTGGTAGAAGGGCGAGCCGCTGTGCATGCCCGCCGCCGCAGCGATGTCGCGTGTGGTGGTGGCCGCAAAGCCCTTGGTCAGGAATAGCTTGGCCGCGCCGTCCATGAGCTTGCGGCGACGGTTGCCGTCATCCACTTCTTCGGCGGTCTTGCGCGGGCGGCCGCGTGGGCGCCGTGGTTCTTCTGCCGCCGCGACGGCGGTTTTGCGGATGCGGGCGGCAGGCGTGGGAGGGGCTTCAGGGGGGCGGGGGAGCGGGGGACGTTTGCGCCGGACAACGGGGGTTTCCATGCTTCGCACGATAGCAAAACGCTTTATTTTTAGCAAGCAAGTGCTTTGTAAAAATAGCGGCGCAGGTTTTTGGCGTTCGTAGTTCCGGTTTTTTGGAGGGGGGCTCGGACGACGCCCACAAAATTGTTCCCAATCGTTGATTCATCCATCAAGTTGAAACAGGCCGCGCTGCAAAAATGGCGGTTTGCGCGAAATTTTTCACGCTTTGTCGGTTTAATGCTCGTAAAAGTGTTCTTTTGCGCATTGATGGTGATTTGGCGCGGCGGCGGTTATCCCCTACGCTCCGCGGTCCATTCAACGAGAGGCAGGTTTCATGAACACCTACGGCATTGCCCGTTGGGCGCGTTGCGCCGTCGTCACCGCGTCCGCAGTCCTGGCGCTTGGCGCTCAGGCGCAGGTCATCGATTTCTCCGGCACCCGCGGCGCGGGCGTCAATCAGACGGATGTACTGCTTGAGAATCTGCGCCTCCTGGTGCCGGTGCCCAATCCGCAGCAGCCGGGCACCACGACCACGGTGGAGTCCAACTACAACATCCTGTTCCGCTTCGACCCTGCCACCTTGCACCTGGTGCCGGTGGGTCTGCAGCAGACCGGCGGGTCGGGCTCGGTGCAGTGCGCCACGGCCCAGGTGACGGTGTTCGACGCGCTGCGGGGCGCGAACCAGCCCCTGGCGAATGCGTCGGTGACCCTGGGCACGCGCTCGGCCACCACCAATGCGCAGGGCGTGGCCTCTTTCGCGGGGCTGGCGCAAGGCTTCTTCACCGTGACCACGACGGCGCCCAACTACTCGCCCGCCAACCAGACGGTGCTGCTCAACTGTTCCGCCCCCAACCAGGTGGCGGTGGCCCTTTCGCCAGCCAGCGGCAGCGCGGGCGGACTGGCCGCCGGCCAGTTCCGCACCATCCTGACCTGGGGTGAGAACCCGCGCGACCTGGATTCGCATCTGACGGGCCCTGCTGCCAGCGCCAACTCGCGCTGGCATGTGTACTTTGGCGCCAAGACATCCGGCGACATGTGCGCGCTCGATGTGGATGACATCTCGTCCTATGGCCCGGAGACGGTGACCTGCCCGCCCACGGCCAGCGCGGCCACCGCGCTGCGCCCGGGCGTGTACCGCTATTCGGTGCACCACTATTCGGGCTCGGGCAACCTGGGTACGTCGAATGCCAATGTGCGGCTGGAGCTTTCCAATGGGCAGGCCTATACCTTCACGCCCCCGGCTGCACCCTATACCGGCACCAACAATGTCTGGACGGTGTATGAGCTGACGGTGCTGGCCGATGGGTCGGTGGGCGTGGCGCCGGTCAATTCGGTGATGGCGAACGTATCGTCGAGCAGCGTGGCCCGCGAACTGCCGATCGCCGAAGGCACCGGCCTGGGCCAGGCCGAGAGCCCTTCAGTGTTCCGTAATCTGGTGAAATAGCCGGGGCGGGCAGGCGCCGCAAGGTGTTTGAAATGTCCGTACCCTGCCCAATTCGAGCCCTGGCGCCCAAGGTGCCGGGGCTTTTTGCATTGCGTCGCGATTGTCTGAGGGGTGACAGATTGTTCTTCGCAACCATGTGGTTTTTCGCCAGGTTTGCAATGCTTTTGATAGCGATTGGGGTAATGTCGGCGAAGTTTTCAAGGAATTCGGCCCTGCTTTTTTTGCCCCGTGTACGAGCCTGGCTCACGCGCCGCAGTGCCTTTTTAGCAGAGACATTTGCAGGGTTAATGCGGCAGCACCGCTGGTGCCGGTGATAACGTAAGCGCATGAACACACCGAACCAAACCCCTACGCCTTCGCCCTCCGGTCTTGATCCTCAAAAGGTACGCGCAGATCTGGAGAACCTGTTTCGCCAGGCTGTGCCGCAGCCGGGCAAGCCTTCTGCCGACAAGCCCGCTGGCAAGTAAGGCACCGAAAACCGCATTCACGCCGCCCATCCGCCTTGCGGATGGGCGGCGTTTGCTTTGGTGGTCTGCACTCCGGTGGGTGATAACTTCGCTGCACCATCGGATGGTGATCATTGGTTTTCTGTATCAACGGCGTGTGGGCGCCGGTGATACAGTGGTGCAGCGATTCACCCTGCGGCCAGATCCTGCCTTTCCCCACTGACTTGCGACCTGCTTCACGGCGGGCTGGGGCGGTTTTGGAAGGAGATGGCCGCCCGCAAGAAAGCCCCGCCATGGCCACCGTCTCCGATCTCCAGCGCATCGTGTACTCAGGCAACCCGCAGGCCGATGCCCTGCTGGACAACCCGTCGCCGTGGAACTTTTTCCCCGATGGCCGCAAGGTGCTGTACTACACGTTTGACGCGAGTCCCGGCAGCGTGGCGGCTTCCGATGCGGGGCGCTCGATCACAGCATTCAACACAGCGCAGCAGCAGGCCACCCGGCAGATACTGCAGCATGCGGCGGCGGTCACGGGCATCGTGTTCACAGAGGTGGGCAGCTCGGCCCAGGCGGACCTCCATTTCGTGGCCACGAATATCCCGGGTGCATCGACGGCGGGATTGGCATCGACGTTCTACAACTACAGCTACAACGGCAGCCAGACGTTGACCCAGCTGAATGCGGAGTCGGTGGTGTACCTGGACAACGTGGAGCATGCCGGCATCAACAACCAGCCCACGGCGGGCGGTGCCGGCTACGAGGTGCTGCTGCACGAGGTAGGGCATGCGCTGGGGCTGGCGCACCCGTTCGACTCCTCGCGGCCGCTGCCATCGGCGCAGGACAACACCAACAACACCGTCATGTCGTATACGCATGCCGGCCCCTACAAGACCACGTTCCAGGCGTTCGATCTGCTGGCGCTGGACTGGATCTACGGGCGCGACGGCCTGGGCGGTGCCTGGGGCATGAATTCCACGAACGGCCCGACGCTGACCTTCGCCAGCCAGCCCAGCGGCACTGCGGGGCCGGACGTGTTCACCAGCACGCAGGCCAGCGAGACATTCAACGGTGCGGGAGGTGTGGACACCTTGGTGGCCCACGGCGCTCGCAGCGGCTACTCGCTCGCCCGCAAGGATGGTGGCTGGCAACTGGTGGATGGCACTGCGGGCCGCGACGGTACCGACACCTTGCTGCAGATCGAGCGCGTGCGCTTTTCGGACCGCTCGGTGGCGCTGGACCTTGATGGTGCGGCGGGCACGACGGCGCGCCTGCTGGGGGCGCTGGTCGGTCCGGCAGGGTTGGGCAGCCGCGAACTTGTGGGGGCAGTGCTCAGTGTGGTGGATTCGGGCACGTCGCAGCTGCAACTTGCGCAGCTGGGCCTGAATGCGGTGCTGGGTGCTTCGGCAACGCCGGAGCAGGTAGCGGCGCTGCTGTTCGGCAACGTGGTGGGGGCGTCGGCAGACGCCGCCACGGTGCAGTCGCTTGCCGGCCTGATCAGATCGGGTGCCTACACCAATGCGTCGTTCACGGTGGCCGTCGCCAACCTGGACATCAATGCAGCCCATATCGACCTGGTGGGGCTGAGCACACGGGGGCTCGACTACGTCTGACCACGCCGGTCGCTCGATGCCCTGACGCTGGGTTTTCTTCGCCCAGGGTGGCGTGTGCCTGGGCTGCATCTTCTACTGCCTGTGATTCAGGTCACTCCGGCACGGCGAGTGCCTTTGGTTTGGGGAGAAAAATTCATATAGGAACTGCTACACTCCGCTTCCTATATGAATTCCCTCCTGCGCATTCCGCTCAACGCCACGCCCGACCAGGTGGGGCGGCTGCGTGCATTGCAGACGGGATTTGCCAACGTCTGCAATGCGCTGGCACCGGTCGTGCAGCAGACGCGGGTGTGGAACCGGGTGGCGCTGCATCACCTGACGTACAGGCAGTTGCGCGAGCAGTTTCCCGAGATGGGTTCGCAAATGGTGTGCAACGCCATCTATTCGGTGTCCCGCACCGGGCGCCTGATTTTTCAGCACCCTGCCAGTCCTTTCAATCTTGCGCGGCTGGGCGACAAGCCGCTGCCCCTGCTGCAATTCGCAGACACCTGCCCGGTGTATTTCGACCGCCACACCTTGAGCGTCAAGGGCGGGCAGCTGTCCATGTTCACGCTGGATGGGCGCATGCGCTTCGAGTTGGCGCTGCGTCCGGAGGACGAGGCGAGCTTTCACGAACGCAAGCTGCGCGAGATCGTCCTGTCGCAGCGGGCCGACGGCGTCTATGAACTGTCCTTTTTGCTGGGCAGCGAGTCCGACGGCGCTGCACCAGCGCCCGACCAGGCCATGCCCGACGGCGAGATCCCCGAATACATCATGGTCCACGAGACAGTATGAAACCCAACCTCCCTCCCTCTGAACTGCGTCAGGCGATTTCCTCGCTGAGGCCCTTTTTCGTGCGCTCCGGCTGGTTCAGCGTCTTCTCCAGTCTGCTGGTGCTGGCGCCTTCCGTGTACATGCTGGAAGTCTATGACCGGGTGGTGAACACGCGCAACCACCTTACGCTGGTGATGCTCACGCTGCTGGTGCTGGGGGCCTACGTGCTGATGGAGGTGCTGGAATGGGCGCGCAGTGAGGTGATGCGCTCTGCCAGCGTAGAGCTTGATCACCGCATGAGCGGGCGTGTCTTCGGCGCCATCTTCGAAGCCAGCCTCAAGCGCCTGCCCGGGGGGTCCCAGCAGCCGCTGAATGACTTCCGGATGGTGCGCGACTTTCTGTACTCCCCAGCACTGCTGGCCGTCATGGAGGCCCCCATCGCACTGGTGATGATGGTGCTCCTGTTCATGATCAGCCCGGTGTTGGGCTGGGCAGCGCTCGCCTTCGGGGTATTGCAGGTGATCGTGGCTTGGTTCAACGAACGTGCCACCAAGCCGCCGCTGATGCAGGCCAATGGCAGCTCGATTGCTGCGCAGCAGTATGCCGACGGCGCCCTGCGCAATGCCGAGGTGATCGAGTCCATGGGCATGCTGCGCGACACGCACAAGCGCTGGCAGAACAAGCAGCGCGATTTCCTGCGCCTGCAGGCGCTGGCATCCGAGCGCGCAGGCGGTTTTCAGGCGCTCTCCAAGTTCGTGCAGAACACCTTGAGTTCGCTGCTGCTGGGGCTGGGTGCCTGGCTGCTTTTGCGCAACGAACTCAATGGCGGCGCGGGGATGATGATCGTCGCGTCCATCCTGGGCGGGCGCATGCTGGCCCCTTTGGTCCAGGTGGTGACGCAGTGGCAGACGGTTGTGAACGTGCGGGATGCCTGGATGCGGTTGGACCAGTTGCTGACAGCCCTGCCTGCTGCTTCGGTGAACATGGCCCTGCCTGCACCGCGGGGCGCGCTCCAGGTCGAGCAACTGATTGCATCGGCGCCTGGCAACCCTGCCCATATCCTGCGCGGAGTGGCTTTCGCATTGAATCCCGGCGAAGTTCTGGTGGTGGTGGGGCCATCGGCCTCGGGCAAGACCACACTGGCCCGCTTGCTGGTGGGCTTGTGGCCTGCGGCCGGGGGCAAGGTGCGGCTCGACGGCGCTGACGTGTACACCTGGAACAAGGCGGAACTGGGCCCGTACATGGGCTATCTGCCCCAAGGCGTGGAACTGTTCGAGGGCACGTTGGCCGAGAACATCGCCCGGTTTGGCAAGGTCGATATGGTCAAGGTGGAAGCTGCAGCCCGCGCGGTCGGCCTGCACGAGTTCATCCTGTCCCTGCCGCACGGCTACGACAACCCCGTGGGCTCCGATGGTGCCCGGCTATCGGGTGGCCAGCGCCAGCGTGTGGGGCTGGCCCGCGCACTGTACGACGACCCGGTGTTCGTGGTGCTGGACGAACCCAATTCCAGTCTCGACGAACAGGGCGATGCGGCGCTGGCGCATGCCATCCAGGCGGCCAAGGCGCGCGGCACCACCTTCGTCATCATGACCCACCGCACCAGCGTGCTGGCCGTGGCCGACAAGATGCTGGTGCTGCGCGACGGGCTGCAGCAGGTCTTCGGACCGCGCGACGAGGTCATTGCTGCCTTGAACCAGGCTGCACAACAGCAGGCCCAGGCACAGGCCCAGTCGGCACAAGCACGGCAGGCAACGCCGCAAGGTTCGGCGCCTGCGCTGGCTGCATCCTGATATCCACGCGAGTCCATTCATGAAGAAAACTGGTTTTTTCCACCGCAGCGAGCTCACCGAGGCGCTGTGGACCTTCCGGCGGGAGTTCATCGTGGTCGGCATCTTCAGCATGGTGGCCAATGTGCTCATGCTGGCGCCCACCATGTACATGCTGCAGGTCTTTGACCGCGTCATGTCCAGCCGCAGCGAGCTGACCCTGATCGTCATGTCGCTCATCACGCTGTTCTTTTTCATCGTGATGGCGTTTGCCGAGTGGATGCGATCGCGCGTGCTCGTGCATGCCGGCCTGCGCCTGGATGGGGTGCTCAGCACCCGTGTCTTCAACGCCAGTTTCGAGGCCCGCCTGAGCCAGACCGGGGCCTCGGTGGTGCGCGCATTCACCGACCTCATCCAGATCCGCCAGTTCCTCACGGGCAATGGCATTTTGGCGTTTTTCGACATTCCGTGGGCTCCTATCTACCTGGCCGTGCTGTTCTTTCTGCACCCCGTGCTGGGCTATGCGGCGCTGGTCTTCGCCGCAATCCAGGGTGCGTTGGCATGGTTTGGCCACCGCCATACCGTAGCGCCATCGGAAGCCGCATCCAAGGCCACATCGGAATCGGGTGCCTATCTGCAAAGCAAGCTGCGCAATGCGGAGGCGCTGGAGTCCATGGGCATGGTGCACAACCTGCGCCCCCACTGGGCCAAGCGCCATGCAAAGGCCCTGGAGCTGCATGGCCAGGCCCAGGCGCTCACGCACCGTATCAGTGCCTGGAGCAAGCTCATCCGCTACAGCCAGCAGTCGCTGGCACTCGGTATTGGCGCTTTGCTGGTGATCGACGGCCAGCTGTCGCCAGGGGGCATGATTGCCGCCAACGTGCTCATGGGGCGTGCACTGGCGCCCATCGACATGCTGGTCGGCACCTGGCGCAGCTTTATCGGTGCACGCAGCGCTTTCGAGCGCCTGGAGGATCTGCTGCGCACACACCCCGAACGTGATACGGCACTTTCCCGCGTTGCTCCCAAGGGGGATGTTGTGGTGCGCGGGCTGGTGGCAACGGCTCCCGGTCGGCCGCTGCCCATTCTCAAGGGCGTGAGTACGGCAGCCCCAGCGGGAACGGTGACCGTGGTCCTGGGCCCTTCGGGGTCGGGCAAGTCCACCCTGGCGCGCTGCCTGATGGGCATCTGGCCCGGTGCGTCGGGCGAGGTGCTGCTCGATGGTTTGCCCATCGATGGCTGGGACCGCATGGAGCTGGGTCCGTACCTGGGTTACCTGCCGCAGGACATCGAGCTCTTCGAGGGATCCATTGCCGAGAACATTGCGCGCTTCGGGCAGGTCGATCCCGAAAAAGTCATTGCCGCAGCGCGCAGCGCGGGCCTGCACGAAATGATCCTGCGCTTTCCCAAGGGCTATGACACGCCCATCGGCGAGGCGGGCAATCTCCTCTCCGGCGGCCAGCGCCAACGCGTGGGCCTGGCGCGTGCCATGTATGGCGATCCGGTGATGGTGGTGCTTGATGAACCCAACGCCAACCTGGACGACGTGGGCGAAGCCGCCCTGGTTCGCGCGGTGCAGGAACTCAAGTCCAAGGGGTGCACGGTATTCCTGATCACGCACCGGCCCGGGATCCTGGCCGTTGCAGACCGGCTGCTGGTCCTTCAGGACGGCGCGGTGGTGGCCGACGGGCCGCGTGACGCGGTGCTGGACGCCCTGCGCGCGGGCCATGCCGCCGCTGCTGCGCAGTCTTCGCCTCCGGCTGCGACCTCGGGCGGGCTGCAGCCCGTGCCCGCATGAGCGCGGCGCCAACGCTGCACTTCGTTTTATTGATGCCTCTTTCTGTCGGGTACTGACATGGTCAAATCATTGTTTCCTTTGAATAAGAAGCCGGATCCATCGCTGGACGGCAACGACGCCGTGGCGCTTCCCGCAGCCGGGGACTCCGGCCGTGCCGGGCGCATGGGCTTGTGGGCGCTGGCCATCGGTTTTGGCGGGTTCCTGCTGTGGGCGTCTCTGGCACCGCTGGACGAAGGGGTGCCGGCTGCCGGTATCGTTGCCATCGATACCAAGCGCAAGGCGGTACAGCACCTGAGTGGCGGCATCGTCAAGGAGGTGCTGGTGCGCGAAGGCGATGAGGTGAAGGAAGGCCAGTTGCTGATCCGCCTGGACTCGGCCGTGGCACGGGCCAACTACGAGTCCGTGCGCCAACGCTACCTGGGGCTGCGGGCCATGCAGGGGCGCCTGCTGGCCGAGCAGGGCGGCCTGGCCAGTATCAGCTTCCATGCCGACCTGCAGGCCGCAGGCTCCGACCCGCTGATCCGCCAGCAGATGCAGAACCAGGAGCAGCTGTTCATGACGCGGCGCAGCCTGTTGCGCTCCGACCTGCAATCCATCGAGGAAAGCATCCAGGGCCAGGAAGGCCTGCTGCAGGCCTATGACGGCATGCTGGCCAGCCGCAAGAGCCAGTTGTCGCTGATCAATGAAGAGTTGGGCAATCTGCGTGGTCTGGTCAAGGAAGGCTATGCACCACGCAACCGCCAGCTGGAGATGGAGCGCATGGTCGCCGACTCCACGACGGGGATTGCCGATCTTCAGGGCAATACCATCCGTGCGCGCCGTACCATTGGTGAGTTGCGCCAGCGCGCCCTGTCGCGCCAGCAGGAATACCGCAAAGAGGTGGAAACCCAGTTGGCCGAGGTCAGCCGCGAAGTGCTGTCGGACAACGAAAAACTGCATGCCGTCACCGACGACCTGGGCCGCACCGAGATCAAGGCGCCAGCCTCTGGCCAAGTGGTGAGTCTGGCCATCCAGACCGTGGGCGGTGTGATTGCACCCGGGCAAAAGCTCATGGACATCGTGCCCAAGGATGCCTCGCTGCTGCTGGAGGCGCATGTGGCCCCGCACCTGATCGACCGTGTGCATTCCGAGCTGCCGGTGGATGTGCGGTTCTCTTCCTTCGCCCACTCGCCCCAGTTGGTGGTGGACGGCAAGGTGGTGTCCATCTCCGCCGACCTGCTGGTCGAGCCGCAGACCAATGTGAGCTACTACCTGGCGCGCATCCAGGTGACGCCGGAAGGCATGAAGAAGTTGGGCAAGCGCCAGTTGCAACCGGGCATGCCCGTGGAAGTCATCTTCAAGACCGGCGAACGCTCGATGCTGACCTACCTGCTGCACCCGCTGACCAAGCGGCTGGCGGCGTCCATGACCGAGGAGTGATGCAATGACTTTGCAATATGCCATCCTGCCTGCGGGCAGCGCCCGGCGCGGATATGCATCCCGCCTGACCTGCATGGCCGCTGCCGTGGCCGGGCTGCTGGCGGCCGCGCCCGCCTGGTCCATCGACCTTCGCCAGGCCTATGAAGCCGCGCTGGCCAATGATGCGACCATCCGCTCCTCGCGTGCCGCGGCCGATGCCAACCGCGAGCAACTGCCCCAGGCAAAAGCGCAGCGGCTACCCAACGTCTCTTTCTCAGCGGGTCGCAACAAGAACGACCTCACCAGCGATACCCAGAACGTTCTGGGTCAACCCGTCACCACGGAGAACAAGTACTACAGCGGCAACCAGGGGCTGACCATTCGCCAGCCGCTGTACCGCCCGTTCATCGGCGCGCTGGTCAAGCAGGCCGAGGCGCTGGTGAAGGATGCGGATGCCACGCTGGAAAGCGCGGAGCAGAGCCTCGTGGTGCGTGTGGGCGAAGCCTACTTCGAAGCCCTGCTGGCCGAGGAGCAACTCGCTCTTGTCAGCTCGCAGAAGAGCACCTACACCACCCAGCTCGATGCGGCCAAGAAGGGCTTTGCGGCCGGTAGTGGCACGCGCACCGACATCGACGAGGCCCAGGCCCGGCTGGACCTGACCTATGCGCAGGAGCTCGAAGTCCAGCAGAACGTGGAATTCACCCGTCGCAAGCTGGAGACCATCACGGGGCAGCCTTTGGGCACCCTCGCGCGGCTGGATCTGGCGCGTTTCACCCCCGGGGCGCCTACCCCCAGCCTGGTGGAAGACTGGATTGCCCGTGCCGAGCAGGCCAGCCCTGACGTGAAGGCCCTGCGCGCCCGGCTGGAGGCCTCGACCTTCGAGATAGACAAGGCCAAGGCCGGGCACAAGCCTACGCTGGATGCGGTGGCGCAGTGGTCGCGCAACAGCAGCGACAGCGTGACCAACGTGAATTCGCGCTATGACAACAAGTCCATAGGCCTGCAACTGACCGTTCCGATCTATGCCGGTGGCTATGTCAACTCCACCGTGCGCCAGGCCGTCGCCAGTGCCGAGCGGGCCCGTGAGCTGCTGGAGGCCACGCGCCTGGACCTGAGCGTACGGGTGCACCGCGAGTTTCGCGGCATGACCGAGGGCGTGCTGCGCATCAGCGCCCTGGAGCAGGCCGTGCGCTCGGCCGAGCAGGCCGTGCTGTCCAACCAGATGTCGTTCAAGGCCGGCGCCCGCACCACGCTCGACGTGTTGAACGCCGAGCAGCAAAAGACCACGGCGCTGCGCGATCTGGCCCAGGCCCGCTATCTGTACGTGGCCTCCCGCCTGCGCCTGCAATCCCTGGCGGGGGACGAGCGTGCGGCCAGCGTATCGGAAATCAATGCCTGGCTGGCCCTCTGACCCGCAGCCGTAGCCCCGCAAATGCCTCGCTTGCCTGCCTTCCCTGGCGAGTGAGCGAGGTCGTTCGCGGCGTGCCTCATTGGAAGCGAGACGCATTTCTATTGTGTGATGCCCGGACGGATTGTGTGACCGGCGGCACGCCGGGGTACATGAGGTTACGCAACGACACGGTCCCTGCAGTTACGATTGGCGCCTCATGATCTGGTTGTCTGTGGTGGGTTTTCTGGTGGCGGCGATGGCTGCAGGGTTCGTCGTACGCTGGGTGCGGGGTCATGCATCTGCGTACGGCAATGGCATGCCCCAGCGCTTTCACATGGGGGACGTACCGCGGTTGGGGGGCGCAGCCTTGCTGCTGGGCTTGGCAAGCGCCTGGGGCCTGGGCATGCTGCAGTCTTTCCTGGGCGACCCCGGTTCCCTGCGGCTCGGTTGGTGGGTTGGCAGCTGGTTGCTGGTGCTCTTGCCCGCCGTGCTCGGCGGCATTGCCGAGGACATGACCCAGCGGCTGGCCGTGCGCTACCGCCTGGCGCTGACTGGCGCCTCGGGGGTCCTGGCCATCTTCCTGCTGGATCTTTCCGTTCCCCGCATCGGCCTGCCCTGGGTCGACATGCTGCTGTCGGCCTGCCCCTGGCTGGGCCTGGCCATTGTGGTGCTGGCCGTGGCGGGCCTGCCCCACGCCTTCAACATCATCGACGGCTACAACGGCCTGGCCGGCATGGTCGCCATCATTGTCTGCCTGGCCCTGGCCCACGTGGCCCTGCAGGTGGGGGACCGCTCCCTGGCGGCGCTGCTGGTCACGACCGCAGCCGCCACGGGGGGCTTTCTGGTGTGGAACTACCCGCGAGGCATGCTGTTTGCCGGCGATGGCGGGGCCTATGTATGGGGCGTCGTCATTGCCCTGGCCAGTATCTCCCTGGTACAGCGCAATGCCGATGTCTCTCCCTGGTTCCCCATGCTGCTCTTGATCTACCCGGTCTGGGAGACCGTGTTCTCGATCTACCGCAAGGCGGTGCGCGGCGTCTCGCCCGGGGTGGCCGACGCCCTGCATTTCCATCAGCTGATCTACCGGCGCATTGTGCGCGGCGTTTTCCACGACGACGAGTCGCGCCGCGTGCTCATGCGCAACAACCGCACCTCGCCCTACCTGTGGGGCTTCACGCTGCTCACCGTGGTGCCCGCCATCCTGTTCTGGAACAACACATTGGTGCTGATGGGTTTCTGCTGGCTTTTCGTCATCAGCTACGTGGTGGCGTACCTGGCCATCGTGCGCTTCAAGGTACCTGACTGGTTACGCAGGTGAGCACCCCCTGAGTCGCTTCGCACCTCGGTGTCACCGCCAGAGACGGTGGCTCTTCGGGCACGTCCAAACCTGCGCAGGCAGGCTTGGAGCCGCGGCCCTCAGCCCCTCTCTCGCATTGCTGCGCAATGCGGGAGGGGGACGCTCCCAGCGCGGCGGGGCGGCCCTTGCGCGGGAGCACTGGCTCGGGACATGCCAGTTTCAAAGGCTGTGACGGTGGACTACGCATTGGACAACGGAATCCGCGGGTAATGCTTGCAAGACCTGCCCGCGAATGCGGCACAATTTGCGCATCCTCGTTTTCTCTTGATGGCACGCCCCATGACCGATCTTCTCTCGATTGCGCCCCGCGACAAGGCTGAAATACTGGCCCAGGCGCTGCCCTATATCCGCAAGTTCCATGGCAAGACCATTGTCATCAAGTACGGCGGCAACGCCATGACCGACCCGGCCCTGCAGGCCGACTTCGCCGAAGACGTGGTGCTGCTCAAGCTCGTGGGCATGAACCCTGTGGTGGTGCACGGTGGCGGCCCACAGATCGAGACGGCCCTGAACCGCCTGGGCAAGAAGGGCGAGTTCATCCAGGGCATGCGCGTGACCGACGCCGAAACCATGGAAGTGGTGGAGTGGGTGCTGGCCGGCGAAGTGCAGCAGGACATCGTGGGCCTTATCAACCAGGCCGGCGGCAAGGCCGTGGGTCTCACGGGGCGCGATGGAGGCATGATCCGCGCACAGAAGCTCAAACTGCTCGATACCAAGGACCCGAGCATCGAGCATGACGTGGGCCAGGTGGGCGACATCCTCTCCATCGACCCCAGCGTGGTCAAGGCGCTGCAGGACGATGCTTTCATCCCCGTGATCAGCCCCATCGGCTTCGGCGAAAACAACGAGAGCTACAACATCAATGCCGACGTGGTCGCCAGCAAGCTGGCCACCGTGCTCCAGGCCGAGAAGCTGATGCTCCTGACCAACACCCCCGGTGTGCTGGACAAGCAGGGCAAGCTGCTCACCGACCTGACGGCGCGCGAGATCGATGCCCTGTTTGCCGATGGCACCATCTCCGGCGGCATGCTGCCCAAGATCGCCGGCGCGCTGGACGCGGCCAAGGCGGGTGTTCACGCCGTGCACATCATCGACGGTCGCGTACCCCATGCCATGCTGCTCGAAATCCTGACTGACCAGGCCTACGGCACGATGATCCGCAGCCATTGATGATCCTGGTGACGGCATGAGACTGCTGCTGGTCGAAGACGACGTGATGGTGGCCAGCGGCATCAAGCTGGGGCTGTCCGATGCCGGCTATGCGGTCGATTGGGTTGGCAGCGGCGAGCGCGCCGAAGAGGTGCTGCGCGTCGAATCCTTCGATGCCGCCATCATCGACATCGGCCTGCCGGCCATGGACGGGCTTGAGCTCACGCGGCGCCTGCGCCGCCCGGACATGGCCAGTCCGTCGATGCCGGTGCTGATACTCACTGCGCGCGATGCCTTGCATGACCGCGTACAGGGCCTGGACCTGGGGGCCGACGACTACATGGTCAAGCCCTTCGAACTGCCCGAGCTGCTGGCGCGGCTGCGGGCCCTGCTGCGCCGTTCGCAGGCTGCCACCACCGCCGTGCTCAGCTTCGGGCCCCTGGAGCTCGACACGGCAGGCCGGCGTGCCAGCATTCGATCCGATACCGGTGAGCAGGTGATCGAACTCGGTCCGCGCGAATGGACGGTGCTCGAATACCTGCTCATCAATGCGCCCAAGCCTGCCAGCAAGGACAAGCTGCTGCAGGCGCTCACCGGCTGGGACAAGGAGATCACGCCCAACGCGGTCGAGGTGTATGTATCCCGCCTGCGCGGCAAGCTGGAGCCGCATGGCGTGGCGCTGCGCTCCATCCGGGGGTTCGGTTACCGGCTCGAACTCCAGGCCGGCTGAACCCTTTTTTTCTTGGCGCTGCCCTGACCATGGAACCCCGGACCCCACCTGCGCGACGGCCCGGGCTGCGTGCCATGACCTCAGACCTGCGCAACCGCTTGCTGCTGCTGCTGGTGCTGCCCCTGTGCGTGCTGGCGACCATTGGCGTCTGGCTGGACTACCGGTCGGCGGACGAGGCTGCCGGCCAGCACGACCAGCGCCTGCTGCGCCTGTTGCCCGCCCTGTCCGATTCGGTGCTGGCCCCGGCCATCCGCGACAACGATCCGCCCCTGCTGCTGCTGGCCCCGCCGCTGGAGGACTTCCTGCGCCAGAACGCCGGCTTCTCGGGCTACAGCGTGCGCGACCCTTCGGGCAAGCTGCTGCTGGGCGACGACTGGGTGCACAGCGCCGTGCCGACCACCCTGGCGCCCGAGTTCCACAGCATGGAGTACGGCGGCGTGACCTACCGGGTGGCCGTGCAGCGCGGGCGCACGGGTGCCGGCGAGATGGTGGTGGCCCTGGCCGATGGTTCCGACCCGCGCCAGCAGTGGGCCCAGCAGTTGCTGCTGCGCGTGCTGCTGCCCAATCTGGTGCTGGTGGCCGCCGCCGCGCTGGCCATCCACTGGGCCGTGCGCCAGGCCTTCAAGCCGCTGGTGGACCTGGCCGAAGCCGTGGAGCACCGCTCGCCGCGCGACCTGAGCCCCATCGACGAAGCCTCGTCGCCGTCCGAGGTGCGGCCACTCGTGCACTCGCTCAATCGCTTGTTCGCGCTGGTCAATGCCCAGGCCGAAGGGCAGCGCCGCTTCGTTGCCGACGCAGCACACCAGCTGCGCACGCCGCTCGCAGGCCTACAGGCCCAGGTCGAGGCCTGGGCCATGATGGCCAAGGCGGCTGCGCCCCAGCGGCAGCCGTCTTCCGGCCTGGACAAGAAAGGCCCCGTTTCCACCGATGGCCGCACCCAGGGCGCCATCGTGCTGGGCGTGGACCAGATCGAGAAGCTGCGCAACGCCACGCGCCGCACCTCGCAGCTGGCGCACCAGTTGCTCGCCCTGTCGCGTGCCGACGCGCGCAGCCTCGACGCCCAGCAGCCCCAGCGCGTGGACCTCAAGGACCTGTGCGAGACCCTGCTCGAAACCTTTCTCGACCCCGCCACCGGCAAAGGGCTGGACCTGGGGATCGAGGTCCAGCCCGTGCATGTCACGGGCCACGGCTGGCTGCTGCGCGAGCTGCTGTCCAACCTGGTGGACAACGCCATCAAGTACACCCCGCCCTCGGGCATCGTCACGATCCGCTGCGGCATGCGCCAGGGCAAGAGCGGGCCGCCGCGCGTTTTCCTGCAGGTGGAGGACGATGGCCCCGGCGTGCCCGATGCCGAGCGCACCCGGGTGATGCAGCGTTTTTACCGGGTGCCGGGTACGGTGGGGGAGGGCACGGGCCTGGGCCTGGCGATCGCCGACGAGATTGCCCGCGTACACCGCGCCTCGCTGACCCTGAGCACCGGCGCGCAGGGCCGTGGCCTGGTGGTGACTGTGGTGTTTCCGCTCTAGCGGGGCTGCTTGCCTGGGGCTCCCCAGGGGCTGTGCGAGAATCATTTCCACACATGATTTACGCCCTGCCGCAGACTGGGCATGCTGTTACCCCGGCATGCGTTCCAGGTGGTGGGGACCACAGGCCCCAGGGCTCTGGGGCTGCCAGCCCCGGGGCGTACTCACTCCCTCTTTGCGCATGTCCGATCTTTTCACGCCTCCCGAGCCAGCCAGCACCGCCGATGCAGGGGACAGCCCTGCCGCGCGCAAGCGGCCCAAGCCCGGCGAGCGCCGGGTGCAGATCCTGCAAATGCTGGCCACCATGCTGGAGCAGCCAGGGGCGGAGCGCATCACCACCGCCGCACTGGCGGCACGCCTGTCCGTCAGCGAGGCCGCGCTGTACCGCCATTTCGCCAGCAAGGCGCAGATGTTCGAAGGACTGATCGATTTCATCGAGCAGTCCGTGTTCACGCTCGTGCAGCAGATCACGGGTCGCGACGTGCCCGATCCGGACCAGCCGGCCGAAGTGGGCCTGCGCCAGACGGCCCGTATCGTCGCGGTGATTTTGCAGTTCGGCGAGCGCAATCCGGGCATGGTGCGCGTGATGGTGGGCGATGCCCTGGTGTTCGAGCACGAGCGCCTGCAGCAGCGCATGAACCAGTTCTTCGACCGCATTGAGTCCACGCTGCGCCAGTGCCTGCGGCCGGCCAGCGCAGCATCCGCCACGCCCACAGTCGATGCCCAGGTGGCCGCCAGCGTGCTCACCGCATTTGCGCTGGGGCGCCTGCAGCGCTATGCACGCTCGGGCTTTCGCCGCATGCCCACCGAACACCTGGACGCCAGCCTGGCGCTGATGATCCAGAAGTAAGCGCCAGTGGCGCAGCACCCGCAGGTCGCTGCGGTGCAACAGAGTTTTGGTGCGGTCTCCCTATTTTTGGAGAGGCTTTTGGCGGTGGGGCGAATTTGCTGCAGAATAGTACGAACGTTCGTTTTTATTTGCACGCATGCCCGCCACCTCCGACTCTCCTGCGGTCACCCGCATCCCCCGCGCTCGCAGCGGTACGGGGCGCGCCCTGCAAAAAGGCCAGCATACCAAGGCGGTAATCGTCGAGGCAGCGCTGGGTCTGGCCACGCACATCGGGCTTGAAGGGCTGTCGATTGGCGCCCTTGCCGACGTGACGGGCATGAGCAAGTCGGGCGTGTTCGCCCACTTCGGCTCGCGCGAGGAGTTGCAGATCTCCGTCATCCGCGAATACCACACGCGCTTCGAGCAGGAAGTGTTCTACCCCGCCATGTCGGCGCCGCGCGGCGTGGCGCGCCTGAGTGCATTGTTCGACAACTGGATGAAGCGCACCTCGATCGAGATCGATTCGGGCTGCATCTACATCAGCGGTGCGGTCGAGTTCGATGACCGCAACGGCCCCGTGCGCGACGCGCTGGCCAGCTCGGTCCTCACCTGGCTGGCCGCCATGCGCCGGGCCATCGAACAGTGCAAGGAGTGCGGTGAACTGCGCTCCGAGACCAATGAGGAGCAGATGCTCTTCGAGATCCACGGCCTGATCCTCGCGCTGCACTACGAGGCGCGCTTTCTGCGAACCCCCGGCTCCATGGCGCGCTCCGTCACGGGCTTTCGCAACATCCTGGCGCGCTACAGCGCGCAGGCATCCGCACCTGTGGCCGCAGCACCCGCTGCGGCACGCCGCAAAGTTTCCAACCAAACCACCATATCCAAGGAGTAACCCCCATGCCCAGCTATACGCCGCCCCTGCGCGACATGCAATTCGTCATGCACGAAGTGCTCAAGGTCAGTGACGAACTGAAGGCCCTGCCGGCCCATGCCGAGGTGGATGTGGACACCATCAATGCCGTGATCGAAGAAGCCGGCAAGTTCGCTGCCGAGGTAATCTTCCCGCTCAACATCAGTGGCGACACCGAAGGCTGCGTGCTGGACAAGGCCACGCATGAGGTGAAGACCCCTACGGGCTTCAAGGACGCCTACGCCAAGTACGTCGAAGGCGGCTGGGCGGCTCTTTCCTGCGACCCCGCCTACAGCGGCCAGGGCCTGCCCTTCGTGCTCAACCAGTGCCTGTACGAGATGATGAACTCGGCCAACCAGGCCTGGACCATGTACCCGGGCCTGTCGCACGGCGCCTATGAGGCACTGCACGCGCATGGCACCGACGCGCAAAAGGCCCTGTACCTGCCCAAGCTCACCAGCGGCGAGTGGACCGGCACCATGTGCCTGACCGAACCCCACTGCGGTACCGACCTGGGCCTGCTGCGCACCAAGGCCGAACCCCTGGCCGACGGCAGCTACAAGATCACCGGCAACAAGATCTTCATCTCGGCCGGCGAGCACGACATGGCCGCCAACATCGTCCACCTGGTGCTGGCCCGCCTGCCCGATGCGCCCAAGGGCAGCAAGGGCATCAGCCTGTTCGTGGTGCCCAAGTTCAACATCAATGCCGATGGCTCGCTGGGCGAGCGCAACCCGATCTTCTGCACCGGCCTGGAGCACAAGATGGGCATCCACGGCAACGCCACGGCGCAGATCGCCATCGATGGCGCCGTCGGTACCCTGGTGGGCCAGCCCAACAAGGGCCTGGCCGCCATGTTCGTGATGATGAACGCCGCCCGCCTGGGCGTGGGCAACCAGTCGCTGGGCCTGACCGAAGTGGCCTACCAAAACGCGCTGGCCTACGCCAAGGACCGCATCCAGATGCGCAGCCTGTCGGGCACCAAGGCCAAGGACAAGGACGCCGACCCGATCATCGTGCACCCCGACGTGCGCAAGATGCTGCTCACTGCCAAGGCCTATGCCGAAGGTGGCCGTGCGCTGCAGATCTTCTGCACGCTGCTGCTGGACAAGGCCCATGGCCACGCCGACGAGAAGGTGCGCAAGGACTCCGAGGAACTCGTGGCCCTGCTCACGCCTATCGTCAAAGCCTTCATCACCGACAACGGCCACATCGCCACCAATGCGTGCATGCAGGTCTTCGGCGGCCATGGCTTCATCAAGGAATGGGGCATGGAGCAGTACGTGCGCGACAACCGCATCAACATGATCTATGAAGGCACCAACACCATCCAGTCGCTGGACCTGCTGGGTCGCAAGATCCTGGGCAACAATGGTGCCACGCTGCGCAAGTTCGGCAAGCTCGTCGGCGCCCTGGTGGAAGAAGAGGGTGTCAACGAGAAGATGGCGGAGTTCATCAACCCGGTCGCCTACCTGGCCGACCAGATGACCAAGTTCACCACCGAGATCGGCTTCAAGGGCCTGCAGAACCCCGACGAAGTGGGCGCCGCCGCCGTGGACTACCTGCGCGTAGCCGGCCACCTGGTCTTCGGCTACCTGTTCGCCCGCATGGCCCAGGTCGCCCTGCGCGAGATCGCGGCCGGCAACACCGACCCGTTCTACCAGGCCAAGCTGCAGACCGCGCGCTTCTACTTCGCCAAGCTCTTCCCCGAGACGGCGACGCTGATGCGCACGGCCCGCGCCGGCAGCAAGGTGTTGATGGACACCGACCTGGCCCTGGCCTGAGCCGCTGGCTTGCGGATCCCGACCCCTTGAACCACGGAGCAGCGTCCATGTACAAAGCAGCAACAGCCGCCCTTGCATTCGTCGCCCTTGCAGCACCGGCCTGGGCGCAGATGACGCCCGAAGGCCTGTGGCGCAACGTTGACGACAAAACCGGCGAGGCCAAGGCCGAGATCCGCATCCGCGATGGGGGTGGCGGTGCCCTGACCGGCGTGCTCGAAAAGCGCCTGGCCAAGGACGCCAAGCCCGACGAGGTGTGCGCGGAGTGCAGCGATGACCGCAAGGGCAAGCCGCTGCTGGGCCTGGAGCTGATTCGCGGCGCGAAGAAGGCCGAGGGTAAGGACGTGTGGGAGGGCGGCAAGATTCTCGACCCCGAGAACGGCCGCAACTACACGCTGCGCATGGCGCCTATCGAGGGCGGCAAGAAGCTCGAGGTGCGCGGCTCCATCGGCCCCTTCGGCCGCACGCAGACCTGGGTGCGGGTCCAGTAAGCAAAGAAAGAAAACCGCACGTACCGGCTCCTGCCGGCGTGTGCAACAACGGAGGCGCCACGACGCTGCCGCCCTCCAGGAGAAATACCGATGTCAAGATTCCAAGTGAAGAAAGTCGCCGTGCTGGGCGCGGGCGTGATGGGCGCGCAGATCGCTGCGCACCTGGTCAACGTCAAGGTGCCTGTGGTGCTGTTCGACCTGCCGGCCAAGGAAGGCCCGAAGAACGGCATCGTCACCCGTGCCGTCGAAGGACTCAAGAAGCTCAAGCCCTCGCCCCTGGGCGTGACGGACGACGCCGCCCTGATCGGCCAGGCGAACTACGAAGAGCACCTGGAGCAACTGCGCGACTGTGACCTCATCATCGAGGCCATCGCCGAGCGCATGGACTGGAAGCTCGACCTGTACAAGAAGATCGCGCCCTTCGTCGCGCCGCATGCCATCGTGGCATCGAACACTTCGGGGCTATCGATCACCAAGCTGTCCGAAGCGCTGCCCGAGAGCATCAAGCCGCGCTTTTGCGGCATCCACTTCTTCAACCCACCGCGCTACATGGTGCTGGTGGAGCTGATCAACACGCCCACGACCTCTCCCGAAGTGCTCGACCAGCTCGAAGCCTTCGTCACCAGCGGCCTGGGCAAGGGCGTGGTGCGCGCCCACGACACGCCCAACTTCGTGGCCAACCGCGTGGGCATCGCCGGCATGCTGGCGACCATGAAAGAAGTCGAGAACTTCGGCCTGACCTACGACGTGGTGGACGACCTCACGGGCAAGAAGCTTGGCCGCGCGTCGAGCGGCACCTTCCGCACCGCCGACGTGGTGGGCCTCGACACCATGGCCCACGTCATCAAGACGCTGCAGGACAACCTGGACGACAAGAGCGACCCGTTCTACGCCAGCTTCGGCACGCCCGCCGTGCTCAAGAAGCTGCTCGAACTGGGAAACCTCGGCCAGAAGGCCAAGGCCGGCTTCTACAAGAAGGTCGGGCGCGATGTGTTGCGCTTTGACCTGGAGAGCGAAGAGTACGTGCCCGGCGGCCAGAAGGCCGACGAGGTGTACGGCCGCATGCTCAGGAAGCCCGCAGCCGAGCGCCTGCGCTTGCTGCGCAATGCCGAAGGCGCGCAGGGCCAGTTCCTCTGGGCCATCCTGCGCAACAGCTTCCACTACGCCGCCGTGCATCTTGGCACCATCGCCGACAATGCGCGCGACGTGGACCAGGCCATGCGCTGGGGCTTCGGCATGAAGCAAGGCCCCTTCGAGCTCTGGCAGGAAGCCGGCTGGCTCGACGTGGCGAAGATGATCCAGGAGGACATCGACGCCGGCAAGGCCCTGTCCAAGGCGCCGCTGCCCGAGTGGGTGTTCAAGGGCCCCGTGGCGGAGGCCGGTGGCGTGCACACCGCCCAGGGATCGTGGAGCGCATCGGCGAAGAAGTTCATCGCGCGCCGCGCGCTGCCGGTGTACGAGCGCCAGCACTTCCCCGAGAAGCTGCTCGGAGAAGCGTTGCCCGACTTCGCCACCACCGGCACCACGCTGCATGAGGACGACGCCATCCGCCTGTGGACGCTGGAAGGCGCCGACCGCGCGCCCGGTACCGGCATCGTGATCGCCAGCATCAAGACCAAGATGCATGCCATCAGCCCCGACGTGGCCGAAGGCCTGGCCCAGGCCGTGGACATCGCCGAGAAGGATTACGAAGGCGTGGTGATCTGGTCGGGCGACGAGCCCTTCAGCGCCGGTGCCGACTTGCAGGCCATGCTGCCCGCCTTCATGGTGGCCGGCGTGAGCGCCATCGAAGGCGCCGAAGCGGAACTGCAGAACACCATGCTGCGCATCCGCTACGCCAACGTGCCCGTTGTGGCCGCCGTGCGCGGCCTGGCGCTGGGCGGTGGCTGTGAGCTGGCCGTGCATTCGGCCCGCCGCGTGGTGCACATGGAAAGCTACATCGGCCTGGTCGAAGTCGGCGTGGGCCTGGTGCCCGGCGCTGGCGGCCTGACCTACATCGCCCGCCGCGCGGCCGAGAACGCCGCCACCTCCACGGGCAAGGACATCCTGCCCTTCCTGACCGAAGGCTTCACGGCTGCGGCCATGGCCAAGGTGGGCACCAGCGCGCTCGAATCGCGCAAGCTCGGCTACCTGCTCGACAGCGACGTGATCGTGCCGCACAAGGACGAGCTGCTGTTCGTGGCCATCAACGAGGCCAAGTCCCTGGCCAAGGGCGGCTGGCGTGCGCCCGCCAAGCGCTTGTTCCCGGTGGTCGGCCGCAGCGGCATCGCCACCATCAAGGGCTCGCTGGTCAACATGCGCGACGGCGGCTTCATCAGCCAGCACGACTTCCATATCGCCGGCCTGATCGCCGAAGTGGTCTGCGGCGGCGACGTGGATGCCGGCACCCTGGTGAGCGAGGAGTACCTGATGACCCTGGAGCGCAAGGCGTTCTGCGCGCTCATCGAGCACCCCAAGACGCAGGAGCGCATCCTCGGGATGCTGTCCACAGGCAAGCCCGTGCGCAACTGACCGGCCGTCTCCATGAACGACGCTACCCGCCCCCCGAATAAGCTGCAGCGCTCGCTGATGCGGCTGGACGAAGCCCCGGCCTTCATGCGCGGTTTCGTGCAGAACATCATCCTGCGCCGCGCAGTGCCCTTCACGGGTACGGCCGGGGTGAAGTTCGTGTCGCTCACGCCCGAACGGGTCGAGGTGCACCTGGCCAACGATCACCGGGTGCAGAACCACATCGGTGGCGTGCATGCCTCGGCCATGAACCTGCTGGCCGAGACGGCCACCGGCATGGTCGTGGGCATGAACGTGCGCGACGACTGCATCCCGCTGGCCAAGGAGCTCCGCATGGCCTTTCGCAAGCGCGCCACGGGCGGCCTCAAGGCCGTGGCCGTGCTCACGGCAGAGCAGCGTGCTGCGATGCAGGCCAGCGACAAGGGCGAGGTTCAGGTCACCGTCACCGTGACCGATGAGGCCGGCGCCGAGCCGGTCGAATGTGCATTTACCTGGGCCTGGATTCCATCCTCCAGCCGCCCAGCCAAGAATTGAAGGAGTTTCACCACCATGGCCAAACAAGTCCAGGAAGCCTATATCGTTGCTGCCACGCGCACGCCCATCGGGCGTTCGCACCGCGGTTTCTTCCGCAACACCCGGCCTGATGACCTGCTGGCGACCACGCTCAAGGCAGCGCTGGCAGCAGTGCCCGGCCTTGATCCCAAGGCCATCGAGGACATCATCTGCGGCTGCGCGATCCCCGAAGCCCAGCAGGGGCTGAACGTCGCGCGCATCGGCGCCGTGCTGGCCGGCCTGCCCACCAGCGTGGGCGGTATCACCGTCAACCGCTTTTGCGCATCGGGCCTGTCGGCCGTGCAGATGGCGGCAGACCGCATCCGCGTGGGCGAGGCCGACGTGATGATCGCGGCCGGCGTGGAAAGCATGAGCATGGTGCCCATGATGGGCAACTCGCCCTCGCTGTCGCCCTCGATCTTCGAGCGCGAAGGCGACGTTGGCATTGCCTATGGCATGGGCCTCACGGCCGAAAAGGTCGCCCAGCAGTGGAAGGTCGGCCGCGACGCGCAGGACGAATTCGCGCTGCAGTCGCACCTGAAGGCCCTGGCCGCGCAGAAAGCGGGCTACTTCGCCGACGAAATCACGCCCATCGAAGTGACCGACCGCACGGCCAACCTCGAAACCGGCGAGTCGATTGCCAAGAGCCGCACCGTGAGCCTGGACGAGGGCGCCCGCCCCGACACCACGCTCGAAGGCCTGGCCAAGCTGAAGACGGTGTTCGCCGCGCGCGGCTCCGTAACCGCCGGCAACAGCTCGCAGACCAGCGACGGCGCCGGTGCGCTGATCCTGGCCAGCGAGGCCGCCGTCAAGCGCTTCGGCCTGACGCCGCTGGCGCGCTTCGTGAGCTATGCCGCCAAGGGCGTGCCGCCGCACATCATGGGCATCGGCCCGATCGAGGCGATTCCTGCGGCGCTGCGCTACGCCGGCCTCAAGCACGAGGACATCGACTGGTTCGAACTGAACGAAGCCTTTGCGGCGCAGTCGCTGGCGGTGATGAACACGCTGGGGCTCGATGCATCGAAGGTCAACCCGATGGGGGGCGCGATTGCGCTGGGCCATCCGCTGGGGGCGACGGGTGCGATCCGGTCGGCCACGGTGGTGCATGCGCTCAAGCGCAACAAGCTCAAGTACGGCATGGTGACCATGTGCGTAGGCATGGGACAAGGCGCCGCCGGCATCTTCGAATCCGTTTGATGGTTGGCTGGCTACCGAGCGGCCTTCATGCGTCGTTGGGCGGTGCTCGCAATCCTCACGTACCGCAAGTACGTTCCGGTTGCTGTGCTCCGTCCGCCTAGCCTGAAGACCGCTCGCTACGCCCTTGAGGGCGGGGTTGAAGAGCACGTTGTTTGAAGTGTTTTCCATTGAACCGGCGCAGATCGGTCCTCACAGGAGACAGGCATGGACAAGCAGACTTTGCAGGTGGTTGGCGGGGTGCCGTTGGCGCTGCGCGTGTACGAGCCTGAGGGCAGTGTTGCCGTTCGCGCCAGCGTCGTGATTGGCGGGGCCATGGGGGTGCGGCAGGGGTTTTATGAAGCGTTTGCGCGCTGGTTGGCGCAGCAGGGGTTTCGGGTCACGACGTTCGACTACCGGGGGCATGGGGATTCGCTGCAGGGTCCCATGCGGGCCGTGAAGGCGGATCTGTTCGACTGGGCGCAGGACTACGAGGCCGTGATTTCGGCTGCCAAGGCGGCGCTGCCTGCGTCGCCGCTGTACCTGCTGGGGCACAGCCTGGGGGCGCAGTTGCCAGGGTTGCTGCGCAACCCGGGGCAGGTCGATGGGCTGCTGAGCGTGGCGGCGGGCAGTGGGTACTGGCGCGACAATGCGCCGCAGCTCAAGCGCATCGTTCCGTATTTCTGGTGGGTGCTGGTGCCGCTGGCCACGCGGCTGTGCGGTTATTTTCCGGGTCGCACGCTCAAGAAGGTCGGCGACCTGCCGGCCGGCGTGATCCTGCAATGGCGCCGCTGGTGCCTGCACCCGGCCTACAGTGTGGGGGCCGAAGGTACTGCCGTGGCACAGAGCTACGGGGCCGTGCGCTTTCCGGTGCTGGCCCTGTCGATGAGCGACGACGAACTCATGACGCTGCGCGGCACGCACAACCTGGTCAACCTGTATGCCAACACCGAACGCCGGGTGGAGAGCATCACCCCGGCGGATCTGCAGGTGCGCCGCATCGGGCATTTCGGTTTCTTTCGCGACCAGTTTAGCAGCAGCCTGTGGCCGCGCGCGGCGGCGGCCTTGCTGGCGGGGCTGGGTGCGGCCACAGTCACCGGCACGACGGTGTAGTCCCGTAATTCGCGGCACACTCAGCGCATGACCAGCACCAAGACCCCGCACGTCAGCGACGACGCTTCGGCAACACCCGCCGACCAACACCGCCACCCGCTCGACGAAGCGCTGCAGCTGTCCACCAGCGGTGATGCCCCGGGGCAGTACCAGGGTCAGACCCACCCCGGTTACTGGAACATGGTCGGTCCGTTTGGCGGCATCACGGCGGCCAGCCTGCTCAAGGCCATCCTGCTGCACCCGGACCGGCTGGGCGATCCCCTGTCGCTCACGGTCAACTACGCGGGGGCCTTGGTGGAGGGCGCCTTCACCATCCAGGCCGTGCCCGTGCGCACCAACCGCTCCACCCAGCACTGGACACTGTCCATCCTGCAAGCCGATGCCGAGGGTGCGCTGGTGGTCACCACCACCGGCACGGCGGTGACAGCCGTGCGCCGCGAGACCTGGAGCGTGGGCGATCTGCCCATGCCCGAGGTGACGCCGCCCGGCGAGCTGGCGCCCATTGCCCGGCAAGGGGTGGAGTGGATCAATCGCTATGAAATGCGCCCGTTGAAAGGTCCCATCCCCAACACCTGGGATGGCAGCGGCGATCACAGCACCACGCAGCTGTGGATGCGTGATGCGCCACCGCGGCCGCTTGATTTTCTGTCGCTCGCCGCCCTGGCCGATGTGTTCTACCCGCGCGTCTGGCTGCGCCGCGCACGCCGCGTGCCGGCGGGCACGGTGTCCATCACCGTGTATTTCCACGCCAGTTCGGAGCAATTGCAAGCCACCGGCACCGGCCACCTGCTGGGCCAGGCGCGCGGCCAGGAGTTCCGCAACGGCTTCTTCGACCAGACCGCCCAGCTGTGGAACGAGGCCGGCACCATGCTGGCCACGAGCCACCAGATCGTTTACTACAAGGAATGATGGATGCAAGGCGGGCAGGGGGCGTTAGCATCCTGCGCCCGCATCCGTCCTTCGATGCCCCATTCATCCCAAACCCCGAGATTCCCGCCATGACTGCATCCACCCAAGACATCCTCGTCCACACCGAAGCCGGTGTCACCACCATCACCTTCAACCGGGTGGACAAGAAAAACTCCATCACCACCACCATGTACGCGGCCATGGCCGATGCGCTGGTTGCGGCCGAAGCGGACGCCGCCGTGCGCGTGGTGGTGTTCCAGGGCGATGTGGCGATCTTCAGCGCGGGCAACGACATCGGCGACTTCTTGCAACAGCCGCCGGCCACGCAGGATTCGCCGGTGTTCCGCTTCCTGCATGGCATTGCCGCGTTCCCCAAGCCCGTCATCGCATCCGTCTGCGGTCCGGCCGTGGGCATCGGCACGACCATGTTGTTCCATTGCGACCTGGTCTATGCAGGTGACAACGCCGCGTTCTCCATGCCCTTCGTGAACCTTGGCCTGTGCCCCGAAGCGGCGTCGAGCCTGCTGGTGCCGCAGATGATGGGTTACCACCGTGCGGCCGAGGCGTTGCTGCTGGGCGAGCCCTTCATGGCCGAGGCTGCGCTGGAAGTGGGTCTGGTGAACCGCGTGGTGCCGCCTACGGAGTGCAATGGCATCGCGCAGGCGCAGGCGAAGAAGCTGGCTGCCAAGCCCTTGTCGGCCTTGATCGAGACCAAGCGGTTGATGAAGAAGGGGCAGATTCAGCCGGTGCTGGAGCGCATGGCGGAAGAGGGCGCCAGCTTTGGGCGCATGCTGCGCGAGCCTGCTGCGCGGGAGGCGTTTTCGGCGTTCATGGAAAAGCGCAAGCCTGACTTCAGCAAGGCCTGATGTTGTGATGGTGGTTGCTTCTGTGCTTTTCTGAGGGCGGAGGCCGGGTCTCGGCCCGGCGGCCGAGGTACCTTTCTTTGAGTCGCCAAAGAAAGGTACCCCAAAGAAAGGCGACCCCGCTGCCCGTGTCCCCACTCGCCCTGGCGGGCGAGTGGGGCAGCCTGCGATGCTCGGTCCTGGGGTGACGCCGAAGAACTAACTGCGCACCCTCTTCGAGGCAGCTCCGGTCAA